>CALRRR020000016.1:0-89773 GCA_943370645.1 Hydrogenophaga intermedia | reverse complement strand
GGCGGCATCGGCCTGAAGCTTGTTGTAGGCGATCACCGCCGGGATGGCCGCGAACAGGCCGATGGCGGTTGCCAACAAGGCCTCGGCGATGCCCGGCGCGACCACGGCCAGCGAGGTGTTCTTGGACACGGCGATGGCCTGGAACGCGGTCATGATGCCCCAGACCGTGCCGAACAGACCGATAAACGGCGATGACGACCCGATCGTGGCGAGGATCAGAAGCTTGGATTCAAGCCGTTCGGATTCGCGCTGGATGGTCACATCCACCACCCGGTCGATGCGCTGCGACAGCGAGGCGACTGAACGGCCACCATTCTCGAACGAACGCTTCCACTCGCGCATGGCCGAGACGAACACCGCTGCCATGTCGCTGACCGGCTTGGCCGAGAGCGTGCGATAAAGCTCGTCCAGCGACTGGCCTGACCAGAAGGTTTCCTCGAACCGGTCCATGGCCGCCTGCGTGCGACGATACAGCAGCATCTTGTCGATGATGATACCCCAGCACCACACCGAGGCCGCGATCAGGCCGATCATGACCAGCTTGACCACGAGGTGGGCGTGCATGAACAGCGCCCAGAACGACATGTCGATGGGGGCCTGCGCGATTTCGACGGGTGTCATCTGCTCATGTCCTTTGGCCGCGGCGGCAGGCAACGTGGCTGCCAGCGCGGCGATCGGGTTTCTCACATGCCGGGAAAGGTGGGCCTTTCCCATCGCGCCCGAATCCGGCGAAAGAAGGGCGCATGAACGGGTCAGGAACGTGGCTCTCCCGTGTTCCTGCCAAGTTAAGCCGCCAATAGGGTTAATGTCTGGTTAGGATTGCGTGCAATGCAGCAATCCCGGGGGCGCGTCATGATGCCCTGTCAGGGTGTGTCGAGCCTGAGCCGCCGCCGCAGGGCCTCCGGTATCCGGCGCGCCTTGCCCCCTCCGACGCAGGCGACGGTGACCTCGGCCGTGACCAGTTCCTCGGAGCCGCGCAGCACGCGCTGGGCGATCTGCATCGTCGCTCCGCGCGCCACGACGGCAACCGTTTCGATGGTCAGGAGGTCGTCCATCACCGCGGGCTTGAGGAACTCGATGGCCATGCGGCGCACCGCGAAGGCCAACGCAACCTCCGCGCCGCCTTCGCTGGCGAACAATTCGCGCTGCTCGACGCCGAGCGCCCGGATCAGCTCCGTCCGCCCCCGTTCCATGAAGCGCAGATAGGAGGCATGATAGACCACACCCGAAAAGTCGGTGTCCTCGTAATACACCCTGACCATCAGCTTATGCATTGATATGATTCACGAATCCGGCCCCAGACCCCATACGTGGTGGCGGTTGGTAGCAGTTTCTGGTTGCGGTTTGGCGGCAGTGAGGCCGTTCGCTTTGTAGATCAATGACTTAGCGGGCGCGAGTCGTTTTCTGGGGGTGTGGATAATCGGACATCCAAGAAATTCCGTGTCGCAATCCCAGACACGGACGGCCCGCTGGCTGGTTATCTTGTGGCCACGTGACAAAAGGGCGGTTACCGACAATCACAAACGCTGTAGCTTGGCTCGATGATGATGATCACCCAAGAATCGCTCTATCAGCAGGTCGGCGCTTTGGTGCAGAGCATGCCGAACCTCGTCGTCAAAGGAAGCCTGCCGCAAGACCACTTGAAGTGGCTCGGGAAGCTCGCAGCCCTTCTGAATGAGTCCGGCGAGCTGGCGGACCTGGTGGATCTAAAAACCATCATGCAGCCGTACACGTTCGGTGCCAATCGAGAGTACAACTCCGTACGGATTCAGGCCATCGCCTATCGCCTGCTCGCAATTGCAGAGGTCAAGGCACCGGCAGCCTCGCAGGGTTCGTTCATCCCGGCAGGAAACACTTTCGACGGGCTAGCGGCTATCGGGAAACTGCTTCAGGCCGCGACGTCCGTCGTCCTCATTGTGGACCCCTACATGGACGAAAAGACACTGACGACTTTTGCCGTCCTTGCCCCCGAGGGCGTCTCAATACGACTTTTGGCCGATTCGGCGCACGTTAAGCCTTCGCTCAAGCCTGCTGCTACCGCGTGGGCTGCGCAATATGGCTCCAATCGGCCAGTCGAAGCAAAACTTGCCCCGGCCAAAACTCTGCACGACCGACTCATTATCACCGACAACCAAAACGCGTACACACTCGGCCAGTCGCTAAACGCTTTTGCGGTCAGGGCTCCGACTTCAATCCTGAAAGCCGACCCAGAGACTGCCGCCCTTAAGGTGGAAGCTTACGCGACGATCTGGGATGGCGCCGGGTCGCTTTAGGTCGAGATACCTTATCCAAACAGGTCTCTCGTTTCTGGCACGCTGTCGTTGGCTGGCGTAGCCTCCGCAATCCGTTGATCCTGCAGCGGCTCCTCGTATCAGACGCGGACAGGGAGGAGGTGCGGCTCCGCGCTCACGCTTCGCCCTCATCCCCGAACAGCCCGAATTGCGCGCCCTCGCGCCGGGGCTCCACCATGCCCAGATGGCGGAAGGCAGCGCCGGTCAACAGCCGGCCCCGCGGCGTGCGTTGCAGGAAGCCCTGTTGCAGCAGGAATGGCTCGATGATGTCCTCGATCGCATCGCGCGGTTCGGAGAGAGCTGCGGCGATGGTCTCGATGCCGACCGGCCCGCCGCCGAACTTCTCGGCGACCATCAGCAGATAGCGCCGGTCCATCAGGTCGAGCCCGATCGCGTCGACATCGAGCAGGCGCAAGGCCTTGTCGGCGACGCTCCGCGTGATCCTGTCCGCGCCATCCACGATGGCAAAATCGCGCACCCGGCGCAGCAGCCGGCCTGCGATGCGGGGCGTCCCGCGCGAGCGCTTGGCCAGTTCGTTGGCCCCATCCTCGCTCATGCCGATGCCCATGACCCGCGCGCCGCGCGCCACAATCCGCTCAAGTTCCTCGACCGTGTAGAAATTGAGCCGGATCGGGATGCCGAAGCGGTCCCGCAGCGGTGTGGTCAGCAGGCCGGCCCGCGTGGTGGCACCGACCAGCGTGAACTTCGGCAGGTCGATCTTGACCGAACGTGCCGCCGGCCCCTCGCCGATGATCAGGTCGAGCTGGTAGTCCTCCATCGCCGGATAGAGGATTTCCTCGACCGCCGGGTTGAGCCGGTGGATCTCGTCGATGAACAGCACGTCGCGCTCTTCGAGATTGGTGAGCTGCGCCGCCAGATCGCCGGCCTTGGCGATCACCGGGCCGGAGGTCGAGCGGAAGTTGACGCCCATCTCGCGCGCCACGATCTGCGCCAGCGTGGTCTTGCCCAGCCCCGGCGGGCCGACGAACAGCACATGGTCGAGCGCATCGCCGCGCGTCTTCGCCGCCTGGATGAAGACCTTGAGGTTGTCCTGCGCCTGCTGCTGGCCGATGAACTCGCCCAGCGCCAGCGGACGAATCGACTGATCGATGTCATCCTCGCGCTTGGCGCCATCGAGCAGGCCTGGGCGGTTCTTGTCGCTCATCTGCGCTGTTTGGCGCTATTTGCGCGAGCGCGCAAGCCAGCGTCCCGGTCCAGGCTGCCTCACAGATCGAGTTCGAGTTCGAACACATCGCGGCAGACGATGCCGTGGAAGCCTAGCTCCCTCAGCCCCGGCTTGAAGGCCCGGTAGGCATCGACCCCGCCGGGAAACATCGACATGAAGCGCATGCCGCGCTTCTGGAAGAAGGCCATGGCCTCGAAATTGTCGTTGGTCGTGATGGCGCGGAGCCGCTTCATTTTCTGCGCGCGCGCCTCATCGGCGACGGCGTTGAACAGCGCCGTTCCCATGCCGCGCCCGCCATCCGTCACCACGATGGCACCAAGCAGCGCCACCATGCCGCTCATGCGATAATAGGCGACACCGCCGAGCTTGCCGTCCGGCGAGAAGGCCGCCTTCAATGTCATCTCGCTGGCGGTGTGCGCCTTGCCGCCGATCACCAGCGCATCGTCGCCCCACTGCTTGATCAGCAGCCTGCGGGCCATCTCGTAATCGAGGTAGGGTATGACACTGATCGGTGCAGCGTCATCCGTCTTCGGGCGGGCGGTCATTTCGCCAATTCCTTCAATCCTTGCCGGATCAGTTGTCCGGTTTCCGCGCCGTCTCCGAGCGCTGTCATGGCCGCCGCGATGGCCGACTGGGCCTGCGCCTGCGGATAACCCAGGTTGGTCAGCGCGGAGATCGCATCGCTGACCGGTCTTGGCAGAGCCTTGGCTTCGATCGCACCTGACAACTGGATCAGGGCCGGATCGACCATGCCGAACGCCGGCGCCTTGTCCTTCAGTTCCACACAGATGCGCTGGGCGAGCTTCGGACCGACACCATTGGCCCGCGCCACCTGCGCCTTGTCTCCCGTGGCGATGGCGGTTGCCAGGGCACCGGGTTCGAGCGTCGACTGGATCGCCAGCGCCACCTTGGCCCCGACCCCCTGCACGCTCTGCAACAGACGAAACCAGTTCTGCTCGGCCTCGCTGCGAAAGCCGAACAGGCGGATGGCATCCTCGCGGACCTGGGTCTCGATCCAGACGATCACCGCCTCGCCGACCGGTGGAAGGGCCTGCAGCGTTCTTGATGAGCAGAACACCACGTAGCCCACGCCATGCACGTCGACGATGACAAAATCCTCGCCATAGGAATCGATCTGGCCCTTGAGCTTGCCGATCATGATGACATCCAATCGGAAAATATCCGCCCTGTGACGTAAGCGGACGTTAGGTTACAGTAACACGCGCTCACGAAGTGCGCGAGCGCCCCGGTGCTGCGCGTGGGTAATGGCGATCGCAAGGGCATCCGCCGCATCTTCTGTCTTCGGATCTGACTTTGGCAGAAGAACCTTGATCATCATGCCGATCTGCTTCTTGTCAGCATGACCATTGCCAACCACGGTTTTCTTGACAAGATTGGCCGCATACTCAGCAACGGCAAGCCCGCTCAGCGCCGGCACCAGCAACGCCACGCCGCGCGCATGACCGAGCTTCAACGTTGCCTGAGCGTCCTTGTTGACGAAGGTCTCCTCGACCGCAACCTCGTCAGGCCGATACTGGCCCAACACCTCGGACAACCCGTCATGCAACTGCCTGAGGCGTTCGGCAGTCGAGCGGGCATTGTCGCTGGTCACCGTGCCGCAGGCGACAAAGCTCAGGCGCGTGCCCTCCTGCACGATGATGCCCCAGCCGGTCTTGCGCAGGCCAGGATCAATCCCGAGGATCCGAATCGTGTTCGCCATGCCAGAGCGTATAGCCTGACGCGCGCTTCCTGAATGTGCCTTGCGCGCAACGGGTCGGCCTGACAGGACATGACCATGGAAGAGATGATCGAGGTGCTGGCCCCGCAAGGCTTCGACCGCGCCCTGGTGGTGCTTGGTCTTGCGGCGCTGGTGGGCGGGCTGGTGCGCGGCTTCACCGGCTTCGGCTTTGCCATGATCTTCATGCCGCTGGCCGGCATGGTGGTGCCGCTGCCGCTGGCGGCGGCCCTGATCTGGGCACTGGATGCGCCGTTTGCGCTACCGCTGGCGGCGCGCTCGCTGAAGCATGCCGCATGGCGCGAGGTGCTGCCCCTGCTCATCGGCGCAACCGTGACCTTGCCGCTGGGCGTGTGGCTGCTGCTCACCCTGCCCTCAACCGTGATGCGCTGGCTGATCGCCGGGCTGATCATCGCGGCGGTGCTGGCACTGGCCGCCGGCTGGCGCTGGCGCGGCCAGCCCGGCCTGAAGCTGTCCTTCGGAGTGGGCGGCCTGTCAGGGCTGGGAGCCGGCCTTGCCCAACTCGGCGGCATGCCGCTGGCGATCTTCTGGCTCAGCGCGCAGAACAAATCCGCCGCGCAGATGCGCCACGATCTGGTGACCTACTTCGCCTGCGCCACGCTGGTTTCCGGCCTGCTGCTGGCCTGGAACGGTATCCTGACTGCGGCTGCGCTCTGGAAGGCCGTGCCGCTGCTCGTGCCCTACGGCTTCGGCATCGTGGTCGGCTCCAGCCTTTACCGTTTCGCCAGCGAAGGCACCTTCCGCCGCATCGCCTATGGCGTGATCGCCCTGGCCGCGCTGATCAGCCTGCCTCTCTGGGACGGCTGGCTGGGGCGTGGCTGACCCGATCAGGAGGTCAGGCGCGCCATGACCTCGTCGGAGACCTCGAAGTTCGAGAAGATGTTCTGCACATCATCGTCGTTCTCCATGATGTCGAGCAGCTTCATCACCGACTGCGCCTTCTCCTCGTCGAGCATCACGAGGTTCTGCGGCTTCCACACGGATTTGGCCGTGGCCGGCGGGCCAAGTCGCGCTTCGAGCGCCTTGGAGACCTCGGACAGGTCGGCAAAGCCACAGGTGATGGTGTGGCCGTTCTCATCGGATTGCACATCGTCCGCTCCGGCCTCGATCGCCGCTTCCATCACCATGTCGGCATCGCCGGCCTGTGCCGGATAGGTGATCTCGCCGAGCCGGTCGAACATGAACGTGGCCGAGCCGGTGGCCCCCAGTTCGCCGCCTGCCTTGGAAAAATAAGACCGCACATTCGAGCCGGTGCGGTTGCGGTTGTCGGTCAGCGCCTCGACGATCATCATCACGCCGCCGGGGCCGCGCCCTTCGTAGCGCACCTCGTCGTAGTTCTCGCTGTCATTGCCGGCGGCCTTCTTGATGGCGCGCTCGATGTTGTCCTTGGGCATGTTCTCGGCGCGCGCGGCCAGCACAGCCATGCGCAGGCGCGGGTTCATGGCTGGGTCAGGCATGCCGAGCTTCGCAGCAACGGTGATTTCGCGACCGAGCTTGCCAAAAATCTTTGAGCGGACTTTGTCCTGCTTGCCCTTGCGGTGCATGATGTTCTTGAATTGCGAATGCCCGGCCAACGGAGCCTCCCTGTCGACGGCGCGGCATGGCACCGAACGGCGCCTCTGCTGCGTCTGAATGATCTGTTCTTGGCCGGCTTATAGCAAAGCTCAGGCGATTGAGAAGCACGGCAACGGGGCTCACATGCCGATGACGCGCATCAGCGCGAACCAGCCGGCATAGGCCAGACCGCCGACCACGACCGTCGTGTAGGTCACGCCGGCAATTGCGATCACCGCCCCCAAACCCAGATAGAGCCCGTCTTCCTGGGTGACCGCCAGGGAGATCAGGATCAAGGCGATCGCAGGCGGGAAATTGCTTCCGGGGAGCGGGATGATGATCGAGATCGCACAGAGCATGGCCAGAACGCCGATGGCCTTGTCCATGATCGGCGAGAACAGGAAGATCCAGCGCGGCTTCAGGGCCGCCTCGACCCGCCGCATGCGTGGCTCGACGACATTGACCATCTTCACCAGCGAAGCATGCTGGATGGACCTGGTTTCGATGAAGTGCGGCAACCACGGTTTGGGCCGTCCCAGCGCCATCTGCAGCGCAATCAGCAGCAAGGGAATGCCGAAAAGAGCACCAATGGCCGGCACCGGCACCATGTTCGGCAGGCAGAACACGATCATCAGGATGCCGAAGGCACGCTCGCCGAACGCCTCCGTCATCTGCCCGATGCTGATCGTCTCGGCCTCATGCTTGTCGGCGAGATGGCGCAGGATGGTGCTGGCCCGGGCGTGCTCGAGCGGTTGCGGGTCGGATGGCGGGGTCTGGTCGCCGTCGCTCACCGGTCAACTCTCCCAGAACACGGGCATCTGCTCGACGAGCGCAGGGCCGATGCGCACCGGCGAAACCTTGAGCGCCAGCCCCGTGCGGTCATCGGTTTCCACCGCCACGCCGCACAGCGTGCCCTTGCCGCTCGCGGCCTCCCAGCGCTGCAGCGGCGTCTTCTGGATCAGCCGTCTAACGGGCTCGTGCCGGTCGAACCCGATCACGGAATGGTAGTCGCCGCACATGCCGGCATCGGTCTGGAAGGCCGATCCGCCGGGCAGAATGCGCGTGTCGGCCGTCGGCACATGGGTATGCGTGCCGACCGTGAGCGAGACCCGGCCATCGAAGTTCCAGCCGAAGGCCTGCTTCTCGCTGGTTGCCTCGGCATGGATGTCGAGCACGATGGCATCGACCACCTCACGCAGAGGGGCCTGGCCGATGGCCTCCTCGACGGCGCGGAACGGGCAATCGAGCGGCTCCATCTCAACACGCCCCATGGCATTGACCACCAGCACCCGCTGGCCCTTGTCCGTCTCGACCATGGCAGCGCCACGCCCTGGCGTTCCGGGCGGGTAATTGGCGGGACGCACCAGGCGTGGCTGCCGTTCGATGAACACCAGCGCCTCGCGCTGGTCCCACGAATGGTTGCCCAGCGTCACCGCATCAGCCCCGGCATCGAGGATTTCCTGACAGATCGCCTCGGTGATGCCATAGCCGGCCGCGGCGTTCTCGCCGTTGACCACCACACAATCGAGGTTCCAGCGCGCCCTGAGTTGCGGCAGCCTTTCGGTCAGCGCAATCCGGCCTGGCCGGCCGACAACATCACCAAGAAACAGAAGGCGCATGCGGCAGGGCTCGGCTCGGGACGGGTTGCAGGGCGCGGTCGGCGGGACAGCCAGCGACTTGTGCCGGAAACCTGCGAAAGGTCAACGCATCACGCGGCAGCACAGGTTCTACGCTCATCGCTCGGGCATGCCCTTCCCGGTGCGCGCCACAATCACGCCGCGCTCGGTGACGATGGCGTCCAGCGCCTTGTCATGCGGCTCGGTCGGCACCTCCGCCACCTCCTGCGCCGCATAGGCCACACCAATGGTCAGAACACTCCCCTTGGCTTGCAGGCGCGCGATGGCACGGTCGTAGTGGCCTTTGCCATAACCCAGACGTCGGGCTTGCGCGTCGAAAGCCAGCAGCGGCACCAGCAGCACCGCAGGCTCCAGAGCGCCTGCCTCCGGGACTGGCACAAGGGTTCCGAAACCGCCGGGCACGAGCGGCTCCCACGGCATCCACGGGCGGAACAGCACCTCGCTGGCGAAGGCCCCGCCAAGCTTGTGCATCGCAGGCAGGGCCAGTGATATGCCGAGTTCCTTCAGCGCCACCATGATCGGGCGCGGGTCGGCCTCCGAGCGCATCGGCCAATAGCCGGCCACCACCCCGCCAACCTGGGCGAGCAGGCCGGATGCGAGCAGTCTGTCGCTGATCTGCTGGTCCCATTCCAGCCGGTCGTCGAGGTCGAGCCCATCACGCCTGTTAACGGCGTCAATGCGCATCGCGGCCTTCTGGGCATGGTCGGCCATCGCAGGATTGTCCGGCATTGCTTGCGAACGGAAAGGGTTGCGGAGCCACCATGGCCGTTGGGTTTTCGATCCCGGGACACCTACAATGTAGGTGGGCGCCGTTTGTCCTGGCCCACGGGCCAGGTCAGGAACAGCTCCCGGACGGATCAATAAGGGCCCGGGGATACATTTCCCTGACGAACCGGGCAGCCCCGCCCTTTGCATGTAGGGCCTCGCAAGCCGGCTGTGAAGGGCGACCACACTCCGAAGGGGGATGGGCTATCCTGATCCGTGCTCAGCCGACGGGCCGTTCGTCGGCAATCACCTTGCCATCGCGCGGCAGCGAGCCTTGCGGCACGATCTCGACCAGCCCCTTGAGCTTGGTGATGGCCTGCAGGGACGCGGCCAGCGCATCGACGAAGCCCGGCGGCTCCGCATAAAGCTCGGCCTTCAGCAGCATCGTGTCGAGTTCGTTGGCGCGGCCGATCACAAGCCGGAGCTTTGCCACCTCCGCATGCCGGCGCGCGATCTCCGCCACCTGCTCGGGCCTGACGAACATGCCCTTGATTTTCGCAGTCTGGTCGGCGCGGCCCATCCAGCCCTTGATGCGCATGTTGGTGCGGCCACAGGCGCTGACGCCGGGCATCGCGGCGGTGAGATCACCCACGGCAAGCCTGATCAGCGGATGCTCCGGATCGAGGCTGGTGATCACGATCTCGCCGACCTCGCCTTCCCTGACCGGATCGCCGGTGCCCGGCGTGACGATCTCGACGATGATGTTCTCGTTGACCATCATGCCGGAGCGTGCCGCCGTCTCGTAGGCGATGATGCCGAAATCCGCGGTGGCGTAGGACTGGTAGGCATCGACACCGGCCTCCTTGACCCAGGCTTGCAGGCTGGGCGGAAAGGCCGCGCCGGACACCACGGCCTTCGTCATGCTGACAGGCCGCCCGGCCGCGCGACCGGCCTCGATCAGGATTTTCAGGAAATCCGGCGTGCCGGCATAGGCACCGGGCCGGAAGGCATCGATCACATCCAGTTGCTGCTCGGTGTTGCCCGGTCCAGACGGGATCACGGTGCAGCCTGCGGCACGCGCGCCTGAATCGAAGATGAAACCGCCCGGCGTCAGATGATAGCTGAAGGTGTTGAGCACGACCTCGCCGCAGGTCAGACCCGCGGCAAAGCAAGCCCGCCCCGCGCCCCACGGATCGGGCCTCGCCGCCTCCGGCTCGAAGATCGGGCCGGGCGAGGTGAACAGCCGTCCGAACCGGCCCAGGTGGCCGGGAACGAATCCGCCGAAAGGCGGGTTCGCCTTGTGCAGCGCCGGCAGGTCCGATTTCCGCAGGATCGGGAGTTGCGCCAGCGCCTTCCGGCTCTTGATGTCGTGCGGGTCCACCCCGGCGAGATGCGCGGCATAGGCCGGCGCCTGCATGGCAGCGGCAATCACGCCTTCGAGGCGCCCCAGCAACTCGGCCTCCCGCGCCTCTGGCGGGCGCGTCTCCAGCGCATCGAAATGGGTGGCCATGGCATTCCCTCTTTGTGTCAGAACCGAAGTATCCTCAACCAGCGCATCACGTCCAGCAAGGTCGCCAGCGCCGAAGCCACGTAGGTCCATGCCGCCGCCGTCAACACCTGCCGGGCGGCAGGCATATCGGCCTCGCCGAGATAGCCTCGTGCCTCGAGGATCGGCAGAGCCTTTCGGAAGCTCGCATCATATTCGATCGGCAATGTGACCAGATGGACCAGCACGCGCACCAGCAGCAGAACCACACCCAGCCCGACCTGAAGCAGGATCAGCACCGGGGCCTTGATCAGCACACCGAGAAGCGGCGCACTCAGCAGCACCACCGTGGCCACACGGTCGATCCAGATCACATTGCCGACGACGGCCATGCGCCGCATGAAGCCGGGTTCCTCGCGCGCATGCTGGATGGCATGGCCAACCTCATGCGTCGCCACGGCCACGGCTGCCACCGACCTACCAGCAAAGTGGCCCTCGCTCAACCGCACGATGCGGGCCTCTGGGTCATAGTGATCGCCGGCCTCGGTGGCTTCGACCGCGACGCCCTCAAGCCCGGCCTCGTCAAGCAGGTGCCGGGCCAGTTCCCCGCCCGTGCCCGGCAGATCGGGGCGGTCTGCGCCATGCTTCTTCAGCGCCCACTGCACCCAGAACTGCGGCCCGAAGATCAGCAGCAAGAGGGCAATGACGGCAAGACCGATCAGAATGGGCATGGGCGAGACATGGCCAATCGGTCTACGTCAATCAAGAGGACGCCAATCAAGGGGCAAGAAATGTCGGATTCAGCGCCCGCACAAAGGCCGCGCTGTCAGGGAACACCTCATAGGCCACAACCAGCCCATCGCGGAAGCTGAACAGGTTGGCGGCGCGCAGATGCAGCTCCTGCCCTGTCGCGCGCACCCGCCAGTGGCCGGCAAGCACCAGCAGCGCCCTGTCGGTGGTGAGCAGGCGTTCGACCGGCGCGACGCTCAGGATCTCCAGCGCCGCCCCGACCTTGCCGAAGAAGGCCAGCGCCGCCTCAAGGCCATGATGCTCGCCCGCCCATGGGATCAGGTCAGGCGGGCCATTCCAGCGCACCACGATGTCGGGTGCGGCCACGGTGCGGAATGCGGCCAGGTCGCCCTTCCTGAGGGCCGCATACCAGCGTTCCAGCACCGCTTCGATGGCAGCGCTCATGCCAGCCAGCGCTTGCGGCGCTTGTAGCTCTTGACCTCGCGGAAGGATTTCTTCGCGCCTTCGGACACGCCAAGATAGAACTCCTTAACGTCCTCGTTCTCGCGCAGCGACTTCGCCTCGCCATCCATGACGATGCGACCGGTCTCCATGATGTAGCCATAGGTGGCATATTTCAGCGCCATGTTGGTGTTCTGCTCGGCGACAAGGAACGACACGCCCTCTTCGGCGTTGAGGCGCTTCACGATCTCGAAGATCTCCTCGACCACCTGCGGCGCCAGCCCCATCGAGGGCTCATCGAGCAGGATCATGCGCGGGTTCGACATCATGGCGCGGCCGACGGCGCACATCTGCTGCTCGCCACCCGAGGTGTAGCCTGCCACCGACTGGCGGCGCTGCCGCAGGCGCGGGAACAGGGTGTAGATCTTTTCGAGGTCGCGCTTGATGGCGGCGTTGCCGTCGCGCCGGGTGAAGGCACCGGTCAGCAGGTTTTCCTCGATGGTGAGGTGAGCGAAGCAATGCCGCCCCTCCATCACCTGAATGCAGCCACGCCGCACCAGTTCGTTCGGGCTCATCGTGTCGACGCGCTCGCCCTCGAACTCGATCGAGCCCTTGGTGACTTCGCCGCGCTCGGCTTTCAGCAGATTGGAGATCGCCTTCAGAGTCGTGGTCTTGCCCGCGCCATTCGCCCCCAGGATCGCGACGATGCCGCCGCGCGGCACAGTGAGCGACACACCCTTCAGGACAAGGATGACGTGGTCATAGATGACCTCGATGTTGTTCACCGAGAGGACCGTGTCGACAGCAGGCTGGACGGTCGTGGCGGTGGCAGTGGCGGACATGGGAACTCCTGTTCAGCACTGGGGTCTCATCCCCGGCGGCCCGCAGGTGGGCCGGAAAGGGGATCCATGCCGCCGGAGCGCCTGGATCCCCTTCCCTCACATCGCTCGCCGGGCATGACACAAAGGTCATGCCCGGCGTTGTTCAACTCACGAGTTGTTCTGGCAGGGCTCGGTGCGGGCTGGCCAGCCTGCATTCGAGGTGGCGAAGGCCTTGGCGGCTTCTTCCAGCAGCGGACGGACCATCTCCTTCTGCGGCTGGATGTCGGCCGACTGGCGCTTCCAGGCCTTGCCGTCCCACTCCATCACGTAGACAGCCGACTGGCTGTTGTGATCCGAGCAGGTGACGCGGACTGGCGACGCGAAGCCGGCAGCACCGTTGGCAGCCCAGCGGGCTTCGGTCATGTTGAGGGCTTCAAAGCCCCTGCGCATGTCCTCGCCGGTGATCACCTTCTTGCCGGTGATGGCCTGTGCGTTGCGGATCGCTTCGGCGATCAGGATGCCCTGATAGACACCGCGGTTGTAGAGGTTCTCGCCGACCTTTTCCTTCGGCGACAGCGACTGACCCTTGTCCACGACATGCTTGATGATGTCCTGGATGACGGGGAAGTTGGCGCCGGTCTGGTGCCAGTTCAGGGCGCGATAGCCCTTGCCCGCATCGCCGGCCGGACGTGCGTCGTCATCGCCGCCAGCCCACCAAACACCAACCAGACGGTTGACCGGGAAGCCGCCGCGCGCTGCCTCGCGCACCGCTGTCGGGTTCATCGCGCCCCAGCCCTGGTTGTAGACCCAGTCGGTGCGGTCACGGCGGATCGAGAGCCAGACCGAGGACTGGTTCTGCATTTCGGCAGGTGCCACTGGATAGAGCTTCAGGTTGAAGCCGTGCTGCTTGGCGAGCGTCTCCAGGATCGGGATCGGCTCCTTGCCGAATGGCGCATCGAGATGCAGCAGGCCGATGGTCTTGCCCTTGAGCTTGTCGAAGCCGCCTTCCTGCTGGGCGACGTGCTGGATGAAGGCGTTGGCACCATCCCAGTAGGTGATCGGCATGTTGAACACCCATGGGAAGACATCGCCCACGGCCGAAGCCGACAGGCCGTAACCCATCGAGAAGATCGGGATCTTGTCGATGTGGGCGCGCGGGATCGCCGCCAGCGTGGCACCGGTGGACCATGGCACATACAGCACCGAGTTCTTGGCCTTGCCCTGCTCGTAGCACTCGACCGAACGACGCGTGTCGTAGGCGGTCTCGCACTCCTCGAAGTTGATCCTGACGCCGCCGATGCCGCCGTCGCGGGCATTGAGCATGGCGAAGTAATCGCGCACGCCGTCACCGACCGGGATGCCGGAGCCGGAGAAGGCACCGGTGCGGTAGGTGTTGTGCACGAAGTTGATCGCGTCCTGCGCCTTGGCGGCAAAGCCCGCCATCAGCACCGTGGCCGCGACAGAAGCGCCGAGAGCCAGTTTCTTGAACATCATGGGTGTCGTTCCTCCGTTCACCGTTGTTCGTCGATGTGGCCGGGTTTCGAAACGTCCCGGACCTGGTTTGCTGTTGGCAGGCCCTAGTAGGGGAAAGGCCAGACCCGCAGTTTCTGCTTCATGATCTGCCAGAGCCTGGCCAGACCGTGAGGTTCCACAATCAGGAGATAGATCGTCAATGCGCCGATGATCATCAGCACGATCTTTTCGGCGGTTGCGCCGGTGATCGCGATGCCGATGGCCGGCAACCCGAACTTCAGGATAGTCGGCAGCGCCACGATGAAGCCCGCGCCGAGGAACGAGCCGATCATCGAGCCCGCTCCGCCGATGATCACCGCGAACAGGATCAGGAACGAGAGCCGGATAGCGAACTCGGTGCCTGCTTCCGCCCCGCCCAGATACAGGAACACGAACAGCGCGCCCGAGACCCCGCAGTAGAAGGACGAGACGGCAAAGGCCATCAGCTTGGCATTCAGCAGTTTGATGCCCATCAGCTCAGCGGCGATGTCCATGTCGCGCACCGCCATCCACGAGCGCCCGATGCGCCCATGCACGAGGTTCGATGCCAGCCAGGTCATGCCCACCACGAAGCACAGGCAGATCAGGTATTTCACCTCCAGCGAGGCCGTCGGCCCCGTGATCGGTACGCCGAACAGCGTGCGTAGCGGCACCTCGATCGCGCCGGACGGGTTGTAGTTGAACAGCCAGGGAATGCGCACGAACGCCCACTGCAGGAAGAACTGCGCCGCCAGCGTCGCCACCGCGAGATAAAGCCCCTTGATGCGCAGGCTGGGCAGGCCGAAGAACACCCCGACGGCAGCCGCGAAGAAGCCCGAGACGAAAATCCAGATGATGATGTTCACCTCGGGAAAAATCGTCGTCAGCTTGTAGCAGGCATAGGCCCCCACGCCCATGAAGCCGGCGGACCCCAGGCTGATCAGGCCCGTATAGCCGGTCAGGATGTTGAGGCCGATCACCGCGACCGACAGCGCCAGAAACGGCAGCATGATCGTCTTGAGCGTGAAATCGCTGGTGACGAACGGCACCACGAGGAAGGCGAAGGCGAGGATCAGCGCAAGGCCGATCCGGTCCTGGCGGATCGGAAAGATCGCCATGTCATCGGCATAGTTGGTCTTGAACTGGCCGGTTTCACGATAGAACATACGTTGCTCGTCTTTTCAGTTGTATTTTGAGCCGCATTAGCTCTTCTTCGTAATTCTCGAAAAAACTGCCGATGATAAGCCAGCAATTCCAATGTACAAAATTTCTTTTTCCGGTGGTATACTGCTCGTTATTGTTGTATTTTTATTTAATTGTGAAAGGTAAGCAAGCGCGCTACCTACAAAAAAACTTGCAGTCGCCGCAAAAAAACAAGAAATACGGCCTCGATCATTCAAGAATTGCGGAAATTTATAGAACAGGAAACCAAAGAAAGCAAAATTCACGATTCCGACAACAAGCAACAAGACCAGCATCATCAAATTCTCTCGATAATCTTCTCGCCGAACAGGCCTTGCGGCCTGAACAGCAGGAAGCCAAGCGCGATGACATAGGCCAGCCAGGTCTCGATGCCGCCGCCGAGCAGCGGGCCCCAGTAGCCTTCGCCCATCTTCTCGCCGATGCCGATGATCAGGCCGCCGACGATGGCGCCGGGCACCGAGGTAAAGCCGCCGAGGATCAGCACCGGCAGCGCCTTCAGCGCGATAATTTCCAGCGCGAAGGACACGTCCGAGCGCGCCCCCCACATGATGCCGGTGACCAGCGCCACGATGCCGGCGGTGAACCAGACGATGACCCAGATCTGGTTGAGCGAGATGCCCACCGACAGCGCCGCCTTGTGGCTGTCCGCCACGGCGCGCAGCGCCCGCCCGATGCGGGTGTACTGGAAGAAGAAGGCGAGGCCCGCGATCATCACCGAGGCGATCACCGCGGCCGCCACATCCAGATGCTGGATGTTGACCCGCCCGCCAAGGATATTGAACTGGGTGTTGCCGGTCGGCAGCCCGAGTTCGGCGGTGATCATCACCTTGGGGTTGCCGCCGAAGACATATTCGCCGAAGCCGATCAGGAAATAGGTCAGCCCCACCGTCGCCATCAGCATGATGATCTCGTTCTGGTTGACCAGCGGCCTGAGCACGATGCGCTCCACCAGCCAGGCCAGCACGAACATGGTCGCCACCGCGATGACCAGAGCCAGGATTGCGACCACGACGCCGGTCGGCAGTCCCATACGCTGGGTCATGATCTCGTAAGAGCCCACCAGCGTCAGCGCCGAGAACACGACCATGATGCCCTGCGCGAAGTTGAACACGCCCGAGGCCTTGAAGATCAGCACGAAGCCCAGCGCAATCAGCGCATAGAGCACGCCTGCAACGAGGCCTTCCCACAGGGTCTGCACCAGCAGGTCGGGCAACTCCCACATGTCGATGAAGGGCGCGGCCAGCACCTTGTGGCCTATCGAGCCCTTGGGCATGGCCCCGCTCTGCACCAGCAGGACGATGCCGAGCGCGATGGCGCCGAAAACGCCAAGCACCTTCAGTGTGGCGAGCACAGCGGGCGGAAGAACAGGTCTGGCGGGGGAGGATGTGACGGCGGACATGAGCGTGCTGGTTTCCCTCAATGCGCCACGCCGAGATAGGCGTCGATGACCTTCTGGTCGGCCTTGACCACATCCGGCGTGCCATCGGCGATCTTGCGGCCGTATTCGAGCACGACGACGCGGTCCGACAGGTCCATCACCACGCCCATGTCATGCTCGATCAGCGCGATGGTGGTGCCGAACTGCTGGTTCACGTCGAGGATGAAGCGGCACATGTCCTCCTTCTCCTCAAGGTTCATGCCGGCCATCGGCTCGTCGAGCAGCAGCAGTTCCGGCTCCATGGCCAGCGCCCGGCCAAGCTCGACGCGCTTTTGCAAGCCGTAGGGCAGCTTGCCGACCGGCATCTTCCGGATGGCCTGAATCTCGAGGAAGTCGATGATGTCCTCGACCTTGCGGCGGTGCTCGATCTCCTCGGTCATGGCTGGCCCATGGCGGAGCAGTTGCCAGAACAGCCCCTTGTGCATTTTCAGCGTGCGCCCGGTCATGATGTTGTCGAGCGTGGTCATGCCCTTGAACAGGGCGACGTTCTGGAAAGTGCGGGCAATGCCGGACGACGCCGCCTCGTGCGGGCGCACCTTCTGGCGGCGCACGCCCTTGTAGGTGATGTGGCCTTCCTGCGGGAAATAGAAGCCGTTGATGCAGTTCAGCATCGAGGTCTTGCCAGCCCCGTTCGGCCCGATGATGGCCCTGACCTCGCCCTTGCGAATGTCGAAGGACACATCCGAGATCGCCTTCACCCCGCCGAAGCGCAGCGAGACGTTCTCGACATTGAGCAGCACATCGCCCTTGGCGATACCTGCGGCAGCAGTGGTTGGGGAGACATGCAGCATCACGCGGCCTTTCCGGTCGTGCTGGTGGCCGGATAAAGCGTTGCATCCTTGACCTTGACGCGGGCCGAGATCACGCCCTTGCGGCCATCCTCGAAGGTGACTTCGGTGGAGATGTCCGCCTCGGACGAGCCGTCATAGAGCGCCTTGACCAGCGGGGCGTAGCGCTCGCCAACGAAGCCGCGACGCACCTTCTGGGTGCGGGTGAGTTCGCCGTCATCGGCATCCAGCTCCTTGTGCAGGATCAGGAAGCGCCGGATCTGCGCCGCCGCCATCGCCGGCTCTGTGGCAAGCTGGGCGTTCACCGCGTCCACATGGGCAGTGATGATGGAATAGACGTCCGGGTGCCCGGCCAGTTCCTGATAGGAGCCATAGACCACGTTGTTGCGCTCGGCCCAGTTGCCGACGGCGGTCAGATCGATGTTGATGAACACCGTGACGAAATCCTCGCCCTGGCCGAACGCCACCACCTCCTTGATGTTCGGATAGAACTTCAGGCGGTTCTCGATGTATTTCGGTGCGAACAGGTCACCGGACTTCAGCTTCGAGACATCCTTGGCCCGGTCGATGATCTTGAGATGGCCAGTGCCGACCTCGAAGAAACCGGCATCGCCGGTGCGCACGAAGCCATCAGGCGTCATGGTCTCGGCCGTCTTCTCGGCATCCTTGAAGTAACCGACGAACTGGCCGGGAGACTTGTAGAGCACCTCTCCGGTGCCATCCTCGATGCGGATCTCGACGTTCGGCGTGGCGGGTCCGACCGTGTCAGCCCTGATCTGCCCGTCTGGCTGCGCGGTGACATAGAGGAAGGCCTCTGTCTGCCCGTAAAGCTGCTTCAGATTCATGCCGAGCGAGCGGTAGAACGAGAACAGTTCCGGCCCGATCGCCTCGCCGGCGGTGTAGGCGGTGCGCACCTTGGAGAACCCGAGCGCGTTCTTCAGCGGCGCATAGACCAGAAGGTTGCCCAGCCCGTAGGACAGCCGCGCCGACAGCGGCACTTCCTGCCCGTTGAGGATCTTCTCGCCCCATTGCTTGGCGACCGCGATGTAGTGATGGAACATCCGGCGCTTGAGGCTGCCGGCATCCTCCATCCGGATCATCACGCGCGTCAGCAGGTTCTCGAACACGCGCGGCGGCGCGAAATAGAAGGTCGGCCCGATCTCCTTGAGGTCTGCCTGCGCGGTATCGGCACTTTCTGGGCAGGCCGTGCAGAACCCTGCGACCAGGCCTTGCGCGAAATTGAGGTAGTGGTCGCCCACCCAGGCCAGCGGCAGATAGGCGAGGACCTCGTCCTGATCGGACAGGTGGTCGAAGGCGACCGTGTCGGTGGCTGCCGCGATCGAGCGGCCCGCCGTCAGCATCACGCCCTTGGAGCGGCCCGTGGTGCCGGAGGTATAGAGGATGATCGACAGATCATCACCGGTGCCGCTGTCGATCTCGGCATCGAGGGCAGCGCCCACATCGGGCCCCTCGGACAGCCGCGCCCGGCCCTGTGCGATCACGGCCTCGATCGGGTGCAGATGGGTGTGATCATAGTCCCGGAGGCCACGACCCCAGTCATAGAGCATGGTCTTGAGGCGCGGCACGCGCTCGCTGACCGACAAGAGCTTGTCGACCTGCTCCTGATCCTGCACGGCGGCGAAGCGCACCTCGGCATGATCGAGCACATAGGCCAGTTCATCGGCGATGGCGTCCGAATAGACCGGCACCGGCACGGCACCCAGCATCTGTGCCGCCATCATCGACCAGTAGAGCTTGGGGCGGTTGGCCCCGACGATGGCCACCTTGTCGCCGCGGACAAGGCCAAGCGACTTCATCCCGACCGCATAGGCGCGCACGATCTGGTAGACCTCGGCCCAGGTCCAGGATTGCCAGATGCCGAGATCCTTGTGCCGGAACGCAGTATTGCTGCCGCGCACGGCAGCATTGCGCCGGAGCAGCTTCGGGAACGTGTCCAGCTTTTCGGTCGCTGACTGGGCCAACGTCCGTCCTCCCTCGTGTTTCCTGCCTGCCGGATGGGCTGGCTGCCGCTTGAAGCGATCTTGATGGTCTCACATGAAACCATTTGGACCGGGGTCAAGACCCGGTCGATGGGAAACATACTGACAAGCGTGGTGGGAGCAAGCCTCAACTTTATGCGCAAATGCCCGCACCCATCCCGCAGACATGGGGATTGCTGTGCGCAAATGAACGGTGTTGCGGACGGCAAGGCCCCTGCAACGCGCCCTATTCGGCAGCCTCGGCCATCGGCACCATCGTCTCGCCGGCCCGGAAGCGGGCCAGAAGATCGGCTTCTTCCGCCTTGGCCTGCACAAGATGCCGCTCCTTGACATGGCCGAACCCGCGGATCTTCTCGGGGATGGCGGCCAGCGCCACGGCCAGCGGCAGATTGCCAGCGCTCAGCTTGCCAGTCAGTTCGTCGACCAGCGCTACATAATCGGCGATCAGGCGGCGTTCCGTCCGGCGTTCATGGCTGTAGCCGAAGACATCGAAGGCTGTGCCGCGCAGGCCCTTCAACCTCGCCAGCAGGCCCATCGCGCGCAGCATCCACGGCCCGAACGTCATCTTGCGCGGCTGGCCGGTCACCGGATCGACCTTGGCCAGCAGGGGCGGGGCGAGGTGCAGGTTGAAGCGGAGATTCTCGCCCTGGAAGGTGGCGGCGACCTGCTTGAGGAAGCTGCCATCGCTGTAGAGCCGGGCGACCTCGTACTCGTCCTTGTAGGCCATGAGCTTGAAGCTGTAGCGCGCGACGGCTTCGGCCAGCTTCGTCGAGCCGGGCAGCACGCGCTCTTCCTCCGCCCGCACCTTCTGCACCAGCGCGGCATAACGCGCGGCATAGGCCGCATTCTGGTAGCCGGTCAGGTGCGCCACGCGGCGCTCGATCATCTCGTCGAGCGAGGCGGAGATATGGCGTGCGGCGGTGGGCGCCTTGGCGGCGCCAAGGAAAGCAGCCAGCGCAGCCGGATCATGGGCGGCCCGCCGGCCCAGCGCGAAGGCCTTGAGGTTCATGGCAACGGCCTCGCCATTGAGTGTGATGGCGCGCTCCAGCGCGGCGCGGCCCAGCGGGATCCGCCCCAGTTGCCAAGCATAGCCCATGATGAACATGTTGGCGGCGATGGCATTGCCGAGCAGCGCCATCGCTGCGCCGGTGGCGTCGATGAAGTGGGTATGCTCCCGGCCCGTTGCGGACAGCACCGCGCGCTTGATGCGTTCGCTCGGCAGCGAGAAATCGGCATTGCGGGTGAAGTCGCCCGGCAGGAACTCGGCAGTGTTGCACAGCACGGTCGTGTCGTCCTTGCGCACCGCCGCCAGCACCTTCTTCGAGCCGGTCACGATCAGGTCGCAGCCCAGCACGAGGTCGGCCTGTCCTGCCGCCACGCGGATGGCGTGGATGTCTTCCGGCGTCGGCGCCAGCCGCACATGGCTGAACACGGCGCCGCCCTTCTGCGCCAGCCCGGCCATGTCGATCATGCCGCAGCCCTTGCCTTCGAGGTGGGCCGCCATGCCGAGAATCGCGCCGATCGTGACGACGCCCGTGCCGCCAACGCCTGTGACGATGACGGCATAGTTGGCGGTCAGGGCCGGAACGACAGGTTCCGGCAACGCACCGTCACCGAGCGCGCCCGCATCGGCCTTGGGCACGTCGGCCTTTTTCGGCTGCGCGCCCTCCACCGTCACGAAGGACGGGCAGAAGCCGTTGACGCAGGAGAAATCCTTGTTGCAGTTCGACTGGTCGATCTGCCGCTTGCGACCGAACTCGGTCTCCAGCGGCTGCACCGAGACGCAGTTGGACTTGACGCCGCAGTCACCGCAGCCCTCGCAGACCAGTTCGTTGATGATCACGCGCTTGTCAGGATCGGGATAGTCGCCGCGCTTGCGACGGCGACGCTTCTCGGTCGCGCAGGTCTGGTCGTAGAGCAGCAGCGAGACGCCCGGCACCTCGGCCAACTCGCGCTGCACGCCTTCAAGGTCGTCGCGGTGGTGGAAGGTGGTCGCCGCCGGCCACTGGATGCCGGAGGGGTACTTGTCCGGCTCGTCGGAGACGACCGCGATGCGCTCGACGCCCTCGGCGGCGATCTGCTGCGCCATCTGCCAGGGCTTGAGCCCGCCCTCAGCCGCCTGCCCCCCGGTCATCGCCACCGCATCGTTGTAGAGCAGCTTGTAGGTGACATTGACCTTGGCCGCGACCGCCCAGCGGATCGCCAGCGAACCCGAGTGGGTGTAGGTGCCGTCGCCCAGATTCTGGAAGACATGGCCGCGCCGCGAGAACGGGGCCTCGCCAACCCAGTTGGCACCCTCCCCGCCCATCTGGGTGAAGCCATCTGTATCGCGGTGCATCCACTGCACCATGTAGTGGCACCCGATGCCCGCATAGGCGCGCATGCCATCGGGCACCACGGTCGACGAATTGTGCGGGCAGCCAGAGCAGAAATAGGGCGTGCGCTTGGCATGCTCCTGCACCTCGGCCAGCTTGCCCTGCACGGCCCCGATGGCGGCCAGGCGCGCGGCAAGCTCGGCATCCTCGTGGTAGCGCAGCAGCCTCTGGCCTAGCGCCAGCGCGATGTCGTTCGGGTCGAGCGCGCCATGGACCGGGAACAGCCACTGCCCGGCCTCGTCCTTCTTGCCAATCACCACCGGCTGGTGCGCTGAACCGTAGAGCTCCTCGCGCACCTGCACCTCGATCAGCGAGCGCTTTTCCTCGACCACCATGATCAGGTCGAGCCCGGCCGCGAACTCCTCCAGCACATCGCGCCCGATCGGCCATGGGCAGCCGATCTTGAGCAGGCGCAGGCCGAGATTGCCGGCCCTGACCTCGTCGATCCCCAGATCGTCCATGGCCTGCCGCACGTCGAGATAGGACTTGCCGACGGTGATGATGCCGATGCGCGGGGTCTTGCCGCCGGCCATCACCAGTTCGTTGATCCGGTTGGCCTTCAGGTAGGCGAGGATCGCCGCCCGCTTATGGATGTGCAGGCGCTTTTCCTGCTCGAGGAAATCATCCGGCGTGCGGATGCCGAGACCGCCCGGCGGCATCTCGAAATCGGGAATGACAATCTTCACCCGGTCCACCGAGCCATCTACCGACGAGGTCGATTCGATGTTGTCCTTGACGCATTTCAGCCCGACCCAGACGGAAGCGAAGCGCGACAGCGCGATCGCATGCAGGCCATAGTCGAGGATCTCCTGCACGCCGGCAGGGTTGAGCACCGGCATCATCCGGTCAACGAACACGAATTCGGTCTGGTGGGCGTTGGTAGAACTCTCCGCCGTGTGGTCATCGCCCATCAGCGCGATCACGCCGCCATGGCGCGACGTGCCGGCCATGTTGGCATGGCGGAACACGTCACCGGAGCGGTCAACGCCGGGGCCCTTGCCATACCACAGCGCAAACACGCCATCATGCTTGCCTTCGCCGCGCATCTCGGCCTGCTGGGAACCCCAGATCGCTGTAGCAGCCAGATCTTCGTTGAGCCCCGGCTGGAACTGGATGTTGGCCGCTTTAAGCACCTTGCCAGCGCGCAACAACTGGGTGTCGAGCCCGCCCAGCGGCGAGCCGCGATAGCCAGAGACGAAGCCTGCCGTATCGAGCCCGGCGCGCTGGTCGCGGAGCTTCTGCATCAGCAGCAGCCGCGCGATGGCCTGCGTGCCGGTCAGGAACACACGGGTCTTGCCCAGGTCGTATTTGTCATCGAGGGATACGTCAGACATGCCGGCTGCGGTCACGCTTTTGTCTGCCATCGGATCCTCCTGGCCTGACCGCACGATCTGGCCACCCTGTGCGATGCACTGCCGCTTTGATGGAAGACTAACTCCATCGCGGTCTTGTGAATATGTCAGTAATGCTGACATATGTGGATCGGCCCGTCAATGCACTCCGTGCCCGGAACAAGCGCGTGCGCCCGGCTGGCCTGCCTCGCCTGGCGGTCTTGTCGTCGCCGGTCAAGATTCCGCCCAGTTTGAAGCCCAGACGCGGGATCGTTCCCAGCTTCGGGCCCGATCTTGCCGCCTTGGCGAAGCCGCGTTCCGGCAGTATTCAGGGTTCGTTAACCATAACGGGTCAGCGTCCGGTCATCCCGCGCGCCCTCCAGAGGTCTTTTCCCCGGCATGTTCAAACTGGCCTCCCAACCTGGCTCCGTCCGCACTGCAGCCCTTGGCGCGGCCATCGGCCTGGCGCTTTCGGCCAGCCCGGCGGCGGCCCACCCCCACGTCTGGGTCGTGGTGAAATCGGACGTGGTCTACAGCGCCGATGGCCGCCTCAGCGCCGTGCGCCATTCCTGGACCTTCGATGAAGCCTATTCGTCTTTCGCCGTGCAGGGGCTCGACAAGAACAACGATGGCAAGCTCTCGGCGGACGAACTTGTGGAACTGGCGCAGGTCAACGTCGAGTCGCTGCACGAGTTCGACTTTTTCACCTTCGCCAAGGCCAGCGGGGCCAAGCAGGATTTCGGCAAGCCCACCGACTACGCCCTGAGCTATGACAAGGCGCAGTTGACGCTCAGCTTCACGCTGCCCCTGAAGGCACCCTCCAACCGCAAGACCTTTTCGCTCGAAATCTACGATCCGACCTGGTTCGTCTCGTTCACGTTCGCCGATGGCGATGATGCGGTCCGGACCACCGGCGCGCCGGCTGGCTGCGCACGCACCATCACCCGCCCCAAGCCCGTGGAAGCTACCCAGCAACAGCGCCTGTCCGAGGATTTCTTCACCTCGTTGGCGGGCAGCAACTTCGGCGCGAGCTTCATCAACAGGGTGCTTGTGGCATGTCCGTGAGCGATCCATCGCGCCTCGGCGCGGCGGGTTCTGATGCGGCCATGCCGGATGCTGCGGCAGGGTTGGGCGATGGCGGTGCCATGCGCCTGTTCGTGGTCCTTGCAACCCTGGCCCTGATGGCCGGGCTGATGGGCCTGATCGGCTGGTGGCTGGCCAGCGGCGCGCCGCCCCCTCCTCCGGCCCGCAGCCCGTTTGGCGTCGGCCCGCGCGAGGCCGCTCCCGCCGCGACCGGCATCGGCGCAATGATCATGGCCTGGCAGGCCAGTTTCTACCGCGAACTGACCGCAGCCCTGCGCCTGCTCAAGGATAGCCCGGCGGCACTGCCAACCCTGCTCGGCCTCGGCTTCGCCTACGGCGTGGTGCATGCCGCCGGCCCGGGCCACGGCAAGGCGGTGATCTCGGCCTACATCATGTCCGACGAACGCTCGGCCGCCCTGCGCGGCTTCGCCCTGAGCCTTGGCGCGGCGCTTGTGCAGGCGCTGGTGGCCATCGCGCTGGTTCTGGTCATGACCATGCTGCTGAAGGCCACGGCGCGCGACATGAACGCCGCCTCCCAATGGATCGAACTCGTCAGCTTTGCCGCGATCACGGCACTCGGTCTGGTGCTGCTCTGGCGCAAGGCGGGGCTGCTGACAGGAGCCGTGCGCGGCGAGGTGGCCGCCTGTGCGCCGGGCTGCGGACATGAAGCGATGCTTCCGCCTCCAGCCCCGAGGAGCTTTGCCCAGACCGCAGCCGTGGTGCTGACTGCTGGCATCCGCCCCTGCGCCGGGGCCATTATCGTGCTGGTCTTTGCCGCGTCGCAAGGTCTGGTCTGGGCCGGCATTGCCACCACCTTCGCGATGGCGCTCGGCACGGCCCTGACCACGGGCCTGATCGCGCTGCTGGCGGTCATGGCCAAGCACCTTGCCTTGCGCCTTGCCGGCGGGCGTGGCCAATCGGCGGCCGTTGCAGTGCGGGCCGGCGAGTGCCTCGCAGCGGCCTTCGTCGCCGTTCTGGGGGCGCTCTTGCTGTTCGGATTGTGGAGCGCCGGCTCAGGCTCTTGAGCCTGCTCCATGCTGCGGATCATTCTCCAGCGCGATCGGCCGGCCATGAGGGGTGGCCTCTGCGGCCCTCGCCCATGACGCGGCCAGTGCGTCGATGGCCACATGGCTCGACACGCCCTTGGCGATGGTGATGTGCTCCAGCGCGTCCAGCCAGCAGGCATAGTAGTGGCTGCCATCGTCAGTGCCATCGGCTTGCAGTGGCGCAGCCGCGATCTCCTGCGACAGCGCCTCGGCCCACTCCGCCCAGGTGAACAGGCCATGCGCATGCAGCGCGACGACCATGGCGAACGCCTGCGCCTGCCAGGGTTCGGCGAACACCGGACCCGCCGCATCACAAGGCAACGGAGCCGTGCCGGCGAGCGCAGCATCAAGGCCGGGGACAGGACCGGAAGCTGTCATGCCTGCTCTTCCAGCAGGTAGCTTTCCCAGGCGTCGATGCTGACGGCGGAGTTGGGATCGGCCTCTCGCCCCCACAACTCCCGTGCCTCGAACCTCACCGTGTAGAGCCAGTCCGGGTTCTCGCCGCCGCCATGGGCATTGCTGTCCGGAAAGACATGCGCGCCATGCCGCATCTCGATCACACCGCATTTGCCGCGGGCATAGCGCGGCAGACGGGTATGGCCGGACGGGTGAATCAGGATCGTCTTAACCCGGTCGCCAATGGCAAAGCGCGGGGTACCGGCCTTGTCGCGGTGCGTCGGGCCGCCCTTGGCCAGCACGGCAGGCACCATGTCGGCGCTGAGCACACGGCGCGGCGTTGTCGGCGCAACGCTTGGCTGGCCGCTGGCCAACTCTTCGGGAGCTACGAAGCCGTGGCGCAGCAGCAGGACTTGCAGCGCCTTGGTCCAGATTTCGTAGTAGCTGGACGACAGGTAATCCACCGGATGCAGGCTTTCGCGGGCATGGCGGCTCTCGTCGATGGACCAGTGGCCCATCGCCCCGGCAGCCAACGTCAATGCCAGCGCCCGCTTTTCCCACGCGGCATGGAACAGCGGCTCGCCGATTTCAGGAGCCACCGGGCCGAAACCCATCTGCCCGCCAAGGTCCTGTGCGCCGTTCATGGCGAGACCCCGCCAGCCCTGAGGCTGTCCGGAGCCAGTGCCACTCCCGTGCCGATCATCGCATCGCGGGTGACGAGATCGGCCAGCGCCTCCTCGCTCCAGCCTTCCGTGCCGGCAGGCCTTTCGGGGATCACCAGATAGCGCATCTCTGCGGTCGAATCCCAGACACGCAGTTGAACGGCACGGTCGAGCACCAGCCCGAATTCAGCCAGCACGCCGCGCGGGTCGAGCACGGCCCGCGAGCGATAGGGTGCGGACTTGTACCAGACCGGCGGCAGCCCGAGCACCGCCCACGGATAGCAGGAGCACAAGGTGCACACGACCAGGTGATGGGTTGCGGCATCGTTGAACACCGCCACCATGTGCTCGCCCTGCCGGCCCGTGAAGCCAAGCTCCGCGATGGCGGCCGTGGCATCCGTCTTCAGCCGGGCGGCATAGGCCGGATCGGCCCAGGCCTTCGCCACGACGCGGGCGCCGTTGCGCGGGCCGATCTTGGTCTCGTAGGTGTCGATGATCGCGTCGAGCGCGGCGGGATCGACGAGCCCCTTGGCGACGAGGATCGTCTCCAGCGCCCGCACCCGCGCCTCCATGGGAGACAGGTGCGAATGGTCGTCGTGACCATGGCCGTGATCGTGGCCATGGTGGTCGTCATGTGTGTGATCGTGCGAACTCATGGCGTCAGGCTAGATGATCCCGGCGCATGAGGAAACCCGGCTCCGCAATGATCACGCAATCCTCAGGCGCGCGGCAACATCGATCCGCGCTGCCAGCCTGACCAGCGAAAGGTCGCTGCCGGGCGGGCCAAGGATGGACAGGCCCAGCGGCGCCCCGTCCCGCATCGCGACCGGGATCGAGATTTGCGGAAAGCCGGTCAGTCCGGACGGGCACAGCAGGCGCAGCGCGCGGTTACGGAAATCATCGAGGTCACCCTCGCTGGTTGAGGTCAGCGGTGCGACATCGGGCACGGTCGGCATCACGATCACGCCATCCTTGCCAAGCAGCTTGCGGACGGCTGTGCGGAAAGCGGTGCGGGTGCGCTGGCCGGCTTCGACCTGCTCATCGGTGACCGTGCGGGCAAAGGCGAAACGCTCGGCAACGCCTGGCCCGAGCGGTGGCGCGAACCGGCTGATCATGTCGCCATCGGCCAGCCAGGCCTCGCGGCCCTGCAACCAGCGGAAAGCCCAGTAGAGCGCGTCGATATCCTTCGCCAGCGTCACCTCCGGCATGTCGCCAAGCCTCAGCGACAGCCTGTTGACCACATCGCCGAGGATGCGGCCCGCCTCCGGCACGGCCAGATCGAACATGTCGCGTGCCACGATCAGGCGCGGCACTTCCGGCAACGGCGCCTTGTCCTTGCCGAGGAAGACCTCGCCAACCCGTTCGAAGGTCGCACCATCGCGGGTGAAGTAGCCGGGCGTATCGAAGCTGTCGGCCAGCGGCCAGCAGCCTTTCAGCGACACGCGCCCATGGGTTGGCCTGATGCCGAACAGCCCGCAATAGCTCGCCGGGGCGCGGACCGAGCCGCCCGTGTCGGTGCCCAGCGCCACATCGACCAGCCGGCCTGACACCGCCGAGGCAGAACCGGAGGATGACCCGCCGGTGATCCGTTCCGGCGCGGCGGCGTTGATCGGCGAGCCGAAATGGGCGTTCTTGCCATTGAGTGAGAAGGCCAGCTCATCCGTCACCGTCTTGGCGACGAAACGGGCACCGGCCTTCAGCATGAGCGCGACCAGCGGAGCATGCGCCTTCTTGATGCCCGACATCGCGAGCATGTGTGGCGAACCCGCGCCGGTGGGATAGCCCTTGACGTCGAACAGGTCCTTGACGCCGAGGCTCAGGCCCTTGAGGGGACCGTCCGCCGTATGCGCCACCGGAACATGGGGATAGGGCACGAAGCTGTGCAGGCTGTCATCGCGCATGGAAGGCCTCATCGGGTGGGAACGGGTGGCAGGTTACGACACATGCACGGGACGGGCCAGCGAAGCCCCGGAGCATCACAACCCCTTGGCATCGCCATCGGAACGCGGATCATGGCTGGCCTCGACGTGTCCCTTGACATGCTTGACCAGCAGCCCGGCATGGCCGAACTGGTCGTCATACGGCACGCCCCATTCTTCCAGAGCATGACCTGCGGCTGCCAGCTTGGCGACGACCATGTGGTCAAAGCGGTTCTCGATCTTGAGCGAGGTCGAGTTGGCACCCCAGGTTTTGCCGAACAGGAAGCGCGGCGCATCGACGGCGTCGGCCACCCCCATGCCCATCCGGTAGCGCGAGAACACCTGCGCCTGGAATTGCGGCTGGCCATCGCCGCCCATGCAGCCGTAGGAAACCACGCGTCCGTCATCGAACACGGCCATGGCCGGGTTGAGCGTGTGGAACGGCTTGCGGCCCGGCTCCAGCGGGTTGAGCGCATTCTCGTTCAGCGAGAAGGACACGCCCCGGTTCTGCCAGGTCACACCGGTCTTTTCCAGCACACAGCCCGAACCGTATTCCCAGTAGACGGACTGGATGTAGGAGACGGACAATCCGTCCCGGTCGATCGCGCCCATCCAGATCGTGTCGCCGTCACCGGCCTTCAGCGGCCACTCGGCGGCGCGCTTCATGTCGATCTTCGCGGCCTCCTTCGCCAGCCAGGCATCGCTGAGCATGTCGGCCGGATCGACCGTCATGCGCGCCGGATCGGTGATCACCCGGTCGCGCGCACCAAGGGAGCGCTTCGAGGCTTCGACCAACCCGTGGATGTGCTCGAACGAGTCGCAGCGCCGGATGTCCAGCCGCTCCAGCAGGCCAAGGATGATCAGCGATGCCAGCCCCTGGGTCGGCGGCGGGAAGTTGTAGACCGTTGTCCCGGGCAGCCTCAGCGACAGGGGCTGCGTCGTGCGGGCGTGGAAGCCAGCCAGATCGGCGCGCGTCACGGGTGCGCCGATGGCTTCGAGGTCGGCGGCCATCTCCCGGGCGACATCGCCGCGATAGAAATCGTCGAGACCGGCGCGCGTGATCTGCTCCAGCGTGCCGGCAAGGGCGGCATTGGTCCGGATATCACCGGCAACCAGCGCCTTGTCGGCGGTCTTGAACACCTTGGCAAAGCCGGGCGCAGCATAGAGCCCATCGCCCTCCTTGATCCGGTAGCGCGCTTCGGAGGCCGAGATCGGCACGCCGTTGCGGGCATGGCGGATGGCATCTTCGGTCAGCAGGCGCAGGGGCAGCGTCCCGCCAAGGTCGGCGGCCAGCCCGGCCGCCACCTGCCAGCCGCCGATGGCGCCGGCCACCGTGACAGCGGCATCGGGGCCGCGCGGCGGGATCGCGCCATAGCCCTTGTCGCGGTAGCGGCGGATCGTCGCGAGGCTACCGGCAGGCCCGCAGGCCTCGATGGCCACGACCTTGCCGCGCTTGTCGCGCACCAGCCAGAAGCCGTCGCCGCCGATCCCGTTCATGTGCGGATAGACCACAGCGATGGTCGCAGCCATGCCGATCATGGCCTCCACCGCATTGCCGCCCTGCGCCAGGATGTTGCGCCCGGTTTCGCTGGCCAGATGATGCGGTGCCGCCACGGCGGCAGACGAAAACACAGGTGTCTCAGGCATGGGGTGATACTTTGCTCATGGCGTGAAAAATGACATCGCGGGGCCTGCCCTTGCCTGCTGGAAGAACCGTGAATGAGGAATCGTGGCGGGCAGGAGTCCGGAGGTCGCGCGGCAACGGGCGTTGCCGAAATCGCCGGACTAGGCTAGGCGAAGAGGTAACCGAGGGACAAGCGCGAATTTCGCGCATCAATCCGGAAGAGAAGTCATCGTGGCCGAGAGCACCCGCAACCTCAACACCCGCAACCTGACCACCATTGCATGCGCCGCCATCCTGATCGGCACCGAGGTGTTTGGACTGGCTTTCGCTGCCGGTTGGGCCATTGCCGGCATCTTCGAACTCGGCACCGCCGTCCAGTATGGCCTGATGGCGGTGTTCTCGCTCGCCGGCCTATACGTCATGGCCAAGTTCGTGCAGATGGCCGACAAGGTCGAGCCGATCCGGGGTTGAGCGGCCACCGTCAACCAAACCAGCGGTCGCCACTGGTCACACGGTCATTATCTCCCTAAGTAAGGGCGCAATCCCGCATCCTTGATGATGGCGGGGCTCATTCTGGGAGGATTGACATGACAGACCTGATTTCCCGCCGCGGCGTCGTTGCCGGCGGCCTTGGACTTGGTGCCGCCGCCCTCATCGGCGCACCCGCGCTCGCACAGGCCAAGCAGCGCCTGACCATCGTCACCGGCGGTACCGGCGGCGTGTTCTACCCCTATGGCGGCGGCATCGCCAAGATCCTGACCGAGAAGCTGCCGAACATGCAGGCGACCTCGCAGGTCACCGGCGGCTCGGTCGACAACTGCAAGCTGGTCTCCGCCGGCGATGCCGACATCGGCTTCTCGACGCTCGATTCCGCTTATGATGCCATGCAGGGCGTGGGCGCCTACGCCAAGGACGGCAAGCTCGACGTGCGCGTGCTCGCAGTGCTGTATGATTCATTCCTGCACGTGGTTGGCGCACAGGGCGCGGCGACAACCGTTGCCAGCCTCAAGGGCAAGCGCGTCTCCGTCGGCTCGGCTGGCTCCTCGACCGAATCGATTGCAGACCGCGTGCTCGAAGCAGCCGGCCTCAACCCCAAGACCGACATCACCCGCGACAATCTCGGCGTTGCCGAATCCGCCGGCGCGCTGAAGGACGGCAAGGTTGCAGCCTTCTTCTGGATCGGTGGCATCCCGACAGCAGCAGTGCGTGATCTGGCAACCTCCGGCCAGCCAGCCTTGCAGTTCATCCCCACGGGCGAGGAACTGGCCAAGCTGGAACGCCAGTGGCCGGGCCTTTATCGCGCATCGACTCTTCCGGCCAATGCCTATGCCGGGCAGGCGGCAGCTGTTCCCGGCCTTGGCGTCGCCAACGTGCTGGTGGTCAGCTCCAAGCTCAAGGACGATCAGGTCAAGGCCGCGCTCGAAGGCATCTTCAACAACCTCGAAGAGGTCCAGAAGATCCACCCCGAAGCGCGCCGCCTGACCCTTGCCGGCGCGGCCTCGAAGTCCGCCGTGCCGTTCCACCGGGCAGCTGAAGCCTTCTACAAGGCGCGCGGCGTCCTTTCCTGATTTCATCCACAACCGCACAGGTTGCCAGAACGCGGCGAAAGCCGCACAACTTGAACCCCGGCGCTTACACGCCGGGGTTTTTCTGTTCATGAAGACAAGACAAGACCGGCTGAGCCGGCTGGCGATGGTGGGAGTTCGGGGCATGACAACAGGTGGCAAGCAGCAGGCTGGTCCGGCGGCGGCGGCAACCGCGCCCGCCGATGTGGTCAATCTGACCGCTGAAGAGCTTGAGCGCCTGTCATCGGACTCAGAAGGCGGACCCGCCGCGCGGGTCACGGGCTGGCTCGGCTGGCTGACGGCCACGGCCGCCTTCGGGCTGGCGGGCTATGCGCTCTACTGGACGCAGTTCTCGGTCAACACCACCTTCTACCGCTCAAGCTTCCTGTCGCTGACGCTGGCCCTGATCTTCCTGCTTTATCCGCTGGTGCGTGGTGGCCCCGAAGCGAAGAACCGGATGATCACCGTCGAGGAATTGCTGACCGGCATCCTCGGTGTTGGCTGGATCGCCTTCGTGGTCATGGAAGGCCGCGTCTTCCAGCGTGACGCCTTTGCCTCGGGCCTCGCCATCGCCGTCGGCCTTGCTTTCGCCAGCTACCCGCTGATCACCATGAGCAGCGCCCTGCGCCGCACGCGCCTGTTCGACTGGCTGCTGGTGTTCGTGGCGATCTACTGCACCATCCACCTGTCGGTCTACGCCGAAGAGATCAAGACGCGCGCCACCCGGCCAACCGCCGACGACCTGGTGCTGGGTGCGGCGCTGATCGCCCTGATCCTGGAGGCCACACGCCGCACCGTAGGCTGGATTCTGCCCGCCGTGACCATCGGCTTCCTGATCTACTGCTATTTTGGCCCCTCGATGCCCGAGCCGTTCGACCATCGCGGCTTCTCGCTCAACCGCATCATCGGCCAGAACTACCTGACGCTCGAAGGCATCCTCTCAACGCCGATGGATGTGGCGGCCACGTTCATCATCCTGTTCACGCTCTATGGCGCGGTGCTCGACCGGGGCGGCGCAGGTCGCTTCTTCATCGACTGGGCTTTTGCGCTGTTCGGCAAGACGCCGTCTCCCGCATCCCCGGGCCGCGCTGTCGTGGCCTCGGGCTTCCTGCTCGGCACGGTGTCGGGCTCGGGTGTCGCCACGACGGTGACGGTCGCATCGCTGGCCTGGCCGATGCTCAAGCGCTCGGGATATCCGCCCCATGTCGGCGGCGGACTGCTCTCGGCAGCGGGCATCGGCGCAACGTTGTCGCCGCCGACACTGGGCGCAGCCGCCTTCATCATCGCCGAGTATCTCGACGTCAGCTATCTCCAGGTGCTGCTCTACGCCACCATCCCGACGATCCTCTACTATCTCTCGTGCTGGCTGATGACCGAGGCCGACACGCGCCGGCTCGACATCAAGCCCGTCAAAACTTCGGAAGCCTCGCTGTGGGAACTGACGCGCTCGCAGGGCTACCACTTCCTCTCGCTGGGCGCGATCGCGGTCTTCCTGGCGCTGGGCTTCTCGTCGTTCATGGCGGTGTTCTGGTCCATCGCCATCGCCTTCGGCCTGTCGATGCTGCGCGACGATTCGCGGCTCGTGACGATGAAAGCCTTCGTCGTCGGCTGCATCTTCGGCGTGGCGAGCTGGCTGTTTGCCGTGAGCGGGCTCGCCAAGGCCCTTGGCCCGGATGAACTGTTCGATGGTCGCATCTCGGTGGCGGTGTTCTGGGGCATGGCAGCCGCCATCGCCTTCTCCGGCTTTCAGGCACTTCAGGCCCGCCGTGGCGGCGCGCCGGTCGGCCCTGACGCAACCCGCCTGATCGAGGGCCTGACCGATGGTGCCCGCTCGACGCTGGGCATCATCGCCACCTGCGCCTGCGCCGGCATCATCGTCTGCGTGGTCAATCTCACCGGCCTCGGCCTGACGCTCTCGGGCATCATCGTCGAGTTCGGCGGCGGCTCGCGCCTGCTGGTCATCGTCCTCGCGGCGCTGGCCATGTGGATCCTCGGCCTCGCCGTGCCAGTCACGGCCAGCTACATCATCGCGGCCGTGATGCTGGTGCCGGCGCTGGTCAAGGTCGGCATCCCCGAACCCGCTGCGCACATGTTCATGTTCTACTATGCGGTGCTGGCCGATGTCTCGCCGCCGACAGCGCTGGCGCCGTTCGCAGCCTCCGCGATCTGCGGCGGCAAGCCCTTCTCCACCATGATGCAGGCGTGGAAATACACACTGCCCGCCTTCCTCGTGCCGGTGATGTTCTGCCTCACGCCGGAGGGCATGTATCTGCTGATGCTGACGCCGGACGGAAAGACCTTGTCGAGCGTCGGCGACTGGTTCGGCGTGCTGATGGTGCTGCTGACCTCATCCTACGCCATGGTCGGGCTTGTGGTCGGCGCCACAGGCCACGCCATCCGCAGCACAAACACCGCGGAGCGCCTGATGGCGACCCTTGGTGGTTGCCTGCTGCTGGCCGCCGATGTCAGGTTCGATCTGGCTGGCGCGGGCCTGCTGACTGCGGCTCTGGTGATGCACTGGCTCAGGGTCCGCGGCCAGACCGCGAAACCGGCAGGTGCCGGATAGGGCACGCACGACATCCTACGGCAGGACGGCACCCAGGATGCTGCCCAGAATGGCCTCGCGGGTCTGCTGGAAGAAGACCGGATCGGCGAGCGACGCTCCGGTGAGTTGCTCCACCTGGGTGGCAAAGTCGGCATAGTGCTGCGTCGTCGCCCAGATCTGGAACAGCAGATGGTGGGGTTTGTGCGGTTTCAGCCGCCCTTCCGCCTGCCAGCGCTGAAGCAACGCCACCTTCCGGTCAACCAGTTCCTTCAGATCGGTGGCCAGCACGGCTGACAGCATCGGTGCGCCCTGCATCACCTCCAGCGCGAACAGCCGCGACGCCTCCGGGTGGTCGCGCGCCGCCTCCAGCTTGGCAGTGATGTAATGACCGAGTGCTTCACGCGGATCGCGGTCGGCATCGATCGCGCGCAGTGGCTCCAGCCACATGTCGAGCGTGCGCGTCAGCACCGCCACATACAGGGCGTTCTTGCTGCGGAAGTAATACAGCAGGTTGGTTTTCGACAGGCCGGCATCTTGCGCAATGGCCTCGATCCGCGTGCCGCTCAGCCCCGTGCGCGCGAAACAGGCAAGGGCCGCATCGAGAATGCGCTCCCTGTTCGCCTCGCCCGCCGCGGTCATGGCCCGCACCGGTGTGGCGGCCTCGGCATCTGGCTGCGCGGCTGGCGCTTCGTCGGCAAAATGGCGCATCGGCAAGGGTCTGTTCACGGGCTGGGACAACATCGCGCCAACATCCTGCACAGACTTGACCATTCGATCAATTGTGGTCCACGCTGCCCGCGATTGTGCAATCGGGACAGGCTCTTGGCACGAGTGTTGCTCTTGCGATACCGGGTTGATCAACCGGTCAAACGACGGCATTGCCGGCCCTGGCCGGACATCGGGGGGAAACGGGCTTGAAGGATGGTCTGGCATGAGTGACGCAGCGCTGGATCGCCCCGCAGACCCGGCGGGCCGGAGCGATGGGCTGTCGGGCGGCGTGATCGATATCCGCGATTTGTCCCTCACCTTCCAGACAGCCGATGGCCCGGTCTATGCGCTGTCCCACGTCGATCTCGCGGTCCGCAAGGGCGAGTTCATCTCGTTCATCGGCCCGTCCGGCTGCGGCAAGACCACGCTTCTGAGGGTCATTGCCGATCTCGAACAGGCGAGCAGCGGCCAGATCAGCGTCAATGGCCTGAGCCCCGAACAGGCGCGCCTCAACCGGCAGTATGGCTACGTCTTCCAGGCTCCAGCGCTCTATCCATGGCGCACCATCGAGAAGAACGTGATGCTGCCTCTCGAAGTGTTCGGCATGACCGCCGCCGAGCGGACAGCGCGGGCCCGGAAGTACCTCGCCCTCGTCAATCTGGCCGGCTTCGAGCAGAAGTTTCCCTGGCAGTTGTCCGGCGGCATGCAGCAGCGCGCCTCCATCGCCCGCGCGCTCAGCTTCGATCCGCAATTGCTGCTGATGGACGAGCCCTTCGGTGCCCTTGATGAGATCGTGCGCGACAAGCTCAACGAGCAGTTGCTGCGGCTCTGGGCCGAAACCCGCAAGACCGTGATCTTCGTCACCCATTCGATTCCGGAAGCGGTCTTCCTGTCGACCCGCATCGTGGTGATGAGCCCTCGCCCGGGCCGCATCATCGACATCATCGATTGCGACCTCGGCGACAACCGCACGCTCGACATCCGCGAGACACCGCGCTTTCTCGCCATCGCCCAACGCGTCAGGGAGGGGCTGCGCGCCGGCCATTCCTATGATGATTGAGCCCGGCCCGGTTGCCGCAGCATGAGTGCCGCCGCACCTTCCCGCGCTGTGCCGCGCAAGGCCGGCTCCACCATCCCGGTGCTGGTCATCACGGCGCTGATCATGGCCGCGTGGTATGCCGCCTGCCTGCCGATGAACAACGACCTTCCGCAGCTGGCCCGCGTCACGGGGCTGGCCGAGCGCTACCAGGTGTCTTGGGCGATCGAGCGGCCGGTGCTGCCAGCGCCGCACCAGATCGTGGCGGAACTCTACAATTCCACCGTCGGCACCCGACTGTTCCGCGAAACCGCGGACGGTGTCGTGCTCAACCCGCGCAACCTCGTGTTCCACGCCTGGGTGACCTTGTCCGCCACCTTGCTCGGTTTTGCCATGGGCAGCCTCCTGGGCATCGTGATCGCCATCGGCATCGTGCACTCGCGCACGCTCTCGAAAAGCCTGATGCCCTGGGTGATCATCAGCCAGACCATTCCGATCCTCGCAGTCGCCCCGATCGTCATCGTGGCGCTGGGTTCGATCGGACTGACCGGGTTGGTGCCAAAGGCGATCATCTCTGCCTACCTGTGCTTCTTCCCCGTCGCGATTGGCATGGTGAAGGGACTGCTCTCGCCCGACACGATGCAACTCGACCTGATGCGCACCTACAACGGCTCAGTTGCGCAGACCTTCTGGAAGCTGCGCTGGCCGGCGGCCGTTCCCTTCCTCTTCGCCTCGCTCAAGGTGGCCGTCACCATCAGCCTGGTCGGCGCCATCGTCGGCGAGTTGCCCACCGGCGCGCAGGCCGGCCTCGGCGCGCGCCTGCTATCCGGCAGCTACTTTGGCCAGACCATCCAGATCTGGTCGGCGCTGCTGTTTGCGGCGCTGCTCGCGGCCCTGCTGGTCGTGGCCGTGACGCTGGCCGAGAGGCTGACGCTGAAGGCCATGGGGAGCCGGCCATGAGCGCCCGCGCCGCCGATGCCAAACAGGGTTGGGTCTGGCAGCTTCTGGTTCTGCTGGCTGTCGGCAGTGGCATCCTCGCGGTTGTTCTGGCCCATGGGCTTGCGGGGCGCGCACACTGGTCGACCTTCCTGGCGCTCGCGCTGGCGCTGGTTGTGACCATGCAGGCCTGCCGGCGCACTGCGCGGCTTCGCCCCTCCAATCCGGCAAGCCAGAGGCTCGCCGATCTGATCGTGCCGCTGCTGTTCGGTGCGGCCATCCTCGTTACGTGGGAAGTGCTATGCGTCGCGTTCGGCGTGCCCACCGTACTGCTACCAGCGCCGTCCCTGATCGCCGCCAGGGTCGCCACGTCGCTGCCGACGCTGGGCGCAGATTTCGTCCAGACGGTGATCCGCGCGGCCATCCCCGGCTGGATCATGGGCTGCCTTGCCGGCTTTGCCGTGGCCCTGCTCTGCGACCGCTTCGACTTCCTGCGCCGCGGGCTGATGCCGATCGGCAACTTCATTTCGGCCCTGCCGATCATCGGCATCGCGCCCATCCTGGTGATGTGGTTCGGCTTTGACTGGCAGTCGAAGGCCGCCGTTGTCGTGGTTATGACCTTCTTTCCCATGCTGGTGAACACAGTGGCGGGGCTCAGCGCAACGGGCCATCTGGAGCGCGACCTGATGCGCTCCTATGGCGCCTCGTGGCTGGCCACGCTGGTGTCACTGCGCCTTCCCGCGGCCATGCCGTTCATCTTCAATGCCCTGAAGATCAACGCCACGCTGGCCATGATCGGCGCGATCGTGGCCGAGTTCTTCGGCACGCCTGTGGTCGGCATGGGCTTTCGGATTTCGACCGAGGTCGGGCGCATGGCGCTCGACATGGTCTGGGCCACGATTGCCGTTGCGGCGATCGCCGGCTCGGCCTTCTATGGGCTTCTGGTGCTGATCGAGCGAAAGGTGACCTTCTGGCACCCGTCGCTGCGGGCGCGCTGAGAGGGTATTGTTGCGACGTCATCATCCCGCCGGGCTGATGCAAACAGGGAGAAGACCACGATGATCAGGAAGATGCTTCTGGGCGCGGCGATGACGCTGGCCCTGTCATTGCCCGCCGCCGCGCAGGAGCGCGTCACCATCCAGCTCAAATGGGTCACGCAGGCCCAGTTTGCCGGCTACTATGTCGCCAAGGACAAGGGCTTCTTCAAGGCCGAGGGCCTCGACGTCACCATCAAGCCAGGCGGCCCCGACATCGCGCCACCGCAAGTCATTGCCGGCGGCGGCGCCGATGTTGTGGTCGAGTGGATGCCGGCAGCCCTCGCCGCCCGCGAGAAGGGCGTGCCATTGGTCAACATCGCCCAGCCTTTCAAGCGCTCCGGCATGATGCTGACCTGCCGCAAGGATGCCGGCGTCGCCACCCCTGCCGACTTCAAGGACAAGACCCTCGGCGTCTGGTTCTTCGGCAACGAGTATCCGTTCATGGCCTGGATGGCCAAGCTCGGCTACAAGACCGACGGCTCCGCGGGCGGGGTCAAGGTCATCAAGCAGGGTTTCAACGTCGACCCGATCATCCAGAAGCAGGCCGCCTGCGTTTCGACCATGACCTACAACGAATACTGGCAGGTCATCGATGCGGGCCTCAAGCCCGAGGAACTGGTGGTGTTCAACTACACCGACCAGGGCGTCTCGACCATGGAAGACGGCCTCTACGTGCTTGAGAACCGCCTGTCCGACCCGGCCTTCGTCGCCCGCATGGGCAAGTTCGTGAAGGCCGCCATGAAGGGCTGGGATTATGCCCGCGCCAACCCGGACGAAGCCGCCAAGATCGTGCTCGATAACGACGCCAGCGGTGCCCAGAAGGAAGCCCACCAGAAGCGCATGATGGGCGAGATCAACAAGCTCACCGCCGGCTCGAACGGCAAGCTTGATCCCGCCGATTTCGAGCGCACCGTGACCACGCTGATGGGTGCCGGCGGCGAACAGCCCGTCATCACCAAAAAGCCGGTCGGTGCCTGGACGCACGCGGTGATCGACGCCGCCCTGAAGTGACGCAGCCTCTGGCCGGCCATGGCCTGATCACAACACCACCCCGGCGCGGATCACACGGTCCGCGCCGGTTTCGTTTTGTCGCCGAGGTGGAAGGCAGTGCGGGCAGGTCCGGTGGGCGGTTTGCAGATCAGCCCGACCTGAAGGTCAATCAAACCTGCTACCCAAACGGATGAAGCGCCCGACAAAGCAGCTTTGCCGGCCAGCCCGCGCGCGATTGCGAATTGCTTCCCGGCCATTCCTTTGCTGAAATGCGGTTCCGGTCGCATCTTGCAAGGAAGCAGCGCATGTCGAAGTCCACCATCCTCATCAGGGGCGGCACCGTCATCAATCATGATCACTCGGCCCGTGCCGATGTGCTGATCGAGGGAGGCAAGATCGTGGCCGTCGGTCCGGGGCTGGCCCGTCCGCGCGGGGCCGAGGTGATCGACGCTGGCGGCTGCGACATCCTGCCGGGCGGCATCGACCCGCACACCCATATGGAACTGATGTTCATGGGGACGGTCTCCGCCGACGATTTCGAGTGGGGCACCAAGGCTGCCCTCTCCGGCGGCACAACCATGATCATCGACTTCTGCATTCCGGCGCCGGGGGCCTCGATGCTGGCCGCCTATCAGGATTGGCGGCGCAAGTCCGAGAAGGCGGCTTGCGATTATTCCTTCCACATGGCCGTGACATCGTGGTCGAAGCAGGTCTTCGACGAGATGGCGACCGTCGTGGGCACCTGCGGCATCAACTCGTTCAAGCACTTCATGGCCTACAAGGGCGCCCTGATGGTGAACGACGACGAGCTCTACCACTCGTTCTCGCGCTGCGCCCAGCTTGGTGCCATGCCCATGGTCCATGCCGAGAACGGCGATGTGGTCTACCGCCTCCAGGAAGAGCTGATGGCGAAGGGGCTGACCGGCCCGGAAGGCCACGCCTTCTCGCGCCCGCCCCATGTCGAGGGCGAGGCCGCCAACCGCGCCATCATGATTGCCGACATGGTCGGCTCGCAGCTTTACGTGGTGCACACCTCCTGCCGGGATTCCCACGAGGCCATCAAGCGCGCCCGCGAGGCCGGCCGCCGCGTCTATGGCGAGCCGCTGATCCAGCATCTGGTGCTCGACGACAGCGAATACCTCAACAAGGACTGGGACTATGCCGCCCGGCGCGTGATGTCGCCGCCCTTCCGCGCCAAGGATCACCAGGCCTCGCTCTGGGCCGGCCTGCAATCGGGCTCGCTGCAGGTGGTCGCCACCGACCATTGCTCGTTCACCACCGAGCAGAAGCGCGGCGGGCTGGGAGATTTCCGCCTGATCCCGAACGGCACCGGCGGCCTCGAAGACCGCATGCCCGTGCTCTGGACGGCAGGTGTCAACACCGGACGCCTGACCAAGGAGGAGTTCGTCGCGGTCACCTCCGCCAACATCGCCCGCATCCTCAACATCTATCCGCGCAAGGGCGCGGTCGCGGTCGGCTCTGACGCCGATCTGGTGATCTGGGATCCATCGGCCACGAAGAAGATCAGCGCGAAGAAGCAGGTCAGCCGCATCGACTACAACGTCTTCGAGGGTTTCAAGTGCACCGGCGTGCCGTGGATGACCATCAGCGGTGGCCGCATCGCCTGGAAGGACGGCGACATGCGGGCCGAGCCCGGCCATGGCCGCTATGTCGAGCGCCCGGCCTTTCCCGCCGTGCATGTGGCCAACACCACGTGGAAGGATCTCAACACGCCCAAGGGCGTCGCCCGGACATTGCCCGTCACGCCATGAATCCGGCGCGCTGCGCCCGTCCGGTCAGTTGGCCGGAACGGGCTGCCGCGACAGTGGCAGCGGGATCGGGTTGATGTTCATGGGCGGCGGCAAGGGTGGCGCTGCGGATGGAGGCAACGTGGGCTCCGCTGGCGTCGTCACCAGCGGACGGTCCGGACGGAGCAGCAACGCCGGCAGCGATCCGCTGGCACCAGTCGGAATCTGAGCTGGTCCAGCTCCTTGTGCGTCGATCCGCGCCCGCTCCTCCCTGAGACGATCTTCCCTCGCCTTTTCCTCCTGGGCGCGGGCCTCCCGCAGTCTGGCCTCGGCGGCGCGCTGCTCTTCCTCGCGCCGTTCCCGGTCGGCCCGCAGGCGGCGGTTGAACATCGCCCGCTCGCGGATGTCGGCTTCCAGCGCGTCGACCCGCTCGATTTCGCGCTGCAGGGCGCGTTGCGCGACGGCGTTGGACAGGACGCTGACATCATAGCTGCGCGCTGGCGTGCGCCACGGTCCGCGCCAGGTCACGGCGATCTGCGGCGGCGAGCCCGTCCAGCCCTTGGGCAGCACCTTGCCCTGCATCACGGCGCGCAGCTCGCCGGTGCCGACCCTGAGATCATGGGCTCCCGACACAGTCAGCAGCGCCGCTGCCTTGTCATCGGTGAGCGGCGACAGCCGGACGACGCCGCCCGAGACGATCAGCGCGGCGGACATTTCCGGGAGCCGCCAGGGCGCGCCTTCAACAGCCCTCCGGACCCCCTGCGCCAAAGTGGCCGTATCGGCCACGATGACGTCTGAGGCAAAGCCTTGTGCAATCCGCTCCAGCGCCGCAGGATCGAGCCGGTTAATGCCAAGATCGCGGGCGGTGAACTGCCCGGCACCGGTCAGCCCGGCCATCAGCCGCGCCGGGCTCTCGGCCGCGGCACCAAGCTGCAAGGCAAGACGGCCACGCCCCGACAGATCCCCGCCGAGCAATGCGCCCAGATCAAGCCCGTCGATGACGCCATTGCCGCGCAGGGAAAGCAAGCCGCCGCTGCGTTCGGCCTCGACGCCACCAGTCAGGCTGAGGCTCCCGGATTGCAGCGCAATCTCGCCAAGCGTCAGCGCGCCCTCGATGACACGCAGCCGGAAGCTGCCGCCCATCGCGCCGGCCAGCGGCACGAGCACACGCGGGCTGGTCAGGCCTAGCGAGAGACCCGGCAAACGGGCACTATTGCCGAAGCGGGCACCGGACCAGCCCGCATCCTGAACGACTGGCGCATTGCCTATAAGCCAGCCGCCGATGACGGCCAGATCGATCTCGGGCAGGGCCAACTGGCCGATGATCACGCCGGTGGCTGCCAGTTCGAGCCCGCCGGTTACGGCGTCTTCGCCGAGCCTGGCTTCGATCCGGTCAAGCCCGATCACGCCATCTGCGAGCCTCAGGGCCGCGCGGCCCGCAAGGGCACTGCCGCGCCCCTGGCCCGCAGCAAAAGCCGGCAGCACCGCAGCAGGCGAAGGTGCGGCGAAGGTCAAGGCCATGGGCGCGGCCAGCGTGCCGAAACCGGATGCCCCCCAGCGACCGATAGCTTCGGCGCTGAGGCCATCGCTGCCGCTCATGGTGAGTGTCAGGCCGGCTTCCCCGAGTCGCACGCCCAGCCGGGTCGGCTCGTCGCGGCGCGCAGGCTCCGGCAAGCCGAGCGCGCGAAACAGCACGCCGCGCTCCCGCGCCGACAGGTTGATCTCGCCGCCCTGCCACTGCCCGGCAGCGGACAGCCGCGCTGCCACCTCGACCGCGAGCGGTCCTGCCTCACCCGTGCCGGTCAGCAACCAGTCGCTGGGCCTCTCCTCAACGACGCCGCTGGCCTTCACTGGCGACAGGCCGCGCACGGCCCGCACCACCTCGGTCAGGTTGCGCTGCTCGCTGAAGCGCTCGGCCAGCGCGCTGATCGCATCGGCCCGCGCCGCGTCGAGCGCAAAGCGCAGCGGCTCGCCCGGCTGCGCCCGGCTGACCGCGATCGACAAGCCATCGAAGCCCCGCGCATCCAGCCGGTCCATGCGCCATTGGCCGTCGCGCCGCTCCGCCTCAAGGCGCGCTGTGCCGGGGGCGCTGTCCCCGATGCGCAAGGCGTCGCCTGTCACGGTCAGCGCCAGCGGACGCGGCACGAGGCTCGCCAGCGCAGTGACGGGGCGCACCAGAAACAACACATCCGCACCGCTGACGCTGGCCGCGATCCGTGCCGAATCGGGACCCCAGGCCGCATCGCCGCTGGCCCGTCCGAAGCGCCCCTCAGCCTGCCAGCGCGGGACAGCCCAGCCTGACGCCCCACCCGGCCGGCCCGGCACGAGATCGGCACTGGCGGCGAACTGGCCGAGCGCAGCAATGTCCTCGGCCAGCCCCTGCGGCATCTCCAGCCGTTGCATCGCCAGCGCGATCCTGCGCATGTCCGGCACATCCAGCGTGGCGCGGAACATCCCGGCCTGCCGCTCGGCAAAGCCAAGGGTGCTGCCGGCAAACCGAACCTGCCCGCTGACCGGTTGCCAGACCCCGCCACCGCGGTTGAGCGCGATCCGGGCCTCGGTGGCCTCCTCGCCGCGATAACTGACCTGATCGGCTTGAAGCGCCAGTCGCATGTCGGGCATCAGGTCGGCCAGCGGGCCGGAAACGGCGAGGGCCTGCTGCACGGCTGTGAGGCTGGCGAGCAAGGCAACGGCATCAAGCCTGCGGCTTTGCAAGGTCACACTGGCCGGATCGGACCATGTGCCGGGCCAGGCCAGTTCGCCCTCCAAACGCCCTGACCCGGCCAGTTCGACCACAAGTCCGGAAACGCCTGCCGCGCCGGTTTGCCCGCCGCCCGTGGCACTGGCGGCACTGGCCAGACGCCCGCTCAGCGTCATCAGCGGCTGGGCTTCGCCAGCCTTGAGCAGGCTGGCAACGATCTGGCCATCAGGGCGCGGCGACAGACGGCCCGGTGTGCTCTGGTCAAAGCCAAGCCAGCCATCAAACTCGCTGCGAACGCTGGCATCGCTGATCGCCAGCTTGAGCCTGAGCCGGCCAGCGGCATCCTGATCGCCGGTGGTGAGACGGATCGAGCGACCGGCGACTTCCCCCTCGATGCGGGCAGGCCCTCCGGCCGGCGGCAGCGAGGCCTCGATCGCAAATGGCGCGGTGAACGCCAGCTTGCCAGAGGCATCGATCACGCCGACGTCGCTGCGGGTCAACGACAACTGGCCGATGGCTGGCAGTCGCACCGCACCGTCCAGATTGGTCGGAAGCACCAATGCGCCATCCCGGATCGCAAGCGTCACAACGGCACCGTCGAGCGCAACCCGGTTGAGCCTGATCTCGCCCTTGAGGAGTGGCGCCAGCTCCATCTCGGCCCTGAGCACGCTGGCGGTGGCGCGTGTACCCTGCGGGTCTGCCTCGCCGACGCGCAAGCCGGAAATCTTGATCTGCGGACTGGGCAGGAAACGCAGGTGGATCGGCCCGGTCGTGACGATATCGAGGCCGGTGGCGCGTCGGAGCTGATCCTCGATCAGTGCCCGGTGCTGGTTCCAGTCGACAAAGACAGGCCCGACCAGCGCCCCGAGCAACGCCAGCAGGACCAGTGTCGCCAGAAATGTCAGACCGTCACGCACGCTGTTTATGTGCGATGTTCAGCCATGGCCGACAAGGGCCACGAGGCCCGCCTGCCTCACAAAGTGACGATCTTGCCCGGATTCATCAGGTTCTGCGGATCGATAGCCAGCTTCAGTGCCCGCATCATCGCCAGCGCTTCCGCGCCGTGCTCCTGTTCGAGATACTTCATCTTGCCCTGCCCGACGCCGTGTTCGCCGGTGCAGGTGCCTTCCATGGCCAGCGCGCGCTGCACCAGCCGCTCGACAAAGGTCTTGGCAGCCTTGACCTCCTCGTCATTCTCCATGTCCACCAGCGGCAGGACATGGAAGTTGCCATCGCCCACATGCCCGACGATCGGCGCGATCAGGCCGCTGGCGGCGATGTCAGCCTGCGTCTCCTCGATGCATTCGGAAAGGCGCGAGATCGGCACACAGACATCGGTGGACACGCCCTTGGCACCGGGCCGCAGACCCATCGAGGCCCAGTACACGTCATGGCGCGCCTGCCAGAGACGCGTGCGGTCCTCGGCGCGGGTGGCCCAATCGAACGGACCGCCGCCAAGCTCCTTCGCGATCTCGCCGAAACGCTCGGACTGCTCCTTGACGCCATCATCTGTGCCGTGGAACTCGACAAACAGCATCGGCGTTTCCGGCAAGGTGAGCTTCGAATAGAGGTTGCAGGCCCTGACCTGGAGCGCGTCGAGCAACTCGATCCGCGCCACCGGCAAGCCGCTCTGGATGGTCAGGATCGTGGCATCGCAGGCCGCCTTGACACTCGGGAACGGACACACGCCCGCCGAGATCGCCTCCGGGATGCCCTGAAGCTTGAGCGTGATCTCCGTGATCAGGCCAAGGGTTCCTTCCGAGCCGACGAACAACCGGGTCAGGTCGTAGCCGGCGGACGACTTCTTGGCCCGGCGCGATGTGGTCATCACCTCGCCATTCGGCAGCACCACCTTCAGCGCCAGCACATTGTCCTTCATCGTGCCGTAGCGCACGGCATTGGTCCCGGAGGCGCGCGTCGCCGTCATGCCGCCCAGCGAGGCATCGGCCCCCGGATCGATGGGAAAGAACAGGCCGACATCGCGCAGATGCTCGTTCAGCATCTTGCGGGTGACGCCGGGCTCGATCACGCAGTCGAGGTCTTCCGCATGCACGGCGATGATGCCCTTCATCATCGAGGTATCGACCGAAACGCCGCCGAAAGGTGCGTTGACGTGGCCCTCGAAGGATGTGCCCGTGCCGAAGGGCACGACCGGCACATCATGCGCGGCGCACAGCTTCACGATGGCCGAGACCTCTTCCGTGGTCTGGGGGTAGACCACCAGGTCCGGCGCCTGATTGTCGATCCAGGTCAGCGTGTTGGCATGCTGCTGCCGCACCGCAAGACTGCTGACGAGCCGGTTGCCCAGCATCGCGCCAAGCGCCTGCCTAACTGTGTCGATGGCTTGCGCGGACGCCGGCTGACGCTGCTGCCTGATGGCCATGTGCATGTTCCACCTCAAGGATCTGTTGTTCGTTCTGATCCAACCTAACAGGTCTTTCGTATCATCCAATTGTCGAAACAAGCCAAGCACGTAAGCGCACTTACGAATTGCGGAAACGCAAACCAGGCGCGACAAGAAGACTGGCGACAGGCGTCCGGCGAAAGAAAAATGTATGCAGCACGACTGGTCGAAGGCACCCGCGCTGTTTTTTGCGCCGTTCGTCTCGTCTCCGATGCGTGTCGAGCCGCAATGGATCGACTATAACGGCCATCTCAACATGGCCTTCTACAATGTACTGTTCGACCGTGCCGTCGATGAAGTCTTCTCGCTGATCGGCCTCGGCCCTGATTACGTCAGGCAGCAGGACGCCTCCTACTTCGTGGCCGAGGTGCATGTGCGCTACCTGCGCGAGCTGATGGCCGGTGACCCCGTGCGCGTCACCCTGCATCTCATCGATTTCGACGACAAGCGGATGCATTACTTCCTCGAACTGCGCCACGCCGAGGAAGGCTGGCTTTCGGCCACCACAGAGAACATGTCCCTGCATGTCGATCTCGGCACCAAGAAGGTTTCGCCCTTCCCCGCCGACATCCTCACCAATCTGGCGCTGCTCAGGGCCGCCCATGCCGGCCTGAAGTTGCCCGAGGCGCTGGGCCGCAGCATCGGCATTGCCCGGCGCGAGCCGGCCGTCGAGCCGGAACTGGCGCGGCTGCGGACCCATCACTGAACCTGCACCAACATCGGATCACGCCAACCGATCGCACCCTCCTTCCGCCCGAAGGTCGACATCGGCGTTGCGAGTGCCCACATTGGGCCTGAGTGATTCCGTCTGGACAGCAGCAGCGCCGTGGCCGAAACCGACCCATCATCAGGCAGGCCACCCGGCAGTGGGCCGGAGCCGTCGCCAGACCTGACCCACCGGCCCCAGCCCGGCGGGCTGGCGGCGCGTGCCCGTGCCAGCCTCATGCCGCAGGCGCCGGCCTATCTCGACGGCCTTAACCCCGAACAGCGCGAAGCGGTGGAGACCACCGAAGGGCCCATTCTGGTGCTGGCCGGTGCCGGCACGGGCAAGACCCGCGTGCTCACGACACGCATTGCCCACCTGATCGCCACCGGAAAGGCCTACCCTTCGCAGATCCTCTCCGTCACCTTCACCAACAAGGCGGCGCGCGAGATGAAAGAGCGCATCACCCGGCTGGTCGGGGATGTGGCCGAGGGCATGCCCTGGCTCGGCACCTTCCACTCGATCTCGGCTAAGATCCTGCGCCGGCATGCGGAGTTGGTCGGCCTGAAAAGCGATTTCACCATTCTCGACATGGATGACCAGATCCGGCTGCTCAAGCAGGTCATTCAGGCCGCCAATCTCGACGAGAAGCGCTGGCCGGGTCGCATGCTGGCCAGCTTCATCGACGGCTGGAAGAACCGTGGCCTTGGCCCCGAAGCCGTGCCGGCGGGCGAGGCCGGCGTGTTCGGCAATGGCCAGGGCGGGGCGCTCTATCGGGCCTATCAGGAGCGCCTCAAGACGCTGAATGCCTGCGATTTCGGCGACCTGCTGGTGCATTGCCTGACGCTCTGGCGCAGCCATCCCGATGTGCTCGCCCAATATCAGGAGCGCTTCCGCTACATGCTGGTGGACGAATATCAGGACACCAACGTGGCGCAGTATCTGTGGTTGCGCTTGCTCGCACAGGGCCGCCGCAACCTCGCCTGTGTCGGCGACGACGACCAGTCGATCTACGGCTGGCGCGGAGCCGAGGTCGACAACATCCTGCGCTTCGAGCACGATTTCCCCGGTGCCAAGGTGGTGCGTCTCGAACGCAACTACCGCTCGACCGGCCATATCCTCAAGGCCGCCTCCCACTTGATCGCCAAGAACGAGGGCCGGCTCGGCAAGACCCTGCGCACAGATGACGAGCCCGGCGAGAAGGTCATCATCGCCGGCGCCTGGGACAGCCAGGAAGAGGCCCGGCTGATCGGCGATGATATCGAGACCTTCCAGTCGCGCGGGGCCTCGCTGTCGGAAATGGCGGTGCTGGTGCGCACCTCTGCCCAGATGCGCGAAATCGAGGAGCGTTTCATCGCACTCGGCCTGCCCTATCGTGTCATTGGCGGCCCGCGCTTTTACGAGCGCGCCGAAATCCGCGACGCCATGGCCTACCTGCGCTGCGTTCATTCGCAGACCGATGACCTCGCCTTCGAGCGCATCTTCAACGTGCCCAAGCGCGGCCTTGGCGACGCCGCCTTGCAGCAAATGCACCTGCACGCGCGCGCCACCGGCATGTCGCTGCTGCAATCGGCCCGCGCCCTGGTCGAAACCGAGGAGTTCAAGCCCAAGGTGCGTTCCACCGTGCGCGAGCTTGTCCAGGCCTTCGCGCGCTGGACCGCGAAGCTCGAACACGCCACCCCCGCCGAAGTCGCCGAAATGGTGCTGGAGGAAAGCGGCTACACCGACATGTGGCAGAAGGACCGCTCGGCGGATGCGGCCGGGCGGCTGGAAAACCTCAAGGAACTGGTGCGCTCCATCGACGAGTTCCCCGATCTTCCGGGCTTTCTCGAACACGTCTCGCTGGTCATGGACACGGTCTCGGATGACAGCGCCCAGCGCGTCAGCCTGATGACGCTGCATGCCGCCAAGGGGCTCGAATTCGACATGGTGTTCCTGCCCGGCTGGGAGGAGGGCCTGTTTCCGAGCCAGCGCTCGCTCGACGAAAGCGGCCGCGCCGGCCTCGAGGAGGAGCGCCGCCTGGCCCATGTCGGCATCACCCGTGCCCGCCGCCATGCCAAGATCATGTTTGCGTCCAACCGGCGCATCCACGGCATGTGGCAATCCTCGATGCCGAGCCGCTTCATCGACGATCTGCCCGAAAGCGCAGTCGAGCTGGCCGAGGCCGCCTCCAGCTTCGGCCAGGGCGGCTATGGCGCCTCGCGCTTCGACCGGCAGCCCAGCTTCGGCTCGAGCTATCAGACACCTGGCTGGCAGCGCGCCCAGGCCGCCAAGGCCGCTGGCCCCAGGGACAGTGGCGCGCAAGCCGGCCGCTGGGGCGCGGAAGGTGGCGGTTTCGGCAGCAGGATGCAGGGCAGCCAGCGCCATGGCCCGAAACTGATCGAGGGCGAACTCATCGCCAAGTCGAGCGGCCCGGCTTCGGAGTTCGGCGTCGGCGCGCGCGTCTTCCACATCAAGTTTGGCCCCGGCGACGTTTTCGCCGTCGATGGCAACAAGCTCACCGTCGATTTCGACAAGGCCGGCCGCAAGATGGTGCTGGATGCCTTCGTGCAGAGGGGGTGAGAGACCGGTTCGCGCTTTGCGATAACCGACATAAATCTCAAACCGGTTGAACCTTTTTCAAGTCCCCGGCGACCCATGATCACGGGGCGGATGGTCCGCTCCCGAACGATCAGGAGAGCCACCATGTCCATCCGCTTCAACCGTCTCGCACTGGCCACAGCAGCGCTGGGCCTCGCCATCGCCGGTTCAGCCGTTGCCACGTCCAGCGCCGAAGCCAGCCCACGTCATGGCGGCTGGGGTCATCACGGCCATTTCGGGCCTGGCTTTGGCCATGGCCGTGGCCACTGGGGCCGCGGCTATTGGGGTCCGCATGTCATCGGTGTCGGGTATGGCGGCTATGGCCCGCGCTGCCGGTTTGTCGAGCGCCACAATCGCTGGGGCGAGATCGTGATCCGCAAGGTCTGCTTCGGGCCAGGATGGCGTTGAGCCGATTGCCCGGTCTTCTGGCCAAGTCCGAAACATCGTCAGGCCAAGAGAAAACCCGCCGGCTCGCACCGGCGGGTTCATCATATGATCAAGTGAGGCGCGTGACGCTCAGGCGACCTGTTGGATCGCGGACAGCTTCCAGTCGGCGGTGCCTTCGCCCGGTGCGCGCACGAAGGTCCACACTTCGGTGACCTCAGCCACCTCGGTCAGGTTGCCTTCGACCGTGCGGCCCGTCTTGCGGTCAAGCAGCGCGTCCGAGATCGAGTAGCGGATCGCGACCGTGGCATATTCGCCATCGGTTTCACGCCAGGCTTCCGAGAGATCGCCCTGCAGCAGCTTGACGTTGGCAATGCGGTTGACGACGCCCTTGGCTTCATTGTCCGAGAGATCACCCTCGAAATACGAGGCCATCTCCGGCGTCAGCAGTGCGCGCAGCGCAGCGACATTCTCGCTGCTGTAGGCACTCTGCACGTCGCCGAGCAGCTTTTCGAACGCGCCGAAATCCTCGCCGGTCAGGTTGAGCGGCTGGAGCGCGGGCTGGGCCGGAGTGGCTGCGCCGCCCATCATGCCGCCAAGCATCTGGCGCTGCATCGGGTTCTGGGCTGGCTGGGCATCGCGCGCCATGCCGCCGGCAGGGGTGGCCATCGCGGCTTCGCGGCGGCTGCGCAGGAAGCGCATCACCAGGAAGATCACGCCGCCGATCAGCGCCAACTGCAGCAGGAAGCCGAAGAACCCGGCCAGAGAGGCGAGGCCCGAGAAGAAGCCCGCACCGGACAGAAGGCCGAAAAGGCCGGCACCGAGCAGGCCGGCACCCAGACCCATCATCAGGTTGCGTGCCATCGAAGGACGGGCGGCCTGCGAAGCGGCAGCGGCGGCGGCACCGGCGGGCGCGGCAGCGGCGGCAGACGGAGCACCCTGGTTGATGGTGCGGTTCATCGGCTGCGCGGTGCCCGGCGCGGTGTTGGTCTTGGGCGGCGCGACATTGGTCTGCGAGCCACGGCTGCCCGAACTCTTGCTGCCGCCGGGACGGGCATCGACACTGGTGATGCTCAGCGCAACGACGCCGGCCAGCATGGTCATGAGTGCCAGACGATTTAACGTCTTTGACATGGTAATTTCCTCCATAGGCTCAACGCCTTAGCCTTACATAGCACGCCTTTCGCAAAGTTTAAGGGGCCTGCGGCGATTCATTTCGGGTTCATGTTGCGCGCGCCGCGCCATACGCTTTCGGTGGCTCGCCTCGGTGCGCACATCATGCTAGAGGCGCTGCCATGCGCGAAGGTCTCCTGCCCCACACCGTCACCACGGTCCTCAAACTCTCGACAACCGTGGGCCGGGCCCGCGCCATTACCGAGCTTCTCGGCGAGGTGCTCGACCCAGGCGAGACCGCCGTCTCGGCCTTCGAAATCGACGATGAGGCCGAGAACTCACCTTGGTTCGTCGAGGTTTTCTTCGCCTCCCCTCCGGATGAGGACGCCATCCGCGACCTGATCGGGCCGATTGTCGGCGAGGATCTGAGCGGCGCGGTGTTCACGGCGGTTGAGGCGCGCGACTGGGTCAAGGCCAGCCTCGATGGGTTGAAGCCCGTCCGTGCCGGCCGCTTTCTGGTCCATGGCAGCCATGATCGCGACGCGGTGCGCAGCAATGACATCGCCATCGAGATCGAGGCCGGTCTCGCCTTCGGCACAGGGCATCATGGCACCACGGCCGGCTGCCTTCTGGCCATCCATGATGAACTCAAGCGCCGCCGCCCCGCCCGCGTGCTCGACATCGGCACCGGCACAGGGCTGCTCGCGCTTGCCGTTGCCAAGCGCCTGAAGCAGCGTGTCGTCGCCGGTGACATCGATGCCGTCGCGGTCGAGGTCACGCGCGAGAATGCAGCGCTCAACCACGCGCCAGGCCTGCTTGATCTTTATGTCGCGCCCGGCGTTCGCCATGCCAAGGCGGGGCGCTGGCAGCATTTCGATCTGGTCATTGCCAACATCCTGCAACGCCCCTTGATGCGGCTGGCGCGCGATGTGGCGCTGGTGTTGAAGCCCTCGGGCACGCTGGTCCTGTCAGGGCTTCTGCTGCGCGATGTGCCGGGCGTGCTAGCTGCCTACGGCATGCAGGGCTGGAAGCTGTCGGCCCGCAGCGCGCGCGAAGGTTGGGCGACGCTGGTGCTCAAACGCAACGGCGCGGCCCCAAGGCCGCGCCGCGCGCAATACTGAGCTTCGACTGCCCTCCATATCGTGCGGACATCAGGCAGCCCGTGGGCTGTATCAGAACCCGAGCGGGCCGTACTGGGCCTCAAGTTCGTCGCGCGTCTGGCGCATGTCCTGGATCACAGCATCGGTGAACTGCCAGATATCGACAATCGTCGCGGCAGTGGTGTTCCAGGCCTTGATGATGAAAGCGATCATGATGATCTCCTGTCGGGTTGGTTCGTCGGGAAGCATGCCGGCGGGCCGGCCTTGGCTTCAGCGGGCAAATGGCAGTCGTGCGTCGTCGGCCAGCGTCACCTTCGGCAGGTCGCCGACAATCAGGCTGTTTTCGTCGACGAGGTAGCCGCGGGCGCGCATGGCGCGGCGGGCGGCGTGCATCCGGCTTTCGGCCAGGGCATTGATCACGCGCATGATCAGCGAAGGGCGTGCATTGCGCTCGGCGAGCGGGCCGGCAAAGACCGTTCCGGTGTAGGCATAGGCCATGGAAGGCATCCTTTCAGATCGATAACTGGGTCAACTCGGTGTCGCGGCATGGCCAAGGCCAGACCGTTGTCCCTTGGAGGGCCCCTTGTGGGGGCACGTTTCCCGGTGTTCTTCTGAGACGAAAGGTGGAGACGATTGCTGCACTGCGAAAGACTATCTCGCACATGCGAAGAATGCGCTGGACGCATGACGGGTTAAAAATTCTTAATTAACATGCACTGAATGCATATTAAGGCAGCACAGTGCCCAACTGGACGGCAGCGGACCTTGCGCCTAGGCTTTGGCTGCCATCCCGCCTGAAACCGACTTCCAGAAAAGCCGTGCAGCCGCCATGTCCATGATTCCACCCAAAAGTGCTGCCCGTTGCCAGTTCCAAAGCTTTGACGAGCCTTCCAGCCCCGCCACCGTTGCTCCTCGCATCGCGGCTCTCAGGGCAAGGCTGGCTGAAATCGGACTTGCCGGCTTCGTGATCCCGCGCTCCGACCAGCATCAGGGCGAGTATGTGCCCGCCTGCGACGAGCGGCTGGCCTGGGCCACGGGGTTCACCGGCTCGGCCGGCTCGGCTGTGGTGCTGGCCACGGAGGCCGCGCTGATCGTTGATGGCCGCTATACGCTTCAGTCCGCTGCGCAGACAGACACTGCCGTTGTCACCCCGGTCCAGATGGCCAGCCTCTCGCAGGAGGCCTGGATCGAGGCCCACTTGCCGGCTGGCGGCGTGCTCGGCTTCGACCCCTGGGTGCACACCCCCGATCAGGTCACCCGCCTCGAAAAAGCTGCAGCCCGCGCCGGAGGCAGCCTTCGCGCCGTCACACCCAACCCGATCGACGCGCTCTGGCAGAACAGGCCCGCGCCCCCCTGCGGCGCGGTGACGCTTTATCCGGAGGAACTGGCCGGCGAGAGTGCCGCCTCGAAGCTGGCGCGGCTGCGCGAGGCGCTGGCCAAGGCCCGCTGCGATGGCCTTGTGATCAGCGATCCGCACAACCTGTGCTGGCTGCTCAACATCCGGGGCTCGGATGTGCCGCACACCCCGCTGGCGCTCGGCTATGCCATCGTCGGGCGCGAGGGTCCGGCCCGCATCGTGATGAACCCGGCCAAGCTCGGCCCAAATGTTCTGGCGGCGCTTGGCGACCTCGCCGAAAGCCTCGATCCGGCACAGTTCGTGCCGGAACTGCAGCGTCTGGCACCGGGCAGGACATGGCGGCTCGAATCATCGAGCGCAGCATCGGCCATCCGCGATGTCATCACGGCAGCCGGCGGCACCGCCGACATGGGGGCCGACCCGATCGCGCTGATGAAAGCGGCCAAGAACGCCGCCGAGATTGCCGGCTCGCGCGCCGCCCACAAGCGTGATGGCGCAGCCGTGACCCGCTTCCTCTCGTGGTTTGCCGCGGCCGCCCCGGCTGGCGACCTGACCGAGATCGATGCCGCCGTCGAACTGGAGCGGTTCCGGCGCGAGACCAACGTGCTGCGCGAGATCTCATTCGGCTCGATCTCCGGTGCCGGACCCAATGCCGCCTTGCCGCATTACCGTGTGACGACGGCCTCGAACCGCGTGATCGAGCCGGGCATCTTCCTGATCGATTCAGGCGGGCAATACGAGGATGGCACCACGGACATCACACGCACGCTGGCGGTGAGGGAGGTGTCCGACGACATGCGCAGGCACTACACGCTGGTGCTGAAGGGCCATGTTGCCATTTCGCGCGCTGTCTTCCCGAAGGGCACGTCCGGCGCGCAGATCGATGCCCTGGCCCGGGTGCCGCTCTGGCAGGCGGGCCTCGATTTCGACCATGGCACGGGCCACGGTGTCGGTGCCTATCTGTCAGTCCATGAGGGTCCGCAGCGCATTTCGAAGCTCGGCCACACCGCGCTCGAAGCCGGCATGATCCTGTCCAACGAGCCCGGATTTTACCGCGAGGGCCAGTATGGCATCCGGATCGAGAACCTGATCATCGTCGAGCCGCGCACAATTGCGGGTGGCGATCGCGAGATGCTGGGCTTCGAAACCGTGACACTGGCCCCCTATGACCGCGCCCTGATCGACCCTGCGATGCTGGACAAGGGCGAGCGCGACTGGATCGATGCCTATCACGCCCGCGTGCTGGCCGAGATTAGCCCACTGCTTCCCGCGGCCGACCGCGACTGGCTCGCGGCGGCCTGTGCACCGCTCTAGCCGGACTCCGCAAAGGCCCGCATCCGCAACTGCACGCCGCAGGTGTCGCGCCTGAAACTGTTATGCTATAACATCTTTCAAAGCCGCGCTCCGATCACCACATCGCACAGGCAAGGGTGATGCATCCGCCTGTTCCGCCAGCCCGAAAGACCCGCTCCGATGTCCGACAAAATCCCCGTTACCGTGCTCACAGGCTATCTCGGCGCGGGCAAGACCACCTTGCTCAACCGCATCCTGAGTGAGCCGCACGGCAAGAAGTATGCTGTCATCGTCAACGAATTCGGCGAGATCGGCATCGACAACGACCTTGTGGTCGGTGCCGACGAGGAAGTCTTCGAGATGAACAACGGCTGCATCTGCTGTACCGTGCGCGGTGACCTGATCCGCATCATCGACGGACTGATGAAGCGCAAGGGCAAGTTCGACGCCATCATCGTCGAGACCACCGGCCTTGCCGATCCAGCCCCCGTGGCGCAGACCTTCTTCATGGATCAGGATGTCGGCGACCGTGCCAGGCTCGACGCCGTGGTCACGGTGGCTGACGCCAAATGGTTGACCGAGCGGCTGAAGGATGCGCCCGAGGCCAAGAACCAGATCGCCTTTGCCGATGTCATCATTCTCAACAAGACAGACCTCGTGACGCCCGCCGAGCTTGACGCCGTCGAAGCCACGATCCGCGCCATCAATCCGGCGGCAAAATTGCACCGGACCACGAAATGCGCCCTGCCCATCGCTGATGTGCTGGACCGCAACGCCTTCGATCTTGACCGCATCCTCGACATCGAGCCCGACTTTCTGGAGGAGGGCCACCACCATCACCATGCCGAGGACATCCGCTCGATGTCCTTCGAGATCAGGGGCGATGTCGATCCGGACAAGTTCATGCCCTGGATTCAGGATCTGACCCAGATCAAGGGCGGCGACATCCTGCGCTGCAAGGGCATCCTTGCCTTCCGCAACGAGCCGAAGCGCTTCGTTTTCCAGGGCGTGCACATGATCCTCGATGGCGACCTCCAGCGTGACTGGCGCGCCGACGAGACCCGCGTCAGCCGCGCCGTGTTCATCGGCCGCAATCTCGATCGCGAGGAGATCAAAAAAGGCTTCTTTGCAACAGCGGCCTGATCGGTCAAACAACCTCCATGATCTCGCTTGCGCCGCCTGCCTCTCTGACCGAGCATGTTACCCCGCTTGACGCGGGCTCCCACGTCATTGCCGCTGCCTGGCCCGGTGGCGTGCCCGCGCTGGCGCTGGCGGACGGCGCAGTGATGCTCGGGGTTCCCGGTCTCCAGCGCCGCATCGATGTCCATGGCGGGGCCGGACTTCTGGTGGCGGCCAGCACACCCGGCCGGCTGGTCACCGGAGGCGGCGATGGCCGGGTCTGTTCGCTCGGAGCCACTGGCGAGCCCGCCGAAATCCACCGTGACCCGAAGGGCGGCTGGATCGACGCAGTGGCGGCAAGCCCCACCGGCAGCGTGGCCTGGAGCATCGGCAAGCGCGTCACCGCATGCGACGAAAAGGGCCGGCTCAAGACCATCGAGCTTTCGAGCACCGCGCAGGGCCTCGCGTGGTTTCCCAAGGGATATCGCCTCGCCATCGCGCACTACAATGGCGCGAGCCTGTGGTTCCCGAACACGCAGACCCCGCCTGAGTTTCTCGAATGGAAGGGCGCACATCTGGACGTCAGCATCTCCGCTGATGGCCGTTTCGTGGTGACCTCGATGCAGGAACTGGCGCTGCATGGCTGGCGCCTGCCCGCGAAGCCGACCGAGAAGGTCGCGCATATGCGCATGAGTGGCTATCCGGCGAAGTCACGCTCCTTTTCTTGGTCGCATGACGGCATGTGGCTGGCCACCAGCGGGGCCGATGCCGTCATCATCTGGCCCTTCCAGGGCGATGGTCCCATGGGCAAGGCTCCGCGCGAGTGCGGCGTTCGCCGCGCCCGCGTCAGTCAGGTGGCATTCCACCCCGGCGCCTACGTCATCGCCGCCGGCTATGACGATGGCTGCATCATGCTGCTGCGCATGACTGACGCATCGGAACTGGTGGCGCGTCCGGCCACAAGGGGTAGCGCAGTCACCGCGCTGGGATGGGACAAGGCGGGCAAGCATCTGCTGTTCGGCTGCGAGGACGGGGCCGCCGGCCTTCTCGCGCTGCCGACCTGAGGTTTTGCCATGGCGCTTGGCGGCATCTGGAAAGCCGGTTTCGGCAAGCCGAAGGCAGACCCCGAAACGCTCGCCCGCATCAAGCAACTCACGCGCACGGTGCTGGAGCTGCCTGAAGATGCAACGGTCTCTGCCAACGAAATCCTCTGCGCCGACCCTTCCTGCCCCGGCCAGGAAACCGTGGTGCTGGTGATGGTGCCCGGCCAGCGCACGCGGGCCTACAAGGTTCAGGCCGCCATGGCCGAGGTGACGGAAGACATGCTGCGCGAGGCCATCAAGGCAGCATCCGGCACGGCCTGACTGGCACCCGGCCAGCCGTCAGAAGAAGCTCTGCGGATCGACATCGACCTGCACACGCACCGAGCCTCGGGCTTTCGGGGCACGCTTCAGCCAGTCGCGCAGATAGGCCTGCAGGTCGAAGGCCCTGTCCGTCTTGACCAGCAGCCGGAACCGGTGCCGCCCCCTCAGCAGCGCGATCGGGGCTTCCGCCGGCCCGAGCACCATGACCTCGGCCGGAGCCTCCGCCGAGCGGGCCAGATCGCGCGCATGGCGCTCAGCGTCGCTCCTGTCCGCCGCCGACACCACCAGCGCGGCCAGACGCCCGAAGGGCGGCAGGCCCGCCGCCTCGCGCTGGGCAATCTCGGTGCGATAGAACTGCTCCGGATCACCCGACAGCAGGGCCTGGATGACCGGATGCCTCGGCTGGTGGCTTTGCAGCAGCGCCCGGCCCGGCCTGTCGCCGCGCCCGGCCCGTCCCGTCACCTGCTGGAGCACCTGGAAGGTCCGTTCCGCCGCGCGCGGATCGCCGGACGCCAGCCCGATATCGGCATCGATCACCCCCACCAGCGTCATGCCCGGAAAATTGTGCCCCTTGGCAACCAGTTGCGTGCCAATCACGATCTGGAATGCGCCATCGGCCACGGCCTGCAATTCCTCTTTCAGCCGCTCGGTGCCGCCGGGAAAATCACTGGAAAGGACAATGCTGCGCGCCTCCGGAAAGGTGGTCGCCACCTCTTCCGCCAGCCGTTCGACGCCCGGCCCGCAGGCCACGAGGCTGTCGGCTTCGCCGCAATTCGGGCAGGCATCGGGCCGCCGCTCGACATGGCCACAATGATGGCAGACCAGCGCCCGCCTGAACCGGTGATCGACCAGCCAGGTCGAGCAGTTGGGACACTGGAAGCGGTGCCCGCAAGACCTGCACAGCGTCAGCGGGGCATAGCCGCGCCGGTTGAGGAACAGCAAGGACTGCTCGCCGGCCTCCAGGTTCTGCCGCACGGCCGCTTCCAGCACCGGCGAGATCCAGCGCCCCCGCACCGGGCCTTGCCGCGTCAGATCGACGGCCGAAAGGTCCGGCAACGTCCGGCCGCCGAAGCGCTGTTCGAGTCGCACATGCCGATAGCGGCCCCGCTCGGCATTGACACGGCTCTCGATCGAGGGCGTGGCGGAGGCCAGAACCACTGCGGCCTGCTCGAAGCGTGCCCGCACCACGGCCATGTCGCGGGCATGATAGGAGGCGCCGTCCTCCTGCTTGTAGGCGGCCTCGTGTTCCTCATCGACCACGATCAGCGAGAGGTCGCGAAACGGCAGGAACAGCGCAGATCGGGCACCGGCCACCACCAGCGCCTCACCGCTGGCCACAGCCGCATGCAGCCGCTCGCGCTTGCGACCGGCCACGCCCGAATGCCACAGCGCCGGCGGCACGCCGAAACGGGCCGCAAAGCGGTCCGTGAACTGCGCCGTCAGCGCGATTTCCGGCATCAGGATCAGGCATTGCCGGCCCGCAGCCACTGCTTCCGCCACAGCCTCGAAATAGACCTCCGTCTTGCCTGAACCGGTCACGCCTTCGAGCAGGGCAATGGCGAAGGTCCGCTCCTTCACCATGCCCGCCAACTCCGCCGCCGCGCTGGCCTGCAGCGCCGATAGCGGCGGGTGCGGATAGGCCGGGTCCGGCCTTGGTGCCACTTCGACCTGCGGCAGAGGCTCGATCAGGAAGGTGCCCTCATCGACCAGCGCGTCGATCACGGCGCTGGACACGGAGGCCATCTCGCAGAGCGCGCTTTTCGCGACGAGCAGCCCACCTTCTGCCGCCGCGATGGCGCGGGCCCGCGCCGGCGTCATGCGCTGCGGGGGAGGCCCGACCAGGCGCACGCCAAGCCGCAGTCGCTCGGGCCGTGCATCAGGTTCTGGCGCACGCAGGGCAACAGACAGGGCCGAGCCGCGCGGATTGAGCGTGTACCACGCCATCCAGTCGACGAGCTGACGCATCCGCTCCGACATCGGTGCCGCATCAACACGGCTGAGCACGGGCTTGAGATTGTCGCCGCGTCCTGCCCTGAGGCCCCAGACCACGCCCGTTGCCTCACGCGCTCCCAGAGGCACGCGCACCACATCGCCCGGTGCCAGGACAAGGCCGGTGGGCACGCGATACGAGTAAGCCGTGTCGACCGCGACCGGAATCAGCACATCGGCGATGGCAGCCTCGCCGGCAGTCTGCTGTGGCATGGGGTTGGAAGGCACGGCGCTCATGCCTGCGCAGATAGCATCGATTCGTCGGCTGGCCCCAATCAGTTTGACATCCGTTAACCCCGCCACGGCACACTCGCGCCATGTCCAACCCACCGACGTCTCCTTCCCTCTTGCCAGAGCCCTTGGCCCCGCCTCTGGCAGCGGCCTTCGCAGCCTGGCTGGGCAACCTCGAACACGAGCGCCGCGCCTCGCCGCACACGCTTGAAGCCTATCGGCGCGACGTGATGCAGTTCCTCGCCTTCCTGCGCAGCCATGCCGGCGAGCAGCCGACGCTGGCAGGGCTCGGCGCGCTCAAACCGGTCGACATCCGCGCCTTCCTTGCCATACGGCGGCGCGATGGCATCGAGAGCCGCACGCTGATGCGCCAGCTCGCCTCCCTCCGGTCGTTTGCCCGCCATCTCGAACAGAACGGCCTCGCCAATGCATCGGCCATCGTCAACGTGCGCGGCCCGCGCATTGCGCGCACCTTGCCGCGCCCCATTGCGGCACCCGCCGCCCGTGCGCTGACCAGCACCGAAACCCGCGACGGTGAGGAGCGCGCGCCGTGGATTCTCGCCCGGGACGCTGCCGTCCTGGCGCTGCTCTATGGCTGCGGACTGCGCATTTCCGAAGCGCTGGGCTTGCAGCGCCGCGATGCGCCGGTGGCCGGAAAGGACAGCATCATCGTGCGCGGCAAGGGCGGCAAGCGCCGCGAATCGCCGGTCATCGCGCCAGTGAGCGCAGCTATTGCCAGCTATCTGGAGCAATGCCCATGGAAGCTGGCCCCGGACGGTCCGCTGTTCGTGGGCGCACGCGGAGGCCCGTTGTCGCCGCGCATCATCCAGCTGGCGGTGGAACGCATGCGCGGCGCCCTTGGCCTGCCGGCCAGCGCCACGCCCCATGCGCTGCGCCATTCCTTCGCGACGCACCTGCTCGGACGCGGCGGCGATCTCAGGGCGATCCAGGATCTTCTTGGCCATGCCTCACTGGCAACCACACAGATCTACACACGCATCGACGCGAGCCGGCTGATGGCGGCCTACCGGAGCGCCCATCCGCGCGCCTGAACCGCACGACACGCCCAAGCTTGCAGGAATCTCCATACCTGAATCCGGCAAGCGCTTAACCACTCGGAAACCGAATTGCCATAAAGATTCTCCAACCGTTTCAGAGTGGCTTTGACACATGGCTCCTGCCTTCAACGCAATCGAACCCGGCGAGCTTGGTGTCCTGGTCGCGGATCAGTCCGCCGAAACGCGCGCCATGGTCATGCAGGCTGTGCGGGAGACCATGCCTGGTGCCCGTATTCATGAGGCCAAGTCAGGTCCCGAAGCTCTGGCGCTGCTGCGCGCCCAGCAGATTGACGCCGTGGTCATGGACGTGACCATGCCGCAGATGTCTGGCCCGGACGTGATCACGGAAGCCCGCCGCGACGGCAAGCGGCCGTTCCTGATCCTCACCTCGTCGGTCGTGCTGCCCAACTGGGGCATGCTGTGCACCGAGTTGATGGCCTACGAATTTCTCAAGAAGCCCTTCATGCCCGACGATATCGGGCTGCTTCTTGGCAACTTTGCCAGAATGAACCAGACCACCCGGGTGCTGATCGCCGATGCGGGCGACCAGACCCGCGCCATGGTGCGCAAGGTGGTCAGCGCCAGCCGCTTCAAGATGGACATCCACGAGACTGACAATGGCGGCTACGCCATCAAGCTGGCACGGATGAAGCCCTTCGATCTTGTGCTGATGGATTCCAATCTCAATGGAATCAGCGGGCTGGAAGCAGCCTGCCAGATGCAGAACCTGCATCCCGAAACGACTGTGGTCTCGATCCTGCCGTCCAATGACGGTGGCCTCGGCCAGTCGCTCAAGCACCTTGGCCTGACGCACTTCCTGCGCAAGCCGTTCTTCACGCGCGACATCGATCTGCTGCTGCACGCGGTCCACAACCTGCGCCGGCCCTATCTCATGAATGCCGTGATGAAGGCCGCCCAGACGGCGCTGGCCAGCTAGCGACCTCTCCCAACCCTCCTTCGGTCCGCCACATTGCCTGGTGCTGCATGCACGATCTGCATCGCAGGCTCTGGCCGTCCGCGCCAACCCGCGCCATGATGCGTCAAAGCCCGGCCAAAGACACGGGCGCATGGATGGGAGGCTGGCAATGGCGGGACGATTGAAGAACAAGACGGCGCTGGTGACAGCGGCAGGACAGGGCATTGGCCGCGCCATTGCCGAAGCCTTTGTCCGCGAAGGCGCGCGCGTCATCGCCACCGACCTCGACGTCGCCAAGCTTGCTGACCTTCCGCGCGTAACCCGGCGCAAGCTCGATGTGCGGTCGTCCAGGGCCGTGAGCGCCCTCGCCGCCAAGCTTGGCCAGGTCGATATCCTCGTCAACGCGGCTGGTTTTGTGCATCACGGCACTATTCTCGATTGCAGCGAGGACGACTGGGATTTCTCCTTCGACCTCAACGTCACCTCGATGCACCGCATGATCCGCGCCGTCCTGCCGGGCATGCTGGCCGCCGGCGGCGGCTCGATCGTCAATATTGCTTCCGGTGCCAGTTCGGTCCGCGGCATCCCGAACCGCTATGCCTATGGCATGACCAAGGCGGCGGTGATCGGCCTGACCAAGGCTGTCGCGGCGGATTTCATCAAGCGCGGCGTGCGCGCCAACGCGATCTGCCCCGGCACCATCCAGTCGCCTTCGCTGGACCAGCGCATTGCCAGCCTTGCCGCCAGCACCGGCACGGACATCGAACAGGTGCGCCAGGCCTTCGTCGACCGCCAGCCGATGGGCCGCCTCGGCACAGCCGAGGAAGTGGCAGCCCTGGCCGTGTATCTGGCCTCCGACGAAGCCAGCTACACGACAGGCCACATCCACATGGTCGATGGCGGCTTTGCCCTCTGACCATCCTGCGCACCGCGCGGCTCCAACCCATTCACGGAAAGTCTGACGACATGCACATTCTTGTTCTCGGAGCCGCCGGCATGGTCGGCCGCAAGTTTCTCGAGCGGCTGGCTGCCGATGGCCATCTCGGTGGCAAGGCCATCCGGCACGCCACCTTGCATGATGTGGTCATGCCGGCCGCGCCCGCAGGGGCTGCCTTCACCGTCAGCCTGTCGGCCAGCGACCTGTCAGCCGCCGGCGAGGCCGCCAAGCTGGTGGCCGGGCGGCCCGACCTCATCGTGCATCTGGCGGCCATCGTTTCGGGCGAGGCGGAGGCCGATTTCGACAAGGGCTACCGCATCAATCTCGACGGCACGCGCGACCTGTTCGAGGCCATCCGCGCGATCGCGGATGGCTATTGCCCGCGCCTCATCTTCACCTCCTCGATTGCCGTCTTCGGCGCCCCCTTCCATGAGCGGATCGGCGATGAGTTCCACCTGACCCCGCTCACCAGCTATGGCACGCAGAAGGCCATCGGCGAGTTGCTGCTCGCCGATTACAGCCGCCGCGGCATCTTCGATGGCATCGGCATCCGCCTGCCCACCGTATGCGTGCGCCCCGGCAAGCCCAACAAGGCCGCATCCGGGTTCTTTTCCAACATCATCCGTGAGCCTCTGGCCGGGCTTGAAGCCGTGCTGCCGGTCTCGGACGACGTGCGCCACTGGCATGCCAGCCCGCGCTCTGCAGTGAACTTCCTCATCCACGCCGCGACCATGGATCTGGCTGCTGTCGGCCCTCGTCGCAATCTCAGCATGCCGGGGCTGTCCTGCACGGTGGCCGAGCAGATCGCGGCACTGGAACGCATCGCCGGCAAGAATGTCACCGCACGCATCAGACGCGTGCCAGACCCGGTCATTCAGGGCATCGTTGCCGGCTGGCCACGCAATTTCGATCCAGCCCGGGCATTGGCTCTCGGCTTCCGGTCAGAAACCAGTTTCGACGACATCATCCGGGTGCACATCGACGACGAACTGGGCGGCAGCTTCGTGTCCTGAAGCCGCCAGGGCTCTGGCGAAGCTCAGTTCGCCAGTCGCCGCAAGGTCAGTTCGGACCCGCCCGGCGGGTCCTTCTGCCACTCGTTCTCGGCGGTCGAGATCAATGTCATCTCATGGCCGCGCCGCGCGATCAGGTAGATCTTGCCACCAGTATAGCGCCACGCAACGGCATCGAAGACCTGAAGGCCCTTGTCGCGGCACCGCGTCGGGAAGCTGGTCAGGAAGCGCCCGTCGGCAGCCCCCGGATTGGTGCCCAGCACGATCCGGCAGACCTCCTGCCCGCCATAGCGGAACATGGCATAGCTGCCGGGAATGCTCTCGCGCGGCGGGGCCTTCGCCGGATCGAAGGCGATGCGCGGCGCAGCTGGCGCGTTGGCGATGCGCTGCACGTACCGCCTTGGCTTGCCGAGCGAATCGATCTGGTAATCCGCGCCATCCGCGGATGCCTTCAGCCTGAAAGCCTCGCTGTCCTCGCTGAACGACAGAACCGGCTGACCTGATGCATCAGTGAGACGGATCAGGCCATCCTCGGACACCGTCCAGGCGCTAATCCTGCCCAGGATCGGCAGGCCGCGCCTGCAGGTCGCTGGATAACCCAGGGCGCGCCCGCCGTTCACCTCGACATTGCGCAAGGTGATCCGGCATTTGCGGGCTCCGCCCTGCCCGATCAACTCCCAGGCTCCGGCGAGTTGCTGCACGGCAGGCGGCACGGCCGCGGGGCGCGCGCCTTGTGCCTTGGCGGTTGCCGGCAGCAGGGCAAACCCGGCCGCAACCAAAGCCCCGAGCGGGCCGACCATGCGCAGGGTCGATGAGATCAGCGTCGGGGCCATGGGGTTTCCGCCACCGGTGTGAGAGGGCCTTTGCCGGCAAACCAGCTTATCAGGTTATCGATCTGCAATTGGCCCATGCCTTCGCGCGTGTGGTGCGAGGCCGAACCGACATGCGGAAGCAGCATGACATGGTCCATGCCGATCAACTCGGCCGGCACGCGTGGCTCGTCCTCGAAGACATCAAGGCCGGCCGACAGGATCACCTTGTCCCGCAGGGCAGCGATCAGCGCTGCCTCGTCCACCACCGAACCGCGCCCGACATTGACGACAATGCCCTCAGGGCCAAGGGCCTTCAGCACATCGGCATTGATGAGATGGCGCGTCTGTTCGCCGCCCGGCGCAACGCTGACCAGCGTGTCGACATCTGCAGCCATGGCCAGCAGCGACGGGTAGTAACGATAGGGCACATCCGCCTGCCGGCTGCGGCCATGATAGGAGATTGGAACGCCAAACGCCTCCAGACGCCGGGCGACCGCCTTGCCGATGCGTCCGAGCCCGACAATACCGACGCTGCGGGTGCGCAGGCTGGTGGTGAAGGGATAGGGCTTTTGCAGCCATTGCCCAGCCCTGAGATAGCGGTCGGCCTGTGGCAACTGCCGGATTGTGCCAAGCAGCAGGCCGAGGGCGAGATCGGCCACCTCCTCGGTAAGCACATCGGGCGTGTTGGTGACGATGATCCCGCGGCTCGCTGCGGCATCCGCATCGATGGAATCATAGCCGACGCCGAAATTGGCAATGATCTCCAGCGCCGGCAGCCGCGCCATCAGCCCGGCATCGAGCCGCGCCTTGGAGCCAGCCATGGCGATGGCACGCACGCCGGACAGCGCGGCAAAGCCGGCCTCGTCCTTCGGCAGGGCGTGGACAGTGAAAGCCGCTTCGAGCCGGCTGGCCACATAGGGCATCATGCCGCCGACAGCGAGAATTTCAGGCTTGGACATGATAACCCGGTGGCGCGCGTGGTGAATCGTGCGCCACCTTTCCCGGCAAAGGGCGGCAGCGTCAAGCGGCCAGACGCGCCGTCGTCCCGCGCACCACCAGCGCTGGCGCAACCCTGAGCCGCCTTGGCGGCATGGTCGGCGCGTTCATGCGCTCATTGAGCACATCAAGAGCCTTGTGAACCATCTCGACATGGTTGCCGCGCACCGTCGTCAGGCCTGGGAAAGAGGCGGCGGCCTCGGCAATGTCGTCGCAGCCGATGATCGAGACATCGCGGCCAGGTTCGATGCCCTGTTGCCGCATCCCGACCATGGCGCCCAAAGCGGTCAGATCGTTGTAGCAGTAGATCGCGGTTGGCCTGTCGCGGCGCTCAAGCAGCCAGTGGGCACCATTGATGCCAGCCTCGCGCGTTTCAGCACCCTGCACATGCAGCGACGTGTCAGGGGTGAGCCCCGCCGCAACCATCGCCTTGCAATAGCCGGCATGGCGGGCGCGCCCGGTCGAGACACTGACCGAGCCGCCGAGCATGGCGATGCGCTTGTGGCCGAGGGAAACGAGGTGGTTGACCGCCAGCATCGCGGCCTGCTCGTCGTCGACACCGACGAAGTCAAAACCGGTATCCTCGATCTCGCGCACAATCTGTACGACAGGGATGCCCGAGGCGATGAGATGGTCGAGATGCTCGCTCTCGGTGCCGACCGTCGGGCAGAACAGCAGGCCATCAGGGCGATACTCGCGCAAGGTGGTCAGCACCCGCTCCTGGCGCTCGCTGTCGCCGGCGCAACTGCCGAACATCACGGTCCGGCCATTCTCGATGGCGCGCTGCTCCACCGCCGACAGGATCTCGGCGAAATATGGATTGAGAATATTGTGGAGCGCCACCGCGATGATGTTGGTGCGGGCCATCCGCAAGGCTGCGGCGCTGCGGTTGTAGGTGTAGCCGAGATCACGGGCGGTCTTCTTGACCTTGCGTTTGGTGTTGTCGGCGACCAGCGGGCTATCCCTCAACGCCAGCGACACCGTCGCGGTCGAAACGGCCAATTGTCGTGCAATCATTTGCAGCGTCACGCGCGAGCGGGTCATCCGTGCGCTTCCTGTTTCGCTGTTGCCTTGAAACCCGTTCATGCGGCGTGCCTCGTGAAGTGTCGCGCACAGTGCCGCCACTCCAATTGACAGTTTTACGCGTGAAACAGGATTCGAGCAAGAGATGTAACTCTACGTAGTCATTGATATGCGTCAATCCAACTTGACACTTGCGTCAAGCGAACAACCGACCAACGGCGTGGTCGAACTGCCGTCTGTCAGCGTTGCGAGTTGGCGCGTGCCTCTGCCAGCAGCCGGTCGGAAGCGGCCTCGATGGCGGATGTCATGGTGGCAAAGAACGCTTCGCGACTCAGCCCCGGCGGGATCGACGGCAGCACCTCGACCACGATGGTGCCGGGATGGCGCAGAAACTTGCGCCGAGGCCAGAACACGCCCGAGTTCAGCGCCATCGGCACACAGGTGATGCCGATCTGGTCGTACATGTGGACGATGCCGTACTTGTAGGAAGGCTTGGCGCCCGGCGCCGTGCGCGTGCCTTCCGGGAAGATCACGACCTGCCGGCCATGGCGGATTTCCTCGCCGGCCCGCGCGTTCATGCGCGTCAGCGCCGAAGACCCGCCCTTGCGGTCGATCGGGATCGAGCGTGCCTTCCATGTGTACCAGCCGAACAGCGGCACCCATTGAAGTTCGCTCTTCAGCACGAAGGCCGGATCGTCCACCACGCAGAACAGCGCAAAGGTCTCCCACATCGACTGGTGCTTGCAGGCAACCAGGAAGCCGCCCTCGGGGATGTTTTCACGCCCCCTCAGTTCGAAGCGCGTGCCGCAGATCACCTTGAGCAGCCACAGCGACGACCATGCCCACGCCCGCGCCGCCCGCATGAACACCATGCGCGGCATCAGGTAGGTCGGGACGAGAACAAGCATCCACGTGATCATGTTCGCATAGAACACGACGTTGAAGATCAGGGATCGGAGCTGAAGCATGCCAGCGGTCAAACACGACAGGCAGCCATGGCGTCAAGCCCGGCAGGCCGGAATTCGGCAAGTGCAGGCCAGGCTGCTGGCAAAGACAGTGCCCGTTTGCGACTGCCTCAAGGGCTTTCCGCCCGCTCGATCGGCAGATGACCCACCGGTTTCTGTCGGCCCACCAGAACCGGCAGGCGCGAATGCTCGGGGTCGCTCTCGACCAATTGGCGCAGCCGCGAGACCACGAACTTGAGGTACTCGCCCCCCACGACCCGGAAGACGCCGGCATCGGACCACAGCCGTGTGATGTCGACGCTGTCGCTGACCACCGGGTAGCCGATCAGCCGCATGCCCTGCAAGGCATGCTGGAACTCGCCGACGGTGCGCGGCATGTGATAATTCGATGTCACGACCAGCAACGAGTTGAAGCCGTTGGACTGCGCCCAGCGCCGCGCCTCGATAGCATTGCCGATGGTGTTGCGGGCGCTTTTGCCAAGATCGACGCAGCACGCCAGCATGGGGCGAATATCGCCAGCCTTGCGGGCAATCTCGTCCCGCCCGGTCTTCTGGTAAACGCCGCTGATCAGCAGCCGCTGGCCACGGCCTGCTGCGAGCAGGCCAAGCCCGTCCGATAGGCGCTGCGAGCCGCCAGTCAGCACCACGATGCCATCGGCGCGCTCCGGGTTGCGCGGTTCGAACGTGGCGATCGAGCGGCTGAAACCGATGAAGTCGGCGACCAGCCAGAATGTGGCACCAAGACCAAGCGCGAGCACGACAGCAGCAACCTGACGCACCCGTCGCCCGCGGCTGGCAGCCGGCAACGCTGTTTTGGCCGACGCGTGTGCGTCGGGAGCAATATCATGGCCGCGGATCAACGACATTCTTGGAAAATACAGTCCAATCGAGGCATCAAAGAGACAGGACAAACGGCAACGCAAAGCCGCACGATAGACCTGATGGCCCAATTGGCAAGACAGGGCCCTTTCGACAAGAACGGCCACTCTCCACAAGACAGGCACCGCAATGGGCCGCGCCAGCCTCAGGCCATGTCCTTCAGATGGCGACGGACGGTGAGCCGCGAGACCAGCCCCGCGATCAGGGCGACCATCGCCGCGATCAGAACCACGATGAGGTATCCGACCCAGCCGATCTCGAACGAGCCGAACAGCGCCTGCAACTGGTCCGCGCCCGGCCCGGAACTCCAGCTCAGGCTGATCCAGCCCAGCACCGCCGTGACCACCAGCGCGACGAGGCCGCCAATGGCTCCGCCTTCCAGCCCGAGCTTGAGGAACCGCCCCTGGAACTCGCGCGCAATGAAACTGTCATCGGCACCGACCAGATGCAGCACTTCGACCGAATCCTGGCTGCCGGCCATCGCGCCGCGCGTCGCAAAGGCCACTGCCAGCCCCGCCGCCGCTGTCACCAGAATGACCACGACCACCCCGGCAAGGATAAGCGTGTTGGCCATGGTCGACAGCCGGCCGATCCACAGCCGGTGATCATCAAGGCTGGCACCCGGCACCTCGCGGCGGAGGCTCTGGCGCAAGGCTTCGTTGTCGGGCCGCGAGCCGCGCGCGATGGTCACGATCACGAGACGCGGCACCGGCAGTTCGGCGAGGGCAAGCCCGGTGCCGAGCCACGGCTCGAGCAGCCGGTCCGACTCGGCGCGGGGCACGATGCGCACCGCCTCCACACCCGCAGCACCCCGGAACAGGTCGGCGGCCTTTTTCAGATCGTCGTCGATCGAGCGCCGCACGTCCGGTTTGATCTGGATGGTCATCTCGTTCGACACAGCGCTGCGCCAGTCGCCCGAAGCACGTGCCACCATGTGGGCCGCGCCGCCGGCCAGTGCGGCCAGAAAGGTCAGGATTGCGATCACGGCCACGAGCGCACGGCTGGCTGCGGAATCCACCGGGATCAGGGGTTGATCGCGCTTGAGGCCAGCCGGCAGGCCGGGAATGTCCGGCATCATGCCGCGCCGCGCTGCGCCGGCCTCTCCGGAAGCGACGGCATGGGTCTCACGCCGCCGCGCGAGCCAGACGGACAGCCTGCCGCGCACCGCGCTGATCAGCGAGACTGGACCACGCGCCATCAGCTCAGCCGTCCACGTGCAGATAGCCGTTGGCCAGCACGAGGCGGCGCGCATCGTGCTGGTCCATCAGGTTAAGATCATGGGTGGCGATGACCACTGCGGTTCCCAATTGCTGGAGCTCCATGAACAACCTGAGCAGGCGGCGGGCCAGGGTCGGATCGACATTGCCGGTCGGCTCATCGGCCAGCAGCAGCTCCGGCTTGACGATCAGGGCTCTTGCGATCGCCGCACGCTGCTTCTCGCCGCCAGACAGCACCGGCGGGATCGAGTGCATGCGCTCGCCGAGCCCGACCCAGCGCAGCAGCTCGATGACCTCGCTGCGATAGCTTGCCTCCTCCCGCCCCTTCACCTTCATCGGCAGCGAGACATTCTCGTAGACGGTGAGATGGTCGAGCAGGCGGAAATCCTGGAACACCACGCCCATGCGCCGCCGCGCCGCGCTCAGGGCGTCGTTCTGCCGGCGCGTGACATCGTGGCCGAACAGATTGACCAGCCCGCGCGTCGGCTTCAGCGATAGCAGCATCAGCTTGAGCAGCGTCGTCTTGCCCGCTCCCGACGGCCCGGTGAGATACTGGAACGAACGCGGTTCGACGCTGAAGGTGATGTCCCTCAGCACCTCCGGTCCCATCCCGTAGCGAAGGCCGACGCCTTCAAACCGGACCATTGTCACCTCTCCAGACCCGGAGGTCTTGCCCGTCTTCACCAAGCGTTAACCATGAACACGGCCAACTGACGACAATCCTTTTCTGGACCTCGCCGGATTGTCACACTGATTCGCCATGCTCATTGTCTGCCCGACCTGCGCAAGCAGATACAGCATTGATGACGACAAGATCGGCCCCGAGGGCCGGATGGTGCGCTGCGCCAGTTGCCGCTCGGACTTCTTCGCCAGATTGCCGGAGGCCGGCACCGATGACGCCTCGGCTGCCGCCGAGGCCGGCGACATGGTGCCGGCACCAGCCGCAGTGCCGGCCCCTCCTCCTACGCCGGTTGCAGCGCCCGCCCGGGTCAAGAAGCCGAGCGCGGATGATGATCTGGCGGCAGCTTGGCTGGCCGAGGCAGGCCTCGAACCTGAGCCCGAACCCGAACCTGTGCCTGAGCCGGCAATCACCACGCCATCCGAAAGTGCCTCGGAAGGCAGCAGCGCCGAGCAGGATGCTCTGGACGCCCTGTTCGAGCAGGAACTTGCCGCAGCCAGGAGCGCGGCGGAAGCGGCCGAGGCCAGCAATCCCGCTCTTTCCGACGTGCCGCCCGAAGATGGAAGCATCGACAAGACGGACAGCAAACCCGGCTGGCGCGGCTGGATAGCCCGGCTGCTGCCCGGCCGCAGGGACCGCCGTCCAGCAACAGGGGCGCGGGCGGGCAAGAAGCCCCATCCGTCAACCCAACAAAAACGGCGCGGTGCCGCCAAGGGGTCCGCCAATGCCGGAGGCGGGATCGGTCACCTGCTCAAGGGACCTGCCGCCATCGGCATCGCCAGCGCGCTCATCCTTGCGGCCCTGATCGTGCAGCGCGACGCCGTGGTCCGGCTCGCACCGTCGTCCGCCACGCTGTTCGCCAAGCTCGGACTGGAGGTCAACATCAACGGCCTCGACTTCGCCGAGATCCGCTCGACCCTGCACCGCGAGGGCGACCAGCGCTTCCTTGTGGTCGAAGGGCAGGTCATCAGCGTCGACCGCCGCACGGTGCCCGTGCCACTGATCGAGGTCAGGGTCAGCGCTGCCGATGGCAGCACGCTCTACTCGTGGACGACGGAGCCTCCGCGCGCCAACCTCAAACCCGGTGAAGCATTGCATTTCCGCACAAGGCTTGCGACACCCCCAGAGGCAGGTCGGCACATCGAGGTCCGTTTCGCGGATCCAGCTGTCGCCGCACGCGCCAGAACCTGAGACCACGCGCCGCTTGCCTGCGGTGCCAGACCCATCCGGAGCCAGACATGGCCAACAATCGCCGCATCCGCGTGCTGTATGACGAAGCTGCCATTGCCGGCCGCAACCGCGAGATCGCCGAAGCTGTCGCTGCGACCAAACCCGTCGACCTGCTGGTTGTCGCCGTGCTCAAGGGCAGCTTCATGTTCGCTGCCGACCTGATCAGGGCCATGCACAAGGCCGGCCTGAGCCCGCAGGTCGAATTCGTGCACCTGTCATCCTATCGCGAGGCCACCGTCTCGTCCGGCCAGGTCGAGATTCTGCGCGACGTGCAGAGCGAGGTGGCGGGGCGCGATGTGCTTCTGGTCGATGACATCCTGGAATCGGGCCGCACACTGACCTTCGCCAAGGACCTGCTCGCCGCGCGCGGTGCCAGAAAGGTGATGAGCGCCGTGCTTCTGGAAAAGCCCGGCAAGCGCGCCGTCGCCATTACGCCCGATTTTGTCGGTTTTGTCTGCCCGGACTACTTCGTCGTGGGTTATGGCATGGACGTGGCCCATTCCTATCGGCAACTGCCCTTCGTCGGCGTCATCGAAACCGATGACCAGCCTGGCTTCGACGGCATCTGAGACAACAGCGCATGGCCCGCATTCTGGTTGTGGATGATGAGGAGGCGGTCCGGTCGCTGATCGCGCGCGGGCTGGCCCTCGATTCCCACACGGTCGAGATGGCCGGTGATGGCGCCGAAGCGCTTGACGTGATCACGGCCAGAGAGGGCAGCTTCGACCTCGTGCTCAGCGACATCCGCATGCCGCTGATGGACGGCATCGCCATGGCGCTGGCGGCCAAGCGCGATTTCCCCGATCTCGTGATCCTGCTGATGACCGGCTATGCCGAACAGCGCGAACGGGCGAAAAGCCTCGAAAACATTGTCGTTGACGTGTTGACCAAGCCGTTCGGACTGGCCGAACTTCGCAGCACCGTGGCGCGCGTGCTGGAGCAGACCCGGAAAGGCTGAGCCACGATTGGCCTGAGCGGCGTCCTAGCGGTTCAGCGCCCAGATCGAGACATTCAGCAAGGTCGCGAACGAGACCCAGGCCGCATAGGGCCAGAGCAGCCACGAGGCAAACGGGTCCACCACGTTGAAGGCGCGGATGGTGACAATGATCATCACCAGGAACGGCACGATCACCACCAGCCCGAGCAGCGGTGACTGCGCCCAGAAGAAGGCGAAGGACCACGAGCAGTTCAGCGCCAGTTGCACATAAAAGGCTACGAGCGCGCGGTTGCGACCCGGTGTCGTTGCCGGCCATTTCCAGATCCGGAACACCGCATAGGCCATCAGCGAGAACAGCAAGGTCCACGCAATCGGGAACAGCCAGTTCGGCGGATTGAAGGCCGGCTTCATCAACCCGGCATACCAGCCCGGAATGCTGGGCTGCGTCGCGGCATTGCCGAGAACGGAGCACAGCACGATCGGGACGACGGAATAGGCGAGCTTGTCGAACGGGTAGCGAATGGAGGTCATGGGCCGGATATGGTCCATCTGGCCGAATGTGCAAGTGCGAGATGGGAGCCCCGGCGCAATCGAGCATGATCGAACCGCCGGCCACGAGACACGGATGCACCCAACGGACGGCAGACCCGATTGATCTTTGCCGCCGGATTGCCGACAAAGCCGTCATGCAACCCTTCCGCTTCAACACCACGCCATCCGTGATCTTCGGTGCCGGCAGTGCCGCGCGTCTGGGCGAGGCAGCGCTGCCGCTGGTGGGCCGGCGCGTGCTGCTGGTCAGCGATGCCGGCCTGCTCAAGGCGGGGCTGCTGGCCGGCGCGCTGTCCAGCCTCGCTGCGGCCGGCATCGAGGCCAGCCTTTTCACCGATGTGGCCGCCGATCCCCCGGAACACTGCGTGCTGGCGGCTGCCGAAGCGGCGCGTCAGGCCGGCGTCACAGGCGTCATCGGCTTTGGCGGCGGCTCGCCGATGGATGTGGCCAAGCTCGTCGCCCTGCTGGCCCGTTCGGGCGAGGATCTGGGATCGGCTTACGGGGTCGGCAATGCCAAAGGCCCCCGCCTGCCACTGGTGCTGGTGCCGACCACCGCCGGTACAGGGTCGGAAGTCACGCCGATCGCCATCGTGACCACTGGCGAGGCCGAAAAGAAGGGCGTGGTCTCGCCCATCCTGCTGCCGGACCTGGCCATCCTCGATCCCGATCTGACGCTTGGCCTGCCTGCCCATGTCACGGCGGCCACCGGCGTCGATGCGATGGTCCATGCCATCGAGGCCTTCACCTCGGCTTCGGCCAACAACAACCCCGTCTCCCGCACCCTCGCCAGGGAGGCGCTCGCCCTGCTGGGCAGCAACATCGAGCGCGCCGTCTCGCGTGGGGCCGATCAGGCAGCACGCGGAGCGATGCTGCTGGGCTCGATGCTGGCCGGCCAGGCCTTCGCCAATTCGCCGGTGGCGGCGGTGCACGCACTGGCCTATCCGGTCGGCGGCATCTTCCACGTGCCACATGGCCTTTCGAACGCGCTGGTTCTGCCACACGTGCTGGCCTTCAATGCGCCCGCAGCCGCTGCGGCCTATGCCGAACTGGCCCCGATCATCTTCCCCGGCCATGCGCCGGACAACGGCTTGGCCGGGGCATTCCGTGCGCTCTCGGTGCGGCTTGGCCTGCCCGGTCGCCTGCGCGATGTCGGCATTCCGCACGATGCAATCCCGCGCCTTGGCGAGGATGCGATGAAACAGACGCGGCTTCTGGTGAACAACCCGCGCCCGCTGACGCTGACCGATGCACTGGCGATCTACGAGGCCGCGTGGTGAAACCAGCCAGGCTGACCCGCGCCGACCTGCGCCACTTCACCACCATCCAGACCCGCTGGCAGGACAACGACGTCTTCGGGCATGTCAACAACGTGGTTTACTATGGCTGGTTCGACACCGCCGTGAATGGTTGGCTCATCGACCGGGGCCTGCTCGACCCCGCCGCCAGCAGCATCATCGGACTGGTGGTGGAAACAGGCTGCAGCTACGCCGAAAGCGTCGCCTTTCCCGAACCGGTCAGCATCGGCATCGCCATCGACCGGCTCGGCTGCTCATCGGTGCGATACCGGATCGGCGTGTTCAGGGAGCATGGCGACCTCGCCATCGCGCAAGGCCATTTCACCCATGTCTACGTGGACCGGGCCAGCCAGCGGCCCGTGCCGATTCCCGATGCCATCCGCACGGCCATGGCCGGGCTTCTGGCCTGACGGCCGCCCCGGCCCGCTCAGTTCGTCAGCCTGATCGAGCCGATCCGGCCTGCGATGGTCTTGAAGACATCGTCGATCTGCGCGGCGCTTGCCACCTCGTAGTAGTAGCCCGGTCCCGAGGAGCAATCCTGGAGCAGGCTCTTGTTACCCTCGATCACGCGGATCGAATAGATCGTGATGCCCTGCGCCTTGGCATTGGTGCAGGCGAGGCTCGCCCGCGCATTGATCGCGGCCGCCGAGCCGTTCGCGCGGTTCTCAGTGTTGTCGCCATCGGTGAGCAGGATCATGAACCGGTTAAGATTGGGCTCATCCGGGATGGCGTTGCTCATCGGCTGGCCGGGCATCAGCATGTTCATGCCCCAGCTGACGCCGATGGTCAGGTTGGTGTTGCCGGATGGCTTCATCGCCGCCAGCGCCGTGATCAGCTGCGGGCCGTTCGCATTGACGTCCATGAGCGAGGCCATGCGGGCCAGATCGTTGGAGCGGCAGGTCACCGCCGGATACAGCGTCTCGATGCTGGTGGGCGTGACACCGACGGCGGTGGCATCGCGGTTGCCGGTCTGGTCGCGGTCCCACAGGCAGCCCTGCCAGGTGGCCTTGGTGATGCGGCCGGTACCGCAGCCCGACCCGACCCAGACCCCGGCGTTCCATCCGCTGGAAATCGTGTCCTTGTCGCGGTCAGCGAAGCGGAACCATGACACCCGCTGCGCTGTGATGGGTGCCGTGCCACAATAGCCTGCGCCGCTGTAGCTGACGGTCCCCGGCGTGGCCGGCGCAGCCACGACGCTCGCCTGCACGGAGGCTGGCACGCGCACGGTGGTGTCGAACGGCACCAGGGCCACGCGGATCTGGTCGGCGATGAGCGAGGCGTCCTGCATCTGGCGCACGAAACCGGATGTCGGCGTGGTGCTTGAACAGGTCGTGTTGCCGCACAGCGCCTTCTTCAGCTCCGACATCTTGTTGCTCCAGCCCATCGAGCCGGTGTTGTCGAGCACGAGCGCGATCTCGATCTTGTTGACGCCCCAGCCGGAAGTCGACGACACCGCCACATCGGTGCCGTTCAGCCCGAGAAGCGGCAGCAGCGAATACTTGACGTGGGCCTTGGCCTCGACCTTGAAGCGGTCGGTCTCGCGCGTCACCGTCAGCGACGTCAGTTCCGATTCAAAACGCTTGCCGTAGTTGCCGTCGAACACCGCCTGCGCCCGGATGTAGGCCTGCGCGGCGTCGAGCTTGGTCGCATCCTTGGCCAGCGCCAGGGCCGTCGCATCAGCTGCCATCTGGAGTTCGGCCCGCACCGACGCTGCGCGCGCGTAATCCACCGCAACGCCTGTGATCCCCATCATGGGGATGATCGACAGCCCGAAGATCAGGCCCACCGTGCCGCGTTCGTCACGCCGAAATCGCCTCAAGGTGCTGAAAGTTCTCATATCAGGTTCCCAAACGGACGAACGATCTTGTTCATTAATCCCCGTTGGCATGCGGCGTGCCAAGCGCTTTGTTCCAGAATGATTAGCTTTCGGTGATTGTATCGCAAGAATGGGCAGGCTATTGCCCCGAAACGGAACAGCCGTCCCGATCCGGGACAGCGACATGGCAGCGGGTGCAGATCCTCCTTCACGGGAGCGGCTAGCGCGGTTGCAGGGCAAGCAAGGGACGACGCGGTGATCGCCAACAACATCCAGATCACGCCGGAGCTGGTGAAAGAGCACGGGCTGAAACCGGACGAATACCAGCGCTTCCTCAAGCTCATGGGCCGCGAGCCGACGATCACCGAACTGGGCATCGTCTCGGCCATGTGGAACGAGCACTGCTCCTACAAATCCTCGAAGAAGCACCTCAAGACCCTCCCCGTTACCGCGCCATGGGTGTTGCAGGGCCCCGGTGAGAATGCCGGCGTGATCGACATCGGCGACGGCCTGGCCATCGTCTTCAAGATGGAAAGCCACAACCACCCGTCCTTCATCGAGCCCTATCAGGGCGCGACGACCGGGGTGGGCGGCATCTTGCGCGATGTCTTCACCATGGGTGCGCGGCCCATCGCCGTGCTCAACGCCCTGCGCTTCGGCGCGCCGGACCATCCGCGCACGCGCCAGCTTGTGGCCGGTGTCGTCGCCGGCATCGGCGGCTATGGCAACTCGTTCGGCGTGCCGACCGTCGGCGGCTCGCTCGGTTTCGATGCCCGCTATAACGGCAACATTCTCGTCAATGCCATGGCTGTCGGCATCGCCCGGACGGATGCGATCTTCCTCGCCAAGGCAACGGGCGTGGGCAAGGCCATCGTCTATCTCGGCTCCAAGACCGGGCGCGATGGCATCCACGGCGCAACCATGGCGTCAGCAGAGTTTGACGACAAGTCTGACGAGAAGCGGCCGACCGTTCAGGTCGGCGATCCATTTGCCGAGAAGCTGCTGCTGGAAGCCTGCCTCGAAATCATGGCCAAGGGCTGCGTCGACGCCATCCAGGACATGGGCGCGGCGGGGCTGACCTGCTCGGCCGTGGAGATGGGCGCAAAGGGCGACCTCGGTGTCGACTTGGATCTCGACAAGGTGCCGTGCCGCGAAGAGCGCATGAGCGCCTACGAAATGATGCTGTCGGAGAGCCAGGAGCGCATGCTGATGGTGCTCACGCCCGGCAAGGAAGCCGAGGCAGAGGCCATCTTCGCCAAGTGGGGTCTCGACTTCGCTGTGGTCGGCCACACAACCGATACGCTCCGCTTCGTGATCCGCCATCAGGGCGAGGTCATGGCCGACATGCCGATCAAGGAACTCGGCGACGAGGCTCCCGAATATGACCGGCCCTGGGTGCCGTCGCCGAAGCTGCCGGTGATCGCCGCCAGCGCGATCACGCCGCCCCTGTCCAACGGCGAGGCGCTGCTGAAGCTGGTCGGTTCACCGGACCAGTGTTCGAAGCGCTGGGTCTATGAGCAGTATGACACCCTGATCCTCGGCAACTCCGTGGTCACGCCCGGCGGCGATGCCGGCGTTATCCGCATCGAGGATGGTCCCAAGGGCCTCGCCATGACCTGCGATGTCTCGCCGCGTTATTGCGAGGCTGACCCGGTCGAGGGCGGCAGGCAGGCCGTGGCCGAAGCCTGGCGCAACCTGACCGCCGTCGGCGCGACACCGCTCGCCATCACCGACAACCTGAATTTCGGCAATCCCGAGCGTCCGCACGCCATGGGCCAGCTCGTCGGCTGCATCCAGGGCATCGGCGATGCCTGCCGCGCCCTCGATTTCCCGGTCGTGTCCGGCAATGTCTCGCTCTACAACGAGACCAACGGTCAGGGCATCCTGCCGACACCGACCATTGGCGGCGTCGGCCTGCTGCCGGACGTGACCCGGCATGCCACCGTCGCCTTCAAGGCCGATGGCGACGCCATCATCCTCATCGGCGAAACGACAGGCTGGCTCGGCCAGTCGATCTACCTGCGCGATGTCTGTGGCCGGGCCGAGGGCGCGCCTCCACCGGTCGATTTCGCCACCGAGCGCCGCAATGGCGATCTGGTGCGCGGCCTTATCCGTGCCGGCAGGTTCAGCGCGGTGCACGATTGCTCCGATGGCGGCCTTGCGCTGGCTCTGGCCGAGATGGCCATGGCCGGCAAGCGCGGCGCCACCATCACCACGCTGCCGCCCGGCCCAGTCCATGGCGCGCTCTTCGGCGAGGATCAGGCCCGCTACGTCATCACCTGCGCGCCGGCGGAAGCAGCATCGCTGCTGGATGATGCGCGAAAGGCCGGCGTACCCGCAACCATCATCGGCCATGTCGGCGGCAATGCGTTGACGCTCGGCACGGATGCGCCAATATCAGTGGATGCGCTGAGCCGCGCCCACGAAGGCTGGTTTCCGGCCTTCATGGGTGGTCACTGAAACCAACGATGTCATGGTCGGGCTTGACCCGATCAGCCACGTCGCAGGTTTGATCGGATGGACAGAAAGACGTGGATGGTCGGGTCAAGCCCGACCATGACGATTGAGGGATGAACGACCATGCCCATGGCGGCCGCAGACATCGAGCGCATGATCAAGGAGGCAATCCCCGACGCCATCGTCGAGATCAAGGATCTGGCCGGTGACGGCGACCACTATGCCGCGACGGTCACCTCCGCGACCTTCCGGGGCATGCCGCGGGTCCGCCAGCATCAGTTGGTCTATGATGCGCTGAAGGGGAACATGGGCGGCGTGCTGCACGCCCTTGCGCTGACGACGATTGTTCCCCAATCTTAGGTCATCATTTGTGGGCCCTGCGTCTGCGCCGAGGAGAGTTTCATGACCGACATCAACGCCACCATCGACGCCGAAGTGAAGGCCAATGACGTGCTGCTGTTCATGAAGGGAACGCCGCAGTTCCCGATGTGCGGCTTCTCCGGGCAGGTCGTCCAGATCCTCAACTACCTTGGTGTGCCCTACAAGGGCATCAACGTGCTCGACGACATGGCCATCCGCGACGGCATCAAGAGCTATTCCAACTGGCCGACCATCCCCCAGCTCTACGTCAAGGGCGAGTTCATTGGCGGCTGCGACATCACCCGCGAGATGTTCCAGTCGGGTGAACTGGCACAGCTGTTCGCCGACAAGGGCCTGCCGGTGAAGCAGTCGGCCAGCTGACGGCGCGGCGCGGGAAAAGCCTCAGCGCGCCGCCGCATGGATGGCGCGCGCGATGGCCCGGCCCGTGCAATCATAGGCCGCGTCCGTGTTGTGCAGCTGGTCCCATGAGGTCAGCGCGCTCAGCGGCACGCCTGCGCCAACCGTGCGTTCAAGTAGCCTGAATCGCTGGAAGTGCCCCGCTCCGCCGGCGCGCGCCGCCCGTGCCGTCAGCTCCAGCATGGCCGGCCGCAGCCGCGCACCCGCCACCAGCGGTGCATTCTGAAGATCCATCAGGATCACATCCGCGCCCGAGGCCCTGATTTTGGCGATGGTGGCCACCACCTCGGCCTCCGTGCCGGGGCCGATGCCTCCCCATGGCCAGACGACATCGTTGGAGCCCAGTTGCCAGATCACCAGAGCCGGCCGCAGCGCCAGCGCGTCGCGCTCCATACGCGCGATCTGCCCGGAAATCGTCTCGCCGTTGCTACCAAGGTTGGCGATCTCGATGCGCGCCCTGCCACGCAGCCGCTGCAATTCGCGCTGCATCACCTCGGGATAGGTCGCCGCCCAGCTCGATGCCCCCACGCCGCGCGTCGAGGACGAGCCGATGGCCACGATCAGAGCTGGCAACCCGGCAGAAAGCCGCGCCTTGAGCTTCGGCAGCGCGGCACCGAGCGCCAGCCCGGCCGAGGCCTTGAGGCAGGTTTCCGCAACCTGCGTGTCGGCCTGCGCCTCGCCCCTCGCCGGCATCGCGATGAAGGCAAAGGCGCATGTCGCGGCAAGCCGCAATCCTGAAAAGGCAGCAACGGCCAAGCGGCGCGGGCGTCGGGAAAGCAGGTGCATCGTGATCAGCGTGGGCAGCATGGGGAAATCGGGGGACAACCGGCAGCCTTCTGGCGCGCTGGCAAGGCTGCATGATAACAGTTCTTCGTCATGCATAACCCGACCGCTGTAGACCACGCCATGCCATCCGTCACCATCAACCGACGCGTGCTGCATCTCGGCGGCTACGATCCCATGCCGGCCCCGGTCTTCTTCGCCCGCTTCAACCGTGAATTGGCCCGTTTCGCCACCTGCTGGAACCTGACGGCTTCGACCAGCGACTATGCCGAGACCGAGACCAGCGCGAGCTGGACCGTGGATGTGGCGGGTCCCGGATGGCAGGTCACCACGCGGCACGAACTGGTGCGCTGGGACGATGTCATCGCCGCACACCGCGCGGGCTCCGTCACGGCGCGGCTGACCGCCGGCTGGGCCGCGTTCTTCGATTTCCTGCGTCATGGCGCGCTCGGGCGCTATCTTTCGGTGGCCTGGCGCTATGCCGGCTTTTTCCTTTTCCCCTACCTCGCGATGGCTCTGGCACTCGCTGGCAGCGTGCTGGTGGCCGGCTGGATCCTGCCACTGGTCGGTGTTCCACAGCCGCTGGGCTGGCTCGCAGGGCTGGTGGCCGGACTCGGCCTTGTCGTCTGGCTGGCCTCGCACACGGTGATCGGCCACCTGCTCGACGACTGGATCTTCGCCAGCGAGATCGTCCGTGCCACCGATCCGGTGATCGCCGCCCGCCTCAAGGCTGCAGGTGCAGATCTGGCGGCCACACCGGCCGATGTCGATTGCCTCGTGGTCGGGCACAGCCTAGGCGCACTGTTGGCCGCGGAACTGCTCGATCAGGCGCTGGCCACCCCGCACATCTCCGGGAAGCGCCGCTTCGGCTACCTCGCCCTCGGCTCATCGCTGCTCAAGATCGCTCTGCACGGCAAGGCCACTGGCCTGAAGGCGCGGCTGCAACGGCTCGTCGCATCAGGCCGGATCGACTGGACCGAATATCAATCGCTCAGCGATGTCATGAATTTCTACAAGAGCGATCCGGTGAGGGTGCTGGGGCTCGAAGGTCCGTCCCCGCGGGTGCGGCAGGTGCGCTTCAGCCGCATGCTGAAGCCGGCCTACTACCGCACCATCAAGCTCGATTTCTTCCGACTGCATTGCCAGTTCATTTCCGGCAACGACCTGCGCGCACCGTTCGATTACCTGATGACCATCTGCGGCCCGTTCAGCCCGGTTGCCCTCGCCACCTCGAAAGATGGTGCGCAAGGATGGATTGGACCTGGCGGCGAACTCACCCTATCTGATCCCTCGGTTTTGCTCGCCGGGCAGGACCGGAGCGGCAGCACCAGCGCCAAGGATGGGTCAGACCAGTGAGCATCATCATCGCCAAGATCATCTGGACCGTGCTTGTCGTCAGCTGGTTCGTGCTGCGCATTCCGTTCGAGCGCAAGGCGAAGCGGGCGCAGATCGTGCGTGACGAGATGCAATGGCCCGAACGCATCCGGCTGGCGATCTCGCTCTCCGGGCTCGGCATCGTGCCGGGCATCTACGTCGCGACAGGCTTTCCGGCCTTCGCCGACTATGCCTTCCAGCCTATGCTGTGCGCGCTCGGAGCGCTGCTGGCGGTGGCGGCGCTGGTGATGTTCCGGCTGACGCACAAGGCGCTTGGCCGCAACTGGTCGGTCAGCCTGCAATTGAAGGATGACCACAAGCTGATCACCAGCGGCATCTACAGCCGCATCCGGCACCCGATGTACACGGCCTTCTGGCTGATGGCGCTGGCACAGGCCCTGTTGCTGCCGAACTGGATCGCCGGGCTGGCCGGCATTGCCGGCTTCGGCACGCTCTACCTGCTGCGTGTCCGCCACGAGGAAGCGCTGATGCTGGCGGGCTTTGGGGCGGAATATCAGGCCTACATGGAGCGCACCGGCCGGCTCCTGCCCAAACTGTTCTGAGACCATCCACGCCGTTGCCCGCTGAGGTGGCCCGTTCCGGCACACTCCGCGAAGGCTCAGGTTAGAACCCGAGAAACCATGACACCCCGAAGGTCTGCCCAGCGGAGCCGGCTGATTCGGCCCCGCCTGTGCCGGGGTGGTGTGTCATGTCTGATGTTGTTGCGTCGTTTGCGTCCGTTGTGCCGTTTCCGCGTCGTGCCGCCACGCGGCAGGCCGAGACCGCCGCCCTGCTTGATGCGGTCGGATCGGCCGGTTCCCTCGAAATTGTGCCACGCGCTTTTGCCGCGCGCGATGCCGCTGCCGCGCTGCACCTGATGGGCTTCGTCAACCTCGACGAGATCCAGCCCGATGGCGGCACCCGGCGGCTCTCGGCCAACGATGCCCGCACCGCGCCGCCCTTCCTGACCTGGCGCGTCTCCCGCGCGCCCGGCCGCTGATCAGTCGACCAGTTCGGCGCGCAGCAGGTCCGCGATGCTGCCCTGACGGGCCAGCGCAGCCTTCAATGCCTGTGTCTGCCGCGCCGACAGGCTGCGCGCAGTGACCTTGTTGCCCGGCGGCTTGCCTTCCGCGATGTCCAGCAACTGTTGTTCGAGCACGAGATCGAGCGCCAGTTGATGGTCCTCGTCGAAGCCAGCCAGATCAGCGGTGCCGCCATGGGCCCGCTCGATCAGGCCCGACAGCCGCGCCGCCGTGGCATGGGTGGTGATGCCATGGCGCAGCGCAAGGATGCGGGCGGTGGTGACGACGCCCTTCAGCACGCTGCCCTTGATGTCGATGCGGCCATCCTCATCGGTGCGCACGCGCCCCAGCATGGTCAGGTGCGAGCCGCCTTCGCCGGCTGACTGCGCCAGCAGCTTGAGGAAAGCGATCTCGCCGCGCGCCGCCGCCCAGGCATCAAGCCACAGCTGGTGCGCCAGCGCCCGGCGGCCATGCACGGCCCGGAAATCAAAGAAGATATCGACCGCCAGCAGGTCCTCCGGCGTGGCCCGCGTCAGCCAGCGCCCGATCCGGGCGCGCCATTCCGCCAGCGAGCCGCGAAAGGCAGGCTCGCTGGCCATCACGCCACCCTTGCACAAGGGCACACCGACCTCGTGCAGGATGGCGCACATCCGCTTGCCATGGGCTGCAAACCACTGGTCTTCGGCCCCGCCGGGTTCACCCTCGGCAAAGATCACTGCATTGTCCTGGTCCATGGCGAGCAAGCTTTCGCCGCGCCCGGCCGAACCCAGCACCACGATGGCGTAGTCACAGGGCGCGGGCCCCATCGGGCCGGCTGCCAGTTCGGCCTCCGCCATCTGCGCAGCCCGGCGTGTCAGCGCCCCCACTTCGCGGGCAATGACGCTGGCGATGGCGCGGGCCGGCACGCCCTCCAGCCGCAGCGCCCGTGCCATAGCCGGCAGTTTGGCCCAGGCCCGGGCCAGTTCGGCCACAGAGCGGGCGGCATCGAGATCATCCCCCAGCGCGATCGCAGAGCTGGCGCGCAGCTTGAGCAGATCGCGCGTCGTCACCACCCCGACCACGGTATCGTCCGCACCCACCGCCGCCAGATGGCGGATGTTGCGGTTGGCCATGCGCCCTATGGCCCGGTAGATCAGCGCATCTTCGGGCACGCTGGCGAGAGGCCGGCTGGCAAAGCTGCCGATCGGCAGCGCGAACGCCTCCGCACCGCGCTCTGCCAGGATGCGCATGATGTCGCGTTCGGTGACGATGCCCACCTGTGCCGCATCCGCCAAGCTCTCGCCGACCAGCACGGAGCTGAGCTTTCGCTCCGCAATCAGCTTCAAGGCTGCACCAAGCAAGGTCTCGCCGGGCAGCAGCACCGGCTCGCGGTTCATCACCTCGCTGACCCGGTGGCGGTAGGGATAGTGGTCGAGCCGGGCCAGACTGGCATCGGACGCGCCGGCATGACCAGCCGCCGTTTGACTGGTTGCAGAGATGTCCCATTCGACCGGCTGGCCGCCGGCCATGGCATCGGTCACCATCTTGCAGCGCGCCGTCGCCTCAGCGAGCGTCCGGATGCCGACCTCGCGCAAGCGTGGCACCAGCGCGAGGAAGATCAACCCGGCGGTCTCGGCATCGCCCAGCGCCCGGTGACGCCGCCCGGCCTCCACACCCAGCCAGGCCGCGAGGCCTTCGAGCGAATATGACGAGAGCTGGCTCGACACGAGCTGCGCCAGCACGCGCACATCGAGGGCCGGTGCGGAGAGCGGCGCAAGACCGGCCCGTTCACACTCACGGCGCAGCAGGGCCAGATCGAACCCGACCGTATGGCCGATCAGAACCCGGTCCCTGAGGGCGGAAACAATATCGGCATGGACCGCAGGAAAGGCCGGCTTGCCGGCCAGATCACCGCTGCGGATACCGTGGACGGCCGTCGATGCCGCCGGAACAGGCTCGCCGCAGTCAACAAGCTGATCCAGAAGGGGCTCGGGCAGCATCTCGCCACCCTCGATCGCGAGCACACCGATCTCGATCAGGCGCGCCTTGCGAACGTCGAGGCCCGTGGTCTCGGTGTCGATCGCGGCGGCCCGCAAGGCCATCAGCGGGGTCGATTGCAGCATCACGGGCATGGCACGGGTCCATTTCAGAACAGCGCCACACAATCGCAAATCATGAGTCGCCGCAATTGCGCGGCGTCAAGTTCCCGCAGCCGCGTTCAGCGGCCCAGTGCGGCCCTGATCAGCCGGCGCGCATCGTCGCTGTGCCATTCCGCCGGGCCGTGCAGGACGCCGAGCTGGCAGCCGGCGGCGTCGATCAGCAGCGTGGTCGGCATGCCGATGGCCTGGCCGGCACGCCTGAGCTCCTGAAACACCTTTGCCTCCGGGTCGGCATAATAGGCCAGCCGGGTGATGCCGTTCTCGGTCAGCCAGGTGCGTGGCCGTTCCAGGTTGCGCGTGTCGATGTTGATGGCCACGACCTCGAAGTCCGGCCCGCCGAACTCGCCCTGAAGCGCATCGAGAGCCGGCATTTCCTTGCGGCACGGCGCGCACCATGTCGCCCACAGGTTGAGCAGCACCGTGCGCCCGCGCATCTGCGCAAGGCTGGTTCCGGCACCGGCAGTGTCAAGGAAGGCGAGATCGGCCATCGGGCGCGGTGTTGCCGCCGGCTGGAAGGCTGCGAGTTCGCCGATGGCAGCCTTCGCCACGCCTGCCTGCACGGCAGGCGACACGGCGCAGACTTGCGCTCCATGCGGGTTGCGGCCAGCTTGCGTGCTCAGGTATAGCCCGCCAAGGCCAAGCATGGGCACCAGACCAAGGGCAAGCCATGCCGGCCGGGAGATGCGTGACAGCATGGTCAGCATCCCGGCCGTGGCAGGTGCATCGCAGGCAGGCTGAGAACTGAAGGAAACGACATGAGCAACCGGATGTGGGGTGGGCGTTTCGCCACAGGCCCTGACGCGATCATGGAGGAAATCAACGCCTCCATCGGCTTCGATCAGAAACTCTGGCGTCAGGACATCCAGGGCTCGCTGGCGCATGCGGCCATGCTCGGCAAGACCGGCATCCTGACTGCAGACGATGTGGCGGCAATCACCGGCGGACTCAAGGCCATCGAGGCTGAAATCGAATCGGGCAGCTTCACGTTCTCGCGTGCCCTCGAAGACATCCACATGAACATCGAGAGCCGCCTGCGCGAGTTGATCGGCCCCGCCGCCGGCCGGCTGCACACGGCCCGATCGCGCAATGACCAGGTGGCCACCGACATGCGCCTGTGGGTGCGCGACACGGTCGACCAGATCGACCTTCAGATCGCCGACGTGCAACTGGCCCTCGCCGAGAAGGCGGCGCTCTTTGCCGGGGCCGTGATGCCGGGTTTCACCCATCTGCAGTCGGCCCAGCCTGTCACCTTCGGCCATCACCTGCTGGCCTATGTCGAGATGCTCGCGCGTGACCGCAGCCGCCTCGCCGATGCGCGCAGGCGCATGAACGAGTGCCCGCTCGGCGCAGCGGCCCTCGCCGGAACCTCCTTCCCGATCGACCGGCATGCCACGGCAAAGGCGCTCGGCTTTGACCGCCCCACCGCCAACTCGCTGGATTCGGTGTCGGACCGGGATTTCGCGCTCGAGGCGGTGGCCGCAGCATCGATCTGCGCCATGCACCTGTCGCGCTTCGCTGAAGAGATCGTGTTGTGGACCACGCCGCAGTTCGGCTTCATCAGGCTGTCGGACAGTTTCACCACCGGCTCCTCGATCATGCCGCAGAAGCGCAATCCCGATGCGGCGGAACTCGTGCGTGGCAAGGCGGGCCGCGTGTTCGGCGCGTTGCAGGCGCTGCTGACCATGATGAAGGGCCTGCCGCTGACCTATTCGAAGGACATGCAGGAGGACAAGGAAGGCGTGTTCGATGCGCTCCAGACCCTGTCGCTGTGCCTTGCGGCCATCGCCGGCATGGTTCGTGACATGCAGCCCGATCTGAAGACCATGAAAAAGGCCGCCGGGCTTGGCTATGCCACGGCCACCGATCTGGCCGATTGGCTGGTCCGGGTGCTGAAAATGCCCTTCCGGGACGCCCACCATGTCACGGGGCGTCTGGTCGGCATGGCGTCAGAGCGGGGCATCGGTCTTGAAAAGCTCGGTCTCGCCGAGATGCAGGCCGTGGAGCCGCGCATCACGGCAGAGGTTCTGGAGGTGCTGGGCGTCGAGCGCTCGGTGAGGAGCCGCGTCAGCCATGGCGGCACGGCACCGCGCCAGGTCAGGGTACAGGCCAGCCGCTGGCTGCGCCAACTCGCACGCGAGGCCCGCAAACAGGCCACGGCCTGAGGGTTGATCGGCGGATGGCTGACATCCGCCTTCACTTCGCCTATGGAAACTGCTCTAAGCTGACACTTTCCGCACTTCGCCCGAGCCTTGGGACATCATCGACGTGACATCGCGCTCCATGAAGACAGTCACCCTTCTGGCCCTTGGCCTCACCGCGGCCCTCGTCCTCGGGGCCTGCGGCCGCCGCGGCGCGCTTGAGCCGCCACCGGGCACTGCAGACCGCGCCACCCCCTCGCGCCAGGACAACTCGACCTTTGCCGGGGCCACCACGTTCCAGCCGGGCCGCATGACCGAGACAACCAGCAACACGCCGGCAAGCGCGCCGCAGACGGCAGCCGACACGGCCCTGCCCGGCGGATCGCAGGTCGTGCGTCAGGGCAACACCCGCCGGCCAGAGCGCCGCTCGCCGCCGCCGAACCAGCCATTCTTCCTCGACCCGTTGCTCTGAGCAGGCCGCGACATGCATCACTTTCAATACCGCGGCGGCGTCCTGCATGCCGAGGATGTCGACCTTCGCGCTATTGCCGCTGAGGTCGGGACCCCGTTCTATTGCTATTCGAGCGCAACCCTCGTGCGGCACTACCGGGTTTTCCGCGATGCCTTCGCCGGCATGGACACGCTGGTCTGCTATGCCATGAAGGCCAATTCCAACCAGGCCGTGCTGAAGACCCTGGCCCGCGAAGGCGCTGGCATGGACATCGTCTCTATCGGCGAGTTGAAGCGCGCGCTGCTGGCCGGCGTGCCGGGCAACCGCATCGTCTTTTCCGGTGTCGGCAAGACGCGGGAGGAAATGGCCGCCGCGCTGGAAGCGGACATCCTTTGCTTCAATGTCGAGTCCGAGCCCGAGGCACAAGCCCTGTCCGAGGTGGCGCTGTCGATGGGCCGGCGCGCGCCGGTGTCGTTCCGCATCAATCCGGATGTGGACGCCCGCACCCATGCCAAGATTTCCACCGGCAAGTTCGACAACAAGTTCGGTGTGCCGATTTCGCGCGCCCGCCAGATCTATGCCTGGGCAGCAACGCTGAAGGGCCTGTCGATCACCGGCGTCGACATGCACATCGGCAGCCAGATCACCGACCTGCAACCCTTCGATGATGCGACGCGGCTGCTCACGGAACTGGCGCGTGACCTGATGGCCGAGGGCCATGCGCTGCACCACATCGATCTGGGTGGCGGGCTCGGCATTCCGTACCGCGAGGACAACGCTCCGCCGCCGGATCCAACAGCCTTCGCGGCTGTGGTCTCGAAGCATACCGCGCCGCTGGGCCTCAAGGTTCTGTTCGAGCAGGGCAGGCTGATCGCCGGCAATGCCGGAATCCTCGTTACCTCTGTGATCTACGTCAAGCAGGGCGATGCCAAGACCTTCGTCATCGTCGACGCGGCCATGAACGACCTGATCCGCCCGACGCTCTATGAGGCCTATCACGGCCTGAAGCCGGTGAACGAGCCGGGACCGGGGGCGCGCCATCTCAGGGCGGACATCGTCGGCCCGGTCTGCGAATCAGGCGACTATCTCGCACTCGACCGCGACATCCCCGAGGTTCGGGCAGGCGATCTGTTGGCCGTCATGACCGCGGGCGCCTATGGCGCGGTGCAGGCCGGAACCTACAACACGCGCCGGCTCGTGCCCGAGGTCCTTGTTGATGGCGCACGCCACGCAATTGTCCGGCCGCGGCCTGATTACGAGGACGTGATCGGGCTGGACCGGATTCCGGCCTGGCTGGCCTGAGGAAAGCGCCCCTTCAGGGGTGGTCAAGCCGTTGAGGCATGCTACCTTCAGGATCTGACTGCGCAGCCTCAAGCGCGCATGGGAGATCCAGCAGGCCATGGCAGAGCGTCCGGGACTCACCGCTTCAACCACCAGCCATGCGGCTGCGGCAGATGCTGCGGATGATCGTCTTGCCGACATGGTGCGCCGCTCGCGGCTGGCACTGCTCTGGGAGCGCGTCTGGCCATGCCTTTGGCTGCCGATCTCCGTGGCCCTCGTTTTCCTCACAAGTGCCTGGATCGGTTTCTGGCTGACCATGCCGCCCATCGCGCGCATGGCCGGCATGGCTGTTGTGGCGCTGCTGTTCGTGGCCAGCTTCGCGCCCCTGCTGCGCCTGCGCTGGCCCACCGATGCGGACGCATTGGCGCGGCTCGACCGCACCGCAGCCGCCGGCCACCGCCCGGCCAGCTCGGTGCGGGATACCCTGGCACTTGGCGAAAGCGATCCGTTCACCCAGGCCCTGTGGAAGAGCCATCTGGCGCGCCAGCAGCGTGACCTTGAAGGGCTGGTCGTCAAGACGCCGGCCCCCGGCATGGTGCGGATCGACCGTCTGGCCTTCCGGGCAGCGCCTGTCGTGGCGGCTGTCGCGGCCTTCTTCGTCGCCGGCCCGGAGGCCAGTTACAGGCTGGGCAGCCCGCTCAACTGGACGCAGCCCGCCCCTCCCGCGCCGGCGGTGCGGATCGATGGCTGGATCGACCCGCCCTCCTACACCCGCCTGCCCCCGATCATGCTGACCTTCAGCGGAACCGGCGAGGCGATCCGTGCGCCTCATGGCTCGACCATCATCGTGCGGATTTCCGGCGCGCCGGAAGCTGCCATCGAGGCCACCAGCGGCCTGCAGCCCCTCCCCGTGCCCACCGGTGTCCGCCAGGGCATCGAGCGGCGCTTCCTGCTCTCGGCAAGCGGCAGCCTCCGCCTCGGAGGCGCGGGCGTGCCGGCCAGCACCGTGCCGGTCGCCATGGTGCCCGACAAGGCCCCGACCATCGCCTTCACCGAAAACCCCCAGGCTGGCCAGCGCGGCCAGCTGACAGTGGTTTACCGGGCCAGCGACGACTACGGCATCGCCGCCGTCGAAGCCAGCTTCCGGCCCATCGTCACCACCGCAAGGCCCGGTGCCCGCCCGTTGATCGACCCGCCGCGCACCGTGCTGCCAAACCCCGGCGAGGCCAGCGGCGAGACCGACATCAAGACCACTCTGGAACTGGCCGAGCACCCATGGGCCGGGGCCCGCGTCGCCATGACGCTGACCGCTCGCGACGATGCCGGCCAGGAAGGCACTAGCGAAGCGCGCGAAGTGACCCTGCCGCAGCGTGCCTTCAACAAGCCCCTGGCCCGCGCGCTGATCGAGGTCCGGCGCTGGCTGGTGCTCGATGTCACCGACCGGCCCCGCGTTCAGACCGCCCTCGATGCCCTGCTGATCGAACCTGCCGAATTCACCAAGGAGGCCGGCGCGTACCTGTCGCTGAAGATCATCACCGAGAAGCTCCGCTCGGCACGCGGCGATCCGCGACTGCTCGAGGTGGTCGATGACCTTTGGCAGCTGGCCCTGCTGCTCGAGGATGGCGACCTCTCGGACGCCGAACGCCAGTTGCGCGCCGCACAGGATCGGCTGCAACAGGCCATGGAGCGCGGTGCCGATCAGGAAGAGCTGTCGCGCCTGACCCAGGAACTGCGCGAGGCGATGAACCGCTTCATGCGCGAATTGGCCGAACAGATGCAGCGCGACCAGCAGAATGGCCGCCAGAACGAAATGAGCCAGATACCGGAGAATTTCCGGACGGTAACGCCGCGCGATCTCAACAACATGCTCAACCGCATCGACGAGTTGAACAAGCGGGGAGAGACCGAGGAAGCCCAGCGCCTGCTCAACGAGCTCAACAACATGATGCGCAATCTCCAGCAGGCCCGGCCCGGCCAGATGGACCCGCGACAGCGTGAGATGCAGAACCAGCTCAGCGAGCTGGATCGCATGACCCGCGAGCAGCAGGAACTGCGCGACGAGACCTTCCAGGACGGTCAGGAACAGCGCGGCCAGCAGCGCAACCAGCGCGCCAACCCCAACCAGCGCGGCCAGCAGCAGGCGAGGC
>CALRRR020000015.1:0-92472 GCA_943370645.1 Hydrogenophaga intermedia | reverse complement strand
CGATCTGGCCGCTCCGTCCGACAGCGATCGCCAGCAGATCGGCGATCTGGGTGAGCCACGCTTCGATCTGCCCATGTCGGGCTGGTACTGGCAGGTCACCCGCACCGATTCCGAGCGCCCCGTGATCCGGGCCTCGCGCTCGCTGGTCGGCGGACAGTTGCCCAAGCTCGAGGATTTGGGCGCCGAAGAGGTGCGCGGCGCCCGCAAGGACTACATCATCGGCCCCGATGACCGCCGCCTGCGCCAGTTCGAGCGGCGCATCGATGCCGGCGAGGATGGCCGCTACATCATCGCCGTCTCTGCGCCGGCCGACGAGATCGCCGACGACATCCGCGATTTCCGTATTGCGCTGACCATCACCTTCGCGCTGCTGTTCCTGGCGCTGGTCGTCTCGACCCTGCTTCAGGTGAGGCTTGGTCTCGCTCCGCTGGCCCGGCTGCGCCAGTCGGTGGGCGATGTACGCACAGGCGCCTCGGCCCGCATAGACGGCAGCTATCCGCCTGATCTGAGGCCACTGGCAGGCGAACTCAACCAGTTGATCGATTCCAATCGCGAGATCCTCGACAGGGCACGCACCCATGTCGGCAACCTCGCCCACGCGTTGAAGACCCCGCTCAGCGTGATCATCAACGAGGCCGATTCCCATCCCGGCCCGCTCGCTTCCAAGGTCAACGAGCAGGCCATGATGATGCGCAATCAGGTGAGCTACTATCTCGACCGGGCGCGCGCCGCTGCGGTCTCCGGTGCGCTGGGCGGCGATTGCGAGGTCGGCCCGCCGCTGGAGGCATTGATCCGCACCTTCGAGAAGATCTACCGCGTCAAGGATGTGAAGACCGAACTCCGCCTGAGCGGAACCCCGCGCTTTCGTGGCGAGAAGCAGGATCTGGAGGAGATGCTCGGCAACCTGCTCGACAACGCCTTCAAGTGGACCGACGACGAGGTCACCGTCGCCATCGAGCCATTCGAGCAGGCCGGGCGGCGCTACCTGCGCTTCGTGGTCGAGGACAATGGGCCCGGATTGCCTGCCGCCCAGCGAGACGAGATGCTGCGACGTGGCCGCCGGCTGGATGAATCCAAGCCCGGTTCAGGGCTCGGACTGTCGATCGTCGGCGACCTCGCCAAGCTCTACACCGGCAGCCTCGTGCTCGAGGAGGCAGCATCGGGCGGGCTCAGGGCGGTCCTTGTTCTGCCCGCGATATGAGCAGCTTCCCGGATTTGAAGTGCTCCTGCAATCATGCAAGAACAGCTGCGCAAGATCAGTAGCTTTCGGCTGAGATGATGTGGGCAAGATGGTCATAACAACAATAGGGCGCCTCCGGCCGGTCCTGGTGGTCTTGGCCGCCGGGTCGGTGGTCGCCGCCTGCATGTCGTCACCTGCGCCCGCCCCGGTGGCCTCGGCCCCCGGCGAGGTAGCCCCGCGGCCAATCACCGGCTGGCTGGCTACAGCCGCCGGCGATGGCCTCGATGCGGCGGACCGCGAGCGGGCCTTCGCCGCCCAGATCAGCGCCGCCGAGACCGGTCAGCGAGCTTCCTGGCGCAGCACCAAGGGCCATTTCGGATTCGTCGAACCTGGTCCGGAAGGGGCCGGCCTGAGCGGCACCTGCCGGCCGTTCACCCACACGATCTATGTCGATGGCAAGGCGCAGCGTGGCACGGGCTCTGCCTGCCGCAGCAGCGCCGGCATCTGGGATGTGGTCAGTTGACGCGCGCGGAGCGGCGGGGCGTCGCGCGTGACGGTTTGTCGCCGACAGGGCTGATGAAGAGGCTGGCGTTAGGCTGTAGAACCCAATCATGCTGATCTGGATCATCCTTGCTGCCATAACGGGCGCTTGCGTCATCGCAGTGCTTTGGCCCCTCGGACGGCAGTCGCCGCGCCCGGTCGTCAGCGCCGATGCGCGCGCCATGTATGATGCGCAACTGCATGACATCACCCGCGATCTGGACCGGGGCGTGATCTCGCCCGCCGATGCCGAACTGGCCCGCGCCGAAGTGGCCCGCCGCCTGATCCGCGCCGCGCGCGAAACAGACCCGGCCAGCGACGTGATCAACGAGGTCACCTATCGCCGCCGCCGCGCTGCATCCGCCATCATCCTGTCGACCATCCCGCTGGTGGCGTTGTCGCTCTATGGCGCGAAAGGCTCGCCGCAGATGCCGGCCAAGCCGCTGGCCGCCCGCCTGTCTACCGATCCCGCCAACATCGATCTGGCGGTGGCCCTGAGTCGGGTCGAAACCCATCTCCAGCTCAACCCGACAGACGGTCGAGGCTGGGAGATCCTGGCACCGATCTATCTGCGAACCGGGCGCTACGACGACGCGGCGCGCGCCTATGCCAACGCAGCGATCCATCTGGGCTCGACGATGGAGCGGCTGGTGGATGTGGGCGAGGCGCGGGTGCTGGCCGCGTCCGGCGTCGTCACCGCCGATGCAAGGGCGGCCTTTGTCGAGGCTGCAAAGCTTGGCCCGCTGAACCCGAAGGGCATGTACTATCTGGCGATCGCGCGAGATCAGGACGGGGACAGGGCAGGGGCCATCGCTGATCTGAAAGCCCTGCTTGCCAGCGCACCGCCCGATGCTGGCTGGGGCGACATGGTCAGCGCGCGCATCGCCGTGCTCGAAGGCAAGACCCCGACGCCGCCCGCCGGTGCAGATGCCGTGGCCACACTTCCCCCTGCCGAGCGGATGACCGCGATCAGAGGCATGGTGGACGGACTGGCCGCGCGGCTGGCCGCACAGGGCGGCAGCGCCGAGGAATGGGGCCGGCTGGTCCGCGCCCGCGCCGTGCTGGGCGACAAGGCCGCAGCACAGGACGCGTTGCTGCGAGCCCGCATCGCGCTGGCCGCTGACCCTGCCGGGCGCGCCAGCGTCGAGACCATCGCGCGTGACAGTGGCCTGGAGGTTGCGCCATGACCCGCAAGCAGCGCAGGCTTGCCATCATCGGCTCGTGCGGCTTCGTCCTGGCGGTTGCCGCCGGGCTCGTGCTTTTTGCAATGCGCGACTCAATCGTCTTCTTCCATGGGCCGACTGATGTGGTCGAGAAATCGATCCAGGCCGGCACGCGCTTTCGCCTCGGCGGGCTGGTCAAGGAAGGCTCCGTGGTCCGGCAGGGCCAGACCGTGACCTTCGAAGTCACAGACATGAACCGCAATGTCCCCGTCACCTACACAGGCATCCTGCCTGACCTGTTCCGCGAGGGGCAGGGCGTCGTCACCGAAGGCGTGTTGCAGGCCGGCGGCCTGTTCAAGGCCGACAGCGTGCTGGCCCGCCACGACGAGAACTACATGCCGCGCGAGGTTGCCGATTCCCTGAAGAAACAGGGCCATTGGCAGCCACCCGCCAGCAAACCGCAGTCCTGAGGCGAAAACGATGCTTGTCGAGATTGCCCATTTCGCTCTGGCCATGGCCCTCGGCCTTTCGCTTGTCCAGATGATCATTCCCGTCTGGGGTGTGCGACGCAACGACATCGCGCTGGCCCGCGTTGGCGAGCCGGCAGCCATCAGCGTGTTCGTGTTGCTGCTCTTTGCCTTCGGCGTGCTGATGTATGCCTATGCCGTGTCGGATTTCTCGGTCCAGAACGTCGCCGAGAACTCCCATTCGGCCAAGCCGATGATCTACAAGCTGACCGGAACCTGGGGCAACCACGAGGGCTCGATGCTGCTCTGGGTGCTGATCATGGCGCTGTTCGGCGCGCTGGTGGCATTGGCCCGGACCTCGCTGCCGGATCGGCTGCGCGCCGGCACGCTGGCCGCGCAAGCGTCGGTCACGGTGGCCTTCCTGCTCTTCATCCTGTTCACCTCGAACCCGTTCAACCGGCTCGATCCGGCACCGCCAGAGGGCAACGATCTCAACCCGTTGCTTCAGGATCTCGGCCTCGCGATCCATCCGCCGCTGCTTTATGTCGGCTATGTCGGCTTCTCGATCACCTACGCTTTTGCCATCGCCGCGCTGATCGATGGCCGCATCGATGCGGTCTGGGCCCGCGCCGTCCGTCCGTGGACGCTTGTTGCGTGGATTTTCCTCACCCTCGGCATCTCGATGGGTTCCTATTGGGCCTACTATGAGCTGGGCTGGGGCGGCTGGTGGTTCTGGGATCCGGTTGAGAACGCCTCGCTCATGCCCTGGCTGGCCGGAACCGCGCTGATCCACTCCACCATCGTCATGGAGAAGCGCGACTCGCTCAAGGTCTGGACGATCCTGCTTGCCATCCTCACGTTCTCGCTGTCGCTGCTGGGCACCTTCCTCGTCCGTTCCGGCGTGCTGACTTCGGTGCACACCTTCGCCACCGATCCCTCGCGCGGCCTGTTCATCCTGATCATCCTGATGCTGTTCATCGGCGGCTCGCTGGCCCTGTTTGCCTGGCGCGCACCCATGCTGCGGCAGGGCGGCCTGTTCGCTCCCGTCTCCCGCGAGGGCGCGCTGGTCATCAACAACCTGTTCCTGGCCGCTGCCTGCGCCACCGTCTTCATCGGCACGCTCTATCCGCTGGCGCTGGAAGGACTGACCGGGGCCAAGATCTCCGTCGGCCCGCCCTTCTTCAATGCCACGTTCCTGCCGCTGCTGATCCCGCTGCTGCTGCTCTTGCCCTTCGGACAGTCGATGGCCTGGAAGCGCGGGGATCTGCTCGGCACGGCGCAGCGGCTTGGCGTCGCCATCGGCGTCGGCATCCTCGCCACCATCGGCATCTTTGCGGCCACCTATGGCGGCCCTGTCGCAGCCCCGCTCGGCATCGGTCTCGGCGTGTTCCTGATTGCCAGCGCCCTGTGGGATCTGGGTGAGCGCATCATCGGCCGGGCCTCCGGCGCACGCGCGATCTGGTCGCGGGCTGTCGGCCTGCCGCGCTCGGCCTATGGCTCGGCGCTGGCCCATGCCGGCGTGGGCGTCACTGTCATCGGCATTGCTGCCACTGCCTGGGCCACCGAGGACATCGCCGTGATGAAGCCCGGCGACCGCATGACCAATGGCCGCACGGCGATCGTCCTGCAGCAGGTCTTCCCGCGCACCGGGCCCAATTTCCGCGAACTTGTCGGACGCTTCCGCATCGAGATCGACGGCAAGGAGCGCGGCGATATCGAATCCACCAAGCGGACCTTCATCACCCGCAACAACATGCAGACCACCGAAGCCGGCATCAGGACCTTCGGCGTGAGCCAAGTCTATGTCAGCCTTGGCGAAATCCAGCCAGACGGTTCGGTCGGCGTCAGGATGTATACCAAGCCGCTGATGCTGCTGATCTGGATCGGCTCGCTGATCATGGGGGTCGGCGGCGCGCTGTCGATCACCGACCGGCGCTTCCGCGTGGCGACACCGGCCAAGGCCCGGTCGCCGAAGGGGCCGCAGGGCTCGGCTGGCGGCCCCACCCCCCAGCCTGCGGAGTGAGCCAGATGCCGATCCGCCTTGCCGCCGTCCTCGTGCTCATCGCTGCAACTGCCGGGCCCGCGCTCGCGGTGACGCCGCAGGAGAGGCTCGCCGATCCGGCCCTGGAGCAGCGTGCCCGGCAGGTCTCCGCCGGCCTGCGCTGTCTGGTCTGCCAGAACCAGTCGATCGATGATTCCGAAGCGCCCCTGGCTCGCGACCTTCGCGTGCTGGTCCGCGACCGGATCAAGGCCGGGGACAGCAACACCGCGGTCACCGAGTTCGTGGTGGCCCGTTATGGCGAGTATGTGCTGCTCAAGCCGCCCTTCGGGCTGCACACGGCCTTGCTCTGGGGCGGACCGGCGCTGATCTTCCTCGCCGGTTCCTTCGGCGTCTGGCGCATGCGACGCAGCGCGGCTGGCAAGGGTGTCGGCGAGGCGCTGAATGCTGGCGAGCAGGCCGAACTGGCGCGTATTCTCGACAAGGGCTGATGCCGCACGTGCGACAGGCGCTTGCGGGCATCGAAAACGTCTCGCCTTCCGGGCGGAATCGGGTATTTTCTTCTGCACATGACACAGCAGCCTCCTACCAAAGACCTGATCCGCTATGACCTCCTTGTGCAGGAGGCTCTCAAGGGCGTCGTGCGCAGGGTGCTGATCGATGCCGGCAAGGAAGGCCTGCCGGGCGACCACCATTTCTACATCTCGTTCCGCACCGATTTTCCCGGCGTGCGCCTCTCGCAGCGCATGCGCGAGAAGTATCCCGAAGAGATGACCATCGTTCTCCAGCACCAGTTCTGGGATCTCGGCATCACCGAACACACATTCGAGGTCGGCCTGTCCTTTTCCGGCATTCCGGAGCGGTTGCTGATCCCGTTCGATGCGCTGGTCGGGTTCTTCGATCCATCCGTCCAGTTCGGTCTCAAGTTCGAACTGAACGGCGAAGGCCAGTCTGCCGGGGCCATTGCTGCGCCCGAGCCTGCCCGGGACAAGCCGCGCCTTGCCGGCCCCAAGCTGGCGGTTGCGCCGGTGGATGGCGAGGCTGGCCGTGACGTTGGCGCCGAGGAGCAGGACCAGTCCCGGCCCGAGGCACCATCAAGGCCCGCCCCGAAGGCGCAGCCAAAGGCTCGCGCGGCCAAGGCCGAAACCCCGCCCCCGGCCAGCGAGGACGCGCCGGCGGATGGCGATGCCGACGACAAGCAGTCCGCCCAGGTGGTCAGCCTCGATGCCTTCCGCAAGAAGCCCTGAGCATTGCTGCCGGGTCCGGGCTCTGTGCCCGGCCCAGCCCCGTGGTGCCGCTTGAACGCCGAGATCGTCAATCTCAGGCAGGCCCGCAAGCGCAAGGCTCGTGCTGAGGCCGAGATCGTGGCCGCCGGTAACCGGGCCACTTTTGGCCGCAGCAAGGCCGAGCGCGAGGCGGCGGAAGCTGCCCGCCAAAAAGCTGTGCGCCACCTCGACAGCCACCGGCGCGAGCCACCTTCCGGCAGCGATGACTGATCACCAGACGCCTGCGGGCAAGCGCCCGGTCTTGCGCCTGCGCACCGCGCGCCGCACGGGTTCCGGCCCGATGCCGGCCGTGGCGCGGGAGGGCGTGGTCAAGCGCTCCATCGCCATCGCCGGTCATGCCACCTCTATCTCGCTGGAAGAGCCGTTCTGGCAGGCCCTTCGCCTGATCGCGCGGGAGCAGGGGCTCAGCCTCGCTGCGCTGGTGGCGCTGATCGATGGCCGGCGCGCCCGCACCAATCTCTCGTCGGCCTTGCGGGTCCATGTTCTGGACCATGCCCAGGCGCAGATCCGGTCGCTGCGTGGCACACCTGTTGCAGAGGCGGACGGCGCACAACCGGATCAGGACGAAGACAACGCCTGATTGACACCGGAAAGGTGTTTTGATCAGATGGTCAAACGTCGTGTTGGTCGCATTCCAGACTGCCTGCCGGCATTGCGGCGTTGTCGGCACCCCTCCTGCAACTTCCATCCTGCGAATGGAGCCATCATGCCGGACATCAAGGCGGGCCGACTGGACGGGACAGCCCTCAACGACAACTTCTCCGACATGCTGCCAGGCTTTGCCCGCAACGAGGCGCGTGTTGCTGCCGAGCGCTGCCTGTTCTGCCATGACGCGCCTTGCGTGAAGGCTTGCCCCACCAGCATCGACATCCCGCTCTTCATCCGCCAGATCGCGGCGCAGAACCCCATCGGCGCGGCCAGAACCATCCTCGACCAGAATATCATGGGCGCCATGTGTGCCCGGGTCTGCCCCACCGAGAACCTCTGCGAAGGGGTGTGCGTGCGCGAGGTCTCCGAGGGCAAGGCCATCGAGATCGGCCGCCTGCAGCGTTATGCCACCGATGCGGCCTTCGAGGCCGGTCGGCAGTTCTACAGCGCCGGTGCGAGCACGGGCCGCAAGGTCGCCGTGGTCGGGGCCGGGCCTGCGGGTCTTGCCTGCGCCCACAAGCTGGCAACGCTGGGCCACGCCGTCACGGTGTTCGAGGCGAAGGACAAGGCCGGCGGTCTCAACGAATTCGGCATCGCCACCTACAAGGCCACCGACGACATTGCCCGGCGCGAGGTCGACTACATTCTGGAGGTCGGCAACATCACGGTCGAACATGGCAAGCGGCTGGGCCGCGACATCACCGTGAGCGCCCTGAAGCGCGATTTCGATGCGGTCTTCCTCGCCCTGGGCCTCGGTGACACCAACGATCTGGGGCTCGGCGATGAGCCGGCTGGCGTGCTCGACGCAGTCGATTACATCGCGGCGCTGCGCCAGGCGCCGGACAAGGCCGCGCTGCCGGTCGGTCGCCGCGTCGTCGTCATTGGCGGCGGCATGACCGCCATCGACATGGCCACCCAGATCCGAAAGCTCGGCGCCGACGAGGTCACCATCGTCTACCGGCGCGGCAAGGACCAGATGTCCGCCTCGCCCTACGAGCAGGACGTGGCCCAGACCCACGGCGTCACCATCCGCCACTGGATGCGCCCCGTGCGTCTCATCTCCGAGGCCGGAGCCCTGAGCGCCGTGGAACTCGAATACACGAAGCTGGAACAGGGCAAGCTGGTCGGCACGGGCGAGACGGTGACCATGCCCTGCGATCAACTGTTCAAGGCCATCGGCCAGGTCTTCGTGCCTGCCGACATCGCGGACGCGGGCACCGGCATCACCATGCAGTCCGGCCGCATCCTCGTCGATGCCGAGCGCCGCACCTCGTGGGCCGGGGTCTGGGCCGGCGGCGATTGCGTGGCCGGCGGCCAGGACCTGACTGTCACCGCAGTCGAGGATGGCAAGCAGGCGGCACTGTCAATCGATCGCTACCTCAGCACCGCAGCCGCCCAAGCTGCCGAGTAAACCCTGGACGCAGACCAGAGGAGCACACCATGGCCGATCTTCGCGTGAACTTCGCCGGCATCCGGGCACCAAACCCATTCTGGCTGGCTTCAGCCCCGCCCACCGACAAGGAATACAACGTCGTGCGCGCCTTCAAGGCGGGCTGGGGCGGCGTGGTCTGGAAGACGCTGGGTGAGGACGGCCCGCCGATCGTCAATGTCAGCGGCCCGCGCTATGGCGCGTTGCACGCCTCGGACCGGCGCGTGATCGGCTTCAACAACATCGAACTGATCACCGACAGGCCGCTTCAGGTCAATCTGGAGGAAATCAAGCGCGTCAAGCAGGAGTGGCCGGACCGCGCGATGGTGGTGTCGCTGATGGTGCCCTGCGACGAGGAGAGCTGGAAGAAGATCCTCAAGCGCGTCGAGTGGACCGAGTGCGACGGCGTCGAACTCAATTTCGGCTGCCCCCATGGCATGAGCGAGCGCGGCATGGGCGCTGCGGTCGGTCAGGTGCCCGAATATGTCGAGATGGTCACGCGCTGGTGCAAGCAGCACACGCGCATGCCGGTCATCGTCAAGCTGACGCCGAATGTCGGCAACATCCTGCGCCCCGCCGAGGCGGCCGTGAAGGGCGGGGCCGATGCCGTCTCGCTGATCAACACGGTCAACTCGATGATGGGCGTTGATCTCGATGTGATGTCGCCCTGGCCCCATGTTGGCGGCAAGGGCACCCATGGCGGCATGTGCGGTCCGGTGGTCAAGCCGATCGCCCTCAACATGGTGGCCGAGATCGCCCGTACGCCGGCCACGCGCGGCATTGCCATGTCCGGCATCGGCGGCATCGAAAGCTGGAAGGACGCCGCCGAATACATGGCGCTGGGCTGCGGCACGGTGCAGGTCTGCACGGCCGCCATGGTCTATGGCTTCAAGATCGTCGAGGAGATGAAGGCCGGCTTGTCCGACTGGATGGACCAGAAGGGCTATCGCACCATCGCGGATTTTCAGGGGCTGGCCGCGCCCAAGGTCACCGACTGGCAGCATCTCAACCTCGACTACGTGGTCAAGGCCCGGATCGACCAGGACCTGTGCATCAGCTGCGGCCGCTGCCACATCGCCTGCGAGGACACCTCGCATCAGGCCATCACCAGCCTCGTCGACGGGGTTCGCCACTTCGAAGTGATCGAGGAGGAATGCGTCGGCTGCAACCTGTGCGCTGTCGTCTGCCCGGTGGAGAACTGCATCACCATGGTCGAAATGACCGAAGGTGTCGATCCGCGCACCGGCACGCCGGTCGGAGGTCACCGCACCTGGATGGAACACCCCAACAACCCGATGGCGAAGAACCCGCAACCCGCGAAGCTGGCCGAACCGGCTGAATAGGGTGCTGCCAGCCGACCTTACCAAGCTTTAATCCGTCTCCCACCCCGGTGTAACCTGGCCCCCTGCATGGTCCTGTCCACGCCCGGCATCCCTCGTGCCGGCCAGATGGAGATCATTGCATGTCTGACCTGTCCCCCCGTTCCGTGAGCGCATCCCGTTCGGTGCTGCGCCGTGCCGCCCTGCTCGCTGGTGCCGCCGCCCTGTCCGTCGGCCTTGTGGCTGGCCTTGGTGCCAGCCTCGCCACCGGCTCCCCCCCCGCTGCAGCCCAGTCCGCCGTCTCATTCGTCAGCCCGCCGTCTTTTGCGGATGTGGTCGATCAGGTGAAGCCGTCCGTCGTGTCGGTGCGCGTCAAGGCCCGCGCCGAAGCCACCAGCCAGCGCGGCGGCGCATTGCCCGATGATATCCCGCCCGGCCTCGAGCGCTTCTTCCGCCAGTTCGGCGAAAACGGTGCCGGCCCCGGCGCGCGCGGTCGCGGCCGTGGCGAACGCCCGGTGCAGATGTCGCAGGGCTCGGGCTTCTTCATCTCTGCTGATGGCTATGTGGTGACCAACAACCATGTCGTCGACAACGCCGTCGAGGTGCAGCTTGTCACCGATGATGGCCGCACATTGGAGGCCAAGGTGGTGGGCACCGACCCGCGCACCGATCTTGCGCTCTTGAAGGTCAACGAAGGCGGCACGTTCCCTTTCGTGAAGCTCGCGCCCGGCAATCCGCGCATCGGTGACTGGGTTCTGGCCGTCGGCAATCCGTTCGGCCTCGGCGGAACCGTCACGGCGGGCATCCTGTCGGCGCGCAACCGCGACCTCGGCTCGGGCCCCTATGACGACTATCTCCAGATCGACGCCGCCGTGAACCGTGGCAACTCGGGCGGCCCGACCTTCAATGCTGCCGGCGATGTGATCGGCGTCAACACCGCCATCGTCTCGCCGTCTGGCGGCAATGTCGGCATCGCCTTCGCCATTCCCGCAGCCACGGTTCAGGCCGTGGTGGCCGATCTGAAGGCCAAGGGCAGTGTCTCGCGCGGCTTCATCGGCGTGCAGATCCAGCCCGTCACGCCGGAAATCGCCGATGCCATCGGCCTTGCCGGCGCCACCGGCGCGCTGGTGGCCGATGCCTCGCCCGATGGCCCGGCCGCACGGGCCGGCATCCGGCGCGGCGACACGATCCGCGCCATCAACGGCGAGGCTGTGAAGGATGCGCGCGATCTCTCCCGCCGCGTTGCCACCTTCAAGCCCGGCAAGACGGTGAAGATCACGGTCTGGCGCGAGGGGCGTGAACGCGCGATCTCGCTCGATGTGGGCCGCCAGCCCGCCGCCTGAGCCTCCTATTTCATGGCACAAGCGCAGGGCCGGGTGTCGTCACCCGGCCCTGTCATGTTAGGTGTTCACCATGCGTCTGCTGATCATCGAAGACGATTCGGATTCCGCCACCTACCTCGTGAAGGCCTTTCGCGAGGAGGGGCACGTGGCCGATCACGCTGCCGACGGGCTGACCGGTTATGCCATGGCAGAAGGCGGTGGTTATGACGTGCTGGTCGTCGATCGCATGCTGCCGCGCATGGACGGCCTGTCGCTCATCCGCTCCCTGCGCGCCCAGAACGACACCACGCCGGTGCTGATCCTGTCGGCGCTCGGCCAGGTCGATGACCGCGTCAAGGGCCTGCGTGCCGGCGGTGACGATTACCTGCCCAAGCCCTATGCCTTTTCCGAGTTGCTGGCCCGCGTCGAGGTGCTCTCCCGCCGCAGGGCCGCCGCTGCCAGTGCCGAGCCGACGCACTATAAGGTGGCCGATCTCGAACTCGACCGGCTGACCCGCAAGGTCACCCGCGCCGGCGAGGACATCGCCCTCCAGCCGCGTGAATTCCGCTTGCTCGAATACCTGATGCGCAATGCCGGCCAGGTGGTGACGCGCACGATGCTGCTGGAGAATGTCTGGGATTATCACTTCGATCCCCAGACCAATGTCATCGATGTCCATGTTTCGCGCCTGCGCGCCAAGCTCGACAAGGGCCAGGCCGTGCCGCTGCTTCAGACGGTGCGCGGGGCCGGCTATTCGCTGCGCGTCGAGGCGAGGTGAGGCCCGTGGAGCCCCGCACCGCTGCGGCGCCCGGCGCGCCGGCTCCTGCCAACGGAGTTGCGAAAGCGGTCGCCAAAGGCGGAGCCAAGGCGCCCGCGCCGCGGTCGGCGCTGTTCCGCTCCACCGCCTTCCGCCTGACCCTGCTTTACATGGGCGTGTTCGCGATCTTCGCGGCTGTCGCGCTCGGCTATGTGGCTTGGAACGCCCGCAGCCTGATCGAGGACCAGATCCGCCAGACCATCGACGCCGAGATCACCGGCCTGTCCGAGCAGTTCCGGCAAGGCGGCATCCGGCGGCTGGTGACCGTCATCGAGCAGCGCGCCCGTGGGCCGGGCGCATCGCTTTATCTGGTCACCACCCCGTTCGGCGAGCGGCTGGCCGGCAATGTCGAGCAGGTGCCAGTCGGCCTGCTGGACCGGGCCGGCGAGAGCGAGATTCCGTTCTCGCGCAATGGCGAGGAGCAGCCCGCCGCACGCCCCGCCGTGGCCATCGTCCGTGTCTACCTGCTGCCGGCAGGCTTCCGTGTGCTGGTCGGACGCGACGCCAGCGAGCGCGACCGGCTCAGGGCCGTGGTGCGCCGGGCCGGCGGCTGGTCGCTGGGCGTGGTGCTCGTGCTCGGCGTGCTGGGCGGCTTCGTCATCGCCCGCCGCATCCTCAAGCGCGTCGATGCGATGAGCGCCACCACCCTGTCGATCATGAGCAGCGACCTCAAGGACCGGCTGCCGCTGGCCGGCAATGGCGACGAGCTTGACCGGCTCGCCGGCAACCTCAACACCATGCTCGACCGCATCACCGTGCTGATGGGCGGCATCCGGCAGGTGTCCGACACCATCGCCCATGATCTCAAGACGCCGCTGACGCGCCTGCGCAACCGCGCCGAGGAAGCCCTGCGCCCCAATGCGACGCCGCAGGACATGCGCCGCGCGCTCGAAGGCGTCACCGATGATGCCGACAACCTGATCCGCGTCTTCAATGCCCTCCTGATGATCGCCCGCCTCGAAGCAGGCCAGGCCCGAGAGGTGATGGCCCCGTTCGATGCCAGTGCCGCTGCCGAGGGCGTCGCCGAACTCTATGAGGCGCTGGCCGAGGAGGCCGGCGCCAGCTTCGCCTGCACCATCGCGCCGGGCATCACCGCCCATGGCAACCGCGAACTGGTGGGGCAAGCCCTGTCGAACATGATCGACAATGCCCTGAAATACGGCAGGCCCGCATCTGGCAGCGCACCCACGATCACGCTTGGCCTCGCCCGAGACGGTGCAAACGTGATTTTCAGCGTCTCCGATCACGGACCGGGTATTCCGCCCGACCAGCACAGCCGCGCGCTGGAGCGCTTCGGACGGCTCGACAGCAGTCGCTCGCAGCCCGGCTTCGGGCTCGGGCTCAGTCTGGTCAGGGCCGTGGCGCAGATCCATGATGGCACGCTGGAGTTGAAGGACAACGCGCCGGGCCTGTCGGTGGTGCTGTCCATTCCTGCGGCGCGCGCGTCCGGAGAGCCCGATGGCCGATGAGTCCGCCACCAGCGAACAGCCCTTGAGGGCGCGGCTCGTTGCAGCACCGCTGCTGCCGCCCCGCCAGCGCGCTGCCACAGTGCTGGACGAGGACCTGCTCGGCCGTCTCGATGCCGAAGAGACCGCCATGCTCGCGCCATTGCTCGCGGACGAGCCTGCCCGCGCGCTCGTGGCCGGGCTTCTGGCCCATTCGCCATTTCTGAGCCAGATCATGCGGCGTCATCCGGACTGGCTGGCGGCGGCTCTTGCCAACCCTCCCGAGCAGCAATTGCGCCTGTGGCTCGACGAGGCCAAGGCCGCCGCTGCAAAGGCGGAGGATCAGGCCGAGATCATGCGCGCCCTGCGCCATCTCAAGAAAAAGGCCGCGCTGCTGATCGCACTGGCCGATTGCGGAGGGGTCTGGAGCGTCGACGAGGCGGTTGCGGCCCTGACCCTGACCGCCGATGTGGCCGTCGCCGCCACCATCGACATGATTCTGGGCAAGGCCGCCGCGCGCGGGGCCTGGCAGCCGCCCGATCCGGCCGATCCCGGCAAAGGCTCGGGGCTGATCGTGCTGGCGCTCGGCAAGCATGGCGCTGGCGAACTCAACTACTCGTCCGATATCGACATCGTGCTGTTCTACGATGCCGAGGTGGCCGAGGCTGCCGGCATTGCCGAGCCATCCAGCTTCTATGTGCGCCTCGCGCGCGATCTGTCCCGCATCCTTCAGGAGCGCACGGCGGATGGCTATGTCTTCCGCGTCGACCTTCGGCTGCGCCCCGATCCGGCCTCGACGCAGGCCGCCGTCTCGACCCGTGCCGCCTATGCCTACTACGAGAGCGTCGGCCAGAACTGGGAGCGCGCGGCCATGATCAAGGCCCGGCCCATCGCCGGGGATCTTGCGTTGGGCGAGGCCTTTCTAGCCGATCTCAGGCCCTTCATCTGGCGCAAGTATTTCGATTTCGCCGCGATTGCCGACATCCACGCCATGAAGCGCCAGATTCAGGCCGTGAAGGGCCACGAGGCCATCGCCGTGGCTGGCCATGACGTGAAACTGGGGCGCGGCGGCATCCGCGAGATCGAGTTTTTCGTGCAGACGCAGCAACTGGTCTTCGGCGGGCGCCGGCCGGTGCTGCGCGGGCGCCGCACGCTCGACATGCTCGCAGCCCTGACCACGGAAGGCTGGATCACGCCCGCCGCGCGCGATGAACTGGCAGCAGCCTACCGCTTCCTGCGCACCATCGAGCATCGGCTCCAGATGCGCCACGACGAGCAGACCCAGCGCCTGCCGGTCGATGCCGATGATCTCGCAGCCTTTGCGCGCTTCGCCGGCCATGCCGGCACCAAAGCTTTCTCGTCCGCCTTCACCACCATCGCCCGCTGCGTCGAGGGCCATTATGCGCTGCTCTTCGAGGAGGGGCCGTCACTGGCGGCGGATGCCGGCACGCTCAGCTTCACCGGGGCAGACGCCGATCCCGACACCCTCGCAACCTTGCATCGTCTCGGCTTCCGTGACGCGGCCGCCGCTGCCGAGATCGTGCGTGGCTGGCATTTCGGGCGCAGGCCCGCTGTCACCAGCGCCCGCGCTCGCGAGGCATTGACCGAACTCACACCAGCCCTGCTGGTCGCCTTTGGCCGATCTGGAGATCCGGATGCGGCGCTGAATGCGCTCGACAGCGCGTTTGCCCGCCTGCCTGCGGCGGTTGAACTGCTCTCCATCCTGATCTCGCACGAGGCCTTGCTCTCGCTGTTCGCGACGATCCTCGGCAGCGCCCCCCGGCTGGCCCGCATCGTCGCCACCAATCCGCATGTGCTCGACGGTGTCATCGACCCGGCTTTCGGCAATGCCGAAATCGACCGTGACGCCATCGCCGCGCGCATCCGCTCGGTGGTCGGCGATCCGCCGCCATCGCTTGAGGAGGCGCTGGACCGCATGCGCGACGCCGCCCGCCAGGAGAACTTCCTGATTGGCGCGCGCCTGCTTTCCGGCATCTATGCCCCCGACCGGGCCGGCCTCGCCTATGCCAAGGTCGCCGATGGCATCATCCGCGTGGCGCTGGACGCGGCCCGGCGCGATCTCGTGTCCGTGCATGGCGATGTGGCGGGCGTGCGCCTTGCCATCCTCGGGCTTGGCCGTCTGGGCACGCGCGATCTCACGGCCTCGTCCGATCTTGATCTGGTCGTGCTCTATGACGCGCCGGACATGGAGGCGCGCAGCGATGGCCCCCGCCCGCTGGATGTGGTGACATGGGCGCAGCGCTTCGCCCAGAGGCTGGTCACGGCCCTCACCGCCCCGACCCGGCGCGGTACACTCTACGAGGTCGACCTTCGCCTGCGCCCCTCCGGCAGCAAGGGTCCGCTGGCCGTGCGGCTGTCCGGTTTCGTGGCCTATCAGACCGAGGAAGCCGAGCTGTGGGAGCACATGGCGCTGACCAAGGCTCGCGTTGTGGCCGGCGACGAGGCGCTGGGCGCAGCGGCCATGGACGTCGTCGCCGAGGTGCTCGCCCGGCGCCGTGATCCGGACAAGGTGGCACGCGCGGTGTGCGAGATGCGGGCGACGATTGCCGACAGCAAGGGCGACGACAAGATCTGGGATCTGAAGCTCGTGGCCGGCGGTCTCACCGACATCGATTTCTGCGCCGAGGCGCTGATCCTCGCCCATGCGGCCGATCACCCGGACCTGCTCACCAGCGATATCGCCCGCGTCTTCGCGGTGGCGGCCGGAGCCGGGCTGCTGACGCCGGAGGAAGCCGACATCCTGACCAGGGGCCACCGGCTGATGAACGACGTCATCCAGTGGCAGCGGCTGACCATTGATGGCGCCTTCGACCCCAAGACTGTACCCGGACCGGTGATGCGGCTGATCGCGCGGGCCGCGCATGCGCCGGACCAGAAGGTGCTGGCGGCCACGCTGGCGCAAGGCCGGGCGGGTGTGCGCCGTGTCTTCGAGCGCGTCGTGCGGGCCGGGCCGCGTTCCTGATCAGCTGACCAGGGCCGGCTCTTCGGCTGCGGCCGGCACGCGCACCATGACGACAGTGCCGACGCCGACTTCCGAGCGGATGCGCAGCGCCCCGCCATGCAGCATGCACAGTGAGCGGGCGATCGCCAGGCCCAGCCCCGAGCCCTTGTGCGAGCGCGCCGTGGCGCCGCCCTCGACCTGCTCGAAGGGCCGCCCGATCCGGTGCAGCCGCTCGGCGGGAATGCCGATGCCGGTATCCGCCACGTAGATGTGCAGCATCTCGCCATGGCTGCGGGCGCGCAGCGAAACCTCGCCACCCTCCGGGGTGAACTTGGCCGCATTCTGGAGGATGTTGCCGAGAATCTGGCCCAGTGCCGCGCTGTCGGCAAAGGCAGCCAGGTTGTCCGGAATATCGACGCTGAGCGCGATGTCCTTGTCCTCGAACGACGGCCTTGTGCTTGCCACAGCGTCGTCGATCAACGGCTGGATTGCCACGCGCTGCGGCACGATCCGGACCTTGCCGCTCTCGATCCGTGACATGTCGAGAATGTCATCGACGATGGAGAGCAGATGCTCGCCGCTGATCTTGATATCGCGGCAATAGCTCACGTGACGATCGCAGCCGAGCGTGCCGAACACCCCGCTTTGCATCACGTCGGAGAAGCCGATGATGGCATTAAGCGGCGTACGCAGGTCGTGGCTCATGTTGGCCAGGAACTCGGTCTTGACCTGGCTGGCAATCTCCGCCTCGGCCTTCTGTTCGAGATAGCGCTCGGCGAGATCGGTGAGTTGCTGGGCCTGGGCCTCCATCTGGCGGCGGGAGGCCTTGAGATCGGTGATGGTTGCGAGAAGCCGGCGCTCGCTGTCCATCAGCTTGTGTTCGTGTTCCTTGATCATGGTGATGTCGGTTCCGACAGAGACCGAACCACCATCCTTGGTGCGCCGTTCGCTGATCTGGAGCCAGCGCCCATCTTCGAGTTTCACCTCGCTGAGCCGCGAACGGGTTTCGAGATTGTTCTGGCGGAGGATGTCCTCGGCGATGACCGGGGGCGCCGCCTTCGCCATCACCATGTCGTAGTGCAGACCTGGCTGGATGGCATCGTCGGGCAACTGGTGCAGCTTCTGGAAGCGGGAATTGCAGGTCACGAGGTTCTGCTGCGCATCCCACAGCACGAAGGCTTCCGGCAACGCCTCGATCGCATCCCACAGGCGCAGGTCCGCCGTGGCCGACTGGTCTGCGATGCGGCGCTCTTCCGTGATGTCGACCGCAATCCCGACGAGATGCTTGCGGCCGCTGCTCTGATCGACGACCAGTTCGGCCCGCGCCCGCATCCAGAGCCATTCGCCATCGGCGTCGCGGATTCGGAAGTCATGGGCGATCTCGCTCCGGTTGCCGTCGGAGAGCAGCTTGGCCATCTGGTAGAGGTCCGCGTCCTCGGGGTGGACGAGCGCGTTGACATCGCCGAAGGACAGGAACTCGCCGCGCCGACCGTAGCCGAGCAGGGCATACATCGAGTCCGACCAGTAGATCGTGCCGCGCGAGAGATCCCAGTCCCACAGCCCGCAGCGCCCGCTGTTGAGCGCCGCATCGATGCGTTGACGCACGCGCTCGCAGTCAAGGTCCGCGGCACGGGCCCGACCGGTCTGCATCAGGAAGGCCGTTGTCAGCAGGGCGAGCACGAGCACGGAGGCCGTGAGCAGCATCACCACGAGGTTCGCCCGTGTGTCGGAGCTTTGCAGCGCCATCCGGGTGGGCTGCACCAGTGCCATCTGGCCAAGCGGCGCCGGCAGATTGCGCACCGTAGCCAGCGCCTGGGGGCCGGAGGAAAGGGTTTCGCCGCGCGAGCTTGGCACGGCAATGCTGATCACGCCGGCTTTTTCGGCAAAGGTTGTCAGCGGCTGGCTGGAGCCAAGGACATCGATCAGCGTGGTCTGGCCAGCCCGCACCGGCGGCTGGCTGGCGATGATCGTGCCGGAGACGTTGGTGATGACCAGTTGCCGGCCGCTGCCGAAGGTCATCGGGTGCAGCCCGGACATTGCGCCGGTCAGGGCCGATCCGGCGATGATGCTGCCAGGATTGGCAGCGATTTCGCGGGCCACAAGGCTGGCGATCACGTCCATGTCGTTGCTGGCATCTTCCAGCGTGTCGTGCTGGCTGACGGAGACATACATGGCCCCGGCGAGGGCGAGCAGGACGGCGAACACAGCCACCAGGATCGGAATGGCCAGTTTCAGCCAGGGCTCGGAGCGATGCAGCGCAATCTGCAGCGGGTGGGACATCGAACGGGCCACGCCCATGATCGTACCCACGCGTGCGGAAGTGCTGGCTGCGTTTGCACGCGCCATGGTGGGCCCCCTTGGTCAGTTCTCTGTTCGTCTTTCCGGGAAGACGTGCCGCATCTCCCGAATCACCGTCACTATGAATCTTCGGGAATCATGCTGTCTAGACCTTAAGTGCATGTCGCAGGTGATTTACAACCTGGACGGGCATCGGGAATCGGCCCGAATCTTTTGCGCGTAATATTCCGTTAACCTTTAGCTGAATCGTTTTAAAAGCACCGTCCGCTGTCGATCGCGGGTCGATCTGGGGGCGTTGGCGTCAGGGCATCGCCCTGATCGCCGCGGTTGCGATGGTCACGCCAGCGCCCGCTCGGCAATGTCGGTGACATCGCGCGACAGGCCGGGCATGTCGGCCACCCGCCGGATGGCGGCGTTCGCCAGCGCCTGTCGGCGGGGCTCCAGCGTCTTCCAGGTTCGGAAGGCCGACATGAGGCGCGAGGCAACCTGCGGGTTGATCGCATCGACCGCCACCACGATGTCGGCGATGAAGTCATAGCCGGCCCCATCGGCGCGGTGAAATCCGCTGGGATTGCCGTGCGCGAACGATGAGAGCAGGGCATAGACCCGGTTCGGCGTGCGCATCGAGAAGCGCGGGTGATCAAGCAGCGACTTGACTCGTCCCAGCGCCTGCCCGCCGGGCATCGTGGCCTGCAGTGCGAACCACTTGTCGAGTACCAGCGCATCGTCGCTGTAGCGCGCCTCGAAGGCGGCAAGCGCCTCGTCGAGCGCCGGGCCAGGCGCGTGCGTCAGCGCGCTCATGGCCCCGAGCCGGTCGGTCATGTTGCTGGCACCATGGAACTGCGCCAGCGCCCGCCCGGCGCCTGTCGCGCCGAGGCCATGGCAGAGGTAGCCCAGGCAGGCATTGCGAAGCGCGCGCGCCCCGGCACTGGCCGCACCGGGGCTGTAAGGCGCGGTCGTGGCCAACCGCTTGTGGGTTGCGGTCATGTCGGCGGCCAGTTCGCTGCCAATGGTCCGGGCCAGCGTCACCAGCGCAGTCTGGATCGCATCCGGATCGACATGGCTGGCCATTTCCCGCGCGATATCGCTGGCAGAGGGCAGGCTGATGAGCTGGGCCACATAGGCCGGCTCGGCATGGTTCTGGCTGGCAAGCGCCTGGCCAACGGCTTCGACCAGTGACGGATCAGGCTGGAAAGCCGCTCCGGTCCGCGCGGCCTGCGCGCCGGCGAGCAGGGTTTGCGTCATCACCGTGCGCAGCGCCTGCCAGCGGTTGAATGGATCGCTGTCGATGCGGGCCAGCCGAAGCAACTCCGGCGTGCCAAGATGCGCGTCGAGCCTGACCGGCGCGGAGAAGTCTCGCAGCAGCGACAGGGCCGGCGGCTCGTCGATCTCGTGAAAGGTCACAGTCGCTGCCGCCCGGTCGAGGATCAGCACATCGCCGTTGAGGGCCACATCACCGCTGGGCTTCAGCGGCAGGTCGCCATGCTGTCCGACCAGCCCGATGCGGACCGGAATGACCATCGGAAGCTTCTTGTCCTGCCCCGGCGTGGGCGGGGTCGATTGCGCCAGATCGAGCGTGTAGCTGCGCTGTTCGGGATGATAGCGCCCGGCGGCCACGAGGCTCGGCGTGCCGGCCTGATCATACCAGTGGGCGAACTGGCCGAGATCCTGCCCCGAGGCGACGGCGAAGCATTCGAGAAATTCCTCGATCGTGGCCGCCGAGCCGTCGTGCTGGTCGAAATAAAGCGTCATGCCGCGCGCAAACGCCGCGTCGCCGATCAGCACCTTGAGCATGCGGATCAGCTCCGCGCCCTTTTCGTAGACCGTGGCCGTGTAGAAGTTGTTGATCTCCTTGTAGGCACGGGGCCGGACATTGTGGGCCAGCGGCCCGGCATCCTCGACGAACTGCGTCAGCCTGAGCCGCATCACGTCGGCGATGCGCTTGACCGGGCGCGAGCGCTCGTCGGCGGTGAACTCCTGGTCGCGGAAGACCGTGAGGCCCTCTTTCAGACAGAGCTGAAACCAGTCGCGGCAGGTGATCCTGTTGCCGGTCCAGTTATGAAAATACTCATGCGCGATGATGCCCTCGATGTTGGCATAGTCGCCATCGGTGGCGGTGTCGGGCGAGGCCAGCACATACTTGTCGTTGAAGATGTTGAGGCCCTTGTTCTCCATCGCGCCCATGTTGAAGTCCGAGACGGCGACGACGTTGAACACATCGAGATCATAGGCGCGGCCGAACACGGCCTCATCCCACACCATCGAACGCTTGATCGCATCCATGGCGTAGCTGGCCCGCGGCTCCTTGCCCTTTTCGACATAGACGCCAAGCGCAACCCGGCGGCCGCTGGCGGTGGTGAAGCTGTCATGCACCGCGCCAAGATCGCCGCCGACCAGGGCGAAGAGATAGGCCGGCTTCGGCCAGGGATCGTGCCAGACCGCGAAGTGGCGGTCCGTGCCTGGCACCGAGCCACTCGCCAGCAGGTTGCCATTCGAGAGCAGGATCGGCGTGGCGGTGATCGGCCCTTCGAGCCTGACCGTGTAGACCGCCAGCACGTCCGGCCGATCGAGGAAATAGCAGATGCGGCGAAAGCCATCCGCCTCGCACTGGGTGCAATAGACCCCGTTCGAGCGGTAAAGCCCCATCAGCCGCGTGTTGGCGGACGGATCGAGGCGCGTCTCGATGGTCAGCGTGAATGGCTTGTCGGGCGGATTATGCAAGGTGAGCCCCTGCGGGCCGACCTCGTACGCAGAGGCGTCCGCCTCGGTGCCGTTGATCAGCAGCGACACCAGCGACAGTTCGTCCCCGTCGAGCCGCAGTGGCGCGCCTGCGACACCGGCAGGGTTGGGCCGAAGCGACAGCAGGGCCCGGACGCTGGTGGCGACGGGATCAAGCTGGATGTCGAGGTGGACGGTGTCGATCAGGTAGTCGGACGGCCGATAGTCTTCCAGCCTGATCATCGGGGATTCATCTGTGCGCATGGATCAAGACATTGATGTCGCAGGGCGCTGTTGCAAGATCGCGACGGCGAAGCACACAGCTTTGTGTAGGCAGGGAACCCGTGCCGCTTTGTCACGGCAGGGCGGGCTGTGCAAGGACGCAGCCGCGCTCACGGCAGCAGCGGCTCGGCATGGCCGACCACCCGGGCAATGTCGGAACGACTCTGGCGCAGACGGCGCTCGATGTCATCGACAGCCACATGCACCGCAGCGACATCAAGCGAAGGCTCGGCGCGGCAGTGGAAGTTGACGATCAGCCCCGCCTCCGTGCTGCGCACCCGCACATTGTGGACATCCCTGATCACGCCGCCCAGCGCAGCCGCCTCCGCGAGCACTGCGGCCAGCGCGGCCACGGTCGCCGCCGATGCGTTCTCGCCGTCGCCCGCCGTCATCACCAGCGGCTCGACATGGGTCTCCACCTCGGTGTCGGGGCCGAAATCAGCCCTGATCTCGGCCTCGAGCCGCGTCGCCAGAACATGGGCCTCGCCCAGCGACATGCGGGCATCGACCTCCATGTCGAGGCTGATGCAGGGCCGCCCGCCGACCTGCTGCAAGGTGAAGTGATGGATCGGCACGCCGATGCGGGCCGCGATCATCATCACCCGCTCCAGCGCGTTCTCGTTTTCGGTCTGCACCGGATTGGCCGTGATCGTGATCTCGGCATTGGGTGCCGCCACCGCCAGCGCGCCGGCCAGCACCTGCTTGATCTCGGCGGCCTGCTCCAGCGACAGGGTGCGGGCCACCTTCACGCCGATCTCGCCATGGGTGCGCCCACCGCCGGGCCTGAGCTTCAGCCATTCGACGGCGGCCACGCCCGGCACCTTGAGCGCGGCTTCCTCCAGGCTGGCGCGCATGCCCTTGGGGGCGGTGTCGACCAGCGTGCCGATGGTGCGCAGCGCCAGCTTGGTTGCCGCGCTGATGATGAACAGCGACACGCCCAGCGCCGCCACGGTGTCGCCATGCGGGAAGCCGGCCAGCACCATCGCCAGCCCGAACAGGGTCAGCACTGTCGAGACGAGATCGGACGCGAAATGCAGCGCGTCCGCCGCAAGTGCCTCCGAGAAGGTCGCCTTGGCGATGATGTGCAGCGCCCGCCAGCGCGTCGCATCGATCAGGATCGCCACGACCAGCACACCGATCACCAGCGGCGTGACCTCGACGGGCGGGTGCACGCCGCTCCACAGCCGCGTGCCGGCCTCCCAGGCTACGGCGCCTGCCAGCGCGAACAGCAGGGCACACTCGGCGAGGGCGGCGAGCGATTCGATCTTTCCGTGGCCGTAATGGTGTTCGTCATCGGCCGGTTTGTCGGCGGCGCGGATGGCAAACCAGGTTGTCAGCGTCGCAGCAATGTCGATCACGCCGTGCGCGGCCTCGGACATCAGCGCCAGCGAGCCGGACAGATAGGCAGCCAGTGCCTTGCCAAGGGTCAGCACCACGCTGGCCACGACCGAGACAATCGCGGCGCGCTCCTTCAGGCGGGAGACCCGCTGGGCCGGTGTCTCGTTGTCAAGCTTTGCAGTCATGCGTCCACGCCGGATCAGGATGTCAGGGTGCAGGCCTTGCGCTGTGGGCGGAAGGCGCGCACTTCAGTTCCACCTTCTGTGCGCCCATCTGATGATCAAGATCAACCATTCAGATCGGCGCCAGGGCTCACGCTGCCAACCGGCCAAGGAGATGAAACCATGGAATATCTGCACACGATGGTGCGCGTCGGCGACCTCGATGCCGCGCTCGACTTCTTCGTCAACAAGCTCGGTCTGGTCGAAACCCGCCGGATCGACCGCCCGGAAGGCCGCTACACGCTGGTCTTTCTCGCCGCCCCCGGCGATGTCGAACGCGCCCGCGAATCCAAGGCCCCGCTGATCGAACTGACCTACAACTGGGACGAGAAGGCCTATGAGGGCGGCCGCAATTTCGGCCATCTCGCCTACCGGGTCGACGACATCTACCAGACCTGCGACCGGCTGATGAAGGCCGGCGTCACCATCAACCGCCCCCCGCGTGATGGCTACATGGCTTTCGTGCGTTCGCCCGACGGCATCTCGATCGAGCTGTTGCAGAAGGGCGAGCCGCTCCAGAAGAGCGAACCCTGGGCCAGCATGCCGAACACCGGAAGCTGGTGAGGGGGCAGGGTGCCGCCGAAGGTCAGCTTCTGGGCGGCGCCCGCAACATCACGAACAGCCCGAATGCCAGAGCCGCGATCACGCCACTGATCCACAGGGCCGTGTCGATGCCCAGATGTGTCATGGCGAATGCGAACAGGAACGGGCTGGCGGCATTCGCCAGAAAGCGCAGGCCGGTGATGCGCCCCATCAGCGCTCCGTAGCCATTCGCACCAAACAACTGCAAAGGCACGGTTGCCCGCGCAATCGTGACCAATCCTTGCGCGGCACCATAGAATGCGGCGAAAGCCATCGCCGTGCCGAGAGAAGCCGGCATTGCCAGCAGCAAGGCGATCGACGCGAGCAGCGTTCCGAGCGCCACGCGGCCAGTCATGAGCGGATCGAAGCGATGGCCGCCCACGACCTCGACAAAGCGGGCGAGAACCTGCGCCGGACCCATAACCACGGCGATCAGCGCGGCAGCCTGTGCGCTGAAGCCCTCATTCTCGATGATCCGCAGCATGTGGACAGGGAAGGCTGATGTCACCAGCCCTGACACGACGATGGCGAGCGTGAACAGGATCAGCGCGCGTCTGCGATCCGGGCCAAGCAGCATGGGCGGATCGGCTGCGCCCGGAACCTCCTTGATGTCGTCCCGCCCCCGTGGAACGGCCCGGCGCAGGGCGGTTGCATGCAGCGGTGCGCAGACCAGAAGGTGGACCGCCGCAAAGACCATCAACGTCCAGCGCCAGTCGATGACGCCGAGCATCCACTGGGTCAGCGGCCAGAAAATCGTCGAGGCAAATCCGGCAATCAACGTGATCAGCGTGATGCCCCGCCGCGCTTCATGCCGGTAAATCTGCGTCAGCCCGGCAAAGGCAGCCTCATAGACTACGAGGCATGTGGCCGCCTCGGCGAAGATCACGGCAGCGGAAAATGCCCATATGTTCGGTGCCAGCGCGCACGCAACCAGCGCCAGTGCCGCAAGGACAGAGCCCACGCTCATCACCAGCCGCGCGCCGCGCCGGTCCAGTTCGCGCCCGACGAAGGGTGCAATCAGGCCCCCAACAAGAAGCCCGATGGTGAAGGCACCGAAAAACCAGTCGATCCCGACCCCGAATTCGCGCGAAATTGCCGGGGCAAGAACCCCGTATGCGTAGTAGAGCGTGCCATAGCCGATGGTCTGGGTCAGCCCCAGCGCCAGAATGGTCCGGTCGTTCAGCCCGTCGAAAACGGCCGAAACAGTGATGCGCGGCAGGTTCGACATGGTTCATCCAGGCGGCGGGCCGGCGTAGGCGCGGTTCATGTCGCCTTCGTGACACTTGCCGCAGGCATGCTAGAGAGAACAGTCACAGCACACCCGATCGAGACAGCATCATGGTCACGCCTGAATCCGCCGCCCGCCCCGTCATGCCCCCTGTCATCCTGGGCCATCTTCCCGACGGCACGCCGGTTCGCGAGGTCACGCTGCGCTCCGCTGCTGGTGCGACGGCAACGATCATGGAATGGGGCGCGGTGGTGCGGGACATGACCGTGCCGGTGAAGGGCAAGCCGCAGCGTGTGGTGCTCGGCTTTGCCGCGCTGGATGATTATCTCAAGCATTCGCCGCACTTCGGCGCCATCGCCGGCCGCTTTGCCAACCGCATCGAGGGCGGGCGCTTCGTGCTCGATGGTAAGGCCCACCAGCTCAAGCTCAATCAGGCAGGCAAGCACTCGCTGCACGGCGGCGGTGACGGTTTCGGCAAAAGGCCGTGGACGATCCTGCACCATGATGCCGCTTCGGTGACGCTGGCGCTGGTCTCGCCCGATGGCGACCACGGCTACCCCGGCACGCTGACTGTGACCTGCCGTTACACGCTGGCCGAACCGGCCACGCTGCGCACCGAACTCACGGCCACGACCGATGCGGCTACCATCGTCAACCTGTGCCAGCACTCCTACTTCAACCTCGACGGCTCGCCCGATGTGCTGGCGCACGAACTGGAAGTGCGCGCCAATCTGATCACGCCTGTGGACGAGGATCTGATTCCGAGCGGGGAGGTGGCTTCGGTGGCCGGCACGCCGTTCGACTTCCGCAAGAGCCGCCCGCTGCGCCACGACAACGCCGATGGCACGCGCCACTGGTATGACCACAACTTCATCCTGCGCCGTGACCGCCGCGAGCCGAGCGTCATGGCCGGGCTGGAGGTGGCGCTGGCCGCCACCCTGCGTTCGCCGCTGAACGGGCTTTCCATGCAGGTCTGGACCAGCGAGCCGGCCTTGCAGGTCTATGACGGCTTCAAGACCCAGACCCCGGTGCCGGGCCTTGGCGGCAGCCCTTACGGCTCGTCATCCGGCCTGTGCCTCGAGCCGCAGCATGTGCCGGACAGCCCCAACCTGCCGCACTTCCCCACCACCGTGCTCCGCCCCGGCGAGGTCTACCGGCAGGTGACGGAATACCGGTTCGGGTGAGGCTGGCAGTCGCGGCTCACCTGCGCCCGCCCTCAGCCCTTCACCCCGCCCGAGGTCAGTCCGCCCACCACGCGCTCCTGGAACACGGCGATGATGATGCAGATCGGCACGATGGCGATGATCAGCGCCGCCGAGATGATCGGCCAGGGGAATGAGAACTCGCCCTGATACAGCGTGATGCCGACCGGCAGCGTGCGGCTGGCCACGCGTGGGGCCAGCGTCAGCGCCAGCAGGAACTCGTCCCAGGCATTGACGAAGGCGAGGATGCCGGCGGTGAACACGCCCGGCGCGGTCAGCGGGATGACCACATGCCAGAGTGCGCCGATCCGCGAGCAGCCATCGATCATCGCGGCATTCTCGATATCGCGCGGGATATCCTGGAAGAACGAGATCAGCACCAGCGTGCAAACCGGCATCGAGAGCACCGCATAGGGGAAGACCAGCGCCCACCAGGTGTTGAGCAGTTGCAGATCGCGCATCACCGAGAAAAGCGGCACCATCAGCGAGATCAGCGGGAACATCGCAACCGCCAGCAACACGGACAGGATGACGTTGGGGGCAGGGATGCGCAGCCGGACCAGCGCATAGGCCGCCAGCGCTGAAACCGTGACGCACAGCACCGTCGACAGGACCGCCACCACGAACGAGTTCCACATGAACAGGAAGATCGGCTGGTCGACGAACACGCGGGTGTAGTTGCCCAGCGTCGGCGCGGCGGGCCAGATCGTGATCGGCAGCCGCATCAACTCGCTCTCGGTCTTGAGCGAGGTGAACAGGATCCAGAGCGCCGGAAAGAAGCCGTTGATGGCCACGACAGCGCCGGCGATCAGCGTCATCTTCTTGGCCGAGGGGAACTTCATCATGGCAACCTTGCTCCCAACGCGTCATGGCGAGCGCAGCGAAGCCATCCAGCCTCTTTGCGCCGCGCCGTGGATTGCTTCGCTGCGCTAGGCATGACGGGGTTGGTGTGCGCTCCCATCAATGCCTCCCCGCGCTGGGGTCGCGCCGCGTATGGCGCAGGTAGATCGAGGTCAGGATCGCAGAGGCGATGAACATCAGCACGGCCAGCGTCGAGCCATAGCCGAAATCGAGGCTGTCGATCGTGGTCTTGTGGATGTACATGGCCAGCGTCTCGGTGGCATTGCCCGGCCCGCCATCGGTCATGGCCTTGGGGATGTCGAAGGTCTGGATCGCCGTGATGGTGCGGAAGATCAGCGCCACGATGATCGCAGGCTTGAGCATCGGCAGGGTGATTTCCCAGAATTGCTGCCACTTCGAGGCCCCGTCCACCTCGGCCGCCTCATAGAGCGACTTCGGGATGGTCTGGAGGCCTGCCAGCAGCACGAGCGCGGCAAAGCTCGAAGTCTTCCAGATGATCGCGACGCAGATGGCGAAGAAGGCCGGGCCTTCTTGGGTCAGCCAGTTCACCGGCGAGAGCCCGATCCAGATCAGCGCATTGTTGACCAGCCCCTGCTGGTACTCGAAGAACCACCGGAAGATCAGGCCGGCAAAGACCAGAGGCAGCGCCCATGGCAGCAGGAGCCCCAGCCGCACCGGCCACTTGACGCGGAAGGGCTGGTTGGCAAGCAGCGCCAATCCCAGACCCAGCGCCACGGCGCCGGGCACCGTGACAATCACATAAAGCAGCGTGTGCCAGGTCGCCTCCCAGAGGCGCTCGTCACCCATCGCCTTGGCGTAATTCTCGAAGCCGATCCACGGCTTGGCCAGCCACGGCTCGGTCAGCTTGTTTTCGCTGAACGACATGCGGATCAGATTGTAGATCGGGTAGAGCACGACCCCGGCCAGCAGCGCAAAGGCCGGTGCCAGCAGCGCGATGCCGAGCCGTCGCTCGGACCGTTCCAGCGATGAGAGTTTCGCGGTCATGAGGCACCTCGATGAGGGCGTCATGGTCGGGCTTGACCCGACCATCCCGTCCGGAATGGGGTTCCCGGGTCAAGCCCGGGAATGACGGCAAGGTATTGTCAGCGGATGACCTGCGACAGGTCGCGCGTCATGTCAGCCAGCGCGGCGTCGGCAGTCTTGGAGCCGGCGAGGAAGGCGTTCATGTTGGTGCGGATCACTTCCGAAACGCGCGGATAGGCCGGCGAAACCGGGCGCGAACGGGCGGTCTGCACCACCGGCAGGGCCTGCGCGAACCACGGATTGGCCTTCAGCACGTCCGGATCGGAGTAGACCTCCGGGAACACCGGCAGGTGCGAGGCGGCGATGGCCTGCGCCTTGGCGACTTCCGGCGAGGACAGGTACATCGCGAAGTCGAAGGCAGCCTTCTTGTTCTTGGAGAAGGCCGAGACGGCCAGCTGCCAGCCACCGATGCAGGTCGCGGCCTTGTCGGCGGTGAAGCCGGGCAGCGGCACCACGCCGACCTTGTCCTTGATCTGGCTGTCGGCATCGTTCTGGGTGCGCTGCCAGACATAGCCCCAGTTCATCGCGAACAGCAGGTTGCCGGCCTGGAAGTTCTGGCGGATGCGGTCCGTCGGGATTTCGGCCAGATTCGGCGGCGTCACGTTCGCAGCCTTCATGTCAGCCCAGAGCTGGAACGGGCGGCGTGCTTCGGCTGTGTTCAGCGCCAGTTGCCCCTGTGCATTGGTGAGCGCGCCACCAGCACCCCACATCGGCACCAGATAGGTGCAGACCGTGCCTTCGATCGGCGCGCCGGCGGTCTGGAAGCCCGACAGGTTCGGGTTGCCTTCGGCCTTCATCACCTTCTCGGCACCGGCCTGAAGCTCGGCCCAGGTCTTTGGTGGCTGCACGCCATGCTTTTCGAGCAGATCCTTGCGGTAGTAGAGGAACTGCGCATCGGCGAAGTAGGGCAGGGCGATGACCTTGCCGCCGACGATGTTGGCCTCGCGATAGGCGGGCAGGTAGCGCGCCATGATCTTGTCCTTGTCGGCGCCGAGGAAGGCATCGAGCGGCTCGGCCCACTGGGCGGCAGCCCACTGCGCCGGCCGGATCACGTCGATCAAGATGACGTCGAGCGCCGAATCCTTCGAGGCGAGGACGGTGTTGAGATACTGCTGTTGCTGCTCGGAGGTGGCGCCGCCAACCTCGACCTCGATCTTCACGCCGGGCGTGCGCTTTTCATAGTCATCGGCGATCTTGCGCATCACATCGGGGCGCTGCTGGCCGCCGGTGAAGATGCGCAGCGTGGTCTGGGCCACGCTGATGCTGGCCGTGCTCACGCTCATGGCGAGGCCGAGTGCGAGACTGGCTGACAGGCTCAGGAATGTCCGCTTTTTCATGACGATGTCCTCCCTTGGACGGTTGCTTTTGGATGGTTTCAGTCGGTGCCACTGGCCTCTCAGGCCACCAGCGCCCGCCCGGTTTCGGTGTCGAACAGGTGCATGTCGGCAGCGCCGAGGGACACGGTCACCTCGTCGCCGGACTTGACCCCGGCCTGCGGGGGAAAGCGTCCGGTCAGGACCGCTCCACCCACCGTCAGCAGCGCCAGCGTCTCGGCGCCGAGCGGTTCGAGAATTTCAACCCGCGCGGTGGTGTTGACACCGCCCGGCAGCGCGTCCGCGCCGAGCTTGACATGCTCGGGCCGGAAGCCGGCATCGTAGCTCTTGCCGCCGCTCAGCCCGCCCATCACCAGTCCGCCACGGGCTGGCAGGACGGTGCCCGATGGCATGGACAGGGTCTTGCCGTCGGCGCTGGCGGTCAGCCGCGCGAAGCTCATCGGCGGCGAGCCCATGAACCCCGCCACGAACTTCGAGGCCGGCTTGTTGTAGATGTCGTCGGGCGTGGCGAACTGTTCGAGAACGCCGCCGCGCAACACCGCGATGCGGTCGGCCAGTGTCATCGCCTCGACCTGATCGTGGGTGACGTAGACGATGGTGGTGCCGAAGCGCTGGTGCAGCTTCTTGATCTCGATCCTGACCTCGGCGCGCAACTGGGCATCAAGGTTGGACAAGGGCTCGTCGAACAGGAACACGCGGGGCCGGCGCACGATGGCGCGCCCCATGGCGACGCGCTGGCGCTGCCCGCCGGAGAGCTGGCCCGGCCTGCGGTCAAGCAGGTGGCCGATCTGGAGCACGTCCGCCGCTTCCTTGACGCGCTCGGCAATCTCGGACGGGGAGGCACCGCGCATCTTCAGGCCGAAGCCCATGTTGTCGTAGACGCTCTTGTGGGGGTAGAGCGCGTAATCCTGGAACACCATGGCGATGTCACGGTCGCGCGGGGCCAGGTCGTTGATCACGACCCCGCCGATGTCGATCTCGCCATCGGTCACGGATTCAAGACCCGCAATCATGCGCAGAAGGGTGGACTTGCCGCAGCCCGAAGGGCCGACAAGCACCACGAACTCACCGTCCTGGAAGGCCAGATCGACGCCGTGGATCACTTCCACCTTGCCGAAGACCTTGCGGACCTTGCGGATGGTCACCGCTGCCACGCGCCTCTCCCTCATGTTTCACGGCGCCTCTGTCGTGCGCCTTAGTGTGACGGAGGCCGGCCATACCCGAAGGCCGCCAGCATCCGCCCTCCTTATGCCCAGTTTCGCGGCATAACTCAAGTCTTATATAAGATAGAAGACCCTTGAGGTTTGGCGACGCGGCGGCTAGAAGGATGGTCTCCGGGCCGGTCGGGCATCGGTGCCATTGTGCAGGCCTGCGAGGGCTTCGCAAGGCATCCGTGCGGGGCCGCCCTGACAGGACCAGACCGGAAGCCACCATGTCCGAGCCCTCCATGGCACATCTGCCCGGATCCAGCGTGATCTGCGTCGGCATCGCCACGCTCGACTACATCTATGGCGTCGACACCCTGCCGACCGAAGGCAAGAAGTACCGCGCCTCGGCCCTTGAGGTGCAGGGTGGCGGAATCGCCGCGAATGCGGCCGTTGCGATTGCCCGGCTGGGAGGGGCGGCAAGCCTGCTCACCCGCCTTGGCGATGACCTGACAGGTGACGCCGTCCGCACCGGGTTGACCCGCGAGGGTGTCGATGTTGCCGCCTCGCTGGCTGAAGCCGGACGGCGCACACCGGTCTCCGCCATCATGGTCGACAAGGCCGGTGAGCGCATGATCATGTCCTATTCCGACCCCGACATGCCGGCCGAGCCACCATGGCTGCCACATTCGCTGCCGCCCGGCACAGGGGCCGTGCTGGGCGATACGCGCTGGGAAGAGGGTGCGCTGCATCTGTTCCAGCTCGCGCGCAGCGCCGGCCTTCCTGCTGTTCTTGATGGTGACCGCAAGCCGGCCCATGCGTGCCTGCTGACTGCCGCGACCCATGTTGCCTTCAGCGAAATCGGGCTTGAGGAGCAGACCGGCCTCAAGGATATGCGGCAGGCGCTGGCGAGTTTTGCGCCAGGCTGCAGCTGGCTTGCTGTCACGGCGGGCGAGCGAGGCGTCTGGGTCTGCGATCACGGCGAGATATGCCATGTGCCTGCCTTCGAGGTGCCGGTGGTGGACACGCTCGGCGCCGGCGATGTCTGGCACGGCGCCTTTGCCCTCGCGCTGGCCGAGCATCAGACCGAGATGGCCGCGGTGCGGTTCGCCAATGCCGCAGCTGCCATCAAATGCACACGCTTCGGCGGCCGCAAAGGTGCCCCTACACGTGCCGAAGTCGAACAATTCCTGCAAGAACGCAGATGAGGATCGCACTATGACAACACTTTCACCGGGCAAGCTCTGGGGCATGCGGCGCATGGCGGATGCCAATGGACGCTTCAAGATGGTCGCCGTCGACCAGCGCCCGCCGATCAAGAACCCGATCAAGGCGGCGCGCGGCACCGCCGAGGCTCCCTACGAGGATGTGGCTGGCTTCAAGCTGATGCTGGTCAGGGAATTGCAGACCGATGCCTCGGCCATGCTGCTTGATCCGCATTTCGCCTTGCCACAGGGCCTTTCGGTGCTCTCGCCGGCCAAGGGTCTGATCGTGACGCTGGAAGATTCGATCTTCCGCGAGACGCCCGGGGGGCGGCTCTCTTCCGAGATCGACCACTGGTCCGTCGAGAAGATCAAGCGTTCCGGCGGCGATGCCGTGAAAGTGCTGGCCTGGTATCGGCCCGATGCCGATCTGGCGGTCAATCTGGCCCAGCAGGATTTCACCAAGCGGATCGGCGAGGCCTGCGCCCGCCATGACATCCCGTTCCTGTTCGAGCTTCTGGTCTATCCCTTGTCCAGGGATGCCCACCAGACCACCGATTACGTGGAAATGCAGGGCAAGCACGCCCACCACGTGCTGGACAGCGTCCGCGAATTCGCCAAGCCTGACTACGGCATCGACGTGTTCAAGCTCGAAAGCCCGGTGCCGGCCAAGGGCATCGGCGAGGCAGACCGTGTCATCACGCAGAAGCTCTTCAACGAGATGGGCGCACTGTGTGGCCGTCCGTGGGTGATGCTGTCAGCCGGGGCCTCGATGGCCGAGTTCAAGATCGTGATGGACCATGCCTACCGCGCCGGGGCCTCCGGCTATCTGGCGGGGCGCGCGATCTGGGCCGAGCCGTTCAAGGCCTTCCCCGACTGGGATGCCGTCCGGCACGGGCTGCGCACCCAGAGCCTGCCCTACATGGCGGAACTGAACGCCTTGACCGACAAGGCCGGCACGCCCTGGTTCGACCATCCGCTCTATGGCGGCAAGGCAGAGGTTGAGCACCCCGATGCCAGCTTCCGCCGTCATTACGGCGTTGTCTGATATCCCGGCCATCTGAAACACCAACGCATCCGATCCTTCGACAGGCTCGAGGTTAGGATTGAGGAATGAAAACATGCCCGTGATTGGCGTTCTGCCGCTGGCCCGCCCGACCTTCGATGTGCCCTATGCCGAAGAGATGGCGGCGGCCTGCTTCAAGGCTCTGGAAGCGACCGGCCATCGCATCATCGGCTCGCGCGCGCTGCTGTTCGATGGCGCTGCGGCAGAGGCGGCGCTCGCCGACCTCAAGCGCGAGAAGATCGACCTCCTGCTGATCCTGCAGGTCACCTTCACCGATGCCTCGATGACGGTCCGGATCGCGAAGGACAATCTCGCGCCACTGGCCATCTGGGCCGTGCCGGAGCCACGCGCCGGCGGCAGGCTGAGGCTCAATTCGTTCTGCGGGCTCAATCTGGCGGCCCATGCACTCGGCCTTGCCGGCATTCCGCTGCGCTGGCTCTATGCGGCGCCGGACGCGCCCCTGATCGGGGATGCCATCGGCGGGCTGGTGATCGGCGATGAGCGCGACCCGGCCTTCCCGGTCGGTCCGAAACCCGGCCTTGTCGAGCGTGAGCAGGCGGCGCGGGTGCTGGCGGCCATCAAGGGGCGCAGCATCGGGCTGGTCGGCGAGCATCCGGCAGGTTTCGACACCTGCGCGTATGATCCGGCCCGGCTGGCAGCTCTGGCTGGTGTCGCGGTCGAGCCCATCGGCCTGCCCGATCTCTTCGCGGCGGCGAGGGCCGTGCCGGCAGACCGCATCGCCGCCACGCGCGCCGATGTGGCCGGCAAGCTCACGGGCCTCGACGGGGTCGACCAGCCCCAGCTTGAGCGCAGCCTCGGCATCTACCATGCGCTGGAAGGGCTGAAGGCACAGAAGGGCTGCTCGGCCCTTGCCGTGCGCTGCTGGCCCGAAATGTTCACCGAGCATGGCTGCGCGGCCTGTGGCCCGATGGGCCTGCTGACCGAAGCGCGCACGCCCTGCGCCTGCGAGGCGGATGTCTACGGCGCGCTCACCGCGATGCTGCTGCAGGAGGTGGCAGGTGCGCCAGCCTGGCTGGTCGACATCGTCGACATGGACAATGCCGATAACACCGGCGTGTTCTGGCATTGCGGCTCTGCTCCGCTCTCCATGGCCGATCCGGCGGTTCAGCCGCGTGCACAGCTGCATTCCAACCGCAAGATGCCGCTGCTGCAGGAGTTTACGCTCAAGCCCGGCCGCGTCAGCATCGCCCGTATCAGCCAGGCGCGCGGGCAGACCACGATGATCCTGGCCGGTGGCGAGATGATCGAGGCCCCGATGAGCTTCACCGGAACCTCCGGCGTGATCCGCTTCGATCGCAGCACCGAGCATGTCACCGAGGCGATGATGGAATTCGGCCTCGAACACCACGTCGCGCTGGTCTACGGCGAGCATCGCGGCGTCTTGCGCGCGCTCGGCGAGGCGATGGGGCTGCCTGTGGTGGAGCTGGCTTGATGCAAGACACACAAAAACCCGAAACTGTTCGCTATGGCCTGATCGGGGCCGGCATGATGGGCCGCGAGCACATCCGCAACCTTGCGCTGGTGCCCGGTGCCGTGGTGACGGCCGTGTCTGATCCTGACACCGAGCAGCGCACGCTGTCGGCGGCTGCTGCCGGCGGCGCGCGCGCCTTTGCCAGCCATCAGGATTTGCTGTCTTCCGGGCTCGTCGATGCGCTGGTCATCGCCAGCCCCAATGACACCCACATGGCCATCCTGGGCGACATCTTCGCTGCCCCCAAGGCCCTGCCGGTGCTGGTCGAGAAGCCAGTCTGCACCACGACTGCCGATTGCGAGCGCCTCGCCGTGAGCGGCGCAGCCCACAAGGCCCCGATCTGGGTGGCGATGGAGTATCGCTACATGCCGCCCGTGGCCGAACTGATCGGCGAGGTGCGCGCCGGCACGGTCGGCCAACTCAAGATGTTCGCCATTCGCGAGCACCGCTTCCCGTTCCTTGCCAAGGTTGGTGACTGGAACCGCTTTTCCGAGCGCACCGGTGGCACGCTGGTGGAGAAATGCTGCCATTTCTTCGATCTGATGCGGCTGGTCGCCCAGGACGAGCCGGTCCGTGTCTACGCCTCAGGCGCTGCCGACGTGAACCACAAGGACGAGCTTTATGACGGGCGCGTGCCCGACATTCTCGACAATGCCTTTGTCATCGTCGACTTCCGCTCCGGCATCCGTGCGCTGCTTGACCTGTGCATGTTCGCCGAGGGCTCCTACTGGCAGGAGGAGCTGGCGGCCACCGGCTCGGCCGGCAAGGTTGAGGCCTTCGTGCCCGGCCCGGCCCGATTCTGGCCCGGTGGCGGCGAGCGGGCGAGCGAAATCCTGGTCTCGCCGCGTGCGCCGAAAAACCCGCAGCGTCGCACCGTCCATGTCGACGAGACGATCCTGAAAGCCGGCGATCACCACGGCTCGACCTATTATCAGCACATGGGCTTCAACCGTGTGGTGCGCGAGGGCGGGGCGGTGGATGTCACCCTCGCCGACGGTCTCACTGCCGTGCGCATCGGCCTTGCCGCGGAACAATCGATCCGCGAGGGCAGGGTGATCACGCTCTGATCGCCTGCCCTCGCAAGTGTTGCCTCAGGGCTTTCTGCCCGTCCCGCGCTGCTCAGTTCGCGGCGGCGGGGTTGACCCCGGCTTCCTTCAGCGCCTTCGCCCACTTGACGATTTCGGCGTCAAACGCTGCCTTGTGTGCGGCGGGCGTGCGCTGGGCTTCGGGGAAGGCCGTGGTGCCGAACGAGGCGAAGCGGGCGTTGATGCCGTCATCCTTCATCGCCGCCTGCAGGGCGGTGCTGAGTTTGGTGACAGCCTCTGCCGGCGTGCCCTTCGGCGCATAGAGTCCGTGCCAGATGGTCATGTCGATGGCGGTGCCGCTCTCGCGCGCCGTCGGCACATCCTTGATGATGTCGAGCCTCTGTGGCGAGGTCACCGCATAGGCCTTGATCTTGTTGCCCTGGATCTGTGGGATGGCACTGGTCGACTGGTCGCACAGCGCATCGACCTGGCCCGCCACCAGATCATTCATCGCAGGACCGGTGCCACGGTAGGCCACCTGCGTCGGCTTGGAGCCGACCGCCTGGCCCATCAGCAGGATGCACAGATGCGAGTTCGAGCCGATGCCGGCATGGGCCATGGTCAGCTTGTCGCCCTGGGCCTTGGCGAAGGCAAAGAACTCGGCAGCAGTCGTCGGAGCCAGGCCAAGCTTGCCGGTCACCACCATCGGTCCGGTGTTGATCATGCCAAGCGGCTCGAACGCGGTCGCGGTATCGTAGCGCAGGTTGTTGTAGAGCGCGGGCGCGGCCTTCAGCGCCAGATGGTGGATCAGGATGGTATGGCCATCCGGCGTGGCGCTGGCAACGCGCGCTGAACCCGTTGTGCCCCCTGCGCCTGCCACGTTTTCGACCACGACCTGCTGGCCGAGCGTGCGGCTCATGTGCTCGGCGAGAAGCCGCGCGATCACGTCGCTGGGCCCGCCTGCTGCGAAGGCGACAACCAGCGTGATCGGCTTGGTGGGAAAGCCCTGGGCGAGGGCGGGGGTGGCGGCAAGCCCGGCAAAGCCGACCGCGAGGGCACCGGCGGCGAGAGCCAGCCCGGCGCGGCGCGAGGTGCTGATGCGGGGCGGCGTGGTGGTGTCGTTCTTGGTCATGTCAGTTCTCCCTGTGATGGTTTCTTGTGGTTGGTGATGGCGTGTTGTCAGCGCATGAACGAGAGATAGTGCGCATCATCGGTCAGGCAAAGGCTGACGCGCCATTCGACCGGCTTGGCTTCCAGCGACAGCGCCAGCCGCTGCACCATCAAGGCCGGATGCCCTGGCGGCTTGCGCAGGATCGCGGCATCTTCGGCGTTGAGAGTGATTGCCTTCAGCTTCTCGCGGGCATGGGCGATGGTCACGCCATAGCGCTCTGCATAGAACGCATAAAGGCTGTTTGGCACCGGCCCGTCGGTGATGCCGGGGAACATGGCGTCGGGCAGCGACAGGGTTTCGATGATCATCGGCACATCGTCGATGGCCCGCATGCGCCGCACCCGCGCCACCCTTGCTCCGGGGCCAAGACCGAGCTGTTCGCGTTCGGTTTCGGTGGCGGGAAAGGTGCTGGCCTCCAGCACCACGCTTTCGGGGAAGCGCGCGATGCCGTCATCCGGCACCAGCTTGAAGAACTGGAAAAGGATGCGCTTTTCGTCGTGCTGGGCCACGAATGTTCCGCGCCCTTGCTGGCGCACAAGAAGGTTCTCCCCGGCCAGTTCGTCCAGCGCCTTGCGCACCGTGCCCTGGCTGACGCCGACCTCCTGAGCCAGCTGGCCCTCGCTCGGCAGCAGAAACCCCGCCGGCCAGACCCCGTCGACCATGCGCTTCACGAACTCGTCCTTGACCTGCCGGTAGAGCGGCCGGAAGCCGACGGTCACGGGCTGAGCGCTCGTCATCTCCATTGCAGTTTCCGGCTTGTCAGAAGTCATATGTCTTATATAAGACCAAACAGTGAAGCCGTCGAGGGGCTGCGTGTCAGCTTGCCTCGCAATTCTGCAAACGCCAAATCGGCATGAAGCGGGCCTGCAGAAACGGGCCAGCGCAACACCAGGGAGTGCAAGGATGTCTGCACCGCATCTGCTCGTTCACGAGCTCAAGGACAATGTCGGCGTGGTCGTGGTCGAAGGCCTCAAGGCCGGCACGAAGATGCTCTGCGTGGTGACCCACGACAATTCCTCGTTCGAACTGACGGTGAAGGCCGATGTGCCGATCGGCCACAAGGTCGCGCTGAAGGATCTCAAGGCCGGCGACACCGCCATCAAGTATGGCCAGGACATCGGCAAGATGGTCGGCCCCGCCAAGGTCGGCGAATACGTCCACGTTCACAATCTCAAGACCAAGCGCTGGTGAGCCGCTGCGGTGTCATCCCCGGCGGCCCGACGGGCCGGAAAGGGGATCCACATCGCGGCAGAATGGATTCCCTTCCCCTTCGCTTTGCTCCGGCCGGGAATGACACCGGATCGGGCAGGCCCTGAAACAGAGATCACACCATGACCATTGTCGCCAATTTCGAGCTCAACAAGAACCGTCTGGCCAACATCAAGGGCCGCAAGATCGACGTGCCCGGCTTCAAGGCCCCCGTGCTGAAGAAGCGTTCCAGCGCCAAGAACGACAATTTCGTCGGCTGGCGTCGTGAGAATGGCCGCGTCGGCGTGCGCAATCACGTGCTGATCCTGCCGCTCGACGACCTGTCGAACGCCGCCTGCGAGGCCGTCGCCAACAACATCAAGGGCACGCTGGCCATCCCCCACGCCTATGGCCGTCTCCAGTTCGGCGAAGACCTCGACATCCATTTCCGCACCCTGATCGGTGCCGGCTCGAACCCGAACGTCGCCGCCGTGGTGGTGATCGGTATCGAGGATGGCTGGACCAAGATCATCGTCGACGGCATTGCCAAGACCGGCAAGCCGGTGGTCGGCTTCGGCATCGAGGGCGTCGGTGACATCGGCACCATTGCCAAGGCGTCCTACGTCGCCAAGGAATTCGTGCAGTGGGCCTCCGAGCTGCAGCGCGAGAAGTGCGACATCGGCGAGCTCTGGGTTTCGACCAAGTGCGGCGAGAGCGACACCACGACGGGCCTGTCCTCCTGCCCGACGGTCGGCAACATGTATGACAAGCTGCTGCCCAAGGGCATCTACGGCGTCTTCGGCGAAACCTCCGAGATCACCGGCGCCGAGCACCTGTGCAAGGCCCGCGCGGCAACGCCTGAGGTCGGCGAGCGCTGGTACAAGATGTGGAAGGCCTATCAGACGGACGTGATCGAGCAGTACAAGACCACCGATCTGTCGGACAGCCAGCCGACCAAGGGCAACATCAAGGGCGGGCTCTCCACCATCGAGGAGAAGGCGCTCGGCAACCTTGAGAAGATCGGCCGCGAATCGAAGTACATCGATATCCTCCAGCCGGCCGAAGCTCCCGCCAAGGGCGCGGGCCTCTACTTCATGGACACCTCCTCGGCTGCAGCCGAGTGCGTGACCCTGATGGCGGCAGGCGGCTATGTCGTGCACACCTTCCCGACCGGGCAGGGCAACGTCATCGGCAACCCGATCGTTCCGGTCATCAAGATCACGGGCAATCCGCAGACCATGCGCACCATGCCCGAGCACATCGATGTGGACGTGTCCGGCATCCTGCGCCGTGACATGACGATTCCGGAAGCCGGCGACGCGCTGATCGCCAACATCGTGCGCACCTCGAACGGCCGCCTCACCGCCGCCGAAGCGCTGGGTCATCGCGAGTTCTCGATGACGAAGCTGTATCGCTCGGCGTGAGACCCATGATCGTCATTGCGAGGAGCGAAGCGACGAAGCAATCCAGTCTCGGTCAGTGCCGTTCTGGATTGCTTCGCTGCGCTCGCAATGACGGCACCATGACATGACGACCGTCTCCCTGCCCACCTCCGCCACCATCCAGAAGCTCGCGCCCGGCGTGCTGCTCTCGCTCGCGGTGGCGGTGGTGTCCTATCTGGCTGCCCCGCTGCTCAAGACCATGACCGGCGGCCGCGTGGCGCTGCCTGACATGGTGATCGCGCTGATCATCGGCATTGCCCTGCATAACCTCGTCATGACGCCGCGCTTCGAGCCGGGCATGACCTTCTGCGTCAAGAAGCTGCTGCGCTGGGCCATCGGCCTGCTCGGCTTGCGCATCGCGCTGGGCGACATCATCGGGCTCGGCCTCGGGGTGGCGCTTCTGGTCGTGGCCGCCATGGTGATCACCGTGGCTGCCGCGCTCTGGCTGGCGAAGGTGCTGGACCGCGACGCCGGCTTCGGCGCGCTTGCGGGCGCGGCCAATGCGGTCTGTGGCGCCTCCGCCACGCTGGCCACGGCCACCGTCGTGCCCGACTACAAGCGCAAGAGTGCTGACATCGCCTTCACCGTGGTGATGGCCAACGCCATCTCGACTGTCGTGATGCTGGCCTATCCGCCGCTCTGCGTCTGGCTGGGCTATGACGAGCGCCTCACCGGCATCATGCTGGGGGCCACCATCCATGACATGGCGCAGGTGGTTGGCGCGGGCTATGCCGTCTCCGACAGCGTCGGAAACACGGCGGTCATCGTCAAGCTGTTCCGGGTCTTCCTGCTGCTGCCCATGGTGCTGGCCATCGGCTGGTGGTTTATCCGCAATGGCGAGCAGACCGGCGAGGCGAAGGTGCCCGTGCCGGTGTTCGCGCTGGTCTTCCTTGGCCTGTGCGTGCTCAACAGCCTCATGGTCGCCAGCCCCGGTCTGGCAGCGGCAACGGGCTATCCGGTGATCAAGGGCCTGCTCGGCGAAGCCTCGAAATGGGGCCTGCTGATCGCCATCGCCGCGCTCGGGCTCGGCACCTCGCTCACCTCCATCCTGACCATCGGCTGGCGGCATATGGCGGTGTTCATGGGCGCCACGCTGGTCATCCTGCTCGTCGTCATCGCGGGCCTTCGCATCGTCACCTAGGACATCTCCCATGCCGGACATCGTCATCACCGAATTCATGGATGAAGCGGCCATCACCGAAGGCCTCAAGGGCTATGACGTGGTCTATGATCCCAAGCTGGTCGATAAGCCGGCGGAACTCGCCTCGCTGCTCGGCGATGCCCGCGCCCTGATCGTGCGCAACCGCACGCAGGTGCGCGCACCCCTGCTGGCCGCAGCGCCCCGGCTCAAGGTGGTCGGGCGTCTGGGCGTCGGGCTCGACAACATCGACATGGTGGCCTGCGCCGCGCGCAGCATCGTGGTTCATCCTGCGACTGGCGCGAATGATGTGTCAGTGGCCGAGTATGTCATCACCGCCGCTTTGGTGCTGTTGCGCCGGGCCTGGTTCGCCACCGACCGCGTGGCAGCGGGCGAGTGGCCACGCAACGACCTGATGGGCTGCGAGATGTCCGGCAAGACGCTGGGCCTTGTCGGCTTTGGCGCCATCGCGCGCGAGACGGCGGCCCGCGCCCGTGCGATGGGCATGCGCGTCATCGCCTACGATCCCTTCGTCAAGGCCGACAACCCGGTCTGGGCAGCGCTCGGCTCGGAACCCGCCAGCCTGCCCGATCTGCTCGCCGCCGCCCATGTGGTCAGCCTGCACGTGCCGCTGACCGATGCCACCCGCAACCTGATCGACGCCGCCGCGCTGACTGCGATGCGCTCCGATGCCATCGTGATCAATGCCGCGCGTGGCGGGGTGATCGACGAGGCTGCGCTGGTCATGGCGTTGAAGTCGGGCCAGATTGCCGGGGCCGCGCTCGATGTGTTCGAGACCGAGCCGCTCAAGGGGGCAGGGGCTGCGCTGTTCGCCGGCTGCCCCAACCTGATCCTGACGCCCCACATCGCGGGCGTGACCGAGGAATCGAACGTCCGCGTCTCGTGGGTCACCGTCGAGAACGTCAAGAAGGCGCTGGCCTGAGCCCACTGCCTGCCGCTGCAACGCCGAGGATGCGCCATGCCGACCCTGCCCTTGCCCACCGCGATCGATCATGTCGCCGGCGTCTTCGTCGCGGCCGGCGTCAGCCAGTCCAATGCCCTGTCGGTGGCGCGGGCGCTCATTGCCGCCGAGGCTGACGGGCTCAAGGGCCATGGCCTGTCGCGCGTTCCGACCTATCTGGCGATGGTGCGGACCGGCAAGATCGACGGCAAGGCCACGCCTGAAGCCTCCCAGCCACGCCCCTCCGTACTGGCCATCGATGCGCATGACGGCTTTGCCTATCCAGCCATCGATCTGGCGCTGGAACGGCTGCCGGACATTGCCCGCGCACAGGGCATCGCCATCGCCCCGGTGCGCAACTCCAATCATTGCGGCGCCGCGGGCCTGCATGTCGAGAAGCTGGCCGATGCCGGGCTCGTCGGCCTGCTCTTCGCCAATACGCCCGGCGCCATGGCGCCCTGGGGTGGCTCGAAGCCGGTCTTCGGCACCAACCCTATCGCCTTTGCCGCACCGCTGGAAGGCCGTCCGCCCGTGGTCATCGACATGGCCCTGTCGAAGGTCGCGCGTGGCCCCATCGTCGCCGCCCGCCAGAAGGGCGAGCCGATCCCCGAAGGCTGGGCACTCGATGTCGACGGCAAGCCGACCACTGATCCGGCCAAGGCCATCGCCGGCACCATGGTGCCGCTGGGCGACGCCAAGGGCGCGACACTGGCGATGATGGTCGAAATTCTTGCCGCAGCTCTCGTCGGCGCGCATTTCGCCTACGAGGCCTCATCCTTCCTCGATGGCGAGGGCGGCCCGCCGAAAACCGGCCAGCTCATCATGGCTATCGATCCGTCGGCGATGGGCGGCACCTGGTTCGCCGAACGCATGACCAGCCTCGCTGCCGCCATCGAGACGCAACCCGGCGCAAGGCTGCCGGGTGCCAGGCGCATGGCCCTGCGCATGAAAGCCGCGCAAGACGGCGTTTCGATTGCAGATTTCTGAAATGCAGGCCTGAAGGTTTGCATTTCATTTAGCATTCGGAGCCATATCTTCATGTTGGCTGAACTCGGATGTCTGGCCGCTCATGCCGGCCAGCAGGGCCGTCGGGCCGCATCCGGTACACGTGGGCAATATGACGCAATCTGCGGCATTGATGGGCGAACTGACGCAGAGTCTCGCCGGGTCCGGACAGGCCCGACGCGACGACATGCTGGTCAAGTTCGCGCAATTGTTCGAGGGCGTCTCGCACCTGCTCGACGAAGGCGGGATCGAGACTTTCGACAGTATTTTCGTGTCGCTGATACCTGCCTGCTCGGAAGAGGCGCGCAAGACCCTGGCCGAGGCGGTTGCCCCCAATGAGCGCGCGCCGATCAGAGTGATCCGCCAACTGGCTTTCGACGATTCGATCCTCGTCGCACGCCCCGTGATCCGCCTGTCGCCGCTCCTGCTCGACGAGCACCTGCTGGCGCTCGCCACGGTGAAAAGCCCCGAGCATCTGCTGGCCATCTGCGAGCGCAGCAACCTCAATGCCGGCGTTACCGACATCATCCTGTCGCGTGCCAATGGCGAAATCCTGATCGCGTTGGCCAGCAACCCCGGCGCGCACTTCTCCGAGCGCGGCCAGAACCGGCTGGTCGAGGCAGCTCTCGACGATGGCGGCCTTTACGACATCATCCAGCAGCGGCCCGATCTGGCACCGCACCTCGATCTGCTCGATGCCGCGCCGCCGCCCGGCGCCGCCTGGGGCCCGCCGCCGCCTGCACCCGCATCGTCACCAACACCGTCACTGGCACGATCACCTGCGCCCACGCCGATGGATCGGACCCCGGCCATCGATCTGGAGCTGCGCGATCTGCTTGCGACCCATGCTGTCGATGCCGCCATCGGCACACTGGCAATCAAGGTCGGTGTTCCGGTACAGGCTGTGGCAAGGGCGTTTGCGCTCGATGTGCATGGCGGCTTCCTGGCCTATGCCAAGGCCGTGCCGCTGACATGGGAGACGGTGCTCCGCTTCCTGATGGCGCGCTACGAGGCCGGGCAGGTCATCCCGCGCCTGCAACGCGCCGAGGCGGACTACAAGCGCCTTCAGGTCAGCGAAGCCCGCCGCGTCGCCAGCCTGCTGGGGATGCATTCAGGCAAGCAGAACTGACGCCTTGCGGCTCAGATCAGCGCGAAGCGGTCCACGTCGACCATCCCCAGATCCGTGATTTTCAGATGCGGGATCACCGGGAGCGTCAGGAAGGCGACCTGAAGGAACGGCTCGCCCAAGGTGACGCCGAGGCTCCGCGCCGCCGCCCTGAGCGGAACCAGCGCATCATGCACCGCCTCGAAGCTGCCCTCGCTCATCAGCCCGGCAATCGGCAGGGCCAGTTCGGCCAGCACCGTGTCGCCTTCGCAGACGCAGAAGCCGCCCCCCAGCGCGATCAGCCTGTTGGCGGCGGCAGCCATGGCGGCCTCGTCGACACCCACCACGCACAGGTTGTGACTGTCATGGCCCACCGATGAGGCGATGGCCCCGCGCTGCATGCCAAAGCCGTGCACGAAGCCGGTGGCGATACCGTTATGCTTGCCGTGCCGCTCGATTACGCTGACCTTGATCACGTCCTGCACGAGGTCGGCCCGCAACGTGCCGTCTGTTTCCGGCAGTTGCCGCGTCAGGTGCTCCGTGATGATCTTGCCGGGCACGACGCCGATGACGCTGACCGGGCCTGGGTTCGCCTTCACCGCGAAATCGCTGGCGACCAGTTGGCGCGAGATGACACTGCCGCGCCCGACGACCGGCACCGGCTCGCGCGCCGCAAAGGCCACCGCATCGCCCTGCCGTCCGCCCGCGAGGGTGAGGCTGACCGTGCAGGCGTGAAGATCGTCAAGCAGCACGATATCGGCGCGCTTGCCCGGCCCGATGAAGCCGCGATCCGTCAGCCCGAAGGCCCGCGCGGCCGAGAGCGTAGCGCAGCGGTAGACCGCAAGCGGATCGCGCCCGTGCGCGATGGCGGTACGGATCATGAAATCGAGATGGCCCTCCTCGGCGATGTCCAGCGGGTTGCGATCATCGGTGCAGAAGGCGAGGAACGGGCTGGTATCGCGGTCGATCAGACCCAGCAGCGCATGCAGATCCTTGGAGACCGAGCCTTCGCGGATCAGGATGTGCATGCCCTTGGCGAGCTTCTCGCGGGCCTCTACCGGCGTCGTTGTCTCGTGGTCGGTGCGAATGCCTGCGCTCAGATAGCCATTCAGTGCCAGCCCGCGCAGCAAGGGCGCATGCCCGTCGATGTGCCGGCCCGAGAAGGCGCTGAGTTTGTCGAGGCAGCCGGCATCGCGGTGGATCACGCCCGGAAAGTTCATGAACTCCGCCAGCCCGATAACCTTGGGGTGGTCCATGAATGGCACTAGGTCGGCGGCGCTCAGGGCAGCTCCGGCGGTTTCCAGATGCGTCGCCGGCACACAGCTCGACAACTGCACCCTCAGGTCCATCACCATGCGCTCGGCCGAGGCGAGGAAATAGCGGATGCCCTCCGCACCCAGCACATTGGCGATCTCGTGAGGATCGCAGATTGCCGTGGTCACGCCGCGCGGCAACACGCAACGCTCGAACTCGAACGGCGTGATCAGCGACGATTCGACATGGCAATGGGTGTCGATGAAGCCCGGCACGGCGATCCGGCCCGCCGCATCGATCGTGCGCTCGCCCGCATAGCGCCCATGGGTGCCGACAATGGTGTCGCCGACGATGGCGATGTCTGTCTCGATCAGACTTCCGGTCACGAGGCAAAGCAGCCTTGCATTCGTGATCACGAGATCGGCCGGCTCATCGCCCGTGCCGGCGGCAATGCGCCGGGCGAGCGTGGCAGGGGGCACCATGCCGCGCGGTGGCACGGCGGGCGCAACGTCTTCCTTGCTACCAATCGACACGGCTTTGCCCCTCTTCCGTTCGCATCCGCATCGCGCCATTGTGAGGCATGACGCGATTTGCCACGATCAGACCATGACCGACGCCACTCGAAAAGACATCCGATTCGTGCATCGCGGCGCTGTCGTCGCGCTGGGCGGTTTCAGCCCGCGCCGCACGCTGCTCGACTGGCTGCGCGAGGACCAGCGCCTGACCGGCACCAAGGAAGGCTGCGCCGAGGGCGATTGCGGGGCCTGCACCGTGGTGCTGGGCCGGCTCAGGCAGGGCCGGCTTGTCTACGAGCCGGTCAATGCCTGCATTCTCCTGCTTGGCCAGATCGATGGCTGCGAACTGATCACGGTCGACGATCTTGCCCGCGATGGCGCGCTGCATCCGGTGCAGGCGGCCATGGTGGCGCATCACGGCTCGCAATGCGGCTTCTGCACACCCGGCATCGTCATGAGCCTGTTCGCGCTCTATCAGGAAGGCGCGCGCCCGGTCACCCGCGCGGCGATCTGCGATGCGCTGGCCGGCAACCTGTGCCGCTGCACCGGCTACCGGCCGATTATCGATGCGGCCTTCGCGGCCTGCGCCGCCGAGGCGGCGGATCGCTTCATGGCCGCCCGACAGGCGACGCTGACGCTGCTGCAAGGCCTTGCCGATGATGGCGGCGAGGTCCTGATCAGCCAGGGGGACAGCTTCTTCGCCATTCCGCGCAGCGAGGCTGCGCTGGCGAGGCTGGCGCTCGACCATCCCGGAGCCACGCTGCTGGCCGGCGGCACCGATGTCGGGCTTTGGCTGACCAAGGGCCTGATGGCGCTGGAGAAGATCATCTGGCTCGGCGGCATCGAGGGCTTTGCGGGCGTCCGCGAAGAGCCCGGCCAGATCCGCATCGGGGCCGGCACCAGCCATGCCGAGGCCCATGCCGCGCTTGCAGACCTCGATCCGGATCTGGGCGAGGTCATGCGGCGCTTCGGCTCGGCGCAGGTCCGCGCTTCCGGCACGGTTGGCGGCAACATCGCCAATGGCTCGCCGATCGGCGATCTCGCGCCCTGCTTCATCGCGCTGGGGGCTGCGCTCGAACTGCGTCGCGGCGACACGGTGCGCCGCCTGCCGCTGGAGGATTTCTTCCTCGCCTACCGCAAGCAGGACCGGCTGCCGTCCGAGTTCGTCACGGCGGTGCATGTGCCGCGCCTTGGCAAAGGGCAGGTGTTTCGCGCCTACAAGGTCTCGAAACGCTTCGACGAGGACATTTCGGCGGTGATGAGCGCGTTCCGGTTCAGCCTTGCTGGCAGCACGATCACGGAAGCCCGCATCGCTTTCGGCGGCATGGCAGGTACACCGAAGCGCGCGCTCCTGGCCGAGGCGGCTCTGGCCGGCGTCTCGCTCGCGGATGAGGCCGGCTGGGATGCCGCGCTCGATGCCTTGGCTCAGGACTATCAGCCCCTGACCGACCAGCGGGCGAGCAGCGCCTATCGCAATATGGTCGCCCGCAACCTGCTGCTGAAGGCACTCACCGAGGTGGCTGGCACGGAAGCCGGGGTCACGCGCCTGATCGCCCATCGCGGCGCGCTGGAGGCAGCCCAGTGAACAGGACCGTGCCCCCCGCCTCGCTGGTTCGCCCGATTCCCGGCTCGCCGGCAGAGCCGCTGCGCCATGTCCATCAGCCGCTGCCCCATGACAGTGCCACCCGCCATGTGCAGGGCGCCGCGGCCTACATCGACGATCTGCTGGAGCCGGAAGGCACCTTGCATATTGCCTGTGGGCTCTCGCCGGTGGCGCGCGGGCGCATCACGCATCTGGGGCTGGAGGCCGTGAAGGCCTATCCCGGCGTGGTTGCGGTGTTCACCGCTGCCGATGTGCCGGGGCGAAACGATGTCTCGCCCTCGATCGGCGGCGATCCGATGCTGGCCGATGGCGAGGTGCTGTTCCATGGCCAGGTGCTGTTTGCCGTCGCCGCCACCAGCCGCGATGTGGCCCGGCGCGCGGCCCGGTTGGCAGACATCGCCATCGAGGCCGAAAAGCCGGCCATCAGTGTCGATGATGCCGAGATCACCGGCGAGACGGTGCTGCCCGACTACGCTTTCGAGCGCGGCGATATCGAGGCGGTGCTGGCGGCCAGCCCCCGGACGCTGCAAGGCCGCTTCCGCATCGGCGGGCAGGAGCATTTCTACCTCGAAGGGCAGGCGGCAATGGCCGTCCCTCGCGAGGATGGCGAATTGCTGGTGCATTCCTCCACCCAGCACCCCACCGAGGTGCAGCACGTGGTGGCCCGTGTGCTCGGCCTGCCCGATGCCTTCATCACCTGTGAGGTCAGGCGCATGGGCGGCGGCTTTGGCGGCAAGGAGAGCCAGGCCACGCAATGGGCCGCTATTGCCGCGCTGGCGGCGCACCGGCTCAAGCGCCCGTGCAAGATCAGGCTCGACCGCGATGACGATTTCGCCACCACCGGCAAGCGCCATGATTTCCGCTGCGATTACCGCGTCGGCTTCGACGCGAACGGCGTGATCCAGGCCTACGATGTCGATTATCTGGCGCGCTGCGGCTATTCGGCGGATCTCAGCCAGGGCGTGGTCGACCGGGCCATGTTCCATTCGGACTCGTCCTATTGGCTGCCGGTGACGCGGATCAACACGCGCCGCCTGCGCACCAACACCGTCAGCAACACCGCCTTCCGCGGCTTCGGCGGCCCGCAGGGCATGCTGATGGCCGAGCGCCTGATCGACGAGATCGCCTGGGCGACAGGGCGCGATCCGCTCGATGTGCGCTATGCCAACCTCTACCGGCCCGGCGCGGATGTGACGCCCTATGGCCAGACCGTCACCGAACTCGACACCATGCACGCGCTGATCCGGCAGCTTGAGGAGACCTCTGACTACCGCGCCCGCCGCGCCGCCATCGCCGCCTTCAATGCCGGCTCGCGCTTCATCAAGCGCGGGCTGGCGCTGACGCCAGTCAAGTTCGGCATCTCGTTCACGCTCAAGCAGCTCAATCAGGCCGGCGCGCTGGTGCATGTCTATCAGGATGGCTCGATCCAGCTCAACCACGGCGGCACCGAGATGGGGCAGGGGCTCTACCAGAAGGTGGCGCAGGTCGTGGCCGAGGCCTTCGGTGTCGACATCGCCCGCGTCCGCATCACCGCCACCACCACCGACAAGGTGCCCAACACCGGACCGACGGCGGCCTCGTCCGGAACCGATCTCAACGCCCGCGCCGCGCTCAATGCCGCCGAAACGATCAAGGCCCGGCTGGCGGAGCATGCCGCCATGCTCTGGGGCTGCGGCGCTGCCGAGGTGCAGTTCCGCGATGATCGGGTCCATGCCCGGGGGCAGAGCCTGAGCTTTGGCGAACTGGCGCTGAAGGCCCATCTCGACCGCGTGCCTCTTTCGGCGACCGGCTTTTATGCCACGCCCGGCATCACCTGGGACAGGCCGGCGAAGACCGGCAGCCCGTTCCTGTATTTCTCCTTCGGGGCAGCCTGTGCCGAGGTCGAAATCGACACGCTCACTGGTGAGAACCGTGTCCGCCGTGTCGATATCCTGCACGATGTTGGCCGCTCGCTGAACCCGGCCATCGACATCGGCCAGATCGAGGGCGGCTTCGTGCAGGGCATGGGCTGGTTGACCACCGAGGAACTGGTGTTCGATGCCAAGGGCAAGCTGCTCACCCATGCGCCCGCCACCTACAAGATCCCCGTTGCCAGCGATGTGCCGGCCGATTTCCGCGTTGCGCTCTATCCCAATGCCAACCGCGCCGATGTCGTCTACGCCTCGAAAGCTGTCGGTGAGCCGCCTGTGATGCTGGCCAATGCAGTGTTCTCGGCCCTCGCCGATGCGGTCCATGCGCTCAATCCGGCCGTGCCGGTGCCGCTCGATGCGCCGGCCACGCCCGAGGCGATCCTCAGGGCCTGCGAGGCCGTGTCGGGCCGGGGGCTCTGATGCTGCCGCCCGCCGCCCAGTTCTTCCGGCGGGTGCTCGATCTGGTCGAGGACGGGCAGCCGGTCGTCGTCGCCAGCGTCGCCGCCACCAGGGGCTCGGCCCCGCGCGAGGAAGGCGCTTGCATGGCTGTCCTCGCCGATGGCAGCTACTTCGGCACCATCGGCGGCGGCGCGCTGGAATGGCAGGCGCAAGGGCTGGCCGGCTCAATGCACGCCGCCTTCGCCGCTGGCGGCAGCATGGAGGCACAGCAGATGCGGCGGGCTCTCGGCCCCGATCTCGGGCAATGCTGCGGCGGCCATGTGGTGATCGACCTGACGATGATGGCGCGTGACAAGGTGCCGTGGCTCGCAAGCCGCATCCGCAGCGCCATGTCGGCTGATGCGCGCCTGCCCGTGGCGCTGTTCGGGGCGGGCCATGTTGGCCGCGCCGTGGCTTTGGCGCTGGCGCCGCTGCCGTTCCGCCTCCTGTGGAGCGATAGCCGCACAGGCGCCTTCCCCGATCAGGTTCCGGCCAATTGCGAGCTGTTTCCCGGCCCTGACCCGGTGGCGCTGATCGCTCGCACGCCGCCCGGCGCGCTGGTGCTGGTGATGACCCACGATCACGGCCTCGATCTTGCCATCACGGCTGCGGCGCTTCAGCGCGATGACCTGCCCTTTGTCGGGCTGATCGGCTCTGCCACCAAGCGCGCCCGCTTCATGCGGCAGCTCCGCGATCTTGGCCTGAGCGAGACCCGCCTCGCCGCGCTGCACTGCCCGGTGGGCCTGCCCGGCATTGCAGGCAAGGAACCCGCCGTGATCGCCGCCGGCATTGCGGCGCAGTTGCTGGGCGAGCGTTCGCGAATGGCGCCAGTGAGCGGCCCGGCCGACAAGGCCGTGGTTGTGCCCTGAGCCGCCGTCCGGCCTGCCCATAAATTCGTCACGCCGGCCCAGATGCCCCCTTGCGGCAGGCCCATGACCTCGCGCAAGCTGGCTTCCGATCAACGGACGGGCGCTGCCAAGGCGCCTGAGGACCGTGGATGGGGACGAGTGGAGGTTTTACCCATGAAGACAATCGCAACATTCGCCGCAGCAGCCGCCTTTGTCGCCGCTGGCCTGGTCGGCGCGCAGGCTCAGGCCATCACCGAGCTGAAGCTGGGCACCGAAGGCGATTATCCGCCCTTCAATGCGCTCAATGCCAACAAGGAACTGGTCGGCTTCGAGATCGATTACGGCAATGCGCTGTGCGAGAAGATGAAGGTCAAGTGCACCTGGGTCGTGCAGGACTGGGACGGCATCATTCCCGCCCTTCTCGCCAAGAAATACGATGTCATCATCGCCGGCATGAACGCCACCGAGGAGCGCGCCAAGCGCGTGGACTTCTCGGCTGTTTACACCCGCACGCCGATCTCGATGATTTCGGCCAAGGCCACGACCTCGAACGACATGTCGCCCGCCGCGCTCAAGGGCAAGGCGATCGGCGCGCAGGGCTCGACCATCCACGCCAACTGGCTGGAAAAGCACTACAAGGACAGCAACATCCGGCTTTATCCCAAGCAGGAAGATGCCAACCTCGACCTGCTCAATGGCCGCCTCGACTACATCGTGGCTGACCGCCTGGCGCTGGAGGACTTCCTCGCCGCCCGTGGCAAGGATTGCTGCCGCCTCGTCGGCGATATCCAGCGCGATCCGGTGATCCACGGCCCCGGCGTCGGCATGGCCGTGCGCAAGGAAGATACTGCCATCAAGGAAATGCTCAACAAGGCCATCGCCGAGTCCCTCGTCGATGGCACCCATGCCCGCATCGCCGCCAAGTGGTTCAAGTTCCCGGTGATGTGAGGGATCACAGCCGGTGTCATACCCGGCGGCCCAAAGGGCCGGGAAGGGGATCCAGTCCTTGGATCAATGTTCTGGATTCCCTTCCCCTCCGCTCCGGCCGGGAATGACACAGGTGTTCCGGGCTCTGCCTTGTGCAGTCCTGAAATGACGCCGTGCCGTTCCTGCCATGCTGGTCCGGTCGTCCTTGTTCCGCCAGCCTCATCCCATCATCCTCATCCTGAGCCTGTCGAAGGATGAGGGCCCTGAGGAAGAGACCGAAGCCCGCCGCACGACTTCCCCGCCGAGGTGATCCGCCTGCATGTTCAGCAATCTCCACTTGATCGGTTTCGGGGATGGCGGCTGGGGCTGGGCGTTGCTGCAAGGCGCTGGCGTCACGATCTCGATCGCATTGGCCACCTTGCCGTTCGGTCTGGCGCTCGGCCTCGCCATCGCGCTGATGGCCCGCTCCGGCAACCCTGTCGCGCGCTGGTTCGCCACCGTCTACACCACGGTGTTTCGCGGCATTCCGGAGCTGTTGACGCTCTACATCATCTATTTCGGCGTGCAGATCCTCGTCCAGCGCGGGCTTGAGACGGTCGGCATCAAGGGCTTCTCGATCCACCCCTTCGTGGCCGGCATGGTGGCGCTCGGCATCGTTCTGGCCGCCTTCTCAAGCGAGGTCTGGGTTGGGGCGCTCAATTCCATCCACAAGGGCCAGCGCGAGGCCGGTGCCGCGCTGGGGCTGAGCAAGGCGCAGATCTTCCGGCTGGTCGTGTTCCCGCAGCTGATGCGCGTCGCCCTGCCGGGCCTCGGCAACAACTGGATGGTGCTGCTGAAGGAGACCTCGCTCGTTTCGGTGATCACGCTGCAGGACATCATGTTCATCGCCCAGCGCGGTTCGTCGAACACCAAGGAACCCTTGCTGTTCTTCGCCACGGCGGCGCTGATCTATCTGGCGTTCTCGCTCGTCTCGTGGTGGTTCTTCGAGCGGCTGGAGCGGCGCTCCAACCGTGGCCATGCCGCTTTCGGGGGGCAGACCCGGTGAGGTGGTGTGATTATCCCGGTTTCTGGCTCGGCTCGGAGGTGCTCCAGAACTACGGTTGCCGCATGGCCGCCGGTCTCGGCATCACGTTGCAACTGGTCGTGATCTCGGTCTCGCTCGGCTGCGTCATCGGGCTGGGGCTGGCGCTGGTCAGGCTTTACGGGCCGCGCTGGGCCGGCCTTGCGGTGGGTGGCTACACCACCTTCTTTCGCGGCACGCCGCTGCTCTGCCAGCTTTTCCTGGTCTATTACGGGCTCGGCCAGCTGAGGCCCTTCTGGCAGGATGTCGGGCTGTGGTGGTTCTTCCGCGAGCCGTTCTACTGCGCGCTGTTCACCTTCACCATCAACACCGCCGCCTATCAGGCCGAGGTCTTCCGTGGTGCGATCCAGTCCATCGGCCGGGGCCAGTTCGAGGGCGCGTTGGCGCTGGGCCTGCACCGCTGGGCCACGCTGCGCCATGTCATCCTGCCGCAGGCCATGATCGTGGCGCTGCGCCCGCTCGGCAACGAACTGATCGTGATGATCAAGTCCTCCTCGGTGGCCTCGCTGGTGACGCTGTTCGACCTGATGGGCGCGACACGGCTGGCCTTCTCCCGCTCCTTCGATCTCAGCATCTACCTCTACGCCGCCATCCTCTATCTCGCCATGGTCGAGATCATCCGCAGGCTCTGGGATGTGATGGAGAAGCGGTTGACGCGGCACGTCGTGGTGCGGTGAGGGGGAACGCGCCTTTTGCGGCCTTTTGCGACATGCTTGTGCAACGCGGAAGGCGATTGAAATCGCTGGAGCTAGTGTTGGTTGCATAACTCTCGAGTTTTGCACGAAAGCGACAGAGGAGCTGCGGCATCCTCAGACTTCGCACCATGGAGAGTAGGGCAAAGGACGGCTTTGACGCGACCGCCAAGCAGCGTTCTCACCTCAAAAGTCATCATCACGGGAAACGGGTGGCTTCTTACGACGAGCAATGGTCAATCTGGCGCGTCTTCAAAGGAGCAAACCCCATGACATTCCGCGTAGTCGGCCTTTCGCCCGAACCCTTTCGCCATCTCTTCGGCCAATCTGACGACGCGCTCGCCGCTGTGGGCGCGAAGCGATACGTGGCCGACAAGAAACCAGGTTTTCCAGATCGGATTGAGATGCGCGACGGAGAACCCGGCGAGACCTTCCTTCTTCTCAATCACGTCAGTCAGCCGGTTGACTCACCCTATCGTGCGACCCATGCGATCTTTGTCAGGGAAGGAGCGACCGAGATATATGATAGGGTCAACGAAATCCCGGATGTCATGCGCGTTCGCCTGCTTTCTCTACGAGCATTCGATAATCGGGGCATGATGCTCGACGCTGATGTTGTTGACGGTCAGGATATCGAGTCCGTCATCAATCGCTTCTTCGAAAATCCTGACACCCATTACATCCACGTGCACAACGCCAAGCGAGGCTGCTATTCCGGTCGCATCGAACGCGCATAAACACGATGCCCCCAATACGCACTTGCTCGCTGGTGCAAAAGTCTTGCAGGCCGTGTGGAAAGTCGCGATCAATTCCGTGTTGCGTTCCGATTGGATAGGATCGGCGCATGGGCCACATTTCGGGCGATGATCGCGATCAGATGCCTCTGCTGGCTGAGACGGTGGATGACTATGTCGGCGCAGACAATCCGGTTCGATTCTGCGCCGCGTCATCACCCTCGTTAGCGTGCCAAGGATGATGGAGGCGGCGAGAACCTGAAAAGCCTCGTCAGCACAGATATCGGACAAAGCAGGGTGGCAAAGTGCGCCGTGAGGCTGGCTCGGCAAGCGTCAGCGACGATCGAGACACAAAAGTCTGCCGATGGCGTCCAAAGCAGGCCGCTTGCTCCAATCACCGGCGAGCGCGCCTGTTTCCACGCGGTCTGCTTGGATTTTGCAAAAAGCGATGGGCAGCATATTGCCGCCGCTGGCTCCGAAGGGAGGCGGATTATGAAGAACGGTATTCGACACTCGACAAGTTTGACATCCTGCCAAAGCCATAGCCCAGTTTGAGGATCGAGCTTGCTCTTCGTCTTTCCGCCCAACACACGTGTCATTGCGCGTCGTCGCTATGAGCGACCGTATCCTGACCCGATCCACGTCCAGGCTGGCGACATTGTGGACATCGACCGGAAGCGGACCCAGACGACCGATCTGTTCGGCTGGCTGTGGTGCCGTGGACCTGACGGACGCGAGGGATGGACGCCTGAAGCTTGGCTTAGCCAAGAAGGTGACAGGGTTCACATCACGCGCGACTTTTCCGCGCTTGAACTGGAAGTCGAGGCGGGTGAACGGCTAACTGCACTCTTCAGCGAAAGCGGTTTTATCTTTTCGCAAAGAGAAAACGGCGAACAGGGCTGGGTGCCAGACGGTCTGGTCGATCTGGAGCCTGGCCGATAGGCGCTGTAACTGGTTGCGGTCGTTTCGAAGTCCCCCGATTTTTTGAGTGGCGATAGCTCGGGCATAACTCTCGAGTTCTGCCACATCATCGGGGCAGCGCCTCCCCAGCCAAAATGAAAAGGGGCAGCCGCGCGGCCGCCCCTTCCCGATCTCGTTGGCATTGTCGAACGCTGGTCCGATCAGACGCCGAGCCTCTTTGCAGAGAGGACCCAGCCCTGTTGAGACCGCGAATGATGACAATGAGACACTGGATCACCTCCTTTCTGAATGAAGCCGGCGACATTGCCGACGCGTCCAAGGTGCAATGAGTCGCTGCGGTGCGAAAGGGTTTTTGCGTCTTCGCCACTGGTGCGGCGCCCGCTGGTGCAGTAGGGCCACACCTGCAACCCTGATCAGCGCTGGAGATCTGTCATGAACGTCGCATTCCTTGGCCTTGGCGTGATGGGCTATCCGATGGCCGGGCATCTGGTGAACAAGGGCGGCCACACCGTCACCGTTTACAACCGCACCTTTGCCAAGGCCGAGGCCTGGGTGGCCGAGCACGGAGGCAAGGCTGCAAGGACGCCGGCCGAAGCTGCAAAGGGGCAGGACATCGTCTTTGCCTGTGTCGGCAATGATGACGACCTGCGCGCCGTCACCATCGGCAAGGACGGCGCCTTCGCGGCCATGGGCAAGGGCGCGATCTTCGTCGACCACACCACCGCCTCCGCCGATGTCGCCCGCGAGCTTCACGCCGCGGCGAAAGCGCTGGGCTTCGACTTCATCGATGCGCCCGTTTCAGGCGGGCAAGCCGGCGCGCAGAACGGCGTGCTGACCGTGATGTGCGGCGGCGACGCGGCGCCCTATGCGAAGGCCGAGCCGGTGATCGCCAGCTTTGCGCGCATGTGCAAGCTTCTGGGGCCTTCGGGCGCGGGTCAGCTCACCAAGATGATCAACCAGATCTGCATTGCCGGGCTGGTGCAGGGCCTCGCCGAGGGGCTGCATTTCGGCCAGAAGGCCGGGCTGGACATCGAGGCCGTGGTCGAGGTCATCTCCAAGGGCGCGGCGGGGTCGTGGCAGATGGAGAACCGCCACAAGACCATGAACAAGGGCCAGTACGAGTTCGGCTTCGCGGTCGACTGGATGCGCAAGGACCTCGGCATCGTGCTAAGCGAAGCCCGCCGCAACGGCGCGAACCTGCCCGTCACCGCACTGGTCGACCAGTTCTATGCCGAAGTGCAGGCCATGGGCGGTGCCAGGTGGGACACCTCCAGCCTGATGGCGCGGCTGAAGAGGTGAGGGGTTGAGCAAGCCTGTCTGGCGCAAGCCGCGCTTCCCCGGATGGCGGTTCGCGTTCTGCATCGGGCTGATGTTGGCAAGTGGTGGTCTTGGCTTCGGTCATGCTCCCGGGGCCTTCGCGTCGGAACTGCCGGGCGCACCACCTGCCTATCTGGCGGGCCGGCCCCTTTCGCAGGTGCCGAACCAGAGCGCGTTTGTTCGCCGCTTCTGGGCACCGGGTCTTGAGGATGGCTACACGCCGCAAGGCCTTGCAGTGCAGGGCCAGCAGGTTCACGTCGTGGGCTACGGCACGGCGGGGTGTCGGCTCTTCAGTCTTTCCCGCCAGTCCGGTGTGCGCGAGGCGACGCTCGATGTCCCGTCATGTCGGCATGGGGGCGGGCTCGCAGCCATCACTGCCGGACGCCTCGTCATCGCCGACACGCGTGCACTTTATGTGATTGATCGAGGAAAAGTGGTGACGCGCGTGGCCCTGACGGGAGCCTTGCGCGGTTCCTATGCCGCCTTCGACGGGCGTGACCTTTGGATTGGCAGCTATGAGCGCGACAAGGGCGGTATGCTCTGGCGTATGCCGTTGGACAGGTTGGCACGCGCGTCCCTGAGCGAGCGCGACACGGAGGCAACGCTGGCCGTTCCGGCTCGTGCGCAGGGGCTGGCCTTCCGGGGCGCTGAAATCTGGATGACCTTCAGTGGCTCGCGGTTTGGCCGATTGGCCCGCATCGATGCCGCCAGCGGCAAGGAACTGGCTTCATACGCCATGCCGGCTGGCATCGAGGACATCTCCTTCGATGATGATGGATGGCTCTGGTCCGTGTCCGAGGCTGGTGCGCAGCGCTACCTCGATTGGTCCACGACGTATCCGTTGGCATTTGCCATCGACATTCAGAAGCTCAAATGAGGGGAGCCCTCCCTCAGCGCCCCTTGAACACCGGCGGGCGCTTGGTGGCGAAGGCGGCGATGGCTTCCTGGAAATCGTCGCTCTTGCCTGCCACGTTCTGCAATTCGGCTTCGAGCGCCAGTTGGGCTGCAAAGTCATGGTCGAGCGACTTGGCAAAGGCCTGCTTGATCAGCTTGTAGGCGCCGGCCGGACCGGCTGCGAACGGCGCGACGAAGCCGGCGACATCGGCGGCGAAGCTGGCATCCTCGAACACCTTGTAGATCAGGCCCATGCGGTGGCCATCGTCCGCGCTCACGCGGTCTGCAGTCAGGGCCAGCGCCAGTGCCAGTTTTGAGCCGACAATGCGCGGCAACAGCCAGGTTCCGCCAGCATCCGGCACGAGCGCGATACGCGCAAAGGCCTGCTGGAAATAGGCCGAGCGGGCGGCCACCACCAGATCGCAGGCCAGCACCAGGTTGGCCGCAGCGCCCACCGCCGGCCCGTTGATCGCTGCGACCGTGATCTTGGGATAGCCCATCAGCCGCAGCGCCAGCGGGTTGTAGTCACGCTCCAGCGGCGGGCCGAGGTTGATGCGGCCATTCTCGTCGGTCGGCAGCGCCTCGGTCAGGTCCTGCCCGGAGGAGAAGGCTCTGCCCTGCCCGGTGAAGATCACCACCCGGACGCTCTCGTCCTTCTCGGCCTCGTCCAGCCCGGAGCGGATCGCCGCGAACATGCCGGCGGAGAAGGCATTGAGCTTCTCGGGGCGATTGAGCGTGATGGTCGCAACACCGTTGCCGGACGTGTAGAGGGCAGGGGCGTGGCTGGGCGTGCTCATGGCAGGGGTCCTTCCGGAATGTGACCTGTTCGGCAATCTGTTTAGATATGAACTATGCGGCAAGCCAGTCCGCTTTGGAAGGTGTTTTCGCCGAGGGGCCGTCACACCAAGGGCGCGTCGCTGGCCTGCGGGGGAGGGCCATCCTTGGCGCGCCGCTTGCGCCCTTCCGCAAGCGCATGCACCGCGCCGCGCAGGGTGCGACAATCCTGCTCGCTCATCGTCAGCCGGTGCAGGATGTCACGCAGGTTGCGCGCCATGATCTCGCGCTTGTCCGGTGGGAAGAAGCCGCCCTTGTCGAGTTCGTCCTCCAGATAGCCGAACAGCGACACCACCATCTCGCGCGGGGCCGGCACCTGTGCCTCCACCGGCGAGGGCACGACGTCGCCATGGGCGGCACGGAACCACTCATAGCCCATCAGCAGCACTGCCTGCGCCAGATTCAGCGAGGCGAACTGGGGATTGACCGGAAAGGTCACGATCGCATCGGCGAGGCTGATGTCCTCGTTCTCTAGGCCGGTGCGTTCGCGCCCGAACAGGATGCCGACGCCCTGGCCTGCGGCCACGCGGCTGGCGACATCCGGCATCATCTCGGCCGGCGTGAACACCCGCTTCATCTGGCCGCGCGCCCGGGCGGTGGTGGCGAACACCATGTTCAGGTCGGCGATGGCCGCGCGCGTGTCACTGAACAGCTTTGCGCCGTGCAGGATGTGGACAGCGCCGGAGGCCGCCTGATGCGCGCCCTTCGGCAGTCCGCCACCGGTCGGCCAGCCATCGCGCGGCTTCACCAGCCTGAGGTCGGAGAGCCCGAAATTCGCCATCGCCCGCGCCACCATGCCGATGTTCTCGGACAATTGCGGCTCGACCAGAATGATGGCAGGGCCAGGGCCGGCCAGCCCCTCCCCATCGTGATGTGTGCCCGACCCGGTCATGCTGCCGGGTCCATAGAGCATGCAGCGAAAAAGTGGAAACCGGTTTTTCGCGAACGGCATGCTCGCACGGTCACCGGCATGCAGCGAAAAAGTGGAAACCGGTTTTTCGCGAACGGCATGCTCTCGCGGTCACTTGCATGCAGCGAAAAAGTGGAAACCGGTTTTTCGCCGCGTGACAACTTTGGCAAACTGTCACCATCAGTCGAAAGCCGCGCTTGCCGGAAGGACCGGGTGCGCGCTAGACAGCGTTGAAACGGGCGGGCACCTTCGGTGAGCGCGCTCCGGCACACAAACCCGCGGGAAGGTCGCTCTCCATGAACAAGATCAAGGTTGCAGGCACCGTCGTCGAGATGGACGGCGACGAGATGACGCGCATCATCTGGCAGTACATCAAGGACAAGCTGATCCACCCGTATCTCGACATCAACCTCGAGTATTACGACCTCGGCATCGAGGAGCGCGACCGCACCCGCGACCAGATCACCATCGACTCTGCCAATGCCACCAAGAAGCATGGCGTGGCCGTGAAGTGCGCAACCATCACGCCGGACGAAGCCCGCGTGAAGGAATTCAATCTCAAGGAAATGTGGAAATCGCCGAATGGCACCATCCGCAACATCCTTGGCGGCGTCATCTTCCGCGAGCCGATCATCTGCAAGAACGTGCCGCGCCTCGTGCCCGGCTGGACCCAGCCGATCATCGTCGGCCGCCACGCCTTCGGCGACCAGTATCGCGCCACCGATTTCCGCTTCCCCGGCAAGGGCACGCTGACCATCAAGTTTGTCGGCGAAGATGGCAACGTCATCGAGCGCGAGGTCTTCAAGTCTCCGGGTGCCGGCGTGGCCATGGCCATGTACAACCTGGATGACTCGATCCGCGATTTCGCGCGCGCGTCGCTCAACTACGGCCTGATCCGCAAGCTGCCGGTCTACATGTCGACCAAGAACACGATCCTGAAGGCCTATGACGGGCGCTTCAAGGACATCTTCGAAGAGGTCTTCGAGGCCGAGTTCAAGGCCAAGTTCGACGCACTGAAGCTCACCTACGAGCATCGCCTGATCGACGACATGGTGGCCTCCGCCCTGAAATGGTCCGGCGGCTATGTCTGGGCCACCAAGAACTACGACGGTGACGTGCAGTCCGACATCGTGGCGCAGGGCTTCGGCTCGCTCGGCCTGATGACCTCGGTGCTGATGACGCCCGATGGCAAGATCGTCGAATCCGAAGCCGCCCACGGCACGGTGACGCGCCACTACCGCGAGCACCAGAAGGGCAAGGAGACCTCGACCAACTCCATCGCCTCGATCTACGCCTGGACGGGCGGGCTTAAGCACCGCGCCAAGCTCGACAACAACCTTCAGCTCTCGAAGTTTGCCGAGACGCTGGAAAAGGTCTGTGTCGATACGGTCGAAGCAGGCTTCATGACGAAGGATCTGGCCCTGCTCGTCGGTGCCGATCAGCGCTGGCTGTCGACCACCGGCTTCCTCGACAAGATCAGCGAAAACCTGACCAAGGCCATGGCAGCCTGAGGCGTTGCGCCCGAGGTTTTCTGCCTGAACGATAAGGCCCGGGTCTCGCCCTGCGAGGCCCGGGTTTTGATTCAGCCGGCCAGCGCCGCCTCGATCGCGGCCATGGCCGCCTCGGCCTTGTCGCCGTCCGGTCCACCGGCCTGCGCCATGTCGCGCCGACCTCCACCGCCCTTGCCGCCCAACGCTTCGGAGGCGGCACGCACCAGCGCCACCGCATCGAACCGCGCCGTCATGTCGTCCGTGACCGCGACCACGACGCCGGCCTTGCCATCGCTGGCGACACCGACAATGGCCACAACGCCCGAAGCGACGCTGCCCTTCGCCCCATCGGCCAGGCTCTTGAGGTCCTTCATCTCGACCCCGCTGACAATGCGCCCGAGAAAGCGGACGCCAGCCACCTCGCGCACCGCATCGGCGCTGCCGGCAGGGCCGCCCATGGCCAGCTTCTTGCGGGCATCGCCCAGTTCGCGCTCGAGCTTGCGGCGCTCATCGAGGATCACCGCCAGTCTTTCGGGCGCCTCGGAGGGCGTCGTCCTCAGCAAACCGGCCAGCTGGTGAAGCATCCGGCTCTCGCGCGCCAGATGCTCACGCGCTGCATTGCCCGTCATCGCCTCGATGCGGCGCACGCCGGCCGCGACTGCGCCCTCGTCGACGACCGCGATCAGGCCGATGTCACCCGTGGCGGAAGCATGCGTGCCGCCGCACAGCTCGACCGAGAAGGTCTTGCCAGCCCGCTCGCCGCCGCGAACCGTACCCATCGACACGACGCGCACCTCATCGCCATATTTCTCACCGAACAGCGCGCGCGCGCCCGACGCAATTGCCTCGTCAACGCCCATCAGCCGTGTCACGACCGGTTCGTTCTGCAGCACGACGCGGTTTGCAATGGCTTCGACCGCGCCCAATTCCGCGTCCGATATCGCCTTGGGATGGCTGAAATCGAAGCGCAGGCGCTCGCCCGACACCATTGAGCCCTTCTGTGCCACGTGATCGCCAAGGGTCAGCCTGAGCGCCTCGTGCAGCAGGTGGGTGGCCGAATGGTTGGCCCTGATCGCGTTGCGGCGGTCGCCATCGACCACCAGTTCGGCAGCCTTGCCGACCCTGAGTTCGCCGGTCAGAACCTCGACCTCGTGAGCGAACACGTCGCCCACTTTCTTTTGCGTGTCCTTGACCCGCGCGCTGAAGCCGTCGCCGCGGATGTCGCCGGTGTCGCCGACCTGCCCGCCCGACTCGGCATAAAACGGCGTCTGATTGATGAGCACGAAGCCGGTTTCGCCGGCTGTCAGGGCCTCGGCCACCGCGCCGCCGCGCACCAGCGCCGTGATCACGCCCTCCGCTTTGTCCGAGGCATAGCCGAGGAACTCAGTGGCACCGACCTGCTCGCGCAGCCCGAACCAGACCGTGTCTGTCGCCGCCTCGCCGGACCCGGCCCAGGCAGCGCGGGCCTTGGCTTTCTGCTCGTTCATCGCAGCTGCAAAACCGTCCGTGTCGACGCCGATGTCACGCGCGCGCAGGGCGTCCTGCGTCAGGTCGAGCGGAAACCCGAACGTGTCATACAAGGTGAAGGCAACCGAGCCCTTCAGCCTGTCGCCTGCCTTGAGGTCCGCCGTCTCGGCGTCGAGGATCGACAGGCCGCGCGCCAGCGTGGTGCGGAAACGGGTTTCTTCCAGTTCCATCGTCTCGGCGATCAGGGTCTCGGCCCGGACCAACTCCGGATAGGCCTGGCCCATCTCGCGAACCAGCGCCGGCAGGATCTTGTGCAGCAACGGGTCGCGTGCACCGAGCAATTGCGCATGGCGCATGCCGCGCCGCATGATCCGGCGCAACACATAGCCGCGCCCCTCGTTCGACGGCAGCACCCCGTCGGCGATCAGGAAAGCCGAGCAGCGCAGGTGGTCGGCGATGACGCGATGGCTGGCCTTCTGTGCGCCGTCTGGATCGACGCCTGTCAGATCGGCAACCCGGCTGATCAGCGCCCGGAACAGGTCGATGTTGTAATTGTCATGGGTGCCCTGAAGCACGGCCGCGATCCGCTCCAGCCCCATGCCGGTGTCGATCGATGGGCGCGGCAAAGCCAGCCGCTGGCCTTCAGCTGTTTCCTCGAACTGCATGAAGACGAGATTCCAGATCTCGATGAAGCGATCACCATCCTGATCGGCGGATCCCGGCGGCCCTCCGGGGATATGCTCGCCATGGTCATAGAAGATCTCGGAACAGGGCCCACAAGGGCCGACATCGCCCATCCGCCAGAAGTTGTCGGAGGTGGGGATGCGGATGATCTTGCTGTCGCTCAGGCCAGCGATCTTCGTCCAGAGCCGGTGCGCCTCGTCGTCCTCGGAATAGACGGTGACGGTGAGCTTGTCCTTCGGCAGGCCATACTCGCGGGTGACGAGGTTCCAGGCATGCTCGATCGCGACATCCTTGAAGTAGTCGCCGAACGAGAAGTTGCCGAGCATCTCGAAGAAGGTGTGATGCCGCGCCGTGTAGCCGACATTGTCGAGATCGTTGTGCTTTCCGCCGGCGCGGACGCTTTTCTGGGCGGTCGTGGCGCGCACGTAAGGGCGCTTCTCGACACCGGTGAAGACATTCTTGAACTGCACCATGCCCGAGTTGGCAAACATCAGCGTCGGATCGTTGCGCGGAACCAGCGGGCTCGACGGCACCACCTCGTGCCCCTGTCCCTTGAAATAGTTCAGGAAGGTCGACCTGATCTCGTTGACGCCGCTCATGGCACTCATCCGTCGCTAGACAATCCGGATGGCCGGTGAGCCATCCCTCCTGCCTGTGTCTAGAGCATGCGGCGAAAAGCTGGCAACGCTTTTCGTGCAAAGCGCGCGCCAAAACAAGGAGATAGACCAACCCGGCATCTTCGGCAGATAACCGGCCTGTCGCCTTTCCGGGCGTCTGCCTGGCCGAAGCCGATCAGGCAGACAGCTTCAGCTTGCGTGCCGTACCGTGTGCGACACCCCGCTGGCCAAATCAGATGGCCAAATCAGATGGCCAAGTCAGATGACCAAGTCAGACCTGCCCCTCACATGGGCTCGCTGTCATCCAGCTCGTCGGCCGTGGGTGTCGCGTTCTCGAGGATCTTCTCGGCCACGGCGGTCTGGTTCTGGCGGATCATCATCTCGATCCGGTTGGCCACATCCGGGTTGGCTTTCAGGAAGGTCTTTGCGTTCTCGCGGCCCTGCCCGAGGCGCTGGCTGTCGAACGAGAACCAGGCACCGGACTTCTCGACGATCCCGGCCTTGACGCCCAGATCAACCAGTTCGCCCACCTTGGAGATGCCTTCGCCATACATGATGTCGAACTCGACCTGCTTGAACGGCGGCGCGACCTTGTTCTTGACGACCTTGACGCGGGTCTGGTTGCCGATGGCCTCGTCGCGTTCCTTGATGGTGGAGGTGCGGCGGATGTCGAGGCGCACCGAAGCATAGAACTTCAGCGCGTTGCCGCCCGTGGTGGTTTCCGGCGAGCCATACATCACGCCGATCTTCATGCGGATCTGGTTGATGAAGATGACCATGGTGTTGGAGCGGGAGATCGAGCCCGTCAGCTTGCGCAGCGCCTGGCTCATCAGGCGGGCCTGCTGACCGGGCTGCACTTCGCCCATCTCGCCCTCGATTTCCGAGCGGGGAACCAGTGCCGCCACCGAATCGATCACCAGAACATCGATCGCGCCGGAGCGGACCAGTGTGTCGGTGATCTCGAGCGCCTGCTCGCCGGTATCGGGCTGGGAGATCAGCAGGTCGTCCAGCTTGACGCCGAGCTTGCGGGCATAGACCGGGTCGAGGGCATGCTCGGCATCGATGAAGCCGCAGACGCCGCCCTTCTTCTGGGCCTCGGCGATCGTGTGCAGGGCCAGCGTGGTCTTGCCGGAGGATTCCGGCCCGTAGATCTCGATCACGCGGCCCTTGGGAAGCCCGCCGACGCCAAGCGCGATGTCGAGGCCGAGCGAGCCGGTGGAGATCGTCTCGATTTCGACGGCCTGCTGGTTCTTGCCCAGTCGCATGATCGAACCCTTGCCGAAGGCGCGCTCGATCTGGGAGAGCGCGGCGTCCAGAGCCTTGGTCTTGTCCATGGAAGAGCCTTCAACAAGTTTGAGATTCGCTTGAGCCATCGTCGGCGTCCTTATGGCATGGGGTGTGGCGGGTCACAACGCGTCTGAACCAGCGTTGCAGTGAATGTACCATTTTTGTTCTCGCAGTAAAGTTCTTTTTTTGTTCCCCTCCCGGCAGCGACCTGTCGGGCCTTCTGAGGGTTGGTCCTGTGCTTGGCGGCGCTGTGCTGGTCTTGTGTGTCAGCGCAGCAGGCGGGCTACTTCCTGGCGGACGAAGGGCAGGAGCTCGCGGTCAAACCACGGGTTCGCCTTCAGCCAGGCGTTGTTGCGCCAGGAGGGGTGAGGCAGGGGGATGATGCGCGGCGTGCGGCGCACATCATGGATGGCTTGCCAATTCTGCACCATCTCGGTGAGGCCGCCACCGCCGCCGCGCCGGCCCAGATGCCATTCCTGCGCGTGCTGCCCGATGGCGAGGATGAGCTGGATTTCGGGCATGCCCTCGAACACCCGCTCACGCCAGAGCGGGGCGCATTCGCGGCGCGGGGGCAGGTCGCCGCCCTTGGCATCCTGGCCCGGAAAGCAATGGCCCATCGGCACGATCGCGACCTTGGTGGCATCGTAGAATTCCGCCTCGCTGAGGCCGAGCCAGGCCCGCAGCCGGATGCCGGACGGATCCATGAAGGGTTTGCCTGTGGCATGGGCCAGCGTGCCGGGGGCCTGGCTGGCGATGCACAGCCGTGCCGTGGCGCTGGCCTGGATGATCGGCCTGGGCTCATGTGCGAGCGGCTTGTCCTTGCGCGGCATGTCCTTGCAGACGCGGCAGGCGCGCAGGTCGGCCAGAAGCTCGTCAAGCGTGACGGTGAGGGTCTCGTCGGATCGGATCTTGCGGGGCATGACACTGTCTACAGCATGGACAGGCGGTGTCTGTCACGCCTGCCCGTGTCTGTTCATGCAGTCCAGCTCGGGCGGGCAGTCAGCGCGGCGTGCCAGCGCATCAGGTGCTCCAGTTCGGGCGGGATGGCGATGCGCGGCACCCGGGCAAAATCGAGGCTGACGCCGCCGGTGATGTCGGCAATGCTGAAGCTGTCGCCGCAGATGAAAGGACGGCCATCGGCCAGATGGCGGTCGATCAGTCCCATCTGCTCCAGTGCGCGTTCGCGGTTGGCTTCGCCCCAGGCGGGCACCTGCGGCACCTCGCGGTGGGCCATGTGCGGGCTGGTGTGGCGGAAGGTCTGCGCGATGTTGGTGTAGAGGCCGAACTCGAGCCGCCGGTTCCACATCTCCACCTGTGCCCGCTCGCGCGCTCCGGTGCCGAACAGGGCTGGCGCTGGCTGCATCTCCTCGAAATAGCGGCAGATGGCCACCGATTCGGCGATCACCGTGCCGTCGTCCAGCTCCAGTGCCGGCGTGCCCATCCAGGGGTTGAGGCCCGCATAGGCAGGCTCGCGATGTTGCAGCGCGGCGAGGTCGAGCTGCACTAGCTCGGGCATCGGCAAGCCTTTTTCGGCGATGAAGATGCGGGCGCGGCGCGGATTCGGCGCGCGGGTCACGTCATGGAGTTTCATGGGCATGAGCGGTCCATCAGATCCTCGGAGGAGGCCAGCAAGCGGTGACACGAGACCATTGCCAGCGTGCCCGGTCAACCATCCGTTCCAGGGCCGAGCGTGCGGACGACAAAAAAAGGCCGCCCCGGAGGACGGCCTTGAGGTGTAGCTTTGTGTCCAAAGCCGGGAGGAACAAGATCAGGTTAACCGATCTTGTGCACTGCAACAGTCGGGACGATTGCTTAAGTCCATGTGCGGAGAGGGATTGCCCGTCCGAGCGACCTTCGCGCAGACAAGGCCTTCATTCGGCCTCTGGCAGAGATGGTCCCCGCCTCGCCGGCCACCTGATCCCCTGCGATGCCTTCCGAAGGCGATGCCGTTGTTCAGGCCCGGCTGTCTCGAAGGGTCTTCCGGGCTCGCCGAATGGCGTCAGTGATCCATCGCCCGGACAGCAGGAATTGCACAGGCGATGTTTCGGTGAACTTCGCCGCAACCTGGGCTCCCTCCTTGGACCAGCCAGCGATGTCATCGGCGCCAGCCGTGTTCTTGCAGAACACGATCATGGTGCCTTGCGGCTCGACACGCAGGTCGGCCTTCAGGCCTGCAGCCAGTCCGGCACGCAGCAATGTCTTCGGGGTGAAGGTGTGGACGTGGGCGAAGTGGAAGTGCTGGAAAGACTGGTCGCGTTTCGCCTCGCCGTTGGGGACCGCAATGTAGATCGCTCCATCGTCGGCCAGCCAGTCACGGAGGCGCTTCAGCGCTGTGATGGGTTCGCGCAGGTGCTCCAGCACATGGTGAGCTGTGATGACATCAAAACCGCCGGCTGGAAGTTCCACCTCGCGCCATGGCTTCGAGATGACCTCGACGCCGTAGGCCTTGCGTGCATGGGCGGCAAAGCTTTCACCCGGCTCGATCCCGGTAACGATGTGGCCTTCCCGTTGCATCACATCGAGGAATTCACCGGAGCCGGAGCCAAAGTCGAGCAGGCGACTGGCGGGTTTCAACACCGGCGCGAGAATCGCGTGCCGCGCCGCGGCCTCGCGGGCACTGCGCTTGAGATGGAACCGGGGAGGGCTGTCGGAGAGCGACCATTGGTAGTCGCGTCGATATTCGGACGCATAGTACGCTTCGAGTTCGACCTCCGTTGGCATCGGATCAGTGCGAATGAGGCCGCAATCATCGCAGGCCACCGAATGCAGGCGCTTGAGCCGGCGGTCATGGCGACAGATGGTGACGGTGCCATGCGACCCGCACAGGTTGCAGGCGATGCGCTCCCCTCCATATACGTACCCCGTAAACGGGATCAGGTTCTGGACAGACATCATGAGCGAGCGCATCGTTGCCTCCGGCGTCGGCGAGCGGCGTCTGTACGGCCCGACCCTGACGGAAGCCTGACGAGCGATGCGGGTGCTGCTTGTTGAAGACACGCGGGCTCTGGCCGAACTCACCCGCGCCGCGCTGCACAGCGCTGGCTTCGCTGTCGATCATGCCGCGACGTTTGCGGAGGCTGTTGCGTCGGTTGCCGCCCAGGCACCGGACGTCATCGTGCTGGATCTGGGGCTCCCGGATGGGGATGGTCTGAACCTGATCGCTGCGCAGCGCCGCGCCGGTCTGAGAATCCCCATCCTCGTCGTGACCGCGCGCGGAGGGCTGAACGACCGGATCGAGGGCCTCGACGGGGGCGCCGACGACTATGTTGTCAAGCCGGTCGCACCCGCCGAAATCGCCGCCCGATGCCGGGCGCTCCTGCGGCGGCCTGACACGCTGTTGTCATCGCTGCTCGTCGCGGGGGATCTTGTGCTCGACACCGTGGCGCGCACGGCGCGTGCGCATGACGTGCCGCTGATGCTCGGGCGGCGCGATCTGGGCGTTCTGGAATTGCTGATGCGCCGGTCGGGTACGGTCGTGACAAGGGCCCTGATCGAGGATGCTGTCTATGCACTCGACGAAATGCCCACCGCCAATGCGCTTGAGGCGGCCATCTCCCGCATCCGCAAGGCCCTGAACGGCGCCCATGTCCGGGTCGCGATCCATACGGTCCGTGGTGTCGGATATCTGCTTGACGAGGATGCACCATGAACGGTTCGCTCATCGTCACACTCAGGCACCGGCTGGTTCTGGTCGGGCTGGTGCTGACCGCGCTCAACATCGCGGTGATTTCCTTCTGGTATGTGGATTGGAACAGCCTCAGGCGCGAGAAGGTCGAGGAACAGATTGCAACCGTCGTCGGCGGGCTGGCCCGGTCCGTCGACGGTCAGGTCAAGCTCGACCTGCCTCCGAGGCTTGAGCGCCTGTTCGTCGACCATCCCCGGGCCTATGCCTTGCGGGTCATCGCACCGGATTCTTCGATCCTGTTCGAACGGAACGGGGACCTGATTCCGCCAACACCTGTTGCGCCTGAAGCGCTGAAGCATCTGGATGGCATGACCAGCAGCGCGATGAGCGCACAGGGTCGGACAATGGCCGCGACCCGGAAAGTGGTCCTTGGCGACCAACCATTCCTGGTCGTGTTCGCTGCGGCAGCTGACCCGGCCCGGCTCACCTTTGGCGTGTACCTTGATGAACTTGTCGGCCATGTCCTGCTGCCACTCGTGCCCTTCGCTGTCCTGCTCACCTTGATCAATGTCTGGACTGTTCGCCGTTCGCTGACGCCGCTTGTTGGAGCGGCGGCGGCGGCTCGCCGGATGGAGCGCACGCGCAGCGTCGAACGGATGCAGGTCGAAGGGCTGCCGGACGAGGTGCGGACATTGGTTGAGGCTGTCAACGATGCGCTATCGCGCCTGCAACAGGCCCTTGAGCATGAGCGGGCCTTCAACGCAGAGGCCGCCCACGCATTGCGGACGCCGCTCGCGATCCTGTCAGCCCGGCTTGATGCCATGCCCGGTGATACCGTTGCCGACTTGCGGGCGGATGTTTCCGCCATGACGCGTCTCGTCAACCAGATGCTGGCTTCGGCCCAGGCCGATGCCCTGCAGATCCGGGCCGGGCAGGTCTGCGATCTTGCAGTCACCGGGCGGGCAGTTGTGGCGCAGATGGCGGGCTTGGCGATCAGGCAGCAGCGACAGCTCGCCTTCGAGGGCGAGGACTCGGTTCTGGTGCATGGCGACGCGGATGCGTTGGCCCATGCTGCACGTAATCTCCTGGAGAATGCGATCCGTCATGCCCCGATCGGATCCGAAATCACAATGGAGGTCAGGCACAATGGCGCGCTTGCGGTGTCGGACCGAGGGCCAGGCATACCGGATGCACACAAGGATCTGGCTCCGGCCCGTTTCTGGCGTGCCAATCCCGGCGATGGATTGGGCTCAGGCCTCGGCCTTTCGATCGTCCAGCGCATTGCAAAGGCGCATGGGGGAACGCTCCGCATTGAGGATCGCCCCGGCGGCGGTGCCAGAGTGGTTCTGACAACGCAGGCTCTGGAAGGCGGGGTAGTGCCCGGCAAATCTCGGCACCCGGCAGCGCAACATTGACCTAGTGCCGGCGTCGAGCACCAGAAGCTCGGTCGATTGCGCGCAAGACGGGCCTGAAGGTGGCTCCTAGCTCCTCGGATTGGCTGCACGGTATTCCGACGGCAGTACGAAGCGGCCGCTCCAGAGGCCAAGCTGCTCGCGGCGCGCGGCCCCTTCGGCGCTGCGATAGTCGCCATAGTCGACGGCGATGCCCTCGCGCACCATGGCCTCGTTGAGCTCCTCGTCGCCGCGCTGGCAGCGGCCCAGCAGGCGGCCATAGCGATCGTTGCCCTCGATCCGGCAGATCACCGCGCCGCGCTGGAGGCGGGCGCGCAGCCAGTTCTTGGCCGTGACCCCGCAGGCATAGTCCCGGCCGACGCGGTTCTGGCAATACTGGCTGATTTCCGGCGCATCGATGCCCTTGAGCCGGATTTCGCGGCCCGCCACTTTCAGCGAGTCTCCGTCGATCGCCTCGCCGAAACCGGCGATTTCCTCAGGCACGGTCCAGGCTTTTTCGATGGCGCGGCCGGCCAGCACGAGCAGCACCAGCGCGCCGGCGCCTGCCAGCCATTCCACCAGCCTGCTCCTGTGCCGGGGTACCCGCCTTGCCTTGAATTGTCCGAACCGCATCAGCAAGACATTAACGATTCCCATGCAACGTGACAGGTGGTGTGGTGATGCGTGTTGCGTCGCGTGAGAGTGGATCAATCGGCAGAATGTCGGGGCGTCTGACCAGAGAAACTGTCCAGATCGCGCCAGCCGCTGCCGTCAACGGCCGCGTCACCGATGAGGACCGCATCGGCCAGCGCCGCCAGCTTGGCCGCAATCTCCAGACCGTGCGCGAGCGGCTGACATCGGCCAGCGGCCTTGAGCGCTCCTTCGAAACCGAGTTGCTGCGCCAGTTCGCCGAGAAGGCGACCCGCACCTCCGGCGCCATCCTCGCGGTCCTGACAGTGACGGTGGCCTCGATTGCCACGATCTGGCTGCGCCCGGATTTCATCGGCATGTGGGCCCTGACCGGCCTGCTGACCTGCGCCCTGTCCTTCGTGATCTCGCGCCGGCTGCTCGCCACCATGGAGGAGGCGAAAAAAGGCACGCGGCGCGCGCTGATTGTCCTGACCGCGCTGCAGGCGGCTGTCTGGGCCGGGCTGGTGCTGATGTTCCTTGGCGTGCCCGAACCCGCCGCCAAGGTCTTTGTCGTCTCGGCGCTGATGTTCTACGGCACGGTCGTGGTCATGAGCACCTACACGGTGCCGCTCGCGGTCTATCTCGCCATCGGGCCACTGGCCCTTGCGCTGTCGCTGTTCGTCTTTGTCGACCGCGACATGGGCACGATTACCATCGCCGGCGTCGGCATGATCGGCCAGGCCTTCTTCCTGTTCCTCGCCAACCGGCTTTATTCCCAGGCGGTCGCAACGCTCGAATTCCGCGCCGAGAAGGACATCCTGATCGCCCAGCTTGAAACGGCGACGATCAACTCGGAGGACGCACGCCGCAAGGCCGAGGATTCCAACCTTGCGAAGTCGAAGTTCCTCGCCACGATGAGCCACGAACTGCGCACGCCGCTCAATGCCATCCTGGGCTTTTCCGAGGTGATGAAGCAGGAGGTCTTCGGGCCGCATTCCTCGCCGTCCTACCGCGAATATGCCAGCGACATCCATTCGAGTGGCCAGCACCTGCTCAACCTGATCAACGAGATCCTCGATCTGTCGCGCATCGAAGCGGGTCGCTACGAACTCAAGGAAGAGGCGATCAACCTCGCCCACATCGCCGACGAGTGCCTGCACATGCTGACCTTGCGTGCAAAGGGCAAGAACCAGGTTATCCGCCAGGCAGTCGAGCCTGACCTGCCGAAGATCTGGGCCGACGAGCGCGCCATGCGCCAGATCATCCTCAACCTCTTGTCGAATGCCGTGAAGTTCACGCCGCAAGGCGGCGACATCGCGTTGAAAGTGGGCTGGACAGCCAATGGCGGGCAGTATGTCTCTGTCACCGACAATGGCCCGGGCATCCCGGAAACCGAGATGAACACGGTGCTGTCGAGTTTCGGGCGTGGCTCCCAGGCCATCAAGACCGCCGAGGAGGGCTCCGGTCTCGGGCTGCCCATCGTCAAGGGCCTCGTCGATCTGCACGGCGGCGGCTTCACCCTGAAGTCGAAGCTGCGCGTCGGCACCGAGGTGATGTTCACCGTGCCGGCCAGCCGCGTGATGGACACCCTGCCGGCCATCCACGAGGACGTCCGCCGCCGCGCCTGAGCCGGCAGGCAGGACATCCGGCGACCTGCAAGGAGCCGGGCTGTGGCAGGAATTGACAGCCAAAGGCTGGTTCCGTAGATTTTGGCATCGATTGTGAGGCCGAATGATCTGGTCCAAGCCGCTTTTTTCCACCGAAACAGGTGCGCCAATCCTGCCATCTTTCTCCACCGAAACATCGAGAAAAACCCGGTTCCGCGAAGGGCGGACCGACATCACCACCGACAAGAAGGCAAGACAGACATGGCAAGCGGCACCGTGAAATGGTTCAACGCCACCAAGGGCTACGGCTTCATCCAGCCCGATGATGGCTCCCAGGACGTGTTCGTCCACATCAGCGCCGTCGAGCGCGCCGGCCTGCGCGAACTGCGCGACGGCCAGAAGATCAGCTACGAAATGGCGACCGACCGCCGCACCGGCAAGCAGAGCGCCGACCAGCTCAAGGTCAGCGGCTGAGCGCTCGCTCATGCAGCAACAGGTTTGATGAAGCCGGGGCGTCATGCTCCGGCTTTTGTTTTGGCGATGATGGCCGCGATACCGATGCTCCTCTCCCCCCGATGGGAGAGGATACTACCGAGCGTGTCTTTGAAAGATTAGACTCGTGACTTGCCGCAACAGTCGGCTTTTGCTACCTTTACTCCATCGATAGTTTCAACGAACTCACGTAATTGCCGGAGGATTCCTGATGAATAAGATTGTGCGGAAGTCTTTCGCCCTGTTGGTGGTGGGAGCCGGCATCACGGCGACGAGCCCGGCATTGGCGCAATCGGTCTGCCAGAGCCTTGAAGGCGATTGGGCCGGCACGATCTCTGGCAGATTGGTGGGCAAGATGACCATGTCGATCAATAATTGCTCTGCCCGGTGGGTGCTGCCGGATGGCCGTATCAACTACTGCACCTATTCAGGCAACAGGCCGACCCTTGAGTATGCCTGCAGTCTAGGCTCGCGCGGAACGGTCGCGGTACAGGGCCGGAAGCTCACAATCCGAAACACCTACACCGGCGACGACTATGTGATTTCGGTGACGAAGCGATAGTCAGAGGCGCACTCCCAGCCCACCAACACCCCTCAAAACAGGAAATACCGCTGCGCCATCGGCAGCACGGCCATGGGCTCGCAGACCAGCAGCTCGCCATCGGCGGTCACTGCATAGGTTTCGGGGTCGATCCTGATGTCCGGGGTGGCATCGTTGTGGATCATGCTTTTCTTCGAGATGCCGCCGCGCACGTTGCCGACCGCGACGCACTCCTTGGCCAGCCCCAGCGCCTTCGCACCGCCATTGGCCACGAAAGCCTGTGACACGAATGTCAGGCTCGTCGCCGTCATGGCCTTGCCGAAGGCGCCGAACATCGGGCGGTAATGTACCGGCTGCGGCGTCGGGATCGAGGCGTTCGGATCGCCCATCGGCACGGCAGCGATGGTGCCGCCCTTGATCACCATCGAGGGTTTGATCCCGAAGAAGGCCGGGTCGAACAGCACGAGGTCCGCCAGTTTGCCCAAGGCAATCGAGCCGATATGCTTCGAGATGCCATGCGCGATGGCCGGGTTGATGGTGTATTTGGCGACATAGCGCTTGGCGCGGAAGTTGTCGTTGCCCTTGCCGGCATCCTCGGGAAGCGCGCCGCGCTGCACCTTCATCTTATGGGCTGTCTGCCAGGTGCGGGTGATGACCTCGCCGACGCGGCCCATGGCCTGCGAATCCGAACTCATCATCGAGAGCGCGCCCAGATCGTGCAGGATGTCCTCTGCGGCGATGGTTTCCTTGCGGATGCGGCTTTCGGCGAAGGCCAGATCCTCGGGGATCGACGGGTCGAGATGGTGGCAGACCATCAGCATGTCGAGATGCTCGTCGAGCGTGTTGACCGTGAAGGGCCGCGTCGGATTGGTCGAGGAGGGCAACACGTTGTGAAGCCCGGCCACCTTCATGATGTCGGGCGCATGGCCTCCGCCGGCCCCTTCGGTGTGGAAGGCGTGGATGGTGCGGCCCTTGAAGGCGGCAATCGTGTCGTCGACGTAGCCGCTCTCGTTCAGCGTATCCGAATGCAGCATCACCTGAATGTCGTAATCGTCGGCGACGCTCAGGCAGTTGTCGATCGCAGCGGGCGTCGTGCCCCAGTCCTCGTGCAGTTTCATGGCGCAAGCCCCTGCCTCGATCATCTCGATCAGCGCGGCAGGCGTGGCGGCATTGCCCTTGCCGGAGAAGGCCAGGTTCATCGGGAAGGAATCGGCCGCGCGCAGCATCTGCGCCATGTGCCATGGGCCGGGCGTGCAGGTGGTGGCCGAGGTGCCGGCCGATGGGCCTGTGCCACCGCCCAGCATGGTGGTCAGCCCGCTCATCAGCGCATCTTCGATCTGTTGCGGGCAGATGTAATGGATGTGGCTGTCGAAGCCGCCGGCCGTGACGATCTTGCCCTCGCCGGCGATGACATCGGTGCCGGGGCCGATGATGATGGTCTGGCCCGGATCGAGGTTGCCGAAGCCGGCCTGGATATCCGGGTTGCCGGCCTTGCCGATGCCGCTGATGCGCCCGTTCTTGATGCCGATATCGGCCTTGACGATGCCCCAGTGGTCGAGGATCAGCGCGTTGGTGATGACCGTGTCGGCAGCACCCTCGGCATTGGTCATCTGCCCCTGGCCCATGCCGTCGCGGATCACCTTGCCGCCGCCGAACTTGACCTCCTCGCCATAGGTCGTGAAGTCGCGCTCGACCTCGATGTAAAGGTCGGTATCGGCCAGCCGGACCTTGTCGCCGGTGGTCGGGCCGAACATGGCGGCGTAAGCGGCGCGGGGCATCTTGAAAGGCATGGCAGGCTCCTTCGCCAGGCTTGCTGAATGGAAGGCTGCGGATCAGATCGCGCTGGCGGCCAATGCCAGCCCGGCGGCAGCAACGCCTGCCCCTGCGAGCCGGACCGGCCAGTGCCGCCCCGCCGCCGCAGCCAGCGCTGCAAGGCCAAGGCCCGCCGCATGCAGCAGAACGTTCGCCAGAATGAAGCCGCCGGCAAAGGGCAGGGGCTGGCCATGCAGTTCCATGCCGTGGGCCGCGCCATGGGCGATGCCGAACAGGGCGATGGCCACAGCCCCGAGCCAGACCGGGGCCTCCAGCCGGAGCGCAATGGCGCTGCCGAGCAGCACGACCGAAGCAAGGATCATCGTCTCCACCGCCGGCACCACCAGTCCGCCTTGCGTCATGGCAAAGCCCGCTGCCATCGCCGCAACGAAGGCGGCAGGCCAGGCCAGCATTGCGCCCCTGCCGCGCAAGGCCGCCCAGAGCCCGACCGCCAGCATCGCCAGCACATGATCAAGCCCTGCGAAGGGGTGGCCGAAACCGGCTGCAAACCCGCCGCCATGGCCCGGATGCGCAAGGGCAGGGGATGCGGCAAACAGCGCGACGGTGATGAGCAGGATGCGGTTCATGCGGAAGAAGCCTTTCAAGTGATGCCTTGTCGGCAGGAATTTGGACGGTGCGGTGTGGAATGCTGCGGAAACGTCGTTCACAGCGCTCCCATCACCTTGCCCTGGAAGCCATAGACCTCGCGGGAGCCGGCCATTTCCACCAGCGTCACCTCGCGGGTCTGGCCCGGCTCGAAGCGGACGGCAGTTCCGGCGGCAATGTCGAGGCGGTGCCCGCGCGCCTTGCTGCGGTCAAAGCTCAGCGCATCGTTGGTCTCGAAGAAATGATAATGGCTGCCGACCTGGATCGGCCTGTCGCCGGTGTTGGAAACGGTCAGGGTCACGGTCTTGCGCCCGGCGTTGAGCGTGATGTCGCCAGCCAGCGTGGTCACCTTGCCCGGCTCCAGTGCCTGGCTCGCCGAGCGGATCGGCTCATGCACGGTCACCAGCTTGGTGCCATCGGGGAAGGTGGCTTCCACCTGCACGTCGTGGATCATCTCGGCGATGCCGTCCATCACCTGTCCGGCGCTGATCACATGCGCGCCGGCTTCCATCAGGTCCGCCACCGAGCGGCCATCGCGCGCGCCTTCGATGACGAAGTCGGTGATCAAGGCCACCGCTTCGGGGTAGTTCAGCTTGACGCCGCGTTCGAGCCGTCGGCGCGCCACCATGGCAGCCATCGAGATCAGCAGCTTGTCCTTTTCGCGGGGCGACAACATCATGGCTGGAGCATCCTTGGTTCAGGTTTGCCAACTGCGCGGCAGTGGCGCGCCTGTCAGCGTGATCATGAAACGGGCGAGGTCGGCCCTCAAGGCCGCCGCATCTGGGGAGAGGAAACGGGCGATCAGCATGCCGTCAAAGCCGCTGACGCCGCACTCCGAAACTGCATTGGCCAGCGCCTCACGCGCCTCGTCGAGGCGGGCCGGAGCGCCGGGCGCGACCATCAGAACCGTCGCCACCGCCCGCGCGCTGTTGGCAATCGCGGGCCGGCTCAGGATATCGGCCACGCGCCCTTCGAGCCGCACATCCTCGGCGAAGATCAGCTTCCCGCCGCGCCGGATGCGCCAGCGGTCACGCAGGATCGCCTCGTCCAGCACCTCGCCCATGGCGGCGCGCCCGAAATAGACGCTTTCGCAGGCGATCAGCGTGGCATCGGGTGCGATCTCGGCCTCGAGATGGCGGCGAAGATGCGCCCGCCCGAACAGGATCGCCTCTTGCGGCAGCCAGTGCAGCACAGCGCCCGCTCCTACCTCCAGTTGGGTCGTCACATCGGTCGCCGGCCCCTGGCTGCGGTAGATTTTCTCGGCGGCCTGTGTGGTCACGACGGCCGCAGCGCCAGCCTCGACCGCAATCGACGTGGTCAGCGCATCGCCGCCCGTCATGCCGCCGCCGGTGTTGATCAGCACAGCCTCGCAAGACGGGTTGAAGGTGTTGGGGAACCGAGCGCGAAATCCGCCACTCTCGGACACTTGGGTCCGGACCGTGCGCTCGCCGGCACGGGCAAAGCGCACCCGGACACCGCCGCGTGCCCGCACATAGCCCGGCATCAACGGGAGTGCTGCCAGCTGCTCCATGGCAAGGCCGCCGTCGTCGCGTCTCGGAACATCAAGCATGCGTGTGGTCTGAACTCCCTGTGCAAATCATCGCGCCTGCCCAAATCACCCGCAAGGGTCGGAGAATGCGGGTGCTGCACGAATTTTGGGCAATTGGGGCACCACACAGGTCCTCCGGCACTGTATGGCACGGTACTGTCGGCGCTGTGATGCGCGGAGCACTGGCGCAGGCAAGGGCTGCAATGCTATCGTGTAGCCATGACGCGCGATGGTTTTGCCCTGTCCTCGGTCCATGTTCAGGCCCTTGTGTCGGCCCTTGCGCTGCTGCTGGCCAGCCCGATGCCGGCTGAAGCGCAGCCCTCGCGCAAGCAGCCAGCGCCCGAAACGTCAGCCGCCGTGCAGGCCTGCCCGGAATTGGGTCCCGGCTTTTTCCGCCAGCCGGGAAGCAGCACCTGCGTCAAGATCAGCGGGTTCGTCCGTGGCGAGGTCAGGGTCCGTGATCGCCGGAGCGAAGTGATCACACCCGCTCCCTCATCCGGTGCGTCAACCCGCATCCAGCCCACCGGTCGCGCCGATCTCAGGCTGGAAACCGTGACGCCCACGGCCAACGGCCCGTTCCGCGCAGTGGTCGAAGTCAGGGGCTTGCGCCCCGGCGAAGGGCGCTGACGGCGACCAGTCTCACCCGCCTCCGCCCGTGCGGCGGCGCGTAATCCCGGATCACGATGCGAGGCGGTCCGCCCGCCACGAACGTCCGCCGAAGGCAAGGACGAACGAGCCAGCCGTTGCGGCCAGCATGATGATCAGGAAGGCGGGTGGCCACAGCGGCGTTAGCGCGCCGGAGGCAAAGGCCACCGCCGAGCCGACACTGAGCTGCACGAAGCCATTGAGCCCGGCTGCCGCACCGGCCAGATCAGGCCGCACCGATAGTGCCGAGGCCGTGGCGCTGGGCATGGTCAGTCCGTTGCCAATGCCGTTGAGCATCAGCGGCACGAACAACAGCGCCGGCGCCCATGTGGTCACGAACGGCATCAGCGAGGCAAAGCCGACAGCGACCATGGACATTGCGATGCCGAGCGGGATCATCCGCACCGCGCCGAAGCGCTGGCTGAACCGGCCTGTCAGGAAATTGCCCATCATGTAGCTGCCGGCCATGATCACGAAAAACGCGCCATAGACATCCGGCCCGGCTTTCATGTGCTCGACCACAGCATAGGGCGCCCCTGCAATGAAGCTGAAGAACGTCGCCGAGGTCAGCGTCAGGATGGCGCTGTTGATCACGAAGGCCCGCTCGCGCATCAGCACGGGAAAGGCCCTGAACGTGTCCATCACGCTGGCTGGCGGGCCAGTGCGCTTCAGGGTTTCCGGTAGCTTCATCATTGCGCCCAGCGTCGCGACCACGCCGACCAGCGCCATCAGCGCGAAGATCGTGCGCCAGCCTTGCGTCTTTTCGATAAAGCCGCCGACCAGCGGCGCCAGCATCGGTGCCACCACCATCGCCATGGTGACATAGCCCAGGATGCTCGCTGCCTCGTCCTTGTCGCCCATGTCGCGGGCGATGGCGCGGGTCAGCGCGAACGCCGTGCCTGCCCCTACCGCCTGAAGCATCCGGGCCAGCAGCAGCACCACGAGATTGCCCGACAGCAGCCCCACGACGGAACCCACCGCGAACAGCCCGAGGCCAGCAATGATGCACGGCCTGCGCCCGATGCGATCCGACAGCGGACCGACCACAAGCTGCGACAGCGCCACCGCCGCCAGATATAGCGTCAATGTGAGCTGGATTGTACCGTAATCGGTGCCCAGAGACCGCGCGACGGCCGGTGTTGCCGGTGCCAGCACGTTGAGCGCAAAGGGTTGCACCGCGCTGCACAGCACGAGAATCGCCAGCGAGGGCCGGATCGGGAGGGGCGCACTGCTCATGCCGGTTGTGTTTCCCTGGCGCGCACGCGCTGCCGGTGCAAGGTGTAAAGGCCGCTGCCGACGATCAGCCCGGCCCCGGCGAGGGCTGGCAAGTCAGGCCACTCGCCCCAGACAGCCACGCCAATCACGATGGCAAAGACCAGCACCGTATAGCGGAAGCCTGACACCAGTGAGACATCCGCATCGCGATAGGCCACGATGATGGCATAGTTGCCGAGCGCCACGAACACGGCCGCCGCGATGAGGAACAGCGTCGGCTTCAGTTGCAAGGGCTGCCAGACCTCGGTCAGCCCGATCAGCCAGCCCATCAGGCAAACCATGACTGTGGTCGAAAACGTCACCACCGAAGACGGGATGTCCGCCGCGATCCGGCGCGTCAGCAGATCGCGCACGCCGACCAGGACGGCGCTGGCCAGGGCCACCAGTGAATAAATATTGAAACCTTCGGCTGCGGGCCTAACGATGATCAGCACTCCGGCAAAGCCCACGCAGATGGCCAGCCAGCGCCGCCAGCCGACCCGCTCGATGCCGAGCATCGCGGCCATGGCCACCACGATCAGCGAGGCTGCCTGAAGGATCGCGGTGATGTTGGCCAGTGGCAGCTTCGCCAGCGCGGCGATGAAGGTGAAGGCGATGAAGCTTTCAAGCAGGCCACGCAGCAGCACCGCCGGCTTTGCCAGTGCCTTCAGATCGCTGAACCGGCCAAGGCTGCGCACCAGCACCAGCGCCGCCAGCGTGGCGAACAGGCCGCGGACCGCGAGAACCTGCCCGGTCGGATAGGTAGCCGTAGCCAGTTTGACCAGGGCATCGTTGACCACGAACAGCGCCATGGAGGTCACCATGGCCAACACGCCGCGCCTGTTGCTGGCCAGGGAGGCGCGCGGTGCGAGGGAGGCAAGGGCCATCAGCGTGTCATGCCTGGCCGGCCCCGGCAAAGCGCGCAAGGCGGAACGGCGCCAGGTCGAAGCGCGTCGTGCCGGTTATGCTGATATCGGCCATGATCTCGCCGATGACGCTGGCGAACTTGTAGCCATGGCCCGAACAGCACGAGGCAAACGCCACCTGCTCGGCACCGGGCATGGTGTCGATCACGAAATGCTCGTCGGGCGTCACGGTGTAGATGCAGCCCTTCAGCGCAAGGGCCTCTCCGGTCGCATCGGGGAAGCAACGCTCGAGCGCATCCTTGAGGAATTGCACCTGCCGGGCGCTGGGTGTGCGGTCCGGCTGGGATGGATCGATCGGTTCGCGCCCGAAATGTGGCCCGCCGAGCTTGAAGCCGGGGTGTTCCCAGAGCGGGAAGCCATAGAAGTTGCCTTCCTCGACGGTCAGGATGAACACCGGCAAGCGGCCCATGCGGAACGGCTCGGGGTTCTTCATCGAGTACCAGCCAATGGCCTGCTTCACGGTTCTCAGGTGCGGGGCCAGCGCCGGGTTGAGCGTGTCCATCCAGGCGCCCGAGGTCAGCACCAGCCGTCCAGCCGTGTAGGTGCCCTTGTCGGTCACCACCTTGACCCCGCCATGGGCCGTGGTCGACCATTCCAGCACCGGTTCGTTGGTGCGGATCACTGCGCCGGCTGCCTGAGCCAGTCCGACATGGGCGTAAATCGCCCGCTCGGAGGCCACGAACCCGCCATCGGGCTGCCAAAGACCAATATGGCCCTCGGGCAGGCGGAAGGCGGGAAAGCGCCGCATGATCTCGTCGCGCGACAGCATCTCGTGGACAAGGCCGTGGTCGAGGCATGAACGCTGCGAGCTTTCGACGAAGCCCGCCCCATCCGGCGCGATGTCGATCGAGCCGGTGACATGCAGCAGGTCCAGCCCGGCCTTCTTGCCGGTCTCGGCCCAGAGTTCGTGCGCACGGCGCACCATCGGCACATATTGCGTGCCTTCGAAGTAGGCGAGGCGGATGATCCTCGTCATGCCGTGAGAGGAACCCATGCCATGGCCAAGATCGAAGCGTTCGAGCCCGAGCACACGCTGGCCGCGCTGGGCCAGATGCCAGCATGCCGCCGAGCCCATGCCGCCAACGCCGGCGACGATCACGTCATAGCTGTGTTCCGACATGCCCGCTCTTGCCACCTGTCGCTACGCCGCTTGACCCGCCCCGGCGGGTATAGAGGCGCCACCCGGCACCCTGCCGGGTTCGCATCGCAATATCCGACCCACTGGTCTCGGAATCTGCATCTTTCTCGTAGGCCAGCCCTCGTGGGTGGTCCATGGGCCGGGGCACATGCCAGCATGACAAAAGCGCGCAGGCACCGCGAAAGTCTGCGAGGAAGGCAAATGTTAACCATGCGTCAGTCATTGCCCGGTAGCCTGTCGGCATTATTCGTGAAGATTGCAGGACGCTTCGCTTTGGCTCGATCGACAACGATCATGGTTCTGCTGGCTGTCGGTGCAGGCATGGCTTCGGCTGTCTGCCCGCACCTCGGTCATGTCGTGCCTGTGGCAAGGCCGGCGATCCCTGGAGCTGGCCATGAGTCTGCTTGATCGGGCCCGCAAGCTGATCTGGCCAGCGGCGCAAGGCGTCGCGGAGGCGGCACCGGCTCCCCTGCCAAAGGCTCGGCCCGTCGAAAAGCGCGCGGCCAACGAGCCAGATGCCGGCCACCTGCATTTTCGCCAGTCGATCGACATGATCGAGCATGATGTCTCGAATGCACTCGACCGGTTGACATCCTTGATGTCCACCTCCGGGCAGATCACCACCGAGACGGCAGCGGACCTCGAACAGATCCACGCTGGCATGGCGGCCTTGCGCGAGGCGGCGGGCATGGCCAACCGCGATGTCGCGGAACTGGCCGAAGCCTCGGCACAGGTTTCCAACAGTGCCGCCACGGTCAGCAGCAATGTCGCCCTGGCGCGACAGAGCGTCGATGAAGCCTCGCGCGTGGCCTCATCCGCCAACGACATCATGTCCAGCCTGTCGACCGCCTCGGGCGAAATCTCCGGCATGGTCGACACCATCGCGCTGATTGCGCGGCAGACCAATCTGCTGGCCCTCAACGCCACCATCGAGGCGGCCCGCGCGGGCGAAAGCGGCCGCGGGTTCGCCGTCGTGGCGCAGGAGGTCAAGACCCTCTCGGTCGAGACAGCCCGGCGCGTCGCCGACATCCGCAACAGGGTCAAGGTCCTCGAAGATGCCACCTCGCGCTCGTTCGGGGCGATTTCCGACATTGCCGGGCTGATCGGCAATGTCACGCCCATGGTCTCGGCCATCGATGACGCCATGCAGATCCAGGCCATGTCGGTGGGGGAACTGACCCGGCGCACGAAAAAGACCGCCCGTTTCATCGAGACGGTGGCCGCCAGGGTCGGCGCGGTCGACAGCGCCGCGACGACCGCGACCGAGCGCAGCCTGCGCGGCTCCGAAGCCTCCGGCAAGGCCATCCAGGAAGCGGCCAATGTCTCACGTTTCGTGGCGTCGATCCGGCAGGCCGGTTTCGCTGCACGTCGGCGGCATGACCGATATCCGCACGAGATGCCGCTGCTCATCAAGGCCGGGCACGGATCATGGCGTGCCTCCACTATCGACATCAGCCGTGGCGGCACCCTGATCACGAGGCCCGAAACCGTCGATATTGTTCGCAATGACAAGATCGAACTGGTGTTTGACGGCATCGGCGAGATGCTGGCAACCGTGGTCGGCGTCAGCCCCATCGGCCTGCATTGTTCGTTCGATGATCTCGACAACCAGGTCGGGCTGCGCTTCGCCGAATGCGTTGCAGGCGTGCATGACAACTACCAGCCACTCATCAACCGCGCCCAGAAGGCCGCGCACGATGTGGTAGAGGCGATGCACAACCTGATCCAGCACGGCGAGGCCACCGAACCGGTGCTGTTCGAAACTTCATACAGGCCGGTGCCGGACACCGACCCGCCACAGTTCGAGACGGCTGGCCTGCACCATCTGCGCGCCATCCTGCCGCCGATCTGCGATGGCGTCCTCAATGAGGATGAGCGCCGGGTCTATTGTGTGGCCGTCGACCGCAACGGCTATGTGCCGGTGCACAACCGCCTCTTCTCGCACCAGCAGCGCAAGGGCGATCCGGTCTGGAATGCGGCCCATTGCCGTGACCGCCGCTTCTATGACGACAGTGCCGGCATTACGGCGGCGCGCTCGGTCCGGTCCTTCGTGATCCAGTCCGTGCGCCGCGACATGGGCAGCGGAGCAACCGAGCCCGTGCGCGAGATTTCCGTGCCCCTGTTCGTCTGCGACCGCCATTGGGGCGGCCTCAAGCTGGGATTCCGGTTCTGACCGACGCGCCTGGCGAAGGCGGTGCCGGCGTTCAGCCGCCGGTTACGCTCATGTGCCGGCCCACGGCAGGCCTGCTGGCGCGCCGGTCGATCACGAAATCATGGCCCTTCGGCTTGCGGGCGATGGCCGCCTCGATGGCGCGCTGCAAGGGCTCGTCGCTTTCGCTGGCCCTGATCACCGACCGCAGGTCAGCCGCATCCTCCTGCCCAAGGCACATGTAGAGCGTGCCAGTGCACGTCAGTCGCACGCGGTTGCAGCTTTCACAGAAATTGTGCGTCATCGGCGTGATGAAGCCGACAAGGCCGCCGGTTTCCTGAACCCGCACATAGCGGGCGGGCCCGCCGGTCCGGTAAGGGTCCTCGGTCATGGTGAAGCGGTCGAGCAGGCGTGCGCGCACCACCGAAAGCGGCAAGAACTGGTCGATCCGCGCCGGCTCGATGTCGCCCAGCGGCATCACCTCGATGAAGGTGATGTCCATGCCGTCGCCATGGGCCCAGCGGATCAGGTCCTCGATCTCGCCCTCGTTGACGCCTTTCAGCGCCACGGCGTTGATCTTGATGCGCAGCCCGGCAGCCCGTGCCGCCGCAAGTCCTTCGTGCACCTTGGCCAGGTCACCCCAGCGGGTGATCGCCCGGAACCTGTCGGCATCCAGTGTGTCCAGCGACACGTTGATGCGCTTGACCCCGCAATCGGCCAGTTCCGCCGCATGCCGCGCCAGTTGCGAGCCGTTGGTGGTGACGGTCAGTTCCTCAAGGCCCGAGCCGAGATGCCGGGACAGCGAGCGGAACAGGCTCATGATGTCACGACGCACCAGAGGCTCGCCTCCGGTGATGCGGATCTTGCGCGTGCCGCGTGCGATGAAGGCGGACCCGATCCTGTCCAGTTCTTCCAGCGTCAGCAGATCGCGCTTCGGCAGGAAGTTCATGTCCTCGGACATGCAGTAGACGCAGCGGAAATCGCAGCGGTCCGTCACCGATATGCGGATGTACTCGATGGTGCGACCGAATGGATCAACCAGCGGCGGCATGCCAGCCTCGATGCCGGGGGAAATCTGCATCACTCTTGTTCCTGTCTCCAGGGCCGCCGCCTGAAACTGCCGTTCGCCGCTCTGCGGCGTCAGGCCACTTGCCGGGCCACCCGTTTCGAACCTATCACCACACCATGGGCGTCTGCGGCTCCGGACGTCAATGTCCGGCCTTGTCGCATGCGCCAGCCTGCGGGATCTTGTGTCATGTCAAACACGCCAACGCCAGACCAGCAGAGCTGGCCCACCGAAATCCGGCTCTCGAAGGACAGACGCACGCTGTCGATCAGCTTCGAGGATGGCACGCGCCATGACCTGCCGGCGGAGTATCTCAGGGTCGAAAGCCCGTCCGCCGAGGTGCAGGGCCATGGACCCAATGAGAAGAAGACCATCGGCGGCAAGCGCGATGTGGAGATCATCGGTGTCGTGCCGGTCGGCCACTACGCCGTCAAGCTGGTGTTCGACGACATGCACGACACCGGCATCTACGGCTGGGACACGCTGGCCGCGATGGGTCGCGAGTACCCGGTCAAGTGGCAGGCCTATCTCGATGCGCTGGCGCTGGCCGGCCTGACCCGCGAGCCCGTGCGCCGCCCACCGCGCGCCTGATCGCGGCAGGCAGCCCGGCCTTTGCCGTCGATGATGGCGCGGTGTGGTGAATTGCTCAGCGAAATCTGCACGAGACCTTCGAAAGGCTGCATTTCATTCAAAACTGTAGCGCGAATGCTTTGAAACCGGCTGGATTTCATTAAGGACGTTGGTATGTCCGGACATTTGGCAAGGCTCTGTTAATCTTGCTGGCCGACAACGAAGCCATGTCATCCGCAGAGGTTTCGGTCATGCAGGCCCGTGTCATGGAGCATCCGCTCGAGGTCGGTTCCGGCGAGCGTCGTGACGCCCGCCAGCCGACCGAGCGCATGATCGGTCGCGTTGTGGCCTGTGACGGCGCGCGCGCCACCATTGCCGCCTCAGCCACCAGCCTTGTCGGCACTGCCATGGATTTCTGGTCAATCGGCCGGCTGATCTCGATCAGCATGGGCGAGACCCGCGTCGTCGGCCTCGTCTGCGAGATGAGCGCCAATGACAGCGCCTGGGACGAGGGCATGCAGAACCACATGCTGGTCCGCATCGAACTGGTCGGCGAGATCGTTGACCGCAACGATGGCCGCCTGGAATTCCGCCGCGGCATCAGCACCTATCCCTATCTCGGTGCCATTGCCCACCGCATCCGCATCGCTGACCTGCTGGCCGTGCACGATCTGGGTGATCGCTCATCCATCGAGGTTGGCTGGCTTTCGCAGGACAGCAGCATTCCTGCCACGATCTGCGTCGACGACATGCTGCGCTGCCACTTCGCCGTGGTCGGCACGACCGGCGTCGGCAAGTCCAGTGCAGTTGCGCTTCTGTTGCGTGAGTCGGTGGCCAAGAAGCCGAACCTCAGGGTTCTGGTGCTCGATCCGCACAACGAATATGCCCATGCCTTCCACGGCGTTTCGACCACGCTCGATTCCAACTCGCTCGAGTTGCCGTTCTGGCTGTTCAACTTCGAGGAAATTGTCGATGTCGTCTTCCGCGGGCGTGACGCCGTGCAGGAGGAAATCGACATCCTGCGTGAAATCATCGCGATGGCGAAAGGGCGCTTCCGCGTCACCAACGAAACGGCAGCCATGTCGAGCCTGCTGCGCAAGCCGTTCGAAACGTCCAACTTCTCCGCCGATACGCCGGTGCCCTACCGCTTCGCCGATCTTTACAAGATCATCGACGAGTATCTCGGCCAGCTTGAGCCGCGCTTTCCCCGCTTCCATCTGCGCGCCCTGAAAAGCCGGCTGGAAAGCCTGTACGGCGATCAGCGCTACCGTTTCATGTTCGGCAAATCCACGGTCGATGATTGCCTCGACCGCGTGATCAGCACGATCTTCCGCATCCCGCACGAGAACAAGCCGATCAGCATCCTGCAACTGGCCGGCATTCCCTCTGATGTGGTCAATGCCGTGGTCTCGGTGCTGGCGCGGCTGTCCTTCGACCTTGCCTCATGGAGCGGCGGCGGCTTCGAGGTGCTGCTGCTCTGCGAGGAGGCCCACCGCTATGTGCCCCATGACCGGGGCAGCGGCTTTGCGCCCACCCGCGCCGCCATCGCCCGCATCGCCAAGGAAGGCCGCAAATACGGCGCCTATGTCGGCATCGTCACACAGCGTCCGGGCGAACTCGATCCGACAATCCTGTCCCAGTGCTCGACCGTGTTCGCCATGCGTCTGGGCAACACGCGCGACCAGGAAATCATCCGCGCCGCGATCTCCGATTCCTCCGCCAGCACGATCGGCTTTCTGTCCTCGATCGGCAACCGCGAGGCCATCGCCTTCGGCGAAGGCGTTGCAACCCCGATGCGCATCACCTTCCGGGGCCAGAAGCCGCACGAATTGCCGTCAGCGCAGCACAGCGGAGCCCGCAAGCTGCCGGACGAGGCAGAGCGCGGCATCAGCCTGCGTGAGATCATCGGCCGCATGCGTGGCGGTGAAGCCACCGAACGCTTCTGACGGCCGGGTCGGCACAGCAACATTCAGCCCACGAAAAAGGCCGGCGTGAGCCGGCCTTTCGCATCTCTGATGAGGTTCGCGCCCGAAGGCGCGCGCCGTTCAGCGCAGGACCACCACGCGCGAGCCAACCTTGGCGCGCTCGTAAAGATCGATCACGTCGTCGTTGACCATGCGGATGCAGCCGGAGGACACGGCCTGACCGATGGTTTCCGGCTCGTTCGAGCCATGGATGCGATACAGCGACGAACCGAGGTAGAGCGCGCGTGCGCCCATCGGGTTCTCCGGGCCACCCGGCATGAAGCGCGGCAGATCAGGGCGGCGCTTGAGCATCTGGGATGGCGGGGTCCAGCTCGGCCACTCAGCCTTGCGGGTGATGTTCTTGGTGCCCGACCATTCGAAGCCCGGACGACCGACGCCAACGCCGTAGCGCACGGCCTGGGTGCTCGACAGCACGAAATAGAGCCGGCGCTCGCGGGTGTCGACGAGGATCGTGCCGGGGCTGTACTTCGAGTTGTAGGTGACGATCTCGCGCGGGATCGCGGTTGCCTGCGGCTTGAAGCCTTCCGGATTGGTGAGCAGAGGCTGACGGGTCAGTGGGTCGATTTCAGCGATGGCTGGCGCGGCAAAGCCGGCGCTCATGACCATGGCAGCGATCGCGAAGGCGAGACGGCGCATGTGTGACCTCGATTAACAGGCAAACGGATCGTGAAAAATCCAACATCACGGAAATGTCTGATTTTCGCCGCAAGTGCAATCCGGATGAGCCCCCTCACGGAAATGTTAGCGCCTTGGCCCTTGAAGCGTGGCCGCTGTGCAACAGTGCCGGCGCGCGCCCTTGGTGCTTGACGCGCAAAAGCGTTGCCCTTATCCCCACGGGCGGATCGGGCGCGTAGCTCAGCGGCAGAGCACTCCCTTCACACGGGAGGGGTCACAGGTTCAATCCCTGTCGCGCCCACCATCCCCTCCAGTCTGTAGCCGGAAAGTTATCCTTGCGCGGCGTCAGCCTGCCAGGACGCAGCGCACGCTGCGGCCCGGCGCCGGCACAGCCACGGGCGGCCGGGCAAGATCGCATGACGCGAGCTTCACCGGGCAGCGCGGCGCGAACGAGCAGGACGCCGGAACCGCATCGAGGGCCGGCGGCGCACCTGGAATGGCCTGAAGCCGCGCGCCCTTGACCGCGCCGTGCAGGTTCGCCGCCAGAAGCCCCTTGGTGTAGGGATGGCGCGGATCGCGGATCAGGTCCCGGACACTGCCGCTTTCGACAATCTCGCCGGCATACATCACGGCCACCCGGTCGGAGACCTCGACCGCGACACCGATGTCATGGGTCACGAAAATCATGCCCATGCCGAACTCCCGCTGCAATTCGCGCAACAGCAGCAGAATCTGGATCTGCACCGTGGCATCAAGCGCGGTTGTGGGCTCGTCAGCTAGCAGCAGCTTGGGCCGGCAAGCGAGCGCCAGCGCGATCATCGCCCGCTGGCGCATGCCGCCGGACATTTCGTGCGGATAGGCCTTCAGTCGCCGTTCTGGCGAGGGGATGCGCACCCGCGTGAGCATGTCGAGCGCGCGCGCCCAACCCGTTGCCTTGTCGCAGCCTTCGTGCCGCATCACAGCCTCGGCGATCTGCTCGCCGATGTTGTAGACCGGGTCGAGCGCCAGCATCGGGTCCTGGAAGATCATCGAAGCCACGCCGCCGCGATGGTCGGCGAGGGCGCGCCCGTCCAGTGACAGGATATCGACGCCGTCCACCCGGACGCTGCCGCCGATTTCCGTGCGGTTCTCAGGCAGCAGCCTGAGCAGCGTCTTCAGCGTCACGCTCTTGCCCGAACCGCTTTCGCCAAGGATGCCGAGTGTCTCGCCCGCTTCGAGGCGCAAGTTGACACCGTTCACCGCATGCACGGTGCGCGGCCCGTGGAAGCGGACGTTGAGGTTGTCGATCTCGACCAGCGGCGCGCTCACGGGGCCAACTCCGTGCGGGGCGCGGCGCCTGTGTGGCCCGAGCCGGGAATGTGCAGGTGGCAGGAGGCCAGGTGGCCTTTCTGGGGCAGGGCATGCAGCACCGGCACGGTGACGGAGCAGACCCCATCAGCCTGCCGGCAGCGGGTGTGGAACCGGCAACCCGGCGGTGGATTGATCGGATTGGGCGGATCGCCCGCCAACGGCGCTTCCATGGTGCGCCTGTCCGGGTCCATCGACGGCATCGCCGCCAGCAGCGCCTGCGAATACGGGTGCGCCGGCGCGGCATAAAGCGCATCGACCGGGCCGATTTCGGCGACCTGACCCAGATACATCACCATCACCCGGTCGCTCATGTAGCGCACGACGTTGAGGTCGTGGGAAATGAAGATGTAGGTCAGGCCCAGTTCGGCCTTGAGATCGGCGAGCAGGTTGAGCACCTGCGCCTCGACCGACTTGTCGAGCGCGGAGACCGCCTCGTCCAGCACCACGATCTTCGGCGAGAAGGCCAGTGCACGGGCGATGTTGACGCGCTGCCGCTGGCCGCCCGACAACTCGTGGGGATAGCGACCGGCAAAGCGCCCCGGGTCAAGCCCGACGCGGGCCAGCAGGTCACGCGCCAGCGCCACGGCCTTGTCGCGGGCCATGCCGTTGACCATCGGACCGAAGGCGATGGCATCCTGCATGGTCAGGCGCGGATTGAGCGAAGCATAGCTGTCCTGAAACACCATCTGCACCTGCCGGCGCAGGTCACGCACGGTGAGATCGACGCCAAGCGTACGCCCGCCCAGGATGACGCTGCCGGAATCCGGCGAGATCAGGTCGACCAGCAGCCGCGCCGTGGTCGACTTGCCGCAGCCACTCTCGCCGACGATGCCGAGCGTCTCGCCCTCGGCCAGGTCAAAGCTGATGCCATCGACCGCGCGCACCACGCCGCGGCTCTGGCCGAACAGGCCGCCCTTCAGTGGAAAATGCTTGGTCAGTCCGTTGATCGACAGCAGGGGGCCGGCCGTCGACTTGCCGGCTTCGGCGGGCGCAAGCGCGGCCCGGGCGGATGTCGGCGCACTCATGATTTGAGATCCATGGCCGAGCGCAGTCCGTCGGAGAGCAGGTTGAATGAGATCGAGGTGATGAAGATCATCGCGCCGGGCAAGGCAGCCACCCAGGGCTGCACATAGATCGCGTTGCGCAGTGTGTTGAGCATCAGGCCCCATTCCGGCTCGGGCGGCTTCACGCCCAGCCCGAGGAAGGACAGGCCGGAGGCGAGGATCAGCGACACCGAGATCAGCCCGGTGGCATAGACGAAGATCGGCCCGATGACGTTGCCTAGCACATGCACCCGCACGATGGTCAGGGCCGATGCGCCTGAGGCGCGGGCCGCCTCGACATACTCGATCTTGCGCACGGCGGTCGTCACGCTCTCAGCGATGCGGGCAATGGGCGGGATGAACACGATGGTCAGTGACAGCAGGCCGTTGAAGATGCCGGCCCCCAGCGCGCCGGACAGCGCGATGGCGAGCAGTACCGATGGGAAGGCGAAGAACACGTCGACCGTGCGCATCAGCACCGTGTTGACCTTGCCGCCGAGATAACCGGCGGTGATGCCAATGGCCGAGCCGATGAAGAAGGCGATGAATACCGGCGTGACGCCCATCAGCAGCGATAGCCGCGCCCCGTAAATCAGGCGGGTCAGCATGTCGCGACCCAACTCGTCCGTGCCGAGCGGGAAACCCGGCGTGCCGATCGGGCGCAGCCGGCGCAGCATCTGCCCGCGATAAGGATCGGCTGGCGCGATCAACGGCGCGAACACCGCCATCAGAACCATGGCAAGGATGACCAGCAGCGCGAACATCGCCACCGGATCGCGGCCAAGCCGCCGCAGCACGCCAGACCAGTATCCGGGCGACGTGCCCGCGGTCGCGATCGTCTCGAAGCTAGCAGTGCTCATGGCTGAAAATCCGCGTTTCTCATGGGTCACGCCCTCTGGACGCGCGGATCGAGCATGGTCTGCACCACGTCGACGAGGAGATTCAGTGCCACGAAGAACATCGCCAGCACCAGGATCGTGCCTTGCAGCAGCGGCAGGTCACGCTGGAAGATCGCCTGACCAAGCAGAAAGCCGGTTCCGGGCCAGGAGAACACCGTCTCGATCAGGATCGAGCCGCCGAGCAGGTAGCCCAGTTGCAGCCCCATCACCGCCAGTGCTGTTGGCGCCGCGTTCTTGACCACATGGCGGAAGACGCCGATGTCGAGCAGGCCCTTGGCGCGCTGGCCAGTGATGAACTCCTGGCTCAGGATATCGGCCACCAGCGCCCGGACCGTCCGCGCCACGATGCCCATCGGGATCACCGACATGGTCACCGCCGGCAGGATCAGATGCCGGACATGCACCCAGTCCCAGGCCCAATCCGCCGACCCGCCGGGCCCGGCACCTGTGGCCGGCAGCCAGTTGAGCTGCACGGAGAAGATGATGACCAGCACCATCCCCAGCCAGTAATGCGGCACCGACACCCCGATGATCGAGACGAACGAGGCAAGCTTGTCGAGCCAGCTGTCGCGGAAGTAGCCGGCCACGAAGCCGAAAAGGCAACCGAGCACAAAGCCGATCAGCGTGGCCAGAACAGCCAGCATCAGTGTGTTGCCGAGCGCGAGCCTCAGTTCCGCTGCCACGGGCCGCCCCGTGGCGATAGATACGCCGAGGTCGCCTTGCAGGGTTTTCAGCACCCACAGCCCGTATTGCACGATCAGAGGCCGGTCAAAGCCGTAGATCTTGCGCATCTCGGCCTGCAACTGGGCCGAGGCATCCGGCGGCAGCACCGAGGTCAGCGGATCTCCCGGCGCGATGTGCACCAGCAGAAAGCAGACGACGCTGACGCCGAAGGCGACGGGGAGCGTGTAGAATAGCCGTTTCAGAACATAGACAAGCATGAAGCGGCTGTTTCCGTTTCAGAGTGATGGTTCAAGGTGTGCTGGTTCACGGTGAGATCGTGATCGACCCGAAGTCCTGGAACCAGTTCTGGGCCTGCACGAAACCCTTGACCCTGGGGCTCAGGGCGCGGGCGTTGACATCGTGCGTGACCATCAGGAACAGCGCGTCGTCGACGAACTTCTCGTGGATGCGCTCAAGCACGCGGGCCTGTGCGGTGGCGTCGAAGGTGTTGCGCACTTCGTCGAACATCTTGTCCATGTCGGCGTTGCAGTAGTGGCCCCAGTTGGTGCCGGCTGGCGGCTGGAGGTTGCACTGCAGGTGGCGCATGAAGCCGGTGAACGGATCCTGGATGAAGTAGCTGTAGTTCATGCCGGTGGCGCCGCGCGATGACTCATGCTTCGCACCCGCACGCCAGATGTTGATCAGCGTGTTCCACTCGACCACCTCGAAGTCGATCTTCATGCCGGCTTCGGCAAGGTTCTGCTGGATGAACTCGTTCATCGGCAGCGGCTGCATCTGGCCCGAACCGGAGGGCGAGATCAGGATCTTGGTCTGGAATGGCTTTGATGGTCCGTAGCCGGCCTCGGCCAGCAGCTTCTTCGCCTCGGCCAGATCGCGCTTCAGCTTGAAGGTGGGCTTGCCGAACCACTGGTGGCCAGGCGGCATGAAGCCTTCCGCCGGGATCATCAGGCCGCCGAGCAGTTCCTTCAGCCCTTCGCGGTCGACGGCAAGGTTGGCCGCCTTGCGCACACGCACGTCGTTCCACGGCGAGCCTTCGGCGCTGGACAGATGCCAGGTCCAGTTGTGCGGATAGGCATTGGTGATGATCTGCATGCCGGCTGCCTTGAGGGAGGGCGCTGCATCGGGGGCGGGCGCCTCGATCCAGTCGACCTGGCCCGAGCGCAGCGCCGCGACACGGGCGTTGGGTTCCGGCAGCGGAATGAGGATCATGCGGTCGAGCTTGGGAATGCGGGTCTTGTCCCAGTAATCCTTGTTGGGCACCATCTCGGCGCGCTCGCGCGGGGTGAAAGCGGTCAGCTTCCAGGGGCCCGTGCCGGAGGGCGTCTTGGCAAACTCCTGCCAGTTGCGGCCCAGCTTCTCCCACTGCGCCGGCGATGACATCGCAATCCAGGCAAGCTGGTAGGGCAAGGTGGCGTCGGGTGCGCGGGTCACGATCTCCAGCGTGAGATCGTCGATGGCGCGATAGGTGCCGATGGCTGGAATGCGTGAACGGCCCTGGCTGGCCTGACGCTGGTCGAACTGCGGCGCGTCCTGCTTGAGCAGCTTGTCGAAGTTCCAGACGACGGCCTGTGCCGTGAAGGCACTGCCATCATGGAACTTGACCCCTTCGCGGATCTTGAAGGTCCATTTCGTCTTGTCGGTCGCATCCACGGTCCAGCTGGTCGCAAGGCCCGGGATCAGCGTCGAGGGCTTGTCGGCGCGGGTCAGGTCCCAGTGGACCAGCGCGTCATAGACCGTCAGGCCCATGAACCGCTGCCCTTCGCCGCCCTGATCGGGCTGGCCGGTGGTGAGCGGAATGTCGGATGCGGTCATGCCGATCCTGAGCACGCCCTGGGCGAAGGCCGAAC
>CALRRR020000014.1:0-97696 GCA_943370645.1 Hydrogenophaga intermedia | reverse complement strand
CATAGACGCCGAGCCGCTCGTCGAAGCCGCGCTCCGTGACCTGCCGCTGCAAGGTGTAGAGAATGAGCCCCGCCACCAGCAGGATAATGAACGACCACAGGGCCGCCAGAATGATCAGGCGGCCTGACAGGGAGGGCTGCACCAGGTTCTGCGGCAGCCGCATCTCGGCTCTCCGGTTGTCGGGGGCGCTCAGCGCGTCCCGGGGGCGGCCAGGACGTAGCCGAGGCCGCGGATGGTCTGGATGACCTCGACGCCGAGCTTCTTGCGGAGCCGGCCGACAAAGACCTCGATCGTGTTGGAATCGCGGTCGAAATCCTGATCGTAGAGATGCTCGACCAGTTCCCCGCGCGAGACGACCCGACCCTGATGGTGCATCAGGTAGGAGAGCAGCCGATACTCGTGCGAGGTCAGCTTGATCGGCTGGCCGTCGACCAGCACGCGGCTGGCGCGGGTGTCGACCCGGACTGGCCCGCAGGCGATCTCGCTGGTGGCATGGCCGGCGGCGCGGCGCAGCAGCGCCCTCAGCCGCGCCAGCAATTCTTCGACATGGAACGGCTTGACCACATAATCGTCGGCCCCGGCATCGAAGGCCGCGACCTTGTCGCTCCAGCGGTCGCGCGCGGTCAGGATCAGCACCGGCATGGTCTTGCCGGCCCGCCGCCATTGCTGGAGCACGGTCACGCCATCGACCATGGGCAGGCCTAGGTCTAGCACGATGGCGTCATAGGGTTCGGTTTCGCCGAGATAGCCGCCGTCCTCGCCGTCAAAGGCGCGGTCAACGGCATAGCCTGCCTGTTCGAGGGCGCTGACGATCTGGCGATTGAGATCCTTGTCGTCCTCGACAACGAGAAGTCGCACGGGGCTTTCCTCCAAAGGCGGCGTAGGGGGATGTCAGGGCAGAATCGGTGGGGCCTCAGCGCACGTCGTCGATCTTGCCCGAAGTGCCGTCCACCGTCACGTGCCCGACGCGACCATCACGGTGGAGCATGGTGATGCGGTAGACCAGTTTCTGGTCGTCCTTGCCCTGCGTTTCCCGGCACAGGCGCACGCGCACCACCTCGCCCTCGCTGGCACCGCGCGCGGCGCGGGTGGCCAGCGCCGCCGGCACGGCATGGCCGGCCCCGACCGCTTCACGCATCTGCTCGCCGGTCAGGCAGGCATTCTGCGCTTGAGCCTGCGACGCCAGCACAATCGGCAGCGCCAGCGCGCAGGCCGCCACGCCGACAGAGATCAGGCCCCGGACGGCCACAACGGAAAGCGCACGCATCAACATGATGACATGGGCTAGTCCCGGCGCGCTGAACTGCTGATGAATGGCCATGAAGGCGATTGTGGGCGTGCATCGCCACGGATGCACGCCCTCGTGCCATCACATCATGGCGAGCCGCCTGGTAGCGATGACGCGGAAGATGGTGGAGGCCACGAAGCTGATGCCGGCCACACTCTGCGCAATGGCGTCGGCCATGCCCGGGCTGTCCATGGTGCTGGTGTCGAAGCCGAAGATCGAGAGCAGCACGGCGGCGAGGCCGACGAGATTGGCCCACACGGTGCGGGACGTGAACAGGGACTTGGGTTCGATCACGGGCTTGGTCTCCTTGTTGCGGCCTGAAGGGAGCCTGCCCGGCCCGGCCAGTGCCAGGGCAGCCTTACGGGTCTGTGCCACGCGCGCGCTCCAGCCCCGGCCAAAGCTGGCCCAGGTGGAGAGGCGCTGGAGGAAGGACAGGCGCTGGCGACTGAAGGCCTCGATCACGGCGCGCGGGTCGGCCCGGTGCGCGGCCGCCAGCGTGGCCGCGTTGGCAAGGCCGGTGGCGGGCAAGCCGAGGCTGGCCTGCAACCAGCGCAAGGCCCGCACCGGCCCGGAATTGACCGCAGCATCGAAGACAACGAGATCGATGCCGGAGGGCAGATCATCGGCGCGGACGGCATTCCAGTAGCTGGCCCGGTAGATCGCCGCAGCCTCGGCCTCCGACAGGGCCAGCACCTCCGCCTTCGAGACCGGCCGGCCGCGATGGCGCGCCAGCGTGGCGCGGGTGATGCCGCGGTTGGTGGCCCCGCCCGGATCAAGCGGATGATCGGCATAGCCGCCCTCGTGGCGGAAGATCAGCGCAAGCGCGGCAGCAAGGTTCTCGCGGGCCATGGGCACGCTCCTGTTTCGGGCATGGGGTCGGACGAAAAGGCTCAGTGGACACGCACGATCCCGCGCCGGACGAAACCGGGACCTACCGTCTCGCTGATCTGGGCGATGGCGATATCGAGCGTGCTCCGGGCGCTGCCGAAATCGGCGAGTTCGGCGGCAGTGCTGTAGAGCCAGGCCGGCTCGCTGGTGACGAGGCTGCGCTTGCGCACGACCCCGTCGAAAATCTCGACCTGATAGCGTTCGAAGGCCTCGCCGAGCGGTGGATCGGCCAGTTCCCAGTTGTCACCATCGATGCGGCTGCGGCGCGTCCAGCCAAGGGTGATGCCGCCCGCACTGCGCCGGGCGCGCAAATGCACCGGGGCCAGCGGCTTCAGCGCGAGGCCCCGGGCCGTCGTGACGATCTCCAGCACCGAGGGATCGGCAGCATCGAGACCCGACGGCACCACGCGGTACGTCAGCTCGCGCCCGAGATCGGAGAGCGCCGTGGTCAGCGGCACCAGCGCCTCATCGACGCCGATCACCAGCGCGCCGGCCGATACGCGCTGCGCGGCGGCTGGCTCAGAGCCTGCCAGTCCACGCAGCAGCCGCGAGAGGCGATAGGTGCGCGGGCCGATGAGATCGATCCGGGCTGCGCTCAGCAGTTCCCATTGGCCGTCAGGGCCTTCGATCGCGAAGGTGTTGGCACCATCCAGCGCCGCCAGGTCACTGACACTTTGCAGGTCGCCACTCTCGACAGTGATCTCGACCGCGTTGCGCTGATCCCAGCGCCAGAGCGGACCGGGTTCCAGATCACCCAGCAGACGCCCGACCAGCGCGGGCTGGCGCACTGAGGTCACGGCCTCGAAGCTCGCGCCGCCAGCGCTGCGCAGCACATCGAGCACCCCAGGCCAGGGCGCTGCATGGACCGCGAGGTGTTGCAGAACAGGCTGGTTGCCGCGCACGCCCGGCAGTTCGAGCGCCACGGCGAAAGGCACCCCCGCCAGTGCGGGCGCTGCGGGAGGCCGCGGCCTGACAACGATGGCGACCGGTGCGGCCGGAGCCCGCTCTGTGCTGACGGCCGTCAGCCGGCGCGCCTTGGCATCGGCCACCTCAGTGACGCGGAACAGGCGCGGCAGGCCATCCACGGCAAAGCTGATCGTATCACCGGGCTCCAGCGCGATCTGGCGCGGCGAGAGTTGCAGGGTCAGCGTCTCGCGCCCGATCCAGGCATCCTTCAGCCGCATGTCGGCGAGGCGATCGATCTGCGCCCGGCTGGCCACGAGCGGCGCCTCAAGCGACACTTCGCGCCGTGCCGCGCCTGCCAGACGGCGCGACCGGCTGGTTGCGCCGAGATAGTCCCAGGCCCCGTCGATGAAACCGATCCTGAGTTCGCGCGGCAGTTCGGTTTCCTGCGCCCGGCGCAGGCTGAAGGGCTTGAGCCCGGTATCGGGCACCAGATCATCGGGGCTGATCAGGTGTGGCGGGCGAGCGGAGCGGCCACGCAAGGTCAGGCGGCCCTGATCAAAGCCGGCATCGAGGGCAAACAGCCGGGTCAGCGGCTCCAGCGCCTCGCGCGCCGACATGGGGCGGTCGATGACATATCCCTCGACCACATGATCGATCTCAAGGCGGGTCGCCGGTGCGATCTCGTAATCGGCCAGGATGGCCGCAACGAGGGCATCGAGAGGAGCAGCCTCCAGCCGGCCGTTCAGCCAGTGGCCCGTGTGCCAGTTCTCGCCATCGCTCCAGACGCTTTCCAGCATCGGAAAGGCGGGAAACGGGCGTGCATCCCAGGCCCACACAGCGATATCGTCAGGATCGATCATGCGCTGCGGGCCACTTCCCATCACAGGATTGGCGGCGGGGCGAAACAGCGCGGAAGCAGGATCGAGTACGCCCACTTGTGCCTCCACCGCTCTGAGCAGGGCCAGATCATCGCGTGACCCGTCGGAGAAGAAGGGGCGTGCACTCTCCGAAGACTTGGCATCGGGAAAGACGTTGGGAGCGTTGGCGCCCTTGTCGACCGCCGGGCAGCCGATCTCGGTCAGCCAGAGCGGTTTCGAGCCGGGTTGCCAGGCTGTCGGTGCGGGCCGTTCCACGCCGCCGACGCGCTCGACATGGGCATTCGCCCACCAGCCGGCCAGATCCTTCGGTCGGTAGATCCAGGGCTTGCCATAGGCACCATCCGCGATCGGGCTACGGGTCTGCGAGGTGCGGGCTGCCGGGCTGGCATAGAACCAGTCGAACGCCTCGCCGGCCTGCTGACGCCCGGCCAGATAGGCGAGGTCATGGGCGGAACGGGCCATGACCGCATCGGCATGATCGACACCGTCGCGCCAGTCGCTGACCGGCGGGTAGTAGTCGATGCCGACCGCGCTGATCGCCGGCGAGGCCCAGAGCGGATCGAGCGGGAAGCGCACCTCGTCGCCGCCGCCCAGCACATGCGCGCCATACTCGGTCCAGTCCGCCGCATAGGTAATGCGGGTGGAGGGTCCGAGCATGGCGCGCGCATCATCGGCAATGGCCTGAAGAGCCGAGACAAACGGATAGACGCCCGAGGCCGAGCGCACCCGGCTCAGCCCGACCATTTCCGAACCAATTATGAAGCCGTCGACCCCGCCCGCCGCGCCGGCGAGGCGGGCATAGTGCAGGATGTGACGCCGGAAACTCCACTCGGCCGGCTTGGTACAGACTACCTCAGATCCTGCCAGTGCCAGGTCCGCCGGCCCGACCGTGCCGACAAAGGCCGCAACCTGCGCAGCAGCAGTCGCCGTGCCGTCGGCGCTGGCGGGCTGGCCGGGAGCCGGATCGCAGGTCATCCGGCCGCGCCACGGAAAGGCCGGCTGGGAGGCCCCCCCAGAAGGATTGGGCAAGGCGTTTGCCGGGCCGATATCCATCATCAGGAACGGATAGAGCACCACCTTCAGCCCGCGGCGCTTGACCTCGGCGATCAGTGCCAGCACGGCGGCATCGCTCGGCGTGCCGCCATAGGCGGGCCGGCCCTCGATCAACGTCACCAGCCGGGCATCGGCGCGGGCAAGGCCGGCCACCCCCCAAGTGGCTCCGGACGTGACCTTGATGGCGCTGTCGACGCGCGGGGACGCGGTGCAATGTCCGACCCTGAGATCATCGCCGAACCAGCTCACCACGATCTGGACGCTGGTGAGGCCGGGGCACAGGGCCTGCAACTGGTCGAGCGAGGCGAGGACATCGCTGCTGGCCTGGAGCTGGTGGCAGTTCTCAGGGGCGGAACTGCCGATGCCGAAGGGCCGGGTGACGCGGGCAGGCTCGTAGGCAAATTCCGAGGAACCCGGCACGAGATTGACCGAACGGATCTGCGCGCCAAGAACGGGCAGCGCCCGCACCACCTCGAAGCTGAACTGCGGCACGCGGTTGCCATAGCTGGCGAGCGGGAAGCGTTCGAACACCACATAGGCCGTGCCGCGATAGGCCGGGGCCTGCCCAGCCCCTTCCTTGGCGACGATCAGCGCATCGGGCTGCTGGGCCTGATCGCCGGTGTAGACCCGCATGGTCACGCGGGTCAGATCGACCTCGCGGCCATCGGCCCAGACCCGGCGCACCAGCGCGATCGGCCCTTCGCACAGGCCAATCGCGAGGTTGACTGAGTAGCTGTAGCTGCGCTCCTCGACGCTGGCGGGGCGCGACGGCGCGCCCTTGCCGCCTGACGCCGCGGCTTTCCGGATGGTGGTGCTGACCGTCTCCTCGAAGCGGGTGGCCCAGATCAGCTGCCCGCCAATGCGGACCCGGCCATAGACCTTGGGAATCGGCGCGCCATCCTGCGAGGCCAGCCCCTCCATCTCGCGTAGGCGCGGCCCTTCGATGGTGCGGGCCTTCTGCTTCTCGCCGAACAACTGCCCGTCGATGTAGCCGCCCGCCACCGCGCCCAGCGCGCGCCCGGCCATCGCCCCCAGTGGGCCGCCGAAGAACGAGCCGATGGCGGTGCCGGCGGCCTGCAGGACGATGGTGGTCATGGGCTGATCTCCGGAAAGCGGAAGGCGGCGGCGAGGTGGCGTTGCCACCAAGGGCTGAACGAGACCTCGCAGACCGAGGCCCCGTCATGGGCATGGATCATCAGGCCCGGTGCGCTGAGGATGGCGAGATGCTTGGCCGGCAGGTGGTTGCGCCAGCGGAACAGCAGCACATCGCCGGGCAGCATGGCGGCGGCATCGACCGGCACCAGATGCCGCATTGCGGCCTCGGCCAGCGGCTCCGAACTCCCGGCGGCGCGATCCAGGCTTTCGGCCCAGTCCGGCGCATAGGGCGGCGCCGCTTCCGGTTCCGGCCCATGCCGCTCACGCCAGATGCCGCGCAAGAGGCCGAGGCAGTCGCAGCCCACGCCCTTCAGCGAGGCCTGATGCTGGTAGGGCGTGCCGATCCAGGTGCGGGCGATATCGACCACATCGCGGCCCGCGCTCATCGGAACAGGCTCCCGCCATCGAAGCGCTTGAGCGCGCCCGGCTCGACCACCTGCAGCAGGTAGTCGGTGCCCGGCATGTGCGGGAAGCCTTGGAAGTTGACGCCGTTGCCGAACTTCTCACGGCAGGTGGCGAAGCTCTTGTCGCAGCCGGGCGTGAGCAGGACCGTGTCGCCCACACCAACCGGATGCGGCATGTCCAGCCACAGATCGAAGCTGGCGGCAGCGCCATCGAGCCCATGGCGGCGGATCTCCACCGCTTGCCCGGCATTCGGCCCGCTCGTGAAGGCCAGTTTGCCGCCGGTGAACCAGCCATCGGCATGGGCACCGAGGCCAAGGGCAACGAGGTGGGCAGGCCCGGTGCTGGACGACACCACCGCCGGCACCGGCACCACTGGCCAGCGGCAGCGTGCATCGCCGAGATCGGCCCCGCAACGGCCGGTGAACAGCCGCCCGCGCTCCTCGTCGAAGCGGTGGGCGGCGCTGCGCAACTCGGCGACGAAGCCGGCGTCGCCGCGCGTGATCTCGCCGATCACCATGACATCGAGCCGCTGGCGATTGTCGGGATTGCTCCAGTCAACCAGCCAGATCTCGACCTCGGCCCCGTCATAGAGCCCACGCGCGATGTCTGCCTCGGTGAGGCCCGCCGAATGCAGCACGCCGGCCACGTCGAGGCTGGCGATGGCAAAGCCCAATTCGGCCTCGGCCTCGCTGGGTTCGAGCCCCGAGCGGGCGCGATGCACCACAGCGTCGAAGGTCAGATCGCCATCATGGTCGGTGAAGCCCATCACGACGCCGTCGCGGCGGGTCAGCCGCCAGCAGCGGGCAAGCGTGGTCACCCCGCCGGCAAGGTGCGCGGCAAGGCCGGGATGCAGGGTTTTCATGGGTCAGATCGCCAGTTCGATGAGGGGAATGCGCGGGATTTCGCCCGCCTCGAACGCACTCAGTTCGACATCGAGTGCATCGGTGTCGAAACGCACCGGCACGTCGAAGGCAAAGCCGGCCGTGACCAAAGCGCCGATGGCCGGCGCGGTTGCCAGCGTGACCATGCCGGTGGTGGTATCGACCGTGAAGGCCGAGGAAGCCAGTTCGCTTGCCGCCACGGCGATGCGCACCGATCCGGCTACCGGTTTTGCGATAGGGCGCTCATAGGGCGCGTCAGGGCCGCCATAGCGCTTGACGAGCGAAAAGCTGGTGCGAGCGCCATCGCCTGTGCCAAGCACTTGGTCGAGCGGCGTGGGCTCGCCGATGGCCGGTGCACTGGTCCAGTCCAGCGGATCGCGCCAGCGAAAGCCGATCAGCCGGCCGCGGCGCTCCTCGAAGAAGGCGACGACGGCAGACAATCCGGCCAGCGTCTTGACGCCATAGCCCGCATCAAAGGTGCGGCGGGAATGGGCCCAGCGGGCATTGCGATGCTCTCGACCCGAGGCCAGCGTGACGATGTCGGTGCGGCGCGTCGGCCCGCCCCGCGCCCCGCGCGAGATGTCGAGCGGAAAGCGCACTTCATGAAAATCGGACAGGGATATGCGGTCTCCTCGGGTTTGATCTAGAGATTGCGCCGGCCGCGCGACACGGCGCGGGCGACGGCAGCGGACACCTGCCCTTCGGAGCGACGGAAGCTGTCGGCATCCGGCGTGCTGACATGGACCGTGACGTTGACAGGCCGGCCTTGACCGCCTGCGGCGCTGACGCCGAGCTTGCCGTCAGGGCCGCGTGCCAGCGGCAGGATCGCCTCCGCGCCGGCCTCGCCCATCAGGCCAAGGTTCCGGCCCATGCCGAAATAGGTGGGCTGGCCGACCACGCCGCCATCGGCAAAAGGCTGGACGGAGCCAAGCAGCGCCATGGGCGCGCCCGGAGCGCCGCCGAACAACGAGCCCAACTGGCCGGCCTGACCGGCGATTGAGTGGAAGCCCTCGTTGAGCAGGTTCGAAATGCCCAGCTCGACGGGCTTGAAGGCGGCCTTGAGCAGCGTCTCGGAGAGCTTGACGCCGATGTTGCGCAGCACGTCCTCGAACTTCTTGCCCTCGATCACGCCTTTTGCGAACGTGCTCGACAGGGCCTGCCCAAAGCTGGCCGCACTGGCCCGCAATTCGCGGAGCAAATTTGCCTGCGAGGCCAGCGGCAGGCGCTGATCCGGGCTGTCGATGAAATCTTCCATGATCTGTGTCCTCGGGGTGGTGGCTGGCGCGGCTGCGCTGGCGGGATGCCAGCCTCAGCCGAGCACCACGCGGTTCGTATTCGACTATCCGCCGGCAGAGGCCGAAGCCTTCCGGCGGGCCCGGGAGGCCTGCAAGGTGGAGCAACTCAAGGTGGCCAGCCCGCTGCTGGCGCGCCGGCAGGAGGAACTGGCCACCGAGATGGGCAATCGCGCGCTGGTCGCCTGCATGGCCGGCAAGGGTTTTGCCGTGGTGCGCACGCAACGCATCTGACGCGGCAGGCCGGATCAGGGCTGGTGCCGGTCATGCCGGGTGATCAGTGCATCGAGCGCAGCCCGGTCGAGCGCTGGAGCCGAGGGCCGGCCGGCCTCGGCCATCAGCAGCAGCTCTGATGGTGTCAGCGACCAGAACAGGTCAGGGGCGAGCCGCAACCTGCCAATGCCGAGAGCCATCGCTTCGCGCCAGGGAAAGGCCTGTCGCGGCGCAACGACCGACGGGCTGGCGGCTACGGCCCGGGAGGGTGCGCGGAAGGTGCCGCCTCCGCCTCCCCGAACGTGCGGCTGAACAGGGCAGCGATGGCTGCAATCACCGGACCGAGCCCCTCATCCACCGGCAAGGCGGCGATCTCGTCATCGGCAAGGCGATGGCCGGCCCCTTTCAGGCCGATCGACAGGATGCCGATGATGTCGCGGGCGGAGATTCGGCCCGAGGCCAGCCGCTCGCCGAGGCCGGCCAGATCGCCGGCCCCAAGCGCATGTTCGAGTTCGGCCAGCCCGCCAAGCGTCAGCTTGAGGGTCAGGCTGCGGCCGCCGATGGTCAGCGGCACCTCGCCGCGATGGGTATTGGCCATGGCTGCCTCACAGTGCCGTGAAGGTCAGCGCGCCGGCTGAATCCAGCGACAGCTCGAAGGTCACCTCCGCCGCGTGTTCGCCACGATACTCCAGAGAGGACAACTGGAACGCGCCCTGCACAACGCCGAAATCGGGGATGACAATCTGCCAGGCGCGGATCTCGCCATCGAAGAAAATCTGCCGGACGATGGCATGGGAGGCATCGTCCTTGAACACGCCGGCTCCGGACAGCGCTGCGCGGCGCATGCCGGCCCCGGCGAGAAGCTCGCGCCAGCGGCCGGTGGATTCGGCATGGGTGATGTCGACCGCCTCGGCATTGAAGGCGATCTGGCGGGCACGGAGGCCGCCGACGGTGGTGAAGACGGAGGGCGCGCTTTCGACGCGCAGCAGGAGATCCCTGCCACGTTGAGCTGACATGCGAGTGTTCCTTGTTGGCGGGTGACGAACGGGGCGAGGTGCCGCTCAGGCGGCTTCGGTGATGCAGCGCAGGGTGACAGTGGCGCGGGAGAGCCCGGTGCGGCTATCGCGGCCAAGATCGAGGCCGCTGACGCGCAACTGCACCAGACGGTGGCCGGCGACAGGCAGGGCCGCATCATGCAGGACCGTGCCGAGCCGTCCGGCAATGACCAGCGCAGCCCCGCTCTCGGAGCCCTTGCCGGCCCAGACCACGAGCCGGATCGTCTGCTCGCAACCCAGGTCGGTGCCGGTGGACCAGTCGCGGGCCTCGACGTCGCCGTGGACCACGTAAGGCCCGGTGGCGGCTCGGGGGGCTTCGTCATGGATGCGCGGGCCACCAAGCAAGGCGAGCAGCGGCGCATCGGCCAGCAAGGCGGCCTGAAGGGCGCGGCGGACAGCGATGACAGCGTCAATCATGGCGAAAACTCCTCGCATTGACAGACAAGGCGGCGGCGGTCTCCGGCTGGATCACCCGCCGAGACGATGCCGAAGACGGCGCCATCGCCGACGAAGCGCATGCCGGCGGTGACATCGCCGCGCCAGCGCAGCGTGATGACATGGCGAGACGCCTGCTCGGGCCGGCCAGCCACAAAGCGCTCGTCACCCGAGAGCCAGCGCACCTCAGCCCAAACGGTGGCGAGGGGCTCGAAGGTGATGGTCATGCCGCCGGCCCCGTCGGGCACGGCGACGGGTTGTTCGAGCACGAGGCGGCGGCCGAGTGCGGCGATCGGGTTTGCGGACGGGCTGGCCATGTCACAACCTCGCGCGGCGAAAGGGGGCGATCAGCGCCAGCACATCCGCCGGCAGGCGCGCATCGCCATGGCCGGTCGCATCGCCGCGGTTCTCGAACCAGCGCGCGACCAGCATCAGCATGGCCTGCCGGAAAGGTTCGGGCACATCGGCGGGCGCACCATGGCCGGCGATGAGGTCGATTTCGATGCCGCCATGCGGCCATTGCGGCGCGGGCAGTGGGCCAACCACGCGCAGCAGCGGCGGATCCGACCCCGGATCGAGCCTTAGCGCGCCGTCGTCCACCGGCACGGACGGGCCTTGCGTGGCCAGCACGCGTGCGGCGGCAATGGCGATCACCGGCGACAATGGCAGGCGCAGCACGCCTCCGGTCGGCCAGGCATCGCAGACCAGCCGCTAGGTCTGGCTGACCAGCAGCCGGTTGCTCGCGGCCTCGACCAAATGGCGCGCCGCCCTGATCAGGGCGATGACCAGATCATCCTCGTCAGGGCCGGCGGTTCTGAGGTAGAGCTTCGCCTCGGCGAGCGTGACGGGCTCTGCCGCTGGAGGCACGATCAGGATGGGGCTCATGGCTGGTTCCCTTGTGAAACGGACAGTTCCTGCGAAGGGCAGGATTCTGGCGAGGCAGGCACACGGCCTGCTGGCAGGGGCGGCACTTTGCGCGGTGGCCGGTGCCGGCCCCGCGTTGGCGATCATCGGCGGACAGCCGGGCGGGCCGCTCGACAGCGCCGCCGTGATGGTGCTGCATGACCGGGGCGGCATCTGCACCGGCATCGTGGTGGCGCGGGACGTGGTGCTGACGGCGGCGCACTGCCTGCCCGCCGGCGCGAAATTTCGAGTGCATTACCGCGAGCAGGGCGAGGCGGTGATGCTGGAGCCGCAAGCCATCGTCCGGCATCCGCAATTCCGCGCCAATGCGGTGCAGGAACGGACGCGCTCGATCGATCTGGCGCTGCTGCGCCTGGCTCAGCCGTTGCCGGCACGCTTCAGTGTTGCGGCCCTCGCCAATGCCGGAACGGACGGCGCAGGCAGCGCCGTCACCGTGGCCGGGTTCGGCCTTGGCCGCGAAGGCGATGGCACCAGCACCGGCACATGGCGCTCGGCAAGGCTCGCGGTTGTCGAGCCTTACGGACCAAGCCGCATCCTGCTCTGGGCGCGCGGCAGCGCCGGGGCCGGGGCCTGCGGCGGCGATTCGGGCGGGCCCATGCTGGATGGCAGCCAGACCGTGGTGGCCGTGACGACATGGTCCACCGGCAGCGCCGGGCGGCGTTGCGGCGATCTCACCCAAGGCACGCTGATCGGCCCGCAGCGCGGCTGGGTCGACGCGACGATGGCGCGCTGGCAGCGCCAGGCAAACTGGCGCTGAGCCGAGGTGACGAGCCGTTCACCAGCGACAACACAGGCTCTGGACGAGGCTGGGTGGCTGCCACATGATGGCTGCATGATCCGTGTTCCGTTCAAGCGTGCGTTCCGGCCGGCGTGGCAAGGCCATGGGCTTGTCTGCCTTGTGCTGGCGTCCCTCGCGTTGACAGTGCCCGCCGAGGCTATCGTCGGCGGCAATCTGGTGCGTTCGTCCGATCAGGCCCGGCGCTGGACGGTCAAGATCGACAGCAGCAAGGGCGAGCTGTGCTCCGGCGTGGCGATCCAGCCCCGTGTGGTACTGACCGCGGCCCATTGCGTGATCGGCGGCGGGCGGTTCACCGTGACCGCGCTCGACGAGCAGATGCGGAAGGTAGGGCTGCGCGCATCAAGGGTGGTGGCCCATGCCAGCTTCATTCCGGGCCGGACCCCCAGCACACAACCCGGTATCGATCTGGCCATGCTGCTGCTGGACACGGACCTGCCGGCCAGCGTGCAGCCGGTGAGCCTGGGCGGTGCGCTCGGGCTCGGTGACCGGCTGACGATTTCAGGCTTCGGCCTCGGGCAGGAGGATCGCCGGCAGACGGCCCGCACCTTGCGGCAGGGCGAACTGATGGCGGCGGGCTCCTACACATCCAGCAACAGCGTGGTTGTGGCCGTGGACAGCAACAGGCTCGGGCAGGATTCCGGTGCGGGGGCCTGCAAGGGCGACTCGGGCGGGCCCGTCATGCGCGGGGGGCGCGGATCGAGCGAACTCGTGGGCATCGTCAGCTGGTCGAGCGGGCCTGCCAACCAGCGCGTCCGGCGCGTCTGCGGCGGCTTCACGGCCATCACGCCGGTGGCTGACCACCGCGCCTGGATCATGGGGACGGCGGGCAGCCTGACCAGCGATGTCCCGGCCGAGGTGCGCGCGGCGCCCGAGCGGCGCACGCCACGCGGGCGCGCCGGCAGGGCAACCACCCCACCGGCGCCGGACACCGGGATGGACCTGCTGTTCCGGCCGTCCAACAACTGACCGAAGCCATAAAGCCGGACGGCCGGGGCAACATCAGGCCGCGAAGCGCAGGCCCTTGATCGCCGCATAGTCCTGCACGGCACCGCCGACACGCTTGGTGGTGTAGAACAGCACGTAGGGCTTTGCGGAGTATGGATCGCGCAGGATACGAACGCCGGCCCGGTCGACGATCAGGTAGCCGCGCCGGAAATCGCCGAACAGCACCGAGACCGAGTTGGCCGCCAGGTTGGGCATGGCCTCGGCCTCCGCCACGGGGAAGTTCATCAGCGTGGCGGGCTGGCCGATGCCGGCGGGCGGGCTCCAGATGTAGTTGCCGGCCGCATCCTTGAAGCGCCGGATCGCGCTCTGCACGCGCCGGTTCATCAGGAAAGCGCCGTTCTGGCGATAGCCGGTGCGCAGGGCATAGATCAGCTCGATCAGCACATCCGACGGGTTGCTGGCCGCAAACGCGCCCGCGGCACCGCTGTTAAGCACGCCGATATTGCCCCAGGTCCAGCTCGCATCGGCCACGACCGGCACGCTCAGCACGCCACGCGGCTGGGTGGTGCCGTTGATGAAGGCGGTGCTTTCCTGCTCGGCGAACACCGTCTCGACCTCGTCGGCCACCCAGCGGTCGACATCGACCATGGCATCGTCGAGGATGGTCTGCGTGGCCGACGGCATGGCGTACAGCTCCATGGCCGGCACCACGAGTTCGGACAGCACCTGCGAGGCGGTTTCAGGGCGCGCCGCCGTCTCTCCGACCCAGCCGGAGGCCGGACCAGTGGCGGAGAAGGCCGCGCGGTAGGTTCCCGCCGAGATCGTGCGCACCGTGGCCAGCGCCCGCATCGGCGAGATGGCCGCCAGGCGCTGCAGGATCTCACGCTCGACCTCTGCCGGGGCGACAAAGCCGCCATCGACACCGGAGCCGGCGGACAGCGCCTTGCCTTCGAGGGCCGCAAGGCCGGACACGTCGCCGCTCCGGATATAGGCCTCGAAGCCGGACTTGTGGCCCGCCTGACGCGGATCGGCGGCGGCGGTGCCAAGGGCCGGGCGGCGGTTATTCAGCATCAGCCGGTCAAGCCGGCGCTGCTGCTCGTCAAGCGCGGTGTCTATGCGAGCCAGCTTCTCGTCCAGCAGCACGTCGGCGCTGGCCCGCTGCTCGATCTCGCCGAGGCGCTGGTCGTTGGCGTCGCGGAAGGCTTCGAAGGTGCTGCGCAGCTCGCGGTAGGCGTCTGCGGCATCAGCCAGGTGCGCCTTGGCTTCGGGCGCAGCGAAGGCACGGGTGGTGCCAATCTGGCCGGGAAAGGTCTCGGAGATGTGTTCCATGGGGTTTGTTCCTTTGGTGGGGCGGGGTGGACGAGGGCGTGGTTGGGGCTAGGCTGGGTTTGCGAGGCGGGCGGCAGCGCCGGCCTTGACCGCCGAGACGCGGGCCTGCGGCAGTAGAGGGAAGGTGACGATCGAGATCTCCCACAGGTCGATCTCCGACAGCCGGCGATAGCCGGTGCGCGGGTCGGTGCGGGCGCGCACGGTGCGAAAGCCGATGGACAGGCCATCGATCGCGCCGTCGCGCATCAGCGCCAGGGTTTCGCGGGCCCGCGCCACGGCGAGCGAGAGCTGGCCGCGCACGAACAGGCCGCGCCGGTCCTCGCGCAGCAGCAGCCACTGGCCGATCGGCTCGGACGGATCATGCTGCCAGAGCAACCGGATGCCGCGCGGGCCGCGCCGGGCCAGCGAGCCGGCGAAGGCACCGGGCGCCACCACGTCCTTGCCAAGATCGGGCAGGTCGAACAGGCTGGCATAGCCCTCGAACTGGCCACCGGTCTCGATGCTGAGCAAGGCATCCGGCCCGAGCTTGGCTTCAAGCCGCCGCTGCATGCCCGCCCCGGGTGGGGACAGCGGGCTCATTGCGATTTTCCTTTCGCGGTGCGGCTGCGGGCGGGCTTGCGCGGCTCGCTGGCGGGCGCCGAGGGACCATTGGTATCGCGGTCGAGCCTCTCCAGAACCCGCACGAAATGGCGGATCGCATCGCGGGCTTCGGCACGCGCTTCGGGCTGGGCGTCCGGTCCGGGCCCCGGGCCCTGAAGACGAAAAAGCCCGCCGGATGGCGGGCGTTGGCGGATCATGTCGCATCTCCCTTGTGGTGGTGGTGAAGGTGGCGCTGGTTGAACAGCGTGAGTTCGCGGACGAAGGCATCGAAGCGGCGGTTGGCCTCGCCAAGCTCCTTCAGCGTGCGGGAGAGCAGGAGCGATGCCCCGCCGGCCCAGAGCAGAAGGGCAATGTGGCCAAGGTCACCGTGCTCGACGAAATGCTGCACGATCCTGTCCATCGGCCATCTCCCCGTCGTTTGAGGGGCGCTCGGCGGGATAGCCAAGCGCCTCGCGTTTTTCGGCGTCGGTGAGCAGGTCGCCGGCAGCGAGCACGCGGCTCCACAGCATCTGGCGGTCCTCGGCCAGTTCCTCGATCGCATCGAGATCGGGCTCGATGGCGAGGTCGGTGCCGTAGGCCGCTTCCAGCCAGCCGGCCAGCGAGCCAAGCGTGCGCCTGACCAGCGGGATCACCGTCTGCCGCCAGAGTGCGCGGTTGGCCTCGGCATAGTTGGCGTGGGTCGAATCCCCCGGCAGGCCCAGCAGCAGCGGCGGCACCCCGAAAGCCAGCGCGATCTCGCGGGCGGCGGCGGCCTTGGCCTCGATGAAGTCCATGTCCTTGGGGCTGAGCGACAGGGCCTTCCAGTCGAGCCCGCCTTCCAGCAGAAGCGGCCGGCCGGCATTGCGCGAGCCCTGGAAACTCTCCTCCAGCTCGGCCTTGAGGCGCTCGAACTGGCTGTCCGTCATGCTCGCGCCATCGGGGCCGGAATAGACCAGCGCGCCGGATGGTCTGGCGGCATTGTCGAGCAGGGCCTTGTTCCAGGCGCCTGCGGCGTTGTGGATGTCGAGGGCGCGGGCTGCAGCCTCCATCGGCGGCAGGCCATAGTGGTCGTCGAGCGGGTGGAACAGCGACAGGTGCAGCACCGGCGGCAAGAAGTCACCGTCCTGCCGGAAGCGCACGGAGGTGCCGGCCACGGTGTAGTCATAGGCCTCGGCCCAGCCATCAGCGCCGGGCACCACCCGCATCCGGTCGGGCCGGAGGGCGTGCAACTCGCGCACCGTGCCCTCCAGCGTCACCGCCTCGACATAGGCATTGCCGGCGACGAGCAGATGGCCGAACAGCACTTCAAGGAACGCGCCCTGCGCCTGCCGCGGATTGGGCCGCCTCAGCAGCGCATTCAGCGGATGGTCGGCGATCTCGCGCCCGCCGATGCGCACCGACAGCCCGACCTGCGCCGCGCTTTCAGCCACGAGGCGGACACAGCGGTGCACGATAGCATTGGTCTGGTAGCCCTCGCGGGCCAAGGCCGCATAGTCGCGCGGGGTCCAGACCGCCTTGCCGGCATGGTGCCAGGCCACCAGAGGCGCGGTACGTGACCGTTTGGTTTCAGGCACAGGGACGCGCGCCGGCGCACCGCGCCAGCGGGAGAGAAGGTCAAGCATGGGAGGGTCCTTCTGGCTTCGAATTCCGTCTGCGTCAGAGTTGGCCTGTCCGGTGCAGGACAGCGCCGCTCACAAGCCCCTCACCCGCGGTTTGGCGCGGGTGCCGAGGGCGAGGTGGGTGATGGCCCAGACCAGCGCGTCGAGCCTGTCGGGCGAGCGGCCAGAGCTGAGGCCGCCGGGGCCGAAATCGCACATTTCGTCCTCCAGTTCGGGCAGCGCGCCGACATGGCGCACGCGACCCTGGGCATAGAGCGCGGCCACCGGCTCGGCCCTGAGATACTTGCCGCGCGTGGCGCGGACGGCGACGACGGGCAGCGCCGCATCGACCTCGCGCAACACGGCGCTGGCCATCTCGCCGCCCTGGTTGACCTCGACCACCACGGCATCGGCCTCGAAGCGCTGGTAGAGCGCGGCGGCACGGGCGGCCCAGTCGGCGGGCCGGGCGCGGGCCATGGTGGCATCGCTGAGCACATGCACCAGCCCGTCATCGGTGATGCCGGCCACAACCAGCCCGCAAGCATCGGCGTGGCGGCCGGATGAGGCCGGCGGGTCGATAGCCACGCAGATGCGGGCCAGAGGCGGCGCCTGCCGGGTGCGGGTCGCTTCCAGCATGTCGCGGGTCCAGAGCGCATCGGCGCGCTCGGCGATCATCTCGCCATCCAGTTCCTGCCGGCCAAGCCGCGTGCCGCCATAGGAGCGGGCCATGGCGGCGAGGAAGGCCGGGGCCAGATTGAAGGCGTTGTCGCGTGTCCTTGCCCGGCTGATAGCCGTGTCCGGATCGGCCAGCAAGGCGCGCAGCAGCGGGGTTGGCCGCGGCGTCGTGGTGGCCAGGCAGCGCGGCTGGCGGCCAAGCCTCAGCCCGAACTGCAGCATGTCCCAGGTCTCACGGGCATAGCGCCACTTGCCGATCTCGTCGCACCAGGCCGCCTCGAACTGCGGGCCGCGCAGGCTCTCCGGATCTTCGGCCGAAAACACCTGCGCGATCGCGCCGTTGGGCCAGGTCAGCCTGCGGTTCGAGGGTTGCCATTGCGGACGGTCGGTCTTGCCGTGCACACCGAGCAGCCCTGACACACCCTCGACCATGACATCGCGCACGTCGGCAAAGCTCTCGCCGACCAGCGCCAGACGCCCCAGCGGCGGCTGCGCTGGACCATCGCCGAGCGCGAGCCGCCGCAGCCATTCGGCACCGGCGCGGGTCTTGCCCGCCCCCCTGCCCCCGATCATCAGCCAGGTGGTCCAGTCACCAGCGGGCGGCAACTGGTCGTCACGCGCCCAGAACTGCCAGTCGCCCAGCCAGAGCCTGAGATCAGCCGGGGTCAGCCCCGCCAGCAGCCGCATCTTCCGGTCCGGGCTCAAGCCCTTCCAGACGACGCGCAAGCTCCTCGCGGAGGCTGGCGAGGTCGGTGAGTGCGCTGTCGGGGTTGAGGTCATGCGGATTGTCCTGATCCTCCAGAGCGCGGTCGACCTCGATGGCAGCACCGTCCAGGTCGATCAGTTCCCTGATTGTCCGGGCCAGCGTCGCCAGGGCCTTGGCATGGGCCTCGCTCGCCGCCTCGCCGGGGCCGAGCCCCTTGAGGCGGGCCTCGTGGGCACCGACCTGCGCCTCGGCCGCCGCCCACAGACGCTCGACCAGATCGACCCGGCTGGCGCGCGGCAGCACGCCATCAGAGGCCCGGCCGGCAACAGCAATTTCAACGCAATGATTCATTGTGACACCCCACGAGAACGAAAGGCTGCAGCAAGGGTTGCCGGCAAGGCGGGCCGGCCTGCTCGCGCCGTCGTGCGGGGAAGCGTCGTGGCCCCCGCCAACTGCCAGCAGATCGGTTTGCATCGCAAGGTCCGTGCTCCAGAACGCCGAAAGCCGCCCACGCTGTCTCGGCGCTGGCGGCTCTCAGTCACAATTCGTGAGCGTGCCGGATTGATAGCCGATCAGCGCGACGCTGTCAAGGACATTATTCCTACAACCTTAACGAGTGTCAAGTTGTATCGTTTCAGGGGCGCGCAAACCAGCGCCAAGCTGCCGGACGTCCCGGGCACCATGGTTCAATCGCGTGCGGTCAGGACGCCATTCTTGAACAGCAGACCTGCCACGGCCGCCCCCAGCAGGGGCGCAGCGACGAACAGCCAGAGTTGCGCCACCGCCTTGCCATTCGACGCGAAACCGACCAGCGCCGGGCCAATCGAGCGTGCCGGATTGACGGACACACCCGTGACGTTGATGCCGACGATGTGGATGGCCACGAGCGTGCCGCCAATCGCCAGCCCGGCAAACTGCGAGGGCGAGCCCTTCTGGGTCACACCCAGGATGCAGACCAGAAACAGGAAGGTCGCCACCGCCTCGAAAACGAAGGCCGACACCATGTTGTAGTTGCCGAGATAGCCTTCGCCCCAGCCGTTCTGGCCGAGGCCGCCCGTCCACCCTTGCGCCTTGCCAGAGAGGATGATGGCGAGCACGAGGGCACCGAGAAGCGCGCCGGCCACCTGCGCGACCCAGTAACCGATCATGTCAGACAGGCTCATGCGGCCCGCCATGAACACCCCAAGGCTGACCGCCGGATTGACATGACAGCCGGAGACAGGGCCGATCCCGTAAGCCATGGCGACAATGGCAAGACCAAAAGCGGCCGAGATGCCCAGCAGGTCGATCGCTGTCGCTCCCGTCCCCATCCCGCCAATGACGGCCGCGCCGCAGCCGATGAAAACCAGCGCGAAGGTTCCGACCGCTTCCGCAATATACTTGTTCATGTCACTGTCTCCCCGGCGTGTTTCCGTTATGAGCGTGACGGCACAGCATGCCGAACGCAAGATGAAAAGCCGTCAACGCCGCGTCGGACAAGCTCATCAGCCGTGATTTTCTGCCCCATTGATCAGCAAGCCTGTCGGCTGCTCGAGAATGACAAGCACATGACAGGATCAATCCTGGATCAACGCCTGGCGAATCGGCGTTGCGCTCAGCTCTGCGCCATTTCCATCCACTTGGCGGTGGCGGTCGGCACATAGGCGGCGATCTTGTCGAGCAGGGCGCCGGGCCGGGTGTCCATCAGCGCCATGTGGCGGTGCTGCTCGCGGACGAAGCCTTCGGTGGTGGCCTTGTCGAGGAAGTGCAGCAACTCCGCATAGAAGCCGTCGACATCATAAAACCCGAGCGGCTTGCGGTGGATGCCAAGCTGGGCCCAGGTCCAGATCTCGAAGATCTCCTCATAGGTGCCGATGCCGCCGGGCATGGCGATGAAGGCATCGGACAGCGCCTCCATGCGGGCCTTGCGCTCGTGCATGGTGCCCACGACATCCTTGCTGGTCAGGCCCTTGTGGCCGACCTCCTTCGATTCCAGCGACTGGGGAATGACGCCGTGCACGGCACCACCCGCCTCCAGCGCAGCATCGGCGATCACGCCCATCAGTCCGACACTGCCCCCGCCATAGACGAGAGTCAGCCCGCGCATCGCGATTTCCCGGCCAAGGGCGCGGGCCCCTTCGGCATAGCTGTCTTTCGCTCCGATGCTGGAGCCGCAGAACACGCAGACGGACTTGATCATGGCCTTGGGTTCCCCAATGCAGCCAGAATGCGGGCCCAGGAGCGCGCCCCCTTCTGGAAAGAGGTCAGTTCGTATTTCTCGTTGGGCGAATGGACCCGGTCATCATCGAGACCGAAGCCGACCAGCAGCGTGTCGATGCCCAGCGTGCGCTTGAAATCGCCGACCACCGGGATCGACCCGCCCGAACCGATGATGGCGGCGGGCTTGCCCCATTCTTCGGTGAGCGCGCTCTCTGCCTTGGCCAGCGCCGGCATGTCCCAATCGAGCGAGATGGCGCGGCTGCCCTTATAGCGGATGAACTCGGCCTTGCAGTCGGTGGGGATGCGGGCCCGGACATAGTCCTCGAAGGCCTTCATGATGGCTTTGGGGTCCTGATCGCCCACCAGCCGGAACGAGACCTTGGCCGAGGCCTCGGAGGCGATCACCGTCTTGGTGCCCTCACCCTGATAGCCGCCCCAGATGCCGTTGACATCGCAGGTCGGGCGGGACTGGATCATCTCGATCAGCAGCCGGTCACGCTCGCCCGAGGGCACGGCGAGATCGACCTGGCCAAGGAAATCCTCCGCCGTGAGGTTGAGGCCGGCCCAGGCCGCCTTGATCTGCGCCGGCAGGTCATGAACCCCGTCATAGAAGCCGGGCAAGGTGACCTTGCCGTTGTCATCGTGCAGGCCGGCGAGCACCTTGCTGAGCACGCGGATCGGGTTGGCCGCCGCCCCGCCGAACAGGCCCGAGTGCAGATCGCGGTCGGCGGCGATGATCTTCACCTCCATGTAAACCAGCCCGCGCAAGGATGCGGTGATGGCCGGCGTGCCGCGATCCCACATGCCGGTGTCGCAGACCAGCGCCACGTCGGCGGCGAGTTCCTTGGCATTGGCTTCGATGAAGGGCGGCAGGTTCGGCGAGCCCGATTCCTCCTCGCCCTCGACCATGATGGTGACGCCGACCGGCAGGTCTCCGGTTTCGGCCAGCCAGCAGCGGCAGGCCTCGACGAAGGTCATCACCTGGCCTTTATCGTCGGCGGCGCCGCGCCCCATGATCACGGTGCGGCCCGGCTCCGGCTCGGCCAGGCGCGGCTCGAAAGGAGGCGTCTCCCACAGGGCCAGAGGGTCGACCGGCTGCACGTCATAGTGGCCGTAGAACAGCACATGCGGCGCGCCCTTCTTGGGCCGGTGGCCGACCACGATCGGGTGGCCCGGCGTCGGCCGCGCCTCGGTCTTGAAGCCAAGCGCCGTCAGGTCGGCCACCAGCCAGTCGGCAGCGCGGGCGCAATCGGCCTTCCAGGCGCTGTCAGTCGAGATCGAGGGAATGCGCACCCACTCGAACAGGCGCTGGATCGCGCCCTCGCGGTCGGCATCGAGGCGGGCAAGGACGGCAGGCAAGGCAGACATGGCAACACCGGTTCTGATTCAGGTTGCCACACTGTGACAGGGACTGCAGCACGGGGGAATGGCGAAGTTCGGAGAGGCGGAATGATGGTCAGGCCCGATCCCGTCATGGCCGGGCCTGACCCGGCCATCCCGTTGCGGTTCAGGTCGCAACCCATGTCTCAGTCAGGTCAAGCCAAAGCGGATTGCTTGCCTCGATCAGTTCGATTTTCCAGTCGCGCTTCCAGCGCTTCAAGCTGGTCTCCCGCTGTATGGCGGCAACCATGCTTTCGTGGCGCTCCCACCAAACCAGACGATCCAGATTGTACCGAGCGGCAAAACTCCGACCCTGCTGCAGGCGGTGTTCCGACACACGTCTTTGAAGATCAGCGGTGACGCCGATGTAGAGGGTGGCGTGCGGCCGGTTCGTCATGATGTAAACCGCTGGTTGGCGCATAGCGGGTCACGTCGATGAGGTGGCCGGGTCAAGCCCGGCCATGACGGGTTTGGGGTTTCAACGCCGTCCGCCAAGAATGCTGCCGAGCACGCCGCGGATGATGGCGCTGCCGATCTGCCGGCCGACCGAGGACGCGACCGAGCGCGCGGCACTGGTGATGATCTTCTCGGACATGGACTGGGTGGTGCGGCCCTTCTGGCCGGGCTTGGGTGCGCCACCACCGAACATGCCTTCCAGCATGCCGCCGATACCGCCGGTGCTGGCCTGCTGGGCCGGCGCGTTCGGGTTGGCCGGATCGAGGCCCTTGCGCTTCATCAGCACCTCATAGGCGCTCTCGCGGTCAACCTCGGTGTCATACTTGCCGCGCAGCCCGGATGACGCCATCGCCTGCTGCCGCACGGATGCCGTCACGGGGCCGACCTGCGCCATGGGCGGGGCCACCAGCGCGCGTTCCACGATGGACGGCACTCCCTTGCCTTCCAGCATCGAGATCAGCGCCTCGCCGACGGCCAACTGGGTGATGGCATCCTCGGTCTTGAACTTGGGGTTCTGCCGGAAGGTCTCGGCGGCGGCCTTGACCGCTTTCTGGTCGCGCGGAGTGAAGGCGCGCAAGGCATGCTGCACGCGGTTGCCGAGCTGGGCCAGCACCGTGTCGGGGATGTCGAGCGGGTTCTGGGTGACGAAATACACGCCGACGCCCTTCGAGCGGATCAGGCGCACCACGGTCTCGACCGCTTCGAGCAGCACCTTGGGTGCGCCGTTGAACAACAGGTGCGCTTCATCGAAGAAGAACACCAGCTTGGGCTGCGGCAGATCGCCGACCTCGGGCAGTTCCTCGAACAGCTCGGACAGCAGCCAGAGCAGGAAGGTGGCATACAGGCGCGGATTGGCCATCAGCTTGTCGGCGGCCAGGATGTTGACGATGCCGCGCCCGTCGCGGTCGGTGCGCATCAGGTCGTTGATGTCCAGCGCCGGCTCGCCGAAGAAGACCTCGCCCTTCTGGTTTTCCAGAACCAGCAACTGGCGCTGGATGGTGCCGACCGTCTGCGGCGAGATGTTGCCGTACTGAACGGTCAGGTTCGCGGCATTCTCGGCAATATGGGTCAGGATCGCGCGCAGGTCCTTCAGGTCGAGCAGCAGCAGGCCCTGTTCGTCGGCGATGCGGAAGGCGATGTTGAGCACACCTTCCTGAGTGTCGTTGAGATCGAGCAGGCGGGCCAACAGAAGCGGCCCCATCTCGGAGACGGTGGCGCGGATCGGGTGGCCCTGCTCGCCGAACAGATCCCAGAACACGGTCGAGAACTGCTCGGGCTCGTAGGGCACGCCCAGTTCGTCGGCGCGCTTCACGAAGGGCGGCTTGGCATCGCCCGGCGCGCCGATGCCGCTGAGATCGCCCTTGATGTCGGCGGCAAAGACCGGAACCCCTGCCCGCGCGAAGCCCTCGGCCATGACCTGGAGCGTCACCGTCTTGCCGGTGCCGGTCGCGCCCGTCACCAGACCGTGGCGGTTGGCCAGCTTCAGGGTCAGCAACTCGGGCTTGTGGCTCTTGCCGACGAGGAAGGTGCCTTCGGGGATCGTCAGTTTCTCGGCCATGACAGCAGTCCTGATTTGGAGTCGTGATCTCCTGGCCGCTTTATCAGGTGTTTTCCGGCAATGCGAGCACAGCGACGCAATCCGGCACCTCGCAGCGCGCCCCGCCAACCGCATCCTCCCCGTGAGCCCGTCGACCGGCGAGGCGACTGACTGCAATCCATCTTGATTTCAGGACCCTTCAGGGCGACAAGAGCGGCCAGATGCGGGCGTGTTGCCCGCTGACAGAGCAGGAACAGTCCGATGGAAGAACTGATCGCACGCATCTCGGCGGCTGCCGGCATCGATGCAGCCCTCGCCACCAAGGCGGTGGGCATGATCCTGAACTTCCTGCAGAAGGAAGGCCCGGCGGCCGAGGTCAGCCAGTTGATCGGAGCGCTGCCCGGCGCGGAAGCTGCCATGGCAGCCAATACCGGCGGCGGTGGCCTGATGGGCGGCCTTGCCGGCATGATGCCCGGCGGTGGCGGCGTGATGGGCCTCGGGGCCTCGCTGATGGGCGCGGGCCTGTCGATGGGCCAGGTGCAGGGCGTTTCCAAGGAAATGTTCGCCTTTGGCCGCGAGAAGGCCGGCGAGGACGCCATGGGCGCCATCGTTGGAGCCATTCCCGGGCTTGGCCAGTTCGTCTGAGCGCCAAGCGCGTCTGAACGTCTTGCTCGTCTGAGCGTCTTGCCCCTGCTGCCTAACGGCCGGACGAGGCCGGCAGGCGCATGCGACGAACAGGGGATTTGCCTGAAGGCGGGCGCGTGGCAAGGAAGGCGGGCATTCCTGACCAGCGAAAGCACGCCCCGATGGCCGACGCCCCGCCAGACACACGCCTTGCCAACCCGTTCCCTCCTGCCAGCGAGGCGGATTGGCACGCGGCGGCCCTCAAGGCGCTGAAGGGCGGCGATTTCGAGCGCAAGCTGGTGACACGCAGCCCCGGCGGCCTGGTTATCCAGCCGCTGTACCAGCGCCGCCAAAATGCGCAGCCGGTGGCGGGCGCCCATGCCGGGACACGCTGGGGCGTGACCGCGCGGATCGACCATCCTGTTCCGGACGAGGCGGCAGGCCTTGCGCTGGCCGATCTCGAAGGCGGGGCGGATGGCCTTGCCCTCGTGTTCCATGGCTCGCGCGGAGCACGCGGCTTCGGGCTGCCAACCACAGACGCCGCGACGCTGGCAGCGGCATTGGCCGGGGTCAGTCTCGACCTCGTCAGCATCAGGCTGGAACCTGCGCCCCAGGCGCGGATCGCCTGCCGGTTGTTTGCCGAGGTGGTGAAGGGCCAGCGGCTGACGCCAGTCGATCTTTCCGTCGATTTCGGCATCGATCCGATCGGTCTTCTGGCGCGCAGCGGCGTGCTGCTTGCACCGTGGGCCGATGTCGGCATCCGGCTCGGCGACATGCTGGGCGAGTTCGGCGGGCAGGGCTTCGCCGGCCCGTTCTTCGCTTGCGACGGGCGCACGGCGCACGAGGCCGGTGCATCGGAAGCGCAGGAACTGGCCTATGTGCTGGCATCGGCGTCAGCCTACATGCAGGCGCTGGTGGCTGGCGGTACGCCGCTGGCCAAGGCCGAACGGGCGCTCTCGTTCGTGCTGGCCATCGATGCGGACCAGTTTGCCGGCATCGCCAAGATCAGGGCGCTGCGCCGGCTGATGGCCGAGGTGCAGCGCGCCAGCCGGCTCGATCAGCAGCCGATCGCGCTGCATGCCGAAACCGCCTTCCGCATGCTGACACGGCGCGACACGCCGGTGAACATGCTGCGCAATGCCATCGCCGCGTTCTCCGCCGGCGTGGGCGGGGCCGACAGCGTGGCCGTGTTGCCGCATACCTCGGCGCTGGGGCTAGCCGACGGTTTTGCCCGGCGCGTGGCCCGCAACACACAGGCCGTTCTGCTGGAAGAAAGCCATCTCTGGCGCGTGGTCGATCCGGCAGCAGGCTCGGGCGGGCTGGAAGCGCTCACCGACCAGATCTGCGCGCAGGCCTGGGATGCGTTCCAAGAGATCGAGCGCGAGGGCGGGCTGGTTGCCTCGCTGTCAGGCGGCCACCTCCAGCAGCGGATTGCCGCCGTGCGGGCCCGCCGCGCTGGCGAGATCGCCACCGGCAAGGCCCCGCTCACCGGCACCAGTGCCTATCCAAACCTTGCCGAGACGCCGGAAACCGTGCTCGACATCTGCCCAGCGATGGCGCGGGAGGCCGGAGGCGGCTCGGTGACCATCACGCCCCTGCCGGTGTTGCGGCTGTCCGAGCCCTTCGAGCGCCTGCGTGACCGCGCCGATGCGCTCGCAGCTTCCGGCGCGCTGAAGCCGGTGTTTCTCGCAGCGCTCGGACCGGCTGCTGGCTACGGCCCCCGCGCCGATTTCACGCGTGGTCTGTTGGCAGCCGGCGGTCTTCCTGTGCTGGAGCCGGCCAACTTCGCCGAAGCCGATGGCGGCACCGACCTGATGGCGCTGACCGAAGCGTTCCGGGCCAGCGGGGCGGCCATGGCCGTGCTCTGCGGCAGCGACGAGAGCTACGCCACAGAAGCGCCGGACGCGGCCATCGCCCTTGCTGCCAGCGGTGCGCAAGCGATCTGGCTGGCCGGGCGACCCGGCGAACACGAGGCCCGCTTCCGCGCTGCGGGCGTGGGCGGGTTCATTTTCACGGGATGTGATATGCTCACGACCCTGGACATGATGCTGTCTTTGAACGAGGTGCATGATGCCGCGACAGCCTGATGCAACCGCCGCCGCGCGGATGCCCGATTTCGCAGCCCTGCCAGACTGGGCTGCCCTGATGGGCGGGCGCGAACAAACAGCAGCCGGAACCGGTGCCGGGGCCGAACCCGAAGGCTGGCTGACGCCCGAGGGCATCGTGGTCAAGCCGCGCTATGGCGAGGCTGATCTGGCCGGGCTCGATTTCGTCGACACATGGCCCGGCCTCGCGCCCTTCGTGCGCGGCCCCTACCCCACCATGTATGTCAACCAGCCGTGGACGATCCGGCAATATGCCGGCTTCTCGACGGCGCGGGATTCCAACGCCTTCTATCGGCGCAACCTCGCGGCCGGCCAGAAGGGCCTGTCCGTGGCCTTCGATCTCGCCACCCACCGCGGCTACGACTCGGACCATCCGCGCGTCGCCGGCGATGTCGGCATGGCCGGCGTGGCGATCGACAGCATCCTCGACATGCGGCAGCTGTTCGACGGCATCCCGCTCGATCAGATGAGCGTGTCGATGACCATGAACGGCGCGGTGCTGCCCGTTCTGGCGCTCTACATCGTGGCGGCGGAGGAGCAGGGCGTGCCGCAGGCCAAGCTCAGCGGCACGATCCAGAACGACATCCTCAAGGAGTTCATGGTCCGCAACACCTACATCTACCCGCCCGATGCCTCGATGCGGATCATCGGCGATATCTTCGCCCACACCTCGGTGCACATGCCGAAGTTCAACTCGATCTCGATTTCCGGCTATCACATGCAGGAGGCGGGCGCGACGCAGGATCTGGAACTGGCCTACACGCTGGCAGACGGGGCCGAGTACATCCGCGCCGGGCTCGCATCGGGTCTGGACATCGACGCGTTCGCGCCGCGCCTGTCCTTCTTCTGGGCCATCGGCACCAACTTCTTCATGGAGGTCGCCAAGCTCAGGGCAGCGCGGCTGATCTGGGCCAAGCTGGTCAAGGATTTCGGCGCGAAGAGCGACAAGTCGCTGCCGCTGCGCACCCATTGCCAGACCTCCGGATGGTCGCTGACCGCGCAGGACGTGTTCAACAACGTCACCCGCACCATGGTGGAGGCCATGGCGGCGACACAGGGCGGAACCCAGTCGCTTCACACCAACAGCCTCGACGAGGCGCTGGCCCTGCCGACCGACTTCTCCGCGCGCATCGCCCGCAACACCCAGATCGTACTCCAGCAGGAGAGCGGCACGACCCGCATCATCGATGCCTGGGGCGGCTCGCACTATGTCGAGAAGCTGACGGCCGATCTGGCGGCGCGCGCCTGGGCGCACATGCAGGAGATCGAGGCGCTGGGCGGCATGGCCAAGGCCATCGGCAAGGGCATTCCCAAGCTGCGCATCGAGGAAGCCGCTGCCCGGACACAGGCGCGCATCGATGAAGGGCACCAGAAGATCATCGGCGTCAATGTCTTCAAGCCCTCGTCCGAGGCCGAGATCGACGTTCTCAAGGTCGACAATGCCGCCGTCAGGGCCGAGCAGATCGCCAAGCTCGAACAGCTCAGGGCCAGCCGCGATGCTGCCGGTTGCAAGGCCGCACTGGCAGCCCTGACCGATGGCGCACGCGGCAACGGCAATCTGCTCGCGCTGTCGATCGAGGCCGCCCGCAAGGGGGCGACCGTCGGCGAAATCTCCGCCGCCATGGAAGCGGTGTTCGGCCGCCACCGGGCCGAGATCCAGTCAATCAAGGGCGTCTACAAGCGCGAGGCCGGAGCGGAATCCTTCGCGGTGATCCGGGTTCAGGGGATGTGCGAGGCCTTCGCCGAGAATGACGGCCGCCGGCCACGCATCCTCGTCGCCAAGATGGGGCAGGACGGGCACGACCGGGGCCAGAAGGTGATCTCGTCCGCCTTTGCCGATCTCGGCTTCGACGTTGATATCGGGCCCCTGTTCGCCACGCCGGAAGAGGCGGCGCGGCAGGCCACCGACAGCAATGTCCACATCATTGGCGTGTCCTCGCTTGCTGCCGGCCACCTGACTCTGGTGCCGGCGCTGAAGGCGGCGCTGGAAAAGGCCGGACGACCCGACATCATGATCGTGGTCGGCGGCGTGATCCCGCCGCAGGATTTCGAGGCGCTGTATCAGGCCGGCGCCTCGGCGATCTTCCCGCCCGGCACCGTCATTCCCGAGGCAGCGGCGCGTCTCCTCGAAGAGCTGAACGCACGGCTGGGCTATGCGCAACGGAGCGCAGCGGAGTAAGCCTTGCGCTTGCAGGGCTTGTTGCCGCCCCCCTGCCCGTGCGATGGCGGACGCTGAACACAGCCCCAGCGAGCTCCCATGACCTCTGCCTTCTCTCCCCGCTATGGCGACCATGATGCGCCGGCGACGACGCTGACCACGCCGGCCATCGAACTGATGCTCAGCCATCGCTCGGTGCGCGCCTATCGGCCCGATCCGCTGCCCGATGGCGCGCTGGAGGCGATCATCGCTGCGGCGCAATCGGCGGCCACCTCATCGAACCTCCAGACATGGAGCGTGATCGCCGTCACAGACCCGGCGGTGAAGGCCCGGTGCGCGGAACTGGCGGGCGGACAAAAGCATATCGAGGAATGTCCGGTCTTCCTGCTGTTCCTTGCCGATCTGGCGCGCCTCACCCGTGTGGCTGCCCGCGAGGGCCTGCCGCGTGCCGGCAATGACACGCTTGAGATGTTCCTCGTCGCCGCCATCGACGCGGCGCTCGCCGCGCAGAATGCCTGCGTCGCTGCCGAGAGCCTGGGGCTGTCCACCGTCTACATCGGCGCGATGCGCAACAAGCCAGAGGCTGTGGCCGAACTGGTTGGCCTGCCTCCGGCCACGGCGGTGGTGTTCGGCCTGTGCATCGGCTTTGCGGCAGAGGGCAAGGAAGGCTCGGTGAAGCCACGGCTGCCGCAGGAGGCGGTGCTGCACCTTGGCCACTACCAACTCGAAGTGCAGGACGCGGCGATAGCCCGCTACAACGACGCCATGGCCGCCTTCAACCAGCGCGAGCGCGCCAGCACGACCACGCCCTGGACGGTGCATTCCGCCCGGCGCGTGGCTGGGCCGGAAAGCCTGTCCGGCCGCCATGTGCTGATGCAGGTGCTGCGCCGGATGGGATTCTTCAAGGCGGAGTGAGGCCTCTCAGGTCGCCATCTTCTTCACCAGATCCTTGGTCGCGGCGATGAAGGTGTCGCACTGGGCGCGGGTGTTCCAGACGCAGGCATTGACGCGCTGGGGGTGATCCATCGGCTTCGGCGCCAGCGTTTCCGGATCGCGGTTGGGGATCGAGCCGACCGGGAACAGCTTTGTTTCCGGGTCATTGCCGCGGGTGAGACCATCCTGCCCGACACCGAGGCCCGAGATGCGGAAACCATATTCGCGCAGCATGCGGGTGCGGAAATCGGTGTTCAGCTTGAGATCGAGGCGCTGTTCTGCCGTCGCAAACGGGTTGAACCCGATGATGCCGGATTGCAGCGCTGGATCGGCCTGAGGCCGCAGCACCGCGTTCTCGCCGAAAGCCTCGACGAGCCGGTCGCGGAAATAGCCGCCGAGCCGCAAATGCCAGGTCTCGATGCGCTGCCGCCCGATCTTGTCCCACAAGGCCACCGCGTCGCCCAGGGCGCGCCAATCACTTGATTCCGGAAAGCCGTACATCGAAAGCGCGGTGCCGATATCATAGCCGCGCGAGCCGTCGAACGGCACGTTGCGAGCCTGGGTGCGGACCAGATGGAAGCGCGGCAGCGGGGTGCCATTGGCGGCATTGGGCTTGTTGCGCACATAGAGCAATCCCGTGCCGCCCGGCCCGTTCTGCCATTTGTGGCCGCAGAGGCCGAAGAAATCGATGCCGGTCTCGTCCAGCTTCGGATCGATCATGCCGTTGTAGTGCGCGCCGTCGACCACGGTGATGGCGCCGACCTTCTGGGCAACCTCCGAGATGCGACGCTCCGGCAGGCGCTGGCCGGTCGGCCAGAGCGGGCTTGAGAAGAAGATCACCTTGGTCTTGCCGGGCACGACGCGTCGTTCCAGCGCAGCGATGACATCATCAGCGGTGGCTTTGGGGCCTGTCGGCACACCCCATTGCTTGATCACGACGCCGTAGCGGGCGGCGATGCGCAGGGCCAGCGTGATGCCGGTCGGGTGCTCCATCGGCGTCATCAGGATTTCGTCGCCAGCTTTCCACTCGATGCCCATCATCGCGAGCGTCAGCGCGTCGGTGGTGTTGCGGGTGATCGCGATCTGGTCCGCGCTGGTGCCGTAGGCCTTGGCGATCGTTTCGCGGGTCTTGGCGGATGGCTCGACATAGACCGGGAACGGGTCTTTCGCGACCTGGTCGAGGCCCTCCTTCATGCGCGCCAGCACAGGCTTCGGCATGGAGCCCTTCTGGGCCGCCATGAAATAGACGACCTTCGGATCGAGCGTGAACTCCTTGGCCAACTCGGCAAAGAAGGGCTCTTCCTGAGCGAAATAGGCCGCCTGATCAGCCGGCAGCGACGGCGCCGAGACCGCCATCTCACCGGTCTTGCCTGTGGCAGAAACTTGCGCCCTGGCGGTGCCGGCAACAGCGAGTGCAGCGCCTGTGCCCAGCAGCAGCGCACGCCGCGACGGTGACACAAGGCTCTCGGCGGCGGCCATGCCGTGGTCTGAAGGACAAACAACCCCTGATGTCAGCATGTCATGCTCTCCCGCCTTGCCTGTGGTTGGCAAGCAGTGGAGCAGTTTTCATGTCTGCTGGATGGTCAGGATCACTACGTAGACAGCCGGCATCCACTTGCCGGGAGATACTCTAGCGACTGCGTTGGATGGCGCGGGCGATGACCTGGCGCACATCGCTGTCGCTGAGGAACAGGTCATGCCGGATGATCTGGAGGCGGCTGCCGAAATCGGACGCATCGGCCACACGCACGCCGAGCGCGGTCAGCCGCTCGCGTTCGGCGGAGCCGGCACGGGCAATGCCCCCGGCCAGCCGTGCCGAGACGGCCAGTGCCCGGTCGTTGGTGGCGGAAATCACCGTGATGCGCTGCGCCACCGGCCCGAGCCGCTTCACCGTCTGCTCGAACTGGTCGATGTCGATGTCCGGCGAGGCCAGCACCACCGCGCCGATCTTGTTGATGGCTGCCTCGCCGGCCTCGCTGCGCAACTGGCGCAGGGTTTCCAGCGTCAGCAGCGTTCCCATCGAGTGGGCGACGATGTGGACGCGCCCGATGGTGGGGTTGGCAGCCAGCGCAGTCAGGGCGCTCTCGAAGGCATCGCGCGACCACATCGCGCTCTCGCGGTCATACTGATAGGCGATCAGTCGCCCGCCTGAGGGCCAGCTGAACAGCGCGGTCTTGCCGGACCAGTTGACGCCATCGGACAGCTGGGCCGCGCTCGCGAGCGCTGTCTCGAAGGTTTCGTTGAAGCCGTGCACGTAGAGCAGCACATCCTTGCCATTGGCTGCCTGCGCGAAAGCCGAGGCGGCATTGGAGGTGGTACCGCCGCCGACCGCGTTGACGCTCCAGGGCGAGGTCACAACCGAGGTGATCGAGCCGGTGATGCTGCGGTCAGGCGGATTGAGCCGCGCTTCTGCGAAGGCGAGGCCAGGGCCGCGATCAGCCGTGAAGTATGGGCTCTGGCGCAGGCCGGATACGGGCTTGCGGGTGGTGGCGACCAGCACGACCGGATCTTCCTGGATCGGCGTCAGCCCCTCGCGTGCCACAGTGTAGGGCGATTCGAGGCCGCGTTCATTGAACAGGCAGCCGCCAAGGCTCGCCGCCAGCAGGCTGACGAACACCGGGCGGCAAAGGGAACGCAACAGGCTCATGCGGGACAAGGCGACAACCAGACTGGGACAGGAGTTCGGCCCTTAAGGCCAGGGGAAGGGTTAAGAATGCCTTGCCGACGCCGGCGTTGAGCGAAGCGGCATCGATCGACCGCGCCATCCAGAGCCGCAGGACAAAGGCGATTTTAGGGCGCGAGCGATCCGCCTGCCGTGGGCCCTGATGGCTGCGTGAGCGTCAGCGGCGCGGTCAGCACCTGGCCGACGGCGTTGATTGTGCCCTGGGTCAGCAGGCCGGCCTGTTCGGTGACGTTGCTGCCACTGCCAAGCGACTGGCCGGCGGCAAGCCGGGTGCCGATCGAGCGCACAACCTCGGCGCTCTGGGCGAACTTGGCATGGCCGGTGCTGTCGCCGGTCTTGATGCTGGTCAGATCGATGACATCGACGCCGTTCTTCGCGAGGTTCGAACGGTAGGGTTCGGCATCGGGGTCGATCGAGCCAAGCCGGTCGCGGCTGCCCCAGATGAAGCGCGAGATATCGAGGGCGCGATCATCGCGCGAGACAAACAGCGAGACCTTCGGCCGATAGCTGCCGAAATCGCGCCCGTTCGCCATGGCAACGTCGATGTCGATGTCGGGCGCGGCCAGCATGATGCTGCGGATGCGGCCGTTGATGCGGCCATTTCGGATCGCCATCTGGCGGATCGCTTCCATGGCCAGCCACCCTCCCATCGAGTGGGCGAGCAAGGACACCTCGCTGACGGAAGGATCATTCGCCAGCTTGGTCAGCAGGCTTTCGAGGCCGTTGCGGGCGATCTCGGCGCTGACACGGTCATAGGGATAGGCCGACACCGTGCCCCAGGAGGCCCAGCTAAACAGGACGGGTGTCACCTTCGCCCCGGAATCATGGACGATCTGCGCGAAGCGGAAGGCCGCTTCATCGAAGCGCGTGTTGTAGCCGTGCACGAACACCAGCACATGGGAGCGCCCTGTCCGGGCGATGCGCTGGCGCAAGGTGGTGGTGAAATCGGCGGGTGCCAGACGGCGGGCACCGGCCGCGGCGAAATGGGTGGCGGGGTCCGGCTGGCCACTCTGTGCCCATGAAATGTCGCCAACGACGTGACCCAGCGGAATGCTGATCGACAGGCTGGCAAAGCGGCTGTCAGGCTGGCGCTCGCCGCTGAACAGCACAGCCGGGTCCGCAGCCTCTCGGCGCGTGGTGCTGACGAGAAGCTCGACCAGATGCGCATTGGCCGGGATCGGCGCGACCGGCGCGAGCGCGGAGGGCGGGCGTCCCGCGCAACCGGCCAACGCCGCTGCGAGCAACAATGCCCCCACACAGCGCCAAGCAGCCAGACTGTCGGTCCGTCTCATGTATTCATAACCTGTGATCCTGCCGCTTGCAGCGCTGGCGCGCCGTCCGCCTTGCGCTATCATCCCATGCCATGTTGACCACTGCCGGACAAGCAACAGCGCCGCATCAACGCCCGACGGAACAGGGTCATACCGTCCTTGTGACCGGGTTCGGGCCATTTCCGGGCGTGCGAATCAACCCGACCGGGCGGCTGATGGAATTGGTGAGCCGGCGTCTGGCGCGCGGGTTTTCCGGCATCACGGCGCATGGCGGCCGCCTGACGGTGCGCTATGCCCTGGCGCGGGCGCAGCTGGAAGCATTGCTGGCCGATGCCCGCCCCGAGGCGGTGCTGCTGCTGGGGCTGGCGTCACGCTCGCGCATGGTGCGGGTGGAGCGCCATGCGCGCCGGCTCGACAGCCCGCTGCATCCCGATGCCGGCGGCACGGGTGGTGCCGCCCATGCCCCCGGCAGCGACCTGCCGCTGACCAGCACGGCTGCGCTCGGCCCGGCGCTCGCAGCCATGCAGCGGGCCGGCATCAGGGCGCGGATCTCGCCCAGCGCCGGACGCTACCTGTGCAACGCGGTTTATGCGGCGGCGCTCGAAAGAGCCGCGGGGCGGCCCGTGCTGTTCGTGCATGTGCCGTGGCTGCGCCATCAGCCGGGCACAGTGCCAGCCCGGCGCGTGGCGCGCTGGCGGCCCGCCGAGCAGGCTCTGGTGGCGGCGCTGACAGCGATCGCGGTGCAAATGGCGACCAGCGCCCGCTGTCGCAGATTGGCACAGCGCCCGCTGGCATGAGGCTTGATCCCTCTGCCGGCAAGCGGAGGGATCGCACATGCTCGGACGTCGTGGATTGCTGGGATTGGCCCTGATTGGCACAGCCGCAGCCGCAGAGCGTGCAGAAGCGCAGATTCAGCGCGTCACGCCTCAGGCCCTGCCGGCCGCCCCGTCTGGCGGCGTTGCCGGCGGCGGACTTGGCAGCCTGGGGCTGGATGCCGCCCAGTTCGGGCTGAGGGCCGGCTCGGCTGATGACCAGTCACGACGCCTGCAAGAGGCGCTGGTGGAGGCCGCCAAGCGGCAGGCACCGCTGTTGCTGCAACCGGGCCGTTACCGGATCAGCCAGGTCGTGCTGCCCGAAGGCATGCGGCTTGTGGGCGTGCCGGGCGCGACGGTGCTGGCGGCAGCGCAGCCCGGCCCGATGCTGGTGGCGCGCCGCATCCGCCGCGCCGCGATCGAGGGGCTGGTGCTGGACGGGCTGTCCCTGACGGCGTCGGACCGCTCGGGGTTGCTCCAGACAGAGGATGTGGCCGAGCTTTCGGTCGAGGATTGCGAGTTCCGCAATGCCGGTGTGTCGGGCCTGTCCCTGCTGCGCACGGGCGGGCGCGTGGAGCGCTCGAAGATCTCCGGCGCGCGCGACCATGGCCTGTTCAGCCTCGATTCGCGCGGGCTGATGATTGATCGCAACATCGTCGAGGATATCGGCAACAATGCCATCGCGCTGTGGCGCACACAGCCCGGCGACGACAACTCCCGCATCAGCGGCAACCGCATCAGCCGCGTCCGGATCGAGGCCGGCGGCGATGGCCAGAACGGCAATGGCGTGGTGCTGTTCAAGGCCGGCGGCGTGATCGTCGAAGGCAACGCCTTCCGCGATTGCGCATTGACCTTCATCCGAAACAATTCCAGCTCCGCCGTGCAGATGCTCGGCAACAATGGCCGGCGCTGCGGCGAGGTCGGCTACTACTCGGAGTTCGCTTTCGAGGGCACGGTGATGGCCAACAACATCGCCGAGGATGTGGCGCAGGGCTTCAGCATCACCAACCTCGACCATGGCGGCCGGCTGGCGATCTGCGCCAACAATATCGTCAGGCGCGCCCGGCGCGGGCTGGCACCCAAGGGCGTCGTGCTCGTCGGTGGCACAGGCATCCATGTCGAGGCCGAAGCGTCGGTGACCGGCAACGTGATCGAGGAGGCGTCGGATGTGGGCATCTCGCTGGGCTGGTCCTGGGCGATGCGCAACCTGCTGGCTACCGGCAACATGGTGCGCGCCTGCGGCATCGGCATCGGTGTCAGCCTCGTGCCCAAGGAGCGCAATGTGGTCGTGGCCAACAATGTCATCGCCGGCTCGCGCGTCGGGGCCGTGGTCGGCACCGAATACGGCAAGACCATCACTGGCGACCTGACGCAAAGCGGCGACCGGCGCGCGGCCGGCATCCGCATCGAGGGCAACGCGGTGGCGTGAGCCAGCAGTGCAAACATTCGCTAATGCCAGGAATGCCCGGCAGGCAGCATCCGAAACGACAAGACCGGGCCTGAGGGCCCGGTCTTGAGAGGTGCGATGCTGGATTGAAAGGCCGGATGGTTACTTGGTCAGGCGGATACTTGTCATCTGGCCGCCGATGTTCTTCAGCGCCGCGAGCAGCTGGGCCGCGTTGGCTGCATCGAAGAACTCGCCGCCATTCAGGGTCGAGCACTGGTTGAGCAGGGTCTTGACGGTCGCGTCATTGACCTCGAAGGCGATGGTGTAGAGCTTGATGGCGCTATCCTTGTCCTTCGACATGTTCTCGCAGATCGTGCGGGTGGTCGTATTCGCATTCGCCGTGCTGTTGCCGTCGTGCCTCGGGAACGTCGCCGATTTCGTGTTCTGGCCGTCCGTGACGAGGATCATGTAGCGCTGCACTGGCTTGCCTTCGGTCGAGGACCGTCCTGTGAACGGGATCTGCGTCGACAGCATGCGCCAGCCCCAGATCAGACCCGAAGGCAGATACGTTTCCCCCGACGTGTTCAGGCCGTTGATCATGCCGCGCACCGCCGCGAGGTTGGTGGTCCAGTCCTGCACGGGCGAGCCGCAGTTGGTGTTCAGCAGGCCAGGGATCTTGACGCCGTAGTTGCCATCGATCGTGTGGTTCGGCGCATTGCGCGAGCCGACGCAGCCGGTCCAGCGGAACCACTGGCCACCTGTGTTGCGGCATTCTTCGACCATTCCAGGGCCACGGACCGTGTCGCACTGCTGCGTGTTGTAGCCGGCGCGCGGCGGACGCGGACAAGGACGGCTCACACCATCGACCGTGCAGCGGCGGTTTGGATCGCCCGGATCTGCTGGCACCCAGACAGTGCGGCAGTTGATGCGGCGGGTCTCCAGCACGCGCTCGCAGGTGCGGACCACGGGCGTCTGGTAGTCATTCGGCACGTCGAGCCAGGGCTGGTTCCTGTTGCTCATGCCGATGTTGACATACTGGGCGAAGGGCACGACAGCCGCGCGGATCTGATCGACATTGCCACGGCGGGCCTCGAAATCTTCAAGCAATGACGTGGTCGACGACTTCAACGTGGCAAGGCGGCTGCCCTGCATCGAGTCGGTGGTGTCGAGCACAAAGACCACATCGATCAGTTCGTTCTGGCCATTGGTCGCCTCGGCTTCCGATGTGAACTTGATCACGGGCATGCCGACAATGCTCAGCATCGACGTATTGATCTCGCCGGTGATCTTGACCTTGACGCCGGTCTCGACGCCATCCTTCATGATCTGCTCGATTTTGACATCATAGCTGCCGTAGCCGTTGCCGAGCGGCATGTTGGCTTCCAGCACCTTCTGGCCGATCAGCTTTCGCTGCTCGAACGTGCCGGTGGCCTTGACGGTAGAGAGCGCGGCTGCATCGGCTGCGGAATTCGCCGCTGTCCGCGCCAGCGAGGCGCGGTTGTAATCGACCGCAGCGCCGGTCATGCCCATCATCGGGAGCAGAGCCAGCCCGAAAATGACAGCGACCGCGCCACGCTCGTCGCGCCGGAAGCGGGATGAGAAACGCCGGAACTTCGAAAACATGCGAGCCTCCCCGCTTGATGAACTTCAAGCCACGAGAGCTACGCCCCAACCTTTTCGCGTTCGTTAAAACAATACCGAGAAAACGACTGAATTGGCGCATTTTAATAAAATACAACCAAAATCTCCTGCGTCCCGGACATGATGGTTACCTGGGCGTTTCGCCGGCCTGAAACGCTGCCGCAAAACCGGTTTCCCCTTTGCCGCAACTTGTTCTACCAACGGGGTCGACGCGGCGCGGGCGTTGCCTGACGCGCGCTGCAAGACTGGGGAAGCCACGCCGATGCCCAAGAGCAACCTGTCCGCCGATCTCAGGTCCGGCGCGCTCGTCTATCACCGCTATCCGAAGCCCGGAAAGCTGGAAATCCAGGCCACGAAACCCCTGGGAAACCAGCGCGATCTGGCCCTTGCCTATTCCCCCGGCGTGGCCGCCGCCTGCGAGGCCATCGTCGATGATCCGGCGGAGGCGGCCGAACTGACGGCGCGCCAGAACCTGGTCGGCGTCATCACCAATGGCACCGCCGTGCTCGGTCTTGGCGACATCGGCCCGCTGGCCTCCAAGCCGGTGATGGAAGGCAAAGCCGTCCTGTTCAAGAAATTCGCCGGCATCGACGTGTTCGACATCGAGGTCGAGCAGAAGGACATCGACAAGTTCGTGGATGTGGTGGCGGCGCTGGAGCCGACCTTCGGCGGCATCAACCTTGAGGACATCAAGGGCCCCGAATGCTTCGATATCGAGGAAAAGCTCAAGGCGCGCATGGGCATCCCGGTGTTCCATGACGACCAGCATGGCACGGCGATCATTGTCGCGGCTGCGGTGACCAACGGTCTCGAAATCGCCAACAAGAACCTCGCAGAGGTCAAGATCGTGGTGTCGGGCGCGGGCGCTGCGGCGCTGGCCTGCCTCAACCTGCTGGTCAGGCTGGGGGCTTCGGTCGGCAACATCTGGGTCACCGATCTGGAAGGGCTGGTCTACAAGGGCCGACCCGTGCTCATGGATCGCTGGAAGGATGTCTATGCCCAGGATACCGACAAGCGCACGCTGGCTGAAGTGATCGAGGGCGCGGACATCTTCCTCGGGCTGTCGGCCGCCAATGTGCTGAAGCCGGAGATGGCGCGGATGATGGCCCGCCGCCCGCTGATCATGGCGCTGGCAAACCCCAACCCGGAAATCATTCCGGAGGAGGCGCTGAAGGTGCGCCCCGATGCGATGATCTGCACCGGGCGCTCCGACTATCCCAACCAGGTCAACAACGTCCTGTGCTTTCCCTACATCTTCCGTGGCGCGCTGGATTGCGGCGCCACCACCATCAATGAGGAGATGAAGGCCGCCGCCGTCAGGGCCATCGCCTCGCTGGCACGGGAGGCCCCTTCGGATGTCGCGGCACGCGCCTATGGCGGCGAGCAGCGCACCTTCGGCGATGCCTCGCTGATCCCCAATCCGTTCGATCCGCGCCTGATCATGCGCATCGCGCCGGCGGTGGCGGAAGCGGCCATGGCCACGGGCGTGGCCAAGAAGCCCATCCCGGACATGGATGTCTACCGCGAGCAGCTGTCGCGCTTCGTGTTCCGCTCAGGCTTCATCATGAAGCCGCTTTTCACCCAGGCCAAGGCAGACCCGAAGCGGGTGATCTATGCCGATGGCGAGGACGAGCGCGTGCTGCGTGCGGCGCAGGTGGTGCTTGAGGAGGGCATGGCGATCCCGATCCTGATCGGACGCCCTGCTGTGGTCGAGGCCCGCATCAAGCGCTTCGGACTGGCGATCCAGCCGGGGCGGGATTTCGCGCTGGTCAACCCCGAGGATGACCCGCGCTACCGTGACTACGTGACCAGCTATCTGGACATTGCCGGGCGACGCGGGGTGACGCCCGATGCAGCGAAAAGCCTTGTGCGCACCAACAGCACGGTGATCGCGGCGCTGGCCGTGGCGCGCGGCGAGGCCGACGCCATGATCACAGGGCTGGAAGGCCGCTTCATGAGCCGGCTGCGCCATATCCGCGACATCATCGGCACAGCACCCGGCGTGCGCGATCTGTCTACGATGACACTTATGGTCACCAACAAGGGTGCCTACTTCCTGACCGACACCCACGTGAAGGCCGACCCGACCGCCGAGGAACTGGCCGACGCGACGCTGCTGGCCGCCGAGCACGTGGCCCGCTTCGGCATGCAGCCCAAGGTGGCGCTGCTGTCGCACTCCGATTTTGGTGCGTCGGACACAGCCTCCTCGCTGAAGATGCGCAAGGCCACCGCGCTGATCAACGAGAGGGCGCCGGACCTCGAATGCGATGGCGAGATGGAGGCCGACACCGCGTTTTCGGCCCTGATCCGCGAGCGGGTGCTGCCCTCGTCGCGGCTGAAGGGCGAGGCCAACCTGATGGTGTTCCCCAATCTCGATGCCGCCAACATCGCCTACCAGTTTGCCAAGATGCTGTCGGACGCGCTGCCGGTCGGCCCGATCCTGCTCGGGGCTGCCAGACCGGCCCACATCCTCACCGGCTCGGCCACGTCGCGCGGCGTGGTCAACATGACGGCGGTGGCCGTGGTCGAGGCGCAGGACATGGCCCGGCTGCGCACCGGCTGAGGGGGCAAGCCCGCAATAATCCCGATTTCCCTGTTGCCCAAGCTGGTCTAGCCTTGCGCGCAACAGACAAGCGCGCAAGCGCCGGTCCTGGCCATCGGCCAGGGCAAAGCCGGGGGAGGCAAGGATGCTGCGGAACAGGCGATCGGGTTTCGAGACGGTGTTGCGGACAGGGCTGGTGCTGGCCGGCCTGTTGGGCGCTTCGGCGCTGACAGGGACGGCGCAGGCCCAGTTCGACCCTCGCAGGGTCCAGCCTGAGGCTCCTGCCGTCGCAGCGCGCTATCCCAAGCCGGATGCGGCCTATGCGACACCCGGCTTTGCGGCGGGGCGCGAGGATTTCACCCGCCATGCCGAGATGATGGCGTTTCTGGCGCAGCAGCAGGGTCTGATCAAGGGCGCCCGCCTGATCACGCTGGGAGCTTCGCAGAAGGGCCTTGCGATCCCGGCTCTTCTGCTGTCACGCAACGGCAATGAGGCGGATTTCCGCGATCCTGCCCGGGCCACGGCCTTCCTGATCGGGCTTCAGCACGGCAACGAGCCTGCGGGGGGCGAAGCCTTGCTCGCGATCGCGCAATTGTTCGCGACGCCCGCCTGGCAGTCGCTGCTCGATGTGCTCAACGTCATCATCGTGCCGCGCTCCAACCCTGACGGGGCCGAGATCTTCAACCGCGTCACCGCCAACGGCATCGACGTCAACCGCGACCACACCTTGCAGCGCACGCCCGAAGGGCAGGCCCTCGGGCTGGTGTTCCGCAACTATTCGCCGCATCTGGTGATCGACGCCCATGAGTTCACCGTCGGCGGGCGCTGGGTCACGGCTTTTGGCGGGGTGCAGCGCCCCGACGCCATGATCCAGTATGCGGCAACGCCGAACCTGTCACCCGCGCTCAACGCCTTGCAGGACGGGCTGGTGCGGCACCCGATGCTGACCGCGCTGGACCGGGCCGGACTGAGCCATGACTGGTATCACACCATGGATGCCGCCGCCGGAAAGGCCGTCAACATGGGCGGTATCGGGCCGGACACCGGCCGCAATGTGGCGGGCCTGCGCAATGCGGTCAGCTTCCTGGTCGAGACGCGCGGCGTCGGGCTGGGCCGTCAGAACTTCGAGCGCCGGGTCCATACCCATGTGGTGGCAATCGAGGCCGCGCTGCGCTCCGCCGCAGCCGATGCACCGGCCGTGCTCAGCCGCACGCGGCAGATCGCCGCCGAGATCGCGGCCACCCCGCCAGGCTCGCCGCTCACCATCCGCGCCGCACAGACACAGCAAGCCCGCCAGATGACCTTCGTCAATCCGGCGTCTGGCCTCGACATGCCGACCGAGATCGTCTGGCGCTCGTCACTGGCCATCCAGCCGTTGATGACGCGACCGAGACCGGCGGCCTATATCCTGCCGGCCAGCGAGGCCGAGGCGGCAACGCGCCTGACCGCGCTGGGCGTCGCCGTGACCCGGCTCACCAACCCGCTCACCGTGTCCGCCGAGCACTACCGCGTCCTGTCGATCAAGGAAGAGGCCAAGGCCGATGTGCGCGGCGATGATGTCGGTGCCGGCCAGATCGTGACCGGCGAGTTTGCCGTCGAAGTCGCCACGCCCACGATGCCGGCGGGCAGCTTCGTGGTCAGGCTCGACCAGCCGCTGGCCCATCTGGCAGCCGCGATCATGGAACCCGAAAGCCCGGTCGGCTACGTGGCCAACCGCGTGATCGCGATTCCCGACAGCAAGATCCTGCCGATCTGGCGGGTGATGAGCCTCGCTGCGCTGCCCTGACGCGGACGCATCCCTCACCCCATCCGGTCTGCATGGCAGGCCCTTGACCTTGTGCCGCGATGCCGCGACACCTGTTGCCGTGCGGCGTCCGGCATCCTGCCCGGCATGAGGCCGCCGTTTTGATCCCCAGGAACGCTCCCATGTCGCGCATTGTCTACGTCAACGGCCAGTATCTGCCTGAAGAACAGGCCACGGTCTCGATCTTCGACCGGGGCTTCACTTTTGCTGATGGCATCTACGAGGTTTCGGCGGTGATCAATGGCAAGCTGGTCGATGTCGACGCGCATCTGACACGCCTGGAACAATCCTGCGCCAAGATCAGGCTCGAACTGCCGTGGACACGGGCGGAACTGATCGGCATCCACCACAAACTGATGGCCCGCAACAAGCTCACCTCCGGGGGCGTCTATCTTCAGGTCACACGCGGCGCGGCGGATCGCAGCTTCACCTTTCCGGCAGGTGCCACGCCGACCCTGGTGATGTTCACCCAGTCCCGCGCCATGACCCGCGAGGTCGGAAGGGGCTACAAGCTGCTCAGCGTGCCGGACCTGCGCTGGGCGCGGCGCGACATCAAGAGCGTTGGCCTGCTGGCGCAGGTGCTGGCCAAGCAGGCCGCAGCGGAGGCCGGCTGTGACGAGGCGCTGATGATCGAGGATGGTGTGATCACCGAAGGCGGCTCATCGACCGCCTGGATCGTCAAGGGCGACACCCTCATCTCGCGCCCTCTGTCCAATGCCGTCCTGCCGGGAATCACGCGCAAGGCGCTGCTGACTTACCTCGCCGAAAGCGGCTTCCGCTTTGAAGAGCGCACCTTCACGCTCGACGAGGCGCTGGCAGCCGACGAGGTGATCATCACGGCGGCCACGGCGCTGGTCATGCCGGCAACCGAGATCGACGGACAGCCGATCGGCGGCGGGCAGCCGGGGCCGGTGGCACGGCGGCTACGCGACATCTATTTCGATCTGGCCGAGACCGGCGGCGCGCTGGGCTGAGCCCGGCGATACTGCGCCTCAAAACCGGTGAAGCCGCGTCAGCGGCGGCGGCGCGGCTGGGCCGTGGCCGGATTGAGAGTGACGAACACATCCGTATCGCCGCCGCCTGCGAAGGCTGAGGCGGGAACCGAGATGCCGCTCTCGACATGCGTCCAGGCAGCCTGCGCCTGACCTGCCGGCACGGTCGCACCGACACGCACCGCACGGCTCGACAGGGTCTTGTCGCCGCTGCGGACTTCGATGCGCATGGTTGCGCCCAACGCTCCGGACGAGCCGGCGGGGCCGACAAGGACCCGGCCTTCCGCGCCGACCTTGACCAGCACACTGCCGCCCGGCCCGCGCGTGCACTCGCGCGCCACATCGGTGATGGTGATCTGGGAGCGCACGCTCTCGCTGGATCCGCCGCCGATGCGCAGGGCAGCGCCGCCCGGTGCGATGATGACCGCAGGGCATTCCAGTTCCTGCTGGTCCGGATCATCCGCCGGGGCGGGTGCCGAGGCCGGTGTGACGGACTGCATGAAGCCGGACAGGCCGCCGCCGGACCCCGACGAGGAACTGTCGAACATGCCGCCGCCACAGGCGGCCAGAAGCGGCGCCAGCGCGGCGAGCGCCAGAAGGCGGGCAGCGGTGGCGGCAGGCGACGTCGCGGAACGCAGGACACTCACGGCAATTTCTCCAAACCAGCACCAAAACCGTTGAGCGAGACCGGAATGCCGACCCCCTCTTCCGGTGTCTGAAACACGATGAACGTGGCGTTCTGGCCGGCCTTGAGATTGCCGACCAGCGCATCATCCATGACCACTTCGGCAATGCAGCCGGTGTTGAGGCAGCGCACGAAGCCGGCACGGCCGATATCCTTGTCGTCGATCTTCAGGCCGAGGCCAGCAGGCAGCAGCACGCCCAGCGGGGCGACCACGCGCAGGAGCCGGCTCTGGTTGTCGGCCGTCTTGAGCGCGATGACCAGCAGGGTCAGGCTCGGACGATCCTCGGCTGCCACGTTCTGCACCAGCGCGCATTGCTCGGTGCGGGCGCCCGGTGGCGTCTCGCAGCGCATCTGCCAGTCACCATAAGTGCCACGCACGACGCCCTGGGCCGATGCCGGCGCGGCAAGCCCGATACCGGCGCAGACCGCAAGAATGGCGGCGGCGACCAGCGTCCGCCCCGCCCTGCGCTGATGCGCCCTGTTGTTCAGACCCGTCTCGATCACCCGTCCCAATCCTCGGTTCACGCCCTTGGTCCAGCCGCACGGCCAAGCGTCTTGGCTTGCCGGCTGCTTGTCCTGTTCGCATCACGCATGCGCGGGGCTGTCAAGCGCCTCCACGCCGGCGCGACGAACCGGAATGGCTGATGCCGGCCTGCGCGGCGGGCAGGACCGGCGCAGCCACACGGCATTGCACCGGCCAATCGCCGCGCGGCACCAGCCCGCGATGTGGGCCTATGTCGCATAAAGTCCGCCAAACTGACAATTGAAACACTGGCGCGCTTGTGGTCTTTCATCTAGAGCAAAGCCCGAATGCCGACCGTGAATTCACGGCGGTTTTGCGGCGTGACGTGCGCTCGATGCGTCACATCGCAATCAAGACATGGTGAAGGAGCCAAGAAGACGATGCGTGGATGCAACAACCGCGTTCCTGGCCGCTGGTCTGCCGCAAAGGCTGCCGTGCTGGCAGCGATGGCCAGCCTGATGACGGGCGGCCTCGCCCTGGCGGCCCCAAACGGCCAGCCTCAGCCGGCGCAGATGAACCTGCCAGAGCCAGCCACCACCAAGATGGCTGATATCGTGTGGTTTCACAATGGCTTGCTGGTCCTGATCACGGCCATCTCGATCTTCGTGCTGGCGCTTCTGGTGTATGCCTGCTGGCGCTTTTCGGCCAAGCGCAACCCGGTTCCCTCCAAGCTCACGCACCATACCGGCCTTGAAGTGGCCTGGACCATCATCCCGGTCCTGATCCTGGTCGTGGTGGCGATCCCGTCCTTCCGCATCCTGCGCGATCAGCTTGTGATCCCGCCCTCCGACATCACCCTGAAGGTGACCGGCAAACAGTGGTACTGGAGCTGGGAATACCCGAAGGACGGCGGCGGTTTCGCCTTCGATTCGCTGATGCTCGACGACAAGCAGCGGCTTGAACTGGTCAATTCCGGCAAGGCCAAGCCTGAAGAGGTGCCACGCCTGCTCGGCGTCGACAACGAAGCCGTCGTGCCGGTCGGCAAGATCGTGCGCCTCCAGGTCACCGCCGCAGACGTGATCCACAAGTTTGCGCTGCCGGCTTTCGGCCTCAAGATCGACGCAATCCCGGGCCGTCTCAACGAGACGTGGTTCAAGGCCGAGAAGGAAGGGCTGTATTTCGGCCAGTGCTCGTTCATTTGCGGGCAGAACCATGCCTACATGCCGATCGCCATCCGCGTGGTCAGCGCCGAGCGCTATGCCGCCTGGCTGACTGAATCCCAGAAGAAATTCGCTCGCCTCGACGCTGCGCCGACCAAGGTCGCCGCTGTCGTCGGCCAGTGACACCAGAACAGCAAGGAACCAACGCAATGGCCTACGGTTCAGCCGCACACGCCCATGATGACCACGCCCATGCCAACCCGACCGGCTGGAAGCGCTGGGTCTATTCGACCAACCACAAGGATATCGGCACGCTCTACCTGATCTTCGCGATCGTCGCGGGTCTCGTTGGCACCTTCCTGTCAATCGCCATGCGGCTCGAACTGCAAGAGCCGGGCATGCAGTATTTCGCCTCGGGCCAGTCCTACAACGTGTTCGTCACCGGCCATGGGCTGATCATGATCTTCTTCATGGTCATGCCGGCCCTGATCGGCGGGTTTGGCAACTGGTTCGTGCCGCTGATGATCGGCGCGCCGGACATGGCCTTCCCGCGCATGAACAACATCTCGTTCTGGCTGACGGTGGCTGCGTTCGGTCTCCTGGTCACCTCGATGTTCGTCGAGGGCGCGCCTGGCACCAAGGGTGTCGGCACGGGCTGGACCATCTATCCGCCCTTCTCCTCGACCACGGGCCACCCCGGCCCCGCTGTTGATTTCGGCATCTTCGCGCTGCATCTGGCCGGCGCGGCCTCGATCCTCGGTGCGATCAACTTCATCACCACGATCCTGAACATGCGCGCGCCGGGCATGAGCCTGCACAAGATGCCGCTGTTCGCCTGGGCGATGCTGATCACGGCCTTCCTGCTGCTGCTGTCGCTGCCCGTTCTGGCCGGCGCCATCACCATGCTGCTGACAGACCGCAACTTCGGCACCACCTTCTTCGATCCGGCCGGCGGCGGCGATCCGGTGCTCTACCAGCACCTGTTCTGGTTCTTCGGGCACCCTGAAGTCTACATCATGATCCTGCCGGCCTTCGGCATCGTCAGCCACATCATCTCGACCTTCTCGAAGAAGCCGATCTTCGGCTACCTCGGCATGGCCTACGCCATGGTGGCGATCGGCGTGGTCGGCTTCATCGTCTGGGCGCACCACATGTACACGGTGGGCCTGTCGCTCAACACGCAGCGCTACTTCGTGTTCGCCACCATGGTGATCGCGGTGCCGACGGGCGTGAAGATCTTCTCCTGGATCGCGACGATGTGGGGCGGCTCGATCCGCTTCACCGCCGCCATGGTCTGGGCTGTGGGCTTCATCTTCCTGTTCACGGTCGGTGGCGTCACCGGCGTGGTGCTGGCCAATGCGGGCGTCGACCGCTCGCTGCACGCCACCTACTATGTCGTGGCGCACTTCCACTATGTGCTGTCGCTGGGCGCGGTGTTCGGCATCTTCGCGGGCTGGTACTACTGGTTCCCGAAGATGAGCGGCTACGTGATCCCGGACTGGATGGGCCATGTCCACTTCTGGGTGGCGTTCGTGGGGGCCAACGTGCTGTTCTTCCCGCAGCACTTCCTCGGCCTCGCCGGCATGCCGCGCCACTATGTCGATTATCCCGATGCCTTCGCCTACTGGCATTGGTGGTCCTCGATCGGCTCATACATCTTCCTGGCGAGCCTGTTCTGGTTCTTCGCCATCGTGATCTACGCCTTCGTGAAGAAGGAGCAGGCGCAGGACAATCCGTGGGGCGAAGGCGCCACCACGCTGGAATGGACGCTGCCCTCGCCGCCTCCCTTCCACCAGTTCGAGACCCTGCCGCGCATCAGCAGCAAGGATCACTGACACCTGACGGAGCGCCGGTCCCGGTTGATCCCAACCGGGCCGGCGGCTCTTTCCCGCAAGGCTGCGCCGCAGCGTTCCGGCAAGGAGCCGACCCCCTTTTTCCTGTTCGAGGCCCACGCGCGCTGCGCCGGCCACGAGCCACACGCCAGAGCCGTTCATGTCCGCCGCCTTCGAGACCAGCAACGCCGAGACCATCCCAGCCCCTGCCATTGGCGGGGATGTCGGCGATTACTTCCAGCTGTTGAAGCCGCGCGTGATGTCGCTGGTGATCTTCACCGCGCTGGTCGGCATGGTCGTAGCTCCCGGGCATGTCCATCCGGTGATCGCGGCAGCCTCGCTGCTGGCCATTGCCGTTGGCGCTGGCGCGTCCGGTGCTCTCAACATGTGGTATGACGCCGACATCGACGCAGTAATGTCGCGCACCGCCAAGCGCCCGATCCCGGCAGGCCGCATCACCCCGCAGGAGGCCTTTGCCTTCGGCATGGCGCTGTCGGTCGGCTCGGTGCTGATGCTCGGCGTCGTGGCCAACTGGCTGGCGGCAGGTCTTCTGGCCTTCACCATCTTCTTCTATGCCGTGGTCTATTCGATGTGGCTCAAGCGCTGGACGGCGCAGAACATCGTGATCGGCGGCGCCGCCGGAGCCTTTCCGCCGGTGATCGGCGAAGCAGTGATGAGCGGGCAGATCGGCTGGGCCGGCATCGTGCTGTTCACCATCATCTTCCTGTGGACGCCGCCCCACTTCTGGGCGCTCGCCATGGCCAAGGCCAAGGACTACGAGCGCGCCGGCGTACCGATGATGCCGAATGTCGCGGGCGATGCCTCCACTCGCCGGCAGATCATGGGCTACACGATCGCGCTGGTGCTGTTCGCCTTCGTGCCGGCCGGCATGGGCATGGGCGGCGTGGCCTATGCCATCGTCAGCGCACTGGGCGGGCTGGGCATGCTCGGCATCGCATGGCGTATCCTCAAGGCGCCGGACATCGAGGCCAGCCACAAGGCCGGCATGCAGATGTTCGGCTTTTCGATCCTGTATCTGTTCGCGCTGTTCTCGGTGCTTCTGGCCGAGCACAGCCTGGGGCTGATGTGGGCCCTGCCGACCCTGTGGTGACATGATGATGGCCGATCCCCTGCCCTCTCCCTTGCCCTCCCCGCCGCTCTCCGCGGAAGCGTTGCGCGTGCGCCGCCGGCGCTCGGTGGCCATCGCACTGGCGCTGGGCGCGCTGTGCGTGATCTTCTATGCGGTCTCGATGGCGAAGGTGCTGGGATGAGCGAGATGCAGGACCCCGCAGCGGCAGCTGCGCTCGCCAGGACCCGTGCCACCCGCACCGCCCTGTGGTGCAGCGGGCTGGTCATGACCATGACCGCGCTGGCCTTCGCGTCGGTGCCGCTCTACGACCTGTTCTGCCGCATGACGGGCTTTGGCGGCACGCCGATGGTGCGCAGCGAAGCTGCCAGCAGCATCTCCGACCGCGTCATCCAGGTGCGTTTCGATGCCAACGTCTCGGCGCAGCTGGGCTGGAGCTTCGAGGCCGAGACCAGCGTCATCCAGGCGCGTGTCGGCGAAACCCGGACCGTGTTCTACAAGGTCACCAACCGCAGCGATCAGACCACGACAGGCATCGCGGCGTTCAACGTCCAGCCTTCGCATGCCGGCGCGCATTTCGTGAAGATGCAGTGCTTCTGCTTCACCGAGCACACGCTGAAGCCGGGCGAGAGCATGGAGGCGCCGGTGGTGTTCTACATCGATCCGGACATCGAGAAGAACCGCGACATGCGCAACATCCACGCCATGACCTTGTCCTACACCTACTTCCCATCGAAGAACGGCCAGCCCGTCGGCGGGCAGGTTTCGGAGGCGGCACCGGCCGCTTCGAAGACAGGCGGCGACAAGTCACGGCTCTGACCTTATAGACAAGACCAACACCACGACACGACCAAGAAGAGGGCTGAAAATGGCCAGCGGGATGACCAAGAACCACGATTACCACCTCGTCGATCCGAGCCCGTGGCCGTTCATCGGCGCGTTGACGGCCTTCATCATGGCGGTCGGCATGGTGCTGACCATGAAGGCGGTCCCGGTCGCCGGCATGAAGATCGGCCCGCTGGTTCTTGGCGTCGGCATCATCGGCGTGCTCTACACCATGTTCGCCTGGTGGGTGGACGTGACCCGTGAGGCCGAGCATCAGGGCCACCACACCCGCGTGGTGCAGATCCATCATCGCTACGGCATGATCATGTTCATCGCCTCCGAGGTGATGTTCTTCGTGGCCTGGTTCTGGGCCTATTTCGATGTGGCGCTGTTCGCCAACGAGGCGATCCAGTACCAGCGCAAGGAATTCACCGGCGGGGTCTGGCCGCCCAAGGGCATCGAGACCTTCGACCCCTGGCACCTGCCGCTGCTCAACACGCTGATCCTGCTGACCTCGGGCACCACCGTGACCTGGGCTCACCACGCGCTGCTGCACGATGACCGCAAGGGCCTGAAGCAGGCGCTGTGGCTGACCGTGACCCTCGGCGTGCTGTTCACGATCTGCCAGGTCTACGAGTACAGCCACGCGGCGTTCTCGTTCTCCGGCCATGTCTATGGCTCGACCTTCTACATGGCGACCGGCTTCCACGGTGCGCATGTGGTGATCGGCACGATCTTCCTCGCGGTCTGCCTGTATCGCGCCTATCTCAACCACTTCACGCCGAAGCAGCACCTCGGTTTCGAGTTTGCCGCCTGGTACTGGCACTTCGTGGACGTGGTCTGGCTGTTCCTGTTCGCCGCCATCTACTGGTGGGGCGCAGGCGCCCATGCCGGCGCTCACTGAGCCCTTCACCAACCACGATGCCAGGGGGCGGCTGCAAGCCGCCCCTTTTTCGTTCCGGACCTGATCGGAGCTGCGATGACCACGCCCTCACCCTATGCCACCGGCCTTGCCGGCCGCTGCCCCCGCTGCGGCGAAGGCAAGCTGTTCGACGGCTATTTGAAGATCAGGCCGCGCTGTGCTGCCTGCGGGCTGGATTTCGCCTTCGCCGATTCGGCGGACGGGCCAGCCGTGCTGATCATGTTCATCGCCGGCTTTGCCATCGTCGGCGGCGTGCTGGCGCTCGAAATTGCCTATGAGCCGCCATTCTGGGTGCACATGGTGATCTGGCTGCCGCTGACCATCGTGCTTTGCCTTGGTCTGCTCCGGCCAATGAAGGGCCTTGCGGTATCGCTGCAATATGCGCGCGATGCCGGCGAGGGCCGGCTGGAGCGCTGAGATGCCGAAGCAGCCCCGCAATCAGGACAATGCTGCCGCAAAACCGGCCAATGCTGGTGGAGCGTCGACGCGCGCCATGTCAGCCGGCTCGCTGCTGGTGCTGACGCTGCTGACAGCCACGGCGCTGGTGGTGCTGTGCGGCCTCGGCTTCTGGCAGGTGCAGCGCATGGGCGAGAAGCAGGCCTTCCTGACAAGGCTGGCGGAGCAGGCACGCGCCACGCCCGCCCCCCTGCCAGAGCCGGCACGCTGGGCCGGGCTTGATCTTGATATGGCCGACCTGACCCGCGTCAGCCTGAGCGGCACCTGGCTGCCGCAATCGACTGCGACCGTGCGCGTGGCGCTGCCCGAACCCAAGCCGGGGACCCGCGGCGTGGGCGGTTTCGGGCGGTATCTCGTCACCGCGATGCGGCTCGACAATGGCGCGGTGGTGCTGGTCAACCGGGGCTTTGCGCCGGAAGCAGCGGTGGCGACCTTGCCGGCACCCACGGGCCGGGCGGATCTCGTCGGCATCCTGCGCAAACCTGAAAAGTCCAACAGCTTCACGCCAGTGGCCAACCCGGCGACGCGGGACTTCCACGTGCGCGATCCGAAGGCGATCGCAGAAGCGCTCAATCTTGTGGCAGCGCCTTTCCTGATCGAGGCCGAGCGGCAGCCGGGGGCGCTGGCCCTGCCCGTCGGCACCGACATCGCGGAACTGATCGCGCGGATTCCGAACAACCACCTGCCCTATGCGCTGACCTGGTTCGGCCTCGCCGCAACGCTGGCCGGTGTGTTCATCGTCTTCGTGCGGGCTGGCCGGCGTCCGCGTGTCGGGTAGCGCGGCGTGGAGCATCGCAAGACTGGCATCGTTGCCCAAGTGTCCTTATAGAGCCCTGACAATCCGCTGATCGCGTTTGCGACACCGCCACAGGTTTCCCGTGCTGCATGTTTCCACAAGGGGCGAGGCCCCGGTCCTGTCCTTTTCCGATGCGCTGCTGGCCGGGCTTGCCCGCGATGGCGGGCTGTATGTGCCGCAGAGCTACCCGCGCCTTGCCGACGCGACGATCGCGGGCTTTGCCGGCATGCCCTATGCCGGCGTCGTCAAGACGGTGATGGGCGCACTCAGCGACGGCGAGTTCAAAGCCGGCGCGCTGGAGCGGATGATCGACGAAAGCTATGCCAGCTTCCGCCATCCGGCCGTCTGCCCGCTGGTGCAGATCGGTGACAACCTGTTCGTGCAGGAGCTGTTCCACGGCCCGACGCTCGCCTTCAAGGATGTGGCGATGCAGCTTCTGGGCCGGATGATGGACCATGTCCTGACCCTGCGCGGCCAGCGCGCCACCATCGTCGGCGCCACCTCTGGTGACACGGGCGGCGCGGCGATCGAGGCCTTCCGCGGCCTCAGGAACGTCGACATCTTCATCCTCTATCCCCATGGCCGGGTATCGGACGTGCAGCGCCGCCAGATGACCACGGTGGATGCCGGCAACGTACACGCGCTCGCCATCGATGGCGATTTCGACGATTGTCAGGCGCTGGTGAAGGCGATGTTCAACCATCATGCCTTCCGCGATGAACTTGGCCTGTCCGGCGTCAACTCGATCAACTGGGGCCGCATCGCGGCACAGGTGGTGTATTACTTCACGGCAGCGGCCTCGCTCGGGGCGCCGCTGCGGCCGGTGTCGTTCTCGGTGCCGACGGGCAATTTCGGCGATGTGCTGGCCGGCTGGGTGGCCAAGCAGATGGGCCTGCCGATCGAACGGCTGGTGGTGGCCACCAACATCAACGACATCCTCGTGCGCTCGCTCCACACCGGCGACTATCACGTCACCGGCGTGACACCGACGACATCACCTTCGATGGACATCCAGGTGTCCTCCAATTTCGAGCGCATGCTGTTCGAGGTCCATGGCCGCGATGGCGCGCAGGTGCGCCGGATGATGGGCAACCTCGCCCAACAGAAGCGCTTTGCCATCGATGCCGGCCCGCTGGCCGCCCTTCGCCAGGCCTTCGACGCGGTCGCTGTCAGCGAGGTGGACACGGCGCGCGAGATCGCCGAGGTCTGGGCCGAGGCCGGCTATCTGCTCGACCCGCACACCGCGATCGGCGTCGATGCGGCCCGGCATGGGCTGAAGGCCGACCCGTCCACGCCGATGGTGGTGCTCGGCACCGCCCATCCCGCCAAGTTCCCGGCGGCGGTGAAGGCTGCCTCCGGGGTCCACCCGGCGCTGCCAGCGCATCTGGGCGACCTGATGGAGCGCAAGGAGCTGTTCACGCGGCTGCCGAATGCGCAGGGCGAGGTCGAGCGCTTCATCCGGAGCCGGGCGCGCGCCGTGCGCGGGTCCTTGGCATGAGCGATCCTGCCGTCCGCAAGCTGCCCTCGCAAATGCTGGTCATGCCCGGCGACGAGGCCGTGAGCATCACCACCTTGCCATCGGGGCTGCGCATCGTCTCCGAGCGGATGAACCACGCTTCGACCGTCTCGCTCGGCGTGTGGATCAGTGCCGGCTCGCGCGACGAAGCCAATGACCAGCATGGGCTGGCGCACTTGCTCGAACACATGGCCTTCAAGGGCACGGCGCGGCGCTCTGCCCGGCAGATCGCCGAGGAAATCGAGGCCGTGGGCGGCGACATCAATGCCGCCACCAGCATCGAATACACCTGCTACACGGCGCGCACCCTTGAGGAAGACCTGCCGCTGGCGGTCGATATCCTCGCCGACATCCTGCTTCGGTCGAGCTTCGCACCCGACGAACTGGCCCGCGAGAAGGGCGTGATCCTGCAGGAAATCGCGGCAGTCGAGGATACGCCGGATGATCTGGTCTACGACATGTTCATGGCCCGCGTGTTTGCCGAACAGCCGCTCGGCCGGCCAATCCTGGGTACGCCGGACACGGTGAATGCCTTCGATGCGGCGGCGATCCGGGCCTACCTCGACCAGCACTACACGGGCGGGCGCATGGTGCTGGCCGCTGCCGGCGCGGTCGATCACGACCGGCTGGTGCAACTGGCCAGCGCCGCCTTCGAAGCCCTGCCGGGCGGGCAGAACAGCGCGGCTCGGCCCAGCGGGCAGGCCAGCTATACAGGCGGTGAGACACGGCGCGTGCTGAAGACCGACCAGAGCCATCTCGTGCTCGGCTTCCGGGGTCAGGCCTTCACCGGCGGCGGTCACTATCCCTTGCAGGTGCTCGCCACCGTGATGGGCGGGGGGCTGTCCTCGCGCCTGTTCCAGGAAGTGCGCGAGGCACGCGGACTGGCGTATGCCATCGACGCCTTCCACTGGGCCTTCACCGATACCGGCGTGTTTGCCATCGGGGCCGGCACGGCACCAAAGGATATCCCCGAACTGGTCCGTGTCTGCATGCACAGCCTGCGCGATGCCGGCCAGACCATCAGCGAGGCAGAGGTGCAGCGCGCCCGGGCGCAGATGAAGGTTGGCCTGCTCGGTGCGCTGGAGACGCCCGGCGGCCGTGTCGAGCAGCTTGCGCGGCAGGTGCTGACCTTCGGGCGGGTGATCGAGCGCAAGGAAATCGCGGCGCGGATCGACGGCGTCTCTGCCGCCGACGTGCGGCAGGCAGCGCTCGGCGTGCTGGCATCGCCGCCGACGCTGGCCATGGTCGGCCCGAGGATCAAGGCGTCGGATTTGAAGCTTGCCGACCTGACCGCATCCGGCGCACACTGACGTTCCAGCGCGAGCCCAAGACCCACCCCGAAGCGTCATCCCCCATGGCCCTGTTCCGTTTCACCGCCGACACCACACCGCGCACCGTGATCCGCGGCGACGGGGTGATGTTGCGCCAGCCCATGGCCGAGGATTTTGAGGAATGGGCCGCCTTGCGCGCTTGCAGCCGAGCCTTCCTGGAGCCGTGGGAGCCGCTGTGGAGCGAGGATGATCTCACCCGCCGCGCTTTCCGCCAGAGGGTCAAGCGCGCGAGCGCCGAGGGCGATGCGGACGAGGCCTACGCCTTCCTGATCTTCCGCTCGCAGGACCAGGCCATAGTCGGCGGCGTGACGCTCGGGCTGGTGCGGCGCGGCGTGGCGCAGGCCTGCACCATGGGCTACTGGGTCGGTGAGCCCTATGCCGGCCGGGGCTACATGACCCGCGCCGTCAAGGCAGTTGCGCGGCATGCCTTCGAGGACCTGCACCTCAGGCGCATCGAGGCGGCTTGCCTGCCGACCAACCAGCGTTCGCGCACCCTGCTCGAAAGGGTCGGCTTCCAGCGCGAGGGCTTTGCCCGGCAATACCTGTGCATCGCCGGTCGCTGGGAGGACCATCTGCTCTATGCGCTGCTTGCCTCCGATCCGCGCCGGTGACGGGCTGGCGACAGCCCGCATGGCGGGCAGGTTCGGTGCTCCGGGTTATCCACGCGCCTTGCCGTGATGCGGGCCGGGCTGCCTTGCCCTCGCCATCAGGGCTGGCTAGCAGTTGTGCACAACATCGCCTAAGCAGATCACCCGTCGTCCAGCGTTCCCGGATTTCCGCAATCACGTGCGCCCCTTGAGCATCCTCAAGCACATCGTGCTCAGCCTGATGACGCTGGTGGCGCTGGCCAATGCTGCGAGCGCCATCGAGGCGGTGCGCGTGCCTGTCGATGTGCCCGCGCTCGATCTTACCAACATCGTCACGCGCAACCGCTCCGATGGCGATGTGATCCAGATTTCGACCGCTCCGGGCGCGGATGGCATCGTGCGGCGCATTGCCGTCAGGGCGCGCGAGGCCGGCTCGCGACCCGAATGGATCGTGTTCGCGCTCAAGAACGATTCCGACGAGCAGATCGACCGGCTGCTGGTGGCGCCTTTCCACCGGCTGATCGGCTCGGGCGTGATCTGGCCCGATCTCGGATCCTCGCGCATCGAGGCCGTGACCGCGAGCCAGGGGCTCCGGCCCGAGCGCGAGGACAGCAACGAGGCGGACGTGTTCCTGATCACGCTCGATCCGGGCGCGACCATCACCTTCGTGGCGGAACTGCAATCCGCCCGGCTGCCCCAGCTTTACCTCTGGGAGCCTGATGCCTACCGCGAGAAGCTCAACGGCCTGACGCTCTACAAGGGCATCATCATGGGCATTGCCGGGCTGGTGGCGCTGTTCCTGACCGTGACCTTCGTGGTCAAGGGCGCGGTGATCTTTCCCGCCTCGGCGGCGCTGGCCTGGGCGGTTCTGGCCTATGCCGGGCTCGATTTCGGCTTCTTCCAGCGCATCTTCCCGCTGTCGCCCACGGCCGAGCGGATCTACCGGGCAGGTGCAGAAGCCGTGCTGGCGGCGACGCTGCTGGTCTTCCTGTTCGCCTATCTTAACCTGGCGCGCTGGCATGTGCGCTACGGCCACATCACTGCCGCATGGCTGATCGGCCTTGCCGGGCTGATCGCGCTGGCCGTGTTCGATCCGCCGATCGCCTCGGGCGTGGCGCGGATGTCGATCGCGGCTGTGGCGGCGGTCGGTTTCGTGCTGGTGCTGCATCTGGCCAGCCATGGCTATGACCGGGCCATCATGCTGATCCCGACCTGGTTCCTGCTCAGTGTCTGGGTGGTGGCGGCGGGTTTCACCGTGTCCGGGCAGCTGACGCGCGATCTGGTGCCCCCGGCGCTGATCGGCGGGCTGGTGCTGATCGTGATCCTGATCGGTTTCACCGTGCTCCAGCATGCGATCGCGGGCGGCGGCATGGCATCGGGGGTGATCACCGATTCCGAGCGCAAGGCGCTGGCGCTGATGGGCTCGGGCGATGTGGTTTTCGACTGGGATGTCTCCGCCGATAAGGTGCATGTCTCGCCGGAACTGGAAAGCTCGCTGGGGCTGCCGCGTGGCACGCTTGAAGGACAGGCCGGGCGCTGGCTCGACCATCTGCATCCCGCCGACCGCGACAGCTGGCGGATGACGCTGGCCGGGCTGATCGAGCACCGGCGCGGCAAGGTCAACCTCGATGTCAGGCTGCGTGCGGCCAGCGGCCCCTACCATTGGCACCACGTCAAGGCACGACCAATCATGGGCTCCGATGGCGAGGTGATCCGCGTGGTCGGCACCATCTCCGACGTCACCGATGAGCGCATGGCGCAGGAACGGCTGATGCACGATGCCGTGCACGACAACCTGACCGGGCTGCCGAACCGGCAGCTCTTCCAGGACAGGCTGGAGGCGGCGCTGGGTCTGGCGCGGCTCGACGAGGGCATCCGCCCGACCGTGATCACCATCGACATGGACCGCTTCAAGGAGGTCAACGAATCGGTCGGCATGTCGGCAGGCGATTCCATCCTGCTCACCATCGCACGCCGGCTCGGCCGCCTGCTCAGGGCGCAGGACACGCTGGCGCGGGTGTCCAGCGACGAGTTCGCCATGATCATCCTGTCCGAGCGTGAGCAGGAGCGGTTGGTGCAACTCACCGAGTTGATCCGCCGCGCCGTCAACACGCCGATCACTTATGCCGAGCGCGAAATCTTCCTCACCGCTTCGGTCGGCATCGCCTTCTACGACGGCACGGTCCTGACCAAGCGCGACGACGTGCTGAAGAACGCCGAACTGGCCATGGTGCAGGCCAAGCGCCAGGGCGGGGACCGGATCGAGGTTTTCCGGCCCACGATGCGCACCAACCAGAGCGACCGGCTGGCGCTGGAAAGCGATCTGAGGCGGGCCATCGAGCGCAACGAGATGAAGGTCTACTTCCAGCCCATCGTGCGGCTGGAGGACAGGACCATCGCCGGCTTCGAGGCGCTGCTGCGCTGGGATCACCCGCGCGAGGGGCGCATCGGCCCGCAGGTCTTCATCCCGGTGGCCGAGGAGACAGGGCTGATCGTCGAACTCGGCGCGTTCGTGCTGGAGCGCACCGCGCAGGAGCTGGCGGCCTGGCAGGCCGCGCTCGATGTCGACCCGCCGATTTTCGCCAGCGTCAACATTTCCAGCCGGCAGTTGCTGCGCCATGACCTGCTGCATGACGTCAAGACGGCGCTGGGCCGCAACCGCGTTCTGCCCCAGACCCTGAAGCTCGAACTGACCGAGAGCCTGGTGATGGAGAACCCGGAATATGCCGCCCAGATGCTGACCCGGATCAGGGCCCTGGGCGCGGGGCTCTCGCTGGATGATTTCGGCACCGGCTATTCATCGCTGGCCTATCTCGAACGATTCCCCTTCGACACGATCAAGATCGACCAGAGCTTCGTGCGCCAGATGTCGAAGGGCAAGCAGCCGGTGATCCTGCGCTCGATCATGTCGCTGGCAGCGGACCTTGGCATGGATGTGGTTGCGGAGGGCGTCGAGAGCGAGTCCGACGCGATCGAGCTGTTCCAGATCGGCGCGCAATATGCGCAGGGCTACGCCTTCGGCGAGCCGATGACGGCACTGGAAGCGCGCAGGCTGGTGGGCGCGGTCGAGAAGGCCGCCTGAAAGACCGTTGCTTCCGCCCCCTGATGATCAGCGGGTGAGACGGTCAGGCCCTGCCGGCAACGCCGGAGAAGAGGCCCTGATCGATGCCAAGCTTGGACAGGGCGCGCTGATACTTGGTGTCAGTGGCAGGGTCGAACAGCAAGGCAGGGTCGGCCTCGCAGTGAAGCCAGCCATTGGCCTTGATCTCGCTTTCGAGCTGGCCTGCGCCCCAGCCGGCATAGCCGAGCGCCAGGACGGCCTTGCGCGGCCCTTCCCCGAAGGCGATGGCTCTGAGCACATCGACGGTATGGGTCAGGCAGATGTCTTGATCGATCGGCAGCGTCGAGGCATCGGCGAAATAGTCGGCGCTGTGCAGAACAAAGCCGCGCCCTGTCTCGACGGGCCCGCCGCGCAGCACCTGCACCTCGTCATCGGATGGGCGAACGCGGATGGCGCGCTCGTTGTCGACGATGCCAAGCTGCATCAGCAACTCGGACAACTGCACATCGGGCGCGCGGCGGTTGATGATCAGGCCCATCGCGCCCTCATCCGAATGGGCGCACATGTAGACCACCGAACGCTGGAAGCGTTCGTCGCGCATGCCGGGCATGGCAATCAGGCACTGGCCGTCAAGATAGCTGCGCCCGGAGGATCTGGCACCGTCGGCGATCTTCATCAGGCCATGCTAGATCAAGCTTCGGGAAAGTGGAAACCGGTTTTTGTGGCCGCCGGCATGGTCCCGTCCGGTCGCCGCGTTGCATGCTCGCGCATTCAACACCTCGTGGGCCTCGCAAGCAGGCCTCGCAATTGTCATGAAATGCCGCTATCGAAACATTTCATGCGGTTGAACGTTCTCATCTGTGCGCTGATGCTCGTGCTTGCGACCCCGCTCGGGGCCCAGCAAGGCGATGGCGCGTCGGCATGGTCGGAGGCCACCCATTCCGCTGTCAGGCTCATCGCCGGCGGGCGCAATGGCGATGGATCCTACCGCATCGGCATCGAAATCCGCATGAAACCGGGCTTCAAGACCTATTGGCGGATGCCCGGAGACGCCGGTGTGCCACCGGTGTTCGACTGGACATCATCCGAGAATGTCGGCTCGATTTCGCTGCGCTGGCCGGCGCCAAAGCGCTATGTCGACGCCGGTGTCACCACGATCGGCTACAAGGAGCGGGTGATCTTTCCAGCCGTGATGCGCGCCGCCGACACGGGCAAGCCCGTCACCGCGACGCTGAAGCTGGATTATGCTGTCTGCGACCGCATCTGCATTCCGGCCAAGGCCGAATTGACACTGAAGCTGCCGGAAGCCGCGGAACAGCCGCTGGCCGCGGACCTCGACGCCTTCCGGGCACAGGTGCCGCGCGCCAAGGAGCCGGGCAAGCTCGACGACAAGCCGGGGCTCGTCTCCGCCAGCCATGTGCCGGACAAGGGCGTGAAGGCGGTCGATCTCGTGATCGCCGTTCCGGCTGGCGCCGCGCTGCACGATGCCTTCCTCGAAGGACCGGATGGCTGGCTGTTCGGCACGCCGACCACGCTGAGCAGCGACGCTGACAAGGTGGTGCTGAGGCTGCCGATCGAAGACAAGCCGAAGAACGCGACCGGGCTCTTGCCGGTGGTGCTGACGCTTTCGGCTGCGCCGCACTCCAGCGAGATCCGCTTCGACCTCGACATTCCGGCACCCAAGCCCTAAGTGCCACCCAGGGGGAGCGCTGCCCTTCGTTGCGGCGGCTCTGGCCCTCCCCTGTCCCTTCCCACGCGCGATACCTCGCGCCGCTTCCAGACCCGGAGAAGTTCCATGACGATCAAGATCGGCGACCGGCTGCCACAGAGCACCTTCCGCGTGATGACCAGCGATGGTCCTGCCGCCAAGACCACAGAGGAGATCTTCAACGGTCGCAATGTCGTTCTTTTCGCCGTGCCCGGTGCCTTCACGCCGACCTGCCACCGCAACCACCTGCCGGGCTTCCTCGCCAAGGCCGACGAGATCAAGGCCAAGGGCATCGATGCGATCGCCGTGGTTGCCGTCAACGACGTGTTCGTGATGAACGCCTGGGCCAAGGACAGCGGCGGAGCGGACAAGATCGAGTTTCTTTCCGACGGCAACGCCGAATTCGCCAAGGCCATCGGCCTGACGCTGGACGGGTCGGGCTTCGGCCTCGGCACACGCCTGCAGCGCTTCGCCATGGTGGTCAAGGATGGTGTCGTCACGACGCTCAACGTCGAGGATGGGCCGGGCAAGGCCGAGATTTCCGGTGCCGACGCACTGCTCAAGGACCTGACCGGGGCCTGATTGCCGGGCAACCCGCGCCGCCCCGCCGGACTTGGCGGGGATGGCGCGGGTGGCTGGCGCAAGGACGCTGAGGGAGCGCACATGGGTGTGGTGATCAAGGCTCTCGAAGCCGGCCAGCGCGCCGACTGGGAGCCGCTGTGGCAAGGCTATCTCGCGTTCTACAAGGCCAGCATCGGCCCGGAGGTGACGGACCTGACCTTTGCGCGGCTAAGCACCGAAGGCGGCGTGATGGGCGGCTTTCTGGCCTGGGACGGCGACCGCGCCGTCGGCATGGTCAACTGGATCAGGCACCCCAGTTGCTGGACGGCCGGGGACTACTGCTACCTGCAGGACCTCTTCGTCGACCCTGCGGCACGCGGGCTCGGCGCTGGCCGCGCACTGATCGAGGCGGTCTATGCGGAGGCGCGAGCCGGCGGTTGCTCGCGGGTCTACTGGCTGACGCACGAGACCAACCAAGAGGCGATGCAGCTTTATGATCGCATCGCAGACCGAAGCGGGTTCCTGCAGTATCGCAAGATGCTCTGAGCGGCGCGCTCCAAGGTTGGGTAATCTGCCGATCTCCTCACGCCAAGCTCAGGAAACATCACAACCGCGTGGGTTTGCGCAATTTAAGGCTGCATAATGGGCCGATGACGTAATGTAATCTGCGAGACTTGGCTTTCCAGCTGCTGGTTTTAAGCCGTTGTTAACAAACACGATGGCAAGCCTTTGCGGCTATCCTCTCGTGCGGTCGCATCATGCCTCATAGCCTCTTTTTTGAAGTTCATGACAGCGATTTTGCCGAGCGCGCCCAGTCGCGCGAGATTGGCGAAGTGCACGCGCTGTTTCTTGCGGCACACCGCGATGGGGCCATCCCTTCGCAGGCGGCCTTTGACATCCCGGTGTTGCCGCAATACGCGCCCTTTCTGATGCGGCTGGAGCCGACCGGCACGGGTTCGTACCGCTATGCGCACTACGGGCACGGCATTGCCTCGGTCGCAGACTTTGACATGACGGGCAAGTCAACCGCCGACTTCGAAGGGCCTTTGCAGGCCTTCTTCGAGGACACATATGCGCGGTCCAAAGCCGAGATGAAAGCGCTGTTCACCGTGCATCGCGCCATCAAGGCGCATCTGGTTCACACCTGGGAGCGGCTGGTGATGCCGGTCCGGATGGAGAGCGGGGACACGGCCTTCATCGTCTATAATCGCCCTCGCCAGTTCGAGCAGGATTGCCTGAGGGCGCTGGTCAACGTGCTGCCAGATGGCATCATCGCGCTGCGCACCTGGCGGGATAATGACGGCGTGCCAGTTGATGCCCAGATCGTCTCGGCCAACCCGGCGTCCCTGGCTCTGCTCGGCTCGCCCTCGGACAACCTTGAAGGCCAGTTGCTTCGCTCGGCGGGGCCTGTCCTGTCCAGCGAAAGCCTCTGGACAGCGGTCCAGTCGGCCATCGTCCAGCGCCGGAAGGACATGGTCGAGATCCTGGCCAATAAAGCGGAACTGCCGCTCTACCTGCGTTTCCAGGTCACGCCGTTCCTCGACGGCGCGCTGCTGCACATCGCCGACATTACCGCGCTGAAGCAGGCCAACATCGTGCTGGAGCGTGAGCAGCAACAGTTGCGCAACGAGATTTTCCGCCAGCAGAGCGAAGGCGACATGCTGCGCGGACTGGCCCACAGCGACCCTCTGACGGGTGCACTCAACCGCCGCGGCTTCTTTGCCGCAGCCGGCGAGTGGGGCGACAAGCATCTCCAGCGCTCACTGGTGGCGATGGATGTCGACCACTTCAAGCAGGTCAACGACCGCTATGGACACCTGATCGGCGATGCGGCCATCCAGCAGGCAGGCGCTGTGCTGTTCGATGTTGTCAGCCAGGTCGATGGCATCGTGGGGCGGCTAGGCGGCGACGAATTCGTCTGCATGCTGCCGATGGGCCTGCCAGAGGCCATGGCCCTGATCGAGCAGGCGCGCGTGCGCATCGGCATCAGCCCGGTTCCGAGCCCGATCGGCCCGATTGCGCTGACATGCAGCTTCGGTCTGGCAGCCTGGTCCAAGGGCATAGGCATCGACGAAGCCTTGCGGCAGGCCGACACGGCGCTCTATGCGGCCAAGGCCGCTGGTCGCAACCAGATCAAGCAAAGCGACGGCAAGCCGGCAGAAACCCTGTCGCGACTGCTCAGGAGCAGCAGGCGCAACTAGAAGAGAGCGCACCGCCAGCGCGCTTCGCACTGCTTGAGCTCTTGTTGCACCGCTACCGCGCTTCGCGCTGCTTGAGCGGGGAACGCGCCGGCTTACAGGTTGATGCGCATGATCTCGCTGAGCGTTTCCATCATCGGAACGCCTGCCTGCAGGCTCAGGCTATAGAGCACACAGCCCAGACCAAGCTTCGCCAGCAGGTCCATGTAGCGCCGCGCCTCGTCCAGCGAGCGGAAGCGCTCCCACTCATCCTTGCGATCGAAGGCCTCGCCTCCGAGAATGGCGGCCACACGAAACTCCACGGGTGGAACGGACTGGGCCTCAGACATCCTCGCCTCCTGGCAGATGCACCTGCGAGCGCGGGATGTTGCCATGGCCTTGAGCCGCGCCCGGGCTCCCGGTCTCGTCGCCGTCTGCGGGGGGGAAGCTCCCCGTCCCGAAGACGTGCGCAAAGACAATCTACGAGCCATGAGCCGGCACTGGATCACATCTGATCGAAACCCGGCAGCGCCGGCAGCGCGCAGCGGCGGGCCGCCCCGCTATTCGCCCTTGAGGCCGGCGCGGGCGAGCGCATCGGCGCGCTCGTTCATGTCGTGTCCGGCATGGCCCTTGACCCAGCGCCAGTCGACCTTGTGGATGGCCAGCGCCTCGTCCAGCCGCCGCCACAGGTCCTCGTTCTTGACCGGCTTCTTGTCGGCCGTGCGCCAGCCATTGCGCTTCCAGTTGTGGATCCAGCTCGTGATGCCGTTCTTGACGTATTGGCTGTCGGTGTGGAGCTCGACGAGGCAGGGTCTTTTCATCGCTTCCAGCGCGCTGATCGCCGCCATCAGTTCCATGCGGTTGTTGGTGGTGTGCTGTTCCCCGCCCTTCAGTTCCTTCTCGACGCCCTTGAAGGTGAGGATCGCGCCCCAGCCGCCCGGGCCGGGATTGCCCGAGCAGGCACCGTCGGTGAAGACCACGACCTTGTCGGCGCTCATCGCACCAGTCCGTACTCGGCGGCGTGCGCGATCTTGCGATGGAAGGCGAGACGGCGGTCATAGGGCATCGGGTCATGCGGCTTGACCAGTGCGCCTGCCGGCACATCCAGCAGGTCGAGGGTGCGGGTCAGCAGGAAGCGCAGCGCAGCGCCCCGGGCCAGCACCGGCAGCGCCGCGACCTCGGCGGCTTCGAGGGGGCGCACCTCCTCATAGCCGGCCAGCAGCGCCTGGCCCTTGGTCATGTTGAACGAGGCATCGGCCTCGAAGCACCAGGCATTGAGCGCGATGGCCAGATCATAGGCCAGCGCATCATGGGCCGCGAAGTAGAAGTCGATGACGCCGGAGCAGCGGCCCATCATGAAGAAGACGTTGTCCGGGAACATGTCGGCATGGATCACGCCAGATGGCAGGCCCTTGGGCCAATGCGCCTCGTGGAAGGCCACTTCGTCGGCGATGCGCCGGCTCAAGCCCGGCGAGATGCGCTCGGCTCGCTCGCCGCTGGCCTCAGCCAGGGGGCGCCAGCCGGAGACGGACAAAGGGTTGGGCCGCGCCATGGCAAAGCCGGCCCCTGCCCGGTGTAGGTGGGCCATGGCCCGGCCGGCAGCGCGGCAATGGGCGGCGGAGGGTTTCTTCACAGACAGCCCGTCCAGATAGCTCACCAGCGCGGCAGGCTTGCCGGCAATATCGGCGAGCGCCTCGCCGTCGCGCATCCGGATCGGGCGCGGGCAAGCGAAGCCGTGGCCGGCGAGATGGTCCATCAGGCCGATGAAGAAGGGCAGGTCCTCGCGCGGGGCGCGGGCCTCGTAGACCGTCAGGATGTAGCGGTCCTTCGTGGTCTGGAGGAAGAAGTTCGAGTTGGACACGCCTTCGGCAATGCCCTTGAAGGCAATCGGCTCGCCAATGTCATAGCGCGCCACGAACGTGGCGAGGTCATCGTCGGAAACATCGGTGTAGACGGCCATGGCTCAGGCCGTCGCCTGCGGACGCAGCTCGCGCGGCAGCGGGAAGAAGACGCTCTCGTCGGCGGTTGAAACCGTCTCGACCTCGATGGCAAAGCGTGCCGCGAAGGCATCGATGATCTCCTCGACCAGTACTTCGGGTGCCGAGGCACCCGCGGTGATGGCGAGCGTCGTGATGCCGGAAAACTCGGCCCAGTCGATGTCTTCGGCGCGCAGCACGAGGCGCGCCAGCCGGCAGCCAGCCCGCTCGCCGACCTCGCGCAGGCGCTGGGAGTTCGACGAGTTGGGCGAGCCGACCACGATCATGGCATCGACGCGCGGCGCCACGGCCTTGACCGCTTCCTGCCGGTTCGTGGTGGCGTAGCAGATGTCTTCCTTGTGCGGCGCGACCATGGCCGGGAAACGGGCCTGCAGGGCCGCCACGATCCCGGCGGTATCATCGACCGATAGCGTCGTCTGCGTAACGTAAGCCAGCGCCTCGGGATTGGCGGGGTTCAGCGCCGCGACATCCTCGATGGTCTCGACGAGCGTGATCGCTCCGGCGGGCAACTGGCCCATCGTGCCCACCACTTCGGGATGGCCGGCATGGCCGACCATGATGAGATGGCGGCCGCGCCGATGGTGGATCTCCGCCTCGCGGTGGACCTTGGTGACCAGCGGGCAGGTCGCGTCGATGGCGAGGAGGTTGCGGCTGGCCGCGTCCGCCGGCACCGACTTGGGCACGCCATGGGCCGAGAAGATGACCGGGCGCGAGGTGTCCTCGACCTGGTCGAGTTCCTTGATGAAAATCGCGCCCTTCTTGCGCAGGCCATCGACCACATATTTGTTGTGGACGATTTCGTGGCGCACATAGACCGGCGCACCATGCAGCTTAAGCGCCTGCTCGACCGCATCGATGGCGCGCACAACGCCGGCACAGAAACCGCGCGGCGCGCACAAGAGGATGCGGAGGGGCGGGTTCGAACTCATCCCCCTTCTTTCGGCGCAACGGGTTCGTTGTCAAGAATCCGGTTGCCGGCATCCTTGCGCGACTGGGGAGCCGCCGCGCCCCTTGCAATCGCAGCGCAGCGCCGCGACAAGGGGGCATGCCTGCGCCGCGCCTTGTGCTGTTCGATATGGATGATGTGCTTTGCCATTATGACTGGCCGGGCCGCGTGGCTGCGCTTGCCCGGCTGGCAGGAATGACAGGTGATGCGCACCCGGACGATGTCTGGGATTCGGAGCTTGAGGACAGGGCCGATGCGGGCCATCTCAGCGCCGAGGATTACCTCGCAAGCTTTGGTTCCCGGCTCGGACTTTCGCTGAGCCGCGCGCAATGGATCGAAAATCGCCGCGCCGCAATGACGCCCTGGCCGGATATGCTGGCGCTGGCCAAAGCGATCAGCGAACGGGCAACCGTCGCCATCCTCAGCAACAACGGCCATCTGACCGGCGAGTGCATCGATGCGCTCTTTCCCGAACTGCGACCGATCTTCGGCGAGCGGATCACCATGTCGGCCCGGTTCAACGCGCAGAAGCCCGACCCGGAGGTTTATCGCCGCGCGCTGTCGCTGTTTGGTTTCAGCGCCCATGAAACGCTGTTCACCGACGACCGGGCCGAGAACGTGGACGGGGCGATCGCGGCAGGACTGATGGGCCATGTCCATGCCGGGCCGGACGCCTTGCGGGCACGGCTGGCGGAACTCGGACTGCCGATTTCCACTTGAAAGACTCGCACAATGCCGCGTGACGTCCTATCTCGGGGCGGTGCTCGGCATATGGTTGGCGGGCCTGCCCACGCGAACCTCCGGACGCCAGCGCCATGGCCGACGCCTCCCATGCCAGTTTCCTGCCGCCGATCCTGACCTTCTGCGCAGGCGCCGTGGTTGCGGTGCCGCTGTTCCGGCGTTTCGGCCTGTCGGCCGTGCTCGGCTATCTCGCCGCCGGCGTGGTGATCGGCCCCTCGGTGCTGAAGGTCATCAGCGATGCGGATTCGATTCGCGGCATCGCCGAAATCGGCGTGGTGCTGCTGCTGTTCATCGTCGGGCTGGAATTGCAGCCTTCTCGCCTGATCGCCATGCGCAAGGACATCTTCGGCGCAGGGTCGGCCCAGCTCGGGCTGACCGCGCTGCTGGTCGGCGGCATTGCCATGCTGCTGGGCCTGAGCTGGCAGGGCGCGCTGGCGGTCGGCATCGCCATGGGCTTGTCGGCGACTGCCATCGCGCTGCAGCTGCTCGAAGAGCGCGGCGACCAGGACGAGCACTATGGGCGGCGCACCTTCTCGATCCTGCTGTTCCAGGACATGGCGATTGCACCGATCCTTGCGCTGCTGCCGCTGGCGGCCAGCGCCTCCGGCGGCGGTGATGCCGGCAAGGCGGCGCTGGCAGTTGGCCTCGCGCTGGCGGCCATCGCCGCAGTGGTGCTGGCGGGCCGCTACGTGCTCAACCCCGCCTTCCGCCTGCTGGCCAAGGCCGGCGCGCGCGAGGTGATGACGGCTGCTGCGCTGCTGGTGGTGCTCGGCAGCGCTGTCCTGATGGAGCATGTCGGGCTGTCGATGGCGCTGGGAGCGTTTCTCGCCGGGGTTCTGCTGGCCGAATCCAACTTCCGGCATGAGCTGGAAGCCGATATCGAGCCGTTCAGGGGTGTGCTGCTGGGCCTGTTCTTCATGGCCGTCGGCATGTCGATCGACCTGAAGCTGGTCGCGGCCAACTGGCTCTTGCTGGCGCTGGCGGCGCCGGCGCTGGTGCTGCTCAAGATCGCGGTCGCCGCCGGCATTCTCCGTGCCTCCTGCTCGTCCACCGCCGAGGCGATCAGGGCCGGGGCGCTGCTGTCGCCGGCGGGCGAATTCTCCTTCGTGCTGCTGCCGCTGGCCGGCTCGCTGGCCTTGCTGACACCCGAACACGCCGCCATCGCCACGGCGCTGGCCGCCCTGACCATGCTGATCGGCCCGGTCGTGGCCAAGCTGATCGACGCGCAGCTGGCGCGCAACCCCGCCCCCGCCGCCACGATCGACGAGGATTTCAATGGCGCTGGCGGCTCGGTGGTGATCATCGGCTTCGGGCGTTTCGGCCAGGTCGTGACCCAGACCATGCTGACCCAGCGCATCGACGTGACCGTGATCGACAAGGATGTGGAGCGGATCAAGTCCGCCGCCCGCTTCGGGTTCAAGATCTACTATGGCGATGGCACGCGGCTCGATGTGCTTCGGGCGGCGGGTGCAGGCAAGGCGCGGTTGATTGCGGTGTGTGTCGATGACCGCGATGCCGCCAAGCGCATCACCGAGATCGTCAAGCAGGAATTCCCGCAGGCGCGGGTGCACGTCAGGGTGTTCGACCGGGTGCACGCGATCGAACTGATGGGCATCGGGGCCGACCGTTTCGTGCGCGAGACCTTCGAGAGCGCGCTGTATTTCGGGCGGATCACGCTGGAGACGCTCGGGCTTTCGCCGGATGAGGCCGCCGGCATCGTGGCCGACGTGCGCAAGCGCGATCTCCAGCGCCTTGAGGCGCAGGCCACCGATGGCATCCTGGCCCGGCCCGATCTCCTGCGCGGCACCGGCATCACGTTGCTTCCCGAGCCGCTGGTCAAGCCACAGAAGGTCGGCACCGCCCTCAACGAGGAAACCCGCGCTGCGGTGGAACAGACACAGCCGCAGACGGCGGGAGCAGGCTCGTGACAGACCAGACCGCCGAGACCCCGGCTGTGGCGAAAACGCCGCCGCCGACGGGCACCCGTCCGCCCGCCGTGTTCGTCACCGGCTCGACCATGCGCCATGTCATCGTGATGACGGCGACAGGGTCGGTCGGGCTGATGGCGATCTTCCTCGTCGATTTCCTGTCGCTGCTCTACGTCTCGTGGCTGGGCCGGCCGGCGGCTACCGCCGGCGTCGGCTTCGCGACGCTGGTGCTGTTCCTGTCGACCTCGGTCAACATCGGCTTCCTGATCGCGGTCAGTGCCCTGGCCTCGAAGGAGATCGGGGCCGGCAACCGCACCCGCGCTCGCCAGATGGCCGGCTCGACCATCGCGCTGATGGTCCTGTGCGCCGTGCTGGTGACGGCGCTGATGCTGGCCGCCATGCCATGGATGCTGCGCGCTCTCGGTGCCACCGGGGAAGCCTATGATGTGGCGCACAGCTTCCTGCTGATCGCCATGCCGTCGAACGTGTTGATGGCGCTGGGCATGGGGTTCTCGGGCGCCCTGCGCGCGGTCGGCGATGCACGCAAGGCGATGTATGTGACGCTTTCGGGCGGTGTGGTGACGGCGGGGCTCGACCCGTTGCTGATCTTCACCTTCGGCCTCGGCACCGATGGCGCAGCCTGGGCCACCGTGGTCTCGCGCGTGTGCTTCGTGCTGGTGGGATACTGGGGCGCGGTCATGGTGCACGACATCGTGGCGATGCCCCGGCGCAGCCACCTGTTCTCCGACATGCGGCTGGCGAGCTTCATCGCCCTGCCCGCCGTGCTGACCAACCTCGCCACCCCCGTGGCCAACATCTTCGTGGCCTCGACCATGTCGGGCTTCGGCGACAAGGCGGTGGCGGCCTTCGCCATCATCGACCGAATCGTGCCGCTGGCCTTCGGCGTGCTGTTCGCACTGTCAGGCGCGGTAGGGCCGATCCTGGGCCAGAACTGGGGCGCAAAACGCTTTGACCGCATGCGCCAGACCCTGAAGGACGCGACGCTGTTCTGCGTGCTCTATGTCATCCCGATGTGGTTGCTGCTGATGGCCACGCAGAACCAGCTCATCGAGCTGTTCCACGTCACCGGTCTGACGGCAGACCTGCTCAGGCTGTTCACGGTCGTGTCCGGCCCGATGTGGCTGACGCTTGGCGGGCTGTTCGTGGCGAATGCCGCCTTCAACAACCTCGGCTTCCCGATCTACTCGACGCTGTTCAACTGGGGCCGCGCCACTATCGGCACCGTGCCGCTGGTCTGGCTCGGCGCGAGCCTGGGCGGAGCGCAGGGCGCGTTGATTGGCATGGCTGCCGGCGGGGCGGTGTTCGGCATCGCTGCACTGATCGTTGCCTTCCGGACGCTCGGCGCGCTGGAGCGCAAGGCGGGCGGCGACTGAGCAGGCGGGTTGAAAGCCCCTGCGCGCAGCAAAAGGGTGCCCCCGGCCAAGGCACCCGGCAATTGAGCACCGGGGCGACATCGCCTATGCTTGGCCTCAACGGCGAGGCGCGCCGACGGGCAAGGAGCTCCAGCAATGATGAACCTCTTCGAGATCATGCAGGCAGCGCAGGGCGGCCGCGCCGTCGGCAACCTGTCGCAGCAGTTCGGCCTGTCCCCGCAGCAGACGCAAGGTGCGCTCGAAGCGCTGCTGCCGGCCTTCTCGATGGGCCTGCAGAATCAGGCGCAGTCACCCGACATGCTCTCGCAACTGGCGGGCATGATGGCCGGCGCGCAGGGCGGCCAGCAGGCCTTCGAGGATGCCAACGGTGATGGCATCCCCGATCATCTCCAGCAGGAGGGCAACCAGGTCCTCGGCCAGTTGTTCGGCTCCAAGGAGATGAGCCGCGCCGTGGCCGACCAGGCCTCGATGATGAGCGGCGTTTCCGCCACTGTGCTGAAATCGATGCTGCCGGTGGTCGCCTCGATGATCATGGGCGGGCTGTTCAAGTCGGCCAGCAACCAGGGCCTCGGCGGCATCCTCGGCCAGCTCGCGCAGGGCATGATGCCCGGCATGGGTGGCATGGCCGCGCCGCAGACCAACAACCCGCTGGGCGGGCTGCTTGGCGGCATGATGGGCGGCGGGGCGCAGGCCGGAGCCGGCGGCGCCCAGGGCGGGCTCGGTGGTCTTCTGGGCGGGCTGCTCGGCAGCATGATGGGTGGCGGCCAGCAGGCCCGGCCGCAGCCCCAGCAGGCTTCGTTTGATCCGGCAGCGATGGGGCTGGAAGCGCTGACCAACATGTTCAGCACAGGTCGTCAGGTGCAGGACCAGTACCAGAACAACCTGCAAGGCATCTTCGACGCCTTCCTGAAGAAGTGACGTCAAGGCCCGCCCGGCGCGTGCCGGACGGGCGCTGATCATGCCGCTGCGCTGAGGCCGCGGGCGACCTTCGCCACAGACCGATCTTCCGCCGGAAGCGGAGCGATGGCGGCTGGCCTGCGGGCTGCATGAGTGGCGGCGCGGGTGGCGCGGCCATGGTCCATGCCGGCGATGTCTCCGAGAATCAGCGACGGATCGGACAGCAGCGACGCAGCGAGTGCGCCCTGAACATCGTTCCGGGTCAGCCCGATATCCTTGAGGGCATGGTCGTCCAGTTCAGCCAGTTGGCGAACCGCGTGGCGATTGCGGAGGGTGCGCACCAGTTTGCCGACGCGAACGAGGCCAGCACCGGCGACGCGGCGCAAGCTGCCGAGCGTGGCCCGGGAGACGGACAGGGCGGATGACAGAACGATCATGGCGACCTCCTCGCTGAGGCTGCCCGACAGCGGGCAACGATCACCACGATAACGACCGGGCTTGAATCATCAAAACGAATAGATATGATGCTTCAGTTCACGCATACTGATGAGAAGTCGTCATGGCCCATGTTCTGGATTCCGACCAGCTTCGCACCTTCGTCGCGATTGTCGATGCGGGCTCGTTCACCAAGGCGGCGGATGTGGTGCACAAGACGCAGTCAGCGGTGTCGATGCAGATCAAGCGGCTGGAGGAGCGCATCGGCAGGCCGCTGTTCGAGCGCGACGGCCGCAACGCCAGACTGACCGAGGATGGCGAGCGCGTGCTCGACTATGCGCGCCGGATCGTCAGGCTCAACCTCGAATGCGTCACCAGCTTCAGCGATGCCGATCTCAAGGGTCGGGTTCGGCTGGGCGTGCCGGATGACTATGCCGACCGCTACCTGCCGGAGATCCTGGCGCGCTTCTCGCGCTCGAACCCGCAGGCGGAGGTCACGGTGGTGTGCGAGCCCACGCCGAACCTGATGGAGCGGATGGCTGCGGGCGACCTCGATCTGGCGATCATCACCCATGTCGACCGGCATGGATCGGCGGAGATCGTGCGGGTCGAACAGCTGCTCTGGGTCACCTCGGCGCGCCATCAGGTGCATGAGGAGGCAGTGGTGCCGCTGGCGCTGGGCCGCCCGACCTGTGCGTGGCGGCTGTCGGCCACCGAGGCGCTGGAGCGCAGCGGGCGGGCCTACCGGGTGCTCTATGCCAGTTGGAACTCGACGGCAGTCGGCGCGGCCGTGATGGCGGGCCTCGCGGTTTCGGTGTTGCCGGAGAGCGCGGTGCGAACCGGCATGCGCATCCTGGGGCAGTCGGACGGTTTTCCGCCGCTGACCACCTGCCGGATCGGACTGGTGCGCTCGCTGGGCGATCCGTCACCGCTGATCGATGCCCTCGCCGACCACATCGTGCAGAGCCTCGACAACCTCGCAACGCTTCGCCCGGCGATGGCCGCCGAATAGGGCCTGCCATCGGAGCGGCGGGGCTGCCTCAATCAGCTTTCTTGGTCAGGCCCGGGATGATGCCGGCGAAATGGATTTCGGTCCTGTTGCCGATCGTGGTCAGCGCAACGATGGCGATGATCGAGATGAAGACGGCGATCATGCCATATTCCACAGGCACGCTGCCGCGCTCACTACGGTAGAATTTCTTCAGAATACGCTTTTTCGTCGCCATAACGCAACGGTGCCCGCCAAAGGTAGGCAATTCGTTAACACGCAGCAAGTTGCGCGTCCGGCGTGACCGGCTGCTTTCTAATCGGTGAAGCGCAAAGGGCAAACTGTCCGAATCGGGGCAGCCGTCCTCAGAGCTTGAAGTCCGTGAAGGCAGGATCGACCGACCCTTGCCACTTGCCCTTGTAGGCCTCGATCAGACGGTCGGCGACGGTCTTGCCGGAGGCGATGATCTCGTCGAGCGGCTCGAGAAAACGGGTTTCGTCGCAGCCGAGCGGATCGAGCCGGCCGCGCCGGGCAAGGCCACCGCGCGCCAGCTTCAGCACATCGCGGGCGATGTCGTGCACGCTCCTGCCGCCGATCATGGCACCAAGCCCCTGGGCCGGCACATCATCACGCAGGGCCTGACGCTCAGCCTCGGTCCAGCCCTTGACCAGTTGCCAGGCCTGATCCAGCGCAGCCTCGTCATAGAGCAGGCCAACCCAGAACGCGGGCAGCGCCACCAGCATCGAGGCAGGCCCAGCGTCGGCACCGCGCATTTCCAGATAGCGCTTGAGCCGCACTTCGGGGAACAGCGTGCCCATGTGGTTGGCCCAGTCGGCCAAAGTGGCGCGTTCGCCCGGTGCAGCAGCCAGCTTGCCTTCCATCAGCGCCCGGAACGAGCCGCCGGTGACGTCATGGTAGACCGCGCCGCGCTTGACGAAATACATCGGCACATCGAGCGCCCAGTCGACATAGCGCTCATAGCCCATGCCATCCTCGAAGGCGAAGGCCAGCATGCCGGAGCGGTTATTGTCGGTGTCGCGCCAGATCTCAGAGCGCATCGAGCGCAGGCCATTGAGCTTGCCCTCGGTGAAGGGCGAGGCCGCGAACAGGGCCGTGGCGATGGGCTGCAACGCGAGACTGACGCGCAGCTTCTGCACCATGTCGCGCTCGCTCCGGAAGTCTAGATTGACCTGCACCGTGCAGGTCCGGAACATCATGTCGCGACCGCGCGTCCCGACTTTCGGCATGTAGTCCGACATGATGCGGTAGCGCGCCTTGGGCATCACGGGTGTCTCGGCGAGGCTCCATTTCGGGCTATGGCCGAGCCCGACAAAGCCGATGCCGAGCGGCTCTGCGAGTTGCTTGAGCTGGGCCAGATGCGCATTCAGTTCGTCGCGGGTCTGGTGCAGGGTCTCCACCGGAGCGCCCGACAGCTCGAACTGGCCGCCCGGCTCCAGCGAGATCGCACCACCACCGGTGATATCGGCCAGGCCGATCGGGTGGTCGCCCTCCATGATCGGCTCCCAGCCGAGCAGCCATGACATGCCGTCAAGCAGCCGGCGGATGCCACCGCGCGGGCCTTCATAGGGCACTGGCGACAGGTCCGAGACGAAGAACGGGAACTTCTCGTGCTCAGTGCCGAGGCGGAAATCACCTGGCTGCTTCTCCCCCTTGGCGATCCAGCCGATCAGGTCTTCGCGGGAGGACAGCGGGGTGGGGTCGGACTGGTCGCGTGCCATGCAAGTCTCGGTGACAGATCAAGGTCGGCGCGGATGACAGGAAACCCGTCGCCGCCGGGCGCATGGTCACCCGATGCGCGTGGCGACCGGAGCACGGGAGATATGGAGGAATTGGCGACAACGCAATGACATTGGCCATTTCTGCCCAAGCTCATCTTGCGACATCGCAAGCATGCGCCCGGCCTGTCCGGCCAGTCATCGGCCAGCCGGACCGGGCCCGTGGCCAACTCACAGACCGTGGCGACGCGCGATTGGCGGCAAAGCCGGGGCGAGCCGGCGCCCTCTCACCGGCCTGATGATCTGGCGCTGACGCAAGGCCGGGCGCCGGATCAGTGCAGCATCACCGCTGCGGCGGTCGTTTGCCGGGCCGCGATGCTGCGGTCCATCCGGGTTTCGGCCGCCAGCCAGTCGACCACGACACCCAGCGCCTCGCCGGTGTGGCGCAGGCGGTTGCGGGCTTCCTCGAACACGGCCAGCTGGCCATCTGCGCTGGTGCCGCGCAGCAGGATGTCGCGCAGACTGTAAAGCTCTGGCAGGCAGCCAAGCTCACGGGCATCGGGCTCGACCAGCGTGATGGTTTCGGCGAGAACATCGGCCACCGAGCGCATGCTGGCGCTGTGCTCATCAACGAAGCCGGCATGGATGCCATAGCGCTGGGCGCGCCAGATGTTCTCGGCGGTGATCGCCCGCGAGGAGGCCGAGGGGTCGGCATTGAGGCCGGTGTCGAGATCGAGATGGCGCACCAGGCAGCGATAGAGCGCAGCAATGCCGATCGTGTCCTCAAGCCGCGTGCAGCTGTCCGCCACGCGCAGTTCCAGCGTGGGGTGCTCGCGCGAGGGGCGGATGGCCCACCAGACGAAGCCGGAATTCTCGATGGCACGGGCCTGCACCATCACGTCCAGATAGCGCTTGTAGTCGGCGGCGCTCTCGAAGATCTCCGGCAGGCCGGTGCGCGGCAACTCGCGGTAGGCCGCGAGGCGGTAGCCCATCAGGCCGGTGCGGTGGCCCTGCCAGAACGGCGAGGAGGTGGACAGCGCCAGCAGCAGCGGCAGGAAGGGCAGGATGCGGCCCATGATGCTGATGCGACGGTCCTCGTCGGGCACCTCGACATGGACATGCATGCCGCAGACCTGGTTGCGGGAGCCGACCATCTGAAGATCGCGCATGATCCTGTCATAGCGCGCTGCCGCCGTGACGCGCTGGTGCAGCCAGTTGGCGCTGGGATGGGTGCCAGAGGCCATCAGCAGCATGCCGTGCTCGCCGGCAATAGCCGAGAGGCCCTGGCGCAGGTCGGCCAACGCGGTCCGTGCTTCATCCATCTCGAGACAGGGCCGGGTGGCGACTTCGAGCTGGCATTGCAGCATCTCACGCTGGACTTCGACCGGATATTCGGCACGAACGGCTGCAATGAAGTGCGGAGATACATTACTGACCGATGACCGAGTCAGTGCATCCGAAATAAAATACTCTTCTTCGATGCCGAATTGATAGTTCTTGAGCTTTTTCATCGTTGAACCTCGTCATCTGAAGCCGGGATAAATCACAATCAACTGTGATTTCCGAGACCCTAGACTGACGCTGAACAAGGCTCAATTACGGCGCATGCGACAATTCGACAACCGCTTGAAACGCAAAGGCTTTTGTCTGACCCTGCATCAGGGCTGAACACCCCAGTCACCCAAAGTGGACTGAACGATGGCAAGGGCGGCGACCGCAGCGGTGTCGGCACGCAGGATGCGCGGCCCCAGCGAGAGGCGCACCGTGCCGGGCCGCGCCGCCAGCCAGCGCCGCTCGGCTGGATCGAAGCCGCCTTCGGGTCCGATCAGCAGCGCCAGCGGCCCAGCCTGCACAGCCTGCAGGGCCTTGACCGGGTTCGTCACCGCCGCATCCTCATCGCAGAAGATCAGCACGCGCGCCGGCTCCAGCGCCGAGATGGCGCGCTCCAGCTTCATCTCGGGCAGGATCTCCGGCACATGCAGGATGCCGCATTGCTCGGCGGCTTCGATGGCGTTGGCGGCGAGCCGCTCGGTCTTGATGCGCGAGACCTGGGTGCGCTGGGTCAGCACCGGCCTGAGATGGCTGACACCCATCTCAACCGCCTTCTGGGCCATATAGTCGAGCCGGGCCGATTTCAGCGGCGCGAACAGGTAGTGAAGATCGCCCGGCGCAGGCTGCGGGCGGGTCTGCACGAGGGCGCGCAAAGCGATGTCCTTGCGGCCCGCCGGCTCGACCGCGCAGTGCCATTCGCCGTCACGGCCGTTGAAGGCGAGCACCGACGCGCCACCCTTGAGACGCAGAACATTGGCCAGATAGTTGGTCTGGGCTGCATCCAGCCCGATGCTGGCATCGGTGGCCAGATCGCAGCCCACATACAGCCGGGGGCCGCTGATCGGGGGCACGCCGGCACGGGCAGCATCTGGCTGTGACATCGGGGCCTCTTGATCGGGACAGCGCGGCACGCTTGAACGCATCGGCAGTGTCAGGCCCTCGGCCAGCGCACTGCGACACGGGGCTGTGACTGCCATATTTCGGGCGTGATGAGAACCGATCAGTGCCGGGCGCTGGAATGTGGCGGCCAGCGCTGCTATAGGATCGGGAATTGCGAGGGCTGCAGGCAGCCAGCGCGGCATCCGGGCGGATGGCGGCGCAGGCGGGTTCAGCCCAACAAAGACTTTGGACCGACCGGGGACATGATGATGGCAAGGCGTTTGGTGATGACTTCCTCAGTTGCGAACGGCAATGCCCGGCGTCTGGCACCACGATGCATGGGGCTGGTCGCGGCGATGGCGATGGCCTCGACCATGATGGCATTTGGCGCGAGCCCGGCCCAGGCGCAGTCATCCGTGTGCGAGCGCGTCGGCGTGCTGCTCAAGCAGCGCGAGGGAATCATGAAGCGCATCAACGGCATGGGCAAGAAGAACGTCGATCCGGGCGTGGCCTGCAACCTGTTTGGCAGCCTTGCCAGCAACGGTGCGCAGACGCTGGCCTTCGCCACCGAGAACAAGGACTGGTGCCAGATTCCCGATGAGTTCATCGAGAACCTGAAGGCCGGTCAGGGCCAGGTCACCAAGGTCAGGGCACAAGCCTGCGGTGCTGCCAGGCAGCGCACGGTGATGGAGCAGCGCGCGCGCCAGCAGGCGCAGCAGGCCCAGCAGGGTGGCAATAGTGCCTTTGGCGGCGTTGATGGCTTCTCCAGTGGTCCATGGCGGGTGCCGCAAGGCGCACTGTGAGCCATGACGTCACCGGGGCATCGGCAGCCTCGCCGCCGGGCCATGCGCCAGCGGCCTTGCCGGACGCGCAACGCAACAACTGGGTCGACACGCGGGCACCGGCTGGCCTGCGCCCATATCTGAAGCTCGCCCGGCTCGACAGGCCGATCGGCTCTTGGCTGTTGCTGCTGCCATGCTGGTGGGCGGCGGGGCTGGCGGCGACCGGAGCTGGACACACTCAGCCCAACCTCTGGCACATGGTGCTGTTCGCCATCGGCGCGGTGGCCATGCGCGGGGCGGGCTGCACCTTCAACGACATTGTCGACCGCGATCTCGACAGGCATGTGGCGCGCACGCGGAACAGGCCCCTCCCCGCCGGCGAGGTCAGCGTGCGGCAGGCCGTGATCTGGCTCGGCATCCTGTGCTTCACGGGCCTTGGCGTTCTGCTCCAGTTCAATCCCGCGACCATCATCATCGGCGCAGCCTCGCTGCTGGTGGTAGCGATCTACCCGTTCATGAAGCGGGTCACCGGCATGCCGCAGGCCGTGCTGGGGCTCGCTTTCTCGTGGGGCGCGCTGGTGGGCTGGAGCGCGGTGTTCGGATCGCTCTCTCTCGCCCCGCTGCTGCTCTATCTGGCGGCAGTATTCTGGACCATCGGCTACGACACGATCTATGCGCTTCAGGACATCGAGGATGACGCGGTGGTGGGCATCCGTTCGTCAGCCCGGACCTTTGGCGGCCACACACGGGAGGCCATTGCCATCTGCTATGGGCTGGCGGCGTTACTGGCGCTTGGTGCGATCTGGCTGGTTGGCGGGGGCCTTGCCGCCTATGCCGGGCTTGCGCTGTTCGCCGGGCATCTGGCGCGGCAACTCAGCGGCATCGGCGGGGCAAGCCCGCAGCAGGCGCTGGCACTGTTCAAGTCGAACCGGGATGCCGGGCTGTTGCTGGCCGCGGGGCTGTGCCTCGATCCGGTGCTGCGCGGCGTATTCTGAGGCGCTGCCGTCAGACGACGGTGCCGCGCGACAATTCCTCGCCTTCGATGCCAATGCGTTCGAGGCTCTGGCGGGCAGGCTTGCGGCGCACCAGGAAACGCGGCCTGCGATGACGCAGGAAGGAATGCTGGCGGCGGAAATGGAACTGGCCGAGCGCCACCGCGCCCAACTGTGGATAGGGCGCACTCGTGGTGCCGTCGGCGGCCTGCATCAGCAAGGGCAGCATCGTGGCCTTGCCGGCGCTGCGCCAGGTGGCCACGGCCTCGTCCTCATCGAGCACGGCGATCACCAGATCGCGGCCATCGCCGGCGGTCAGGAACACCTCGAAGATCGTGGACGCGGGATCGTTGTTCTGGAGACGAAGGCCGACACCGCGCCAGGCTGAGCCCTTGCGGATGATGCGGACACCCTCGATCCGGACGATGGGCGCATCAAGGCTGATGCAGCCGGATGGCATCGGTGCGACGGGGTCCGCCGCGAGGTGGCCGGATTCGTGGCCAATGCCCGGTCCGATCTGCGAGATCGGGTCTGGTCGCCTGTTACGACCAGACCCGTATGCTGGCGCATTGTTGGCCATGTTTGACGCCTCGTTTTCCCTGCAGGCGGGCCGCTTTTTTGAGAGGTGCGGCCTCGTTCTGACAGCCACGACCATGCCGCAGGCGCGTCGCCATGGCCTTAAGGTGTTGCGTTAAGAGGAGGTTTCGCCGCTTGAATGTGCGCGCATGCTTGATGGAAGCTTATCCCGCTTGCACGAATCCGACCGAAGCCCATAAACAGGGCCATGACGACGCCGGGCCAGACAGACACCTCCCTCTCCGACGCGACCCTGGCGCGCCTGCCCGAGCTTGCCGAACGTGCCCATCAGGCGGCCCTCGCCGCCGGCGCCATGGCGATGGGCCATTTCAGGCCGGGTGCCGCCACCACCGCGCGGGTCTGGACCAAGCAGGGCGGCTCGCCCGTGACCGAGGCCGACACCAGCGTCGATTCGTTCCTCAAGGTCAGTTGCACCATGGCCCTGCCCGAGGCGGCCTGGCTCTCGGAAGAGACAGCCGATGATCCGGCCCGGATCGGCAAGAGCTTCGTGTGGGTGGTCGATCCGATCGACGGCACCCGCGCCTTCATGGCAGGCCTCGCGGACTGGTGCGTCTGCGTGGCCCTGCTGCGCGACAACGAGCCGATCCTCGGTGTTGTCCATGCGCCCGCGCTTGGCGTCACCTACCTCGCCACGGCAGGCGGCGGTGCCTTCCGCAACGGCGCACGGCTCGATCTCGCCAGCGGACTGACCGCCGCGCTGCCCCGGATCGCGGGGCCGAAGCCGATGCTGGATGCGGTCAGCCGCCATCTGGCCATCGATCCGCAGCCGAAGGTGCCATCGCTGGCGCTCAGGCTGGCGCGCGTGGCTGATGGTGCGATCGATGGCGGGCTGGTCTCGCCCGACAGCCGCGATTGGGATCTGGCCGCAGCCGACCTCGTGCTGCGCGAGGCGGGCGGGCTGGTCAGCGGGCTGGATGGCGCGCCCCTCGCCTACAACCGGCCCAGGCCGGTGCATGCCACGCTGGTGGCCGCGCCGCATGCGTTCCATGCCCGCCTGCTGGGTGCCGCCACGGCCTTGCGCGAGCCCTTCACCAGCCAGGTCTGACGCCGCACCGGAGCGGCTTAAAACGCTCGCAAGCCGTCATCCGATAGGGTATCGGGGGCGTCTGTTTGGCGACGATTGGGAGATTCCATGACAGAGACAAGCTCCGGCAAGCAATTGCCCCATCTGGTGTTTGGTGGCGAACTCACGCATCTCGACGGCATGGAGTTCAAGGACCTGTCCAAGGTCGACATCGTCGGGCTGTTCCCCAATTATGCCAGCGCCCACGCGGCCTGGAAGGCGAAGGCGCAGTCGACCGTCGACAACGCCCACATGCGCTATTTCGTGGTGCATCTGCACAGGCTGCTCGACCCTGCCAAGCCCGGCAACTGACCTCACAGGCCGATCAGACCATGGCGCTCGCCATCTTCAAGAAGCCCTTCGTGCAGGAGGCTATCGGGCGCCTTCTCGCCGGCTACCTGAAGCTGGTGCAGCGGACCAACCGCATGATCATCGAGCCGGAGGGCGTCTACGAGCGCATGGTCCGGCCTGACCTGCCGGTGATCGTGGCGATGTGGCATGGCCAGCACCTGATGGTGCCGTTCGGGCGGCCGGACTGGATGAAGGCCAGTTCGCTGGTATCCCGGCATGGGGACGGCGAGTTCAACGCCATCGCGCTGCGCGAACTGGGCATCGGCACGATTCGCGGCTCGGGTGCCCATGGACGCAAGGTGCGCGAGAAGGGCGGTGCCAGCGCCTTCCTCGCCATGACGCGGGCACTGGGCAGCGGCACGACCATGGTCCTTACAGCTGATGTGCCGAAGGTCGCCCGCGTGGCCGGCATCGGCATCGTCAAGCTGGCGCAGGTTTCGGGCCGGCCGATCTATCCGGTCGCCGTGGTCACCAGCCGCCGCCATTCTGCCCGCAACTGGGATTGCACCACGATCGGGTTGCCTTTCGGCCGCTGCGGCATCGTCGTCGGCGAGGCCATCCACGTCGCGCGGGAGGCTGATGCGGCGGCGCTGGAAGCGGCGCGGCTCGCGGTGGAGGCCGGGCTCGATGCCGTCCATGCGAGGGCCTTCGCGCTGGTCGGCCGCGACGATCCGGGCGGAGCGCTGATCGCGGCCAACCGGGCGTCGGCCCGCCTTAAGGCGTCAGCAGGGGCAGCGACATCCGGGGCGGGCACCGCATGAAGAGCCCCATCAGGAGCCCCTGGCAGCTCAAGCTCTACCGCATCGCCACGCGGCTGGCACAGCCGGCGGCGGGGCTCATCCTTGGCCACCGCCTGAAGAAGGGCAAGGAAGACGCGGCAAGGCTCGGTGAGCGCAAGGCTGTGCCGGGCAGGCCGAGGCCGCCCGGCCCGCTGGTCTGGATCCACGGGGCCAGCGTCGGCGAGACGGTGTCAATGACACCCATCGTCGAGCGGCTGATGGCCCGCGGCTACACGCTGCTGGTCACATCGGGCACCCTGACCTCGGCCCGCGTGATGGCCGAGCGCCTGCCGGCAGCGGCGATCCACCAGTTCATCCCGCTTGATACGCCCGGTTTCATGCGGCGCTTTTTCCGCCACTGGAAGCCGGATGTGGGGCTGATCGCGGAATCCGAGCTTTGGCCGAACATGATCGTCGAGGCGGGCAAGGCCGACCTGCCGCTGATGCTGCTCAACGGGCGGATGTCCGACAAGTCCTACCAGCGCTGGTCCAAGCAGGAGCGCTTCGCCCGCGTGCTGCTCGGCCGCTTTGACGTGATCATGGCGCAGTCCCAGCGCGACGGCGAACGCTTCTCGCGACTGGGCGCGCCGCGCATCGCGCTTGGCGGCAACCTGAAATACGACGTGCTGCCCCCGCCTGCCGATCTGGCGAGCCTTGCCCTCCTCGAAGGGGCAACCGGAGGCAGGCCGATCTGGATCGCCGCCAGCACACATCCGGGCGAGGATGAACTGGTCATCGATGCCCATCGCCGCATCGCTGACCGCCTGCCGAAGCTGCTGACCATCATCGCGCCGCGCCACCCGCACCGCGGCCCGGAGATCGAGACGCTTGCCCGGCAGATGGGCGTATCGGCGGCGCGCCGCTCGGATGGCTTGGCGCCGGACAGGGCTGTCGATGTCTACGTTGCCGACACGGTGGGGGAACTGGGGCTGTTCTACCGTCTTGCGCCCGTAGCCTTCCTCGGCGGATCGCTGGTGAGCCACGGCGGCCAGAACCCGATCGAGCCGGCCAAGCTCGGCGCAGCCATCGTGCATGGTCCGCACGTCCACAATTTCACCGATGTCTACGCCTCGCTCGACGAGGTGGGCGGCGCCGTCAGGATCATGGACACGGGCGCTCTGGCCGGGCAGGTGTTGCACTGGCTGACCCATGCCAGCAGCGCCCGTCAGGCGGGGCGGCAGGCCCTGGCCGTCGTCACCGAACTGGGGGGCGCTGCCGACCGCGTGATGCAGGCGCTGGATCCGCTGCTGGCCCGCGCCAGCCTTGCACAGGGGCGTGCCACGCCGAACCATCCCGGCAGGAACAGTCCGTGATCAAGGCCCCCGCCTTCTGGTGGGACACCGCGCCCGGTCTGGCGGCGCAACTGCTGGCCCCTTTTGGCCTCGTCTACGGCGCTGTCACCGCCCGGCGCATGGCCAGGCCAGGGGCCCGAGCCGGTGTGCCGGTGATCTGCATCGGCAACCTCACCTTGGGCGGATCGGGCAAGACGCCGGTGGCGATGCACGTGGCCCAGCGCCTGCTGGCCCGCGGCGAGCGGCCCATGTTCCTGTCGCGTGGCTATGGTGCCCGTGTGACGCAGCCGGTGATGGTCGGCCCCAGCCATGGTGCGGCGGATGTCGGCGACGAGCCCTTGCTGCTTGCCCGCGTGGCCCGAACCATCGTGGCCCCTGACCGGCTGGCGGGCGCGGCATTGGCGCGCGAGGCCGGGGCCAGTGTCATCATCATGGATGACGGGCTGCAAAACCCATCGCTGCACAAGGATCTCAGACTGGCGGTGATCGAAAGTGGCACCGGCTTCGGCAACGGCATGGTCTTTCCAGCCGGCCCGCTCCGCGCTCCGGTCGATCAGCAGCGCGTCCACGTCGATGCAGCCATCGTGATCGGCGATGGACAGGCGGGGCTGCATGCGGCGGCGCGCCTCGGCGACAAGCCGGTGCTGATGGCCCGGCTGACGCCGCGTGCCGACATCGCCGCGCGCCTGTCCGGGCAGGACGTGATCGCCATGGCCGGCATCGGACTGCCCGACAAGTTCGTGCGCACGCTGGCCGATTGCGGCGCGCGGGTGGTGGGCACGCATTTCGTCGCCGATCACGCAGCCTACCGCACTGATGAACTGATGACGCTGGGCGCCCATGCCGCTGCCATCGGCGCGCTGGTGGCCACCACCGAGAAGGACATGGCGCGCCTTGGCCCGCAAGTGCCGCCGGAACTGGCCGCGCGGCTGGTCGTGGTGCCGGTGACGCTGACTTTGGCTGAAGGCGACGCGGCGCTCGATGCGCTGCTCGCCGGCCTGCCCGGCTGAGAAACCGCGCGCCCGCCTCAGCGAGGGGCCGTCAGCGACCGAGCCGCGCCCGCACCCGTTGCAGCACGGCCTCGGGCGAAGCGTAGGCCTCGTTGTGATCCACCGACCAATAGCGCAGTTCCTCCAGCGGAATGCGCGCCCCCGTGACGGCACAACGCACGAACTGGCCCGGCTTCAGCACCACGAATTCGCCATCGCCATAATCCAGGACCGCTTCCTGCCCGCCGAGAAAATTGGGTTCATGCCGGTTCATCGCACAGGGCCTCAACATTTGCCGCCAGATCGGCTAGGGTCCGCCCCGCATCGAGGGAGACGGACAACACGTGTCGCACATTACGGCCAGTCAGCTGTCAGGCCTGATGCGGTTTGCCCGCGCACGCCTTGTGCAGGCCATCCCGGCACTTGCCCTCCTTGCAAGCATGCCATGGCAGGGCATGGCAAGCGCTTTCGCCAACAGGCGTCCTGCCCGCACGCGGCTCGCAGCTACAACAGTGCTGGCGCTGGGCCTGTCTGCCGTGCCGGCCACTGCCCAGCCGGAAATGGTGCGCATTCCCGCCGAGGAGGTCGAACTGGTGGCGGCGCTCTATCGCCCTTCCGGCCCCGGCCCGCATCCTGCCGTCATCGCGCTGCATGGCTGCGGCGGCCTGTTCAACCGGGCCGGTTCGCCCACAGCGCGCCATGCCGACTGGGGCCAGAGGCTGGCTGATGCCGGATTTCTGGTGGTGATGCCCGACAGCTTCCGCTCGCGCGGGCTTGGCTCGCAGTGCGGCATCAGCAACCGCAGCGTGCGCCCGAGCCGCGAGCGCGTCGCCGACGTGCTGGCCACGAAGATCTGGCTTCAGGCGCGCGGCGACGTGAAGGCCAGCGCCGTGTCGCTGCTGGGCTGGTCGAATGGCGGCTCGACGGTGCTGGCCGCCGTGCGCAGCGACCGGAAGCCGGGCGATGCCTCGCCCGACCTAGCCCGCGCCATCGCGTTCTATCCGGGCTGCCGTGGACAGGCTGAATCCAGCAGTTTCCGCACCCGCCTGCCGCTGCTGATCATGATCGGGGAAGCGGATGACTGGACGCCCGCCGCGCCGTGCAAGGCCCTGGCCGAGGCGGCACGGGCCCGCGGCGAGGCGATCGACCTCAAGCTCTATCCCGGCGCCTACCATGATTTCGACCATCCGGGCCGCCCTGTCACGGAGCGCCGCGATCTTGCCTTCACCGCCGATGGCAGCGGCACCGCACGGGCAGGCACCAATCCCGCCGCGCGGCAGGATGCGCTGACCCGCGTGCCGGCCTTCCTCGCCCGGTAAAGCGGCATCCGCTGGCTCGGAAAGGCCCCCGCCGATCAGGGCTCGCGGCGCTCCTTGAAGAAGGCCTTGAGCAGCGCGGTGGCCTCCGCCTCGCGCATGCCACCATAGACCTCGGGGGCATGGTGGCAGGTTGGCGAGGCATAGAGCCTGACACCGCTCTCGACTGCGCCGCCCTTGGCATCGGAGCTGCCGAAGTAAAGCCGCCGTATGCGCGCGAACGAGATCGCAGCCGCGCACATCGGGCATGGCTCCAACGTGACGTAAAGATCGCAGCCGCCCAGCCGTTCGCTGCCCATCGCTGCCGCTGCCTGCCGGATCACCAGCATCTCGGCATGGGCGGTGGGGTCGCTGAGCTCGCGCGTTCGGTTGCCGGCGCGGGCGATGACACGGCCTTCGTGCACCAGCACCGCCCCGACCGGCACCTCGCCACGCGCCGCTGCGGCCTTGGCCTCGTCCAGCGCCAGGGCCATCGGCGCGGCATCGGGCCTTGCGGGGTCGTCGGACACGGCGGGACGAACGGTCATGGCGGGCCTGTCGGGGGATTCTTCTCGCGAAAGCGCGAAAACCCTGATACCACGCGCGACCGGTCAGGCGCGGCGCGGCAAGCGCGACCTGAACCCGCAACCTGAACCTCCGGCGCGGGCTGGCGGATGCCAGGGTCTTGCGGCACCTTGCTTCAAATCCATCCGTTCGCCAAGCCGGAGCCGGCGCGGCGCACACTCAGGCCCGGCGGACCACAAGACCGTAGCAGACCCCGACCTGACCCGATTTCACCACGACGGCCGACAAAGTGACCCGACCATGAGCGACGACGACAACAGACGCGGACCGCGCGGACCTCGCAAGCCGGGCGGCGGTGGCCGTTCCGGGGGGCCGGGCGGGCGCTCCGGTGGTTTTGGCGGAGGTCGCTCTGGCCCAGGAGAAGGTCGCGGCCGCTCGGGAACAAGCGAAGGTCGCGGCAACGAGGGCGAGAGGCCTGCCCGCAGCGGCGGCTTCAAGGGGGGCGGCTTCAAGCCTGCGGGCAGCAGCGGCCGCTCCGGCGGGTTCCGCGATGCGCCTGCTGCCGGCGAAGGGCCGGCACGGGAGCGCTCGGGCACCGGCAGGCCAGGCGGGAGCCGCTTCGATCGACCCCAGCGCAGCGACGATGGCGGCCAGCGCTCCTTCAAGCCGCGCTTCCCGCGCGAGGATGGTGCCGGGCGGGCTGGCCGCAGCGAAAGACCCGATCGCGGCGAGAGGTCCGGACGCGGAGAACGCCCGGCAGAGCGTTCCGGCGAGGGCTTCCGCCCGCGTGGGCCACGCCGCGATGCCGATGACGGCGCGCCGCGCCGTTTCCGCAGCGATGGGCCACCGGCACGCAGCGACGCCCGCCCGCATCGCGGGCAAGGTGATGATCGCACGCATCGCGGGCCAAGGGATGACCGCCGGGATGATCGCCGGGATGACCGCCCGCAGCGCCGGGATAGCGATGCGCCGCGCAGTTCCTCCCGGCCCGAGCGCCGGCCCTTCCTGCCGCGTGGTGGCAACCCTGAACGGCTGGCCTCGCCCGAGAAGGCCGGCGGTGTCGAACGCATCGCCAAGGTGATCGCGCGGGCCGGTGCCGCTTCGCGCCGCGAGGCCGAGGAGATGATCGAGCAGGGCCGTGTCACGGTCGACGGCGAGCGCATCGCTTCGCCTGCCCTCGACGTGCTGCCCACGGCCCGGATCACCATCGACGGCGAAGCCTTGCCGGCGCGCGAGCGCACGCGGCTTTGGCTCTATCACAAGCCATCTGGGCTGGTGTCGACCAACCATGACCCCGAAGGTCGCACTACGCTGTTCGAGGCGCTTCCAGAGGATCTGCCCCGCGTGATCACGGTGGGCCGGCTCGACATCAACACCGAAGGCCTGCTGCTGCTGACCAATGATGGCGGGCTGGCGCGTGTGCTCGGGCATCCGGAGACCGCATGGCTGCGGCGCTACCGCGTGCGTGCCTATGGCCAGATCACGCAGGACAAGCTCGATGCCGTGCGCGATGGCGTGACCATCGACGGCGAGAACTTCGGACCTGTGGTGGCCACGCGCGACCGCGAAACGGGCGACAACACCTGGCTGACGGTCGATCTGCGCGAAGGCAAGAACCGCGAGGTCAAGCGCGTGCTCGAACATCTCGGGCTGATCGTGAACCGGCTGATCCGCATCTCGTTCGGGCCGTTCCAGCTCAACGACCTGGCCGAGGGCGAGGTCGAGGAGGTGCGCACGCGCGTGCTGCGCGAACAGCTCGGCGAGCAGCTTGCGGCGATTGCCGGGGCCGATTTCGACGCGGCAGTGCGCGGCGAGAACCGGCTGGACCGCCCCCATCCACACGAAATGGACCGCAGCGAGCGGCCACAGCGCGGCGGGCGCGAGGCACGCGGCGAGCGCCCACGTTTCGACGAGCGCGGGCCACGACGGGAAGCGCCGGCACGCGGGTTTGGCCGGCAGGAGTCCGGCGACGACAAGCCGGCCAGGCCGCGCCGCGAAGGTGCCTATCACCGCGCCCGCGAGGAGGCCGGCGATGCGCCGCGCGATATCCTGCTCAGGGCCGAGGAAGGCCGCGGCGCGATCTGGCGCGACGAGGACACCGCCGGCATGAAGCCCAAGCGGACCGGCCCGAGGCGTGGTGCCGATCCGCGTCAGGAGCGGGCCAGCCGCGAGGCCGATGGCAGCCGTGAACGGGTGCGCGCCAAGCCGATCGAGGACCCCAAGGGCCGGCGCGTCACGGTGGAGCGCCTCACCGGCGCGTCGCCGGATGTGCCGCGCAAGCCGCGCTACACGCGCGCCGATTTCGCCCCTCCCGGCGCGGACGACAAGCCTTTCCGCCGCCCCCGCGAGGATGGCGACCGCCCGCCCCGGCGCGCTTTTGGCGACAGGCCACCGCGGAGCGATGGTGACCGGCCCTACACGCCGCGCGGTCCGGCGCGCGAGGGCGACCGTGGTCCGCGCAGGGAGTTCGACGACCGCCCTCCACGGCGTGATGCATCCGACCGGCCGCCACGGGCCGAAGGACGGGCAGACAGGGCCGGCGGCTTTGGCGGCAAGGCCCCCGGCAGGGGTGGCGGTGACAGAAGCGGCGGCGGCAAGTCCTTCGGGGCAAAGCCCTTTGGTGGCCGACCCTCTGGCGGCAGGCCGCCGGGCGGCGGGCGTGGTGGACCGGATCGTGGCGGCTCGGGCGGTGACAAACCGCGCGGGCCGCGCAAGCCGCGCTTCTGACCGGGGCGGCCATGCGCATCGTTGGCGGAGCCTTGCGTGGGCGTGCGCTGCTCGGGCCGAAGCCGGGAGCCATGGCGATCCGGCCCACCTCCGATCGGCTGCGCGAAAGCCTGTTCAACATCCTCGCGCATGATCCGGAGATCACGCTGGAGGGAGGCCGCGTGCTCGACCTGTTCGCCGGCACAGGCGCGCTCTCATTCGAGGCGATGTCGCGCGGGGCCAGCTTTGCGCTGCTCGTCGATGACGGGATGGAGGCGCGCAGCCTGGTCCGGGGCAATCAGGAGGCACTCGGCCTCGGCGGCACGACCCGGATCTACCGCCGCGACGCCACGCGGCTTGGTGCAATAGCGGGAATGGAGCCGTTCGATTTGGTGTTCTGCGATCCGCCTTATGGCAAGGGCCTCGGCGAACGGGCGCTCGCCTCGGCGCTGGCGGGCGGCTGGCTCAACCCCGGCGCGCTGGCGATCTGGGAAGAGGCTGCTGCGGCGGCGCTTGAAATCCCCGCCGGATTCACACAGATGGATCGCCGTGCCTATGGCGAGACGCAGGTTGTTTTCCTGAAGCTCGATTGACAGACCTGTGTCGGAAAGCCCTCCCCCATGCTGACCTCGATCCTCGACGGCCTTGCCCTGATCAGCGCGCTGGTGGCCGCCTTCCTGTGGTGGAAGGCCAGCGGCAACATGGTGCGCCGCATCAGCCTGACGGAAGTGATCGATGCGCAGGATTTCAACCGCATCGTCATCGCCATGAACCGCTCGCAACTGCTGAACCGCCGCGCGGCGCTGGCAACAGCGGTGTCGGCGCTGGCGATTGCCCTGAAGTTCGCGCATGACATGGTCGTGCCCGGCTGAGGCAGGGCGGCCTCAACGCCTCCCGAACAGCCGTTCGATATCGCCGAGCTTGAGTTCGACATAGGTCGGGCGGCCATGGTTGCACTGGCCCGAAAAGGGCGTGGCCTCCATCTCGCGCAGCAGCGCGTCCATTTCCTCGGGTGCCAGCCGCCGGCCGGCACGCACCGAGTTGTGGCAGGCCATGGTGGCCAGCACATGATCGAGCCGGACTGACAGGCTGGCTGCGCCATCCTCACCGGCCAGCGCCTCGGCCACGTCGAGCACAAGCTGGCGCAGGTTGCCGCCGGCCAGTTCGGTGGGAGCCTCGCGCACCAGAACCGCGCCGGGGCCAAAGGCTTCGACCACCAGCCCCAACCCTTCGAGATCGCCCGCAGCGGCGGCGATGCGATCGGCATCGACGGGGTCAAGCTCGACCACCTCGGGCACAAGCAGCATCTGGCGGGCAATGCCATGGCTGGCGCGGGCGGCCTTGAGGCGCTCATAGACCAGCCGCTCATGGGCCGCATGCTGATCGACGATGACGACGCCATCGGCGGTCTGCGTCACGATGTAGGTGCCATGCAACTGGGCGCGTGCGGCCCCGAGCGGCCTCGCCACCCGGTCGGCAGGCTCGGGCGCGGCATCGGCCCTCAGATCGGCAGACCGCTGGCTGAATGCCTCGAAGGCAGCCTGCCGCGCCTCACCGAGGCCGCTGGCCGTGGCGAGGCTTGCGCCGCCATTCCAACCGAAGCTGACCGGCGTTGATGACGGCGGAAATCCTGACGGCTGCAACAACCCGCGCATGGCATCGAGCGTGCGACTGCCGCCGGTTGTCGCCGCGCGATGGCCGGCCCGCGCCAACGCCTCGCGCACCGCCTGGATGACGAGGCTGCGCATGAGGACCGCATCGCGAAAGCGCACCTCGGCCTTGGCCGGGTGGACGTTGACATCGACGAGATCGGGCGCGCACTCGACGGAGAGCGCGATCACCGGCGAGCGGTCGCCGGCCAGCACATCGGCATAGGCGCCGCGCACCGCCGACAGCAGCAGACGGTCCTTCACCGGCCTGCCGTTGACGGCCAGATGGATGCCCTGCGCATTGCTGCGATGGAAGGTCGGCAGGCCGGCAAAGCCATGCACGCGCAGCCCCTCTCGCGCCGCATCGACCGGCACGGCATTGTCGGGGAAGTCGCGCCCGAGGATGCGGGCGAGCCTTGCCAGCCGGCCGGCCTCCCCGTCCGCCTCGCGGGGCAGCATCACGGGGGTGATGCCATCGCCGGACAGGGCAAAGCGCACCTGGGGGTGGCACAGCGCGATGCGGCGCACCGTCTCGGCCACGGCAAGCGCCTCGGAGCGGTCGGACTTGAGGAATTTCAACCGGGCGGGCGTGGCAAAGAACAGGTCCGTGACCTCGATGCGCGTGCCCTGGCCGGAGGCTGCCGGCCTGACAGGGCCCTTCTCGCCGGCCGTGACCGTGATGGCCGAACCTGCGGGACTGGCTGCATTCCGCGTGACGATGTCGAGCCGGGCCACCGAGCCGATCGACGGCAAGGCCTCGCCGCGGAAACCCAGTGTCCGGATGGCGGAGAGATCGCCGGTCGGCAGCTTGGAGGTGGCATGCCGCTCGACGCAGAGCGCCAGGTCTTCCGGCGACATGCCCGCCCCGTCATCGACGACACGGATCAGTTGCCGGCCGCCTGCGAGGATGGTGATCTCGATAGCGGAGGCCCCGGCATCGAGCGCGTTGTCGACCAGTTCCTTGACCGCTGCAGCAGGCCGCTCGATCACCTCGCCAGCGGCGATCTGATCGACCAGAACCTGATCGAGGCGGCGCACAGCCACGGTGGGCGCCTCAGACCAGCCCGACCGGCTGCCCGACGGCGACCACGAGCTGGCGGTCCTCGGCATAGAGCCGCTCGGCAGCCCGCCGTGCATCAGCCATGGTGACAGCGCGGAACAGATCGTTGCGCCGGACCGTATAGTCGATCTCCAGCCCGTTGATGGCGAAGGAGAGCAACTGGCTGGCGATCTTGGCCGACGTATCAAAACGCAGCGGGAAGGAGCCGATCAGGTAATCCTTGGCCTCGGCCAGTTCCTGCTCGGTGGGGCCATGCAGCGCCAGCGAACGCATCTCGGCGCGCATCACCTCCAGCGATTCGGCGACGCGGTCGTTCTTGGTGGCCGTGCCGCCGGCGTGGAAGGCGGCATGGCGCAGCGGCACGAGAGAACTCGACACGCCATAGGCCAGCCCGCGTTTCTCGCGCACTTCCATGAACAGGCGCGAGGTGAAGGCGGAGCCGCCGAGCACATGGTTGACGATCTCGGCCGCGATGAAATCGGGGTCGGAGCGGAACAGGCCGGGCGCGCCATAGCGCAGCGCGGTCTGGGGCACATCCATCGTGATGATCTCGACCTTGCCGAGATTGCCGAGCGTGGTTGGCAGCACAGGCTCAAGCGCCGATGTGGCCGGCAGCGGCCCGAAAACCTGATCGATCAAGGCCGCAAGCTCATCCGGCCCGATATCGCCGACGGCCACGATCTTGAGGGCACTGCGCGTGAAGATCTGCGCCGTCAGTGCCTTGAGGTCGGCAGCGGTGGTGGCTGCGACCGTTTCGAGCGTGCCGCGCGGCTGCTGGCCATAGGGGTGGCCGTTAAAGCCAGCAGCAGAGAAGGCGCGCCGTGCGATCGAGTCCGGATCCTGCTGCTCGCGGCGCAGGCCGGCGCTGATCTGGGCCTTGACGCGGGCCACGGCATCGTCGTCGAAGCGCGGCTTCTGCAAGGCAAGAGCGAGCAGCCGGAAGGCTTCGGCCCTGTGTTGCGACAGGGTCTTGAGCGCGCCCCGGAAGTCGTCGCGATCAGCGGAGAAGGACAACTCGATGGCGTGATCGGCCAGTGCGTTCTGGAACGCCTCGGCATCGAGATCGCCTGCCCCTTCATCGAGCAGGCCGGAGACGAGGTTGAGCGCGCCGGACTTGCCGGCGGGATCATGGCTTGCCCCGTGCAGGAAGGCAAAATCGAAGGCGATGACCGGCAGGTTGCGGTCCTCGACCAGCCAGGCGCTGACGCCGCAGCTGGCGGTGACGGTGGTGATGCGGGGGCCTGTCATCACGGACGCGGTCATGGCAACGATCCTTTGGAACGATCCCTGGAAAGGGCAGATGCGCCGCGGGCGCGGCGCTGAAGGCGGCAAGCCGCGCGGGCAATGTCAGGCGCTGGTCAGCCGCCCGGTGACACCGCGCCTCAGGTCGATGCGGGTGCGCGCCGCCTGTGTCACGGCCTCGGCACTGACCGCCTCAAGCCGCTCGGGCCAGCGCTCGATGTCCTCGATCGTGTCACCGACCGCCAGCGACGAGCCGTAGAGCCGGGCCAGCGACGACTGGCTGTCACGGGCATAGATCGTGTCGGCGACCAGCCGCGTACGGGAGCGGCGCATTTCGGCCTCGGTCGGACCTGAATCCAGGAAGCGCTTGATCGCATCGCCGAGCGCAGTTTCCAGAACATCAAGGCTGACGCCCTGGTTGGGCACGGCGCTGAACGAAATCCGGCCGGAATCGAGCATCGAGCCCCAGTAGGAACCGCCAAGATTGGAGGCGATTTCGCGCTCCACCACCAGATCGCGGTATAGCCGCGAGGTCGCGCCGCCGCCCATGATGTCGAGCGCCAGATCGAGCGCGAAGGCCTCGTCGCCCGTGGCGTTGCCATAGCTGGGCGCGACGAACTGCCGGTAGAGCAGCGGCTGGCGCACGCGGGCATCGCTGACGGTGACACTGCGGGCCGCGCGGGCCGGCGGCTCGGCCAGACGGCGGCGCTGCGGGTCGGCGCCGGTGGGCGCGACCTTGCCATAGCTGGCTTCGGCCAGACGGCGCACCTCGGCATCGTCGGTGTCGCCGGCGACGACGAGGATCGCGTTGTCGGGGGTGTAGAAGCGGCGATAGTAGGCGAAGGCATCGGCGTGCCTGAGATCGGAAATCTCATGCTCCCAGCCGATGATCGGCAGGCCGTAGGGGTGGTGCATGAACAGGGCCGCGGTCATCTCCTCGGAGAGCTGCGCGCCGGGGTCGGCATCGACCCGCATGCGCCGCTCCTCAAGCACGACATCGCGTTCAGGGGCGACGACCGCATCATCGAAGGCAAGGCCTGTCATGCGGTCAGCCTCGTAATCCATCACGGCGGCCAGATGCTCCCTGGCGACGCGCTGGAAATAGGCGGTGTAGTCATAAGACGTGAAGGCATTCTCCTGCCCGCCCAGCGCCGCAAGCTGCTTGGAGAAGGCCCCGGCGGGATACTTCGCCGTGCCCTTGAACATCAGGTGTTCGAGAAAGTGCGCGATGCCCGACTTGCCGGCCGGATCATCGGCCGAGCCGTTGCGATACCACACCATGTGGGTCACGACCGGGGCACGACGGTCGGGAATGACGACGACCTGCAGGCCATTGTCGAGCTTGAACGACGTGGTTGTGCTGTGTGCTGTCACTGTCCGGGCCATATCGGTTGATGTCCTGGCCATGCCGCAGGGGCGGCACGGATTCGAGGACGTTGGTATGGCAGATAGTGCTTCGATGGCAAAATGACGAGTGCGCCAGAATGTCTGGCGCAAGCCGGGATCAGCGCGCGATCTGCTGGTCGATGAAGGTGCGCGCGGTGCTGCGGTCCTCGTCGCGCTCCACGACTTCCGTCGTCGCCTTGACGCGCGCGGTCGAGGCGCGAAGCCCGGTCGGCGGCTCGGTCAGGAAGCGGCGGGGCGGCTCGGTGCCGACCGGCACTTCCGCCGTTTGCGAGGCGCGGCGGGCGTCCTGAGCCATCACGTCGAGGAACTGGTAGGTTTCGCTACCGGAGCTAGCCGGATTGTTTGCCACCGCGCGGCCACCGCGACGGTTCATGTCGGCACCATCGATGCGCGAGCCGGTATCGTTGCGGCGAATGCGGGTTTCCATGTCGGCGGCAGCCGCTGCCGAGCGTGCGCGGCGGTTTTCGGCGCTGTCGGGGTCATTCGGCCAGTTGCCGGCGCTGCGACGGCCTTCCTGAGGCGGCGGCAGGGTCGAGCGGGGTGGCACCACCAGCGGCGGGCGGTCGCGGTAGTTGATGTCGGGCTTGTCAGGCGCGGTGAGGCCGAGTGTCGACAGCACGCTGGAAATCAGCGGATCGCCGGTCTGCGCCTGGGCCGCCGGAACGGTGAGAGCGGGGGCGAATGCCAGACCGAGAGCGAATGCCAGACCCTTGCGAACAGCCTTGACCATGGTGCGCAACCCTTTTCGTCGTTGTCAGGCCGTGGCGCGTGCCCCTGCCTGCCGACCAGATGACTGGTCCGGACCCGCTGACTGCACCGGAAAAACGGCAAGCTTGCGGCACCGGATGATGTGCGCGCGTCAAACGGAGCCTGTCAGCCCTCCTTTGCCGCGCGATCCTCAAAGACAGCGTCATACATCAGAGCGATGACGCCGACAACAATGGCGGCATCGGCGATGTTGAAGACATACCAGCTCCAATCGCCCCAGTGCAGGTGCACGAAATCGGCAACGGCTCCGTAGGCGATCCGGTCGATGACATTGCCGAGCGCGCCGCCGATGATCAGGCCGAGGGCGATCGCCTCGCCGCGGCGGTTGGCGCGCCTGAGCCATAGCGACAGCCAGACCGAGGCAGCGATGGACAGGGCAACCAGCGCCCAGCGGCCCAGATCGCTGGTTTGCTGGAACAGGCCGTAGGAAATGCCCCGGTTCCAGACCATCACGAATTCGAGAAACGGTGCCAGCACCCAGGGGCCTGTATCCTCAAGCCGGATCCAGAACAGGATCCAGAGCTTGCTGATCTGGTCGGCCACGAAGATGCCAGCCGCCAGCACCGTGCCGAGCCGCGTCGGCGACGACGCGCCGGGAGGCGCGGCAGCGGGCGTGTCGGCAGAATGCGTGTCCGGGGGCGTGCTCATGCGGCCTTCGCATCGCGCTCGCGCAGCGCTTCGGCATCGCGCGGGGTGACATCGGGATAGGCCGGATCAGCCGTGGCCGGATCGAAATACTTCCACGAGCGGGCGCACTTGATGCCGGATGCCTTGCCGACGACGACTGCGACGCCCGGCACTTCGGACATGCGGAAGGCTTCGGCTGGCCCCTCGGTGGTCGTGACGGAAATCGCCGAGGTGATGCTGATCTCGGCGAGATCGACGCCGGCCAGCGCCGCCGTGAGGGCAGGATCGGTGACGAACACGGATGGTGCAGCTTCGAGCGACGAGCCGATGGTCTTGGCCGCACGCTGGAGTTCGAGCGCGCCGGTGACGACGCGCCTCACCTTGCGGATGGCCTCCCAGCGCGCATCCAGCGCCTCGTCGCGCCAGTCGGCGGGCAGGTCCGGGAAGGTCTGGAGGTGGACCGAGCCGACACCCTCCTTCTGGTCCGGATAGCGTTCGAGCCAGGCTTCCTCAGCTGTGAAGACCAGGATCGGGGCCAGCCAGATGCTGACACAGCGGAAGATGTGATCGACCGTCGTCAGGGCCGAGCGGCGGACATGGCTGGAGGCCGGATCGCAGTAGAGCGCGTCCTTGCGAACGTCGAAATAGAAGGCGGAAAGGTCCGCCGTCATGAACTGCGACAGCAGCGAGACCACTTTCTTGTAGTCGTAGGCGGCATAGGCCGCGCGGATGGCCTCGCCGAGTTCGGCCAGCCGGTGCAGCATCAGCCGCTCCAGTTCCGGCATCGAGGCTGTGTCCGTGACCCGCTCCGCCTCGCTGAAATGGGCCAGCGTGCCCAGCATCCAGCGGATGGTGTTGCGCAGCTTGCGGTAGGTTTCCTGCATCGTCTTGAGGATTTCAGGACCGATGCGCTGGTCATCCGAATAATCGACCGAGGCGACCCACAAGCGCAGGATATCCGCGCCGGACTCGGCGATGACCTTCTGCGGCGCCACGACATTGCCCAGCGATTTCGACATCTTCTGGCCCTTCTCATCCATGGTGAAGCCATGGGTGAGGACCACGTCGAAGGGCGGCCGGCCGCGCGTGCCGCAGCTCTCGATCAGGCTGGAATGGAACCAGCCGCGATGCTGGTCCGAGCCTTCGAGATACATCACGGTATCGCGTCCGCCGTCGACCTTGCGCCTTGTGCCGGCCAGATCGGGGAAATGGATGGCATCGTCAAGCACATAGGCGTGGGTCGAGCCTGAATCGAACCAGACATCGAGCACGTCGTTGACCTTCTCGAAATCGGCAGGATCGAACCCGAACGGCGCGAGGAAGCGCGCACCATCGGCGCTGGCGAACCAGGCGTCGCCGCCATCGGCCTCGAACGCCTCGCCGATGGCGTGATTGACCTGTTCATGGCGCAGGATGTCGCCCTCGCGAAGGCCATGGGCCGGCAGGTCGCGCTTCGCCACGAACACGGTGATCGGCACGCCCCAGGCGCGCTGGCGCGAGACCACCCAATCGGGCTTGGCCTCGATCATGCCGCGGATGCGGTTCTCGCCGGAGGCAGGCACCCACTGGGTGGCCTTGATGCCGGCCAGCGAGGCCTCGCGGAGGGTCTGGCCAGCCATGAACGGCTTGTCCATGGCGATGAACCATTGCGGCGTGTTGCGGAAGATCACCGGCTTCTTGGAGCGCCATGAATGCGGATACTGGTGTTTGAGGCGGCTCCGCGCGAACAGGTTGCCAGCGGCGATGAGCGCCGCGATCACGGCCTCGTTGGCCTTGCCCTTTTCGCCCTTGTCGGTGATGACCTGCTCGCCGACAAAGCCGGGCGCGGCCTTCGTGTAGCTGCCATCGGCATCGACCGTGTAGGGGATGGCGGTATCGATGCCCTGGGCACGCAGCCGCTGTTGCGTATCCGCCCGCATCCAGATGTCGAAATCCTCACGGCCATGGCCGGGCGCGGTGTGCACGAAGCCGGTGCCTGCATCATCGGTGACATGGTCGCCGTCGAGCAGGGGGACGTCGAAGTCGTAGCCGTGGCCTGCGAGGGGGTGGGCGCAGGTGAGAACCTTCAACATTTCGCTCCAAACACCCATGCGCCGCTCCAACTTGACCTTCGCTTGCCCGGCGACGGTCTCCGCCAGCTTATCGGCGAGGATGTAGCGCACGCCCGGCTGCGGGCCGAAATCGCGCTCGGCCACCGTGACCTCATAAAGGCCGTAACCGATCTTGTTGTTGAATGAGATCGCCCGGTTGCCGGGGATGGTCCACGGGGTGGTGGTCCAGATGAGGATGGACGCTGACAGAAGTAACTTCTCCATCCGTTCCAGGTCCGCAGCGGTAAGTGCATCGTTACGCTCTGACTCGCTGGGGTCTCGCCAAGATGCAAATACCGACATGAAATCGGTATGCTCGACGTGAAAGCCCTTCACCGGAAACGCCACCCAGACCATGTCGCTCTGGTAGTCCTGATATTCGATCTCGGCTTCGGCCAGCGCGGTGCGCTCGACCACGCTCCACATCACCGGCTTGGAGCCGCGATAGAGCAGGCCGTTCATCGAGAACTTCATGATCTCGCGGGCGATCTGGGCCTCGGCTGGGTAGGTCATGGTCAGGTAGGGCTTGTCCCAGTCGCCCTCGACGCCGAGGCGCTTGAACTGCTCGCGCTGCACGCCGACCCAGTGCTCGGCGAAGGTGCGGCATTCCTTGCGGAATTCGATGACCGGGACCTCGTCCTTGTTCTTGCCCCTGGCGCGATACTGTTCCTCGATCTTCCATTCGATCGGCAGGCCGTGGCAATCCCAGCCGGGGACATAGTTGCTGTCATATCCGGACATCTGCGCGCCGCGCACCACCAGATCCTTGAGGATCTTGTTGAGCGCATGGCCGATGTGGATGTCGCCGTTCGCATAGGGCGGGCCATCGTGCAGCACGAAGCGGTCCCGGCCCTTCGCCGCCTGCCGCAATTGGCCATAAAGGTTGTTGGCGGCCCAGCGCTCCAGCAACTTCGGCTCCAGCACAGGCAGGCCGGCGCGCATGGGAAACCCGGTCTCGGGCAGGTTGAGCGTCTGCGAATAGTCGCGCCCGGCAGCTTCGGCGGAAGCAGGTGTCGCAGCGGGGGTTCTGGTGTCGGTCATCGTCATTTCACGGCTGTGGCGCGGATGGCTGGCTCTGACCCGGGCAAGGCCCTGCCGGATCAGCCCGGCAAGCGCCCTGTCAGGGGCCCATCTCATGGGCCATCGGCGGAGGAGTGGCAAGGTTTGGTGGCGAAACGGTCACCCGGCAAGGTTCACCCGGCCCGTCAGCGCCTGCACTCAGGCGTGAGGGACCGGGCGCGTAATTCGCGCAATGCGGTGCCGATGGACTGCCTGGATGAAGCGGGCTTGCATGAAGGCTCTTTAGCCCAGCCGGGGAAAGCCTGGCAACGCATTTCGCGCTCCGGGCTGCCCCCGTCCGGCCCGGAGGCGGCTCAGGCGGCCTTGATGCTGGCGATGTGCTCGCCCACCGCATGGCGCAGCACTTCTGCGGTCTGCATCACGCTGTCTGCGGCGGCTTCAAGGTCGCTGGCGGCGAAGGAGGTCTTCTTCGAGGCGCGGTCGACCGCGACAATGGCGCTGGTCACTTCGGCGCTGGAGCTGGCCGCATCCGAGATCGAACGGGCGATTTCATGGGTGGCCGCGCCCTGCTGCTCGACAGCGCCGGCAATCGAGACCGTGATCTTGTCAATCATGGCGATGGTTTCGCCGATGCCGCCGATGGCGCCGACCGCCTGCTGGGTGGCGGTCTGCATTTCCTCGACCTGCCGGCGGATCTCGTCGGTGGCGCGGGCCGTCTGGCTGGCCAGCTGCTTCACCTCCTGGGCGACGACGGCAAAGCCGCGCCCGGCCTCCCCGGCGCGGGCCGCCTCGATGGTGGCGTTGAGCGCCAGCAGGTTGGTCTGCTCGGCGATGTTGGTGATCAGCGTCACAACCTCGCCGATCCTCGAACTGGAGGTGGCCAGCACGCCGACGAGTTCGCGGGTGGTGTCCATGGCCGTCACGGCGGCGGCGGTCACGCTCGATCCTTGCGAGATCTGCTGCGAGATGTCGGCGATCACCGAGTTGAGTTCCTCGGCGGCTGCGGCAGCGATGCGCACGCTGTCGGACGAGCCGGCGGAGGAGGTGGTGGCGGTTTCCAGCTGGCCGGCCGTCATCTCGGCAGCCTCGCGCAGCTGCTCGGCGCTGGCGCGCAGCAAAGTCGTGGTTTCGAGCACGGTGGACACGGAGTTTTCCACGGCGTGGTTGAGATGGCGGGCCGCTTCGCCGATCTGCATGGCTCGGCGCATGGCCTCTTCGCTTTCGCGCGCGTCTTCTTCCATCATCATCGATTTCTCGACGAGGGAGACGCGCAAC
>CALRRR020000013.1:0-118032 GCA_943370645.1 Hydrogenophaga intermedia | reverse complement strand
TCGGCGATGAAGTAGTTCAGGTCCGAGGTGTAGGCTGCGAACAGCACCAGTGCGCCAAGACCGGCCGAGCCGATGGCATAGCCCTTGGTGACGGCCTTGGTGGTGTTGCCGACGGCGTCGAGCGCGTCGGTGGCGTGACGCACTTCCTTCGGCAGGCCGGCCATTTCGGCAATCCCGCCTGCGTTGTCAGTGACAGGGCCGAAGGCGTCGAGCGCCACGACCACGCCGGCCAGCGCCAGCATCGCTGTGGTTGCGATCGCCACGCCGAAAAGGCCGGCGAGCGAGTAGGTCGAGATGATGCCAGCGATGATCACGATGGTCGGCATCGCGGTCGACTCAAGGCTGACAGCGAGGCCCTGGATGACGTTGGTGCCGTGACCGGTGACCGAAGCCTGTGCGATCGACACGACCGGGCGCTTGCCGGTGCCGGTGTAGTATTCGGTGATCACGACGATCATGGCCGTGACAGCGAGGCCGACCATGGCGCACCAGAACAGCGCACCGGAAGTGAAGGTCACGCCGGTTGAGGTCTTGATGACGGTCGAGAACCCGCCGAGCATCCACATGTTGACGACGGCAATCGCGCCGACCGACAGCACGCCGGCGGCGATGAAGCCCTTGTAGAGCGCGCCCATGATGTTGTTGCTGGGGCCGAGCTTGACGAAGAAGGTGCCGGCAATCGAGGTCACAATGCAGGCCGCGGCGATCGCCATCGGGTAGAGCATCATGGTCGAGAGCATTGCGCCCTGGCCGGCGAAGAAGATCGCAGACAGGACCATCGTGGCGACCAGCGTCACGGCATAGGTTTCGAACAGGTCGGCGGCCATGCCGGCGCAGTCGCCCACGTTGTCACCGACGTTGTCGGCAATCGTGGCAGGGTTGCGCGGGTCATCTTCCGGAATGCCGGCTTCGACCTTGCCGACGAGATCGGCGCCGACGTCGGCACCCTTGGTGAAGATGCCGCCGCCGAGACGGGCGAAGATCGAGATCAGCGAAGCGCCGAAACCGAGCGCCACCAGCGCGTCGATGACGATGCGGCTGGAGGGCGAATGGCCGAGCCCGGTCAGGATGCCGTAGTAGATCGCGACGCCGAGGAGGGCGAGGCCCGCCACGAGCATGCCGGTCACCGCGCCGGCCTTGAAGGCCACGTCAAGGCCGCCGGCCAGCGACTGGGTCGCGGCCTGCGCCGTGCGCACGTTGGCGCGCACCGAGACGTTCATGCCGATGAAGCCGGCGAGGCCGGACAGCACCGCACCGATCAGAAAGCCGAAGGCGACCTCCTTGCCGAGCAGGAACCAGAGCCCGATCAGCAGCACGATGCCGACGCCTGCGATAGTGATGTACTGGCGCTTGAGATAGGCTTGCGCGCCTTCGGCGATCGCGCCGGCGATTTCCTGCATGCGCTGGTTGCCAGCGTCACGCTTCATGACATCGAGGTAGGCCCAGATTCCATAAAGGAGCGAGGTCGCTCCAAGTGCGATGATGATGAGCAGTGGGCTCATGGCGATTTCCATCCCTGTTTTTTGCTGTGAGACGGCTTTGCTGCGCCATGCCGCGCCAATGGCACGAACAGGCAGCGCCTTCTCAGACGAGTGCCGCGTGTCTGCCAAACTTTAAACGAAATGTAAAACCGGGAATTCGTCTGAGACGCCTTCTGGCGGCAAGGATCGGTCGCGTTTCGTGCGTGAGCCGCGTCAGACTGCCAGCACCGGCCGGCTTCTGGCCTGGATCGCCACCATCAGCAGCGCCACTACAACGGCGGGGAACACCACCCAGTTGACGATGTCCCAGCCGCCGATGTGCAACAGCTTACCCGACGAGAGCGACGCCATGGCGACCGCGCCAAACACAAGGAAATCATTGGCGGCCTGCACCTTGTTCCGTTCTTCGGGTCGATAGCAGTCAGTCACCATCGAGGTCGCGCCGACGAAACCGAAATTCCAGCCCACGCCGAGCAGGATCAACGAGATCCAGAAGTGCGCCACGGTCAGGCCGGACAGTGCCACGACCGCAGCCACCGCGATCATCACAAGGCCGGCGGCGGTGATTCTGTCCTTGCCGAAGCGGTTGATCAGGTCACCGGTAAAGAAGCTCGGCGCGAACATCGCCAGCACATGCCATTGGATGCCCAGCGCGGCCTCGCCGATGCTGTGGCCGCAGGCGACCATGGCCATTGGCGCCGCCGTCATCAGAAATGTCATCAGCCCGTAGCTCATCAGTCCGCAGATGACGGCGGTTATGAAGCGCGGCTGGCGCATGATCTCGCCTAAAGGCCTGCCACCGGAGACCTGCTTCTTCGGCGCGGGCGCATTGAGCAGCGACACCACCAGCATCGCCAGCAGGGCAAGGCCGGACAATGCGAGGAAGCTCGCCGCGAACGGATAGAGCGGTGTGAGCTCGCGCGTCCAGATCACGGTCTGCGGCCCGATCACGGCTGCGAACAGGCCGCCCACCATGACGAGCGAAATCGCCCGCGCCTTGTAGCTTTCGCTTGCGCTGTCGATGGCGGCGAACCGGTAGCTCTGCACGAAGGCGATGTAGAAGCCGGACAGGAACGTGCCGAGGCAGAACAGCCAGAAGGCGCCTCGCGCGGTGCCCGCTGCAGCAACGATTCCGGAGATCACGCCTGCGAGACAACCGATGATGTAGCCGATCCGCCGGCCAGAGCGGCGCATCAGCCAGGCTGCCGGGATGACGGCGCAGGCAAGGCCAATGTTGAGCAGGCTGACAGGCAGCGTTGCCAGCGCCTTGTCGTCCGCCAGTTGCATGCCGATTACTCCGCCGAGCGACACGATGATCGGAGGCGTGGCACCGCCAAGAGCCTGCGCGACGGTCAGAATGCGGACATTGCGCTTCGCCACCGTGTCGGATGCACCGGCATCGGGCAGGGGCATGGCAGGGGGAACGCTTTGCGTTGTCATGCCTGCCGGATAGCCCAATTCGCAGCAGCGCGCATCCGCAGAAATCCGGGGGTGGCCATGCACGCCGGCGCATCATGCCCGTCACGTGTGACACGGCAGCCGGATTGGGCTGTCAGGCGGTCCAGTCGTGCTGAAAGGACAGGCTGGAAAATGGCACCGCGCTGCCATCCGCTCGCACGAAAGCTGGTTCCTCCGCGAGGGCCAGCTCGCCAATCACTGTGGCCTCGCAGCCAGCCGCGGCGCAGGCGGCCAGCAGGGCTGGCACGGCATCCGGCTCGGCCGCCATCAGCACCTCGTAGTCGTCGCCGCCGGCCATGATGGTCTGGAGAAGGTCCGGTGCAAGCGCCAGCGCTGCGCACGCTGCCGGCGACAGCGGCACGCGGTCCAGCAGGATGCGGGGTTGAAGCCCTGCGATTCCCGATGCAGCTGCCAGCTTCACCGCATCGCCAAGCAATCCGTCGGAAACATCCATCGCAGCGGCGGCATGCGCGGAAACGGCACCAGCAAGGACATTGCGCGGGTGGGGATGCAGGTAGCGGTCGGCAAGGTGTGCGCGCAGCGCTTCCGGCAGCGCCCGCGCCCAAGGCGCATCCGGCTCCAGCCGCAGCCTCAGCCCCAGGGCCGCATCCCCGATGCTGCCGCTGACCAGCAGCATCTGGCCGGCACGCGCGCTGGTGCGGCGGACCATCTTGCCGGAATCGCACCAGCCAAGGGCCGTGATCGAGATGCTGAGGCCACCCGAGGCTCTCACCGTATCACCGCCCAGAAGCGGACAGGCATAAAGGCGCGCATCCTCGCCGAGCCCGGCAGCGAAGGCTGCGATCCAGCTTTCGTCGAGGTTTGCCGGCAAGGCGAGCGCCATCAGGAAGCCCGCCGGTGTCGCGCCTTTGGCTGCGAGGTCGGACAGGTTCACGCGCAGCGCCTTGCGCGCAATCGATGCGGGCGGGTCATCGGCGAAGAAGTGCACGCCGCTGACCAGCGCATCCTTGGTCAGCACCAGATCCTTGCCTTGAGGCGGCACCACGAGTGCCACATCATCCTTCAGCCCAAGCGATCCGGGCCCGGCAAGGGGCGCAAGATAACGGGCGATCAGGGCATCTTCGGCGATCACGTCGGCAAGCCTGTTGCTGTGGCGGGGCGCGGCCTGTCTCGTCAGGCCATCTCCTCGGCCCGGACCTGCCGGGCGATGCGGTCGAGCACGGCGTTGGTGATGCCCGGCTCGTCGCCCTCGTAGAAGGCGCGCGCCACCGTGACATACTCGTTGATGACCACCTTGGGCGGCACATCCTTGCGGAACATCAGCTCATAGGTGCCGCAGCGCAGCACCGAACGCAGCACCGTCTCGATGCGCTTCAAAGGCCAGCCATCGGCCAGCGCGTCATCGACGGCGCGGTCGATCGGGCGCTGCTCGCGTACCACACCGCTTAACACGTCACGGAAGAAATTGGCTTCAGCGGCCGGCAGGGCAATGCCGTCGACCTCCTTGCCCATCCAGAAGGTCTCGAACTCGGCCATGGCCTCGATCAGGCCCTTGCCGGCCACATCCATCTGGTAGAGCGCCTGCACGGCGGCCAGCCGGGCGGCGCGGCGCTTTTCGAGCCGCTGTTCCTGACGCGCGTTCACGATGCGGCCCCGAAGCGCCGCTTCAGCCTGACCATGCTCAGCGCCGCTTCGGCTGCGCCGCCGCCCTTGTCCATGTCGGACTTGCGCGCCCGCGCCCAGGCCTGTGCCTCGTTCTCGACGGTCAGGATGCCATTGCCGATGGCCCACTGGCGCTGCACGGAAAGGTCCATCAGCGCACGGCAGCTTTCGCCCGCCACGATGTCATAGTGGGTGGTCTCGCCGCGGATGACGCAGCCCAGCGCCACGGCCGCGTCATAGGGCTTTCCCTGACGATCCGCGCCATCGAGCGCGATGGCAATGGCGGCCGGAATCTCCAGCGCCCCCGGCACGGTGATCACATCCGCCACGGCACCGGCGGCCTTGATGGCGGAGACCGCCCCATCGAGCAGCGCATCGGCCAGATCGTCATAGAATCGCGCCTCGACAACGAGGATGCGCGCGCCGGTCAGCGGCGAGGTGTCGTGTTTGGCCTTGCTGGCACCAGCCATGGGGGAATGCTCGTTTCGGTTCGTGTGTGAGGCGCGTCAGTAGCCCCCGGCGCGCGCCTCGGCAAGCCTTGCGGCGTAGCGGGCCATCAGATCGACCTCCAGATGCAGGCCGTCGCCGACCTTGCGCTCGGCCCAGGTGGTCACCGATAGCGAGTGAGGGATCAGCAGCACCGAGAACACATCGCCTTCGACCGTGTTCACGGTCAGCGACGTGCCATCAAGGCACACGGAGCCTTTCGGCGCCACGAATCCGGCCAGATGCTTGGGGGTGCGGATGTGGAAGCGGGCCGTCGCGCCCCACGGGTCGGACGGATCGGGCGCGATCGGCTCGTGTCCCACGATCTCGGCCACACCGTCGACATGGCCAGTGACAAGGTGCCCACCCAGCTCGTCGCCGATCTTCAGCGAGCGTTCGAGGTTGATGCGCTCGCCCACGCGCCAGGCGCTGACACGGGTCTTGGCCAGCGTTTCCGCCGCAGCCTCGACACGGAAGATGCAGCCAGCCTGCCCATCGCGGCGCAGTTCGAGCGCCGTCACGGTCAGGCAGATGCCGGCGCAGGCGATGGAGGCCCCGATCTCGATGCCGGACGCGTCGTAAGGCGAAGCAATGGCAAGGCGCGTCAGCGTCGGGCCGGCAGCGACAGCTTCGACCACGGTGCCAATGCCGGTGACTATGCCGGTGAACATCAGTCGATCCTTTCGTAGAACGCGAAGCTGTCGTGGCCGATCATCTCCTGGCGCGCAAGAGCGAAGCGCCGCCCTTCGGCCAGCAGCGCGGCGAGGGCAGGGCGAACTGCCGTAATGCCCTCCCGGCCCATCACCACCGGTGAGGTCGAGACGATGACCTCGTCGGCAAGGCCTTGCAAGGCCAGTTGCTCACCCACGGTCGGCCCGCCTTCGGAGAACACGCGGGTGATGCCGCGCGTCGCCAGAAGGGCCAGCGCAGCCTTTAGATCAAGGTGGCCATCGTGGCCGCGTGCGACCCGCATCACCTCGACGCCAGCGGCGACGAGCGCGGCTTCGTTCGTTGTCGGCGCGTCGTCCGCAGCGATCACCCAGGTCGGAATGTCGCGAGCCGTCCGCGCCAGCACAATGGTCGCCGGCATGCGCAGGCGCGTGTCCAGCACGACGCGCACCGGCGAGCGCCATTCCAGGCCCGGCAGGCGCACGTTGAGCTGCGGGTCGTCAGCGAGCACCGTGTCGATGCCGACCATGATCGCATCGTATTCGCTGCGCTGGCGATGCACCCATTGGCCGGCCTCAGCGCAGGAGATTGCCACGCGCTCGCGCCCTGGCCCGCCCGCATAGCCATCCGCTGTGCGGGCAACCTTGAAGGTCACGCTCGGCAGCCCCTCGCGCACCCGGCGAAAATGCCCGCGATGCAGCCGCGCTGCCTCTGCCGACATCAACCCGACATCGACCCTGATGCCGGCGCTGCGCAGCAGGGCATGGCCAAGCCCTGCAATGCGCGGATTGGGGTCGGCGATGGCGGATACCACGCGTGCGATGCCGGCTTTGAGGCTGCGCTCGACGCACGGCGTGCCGCCCCTGATGGAGCTGTAGGAGCACGGCTCCAGCGCCACATACAAGGTTGCGCCCGCAGCGGCATCGCCCGCCTCGGCCAGCGCCATGGCCTCGCCATGCGGCCGTCCGCCGGCCTGCGTCACGCCTTGTCCGACGACAATAGGGCCGGTGGCCGATTGGCGCACAACGACCGCGCCGACCGAAGGATTCGGCCAGGTCTGGCCCAGCCCTTCTCGGCTCAGCGCCAGTGCCAGCGCCATGAAGCGGGCATCGTCTTCGGGGTCTGGCGTCACGCGCGCCGCTCAGTCGTCATGGTCGCGCGAACCACCCGGCTGCCCATCGTCGGCACGCGCGCCCGCGAGCGGGTCGGCCTCGTCATGCGACAGTTCGCCCAGGATTTCCTCGAAGTCCTTGGCCTCCCGGAAATCCTTGTAGACCGAGGCAAAGCGCACGTAGGCGACGCCGTCGAGATGGCGCAGGCCGGCCATGATCAGCGCTCCGATGGTCGAGGTCGGCACCTCCGGCTCGCCCGAGCTCTCAAGCTGGCGCACGATGCCGCTGACCATGCGCTCGATGCGCTCGGGCTCGACAGGGCGCTTGCGGAGCGCGATCTCGACCGAGCGCAGCAGCTTGTCCCGATCAAACGGCGAGCGTTTGCCGGAGCGCTTGACCACCATCAGCTCGCGCAACTGCACCCGCTCGAACGTGGTGAAGCGGCCGCCGCAATCATTGCAGACCCGCCGCCGCCGGATCGACGAGTGATCATCCGAAGGCCGCGAATCCTTGACCTGCGTGTCGAGCGATCCGCAATAGGGGCAGCGCATGGGTGTTCTCTTGGGCTGTCATGTGGTGGCCACCTCATGCCAGTGAATCCGGTTTGCGGTCCAGTCAAAGATTGCGCGAAAGCTGGCAGGCGGTTGCTGCGGCGGTTTGTTTTGCCCCGCGCGCATCCATTGCCCGTGTCGCCGGTTATTCCCTGCGACAGGAGGCAACACCATGACCAACCCGACCACATACCTTCCCGGCAGTCAGGACAGCATCGGCTGGCGCAATGCGGGTCTGCTGGCCATCGCCTGCGCGCTGGCGACCGGCCTTGCGCTGACGGCCAGCGTCATCAGCGCCCTGGCACAGCCGTCTCCATCGTCGTGGCCGGTCCTGCCCGAAACCTTCGAGAGCACAGGCGGCGGGGGCTGGATGATCACGCAATACCGACCTGTCGTCGACGGCGCAGTCTGCCGGACCGATTTCGTCACAGTCTCACCGGATGGCAAGGAGACCTATCCTGCCACCGTGCAATGGACCGCGATCATGCGCGAAGGTGGCATTTACTGCGCGGAAGGCAAGTGGCGCACCAAGGATGGCACCGGCTCCGGCACCACTCCTCTGGAGGTGTTCATCAAGGATGGCGTGGTGCGACGGGCACCGTGAGGGGCGCCGGTCAGCGACGGCGCAAAGAGCCTGCAAAAGAAGTGACTCTGGCGACGACCTGCCCGTCAAGGCCTCTGAAGCCATGATGGCCAGCGGCACCGCATGGGTCTCCTTCATCGACGCCGCCAGTGAGCCAGGCGACCTTTGCGCGACCGCTCGACCACGCGATGAAAGGATCGACCAGTAACGGCGAGGTGACCCTGCAGCCATCCTGCCGGTGATGAATGATCAGTGTTGCGGGCAAGGCTGCGGGTGACCCGACGTTGGACTGAAAGACATCCAGCATGCCTGCCGTCACGACCAGCCCGTCAGGTTGCCCGCCCAGTGCGCGATGGATCCGCGTGGCACCCCTGCTGGTCGCCACGACTGTCACGGGCGATGCGATTGTCCGCATGAACCGAACCGCGGCAGCCGGATCTGCCGATCCATCCAGCGCAAGCGTAGCAAAGCCAGCGGCCACATAGCGCGAGCGTGTCCTGATCAACTGGTTGCCGCGCAGTTGCGTGATCTCGCCCTGGCTGGTCAGGCCAAGGCTCCCATTGCCACCCGGCATCAGGATGATGGCACCACGCGGCCTGCCCGCCGGCTTGCTGAGAACAGCGTAACCGCCAAGTTCCGCAACGGGCTGATCGGTCTGCGCCAATGCCTGTTGCCGGCTTTCACCCATAAGCAAAATCATGGCGAGGAGTGAGGCGGCGATCGGAGAAAAAATGGCGCAAGACTTCATGGGCTCAACCGCTTGCCGAGAGTTGCAGGGCAAGCCGTGAGCCTATCAGGCTTCTGACAAATGTCACTTACCCCGCCACGAAGGCAAGGCAGTCATCCGGACACATGCCGTCCTGGCCGTGACGTGAGCTGCCTCACCCGTAGATCGGGAATCTCCGGCACAGGGCGGTTGCCTTGTCCTTCACCGATGCTTCGATCGTTGCATTGCCAGCTTCGCCATGCGCGGCCAACCCGTCAAGCACCTCGGCGATCAACTCGCCGACGCGCTGGAATTCCGCCACACCGAAGCCGCGTGAGGTCGCGGCGGGCGTGCCCAGCCGGATGCCGGAGGTGATCGTCGGCTTTTCGGTATCGAACGGCACGCCGTTCTTGTTGCAGGTGATGTGGGCGCGGCCCAGTGCCGCCTCGGCGATCTTGCCATTGAGCTTCTTGGAACGCAGGTCGACCAGCATCAGGTGGTTGTCGGTACCGCCGGTGGTCAGGTCAAAGCCCTTGGAGCGCAGGGTTTCCGCCAGCGCCTTGGCGTTCTCGACCACGGCGCGGGCATAGACCTTGAACTCCGGCTGCAGCGCTTCGTGGAAGGCCACGGCCTTGGCGGCGATCACGTGCATCAGCGGCCCGCCCTGAAGGCCGGGGAAGATGGCCGAGTTGAACTTCCTGGCCAGATCCTCGTCATTGGTCAGGATCATGCCGCCGCGCGGCCCGCGCAGCGTCTTGTGGGTGGTGGTGGTGGCGACATGCGCATGCGGGAACGGGGAGGGGTGTGCGCCGCCTGCCACCAGACCGGCGAAATGGGCCATGTCGACGAAGAAGATTGCCCCAACCTTGTCGGCGATCTCGCGGAAGCGGGCGAAATCCCAGTGGCGCGGATAGGCCGAGCCTCCCGCCACGATCACCTTGGGCTTGCTCTCGACGGCGAGGCGCTCGACCGCGTCCATGTCCAGCCGCTGATCGACGACGCAGACGCCGTAATGGACCGGCTTGAACCACTTGCCGCTCATGTTGGGCGGGGCGCCGTGGGTGAGATGGCCGCCGGCCGCCAGATCAAGACCCATGAACGTGTCGCCCGGCTGCATCAGCGCCAGGAATACGGCCTGGTTGGCCTGGCTGCCGGAATTGGGCTGCACATTGGCGAACTTGCAGTCGAACAGTCGGCAGGCGCGCTCGATGGCGAGCTTTTCGGCAATATCGACAAACTGGCAGCCGCCATAGTAGCGCCGACCCGGATAGCCCTCGGCATACTTGTTGGTCATCACCGAGCCTTGCGCCTCCAGCACGGCGCGGCTGACGATGTTCTCCGAGGCGATCAGTTCAATCTCGTCACGCTGACGGCCCAGTTCGAGGTCGATGGCGCGCGCGATCTCCGGGTCCTGCGCCGACAACGGCGCGGAGAAGAACGAGTTGGAAAGATGTCCGGCGGTTGCGGTATCGCGGCTCATGGCAAGGTCCCGGTTAAGCGACCAGCCGAGGCTGTGTCGGAACGGATCTACGGATGAGCCGCGCTTAGCACGCAGTGCAGCATGGAGTCACGGGGCCAGGCACTGCCGCAGGCGAGGCGGAACGTCGCCGGTCACACGGCTGATCTGTCGCGCCTTCCGCGCGGCAGGCCCTCAGCCGCCGAGCGGATTGAACCGGGTCACGCCGCGGAACAGGTTGCGCAGGAAGCTCTGCTCCTCGCCGCCTGTGGGGGTCGTGCGATTGATGAAGTCGAAGATCACGCCGTCCTGAAGGCCCCAGTTGGAGATGCGCTCGACCTTGAAGCCCTTGTTGAAATAGACCGCGATCACGTTCTGGTCGACCACCGCCGGGTTCTGGAACTGGAAGGTGCGGCGCGTCCGCTGGCTGACATAATAGAAAGTGCGGTTGCCGACGGTCGAGGTTGTCGACGGCGTGCCAAGAGTCTGCAGCACCTGCTGCACATCCATGCCAGGCTTGATCTTGGCAATGGCTTCCTGATCCATCACGAAGCCGCGGTTGATCTCCTCATTGAGACCGGCCGATGTCGGCAGTGTGAAGCCGAAATTGTCAGCTCCGCCAGAGCCGCAGCCCGCCAGCGCGACGCCCATGATGGCGCAGGTCATGACAGTGCGGCCCGAGCGGAGAGCGGACGCGGCGAGGGAAGCGGCAAGGGAGGTCATCAAATGATTCCGGTCCAAGCAGGGTAGGCGGCGGCGCATTTGTCGCGCTTGCCGGCAGATTGTGATTTGGCGTAACCCCAGCGTCAGGCATTTGCAAGGCAGACCACCAAGCCTGAAGCGAGGTTACGATGTTTGGCCTGTTCAAGAAAGACCCAAGGCGCGACATCATGCTGGCGCTGTATAAGCGCGTCGCCGATGCCTCGCGTGCGCCCTGGCTCTATTTGGACGCCGGCGTGCCTGACAGCGTCGAAGGCCGGCTTGAGTCGCTCACTCTCCATGCGCTGCTGGTGATGCGCCGGCTGAAGGCGCTGCCGGATCCTGCTCCGGAAGTGGCGCAGGAGTTCATCGACGTGCTCTTCCAGCATGTCGATCATGGGCTTCGCGAGCTTGGCGTGGGGGATGTCGTGGTGCCCAAACGCATGAAGAAGATTGCCCAGAATTTCTATGGCCGCGTCACGGCCTATGCCGAACCGCTCGATCAGGGCGATCAGATCGCGCTCGCAGCAGCGCTCGACCGCAATATCCCCGGTGTGGCGTCGGCGCGGCTTGTGCCTTATCTGGTGGCGAGCGAAGGGCTGTTGTCGGCTCTGTCGCTCGATGACCTGCTGAATGCGGCGACGCTGTTCGCGCTGCCCGGTCCGGCCGGCCATCCGCCAGCCTGAGCCGCAATCCGCTCTACCCGAGATGTGCCATGTCCCAGACCCGCGAACTGCCCTTCAGCCATGTGCGCCGCATCGAGGACATCTCGTCTGTCGGCACTGCCGTGCGCCTGTCCGCCACCGAGGCCGAGCGCAAGGCGATCGCAAAAGCCATGGGCATCGTGTCGGTCGAGGCGCTCGAAGCTGATCTGCTCGCGGTGAGGGAAGGTGACCGGGTGCGCGTCTCCGGCCGCATCAAGGGCCATGCTCGTCAGGCCTGTGTCGTCAGCCTCGATCCTGTCGAGGAGGCCATCGACGCCGAGATCGAGATTGTGTTCGCGCCAAAAGAGGAAGCCGATGCGCTGATGCGCAAGGCCGGCCTGCCCGATCCGGACGCGCTGGACCCTGACAAGCTGGATGCGATCGACATGGCCAGCATCGACATGGCTTCCATCGATCTGGCCATGCTCAATGATCCCGATGCGTTGCCCGAGCCCATCCTCGATGGCGGCATCGATTTCGGCCACATCGCCTACGATACGCTGGCGCTCGAGCTCGACCCCTATCCGCGAAAGCCCGGGGCCGCCTTCGAGCCGCCACCAGAGCCCGAAGGCTTCGGCAATCCGTTTGCGGTGCTCAAGGGCCTGAAGCCGAAGAGCTGAGCGCGCCACCCGTTACGCCGCGGTTCGATGGCCGCGATTTCCGGGATGCACCCCTTGCGGGAATACGGCTGCTGCACAAGATTCATGACGGGTTGCCTTGCGGTCTGACGAACCGCGCGTATTGTCCGGCTCCCATCCCGCGCCGGGACGGTTGCGTTGTTCCGCTCCCGGCGTTGACGAGACAGGTTCCGGCATGGCCGCACAAGCCCCCACGACACACGTCACGATCTCGCTTGATGCGATGGGCGGCGACCATGGGCCGTCCGTCGTCATTCCTGGCGCGGCGATTGCCCTGGAACGCCGGCCCGACAGCCGGTTCGTGATCTATGGCGACGAGAAGCTGGTGCTGCCGCTGCTCGACCAGCACCCCAAGCTGAAGGCCGTCACCACGTTTCACCACACCGACGTTTCGGTGAAGATGGACGACAAGCCGAGCCAGGCCTTGCGGGCCGGGCGCTACAAGTCGTCGATGTGGAAATCCATCGAGGCCTGCAAGGCCGGCGAGGCCCATGTCACCGTGTCCGCTGGAAACACCGGCGCCTTGATGGCGATGTCGAAGTTCTGCCTGCGTTCGATGGCGCGGATCGAGCGCCCGGCGATCGCGGCCATCTGGCCGACCATCCGCGGCGAAAGCGTCGTGCTCGATGTCGGCGCGACCATCGGGGCCGATGCCGCCCACCTGTTCGACATGGCGATCATGGGCGCGGCGATGGCCCGCATCGTCTTCGACATCGACCGGCCCACGGTCGGGCTGCTCAATGTCGGCGTCGAAGAGATCAAGGGCGTCGAAGCCGTCAAGGAAGCCGGCAAGATGCTGCGCGAGGCGAATCTGCCCAATCTCGATTATCGCGGTTTCGTCGAGGGCGATGATCTGGGCAAGGGAACCGTCGACGTGGTGGTCACCGAAGGCTTCACCGGCAACATCGCCCTCAAGACCGCCGAAGGCACAGCCAAGCAGATTGCCGAATATCTGCGCGCCGCGATGAGTCGATCGCTGCTGTCGAAGCTCGGCTATCTGCTCGCGAAGGGCGCTTTTTCGGCCCTCAAGGAGAAGATGGACCCGCGCAAGGTCAATGGCGGGGTCTTCCTCGGGCTTGACGGCGTCGTCATCAAGAGCCATGGCGGGACCGATGCTATCGGCTTTGCCAGTGCGGTGGAGCTGGGTTACGAGATGGCGCGCTACGAACTTCTCACCAAAGTGCGCGAGATGATTGATGCCTGTCCGGTCCCCGTCGTCCCGTCTTCGGGCGAGGCCGTGGCCAGCTAAACAGAGGCGGCGCAAGCAGTGTCCCGGATCAGGTCTGTCGTGCGTGGCTGTGGGCAGGCCTTGCCCCGCCGCGTAATGAGCAATGCAGAGTTGTCGGCGATTGTCGAAACCTCCGACGAATGGATCCGCCAGCGCAGCGGCATCGAGCGCCGGCATATCGCCGACGAAACCGAGACGACATCCGTCCTGGGAACCGCCGCCGCGCGGGCTGCCTTGGCCAGCGCCGGCATGGTGCCCTCCGACATCGATCTCATCGTCTGCGCGACATCGACGCCGGATTATACCTTCCCCGCCACCGCGACCCAGATCCAGAACGCGCTCGACATGCACCATGGCGCGGCCTTCGACGTGCAGGCCGTGTGCTCGGGCTTCGTCTATGCCCTCACTGTCGCTGACAAGTTCCTGATCTCGGGTTCGACCCGCTCGGCCCTGGTGATCGGGGCCGAGACCTTCTCGCGCATCCTCGACTGGAAGGATCGTGGCACCTGTGTCCTGTTCGGGGACGGGGCCGCCGCCGTGGTGCTGACAGCAGAGCAAGGCGCCGGCACCAATGCCGACCGGGGCATCCTGCACACCCATATCCGCTCGGATGGGCGCTACCGCGACAAGCTCTATGTCGATGGCGGGGCGGGCTCCAACGGCCAGGTCGGCCATCTGCGCATGGAGGGCCGCGAGGTCTTCAAGCATGCCGTGGTCAATCTGGCCGATACGGTCGAGGCGACACTGGCCGCCACCGGCCTCAAGGGCAGCGATATCGACTGGTTCGTGCCGCATCAGGCCAACAAGCGCATCATCGATGCGACAGCCCACAAGCTCGGCGTCCCGGAGAGCCGCGTCGTCTACACGGTGCAGGACCACGGCAACACCTCGGCCGCCTCGATCCCGCTGGCGCTGGCCCGCGCCGTGGGCGATGGCCGCATCCAGCCCGGCCAGCTTGTCCTTGTCGAGGCCATGGGCGGCGGCTTCACCTGGGGGTCTGCGCTGATCCGCTGGTGAAGGGCGTTTGAGCGCGCTGGCGTCAGGCCGAAAAACATAATCTGTTCAAGGGCATTGACCGTTCCGTCTCACCCACTTTACGATTGAGCTCGTGGCAGGATTCTGTGCCTGGCGACAGGCGCAGCCCGACAACCGGCGATGCCCGCCAACTGGGCTGCTCCGATGAAGCAGGGCCGGCAGCGGCGCAAGGCGAGGCAAGGCGAGGCAATGGCTGACGAAACCATCACACGAGCTGATCTGAGCGAGGCGGTCTACCAGAAGATTGGACTGTCGCGCACGGAATCGGCTGCGCTGGTTGAAACCGTCCTTGGTGAGATCAGCGACTGCATCCTGCGCGGCGAAAACGTCAAGCTCTCGTCCTTCGGCTCGTTCATCGTGCGCAAGAAGGGCCTGCGTGTCGGCCGCAATCCGAAGACCGGGGTCGAGGTGCCGATCCAGCCGCGTCTGGTCATGGTGTTCAAGCCGTCCAATGTGATGAAGGCTCGCGTCAATGGCCTCGATGCTGCGGGCGAGGACGATTGAGCCTCCAGGCCAGCCACATGTCGGCCTTTTCGGCCGAGGAGGAGTCGATGGTCGACAAGAGCCCGGATGCCTTTCGGACCATCAGCGAGGTCGCTGAAGACCTCGATCTGCCCCAGCATGTGCTGCGTTTCTGGGAGACGCGCTTCCCCCAGATCAAGCCGCTGAAGCGGGGTGGCAACCGCCGCTATTATCGCCCGGACGATGTCGCGCTGATCACGGGCCTGAAGATCCTTCTCTACGGGCAGGGCTACACCATCAAGGGCGTCCAGCGCATTCTGAAAGAGCAGGGTGCCCGCGCCGTGCAGGCCGTGGGGCGTGGCGGAGCGGTGCCGGCGGCGCTGCCCAGTGACGGCCATGATGGCGCAGCAGCCATGCCGTCCTCTGCTCCTGCACCAGGGCCCGCTCCCCGGCCAGTCGCGCAACCAGCAAGGCGGGCGGCAGGCCAGCCGCTCAGCGCTGATGCCGGAACCGTCCTGCGCATGGCGCTGTCGGAGTTGCAGGGTGCGCGCAATGATCTGGTCCGTGCTCTTTCCAGCCCAACCGAGAACTGAGCAGCATCGATGAACAACACTGGACCGGGACCGGTTGGGCCGGCGCATGCGCGACGCATCCGGGTTGCGGTCGACATCGGGGGCACCTTCACCGATCTCGAATGCCTCGACGAGGACACAGGCGCGATCCTCAGTCACAAGGTGCCGACCACGCCCGAGGACCCGTCGATCGGCCTGCTCGATGCCATCACCTCGGCGGCCAGCCGCCATGGCTTCACGCTCGATGACATCACCTTGCTGATCCATGGCACCACCATTGCCACCAATGCCGTGCTGACCCGCGATCTGCCGGTGGCAGCGCTTATCACAACGGCCGGCTTCGAGGACGTGCTGGAGATCGGCCGGCATGCGCGGCGCGATGTCTATGTGCTTCGCCCCGAGGACCGCACAGTGCTCGCTGCCCGTCGCCATCGCTTCGGCGTCAGGGAGCGCATCAGCGCCGACGGCACTGTCCTGACAGCGCTCGACATGGCCGATCTGGACCGGGTGATCGACCGCATCGCTGCGTGCGGTGCTGGCGTCGTGGCGGTGTCGTTGCTGGGCAGCTTTGTCGATCCCTCACACGAGATCGCGGTCCGCGAGAGGTTGGCCGAACGCCTGCCGGGCCTGCCCTGCTCGTGCTCGCACGAGGTCTCGCCCGAGATCCGCGAGTTCGAGCGCACCTCGACAACCGTGCTCAACGCGCTGCTGATGCCTGTCGTCCAGCGCTATGTGGCCGGCCTTCTGGCGAGGACGCGGCAGGCAGGGCTGGCCGCCCCGCTTTATCTGGTCCAGTCCAATGGCGGGGCAGCGACGCCCGCGCAGGCGGGCTCGACGCCGGTCAACCTGCTGCTCTCCGGGCCGTCCGGCGGCGTGCTGGCAGCGGAGAAGGTGGCTGCCGCCGCTGGCCGCGACAACATCGTCGCCGTCGACATGGGCGGCACGAGCTACGACATCGCGATCATCCAGAATGGTCGCCGTTCGGTCATCGCCCAGGGCGATATCGACGGTCTGCCCGTCCGTGTGCCCATGGTCGACATGCGCACCATCGGCGCGGGCGGCGGCTCGGTGATCTGGCTCGACACCTCGGGCCGGCTTCAGGTTGGCCCACAAAGTGCCGGCGCGAGGCCCGGCCCCGTTTGCTACCGGCGCGGCGGCACCGAGCCGACGGTCACCGACGTGAACCTCATTCTCGGCCGGCTTGATGCGGCCAGCTTCATGGGCGGCGCGCTTTCGCTCGATCTGGCCGGGGCGGAGGCCGCCCTGGATCGCCGCATTGCCGGCCCGCTAGGCCTGAGTCGCGATGCTGCCGCCTCCGGGGTGCTCGCCATGGTCGTGGCCCGGCTTGCCGGCGCGATCAAGCTGTCGTTGTTCGAGCGCGGGCTCGATCCGCGCGACTTTGCGCTGATGTCGTTCGGTGGTGCCGGCGGCCTCCACGCCATCGATGTGGCCCAGGAACTGGGCATGCGCGAGGTGGTTTTTCCGCGCGAGCCCTCGACCTTTTCGGCCCATGGCATCCTGCAATCGGACATCGTCCACGATCTGGCGCGCACCCGCATCATCCCGCTCGATGTCGCCCATCTGGATCAGATCAACACCCTGGCAGCCGAACTGGCCAGCGAAGGCGACGCGCTTCTGGATGGCGACCGCATGCCACCTGAGCGCCGCATCCTGCGCCTTGCTGCCGACCTGCGCTATCGTGGTCAGGCGTTCGAACTGATGGTGCCGCTGGACGGGCCGGAGCTGACCGAAGCGTTGCTGAGTGATCTGGCCGAGCGCTTCCACCGCCTTCATCACCAGCGCTTCTCCTTCGATGACCGCGGCGAGGGCGTGGAACTGGTCACGCTCAGGCTGTCGGCCATCGGCCTGCTGGCTGCGGCGAGGCCGCCGGCAACGTCGGCGCTGGAGACAAGCGCCGGCAAGCCTGCTCCGAAAGGCCACCGCCGCGTCCATCTTGATGGCGGCTGGCATGATGTTGCCGTAGTCGACCAGCCATCGCTGCCCACCGGCGCTCGCGTGGATGGCCCGGCCATCATCGAGCAGCCGTATACGACACTGATCATCGCCGGCGGCTGGCAGGTGGTGGTGCTGGCGTCCGGCGACCTGCTGGCCACAAAGGATGCCGGCTGATGGCACGCATTGACCCGATCCTGCTGGAAATCGTCGCGCATGCGCTGGTCTCTGTCGCCGAGGAAATGTCGATCACCGTCTGGCGCACCAGCCGTTCGACCACGGTGCGTGAACTGCTCGACTATTCGACGGCCGTGTTCGATGCCGAGGGCCGCAATATCGCCCAGGCCGCCCGCATGCCGGTGCATCTCAACTCGATGGAGCTGTGCCTGCAGGAGATTCTCGCCCGGCATCTCCCGCTCGAGGAGTGGCGCGAGGGCGATGTGATCGTCACCAACGATCCCTATTGCGGTGGCCAGCACCTGCCCGACTTCATCGCCTTCAAGCCGGTCTTCTTCGAAGGCCGGCGCGTCGCCATCAGTTGCGTCCTGATCCACCACGTCGATGTCGGCGGCGGGGCTGCGGGCGGCTACAACGCCCGCGCAGTCGAAATCTTCCAGGAAGGCGTGCGCGTCCCGCCCGTGCGCATCGTTCGCGCCGGCACGATGCAGGATGATCTGTTCGCCACGATCCTGCTCAATGTGCGTGATCCGGACACGTTCCGGGGCGATTTCCTGAGCCAACTGGCTGCACTTGAGGTTGGTGCCCGCTCGCTGCGCGCGCTCGCGGCGCGCTATGGCACCGCCACGCTGCTCGACATCGGCGATGCCTTGCTCGACCACGCCGAGACCGCGATGCGGCTCGCCATCACCGCGCTGCCGGATGGGGTCTACGATGCCGAGGATCAGGTCGATGGCGACGGGCTGGAAGAGGGCACGAAGCGCATCGCGGTCAGGCTCACGATTGCCGGCGACACGCTGACGCTCGACTTTGCGGGCAGCTCCGCGCAGGCCGCTGGCCCGATCAACGCCACCATGGCCACCACCAAATCAGCCGTCTACTACGCGGCCATCGCCGCGTCGGGGCTGAGCACCACGGCCAATTCCGGCTGCTATCGGCCCATTACCGTGCTTGCGCCGGAAGGTTCGCTGGTCAACGCGTCCTTCCCGGCACCGGTCTCGATGCGCATGCTGACGGGCCACCGGGTGGCGACAGCCGTGTTGCGCGCCTTCGCGCAAGCCGTGCCGGACCGGATCCCGGCTTCCTACTATGGCGTCACGTTCAACCACGCGGTCCATGTGCGCCATGCCGATGGGCGGCGGCAGGTCTATTTCGATTCCGAGATTGGCGGCTGGGGTGCGCATCCGGAGGTCGATGGGCCGTCCGGCCTGTCCGCCGGTTTTCACAACCAGCAGAACACGCCGCTGGAGATGATCGAGGCGATCTATCCGCTCCAGTTCATCCGCTATGGCTTTCTGCCGGATTCCGGCGGGGCAGGGCATCACCGCGGCGGGCTTGGGCTGGTGCGCGAGTGGCGCTTCACCGCCGAGCGTGGCCTGCTCAATGCCTCATTCGATGCCTTCATCTCGCGGCCATATGGGCTGGCCGGTGGCGAGCCGGGCAGCGCCGGAACCCTCAGCGTGACACGCGATGGCGTGACCACGAGGCTGGCCGCCAAGACAATCGGCCATGAACTGAAGGCCGGCGATATTGTGCGGATGGAGACGCCCGGCGGCGGCGGCTTCGGACCTGCTGGCGAGCGCGATCCGGCAGCGTTGGCCGCTGATCTTGCCGATGGTCTGGTCACCGCAGCCGGAACAAGCCGCTACCGTCTTGCCTGAAGCGCGCCGTCAGGCCGTGTGCAACCGCTGCCCGGTGGCGAGCTTCGCAATCGCCGTGTGATCCCATTCGATGCCGAGGCCCGGCTCGTCTGATGGCAGCGCGCGGCCCTCGCGCACTGTCATGCGGTTGAGTGTGATGTCATCGAGTTGCGGGATGTATTCGACATAGCGCCCGTTCGGCACCGCTGCCGCCAACGCCACATGCAACTCCATCAAGAAATGCGGGCACACCGCCACATTGTGCGCTTCGGCCATGTGGGCGACCTTGAGCCATGGCGTGATCCCGCCAATACGCCCGACATCGACCTGCACGATCGAGCAGGCGCCCTGCGCAAGGTAATCCTTGAACTGGCTGATCGAGTAGAGCGACTCACCCACTGCAATGGGCACTGTGGTCGAGCGGGCCAGCGCCGCATGCGCGCCCACATCGTCGGCGTGGATCGGCTCCTCGAACCAGGCGATGTCGAGCGCTTCATAGTGGCGGGCACGCCGCACTGCTTCGGACAGGTTGAAGCCCTGGTTGGCGTCGGTCATGATCTCAAACGCCGGCCCCACTGCCTCGCGCACGGCTGACAGCCGCGCCACATCCTCCGCCACATGCGGGCGTCCGATCTTGATCTTTGTGCCTGAAAACCCGCGTTCCTTGACCGCCAAGGCATCGTCCACCAGCGCTTCGGGTGCGATATGCAGCCAGCCGCCCTCAGTCGAGTACAGTGGGATCGAGCGCTGCGCCCCGCCGGCCATGCGCCAGAGCGGCTGGCCGGCCTTGCGGCATTTCAGATCCCACAGGGCGGTGTCGATGGCGGCCAGCGCGATTGATGTCAGGGCACCGACCGTGGTCGCATGGGTGTGGAAGAACAGCGCGCGCCAGATCGCCTCGATATCCCAGGCCTCGCGCCCGATCAGCAGCGGGCACAGATGGTCGTTGAGCAGCGCCAGCACCGACGATCCGCCGGTGCCAATGGTATAGGAATAGCCCATCCCCACCGCGCCATCGGCATCGGTGATCCGCACGATTGGCGTCTCCTGGCTGACGAAGCTCTGGATCGCATCGGTGCGCAGTACCTTGGGCTTGAGGTCGACCAGCAGTACCTCGACCCGTTCGATCCTGGCCATGATGGAATCTCCTTTCAGGTGGCTTCGTCGTCAGGCAGGAGCATGACCTTCATGCTCTGGCTGCGGTCGAGCGCCAGTTCAAATGCTTCCGGCGCCTGCGACAGCGGACGGCTGGCGGTGATGATGGCAGTGACATCGATGGCGCCCTCGGCAATCAGCGCCACGGCGCGGCTGAACTCGTTGCCAAAGCGGAAGCTGCCGCGCAGGTCGATCTCGCGCGCCATAACCGCAAGGCCGGGCAGGGGGATTGGCCCGCCGGGCAGATTGCCGATCTGCACGACGATGCCGCCGCGCCTGACCGCCAGCAGCGCCGATGCCAGCGCCGCCGGAGCGCCAGAGGCTTCGAACACCACATCGAATGGTGTGGTTACTCCCGCCTGGATCAGGGCGTCGTCCTGAGCGGCGAGATCAATGACCTGATCGGCCCCAAGCCGTGCCGCAAAGGCCAGCGGGGCGGCGGCAATGTCGGCCAGCGCAACGCGCGCCGCTCCCGCCTGACGCGCCGCCAGCATGGTCAGCAACCCGATGGGGCCAGCACCGATCACCAGCACCGACGCCCCTGATAGCGGCCCGGCCCGCGCCACCGCATGCAGGCAGACCGCGAGCGGCTCAGCCAGCGCGGCGGCCGCGAACGGCACATGCGCCGGAACCGGCACGCATTGCGCCGGAACAACATCGATATGCGTGGCGAAGCCACCCTGCATGTGTGGGGTCTTCGAGGCCGACCCCATGAAATAGATGTTCTCGCACAGGTTGGGCCGCCCGTTCCGGCAGGGCCGGCAGGTGCCGCACCAGCGCGACGGATTGACCGCCACCCGGTCGCCGACCGCCAGATCGCCAGCCGCCTCGCCCATCTCAACGATGGTTCCGGCAATCTCGTGACCAAGCACCAGCGGCGATGTCACCACAAAATCGCCGGTGCGGGCGTGGCGGAAATAGTGCATGTCCGAGCCGCAGATGCCGCCGGCCCCGAAGGCCACGCGGACCATGCCCGGTGCCAGTGCCGGCATAGGTTCCGACACAAGCCTCAGATCGCGCGGCCCGAACAGGGTCGCTGCCTGCTCACGGCTGCCGCTCATCGCACCATGCCCATCAGGCGGGGCAACCACAGCGTGATCGCCGGAATGAAGGTGATCGCGATCAGGGCTGCAAACAGCGGGATCGTCCACGGCGCAATGGCGATGGCGGCGCGCTCGACCGAAATCCGCGCCACCCGTGAGAGCACGAACAGCACCATCCCGATGGGCGGAGTCAGCAGGCCGATCATCAGGTTGAGCACCATGACGACGCCGAAATGCACCGGATCGATGCCATACTTCAGCACGATGGGCAGCAGCAGCGGCACCAGGATCGAGATCGAGGCGATCGTGTCGAGGAAGCATCCGACAATCAGCATCAGGATGTTGACCAGGATCAGGAACACCCACTTGTTCTCGGTCAGGCCAAGGATCAGGTTCGACAGCGCCTGCGCAGCCTGACTGACGGTCAGCAGCCAGGCAAAGATCGAGGCCGCCGTGACGATGAACAGCACCGACGCCGTTGTCTCGATGGTCTCGAAAGTCGCCTTCGCCAGCATGCGCATGGTCATAGACCGGTAGCGCACCAGCCCGAGGAACAGCGACCACATCACTGCTGCCACGGCAGCCTCGGTCGGCGTGAACCAGCCCAGCGTCATACCCCCGATCAGGATCACCGGCGTCATCAGGGCCATCACGGCGGAGAACTTGTAGAGGTAGTCCAGCGCCAGCACGATGCCCAGCGCAAGGAAGATCGCGCCGTTCTGCGCCATGCCGAGCTTTTCCAGAGCAAAGACCGCCACCGGGAAGGACAGCACAACCACGATTTCCAGCATGGCACCGGCGATCAGCTTGAGATCGAAAGCCGCATCCGACCCCCAGCCCTTGAGGCGCGCGAAGACGGCGACCGTGATCATCATCAGGACAGTCATCAGCAGGCCGGGCAGGATGCCAGCCAAGAACAGCGAGCCGATCGAGACGTTGGCCATCATGCCGTAGATCACGAACGGCAATGAGGGCGGAATGATCGGCCCGAGCGTGGCTGATGCTGCGGTGACGCCGACCGCCACCTCGACTGGATAGCCATGGTCCTTCATCGCCTTGATCTCGATGGTGCCGATGCCGGCCGCATCGGCGACAGCGGTGCCGGACATGCCCGAAAAGATCACCGAGCCGATGATGTTGACCTGGGCCAGCCCGCCGCGCATCCAGCCCACGAGGGCGACCGCGAAGGCATAGATGCGCCCGGTCACGCCGGCGATGTTCATCAGGTTGCCGGCCAGGATGAAGAACGGCACCGCCAGCAGCGGAAAGCTCTCCACGCCGGCGATCATGCGCTGTGCCACGATCACGTCCGGCGCGGTGCCATAGAAGGCGAGATAGGCCAGCGACGCGGTGACCATCGATACTGCAACCGGCACGCCAAGAATCATGAGCAGCAAAAAGCCGCCAATCAGGATGATCATGGCCGTGCTCCCGGGGCGTCGTCTTGCGAACCGTCAAAGGCCTCAGGTCTTTCAAGGGCCGAATAGCCGCGCCGGATGTTGGCGGCCATCACCTGCAAGGCCCTCAGCGCCATCAGCACAAAGGCTGCGAACACCGTCATGAAGAACGGCATCTTTGGAAAATCGATGGTCGTCATCCGCTCGTCGGCGATGATCGAGGCATAGCGCCAGACCAGCCAGGCCAGGTAGCCGAAAACGACGATGGTAATCACGTCGACCACCGTTGCGAGCACGCGCGCAGGCCCCGGAGGCATGAGCCTGTAGATGAAATCGACCTGGATGTGCCGGCAGGTCCTGACGCACATGGCCGAGCCGAGGAAGACGACGGTGACCAGGCAGAAGATCGCGACCTCTTCGGTCCAGCCGAAGGAGTTGTTCAGCACATAGCGCGTGAAAAACTGCGCAAAGACGGCCGCGCACATGACCCAGAAGATCGCCAGCGTCACCCAGTCCTCGCCCCCGTGATGGGAGAGGTCCACAGGGGGCGCGGCCTCATCAAATGTGCGCGCGATCTCTTCGGTGGAGATGGGCGTGTGCTGTTCGGAAGGATGCGGGCTTTGCACGGATGAGCCTTGCCTGGAAAACCACCGAGCGGTGGCGTGTCGGGGAACAATCAGAAGGAATGAACGGCGCGCAAGTCGGCGCGCCGTCCGTTTCGCAAAAGGTCGGGGCTATGCGGGTTTCAGCTGCCGCTGCCGGACTTGACGGCCTGGATCCTGTCCCAGTCGGCCTTGCGATAGCCGAACTGTTCGAAAGTGACCGCCTTGGCGACGGCATCCATGTATTCCTTGCGGTCGATCTCGGAGACGGTCAGGCCCTTGTCCTTGAAGAACTGGACGAGCTTGGCTTCATCGGCCTTGATCAGGCGGGTGGCGCGGGCAGCGGCCTCCTGGCTGACTTCGGTGAAGATGCGCTTCTCTTCATCGGTGAACTTCGCCCAGGTGCCCTTGGCGACGATCGTGTTGAGATGGTCGACGATATGGCCGGTGAGGATGATGTGCTTCTGCACCTCGTAGAACTTCTTGGCTTCGATCGTGGTCAGCGGATTTTCCTGCGCCTCGACCGTTCCGTTCTGCAGCGCCAGATAGACTTCCGCGAAGGCGATCGGCGTGGTGTTGGCACCGCAAGAGCGCGGCATCGCCAGATAGGCTGGAACGTCCGGCACGCGGATCTTCAGCCCGCGCATTTCGGCGCAGGTCTTGAACGCGCGGTTCGAGGTCGTGTGACGCACGCCATAGTAGGTCGTGGCCGTGATCACGTGCCCGGTCCTGTCCTCGTAGCCCTTGTTGAGCTCGCGATAGATGTCGCTCTTGGTGTAGGCGAGAAGGTGGTCGGCATCGCGGAAGGTGAAGGGATAATAGGTCACGCCGATGGGCGCGAAGGACCGCGCTGCGAAGCTTGAACCGGAGATGATGATGTCGACCGAGCCGAGCGACAGGCCCTGGTTGATGTCGGTTTCCTTGCCAAGCTGCGAGGCCGGAAACACCTCGATCTGATACTTGTTGTTGGTGCGCTTGGCGAATTCCTGCGCGGCCCAGACCGACTCGGTGTGGAAGGCTTCCGAGGTTTCATAGACATGGGCCCATTTCAGCTTGGTCTGGGCCATGGCGGGGGCCGCCAGCACGGAAGCTGCGGCAAGGGCGGCGAGGGCAGTGAAGCTTCTTCTCAGCATGGACGTTCTCTCCTGATCTGGTTTCTTGTTGTGGTGCGAAGGCGGGCCGCTTGCGGCAGCCGGGATGTGCCCTGACGGGGTCTACCGCTGCCGGGCTGTTTCGGCGCGGTGGGCAAGACCTCGCCGAAATTCTTTGAAAAGCGCAGTTGTGAGTTGTGCAGGTGCATCTTCATGGCGCGGCGCGCCCCGGCGCTGTCCTGCGCCGCGAGCCGGTCGCGGATCACCTCATGCTCGGCCAACGCCGCGCGCCAGCTGTCGGCATCCTCGAAATAGCTGGCAAGCTGCGCGAAGTAGGGGTTGAGCCGCTGATCGAACAGATCGCCGACCACCTTTGTCACCGCGTCATTGCCCAACATATCAGCGACAGCGGTGTGGAAGGCCCGGTCATGCACCATGCTCTGTGCGTCGGGGTGGATGGCGGCGGCCATCTCGGCGATGGCGGTATCAACAGGCGCAAGCGTTGCCGGCGTCGCGATCAGCGCCGCTTCTTCGGCGACCGCGGCTTCGATCAGGGCGCGGGCCTTGAGCACCTCGAACGGGCCGGCAACGGGCTGGGGCTCTGCGGGCGTGCCGGTCTCCGGTGGTGGCAGCACGTAGATGCCGGAGCCGACGCGGATGCTGACGCGGCCATCGACTTCCAGCGCAATCAAGGCCTCGCGAACCGTGGGCCGCGAAATGCCGAGTTGCATGGCCAGATCGCGCTCCGGCGGCAGCCGCGAGCCGACAGGGAACTCGCCAGCATCGATGAGCTGACGGAGCTGGTCCGCCACCTGCCGGTAGAGCCGGCGCGGAACAATGGCCTCGATGGGCATGGCCGTGCGGCCTCCGCCTTGTTGTTTCCCCGTGGCCTTCCTTTTTTGGAAGGTCCTTGTGCTGGCCAATTGGTCTGACCAATAGCGGCACAAGACACGCAGGCAGGCCCTGCCGTCAAGTAGGGAAGATCACATGTGCTTGGCAGTTGCCGCGCTCGGCATGCCGGCCGCAGGGCGGGAAGGTCAGCCGACGACCATGCGGCCACCGACCATGACGGCCACGGCGCGGCCTTCCATGCGTGCTTCATCGAAGGGCGAGTTCTTGGAACGGCTCTTCAGCCGGGCCTTTTCGAGCACGTAGGGCGCATCCGGATCGACCACGATCAGGTCGGCAGGCGCACCCACCGCGAGCCGCCCGGCTGGAGAACCGATCAGGGCGGCAGGCGCTGTGCTCATCGCCGCCAGCAGGCGGGGGAGCGTGACATCGCCGGAATGGTGCAGCCGCAGGGCCGCTGACAGCATGGTCTCCAGCCCCACCGCGCCATTGGCCGCTTCGCCGAAGGGCTGGCGCTTGGTTTCCACGTCCTGCGGATCATGGTCCGAGACGATCACATCGATGGTGCCGTCGGCCAGCGCTTCGACCAGCGCCAGCCGCTCGTTCTCGTGGCGCAGCGGCGGGCTGAGCTTGCAGAAGGTGCGGTAGGCGCCGACATCGTTCTCGTTGAGCGTCAGATTGTTGATCGAGACGCCGCAGGTGACATTCAGCCCCGCCGCCTTGGCCCGGCGCATCAGCGCGACCGAGCCTGAGCAGGAGATCATGCTCGCATGGTAGCGCCCGCCCGTTGCCGCCACGAGCGCCAGATCGCGTTCGAGGATGATGGTCTCGGCCACATGCGGAATGCCATGCAGGCCGAGCCGCGAAGCAAATTCGCCCTCGTTCATCACGCCTTCGCCGCGCAGGTTCGGATCTTCGAGGTGATGCACGATCAGCGCGCCGAAATCGCGGGCATAGATCAGCGCCCGCCGCATCACCTGGGCATTCATCACCGACCGGGGGCCATCGCTGAAGAACACCGCGCCGGCTTCCATGAGGAGGCCAAACTCGGTCATCTCGGCGCCATGCAGGCCCTTGGTCAGCGCCGCCGAGGGGCGCACATTGACCACGGCCTTGTCGCGGGCGCGGCGCTTGATGAAATCGATGATGGCAGGGTCGTCCACCACAGGGTCGGTGTCAGGACGGCACACCAGCGTCGTCACACCGCCAGCCGCCGCAGCCTCGGACGCCGTGCGCAAGGTCTCGCGATGCTCCGCACCCGGCTCGCCGGCAAAGGCGATCAAGTCGATCAGACCGGGGGCGAGGACAAGGCCGCCGCAATCATGGATGTCGGCATCGGCGGGGAGGGCGCCGGGCTTGATCGAAGGCCCGATGGCAACGATCAGGCCATCGCGCACCAGCACGCTGCCATGGGCCTCTGTGCCGGTGGCTGGGTCGATGAGGCGGGCGTTGGTGAGGGCGAGGGTCATTGGCTCGGATCGCCATTTCGTTTGTGTTCGGAGCGAACAGACCGATCGATGAACTCACGGTTTTGTCGCTTAACAACATTGTCGAACATCTTTGGAAATCGACGCTCCAGAAATGACATCAGCTTCTGGCTAGGGCCGAAATCGGAATTGTTCATCATCCATTCGAGCACATATGCTGACGCACAAATTACCGCAGCGATCAGAAATGCAACTAGGTTCCCGGTGAAAAAAGCCAATACTGCGATGATAGCTGAAATCGCAAAAGCTAGCGACAATGACCAGCCAAAAACCAGACCTGCGGCGAGTGAAAACAGTGTTTTCAAAGCCGAGGCTCCAGCACGCCGCCATGGGTTTCAAGGCACGTGGCGGGGTCGATCATGCGGGCATTGGTGAAGGCAAGGGTCATGGCTTTCCTCGCGGTGTCATTCCCGGCCGAAGCGCCTCAAGGGCGCGCAGGGGAAGGGAATCCACAACGCGCTTTGAAGGTGGATCCACTTCCCGGCGCTGCGCGCCGCCGGGGATGACACCGGGGATGTCAGGCAGAGGGGTCAAGTTCAAGCCAATCAGGGTTCCCCGCTTCAATGAGTCTGATCTTCCAGGCGCGGTTCCAGCCCTTGAGCTGCTTCTCGCGCGCAATGGCTTCGTGGATGTCGCGGTGGCGCTCGAACCAGACCAGCCGCGTGACGCCATAGCGCTGCGTGAAACCCGGAAAGATGCCGGCAGCGTGCTGTTCGATGCGCAGCGGAAGGTTACTGGTGACGCCGATGTAGAGGGTGCCGTTCTTCCTGCTGGCAAGCATGTAAACCGCATAGCGCTCATTCATGCAGTCTCCACGGTGCAGGCACCCTCGGTGTCATTCCCGGCGCGCCAAAGGCGCGGGAAGGGAAACCATGGCGCGCGTACCAGAAAGGTGGATCCCCTTCCCGGCGCGTGCCGCGCCGCCGGGGATGACACCGGGAGTTGATCAGATTTGATCATTTACGCGCGGTCCAACGTTCTAGAATCCATTGACGTATTGGAGCAACAAGCCAATTCAATGCAAACGGAACATTGTGCAAAATCCAAAATAGAGGCAGCAAAAATACAATGAGGCCAGCATTTATATTTTGAGCATCACGATGGTCGCCATAATATATTGTGTTGTTATAAATAATAATGCAGCCAACCAGGCAAATTATAGCTGAAATTTTGAACGGATATCCAAACACTCCAAAGACGAATGGAGTGATCAGATAGATTGCAATGAAAACATCATTATTGAGATAGGTTAGCATGTTTTCGCCTCACCCATTCCGCATCCCCCCCGCCAGCGCCTCCAACACCGCCATGCGCACCGCGACGCCCATTTCCACCTGCTCGCGGATCAGCGATTGCGCGCCATCCGCCACGTCGGTGGCGATTTCGACGCCGCGGTTCATCGGGCCGGGGTGCATCACCAGCGCATCCGGCTTGGCGCGGCTCAGCTTTTCCTGATCGAGGCCGAAATAGCGGAAGTACTCCTTGGCCGAGGGGATGAACGAACCGCTCATGCGCTCGCGCTGGAGCCTGAGCATCATGATGATATCGACACCCTCCAGCCCCTTCTTCATGTCGGTAAAGATCGGCAGGCCGAGGCCCTCGAAGCCGGGCGGGATCAGCGTCGATGGCCCGATCAGCCTCACATGCGCGCCCAGTGCGGACAGCAGGATGATGTTCGAGCGTGCCACGCGGGAATGCAGGATATCCCCGCAGATCGCCACGCTCAGCCCCTCGATGCCGCCCTTGTTGCGGCGGATGGTGAGCGCATCGAGCAGCGCCTGAGTCGGGTGCTCGTGCGCGCCATCGCCGGCATTGATCACCGAGCAATCGACCTTGCGCGACAGCAACTCAACCGCGCCAGCCGCGTGGTGCCGCACGATGATGATGTCCGGGTGCATCGCGTTGAGCGTCGCCGCCGTGTCGATCAGGGTCTCACCCTTTTTCACGGAGGAATTGCCGACGCTCATGTTCATGACATCGGCGCCGAGCCGCTTGCCAGCCAGTTCGAACGAGGCCTGCGTGCGGGTCGAAGCTTCGAAGAAAAGGTTGATCTGCGTGCGGCCCCTCAGGGTCGTCTTCTTCTTTTCCACCTGCCGGGACAACTCGACATAGGAATCGGCAAGGTCCAGCAGGCTGGTGATCTCAAGGCGGTTGAGGCCCTGGATGCCCAGCAGATGCCGGCGCGCGAAGGTCACGGGCGGGTGTCCGGGATATGTCATTGAAGATGGCTGGATAGGCGCGATGCGGCCGAGTCGCAAGCGCCGCGTGCGGACTGTCCCCAGCTCGAGCCCTGATGGCTGCCCGAGTACCGCGCTCAGGACCGGGAGCGAACCTTGACAGGCACCAGTTCGTGGATGCCCGGACCGCCACGATGATCGTCGTCATCATCGGATTTGCGGTTCATCATGATGGCAGATCCGGCCACGACGCTTGCCGATGTGATGATGCAGCCGGCGCACAGGGCCAGAAGTGCGATCATGCCGTCGCTGTCGCGCATCATCAGGGTGCGCAAGCCGTAAGCATCCGTCCAGAGCAGGCCGGTGACGAACAGCACTCCGATCAGCGCCCCGCTCAGCAGGTTCACGACAAGCAGTCGGTGGAGTGGGTCGCGTGACAAATCGAAAGCCTCCGGACACGTCAGGTGAAGGTAGCGCTCGAAACTTAACATTCAAGATACGGGCCACATGGCCATAGCCTGACAGCGCGCAGACACTGGGCGGCAACTGTGGTTGCATCACGGCGGGCCCTGCATCCAACGCGCTGGGAGTGATCGGACAATGACCGGAAGCATCGCCGGGCCGAATTGACTTCTGGTTGGCCTTGGACCAGTTTGCGGCCCGCTCCGACCCGAGCGAGCCGCCAACGCCGCAAGGCGTCTGGCGTGATTCTCCGTTGCAGGAAGCAGACCCAAGCCCATGAAAGTGCTCGTTGTTGAGTCGCCCGCCAAGGCGAAGACGATCAACAAGTATCTCGGCTCCGACTATCACGTCGTGGCCTCTTTCGGGCATATCCGCGACCTGCCGCCCAAGGATGGCTCGGTCAATCCAGACGACGACTTTGCCATGATCTGGGAGCTGGAAGGCCGCGGGGCCAAGCAGCTTTCGGAAATTGCCAAGGCCGTGAAGGGTGCCGAAAAACTGATCCTTGCCACCGACCCGGACAGGGAAGGCGAGGCGATTTCGTGGCACGTGCTGCAGGCGCTGAACGACAAGAAGGTGCTCAAGGGCATGCCCGTCGAGCGCGTGACCTTCAATGCCATCACCAAGGACACGGTCACGGCGGCGCTGAAGGCCCCGCGCGAGATCGATGGCGCGCTGGTCGATGCCTATCTCGCACGCCGTGCGCTGGACTATCTCGTGGGTTTCACACTGTCGCCGGTGCTCTGGCGCAAGCTGCCGGGTGCCCGCTCGGCCGGGCGCGTGCAATCGGTGGCCCTGCGCCTCGTCTGCGACCGCGAGCGTGAGATCGATGCCTTCCGGGCCCGTGAATACTGGACGATTGCGGCCCAGCTCGCCACCCTGCGCGGTCATAACTTCGAGGCGAGGCTTGTCGGCGCGGACGGCAAGAAGATCACACGCCTTGATGTGGGCAAGGCCGATGAGGCCGCCGCTTTCAAGGCAGCATTGGAAAAGGCCACCTTCGAAGTGGCCAGCATCGAGGCCAAGCCGGTTCGCAGACACCCCGCGCCGCCTTTCCAGACATCGGCCCTGCAGCAGGAAGCGTCGCGCAAGCTCGGCTTCGCACCGGCCCGCACCATGCAGCTGGCGCAGCGCCTGTATGAAGGTGTCGACATCGGCGGCGAGACTGTCGGCCTGATCACCTATATGCGGACGGACGGCGTCGACATGGACGGCTCTGCCATCGCCGCCGCCCGCCGCGTCATCGGCAAGGAGTTCGGCGCGGGCTATGTGCCCGAGGTGCCGCGCCGCTATTCGACCAAGGCCAAGAATGCCCAGGAAGCCCACGAGGCCATCCGCCCGACCGACATGGGCAGGCTTCCGGCCCATGTCATCCGCTCGCTCGAACCCGATCAGGCCAAGCTGTATGAGCTGATCTGGATGCGGACCATCGCCAGCCAGATGGAGTCAGCCCAGCTCGAACGCACCACGGTCGAGATCACCGCCTCAGCCGGCGGGCGCAAGCTCGATCTTCGGGCCACCGGCCAGGTCGTGCTCTTCGACGGCTTCCTCAAGGTCTATCAGGAGGGCCGCGACGACGAGGACGACGAGGAAAGCCGCCGCCTGCCGCAGATGACCACGGCGGAAACCCTCCGTGCCCGCGAGATCACGGCGACGCAGAGCTTTACCGAACCACCACCGCGCTACTCGGAGGCCAGCCTCGTCAAGCGCATGGAAGAGCTCGGCATCGGCCGTCCCTCGACCTATGCCTCGATCCTTCAGGTGCTGCGCGACCGCGAATACGTCAGCATCGACAAGAAGCGGCTTGTGCCGAACGATACCGGGCGCGTGCTGTCGTCGTTCCTCGAAAGCTTCTTCGCCCGCTATGTCGAGTATGACTTCACCGCAGGCCTCGAAAACGATCTCGACCGGATCTCGAACCACGAGGTCGACTGGAAAGAGATCATGCGGGCTTTCTGGGCCGATTTCTCGGCCGCGATTGCCGGCGCCAAGGATCTGCGCACCGGCGAGGTGATCGACAAGCTCGACGAGGCCCTCGGACCGCACCTGTTCCCGGCGCGCGCCGACGGGGCCGATCCGCGCCGCTGCCCCACATGCGGCACCGGCCGGCTTGGCCTGCGCTTTTCCAAGACCGGCGGCTTCATCGGCTGTTCGAACTACCCCGAATGCCGCTATACCCGGCCCATGGCGGCTCCTTCTGCCGATGGTGACGGCACGACCGAAGGCGGCGGCCAGCCCGGTGTGAAGCTGCTGGGCAAGGACCCGGTGACCAATCTTGATGTCACCGTTCGCGATGGCCGGTTCGGTCCCTATGTCCAGCTTGGCGAGGGCGAGAAGCCCAAGCGCCAGACGCTGCCCAAGGGCGTGACGCCCGCCACTGTCGGGCTCGACCGCGCGCTGGTGCTGCTCTCTCTGCCGCGTGAGGTGGCGAAGCATCCGGAAACGGGTGAGCCGATCCTCGCCGGCATCGGCCGCTTCGGCCCCTATGTCCAGCACGCCAAGACCTACGCCAACATCGGCAAGGATGATGACATCCTCGAAATTGGTGCCAACCGCGCCATCGATCTGATCGTCGCCAAGGAGAGCGGCGCGGGTGCCGGGCGGCGCTTTGGCGGCGGCGCTCCGGCAGGCCGGGCGCTCGGCGATCATCCCGAGGGCGGCGCCATCACCGTGCGGGCAGGGCGCTACGGTCCTTATGTGAACTGGGGCGCCGTCAACGCCACCTTGCCCAAGGGCATCACCGAAGCCGGCGTCACTCTCGATCAGGCGATGGATCTGATCCGCGCCAAGATCGCCAGCGGACCGCCGCCGAAAGGTGGCCGCAAGCCGGCAAAAGCCAAGGCTCCCGCCAAAGCCAAGGCACCCGCAAAGGCCACTGCCGGAGCAGCCGACAAGACGGCTCCTGCCAGGAAGGCACCTGCGAAAAAGGCATCTGCCAGCAAAGCCACGGCCAGGAAGCCCGCAGCCGGTTGATGGCGCAGTGGGTGTTTGCGCGCGTCGGCGGCCGGTCCTTGATCCGCGTCAAGGACAGCACGGCGGAACTTCGCTGCAATCACCGGCATGAGCCAGTCTGCCCAGCCTGACACCGCCGACCCTTCGCCACCGGGCGGTTCCGAAACGCGCTTGCCCGAGCCTGTCGTGCGGCAGATCAGCCACCATGACGTGGTCGAGGCCCTGGCCGCCGGGCTGCGCGATTTTCGAGCGGCGCCGCTCTACGGCCTGTTCTTTGGCGCGGTCTACACGCTCGGCGGTATCGCCATCTTCGCGACGCTTGGCTGGCTCGACATGGCCTATCTGGCCTATCCGCTGGCCGCGGGCTTTGCCATGATCGGCCCCTTCGTGGCCACCGGGCTTTACGAGGTCAGTCGCCGCCGCGAGCTTGGCCAACCGTTGAGCTTTTCAGCCGTGCTCTGGTCGGTGTGGGAGCAGCGCCGCCGCGAGATGGGCTGGATGGCCTTCGTCGCGATCTTCCTGCTGATCATGTGGCTTTATCAGGTGCGCCTGCTGATCGCGCTGTTCCTCGGCCTGCGCTCGTTCTCGTCAATGGCCGAGTTCGTCAGCGTCATCACCTCGACGCCCGAAGGGCTGATGTTCCTGGGCGTCGGGCACCTCGTCGGCGCGCTGCTTGCGGCGCTGGCCTTCACGCTCACGGTGGTGTCGTTCCCGCTGCTGGTCGACCGCGATCATGATGTCGTCACCGCCATTATCACCAGCTTCCGGGCCGTCGCGCTCAACCCTGTGGTGATGCTCGGCTGGGCCTTCTGCGTGGTCGTGCTGTTGGTCATCGCTTCGCTGCCCATGTTCCTCGGGCTGCTGGTGGTGCTGCCGGTGCTTGGCCATGCAACCTGGCACCTTTATCGGCGTGTCGTCGCTCCACTGGTGCCGGCACCGGCCTGAGCCTTTCCGGGCCCGGAGCGCTCGGTCTGGTTCTCGCCGTTCCAGCAAAGCCACCGCCACATAACCGGTTTCCCCTTTGGCGTGACATGCTTTAGGTTGCAGCATCAGCCTGCCACGAGGAGCGCGTCTTGGCCGCCGCCTACGGTTTTCATGTCATTCTGGCCTTCGTGGTCGGCTATCTTTTGGGCTCCATCCTGTTCGGCATCATCGTCACCCGGCTGGGCGGCGGTGTTGATCCGCGCTCGATCGGCTCCGGCAACATCGGCGCAACCAACGTATTGCGCTCCGGCAACAAGAAGCTGGCTGCCCTGACCTTGCTGGGCGATGCCCTGAAGGGCACGCTGGCCGCGGTGCTTGGCTTCGCGCTGGGCGGGGAAGCCACGGCGCTGGCCGCCGGTCTGGGGGCTTTCCTCGGCCATTTGTTTCCTGTCTGGCTGGGCTTCAAGGGCGGCAAGGGCGTTGCGACCTATCTGGGCGTCGTGCTGGGGCTTGCGCCAGTGGGCGCGCTGGCCTTCGCGCTGGTGTGGCTGGCCAGTGCCAAGCTCTCGAAGTACTCGTCGCTCTCGGCCTTGCTGGCCTCGGTGCTCACGCCCGTTGTGCTGATGGTGCTCGGCTATGGCCGGATCGCCGCATTGATGGCAATTCTGGCGGCGCTGCTGTGGATCATGCACCGCGACAACATCCGCCGTTTGCTGGCTGGCACCGAAGGCAAGATCGGCCAGAAGGGCTGACGGAGCATCTCGCCCATGTCCGGCATCCAGCTCACCGAACAACAGCGCTTCGACTGGCTGCGCCTGATCCGCACTGAAAGTGTTGGCCCACGCACGTTCCGTAGCCTGATCAACCGCTTCGGCGGGGCAGGGGCCGCGCTCGCCGGACTGCCTGACCTCGCCCGCGCTGCAGGACGACGCATCACGCTGCCACCGCTCGCCGACATCGAACGCGAGATCGAGCAAGCCCGCAAGCTTGGCGTCCGCTTCGTGGCGCTGGGCGAGGCGGGCTATCCCGTGCCGCTGGCAGCATGCCAGACAGCGCCGCCACTGCTGGCCGTGCGTGGCCAGCTTGCAGCGCTGGCGCGCCCGATGGTGGCGCTGGTCGGCTCGCGCAACGCCTCGGGGCTGGGGCTTAAGTTCACCGAGAAGCTCTCGCGCGAACTGGGAGAGGCGGGGTTCGTCGTGGTCTCCGGCCTCGCACGCGGCATCGACACCGCAGCCCACCGCGCCGCGCTCACCACCGGCACTGTGGCGGTGCTCGCTGGCGGCCATGGCCAGATCTATCCGCCGCAGAACGAGCCGCTGGTCGAGGAACTGATCGCCACCGGGTGCGCTGTGTCGGAGCTTCCCTTCACCGTTGAGCCAAGGGCGCGGGACTTTCCGCGCCGAAACCGCATCGTTGCCGGCCTGTCGCTCGGCGTCGTCGTGGTCGAGGCAGCCCGCAAGTCCGGTTCGCTGATCACGGCCAGGTTGGCGCAGGAAGAGGGCCGGGAGGTCTTTGCGGTGCCGGGTTCGCCGCTCGATCCGCGCGCCGAGGGAGCCAATGACCTTGTCCATGCTGGTCTTGCCCGGCTATGCCGCTCCGCTGCCGACATCATCGAGGAGTTGCGGCCGCAGATCGGCCAGCCGCCCCGCCGCCCCGCGCTGTTCGATGGTGCGGGTGACGACGCGGATCGTCACGGCAGCACCGCCTCCGGCGAAGACGATCTTGGCCTCGATGAACTCGACTGGCTGATGGCAGGCGACGCGCACCAGATGCAAGGCCGCGCGTCCGATGCTCCCCCGCACGCGTCCGGCGCCCAAGGGAACCTGTTCGGTCGCGGGCCAATTCAGGCCACGCTCAGCCATGCAGCGCGAGACGACGCTCCATCAGCGAGCCGAGACATCGTGGCCGATCTGCTGAGCGCTGCGCCGCTGTCGGTTGACGACCTTGTCCGCCATAGCGGGCTCCGTGCCCGCGAAGTGCAAGGCCTTCTCGTCGAACTCGAAATGGACGGGCAGGCGCGCCGCGATCCTTCGGGAGGCTATGTGCGCGCCTGATCGGCCTGCTGTGCCAGCGGCTGGGGGAGCCCCGTCATCTTGGCCAGGTTGGTGCTCGATTCGCGCGCCTCTGCCGCTGCCATCTCCAGAAAATACGACAGCAAGGTGAGCTCTGCGCCCTTGGCCATGGTCCCAAGCTCGCTGCTCATCTGTGCAATGTAGGCCGCAACCTCCAGACGCAGCATCGCTTTCTCTTCATCAAAGGGCTGTGACGCCTTCGCTTTGCTTCCTGTTTCGACGTTGCGATCGTCGAAACCAGGCTCAGATGAAGCTGTCCTGAGCCCACCGGTTTCGGAAGGAAGCGACTGGGGCGAGCGCGACATGCAGATGGTCTCCAGCACAACTGACGATTCCAGATGCAAGTTAGGGTTGCATAATCGCTCTGGCAAGCCTCATGACGCGAACAAGCATGAGGGACGCTACGAAACGCTTAAGAAAGAACACCGCATGGACATCGCGGCCCTGCCTCGGACCTCACATCACGAAGGTGAGCAGGATGACCGGCATGGTGATCATGGCCAGCACGGTCTGCAGGGTGATGATCTCCGCCATCAACGGCGCGTCGCCCCCCATCTGGCGTGCCAGGATGTAGGAGGCGGCTGCGGTTGGCACCGTCGCTGCAATCAGCGCGACGCTCAGTGCGGCGCCCGTAAGGCCCAGCACAGTGGCCGCTCCCAACACGAGCGCCGGCATCAGCAGCAGCTTCAAACCGGTTGCCAGCCAGTGCGACAGGGCCGGTTTCGCAAGCTGCTTCAGGTCGAGTCCAGAGCCCACCACGAGCAAGCCCGCAGCCAGCGCGCCGCGCCCGATGATCTCGACAGCACTGCCGAACGCTTGGGGGATGAACCCCGCCAGCGGATTGAGCGCGATGCCGACCGCGCAAGACCAGATGAACGGGTTGCGCATCAGTGTCAGGGCCGTTGCGCGCAGGTCGAAGGGCTCGCCACGGGCATGGCGCGATAGCACCAGCACGCTCATCACATTGACGACAGGGATCAACGTCGCGATCACCACGGCCATCAGTGCGACCCCGGTGCTGCCGAACTGGTGCGAAGCCACCGCCAGCGCGATGAACGTGTTCCAGCGCACGGCACCCTGGTAGATCGAGGTGAAAGCCGGGCCGTCTACGCCGCGCCGGGCGAGAAGCCCGCGCAGGGCCAGCGTCAGCGCGGTCATGGTCACGGCTCCGAACACGAGCGCCCCCCCGATGCGCGCCACAGGCAGGCCATCGAGTTTCACGAACGCCAGCGTGTGGATCACCAGCGCCGGGATCAGGATATGATAGGTCACGGCTTCGAAGCCGCGCCATGCACCGTCCTCGATGAAGCGGGACTGCCGCGCCGCAAATCCGGCGAGGATGACGAGGAAGACTGAGATCAGGCTGGTCAGGAGTGCGGTCATGTCAGGCTCGCCATGTCTCCGACCTATGCCTGTTCACAACCAGCTTCACAATTGCGCTTGGCGCGGACCAGCCCCGCCCCTGGCGCGAATGCAGCCGGTCAAGGCTTGGCGGTGCATAGGCGATGATGAACGGCAGCGGCTGCCAGGTTCTGTGCGCACAGTTTCGACGCAATTGGTTCAGGGAACGTTCAATCGCAAACCCCTAGTTAACCATGCAACAGGTGCAGGATGTCTGCGCCACGAACAGGAGAATGTGCCATGGCCATCTCGAAGAAGACCTCCCGCCCTGCGCTGGCAGTTGCCGCCACAGGGGCCTTTGCGATGCTGATCGCCACCATGCCGGCCGAAGCCGCGCCATGGGGAGCGCCATCCGCAGCAACAGGGCTTTCCGCAGGCTCCCTGCCAATTGAGCATGTACAGTGGCGCGGTCGCCGCAACGGCGCGTTGATTGCCGGCGCTGTCGGCCTCGGTATTCTGGGCATTGCGGCCGCTGCCGCAGCCAGCCAGCCGCGCTATGGCTACGCACCGGGCTATGGCTATGCGCCAGGCTACGGCTATGCTCAGGAGCCGGCCTATGGCTACGGTTATGGCTACGCACCGGCGCAGACCTACGTCGAGACCCCAGCCTATGGCTATGAGCCGGTCTATGCCCAGCCATCCTATGGCTACGAGCCGGTCTATCAGGCTCCGCGTCAGGTGCCGGTCTATGGCTACCGCGGCTATCCTCAGGGCCGCGTGCGCGGCGGGCAGGGGAGTTTCCAGACCCAGACCGGCGACATCATCCCGATGCGCGGGAATAATGGCGGCGGCTGATCCGTTACGGATTTACCGTTCCGGCAATGACCCGGTTGTGAATCCGGGTCATTGCTTCTAGTCTCTCTACAATAACATTCGCCAGCGGCCATGTATGTACCGCTTGTCCAGACCGAGGAGTTCTCCAGATGCTGACGTCAACACGGCGTTTCAAGCTGACAGCGGTGGCCACGACTGTGCTCATGGCCGCAGGTGGCCTGTCCACCCAGGCGGTGGCTGCGCCCTTCGCCACGATCGGGGCGTCGAAGGTCACGGCCGAGGAACTCGTCGAGACGGTGCAGTATCGTCGCCGCGTCGGCGTGGCACCGCGTGCCCGCTATGCTGCTCCGGTGCGCCGCCGCAACAACAATGCCGCTGCTGCTGCCGCCATTGTGGGCATCGGTGTTCTCGGTCTCGCTGCCGCCGCCGCCGCCTCGCAGCGGCAGGAGCGCCGCAGCACTTACTACACGGACGCCTATGGCAGGCCGGTCGATGCCTATGGCCGACCCGTCTATCAGTCGGCCCCGGTGCAGTATTACCAGCAGCCCGGTTACTACTACCAGCAGCCTGGCTACTACAATCCCGGCCTGACCAATGCGCAGATCCGCGAGCAACAGCGCATCGCCAAGAAGCGGGCCAAGATCGAGTTCAAGCAGCGTCAGGCCCAGCAGTATTACTATCAGCAGCAGTATGGTTACGGCTATCATCCGCGTCGTGCGCCGATCGATCCGTTCCGTTGAACGTCCTGCCGCCTTCGTGCGGCGTGGTGCGCTGATCTGATCAAGGCCAGAGGGAAACCTCTGGCCTTTCATCTGTTGGCCTGAGGCGGCCAGATTTGCTGGGTCCAAGCGGGCGTAGCCCTCAGCGCATCGTGTCCAGCGCCCCTTGCAGCAGGTAGGCCGCGGCCAGCTTGTCGACGAGCTCTGCGCGCCGGGCCCGCGAGGCATCGGCAGCCAGCAGGGTCCGGGTCACTGCCAGCGTCGACATGCGCTCGTCGACAAAAGCGATAGGCATTGGCGTCATTGGCACGAGATTGCGCACGAAGGCGCGGGTCGATTGCGCGCGCGGTCCCTCGGTTCCATCCATGTTCAGCGGCAGGCCGACCACCAGCCCGCCGACGCCATAGCGTTCCGCAATCTGGAGCAGAAGCGCCACGTCCTTGCTGAACTTCACACGCTGTATGGTCTCCAGCGGGCTGGCAATGGTCAGTTCCACATCCGAGAGGGCAAGCCCGATGGTCTTGGTGCCAAGATCGAGGCCAAGCGCGCGCTGGTGGTGCGTCATGTGCTCGGGCAGGTCGGTGAGAGCAACTACGGGCAAGGAACAGCTTTCGTTTGGGTGTGCCTGTCGATGGCATCGCTCTTAGGCCGTCACGCCCCGCGCCACAACCGCACCTGCGGGACGACTGCCACGGCACTGTCCTTGCTGGAGATGGCCACAAGCGCCGGTCTGCGATTGCGGCAATCCGGCAGGGCCGCTATAGCCCGAACAGGATCGCGCGCGGCATCTACCGCTTTGTCCGCGCTTGAGAGGTGTCGCCCATGTCCGTTGATGCAAAGACTGTCAGCCGTGTCGCCCATCTGGCCCGGATCGCATTGCCCGAGGGCGAGGTCGCGCGGATGCAAGGCGAGATCAACGCCATGCTTGGCTTCGTCGAACAACTCAACGAGGTCGATGTCGATGGCGTCGAGCCGATGACGTCGGTCATGCCGATGGTGATGAAGAAGCGCGCCGACCTGGTGACCGATGGCGGCATCGCGGCACAGATCGTGCAAAATGCTCCACAATCCGAGGATGACTATTTCATGGTGCCCAAAGTTGTCGAGTAAGCCGCCCGTCGGCGCCGATTGACCTCAGGCCCTGCATCGGCCCCCGAGCCGTTCCGTATCCCGGCACTTGCTGCCAGCACTTCCCGAAAAGACGACGATGACCGACCTGACCACACTGACACTGACCGAAGCACGCGACGGCCTTAAGGCCAAGGCCTTCAGCGCCACCGAACTGACCAAGGCCCATGTCGCCGCCATCGAGGCGGCCCGCGTGCTCAATGCCTATGTGCTGGAGACGCCGGAGATCGCGCTTAAGCAGGCAGAGGTCTCCGACGCCCGGCTGGCAAAAGGTGAGGGCGGTCCACTCGAAGGCCTGCCGCTGGGCATCAAGGACCTTTATTGCACGGCTGGAACCCGCACCACGGCGTGCTCCAACATCCTGCGCACCTTCCTGCCGACCTACGAATCGACAGTCACGAGCCAGCTCTGGCGCGATGGCGCGGTCATGCTCGGCAAGCTCAACAATGACGAGTTCGCCATGGGCTCGTCCAATGAGACCTCGGCCTTTGGGCCTGTCATCAACCCATGGCGGCGTGCCGGCAGCAATGTTGGCGCGGGAGCCGCAGCTGTCGAAGGGACCCATCTGGTGCCGGGCGGTTCCTCCGGCGGCTCATCCAGCGCTGTGGCCGCCCACCTGTGCCTTGCCGCGACGGCAACCGACACTGGCGGCTCGATCCGCCAGCCTGCCGCTTTCACCGGCACCGTCGGCATCAAGCCGACCTATGGCCGCTGCTCGCGCTGGGGTATCGTGGCCTTCGCCTCGTCGCTGGATCAGGCCGGCCCGATCGGCAAGACCGTGCGCGACTGTGCCGTGATGCTGCGCTCCATGTCCGGCCACGATCCTAAGGACACCACCTCGGTCGACATCGCCGTGCCCGATTACGAGAAGGCCATCGGCCGCTCGGTCAAGGGCATGAAGATCGGCATCCCGAAGGAATACCGCCTCGATGGTATGCCAGCCGAGATCGAGAAGCTCTGGGCCGACGGCATTGCCTGGCTGAAGGCCGCCGGTGCCGAAATCGTCGACATTTCCCTGCCGCACACCCGCTATGCCCTGCCGGCCTACTACATCGTCGCCCCGGCGGAGGCCTCGTCCAACCTCGCGCGTTATGATGGCGTGCGCTACGGCCTGCGCGAACAGGGCCGTGACATCGCCGAGATGTATGAAAAGACCCGCGCCGCCGGCTTTGGCCGCGAGGTCCAGCGCCGCATCATGATCGGCACCTATGTGCTCTCGGCGGGCTACTACGATGCCTACTACCTGCGCGCGCAGAAGGTCCGAACCTTGATCAAGAAGGATTTCGAGGACGTTTTCGCCGCCGGCATCCACGCCATCCTGACGCCGGCCACGCCATCCGCCGCCTTCGGCATCGGCGAGAAAGGCTCTGCCGATCCGGTCGAGATGTATCTCAATGACATCTTCACCGTCACCGTAAACATGGCCGGGCTCCCGGGCATCGCGGTGCCGGCCGGGCTCGATGCCCAGGGCCTGCCGCTCGGTCTCCAGCTCATCGGAAGGCCATTCGACGAGGAGACGCTGTTTGCGCTGTCAGAGGTGATCGAACAGGCTGCAGGGCGGTTTGCCGTGCAGCAGCGCTGGTGGACCGGAGCGTGAACCTTACCTTCGCCCGCTCTATGGCCATCGCCTGCCTCACCGTGATGCGGGCCTTGTGCTGGATCACGGGCGGGCTGCTTGTGTTGCTCACCTTGGTGCAGTTCGTGCGCGGCGATCTCGATGCGCGCCCCGTAATGACGATGTCTTCCGGACTGGTCTTTGTGGCCCTTGCGCTGGCCGCCAGCTGGGGCGCACGGCGCTTCGAGGACAAGGCGAACTGATCCGGTACCGGCGCTGTCGACGCGGCCTTGGCCGACATTGTGCCGCAGCATCCGCCGGCTTGGATAGCGCGTAAAGACCTTTAGACTTGTCCATCTTGTCAGGAGCGCTCCATGCCGGATCGGCGAATGGTTCTCGGAAGCGGACTTGCACTGATGCTCGCAGGACGGGCGGATGCGACCATGCCTGTCGGCACCGCCCACGCCTTCAGCTTCGAGGGCATCGAAGGGGGCAGCATCGATCTGGGCCAGCATCGCGGCAAGCTGCTGCTGGTGGTCAACACCGCCTCACGCTGCGGTTTCACAGGCCAGTATGCCGGCTTGCAGAGCCTGTGGACTCGCTACAGGGCGCGCGGATTGACCGTGGTCGGCGTCCCGGCCAATGACTTCGCCGGTCAGGAACCGGGCTCGAACGAAGAGATTCTCGGCTTCTGTTCCAGCCGCTTCGGTGTGACCTTTCCACTCGCCGCAAAGTCCGTCGTGCTCGGCGAAGGCGCGCATCCGTTCTACCGCTGGGCCGCCGGGCAGCGTCCGTCGGAAACGCCACGCTGGAACTTCCACAAGTATCTGATCGGCCGTGACGGCCGCATTGCGGCGGTGTTCCCGACCTCGGTCGAGCCCACGGACGCGCGCGTGATCACGGCCATCGAACGTGCGCTTGTGGGCGGTGGCGGTGCCTGAAACGACGATGGCCGCCTCGCGGCGGCCATCTGGACGATCAGCAGGGCGTCTTCAGCCGACGATCTCGTTGCCTGCGAAGAACTGCGCGATTTCCTGCGCTGCCGTCTCCGGCGCGTCCGAGCCATGGGCCGTGTTTTCGCCGACCGAAAGGGCGAACAGCTTGCGGATCGTGCCTTCTGCGGCATTGGCCGGGTTGGTTGCGCCCATCACATCGCGATAGGTGGCAATGGCGTTCTCGCCTTCGAGCACCTGCACGACCACCGGGCCGGAGGTCATGAAATCGCACAATTCGCCGAAGAACGGGCGCGCGGAATGCACGGCATAGAATGTCTCGGCCTGGGCGCGCGTCATCAGGATGCGCTTCTGGGCGACGATACGCAGTCCGGCCTTCTCGATCACGGCGTTGACGGCGCCGGTCAGGTTACGCTTCGTGGCGTCCGGCTTGATGATCGAAAAGGTGCGCTGAATGGCCATGGAACAATCCTTGATGTGGTCCGAATTCGGGAAGCGGGCTTATAGCCGCCGCAACCGAAGCCCACAAGCGGGGATTGCCACCGTCTTGCCGACGACATGACGGATGCGGCTTGGCGGCCTTGGGGCCGCTTCTTTTGCCGCAACCAGATGTCGGTTCAATGACGGGTGATCAGGGCCCTTGCTTCGCGCAGCGCTGCGGCGATCTCGTCCGACGTCATCTCGGAGGCAAGTTCCGCCCGGCGCTGGGCTGCCTCGCGGTAGCCTTGCATCACGGCCACATTGAACCACTTGTGCGCTGCGACCAGATCGATCGGCTGCGTGCGGCCCGAAGCGTAGGCGAGGCCAAGCTCGTAGCAGGCTTCCCCCGTCATCGCAGCCGGAGCCGCCGCAACCGCATCGATCTGTTCCATCATCTGACGTGCCATCTGAACCACCCTGTCTGTTTGTCCACTGCCGAAGTCGCCAGCCGTTCTGTTGCGCTGGTCGTTGGCATGATCATGGGTGGGAGATGCGAAAACTTGTCTAAAATGCGCGCTAAATTGTCCGTAAACAGCCGGTTTGGCGAAGGTTCGATTCAGATTCCGGAAACCGCGAAAGCGCAGATTGATCAAGGAAATCAACGATTCATGGAGCGTTCATGACTCAAGCTCGCAACGCTTGATTCACCCTCGCGCAAGCTCATGAGCGCGTATCAGCCAGCCATCATCCATTCCCGGTCATCCCGGCCTTGTCCCGGGATCAGGTCAGGCCTCGACTGTGACCTTGCCGTCGCGCATGCGCAGGGAGAGCTGTCCGGTCTTGAGGGCCAGCGCCTTTTCGCCGAACAGCGTGCGCCGCCATCCCTTCAGGGCCGGTACGTCCGCACTGTCATCGTTGGCAATGGCTTCGAGGTCATCGACGGTGGCGATGATCTTGGGCGCGACCCGCTCTGAATCGGACACCGCCTTGAGCAGCACCTTCATCAGATCCAGCACCGCGCCGTTGCCGCCATGGCGCTCGGGCCGTTCGAGACGCGGCAGCGTCTTGTGATCGACGGCGAGGGCGCGCTCGACGGCGGCGAGCACATCGGCCCCGGCGCGCGAGCGCTCGAAGCCGCGCGGCAGCGACCGCAGGTCCGACAGCGCCTCGGGCTCGCGCGGGGCGCGCTGCACGATGTCCATCAGCGCGTCATCCTTGAGGATGCGCCCGCGCGGCACATCCTTGCTCTGGGCCTCGGTTTCGCGCCATGCCGCAATCTCGATCAGCAGGGCCACCTCGCGTGGCTTGCGCACCCGGCCCTTGAGCCGCATCCAGGCATCCTCAGGCTTGGTCTCGTAGGTGCCGGGATGGTTGAGCACGGCCATTTCCTCGACCAGCCATTCTGTGCGACCGCTCTGTTCGAGATCGGCCTTCAGGGCGAGGTAGATGTCGCGAAGGTGGGTCACGTCCGACAGGGCATAGACCAGTTGCGCCTCGCTGAGCGGGCGGCGCGACCAGTCTGTGAAGCGCGAGGACTTGTCGATCCTGGCCTTGGCGAGGTCGTTGGCAAGTTGCTCGTAGCCGACCGAGTCGCCATAGCCGCAGACCATGGCGGCGATCTGTGTGTCGAACAGTGGCGTCGGCAGCATCCGGCCGAGGTTCCAGACGATTTCGAGGTCCTGCCGCGCGGCATGAAAGACCTTCATCACGTTCTGGTCGGCCATCAGGGCAAAGAACGGGGCGAGATCCAGTTCGGGCGCGAGCGGGTCGACCAGCAGCCCTTCGTCCGGAGATGCCATCTGGAGCAGGCACAGCTTCGGATAATAGGTCGAGTCCCGCAGGAACTCCGTGTCGATCGTGACAAACGGGTGGGTTGCGAGGCGTGCGCAGGCGGCGGCCAAATCCGCCGTGGTCGTGATCAGGTTCATCACCTGCGCATTAGCCGTTGTCGGCGAGGGCGTCGAGTCCCTCGCCGGTCCTCAATCGGCCATGCTCCTCAAAAGGTCATGATCCTCAATACGCCATCAGCAGCGGAGTCGCCGCCTGCTGGATCATCGAGACCGTCACACCGCCGAGCACGAACTGGCGCAGACGCGAGTGGCCATAGCCGCCCATCGCGATCAGGTCAGCGCCGGATGTCGTGGCATGGTCGTCCAGTTGCCGGGCCACGGGGCCGGTTGCAACAGAAAGTTCGACGATGTTGGCATGCACACCCTTTCGCGACAGGTGCCGCGCGAAATCAGCACCCGGCAGCGTGCTCGACAGATCCTTGTCGCCCAGCACCGAGACGATATCGACATGCTTGATGCTGTCGAACAGGGACAGCATGTCGGACGCGGCCCGCGCCGCATGTGCTGTGCCATCCCAGGCCAGCATCGCCTTGCTGGCACCGGAGATCGGCGCCCGCTTCGGGGTTGCCACCAGAATGGGCCGGCCCGAACGGAAAAGCGCCTCTTCCAGGATCATCGCGCGCGAGTCCATCGCCGCTTCGGGCTGGTCGACGATGATCAGGTCCGACGCCCGCGCTGCACGGATCGCGATTTCCCCGGCATCGCCGCCATGGTCCATCATCACGGAGATATCGGCGATGACGCCGGCAATCCGCGCTGCCGTGCGGGCCTTGTCGGCAGCCTCATCAGCCTTGGCCTTGGCCTTGGCATTGAGGTCCGCCACCAGTGACGACGCCAGCGTCATCCACATCGGCGAATAGGGCGTGGCCAGATGCTGGGCTGCGAGCGTGATGGTCAGGTGTGCGCCATGCCGCGTGGCAAGAGCCAGTGCCTGCTGCAGCGCGGCATCGGGCAGGCTCTCGCCAACACGGATCACGCAGGCGATGTCGGCAAGGTGCTTCACGGCGGGGGACTGGGGGGAACTGGTCATGCGGAGCCTCTTCTGAGCAGGAGAAAACACCGCCAACCTAGCCGCATATCCGAACCCGGATCGTGACGTGGATCAATGATCCGTTGATGTTGTGCGCCGCTGCGGGCTCACAAAGGAATGTTGTCGTGCTTGCGCCAGGGCTGCTCGACATGCTTGGTCCGAAGCATGGCCAGTGCCCGCGCCACGCGTCGACGGGTGGAGTGCGGCATGATCACCTCGTCGATGTAGCCGCGCTCGGCGGCGACGAACGGGCTCATGAACCGGTCCTCGTAGGCCTTGGTCTGCGCCGCGATGGTCTCGGCATCGCCGCCCCTGAAGATGATCTCGACCGCGCCCTTGGCCCCCATCACGGCGATCTGCGCCGTCGGCCAGGCGTAGTTCACATCCGCGCCGATGTGCTTGGAGGCCATCACGTCATAGGCCCCGCCATAGGCCTTGCGGGTGATCACCGTGACCAGCGGCACAGTGCACTGCGAATAGGCGAACAGCAGCTTGGCACCATGCTTGATCAGACCGCCATATTCCTGCGCCGTGCCCGGCAGGAAGCCCGGCACATCGACGAAGGTGACAATCGGGATCTCGAACGCATTGCAGAAGCGCACGAAGCGCGCGCCCTTGCGGCTCGCATCTGAATCGAGCACGCCCGCCAGCACCATCGGCTGATTGGCGACAAAGCCCACCGTGCGCCCTTCGATGCGGCCAAACCCGGTGACGATGTTGCGGGCAAAGGCTTCCTGGATTTCGAAGAAGTCGCCCTCGTCGACCGTCTTGAGGATCAGTTCCTTGATGTCATACGGCTTGGTCGCATTGTCCGGAATGAGCGTGTCGAGGCTCATGTCCACCCGGTCAGGCACATCGAAAGATGGCAGTTGCGGCGAGCCGACCTCGTTGTTCGCGGGCAGGAAGTCGATCAGCCGGCGCACTTGCAGCAGTGCCTCGACATCATTGTCGAAAGCCGCATCGGCAATCGAGGATTTCGTGGTGTGCACCTTCGCGCCGCCCAGTTCCTCGGCGGTGACGGTCTCGTTGGTCACCGTCTTCACCACATCCGGGCCGGTCACGAACATGTAGGACGTGTCGCGCACCATGACGATGAAATCCGTCATCGCCGGCGAGTAGACGTCGCCGCCCGCGCACGGTCCCATGATCACGCTGATCTGCGGGATCACGCCGCTGGCCTGCACGTTGCGCTTGAACACCTCGGCAAAGCCGCCGAGCGAGGCCACGCCCTCCTGGATGCGGGCGCCGCCTGAATCGATCAGTCCGACGATGGGCGCGCGCATCTTCAGCGCCATGTCCTGGATCTTCATGATCTTCTGGGCATGGGTTTCGGACAGTGAACCGCCAAACACCGTGAAATCCTTGGCGTAGACGAACACGGTGCGGCCATTGACCGTGCCCCAGCCGGTGACGACGCCATCGCCGGGGACTTTCGTCTTTTCCATGCCGAAGTCAGTGCAGCGGTGCTGCACGAACATGTCGAATTCCTCGAAGCTGCCACTGTCGAGCAGCAGATCCAGCCGCTCGCGCGCCGTCAGCTTGCCGCGCTTGTGCTGGGCCGCGATGCGCGCATCCCCGCCACCCTTGCGGGCGGTTTCGCGGCGGGCTTCAAGCTGGTCGAGCATGTCTTTCATGGGGTAGGCCTTCGGCAAAGCATTGCGGTCTGGCCTGAAGTGTTAGCGCCGATGATGCATTCGCGCTATGCGTCGAAGGGCGAGGGGTGTTTGCAGCGATGCCCATCCCTGCTGTCATTCCGGGGCGGCAAAGCCGAACAACCACCGTTATTGCGAGAGCAGCGAAGCAATCCAGTCATGGTTCGCCGCGATGCTGGACTGCTTCGCAGCAATCGCAATTACGACATGGCGCAATCGGGCCGCAGATGGTCTCCGGGTGTGCCTTTGGCACGCCCGATTGACACCCGGTGCCGTCATCAGGTCAACCCCGATCCTTACCCGGAGCCTATCGAAGGATGATTTCCAGAGATACAGCGACTGAACCCCCTTGTGGTTTACAGGCTGAGGCTAAGCGCGGGGTGCAGTGGTTTGAATCTGGTGCGATATCATTGCAATTGGCGAGGGTCTTCGATGTGAAGTGCCATCGAAGGTTCCTCATGTGCATTGATTCTGAGAAGCGACCATTGCTCGGATTGGATGAAACGACGCGGAGGCAAAATGATCCACCCGTCGTTGTCGCCGACTGCAACGAAGTCGCCCACCGCGACACACAGCGCCGATAATGCGCATACAATAGCAGCACGGTCGTCGTGGTTGATCACGCTCCTCAAGTCGTGTGCCAGTTGCCGACGCGGAATGCAGTGCTCGAAAAGTGAGTTCAGCTTGCCTGTCGCTATGAGGTGCTGAAAGAAAGTATCTGATCGATCGCCTCTGCGGGCCAGGAGAAGTGCTGGCTCCTTGATCATCATTCCGAGAAATGAACTCGGAAACGCCTCAACTAGTGCGTTTGCATCTATAGGGACTCCGTGGCGAGCGGGCTGCACATGAGAATGACTAACCAAATGCCGAACACAGTCATTGGCGTGAGAGTTTAGCAGCCTGCCAACAGGCGCACTAGACTGCCCCGGTTTGCCGATCAAGGGACGCAGGCGGCGCGTGAGCATCCGCTCAGCTGTCCGATATCGGCCGACTATGTCGAAACCTCGCCGAATAGGGCCGTCGAAGGCTGCTGCTGCAATCCGCCTACCATCTGCGATGTGTGCTATTGCGTTCTCCCGTTCTGGTTCTAGCGCTCGGAAGCGCATGATCTCCCAAGAGATAGTCGAAGCAGACCAGTCTAATCTACATATCGCGCTCGACCGCCGTGTAGGCGAGTATCCCACATCAATACCAATGACCGAACCGTCTTCCATTTTTTTCCTTAAACTGCTGGCGGAAAGCGATATGGTGAGAGTGCAATAAACAGCAAGCCAAGTTCTCAATTCTGGACGGCGATTCCGGCCCTCGCTTGCGCTCGCACCTTCGGCTACTTTGAAAGGTTAACAGGGCCTTTCGATCCGTTGCGCGGATAGGGGCCTCACCCCAGCACGAACGCCTCATTGATCGCGCTCTTCACCCCGCCGCCCATCTGGGGCCCGCCTCCGGCCACGTAGATCGCGTTGCCGAGCACCACCGCTCCCATGCCGTGGCGCGGGGTCAGCATCGGGGCGTAGCTTTCCCATTTGTCGGTGGCGGGGTCGTAGGCTTCGTTCTGGCCATAGACACGGTTGGTGCCTTCACCACCCATGACAAAGATGCGGTTGTTGAACCACACGGTGCCTTGTCCGGAGCGCGCAGTCGGGATCGGAGCGCGGAACGTCCACTGGTCGGTTTTCGGATCGTAGCTGTGATGCAGGTTCGAGTTGGTGTGAAAGCTGTCGATGCGCCCGCCGATGATGTGGACCAGCCCGTTCACTGCCACGATGCCGGTATGGTCGCGGCCGACCGGCATCGGCTGCCGGCGGCTGTAGCGGTCGGCCTTGATGTCGTAGACAATGTGCCAGTCGATCGAGCGCCGGTTATCCGACCCGATCGCGCCGCCGATCAGGTGGATGTTGTCGCCCAGCGCCATGCACGAGATCGCGCCGCACGCCTCGGGCAGCCGGCGCAGCGCGTGCCACTTCGTGCCGTCGAAGGCGAAGGCTCCGTCATGCGGCGTGCGGTTTTGCTCGATGAAACCGCCAAAGGCATAGAGCCTGTCGCCATGCGTCGCGACACCGACATGGTTGGAGCCTCGCGGATGCACGGCGAGTTCCTCCCAGCGGTCGGTCGCAGGGTCGTAGGCGTGGTGATAGTTCTTGTCGACGCGCTGCTCGGCATAGCCGCCGACAAGATGCATCCGGCCCTTGTATTCGGCTGCCCAGGCCATTTCCGTGCGCGGGATCGGAAGCGGTGCCCGCGGCTGCCAGCGGCCTTGCACCGCAGCTTTGGGAGCAGGGCTGTCCGTCACGGCGTGTTCGGCATGCAGTGGCGGCAAACCCATCCGGCCCGGAGCGTTCAGGCGCTCGAACTGGCCGGCATGGTGGCCGTGATTATGCTGGGCCAGGGCAGGCGCGGCCAGAGCGGCGGCAGCGGTGGTCAGGAGGGTCCGGCGGGTGAGCGACATGGCATGATCTCCAGCACGCGTGATGCTAGCTTGGCCGTTGCATGATGCAAGCAACAACCGGCGGCGGCGGCATGGGCCTATCGGCGCAAAGCCGGCACCAGCGAAATCCGCGTCACCGCCGCCGCATCCACGGCCTTGGGTGTGAACGGCATCGGCACATATTGGCCCGCCGCCCAGATCGGGGCCAGGTCATCATAGTGCTTGCTGCGCGGATCGGCTGATTGACCGGGCGCGTTGATGCAGATCGAGCGGTCGGGATCGGCCAGATCGACCACCATGCGGAAGGACGCGCCGGCGATAACGCGGCTATCGCTCAGCCGGTAGCCGGTGTGCATCGGCGTCGAGGCCGAGCCGCCCATTGGCCAGGGCCCGATCGGGCGCAGGCCAGTCTGGGCTGCGCCGACCACGTCCGACAGCGGATGCTCGAACCGGGCATGGTGCAGCTTGCCCCATGCCCAATTCGACACGTCCGGCCCGAGGCGGTTCGAGAGATCGGCAAAGGCCGCCATCAGGGTGCTGGCCAGCAACTTGTCACGGCGGCGCAGCGGGTCCGCGCCGAAGCGCTGGTCAGGCGTCTCCAGAAGCGTCAGGGCCGTTTCCTGATCGACGGGCACCAGCCAGGCCCGGATGCTGGCATCATCCACCAGAAGGCTGACAAGGCCGGGCTTGAGGTAGCGCATCCACCACACCTCGAACAGTGCTGCGGCGGCGCTTTGCCGGTCCAGCGCACCATTCCAGCCGCTGAACACCGCGAGGGCCTTGCCCAGCTCCGGGGTTGATGGCGGCAGGGCCAGTGCCAGCCGGGTCATCCTGCGGGCCGGGAGCGAGACCACATCGGTCTGCAAGGCCGCGGCATCCTTGAGTCCGTGGGAGGCAGAAGCGCCGAGCACCTCCTCGATGCGGTTGAGGCGGGAATACTCGACCCATTCGAAGCCCAGCGGCTTTGCGACATGGTCCCAGTCCGCCGGCAAGTTCATCGCATTGGCGCTCGCCAGCCAACCAGAGGGCGGATTGATGGTCAGCGGCATTTCGGCAGCGTCCATGAACCCGGCCCAGCGGTGCTTGCCATTGGCGGGCGCGGGCAGCAGCCCGTCATAACCTGCGCGCATCGGCGCAAGGCCGGCCGGACGCCAGGCGATGTTGCCCGCCCTGTCGGCGAAGACATGGTTGGTCGAAGGAGTCTTGTTGCGATGGAGCGAAGCGGCGTAGCCATTGACGCACGTCTCGCGCATGCCCGTCAGTGCGCCAAGATACGGGCCGGTGCCCGGCTCCTGCGCCACGGAGCGGATGGCAAACGCGTGCGTGGCCGTTTCATGGACAATCGGGCCGTGGGCCGAGAAGCGCAGCGCCAGTTGCTGGTCCGCGCAGCCCTTCACCCGCACGCGCTCATGCCGCGTCGTGATGGGCCGCCGCCGGCCCGCCTCGATGAACACGTCCGGATCGTCGGGTGCTTTTTCGAGAATGAACACGTCTTCCTGATCAATGTAGAAAATCGTGCCGCTGAAGGCGAGTTGGCCATTGTGTCCAAACGAGATGCCCGGCGTGCAGGCCTCCCCGGCGCCGATCACGTCCAGCCCCGGCGCGGTCAGGTGCGCGATGTAGCGGAGCGAGGGCAGGGCATGGTTGCGGTGCGGATCGGAGGCGAGGATCGGCGCGCCCGTGCCACTGAGGCTCGCGCCGACGGCCCAGTTGTTCGAGCCTGCAAATTCCGCATCGCGCAGCACGTCGCCAAGGTCGGTTACCTTGCGCCACAGGGCGGCATCGGCCAGCGGGGCCGCCAGCCGCTCCGGCGTGAAGCGCACATCGGTGGCGGCGAGCTTGAGCAGGTCGAGCGCCGCCGCCGGCACCATCGCCGGATCAAGCCCATCCGGAATCTGCGGCGTGACGGGCGGGTGCAGCGAACGGCGGATCAGGTCGGTTTCGAGATCGGCCTTGGCCAGCACGATGGCACGCAGGATTTCCGAGATGGCATTGCGGCTGAGGCTATGGGTGCGGATGCGGACCACATCGGAAGCGCGCCACCTTGCCGGCTTCGTGCCCATCAGCCCGAATTCCGGCGGCAGCCGTTCCGGCTCGCGGGTGCACAGGGTGATGTAGGCATTGATCCCGGCCACGAAGGCCTCGCAGATCGCGCGGTCGTCCGGCGCATACTGGCCCCATTCGCGTGCCATCGCACCGCGGTAGAGCATCAACCGGCTGGCCCTGTCCTGTTCCAGGTAGCCCGGCCCGAAATCCTGCGCCAGCAGCCCCAGCCCGCGCTTGCGCCACAGGTCAATCTGCCAGAGCCGGTCGCGCGCCGCGTTCCAGCCCTGCACGACGAAGGCGTCCAGCAACGTGGCGGCGCGAATATGCGGGATGCCGTGGGCATCGATCAGGATATCGGCGGGGGCGGACAGCGCGGGAAGACTAATCACCAGGTTTCCTGCCTTTATGCTTTATGACCTGTTGGTTCAATAAGTTGATATCTTCAACGGAAAGGCGAGGATATTTGCTCAAGAAATCTTCAGACTGAACGGCGCTCGACTTAATGTATTCATTAAATCGCATATTTGATTTTAATATCTCACGATTAACTAAATCATCTGTCTTCTGTTCTTCAATAATTCGTCGTAGCCTACGAAATTCCAACTGAATATCTTTCATCATTTCTAGCACTGTGACATCTGCAGAAATGGCCTTTGTATCAACCTGGACAGTGTGAAATTGACCAAAGCTTTTCAAAAATGTTGGGTAGTTTTTGTCATTTTTTTATTGCGAATAAGTAGCAGTTATTTTTGAAGCAAGATTTTCTTTAAATATTTTGATTTTAGAAAATATTAAATCACGTGGATATCCAAGATGTTCCATTGGGCTTGTATCAAAATTATAATCAGTTTTGTCATCTTTTATCACAACATTTGGTTTATCAAAGGCTAAGCGCATACCTAGTTCAAACATAACATTCGGATTGCGTCCACTTACATCGCATACTACTATGTCTGCTGAGTATACATTTTGAATAATGCGTTTTTGTATGACGCCAACATCATCAGAGTCGCTCACTAGGTTCACGGAAAAATCGAGACTCTTGATTGAGTTAACTGCCTCTCGGATGACCTCTAGAACTTCCGCCCAATGCTCGGAAGAACAGCCATCGATTGCGGAAATTGGCATGATAATGCCGCAGGTGGGTTTTGGCGTGCTGGTTTCCTTTTCGGCAGCACTTTCAATTTTTTGCGACAATTTCAAACCTCACGTTGCATCTGGATACACAGTGACAAAGTGCTGAAGAGCAAGTCAACCAGTCTGCAGCCTCCCACCTTGACAATCCACCCCCCAAAGCCGACTGACATCGCTCGCAAAAACTGCCTGTCCCTTCGAGAAAACACGATGTCCATGCACCGTTATCGCACCCACACCTGCGGCGCCCTGCGCGAGGAGCATGTCGGGGAGATTGTCCGCATCTCCGGCTGGTGCCACCGCATCCGCGACCATGGCGGCGTGCTGTTCATCGACCTGCGCGATCATTACGGCATGATGCAGTGCGTGGCCGATCCGGACTCGCCGGCCTTCAAGGCGGTCGAGCAGGTCCGTGCCGAATGGTGCGTGCGCATCGATGGCAAGGTGCGCCGCCGCCCCGAGGGCACGACCAATGCCGACCTGCCGACCGGCATGGTGGAGCTGTTCATCACCGGCCTTGAGGTGCTCGGCGCCTCAGCCGAACTGCCGCTTCAGGTCTTCGGCGATCAGCAGTATCCGGAGGACACGCGCCTCAAGTTCCGCTTCCTCGATCTGCGCCGCGAAAAGCTGCACCAGAACATCATGACCCGCGTGGCTGTGATCGACTCGATGCGCCAGCGCATGAAGGCCAAGGGCTTCAACGAGTTCAACACCCCGATCCTGACGGCCTCCAGCCCGGAAGGCGCGCGCGACTTCCTTGTGCCGAGCCGCATCCATCCCGGCAAGTTCTACGCGCTGCCGCAGGCTCCGCAGCAGTACAAGCAGCTTCTGATGATGGCCGGCTTCGACCGCTATTTCCAGATCGCGCCATGCTTCCGCGACGAGGACCCGCGCGCCGACCGCCTGCCCGGCGAGTTCTACCAGCTCGATCTTGAGATGAGCTTCGTCGAGCAGGACGACGTCTTTGCCGCCATGGAGCCGGTCATCACCGGCATCTTCGAGGAGTTCGGCGGCGGCCGCCCCGTCACGCAGAAGTGGCCGCGCATCCCCTATGCCGAATCCATGACGAAGTACGGCACCGACAAGCCGGACCTGCGCAACCCGATCGTGATGCAGGATGTATCCGACATCATGCGCGGCTCAGGCTTCAAGGTCTTCGCACGCATTCTCGAAGAGCCGAAGAACCGCGTCTGGGCGATTCCCGCACCTGGCGGCGGCTCCCGCGCCTTCTGCGACCGGATGAACTCCTGGGCGCAGGGCGAGGGCCAGCCGGGCCTGGGGTATGTGATGTGGAAGGAAGGGGCTGGTGCTGGCCCCGTCGCCAACAACATCGGCCCCGAAAAGACGGAATCCATCCGCGCCCAACTCGGCCTTGCCGATGGCGACGCCTGCTTCTTCGTTGCGGGCGATCCGGCCAAGTTCGTCAAGTTCGCCGGCCTTGCCCGCACCAAAGTGGGCGAGGACCTGAACCTGATCGACAAGGAGCGCTTTGAACTGGCCTGGATCGTCGACTTCCCGATGTTCGAATACAACGAGGACGAGAAGAAGGTCGATTTCAGCCACAACCCGTTCTCGATGCCGCAGGGCGGGCTTGAGGCGCTGCAAACGCAGGACCCGCTCACCATCAAGGCCTTCCAGTATGACATTGCCTGCAACGGCTATGAGCTGGCCTCGGGCGGCATCCGCAACCATCGCCCGGAAGCGATGGTCAAGGCCTTCGAGATTGCCGGCTATGGCGAGAAGGATGTGGTCGAGCGCTTCGGCGGGATGTATCGCGCCTTCCAGTATGGCGCGCCGCCCCATGGTGGCATGGCGGCTGGTGTCGACCGGATCGTGATGCTGCTCTGCGGCACCGCGAACCTGCGCGAAATCTCGCTGTTCCCCATGAACCAGCAGGCACTCGACGTGCTGATGGGCGCGCCGTCCGATGTCACGCCGCGCCAGCTGCGCGACCTGCACATCCGGCTCAATCTCCCGGAATAGGTGCCACACCACCGCTGTCATCCCGGCCTTGAGCCGGGATCAGGTGCGCATGTCTCCGAGCCGGCTCGTTCCCACCATGCCAGCCCTTGCAGCTCACCGTGTGATCCCGGCGCAGGGCCGGGATGACGGATGGATGGGTTGATCAATGAATGAGAACCTGATGCTGCCCCCCTCCAAGTCCTGCCAATGCGCCCGCCATACTATCGCTGTCATCCCGGCCCTGAGCCGGGACCGGGCGCGCGTCGCGCGTCGTTGGCTTGCCGTTCTCGCGCCGCTTGCGCTGGCGGCCTGCCAGCACCAGACCAGCCATCTGCCCGGCACGCCCGAACACAGCGCAGCGATCGTCTCGCGCGGCTATGATTGCGGATTGAGGGTTGAGCGCGGCCGCGTGGTTGCGGCCTATCGCGGCGCGGAGCGCCAGCGCTTCGTCTCCGCGAACCAGCAGATGGCGGTGCGCTCCTACAACGCGCCAAGGCACTGCACGGAAGGCGAGCGCGCCTTCGTCGCGGGCGAGCTTCGCAGTCTCGCCCGCCGCTGAGGACCGAGGCCGGCGCTGCCCTTACTTGGCGCTGGCAGTGACCTCGATCTTGTCGAACAGTGCTTGCGGCGCAGCCATCACGGCCACCGCGTCAGCCAGACCGATGCCGCCGGGCGAACGGGCCTTGAGATCGATATCGAGCGTGCCTGGCCGCGCCACGAAGCGCGAGACGGCGGCTGTCAGCGCCTTCGCGCCGTCGGAATCCCCGAGGATTGCCGGCAGCGCCAGCGCGGCCAGCGTCCCCCATTCGCGGCGCAGGGCATCCGGCGTCTTGTTCGCCTTGCCGGCCTCGCGCGCCAGGATTTTCTCGAACCCGCCGAAGTTCTGGACGTTCAGCGTCAGCTGCTGCGCCGCTGCCGAAAGCCAGGCCACCTGCGCCAGCGCCATGTCGGTGGAGAACGCTTCCGCCGAGATGTTGCCGATCCGGCCGCTGATGGATGCGGCCAGCATGTCCTTGGCCGAGACATTCAGCGCCTTCACGTCGATCTGCCGGCTGTCCTTCTGCCAGGCGATGTCGGCAAGCCACGACAGGTTGATGTCCTTGTAGCCCATGGCAATCAGGTCACGCACGCCTTGCTCGCGGGAATTGGTCGGCAAGGGCGCTGCCAGTTCCTCGGCACCGAACTTCAGCGCGGTCGGAATGCCGTCAAGCTGTGAGGCAACACCCAGTTCAAAGCTCTTGAGCGAGGCGCGGAACGTCTGTGGCGGGCCGGTCCGGCGGGGCGAGCCGGTCTCCGGCCCTTCGACAGCGAGACCCTGGAGACGGATCGTGCCCAGCTTGGGAATCAGACGCTTGTAGTCGGTCATCAGCGCCGTCACATCGCCCTTGTCGAGCATGTCGATCGCGGCCCGGATCGTGTTGCGGAAGCTGAAATCACGCATTTCGAATTCGGCCAGCGACATCTTGGCCGGCCCTGCCTCGGCCCGCATCTGGCTGATCGCGAAGCCCGGATTGGCCGCCTGATCGCTGAACCGCATCCGCCCGATCTCGAACAGACCTTCGTTCTTGTCGGCCTTGAAGGTCGCCTTGATCCCTTCGGCATCCATGACGCCGTATTCGAAATTCTCGAACAGCCGGAACATCTGGCCGATCATGGCCAGTTCCGCCTTGCTGGGCTCGTCCTTCTTGCCTGCGCCTGCCGCATTCTGCTTCTCGGCCAAGTCCATCACGGACCGCATGGTGGTGAGCAGCGGCTCGCGGCCCGGGCGTGCCTTGGCCTCCCGGCCGAAGATGCGCGCAATGCTGACCTTCCCGGCGCCCATGGGCAATTCGATGACATAGTCTGAGTAGCCGAAGCTGCGGTAAAGCAGACCCATCGGCACCTGCTCCGGATTCGGAACAGACGTGGTCAGGACGCGCGCCGCCAGCGGCAGGTCAACGGCTTCCGCGCCGATCGCGCCAGCTGTGAAGGCCATCTTGCCGGCAACCGGATCGTTCATTTCGCCACTTGCGCCAGCGGCCTTCATCGAGCCGATCACGCCCGCCTTGATGTCAGCGAGCACGACGTCGCGGAACGTTGTGGCCTGCTTTGTGCCTGCGATGTCCTGCGTTACCACCACCCTCGGCATGCTGGCAGATGTGGCCTGAAGTTGGACCAGCCGCGAGACCACATCACCACCTGTTGCGGGATCGAGCAGCGCGCGCAACGCGCTTTCGCTCAGCTGCGTGCCACGCACATCCAGCTTCGGAACGCTGATTCTGACCAGACCGAGATCGTAGGTCAGGTTCTCGATGGTCACGTCGGCGGCGCGCGCCGGCTGACTGACCACAAGGCTACTGGCGACGAATGCGGCGGCAGGGGCTGCGAGGGCAAGGACAATGGCGATGGCGTGCCTGGCGAGGCGATGAGCAGGGTTCATGTGGCAACCTTTCAAGTCGCTATCCAGACCACGATCAAGTTTACAATCACGCAACATAAAGGCGTTGATTCTGGCATGTCTTGGAGCATCCGTCGATTGCCAGCGTTGAGGGCACTCGCTATGCGAGACCATGTTTTCCGCCGCCGATGTCACCGCAATCGTGGTTGCCTACAACAGCGCTGCCATGTTGCCGGCCTGCCTCGCCCATCTGGCGGCCGAGAATGTCGGCGTTATCGTGGTGGACAATGCCAGCCATGATGACAGTGCCGGCGTCGCGCGCGCTGCCGGGGCGCAGGTCGTGTCATCGCCGCGCAACGAGGGCTATGGCCGGGGCAACGGACTGGGTATTGCCGCGGCAAGGACCCGCTTCGTGCTGATTTGCAACCCTGATCTGCTGCTCGGGCGCGGTGCGATCTCAGCCTTGCTCGACGCGGCGGCGCAGTTTCCGGAGGCAGGGATGCTGGCTCCGCTCGTGATCGAACCCGATGGCCGCCGCTTTGTGCCGGCCCGCTCTTTGTTATCGCCGGATCATCTCAACCAGGCGGGCAGGGCGCTGGTGCCGGAGGGGCCAGCCTCGATCCCGTTCGTGTCGGGAGCGTGCTTCCTGATCGAGAAGGCGCTTTTCGACATCATTGGCGGCTTCGATCCGGACATTTTCCTGTTCTACGAAGATGACGACCTGTGCCGTCGCCTGATGGACCTAGGCCGCGCGCCCTTGCTGGTGCCTGCCGCCACCGCCTTGCACCAGCGCGGGGCCTCGTCAGCACCGGTGCCCGGCCAGCGTTTTCGCACCCGCTGGCACGGCGCATGGTCGGAGGCCCATGTGCGGGCCAAGTATGGCCTTCCGCCGCCATCACCGGGCAAGCTCTGGTGGAACCGGATCAGGGCCTGGCTCAATGCCGCGCTGCTGCGCAAGACCGACCATGAGCGCTATGCCGGCTCTGTGGCGGGTGCGTTGGCCTATCAAAGCGGCGAAACGGCTCTGGCGCGCGAAGGCCTCTCCACAAAGCCGTATTGACGCGAGCCGCCGCACCCCGGCTGGATCACTCCTGCCGGATGTCCTTCGCCGGTTGCGACAGCACCTTGCGGATGGCGCGCAAGTTCCGCCCGACCTGCCGGGTCTTGTGCGACAAGCCGCTGTTGGCAGCGAAAAGACGCTCCTCCTCGGTCCGCATCATCGGCGTCGCCTTGCAGATCGCGAGCGGGCTCGTGGCCGGCAGGCTGGCAGGCTCCGGCGACGCGGTAAAATCCAGCCCCAGATGCGCCGCCTTCACCATCGCCACCTTGGCATTGGCCCTCTGGGCGCGCGCCGCATCTCGAATGGGGCGTTGCATCACGATGGCCGCATCGCGCCACATGTCGCCCTTGCCATAGACAGGCCGCCACTGCACCTGTGCATCGAGCACATCAAGATCGGCCCATTTCGCCAGAGCGGGCATTCCATCATCGTAGAACCGCCAGCAATCCACGGGATAGCGGTGGAGCGGGCCAGAGCCCGGCGCGACGATGAAGGCCAGACCGCCCGGTTTCAGCACCCGTCCGATCTCCAGAATGGTGATCCAGAAGAACTCGGTGTGTTCGAACACCTGGCTGCACGTCACGATGTCGAACGATGCATCGGCAACCTCGCGCCAGTCATAAGGCTCGGCTACGATCAGGTCGACGTTCGGGCCAGCCTCGATGTCGAGCCCGACATAGCGCCAATGCGGGTTGGCGAAGGCCTCGCGGTTCGAGGCATGCCCGCCGGCGACCACGGCCGAGCCGACGTCCAGCACATCGAGCGCAGCGCTCTCGAACGGGGCCAGCATGACCTTGCGGAAAAGTTGCGCCTTGCGGAATGCCGATTCATGCATAGTGGTGACGCCGGACAAAAGGATCGTGAACGGATGTTTCAAACATCCGTTTGAGCCAACATCAGAAGCGCGTCAATGAACAACTCCTACTTCGACACCGCCCGCACCGAGATCATGCCCTGGCTGCCTGGGCGGGTGTCCCGCCTGCTCGATGTCGGCTGCGGCACCGGCGCCACCACCGCCGCCGTCCGCAAGGTGCGCGACGTCGCCTGGTGCGGCGGCATCGAATACCTTCCCGATGTTGCCGGAAAGGCGGTGCCGTTGTTCGACAGGCTCTGGGTCGGCGACGCGGCGCTTCAGCCGTTGGAGGAAGCCATTGCGCCTGCTTCCCTCGACCTGGTCCTGTGCCTCGATGTGCTCGAACACATGGTCGATCCGTGGTCGATGGTGAAGCGGTTCAGTGACCTGCTGGGGCCAGGAGGTCGCCTGATCGTCTCGGTGCCCAATATCCGCAACTACCGCTTCATCTGGCGGCTGCTGACGCGCGGCGACTTCCGCTATCGCGATTTTGGCCTGCTGGACCGCACCCATCTGCGCTTCTTCGTGCGCGAAACCGCGATCGAACTGGCGACCTGTGGCGGGCTGCGGCTGATCCATGCCGGATCCGTGCAGACGCTGAAGCCCTATGAGCCGCGCGGCATCCTCAATGCCCTGTCTTTCGGGCGCCTGGACACGTTCTTCGCCAAGCAATGGTTGATCGTGGCGGAGAAACCGGCCTGATCAACCCTGACCTGCTCACATCGCAAACGATGTGCCGCAGCCGCATGATGAGGTGGCGTTCGGGTTGGTGATCTTGAACGACTGGCCGATCAGATCGTCGACGAAATCGAGCGTCGAGCCAGCGAGAAAGCCAAGCGACGCCTCGTCGACCAGAACCGTCGCTGCGCCATTGCTCAGCACGATGTCGTCCTCGTTCTGGCTGCGGTCCATCTCGAAGACATACTGGAAGCCCGAGCACCCGCCGCCGTTCACTGCCACGCGCAGCTTCGTGCCCTCAGCCTCGCTGGCCAGCACGCTGGCGATCCGGGCGAAGGCGCGCTCGGTGACGGAGAGGCTTGCAGGATGGGCTGTATCGGCCGGGGTTGTCGCAGCGTGGCTCATCGCGATCTTGTCTCCCTTGTCACGATCAAGGTAAGGACAGCGTGCCGACACTTCAAGCGGCAGTGCCGCCCGCCCGAAAGGCCAAGCGTCCGATGCGTGAGCCCGGTGACCGTTTCCGGTCTGCCTTTGCCTGCCGGCCCTCGCAGACCCGTGGCCGGATGGTGACTGAACCGGGCAGCCCGACTCGCAGCGATTTCCAGCGTGATCGTGACCGGATTATCCACTCGACGGCCCTCCGCCGGCTCAAGCACAAGACCCAGGTCTTCGTGTTCCATGAAGGCGACCATTTCCGCACCCGCCTGACGCACACCATCGAGGTGGCCCAGATCGCCCGTGCCCTGGCCCGCTCGCTCGGCCTCGACGAGGATCTGGCCGAGGCACTGGCGCTGGCCCATGATCTTGGCCACACGCCATTCGGCCACACTGGCGAGGATGCGCTTCAGGCCTGCATGCAGGGCCATGGCGGCTTCGACCACAATGCCCAGGCCTTGCGCATCGTCACGCGGCTGGAGCGCCGCTACCCGAACTTCGATGGGCTCAACCTGACCTGGGAGACGCTCGAAGGGCTGGTCAAGCACAATGGCCCGCTGCTCGAAGGCGATGGCCGGCCCACCACGAAGTATCTTGCCCATGGCGTGCCGGGCGCGATCCTGGAATTCAACGCCCGCAACGATCTTTGGCTGGGCAGCCATGCCAGTGCCGAGGCGCAGGCTGCTGCGCTGGCCGATGATATCGCCTATGATGCCCATGACATCGACGATGGCCTGCGGGCGCATCTGTTCGATCTGGCGGATCTGGCAGAGGTACCGTTCCTCGCCGGCATTCTGGACGAGATCGCCGCGCTTTATCCGGCGCTGGAGCGGTCACGCACCGTCAATGAACTGGTCAGGCGCGTGATCACCCGCTTCGTCGAGGACGTGATCACCGAGAGCGCTGCGCTGCTGGCAGCATCGGGCGCTGCGTCCGCCGATGACGTGCGCCACGCGGGCAGGGCGCTGGTGGCCTTCTCGCCCGCCATGGTCGAGGCCGACCGCAGCATCAAGGCCTTCCTGTTCCCGCGCATGTATCGCCATCCGCGCGTGATGCGGATCCGGCACGATGCAGCGGCTGTGGTTGATGACCTGTTCCGGCGCTTCATGGCCGAGCCAGCCCTCATGCCCGACGAATGGAGCGAGGGGCTTGTCGGGGCCGATCCCGACCGGCTTGCCCGCCGCGTCTGCGACTATATCGCCGGCATGACCGACCGCTATGCGCTCGACGAGCATGCCCGCCTGTTTGACGCGACCCCGCTCTTGCGATAGGCGCGCCTCAGGACGCCAGCGGCCTGATCAGGCCCGGCGCATGAATCACGATGACAGGATGCGCCGCCAAGGCGCTGCGGACCATGAACCTTTTCGATGTCTTTACCCGGCGCATCGCGGCCGCCCTCGCGGCTCTGTCCGAGCGCGGCGCGCTGCCCACGGGGCTTGATCTGACCCGCGTGGTTGTCGAGCCGCCGCGCGACGCCAGCCACGGCGACCTTGCCACCAACGCGGCGATGGCGCTGGCGCGCGAGGCCGGCATGAACCCGCGCCAGCTGGCCGACCTCATCGCAGCAGAACTGGCGAATGACGCGGACATTGCCGCCGTCTCGGTGGCAGGGCCGGGCTTCATCAACCTCACCCTCAAGCCGGCGATCTTCACCGCGGTGCTGAAAGCAGCGCTGGATCAGGGAGACGATTTCGGCAAGGGCGCTGCGGTGGCGCTGCCGCGCGTCAATGTCGAGTATGTTTCGGCCAACCCCACCGGGCCGATGCACGTTGGCCATGGCCGGGGCGCAGTGTTTGGCGATGCGCTCGCCAATCTGCTCGCTTTCGCCGGGCGGGACGTCACCCGCGAATATTATATCAACGATGCTGGCGCGCAGGTCGATGTGCTCGCCCGGTCCGCTTTCCTGCGCTATCGCGAGGCGCTCGGCGAGGATGTCGGACCGATCACCGAGGGGCTTTATCCGGGCGATTATCTCGTTCCCGTGGGGCAGGCGCTGGCAAAGGCGCATGGCAAAGCCCTGCTGACGAAGCCCGAAGCTGACTGGCTGCCGCTGGTCCGGAGCTTCGCCATCGATGCGATGATGGACATGATCCGCGAGGATCTGGCGGCGCTGCATGTCAGCCACGCGGTCTTTTTCTCGGAGCGCACCTTGCAGGACGGTCCTGATGGTGGCGCTGTCGCCGCAGCGATCGCAGGCTTGTCCGCGCGTGGCCTGATCTACGAAGGTCGCCTGCCGCCACCCAAGGGGCAGAAGGACGAGGACTGGGAAGACCGCGAGCAGACGCTGTTCCGCTCGACGGCGTTCGGCGACGACGTGGACCGGCCACTGCTGAAATCAGATGGCGGCTACACCTATTTCGCCTCCGACATCGCCTACCACAAGTCGAAGTTCGACCGTGGCTTTGCCGAGATGATCGACATCTGGGGCGCCGACCACGGCGGCTACATCAAGCGGATGCAGGCCGCCGTGAAGGCGATCACGGATGGCAAGGGCACGCTCGACATCAAGCTCGTCCAGCTCGTCAAGCTGATGCGCAATGGCGAGCCGGTGAAGATGTCCAAGCGCTCCGGCGATTTCGTGACTCTGCGCGAGGTCATCGACGAGGTTGGCCGCGACGCGGTGCGCTTCATGATGCTGTTCCGCAAGAATGACGCGCCGCTGGAATTCGATCTGGCCAAGGTTCTGGAGCAGTCGAAGGATAACCCTGTCTTCTACGTGCAGTATGCCCACGCCCGCTGTGCCTCGGTGTTCCGGCAGGCGCAGGAAGCCCTGCCGGAAACCCTTCGCGATGCCGCGAGTCTTGCTGCAGCCAACCTGTCGCTGTTGACGGACGAAGGCGAGATCGCGCTGGTCCGGCTGATCGCACAGTATCCCCGCCTGATCGAGCAGGCCGCCGCCGCACATGAGCCGCATCGGGTGGCCTTCTATCTGTATGATCTGGCGCAGGGCCTCCATGCCTTGTGGAACAAGGGCAAGGATGCGCCCCAATTACGGTTCGTTAATCATAACCAGCCAGAGTTGACCCAGGCGAGACTGGCACTTGTCCATGCAGTCCGGTGCGTGCTTGCATCCGGACTTGGCATATTGGGTGTCTCCAGTCCCGACGAGATGCGCTGAGGCTGTTCAGGTCGCGGCGATGGACCTATAACAGCGTGACAGCTGCGCTGCGGGCGTGATCGCTCTGCATCGTGGGAGTGGAGGTCGCCATGTCTGACCAGACGAAAGCGCGTTTTGCCGTCGATCTCGATGATCTGGAGCGCCAGCTCCGTGTCTCGGCCAGCGCGCAGCCGAAAACCCAGTCCAGCGATCCGCTCGCCGAGCTGGCCCGCATCGTCGGGCAGGATGATCCATTCAAGGCCATGTTCGCCGACAAGCGCCCGCCGGCATCGGCAGGGTCTGCGCCATCTGTTGCAGCCCCGCCCGCGTATGCGCCGGCTGGCGCACCGTTGACGGGCGGCCGCATCGAGCCGTCGCTCGACGCATTGCTGCGTGATCTCGATTCCCGGTCCGCACCGCGCCCTGCGGCTGCTGCGCCCATGGCTGCGGCGCCAGTCACGCCTGTCGCTGGCAGCGCCACGCCCTCCAAGGACATGCTCGACGAGTTTGACCGCCTTCTGCAGAGCGAGTTGCGCGGAACAACCGGGCCTTCTGGCCCAGCGCAAGCAGGCGCAGGGCATTCAACTGCTGATGTGCACGAACTGCGCGCCGATGACCTGATGGCCAGCCGGTTCGAGCCCGAAACGGAAACCTTGCCACGGCATGACGTCTCGGCGACCGGCCCCCGCGATCTTGATGCGGATGACGCGGGCGTTCGCCATCATGAGCCTGATCTGTCCACGCGCCATCCGGATGAGACATTCACGGATGCGTCGCGCACTGGCTACGCCGTTCAGGATGATTATCCGGAGCCGCCGACCGGCCCACAAGAGGACATGCGCTCGCTTGAGCCGCAGCAACCCCGCAAGGGCCTTGTCATTGCTGGCGTGCTTCTTGGCGTCGCCGCCCTCGGCATCGGGGCTGTCGTCGGGCTGCGCGGCATGTCCGGGCCATCAGGCGGTGCCGGATCTGGCGAGGCGCCGATTGTCCGCGCCGAAACCGGACCAGCCAAGGTTCAGCCGCAGAATCCGGGCGGCGTCGAAATCCCCAACCAGAACAAGCAGATATACGAGCGCACGCCTGAGCCCAAGCCAGCCGACACCCGCGTTGTCACCCGCGAAGAGCAGCCGATGGATGTCCAGGCCACGGCGCGCGCCGCTGCACGGGTCATCCTGCCGCCGCCGGGCACGCCTGCCTCGTCAACGCCTGCTGTCGAGCCATCTGCAACGCCTGCAAACGGCAATGGCGGGCAATTGGCATCCGTGCCGCCGGCGGGAGCCAACCCTCAGGCCGCCAATCCGCAGGCGGCGCTTGGCGAGCCGCGCCGTGTCCGCACCATCTCCGTGCGTCCCGATGGCACGATCGCGCCATCGCCAGGCAGCGCGACCGTGGCCAGCCTGCCGCCGGTGACACCCACCGCGCCGGCCCCCCGTCCGGTCGTTGCCCAGCCTGTGTCAAGCCAGCCAGTGGCAAGTCAGCCCGCACCTTCCCAGACTGCACCTGCCCAGCCGGTGGCCGCTGCGCCGCGCGCCGTGCCGCCAAGGCCAGCCGCGCCTGCGCCGACTCCTGCGGCCCCCGAGCGGGTCCAGACGGCGGCTGCAGCTCCTTCCGCTCCCGTGTCGCTGCGGCCCGCCGCAGCACCTGCCGCCGCACCGGCTGCGACAGGCAGCGGCTTCATGGTGCAGCTTGGCGCGCCGGGCAGCGAGGCGGAGGCGCGTTCCAGCTTCGCCAGTCTCCAGCGCCGCTATGCAGACCAGCTTGCCGGCGAAAGCCCGACCATCCGCCGTGCCGATCTCGGCAATGGCCGCACGGTGTACCGGCTGCGCGTCGGGCCGTTCTCCAGCGAGGATGCGGCCCAGAAGTGCGAGGCTCTCAAGGCCGCTGGCGGACAGTGCTTCGTCGCCCGCAATTGAGCCGATATCTGTGAAAACACCCGAACGGCCCCGTATCAGCGGGGCCGTTTTGCTGTGATCCCCAGCAAATCAGGGCGCGTGTCTTGACCGTGCACGCACTTTGTCGTGCTGCTTTCATGCATGACGATACGGTCCTTCATTGCCGGATGTGCCGGGCCCGTGCTCTCGAACGAGGAGCGCGCTTTCTTTGCCCGCACCCAGCCCTGGGGTTTCATCCTGTTCAAGCGCAACATCGAGGACCGCAGGCAGGTCCTTGAATTGACTCAAGGCCTCAGGGCCGCCGTGGGGCGCCATGCACCGATCCTGATCGATCAGGAAGGAGGGCGCGTGCAGCGCATGCGCGCGCCGCATTGGCCTGCCTATCCGCCAGCCCGCTGGTTCGGGCAGGTCAACAATCCGGCCCAGAGAGCGGCGCTGGCCCGCCTGTCCGCCCGGCTGATGGCCCATGACCTGCGCGAGGTCGGCATTGATGTGGACTGCGCGCCCGTGCTCGACGTGCCTGTGGCCGGCGCCCACGATGTGATCGGGGATCGCGCCTACAGCTTCCAGCCGGATGAGGTGGCGCGGTTGGGACGAGCCGTAGCCGAGGGCCTCATCGCCGGGGGCGTTCTGCCTGTGATCAAGCACATGCCCGGCCATGGCAGGGCTGGCGCTGACAGCCACCACAACCTGCCGCATGTCGCTGCTTCGCTGGCGGTGCTGCGTGCACAGGATTTCCTGCCCTTCCGCCATCTCGCGGACATGCCCATGGCGATGACCGCGCATGTGGTGTTCGAAGCCATAGATGCGGCGGGGCCGGCCACCACATCCCGCAAGGTCTTTCGCCGCATCATCCGGGGCGAGATCGGCTATGACGGGTTGGTGATGACGGACGATCTGTCGATGAAGGCGCTGTCCGGCAGCTTTGCGGATCGCATCCTCGCGGCCTATGCTGCCGGCTGCGACATGGTCCTGCACTGCAACGGTGTCATGGACGAAATGGCGGCGGTCGCCGAGGTCGCTCGGCCGCTGTCGGGTGCTGCCCGGCGCCGTGCCCGCGCTGCGCTGGGACGGATCGCCCATCTGCCCGAGCCGCTGGACCGGGCGATGCTGGCCGACGATATCAGCCGTATTCTTGCTGCTGCGGCCTGATTCGCAGCACAAGCCGAAAGGAATGAACCGCTTGGCCAAGGTCCACCCGCTGCAAGCCCCGACCTTCGATGCGTTCGCAACGGATGCGAACTCGCGCGGGCGGCCGGGCAGGCATGGACAGGCCGATGACGCAGAGCCCGCTCTGGTGGTCGATGTCGATGGCTTCGAGGGGCCGCTCGATCTGCTGCTCGAGTTGGCTCGACGCCAGAAGGTCGATCTGTCTCGCATCTCGATCCTGGCGCTTGCCGACCAGTATCTGGCCTTCGTCGACAGTGCCCGCCGCTTCCGGCTGGAACTCGCCGCCGATTATCTGGTGATGGCGGCGTGGCTGGCCTATCTCAAGTCGCGGTTGCTGCTGCCTGATCCTCCCAAGGCCGATGAGCCGAGCGCCGCCGATCTGGCCACCGCGCTGGCCCTCCGGCTGCGCCGGCTCGAAGCGATCCGCGAGGCGGCCAAACTGCTCGCCGCAAGGGCGCAACTGGGCCGCGATATCTTCGCACGCGGCTGCAACGAACAGACACGCACCGAGCAGGATGGAAGCTGGGAAGCGACACTCTATGACCTGCTCAGCGCCTATGCCCGGCAGCGCCAGAAGCATGCCGTCAACCGCGTGACCCTGCACAAGCGCTTTGTCTGGTCGCTGGTCGAGGCGCGCGAGGCCTTGCAGAAGGTCGTCGGAATGGCGGCGGACTGGACCACGCTGGATGCCTACCTGATCGAGTATGCGGTCGAGCCGGCGATGAAGGCGACCGTGCGCGCCTCGGCCCTGTCGGCCATGCTAGAAATGGTGCGCGAGGGGCTGGTCGACCTTCGCCAGGACAAGCCGTTCGCACCGCTGTACCTGCGCCGTCGCACGTCCCCGCAACTGGCTGCTGAGTGAGGAGACATGCCTATGGCAGTTCAGGCAGAGCGGATGCACGATCCGGACGCGGAATACGACGATCAGGCCGACCTGATGGCCGAGGCGCTGCGCATGGCTGAAGCGCTGCTGTTTGCTTCGGCCGAACCGGTCTCGGAAGCGGAGCTCGCTGGCTATCTGCCGGCCCGCGTCGCGGCTGCCGAGGTGCTGGCCCGGTTGCAGGAGACGTATGCCCTGCGCGGTGTCAATCTGGTGCGCGTCGCGGGCAAGTGGGCGTTCCGCACAGCCGAGGACCTTGGCCATCTGCTCGTGCGCCGTGTCGAGGAACCGCGCCGGCTGACCCGTGCCGCGCTCGAAACCCTCGCGATCATTGCCTACCATCAGCCGGTGACGCGCACCGAGATCGAGGAGATCCGCGGTGTCGCCACCTCCAAGGGCACGCTCGATACACTGCTGGAATCGGGCTGGATCCGCCTCAGGGGGCGCCGCCGCACGCCGGGGCGACCGCTGACTTACGGCACGACGGCCGCTTTCCTCGAACAGTTCGGCCTTGACCGTGTCGATGACCTGCCTGGCCTCGATGAACTCAAGGGCGCCGGCTTCATCGAAGGGCGCCTGCCGAAGGGGCTGGATGTGCCGATGCCCAGCGACGATCCGGGCCTGCGCGACGATGAGGACCCGCTCGACGACCTGTTCAGCCCCCTTGACGCGGGTGAAGGAGCCAGCCAATCCGAATGAGGCTGGCTCTCCTTGTGTGCCAGCCTCATCCGGAACCTGCCCTGACATGACGGTGTTTGCAGACAACGAGATCGAGCGCGGCTGGCGCGGCTGGGGCCGTCGCGGCACGGCTGGGGCCTCGATTCCGGTTTCGTGCGGCTTCGAGAACATCTGGCAGCGCTTCGGCGATGTCACCGCACTGGCAGGCGTCAATCTCACCATCGATGCGGGCGAGGTGGTCTGCCTGCTCGGCCAGTCCGGCTGCGGCAAATCCACGCTGCTCCGGGTTGCGGCAGGGGTGGAGCGGCCCAGTTCCGGACGCGTCCTGCTGGATGGCAGGGAAGTCGCAGGGCCGGAGCGCTTCGTCGATCCTGAGCGGCGTGGGGTGGGCCTGATGTTCCAGGATTATGCGCTGTTCCCGCACCTGAACGTGCTCGACAATGTGTGCTACGGTATTCGCGGCCTGCCCGCAGCCGACACGCGCGCCAGCGCGCTCAGGGCGCTGGACAGGGTGGGCCTGGCCGGAATGGCCGACGCCTTTCCCCACATGCTGTCGGGTGGCGAGCAGCAGCGCGTTGCGCTCGCCCGCGCGGTCGCGCCGCGTCCCGGCGTGCTGCTGATGGATGAGCCGTTCTCGAACCTCGACCGCCGGCTGAAGGATGCCGTGCGCGAGGAAACGGTGGCCGTTATCCGCGAAACCGGTGCGACATCGGTCATCGTGACCCACGATCCGGAGGATGCGATGCGCATCGCCGACCGGATCGTGCTGATGCGCCATGGCCAGATTGTGCAGACTGGCCCGGGCGAAGAGCTTTACATGCGCCCCGCCAGCCTGTTCGTGGCCCGCTTTTTCAGTGACTTCAATGAAATCGGCGCTGTGGTGCGTGGCGGCTCTATCGAGACGCCGTTCGGCCGCATCGCCACGCCTGACATCGCCGATGGCCAGCGCGCCGTGATCTGCATCCGGCCGCAGGCCGTTGTCTTGCGCGCGGCGGGCTTTTGCCTTCCGGGCCGTGTCGTCTCGCGCCGCTTTCTGGGCGAGGTCGACGTGCTTCAGGTCGCGGTGCAGGGCTTCGACCGGCCGCTGACCATCCGCGCACCCGAGCACAAGCCCTTTGCCGAGGGGGCCGATGTCGGAGTTGATATCAAACGCGAGGAAGTCCTTGTGTTCTTGGATAGCGAACCCTAGTTTCCGCTCAAGCCGGAACCGGGCATCTCCGGGCGGCATTCTGTGACGTTAAGGAGTACTGCCATGGGTGGCGTCAGCATCTGGCACTGGATCGTGGTCGGCATCGTGGTGATGCTGCTGTTCGGTCGTGGCAAGGTCTCCGAATTGATGGGTGACGTGGCCAAGGGCATCAAGTCGTTCAAGAAGGGCATGGCAGACGAGGAAAATCCGCCGGCCCCGACTGCAGCCACCGAGCCGCCGAAGACAATCGATCAGGCAGCCCAGGCTGCCGCGCAGAAGGTCGAGGCCGAGCGCAAGGTCTGAGGGCGCGCTGATCGCGCGTTCACCCTCTAACGGGAGCGGCGGGCCTTCATCCGTCGCGCTGGAACATCCGAATGTTTGACATCGCCTGGAGCGAAATGCTGGTCATTGGTGCCGTCGCGCTCGTCGTGATCGGCCCCAAGGACTTGCCGAAGGCGCTGCGCTCGGTTGGCGAGGCGGTCGGCAAGATCAAGCGCATGGCGTCTGAGTTCCAGGGCCAGTTCAACGAGGCGATGCGCGAAGCCGAATTGCACGACATCAAGAAGCAGGTCGAGGATGTGGGCGGCTCCGTTCAGGCCGCGACCAAGGTCGATTTCAACCCGATCGAGACCATCCGCAACGAAATCAAGGGCAGCACCACCACGACTGATGTGGCGCAACCCAGCACGCAGCCCGTCTCCCTTGCCACGGACGTGGCTGCCGCCGCGCCGCCGCTCCCTGATCCGGTGATTCCGCTGCCGGAGCCGCCGCCGCCGCTTGATGTCAGCGCCTACGCTCCGCCCGAGCCTGCTCCCGCCAAGGCACCGCGCGCCCGCAAGAAGGCCGCCGCGTCCGAGGGAGACGAAGCATGACCGACGTCATCGCCGATGCCGGCAAGCGCCCCGGCGAGGATGACATCGAGGCGTCCCGCGCCCCGCTGATCGACCACCTGATCGAGCTGCGCTCGCGGCTGATCAAGTCGATGGTGGCGTTCATCGTGCTGTTCTTCATCTGTTTTGCGGGTGCGAAATACATCTACAACGTTCTGGTGATGCCCTATGTCTGGGCTGTCGGCGGGCCGGAAAAGGCGCGCCTGATCTACACAGCCCCGCTCGAATATCTCTTCACCCAGATCAAGATCGCGGCGTTCGGCGCGGGCTTCTTCGCCTTTCCGGTGATCGCCACCCAGATCTACAAGTTTGTCGCCCCCGGCCTTTACAAGAACGAGCGCGATGCCTTCCGGCCCTATCTGTTCGCCACGCCGGTGTTTTTCGTGCTCGGCGCGGCCATGGTGTTCTTCTTCGCCATGCCTGTGCTGATGCAGTTCTCGCTCGGCATGCAGCAGGCTGCCAGCGTTGATCAGGCCGGGATCGAACTGCTCCCCAAGGTCAGTGAGTATCTCGCGCTGATCATGACGCTGATCTTCGCTTTCGGCATCTCCTTCCAGCTGCCGGTGGTGCTGACGCTGCTCGGACAGGCCGGCATCATCGACAGCCAGTTCCTCAAGGAAAAGCGCCGCTACGCCATCGTCTTCGTCTTCGTGGTTGCCGCTGTGCTGACCCCGCCCGACGTGATCAGCCAGCTCATGCTCGCGATCCCGATGATCCTGCTCTACGAGCTGTCGGTGTTCTCCGTCCGCTACGTCGAAAACAAGCGCGCTGCGAAAAAAGCCGCCGAGGACGCCGCTGCCTGAGGGCAGGGGGCTTTTCAGTCCGCCGCACCAACCAACTGGCGTTCCGGCGCGCGCGCTGCTATCGGGCTGCCGACCAGCGGAGTGACCGGCCATGTATGACATCAAGTGGATTCGCGAGAACGCAGCTGCGTTCGACCAGGGCCTGATGAGCCGCGGGGCCGAGCCGCTGTCGTCTGTGCTGTTCGCCCTCGATGACGCGCGCAAGGCCGCGATCGTGGCCAATCAGGCCGCGCAGGAGCGGCGCAACGCGCTCTCGAAGGAGATCGGGCAGGCCATGGGCCGCAAGGACATGGCGGCTGCCGAGGCGCTGAAGGCCGAGGTGGCGCGCCTGAAGGAAGCCGGCCCCGAGCTGGAGAACGCCGAACGCGCCGCCTCCGAGGCGCTGCACAATGCGCTGGCCGCGATCCCCAATACTCCGCAGGCCAATGTGCCGGTGGGCAGCGACGAGCATGGCAATGTCATCCGCTCGGTGCATGGCAACCGCCCGGAGATGGCCTTTGCGCCCAAGGAGCACTGGGAGCTTGGCGAAACGCTCGGCATGATGGATTTCGAGACGGCGGCGAAGCTCTCCGGCGCGCGCTTCGTGGTGCTGAAAGGCTTGCTGGCCCGCCTCGAACGGGCCCTCGGGCAGTTCTTCCTCGATACGCACACCACCACGCACGGTTACACAGAGGTGAACCCGCCGCTGCTGGTGCGTGATGAGGTGATCAATGGCGTGACGAGCCTTGCGAAATTCAACGATGATCTTTTCCGGGCAGGAGCTTCCCATTGGCTTATACCGACATCAGAAGCGCCACTCACCAATCTTGTCCGAGAGTCGATCCTCGCCGAGGCCGAGCTTCCCATCCGCGTCACGGCCCTCACGCCCTGTTTCCGCGCGGAAGCAGGGTCTGCCGGGCGTGACACCAAGGGCATGCTGCGCCAGCACCAGTTCAACAAGGTCGAGCTGGTCTCGATCACGAAGCCGGAGGATTCGAACGCCGAGCACGAGCGGATGCTGGCCTCGGCCGAAGCTGTGCTGCGGGCGCTTGGTCTGCATTACCGCGTCATGACTCTGTGCACCGGCGACATGGGTTTTGCCTCGACCAAGACCTTCGACATCGAGGTCTGGCTGCCGGGGCAGGACACCTATCGCGAGATTTCGAGCTGTTCCAACTGCGGCGACTTCCAGGCCCGCCGCATGAACGCGCGGGTGAGGGGAGCTGACGGCAAGTCCCTTGCCCACGTCCACACGCTCAACGGCTCCGGCGTCGCCGTCGGCCGCGCGCTGATCGCGGTGATGGAAAACTACCAGAACGCCGATGGCTCGATCACCGTGCCAGAGGCGCTGCGCCCCTACATGGGCGGCGTGACGCAGATTGCGCGGGCGTAAACCCACAAGCTAGCACCCAACCGCGTCATCCCGGACGCGGTTGGGCAAGACAGCAGAAAGCTGGATTCGCCACCGCATTCCGCTTGAGGCGGCACCGCGCATGGCGTAGCGAGGATCAGGCATCACTTCGGCTTCGGGCAGGCATCCATGCGCATTCTGGTCACCAATGATGACGGCATTCACGCGCCCGGCCTTGCCGTGCTGGAGCGCGTGGCGCGCAGCCTGTCCGACGATGTCTGGGTGATCGCGCCGGAGACCGACCAGTCGGGCGTCTCACATTCGCTGTCGCTCAACGATCCCCTTCGTCTGCGCGAGATTTCGCCCCGGCATTTCGCGGTCAAGGGCACACCGACCGATTGTGTCATCATGGGCCTCAGGCAGGTGATGACGGACAACCCGCCCGATCTCGTGCTGTCCGGCATCAACCACGGCCAGAACGTTGCCGAGGATGTCACCTATTCCGGCACCATTGCCGCCGCCATGGAAGGCACCATCCTCGGCGTGCGCTCGATCGCGCTGAGCCAGGCCTATGGCTCGAAAGGCCGCGCCGCGATCAACTGGACCTGCGCCGAGACCCATGCGCCCGGCATCATCAAGCGACTGCTGGCCGAGGGCATTCCGGCAGACATCCTGATCAACGTGAATTTCCCCGATTGCCTGCCCGATGAGGTGGCTGGCGTGTCCGTCACCGTGCAGGGCCGCCGTAACCAGAACCTGCTGCGCATCGACCCGCGCGAGGACGGGCGCGGCAAGGCCTACTACTGGATCGCCTTCCAGCGCGGCAAGACCGAGCCCGCCAACGGCACCGATCTGCGAGCGCTCGCGGACCGCCGCATCTCGATCACGCCGCTGGAACTCGACCTCACCCACGAGCCGACGCTGACCCGGCTGGCCATCGCCTTCGCCGGATGACCAGCATCGGCTTCGACGAGGCTGACGAGAGCCAGGCCTTCGCCGATGGCGCGAAGACCCTGCAATTCCTGCTCGCCCTGCGCGCGCAGGGCGTGAACGATCTGGCCGTACTCCGGGCCATGGAGCGCATCTCGCGCGTGGTGTTCGCGCCGGCGCGCTATGCGGACCTGTCGCGCACCGATGTCTCGATCCCGCTCGCCTGCGGGCAGACCATGACTCCGCCGACGACCGTGGCGTCGTTTCTCGTCTCGCTTGGCCTCCAGCCCGGGCAGCGCGTGCTCGAGATCGGCACCGGCTCGGGCTACGTCACGGCGCTGCTGCACGAGATGGGAGCCCAGGTCGTCTCGATCGAGCGCTTCCGGTCGCTGGCGCTGGCTGCGCACGAGCGGCTGGCCGGTCTGGGCATGGCGGCAGTGGAAATCCAGCATGCCGATGGCCTGCACGCCACGCGGCTCCTGGGCCGCTTTGACCGGGTCCTGCTCAACGGCGTGGTCGATGTCATCCCCGAAAGCCTGTTGCAGCGGCTGGTGCCGGGCGGCCGACTGGTCGGCGCGCTCAGGGTGGATGGCGTGCCGCGCAAGGTCGTGGTGGCCCGCATCGGCGACAATGCGGTGGATCATCATCTTGGCGGGCCGGTGCGGCTAACCCCGCTGGTGGCCGGCGTCGCCAGCCTGCTTTGAGGCCCTCTGCGCGACAGCAAGGCCGGCTCGGCTGAAATCTGACGAATTGTTCAGCGTCGCAACGGTTTCGTAACCTGAATCCGTTTTTAATCATGCCAGTAAGTTGTGTTGCGTAACCTGCGGTGCGGGCTGATGCGTTTGAAGTATGAATGTCTCCGTTCTTCGGCCATGAGCCGTGTCGCCGCCGTCGCCTTGATGGCGGGTGCGCTAGGGGCCTGCAGCTCCGACGTGGCGCGCTTTTCCGACAATCCGTTCGGCAGTCCCTTCAGGTCCGGGTCCGGTTCGGCCACGCCGATTGACCGCAACGCGACGGGCAGCATCGGTCGCTCCGCTGCCTCGGTCGACAAGCGGGTTACCAGCACCGCCCCGGCCATTGGTACCGTCTCGTCGCAGCCGCTTGCTGCTCCGAACGTCACCGGCTCCATTCCCTCCCGCGCCTCGCTGACAAGCCGCGCCCCAAGTGCTGTCGATCTGGCATCCGCGACGCCTGCCAGCGCCGTGGCTGGTTCCGCGGCTGGCTGGTCGGCGGCGGGTGGTACCCCCGTCGTGGTCGCCACGGGCGAGACAGCCAACACCTTGTCGGCGCGTTATGGCGTGCCCGCTTCCGCCATCCTGGCCGCCAACGGCCTGTCCAGCGGATCGAGCCTTACGCCCGGCTCCCGCATCACCATTCCGGTCTACAACGCGTCGGGTTCCCCGCGCGCCGCAGCCCCGGCCGTGACAGCGCCGGCTCCTGCGCCGGTCGCCGCCGTGACCCCGCGTCCCACCGTGACGGCTCCGCCGCCGGTTGCGCCCGCGCGGCCCCAGATGACCCAGCGCTCCGAGCCCGTGCGGACCTCGCAGCCGACCCAGCCCCAGCCCGTGCAGCGCCCATCTGATGTGGCCCGTGTGGTGCCGCCGGCTCCGGTCGGCTCGCCGCGCACGGTTGCATCCGCCGCATCGGACAATGCCCGCGAAAAGGCGAGGGCGCAGGCCGAGGCAGCCCGTGCCCGTGCCGAAGTCTCGCGCAAGCAGACGGCAACAGCTGCAACGACCGCCGCTGATCAGGCAAAATCAAGCAAGGTTGCAGAAGCCAAGGCCCGCACCGATGCCGAAAAGGCTCGAGTCGCTGAACTGAAGGCCAAGACCGACGCAGACCGCACCAAGGCCGCCGAGGCCCGCAAGGCCGCTGAAACCGAGCGCGCCAAGGCCGCAGAAGCCAGGGCCAAGGCTGATCGCGAGCTCAGGACCGCCCGCGCCGAGGCCGATGCCGCCGAGCGCAAGGCGAAGCAGCAGGCAGCAGCCGCATCACGCACGCCTGATCCGGCCCCGACATCGAGCGTGGCCAAGGATGAGCCGAAGGCGACCGCTGCGCCCACCTCGACGGCCGATTTCCGCTGGCCGGCCCGTGGCCGTGTCATCAACGGCTTCTCTGGCAAGGGCGGCAACGAAGGCATCAACATCGCGGTGCCGGAAGGTACGCCTGTCAAGGCCGCCGGCGATGGCGTTGTGGCCTATTCGGGCAATGAGTTGAAGGGCTACGGCAACCTGGTGCTGATCCGTCACGACAACGGCTACGTCTCGGCCTATGCCCACAATGGCGATGTCAACGTCCGCCGCGGCGAAAAGGTCAGCCGCGGGCAGGTCATCGCCAAATCCGGCCAGAGCGGCAACGTCGCCTCGCCGCAGCTGCACTTCGAAATCCGCAAGGGCTCGACCCCGGTCGACCCGATGACCTACCTCAACAACTGAGGCAGGCGCTCCGGTTTCGACCAGCCCTCGCGAGACACCTGGGCTGGTCGTGAAGAGAGACGGGACGGTCCCATGAAAGGCCGTTCCCGTCTCTCATCGTTTTTAAGGCGCTTACGCGTCAGGACAGCCGCTTCTCCATTCGCCCGGCAAGATCGGTGATGTATTGCCAGGCCGTGCGGCCCGAGCGGGAGCCGCGTGTCGTTGCCCATTCCAGCGCATCGCGGTGCAGCGCCTCTTCGCCGATGTCGAGGCCGTAATGCTGGGCATAGCCATCGACCATCGCCAGATATTCGTCCTGGCTGCACTTGTGAAAGCCGAGCCAGAGGCCGAAGCGGTCTGACAGAGAGACCTTTTCTTCGATCGCCTCGCCGGGATTGATCGAGGTCGAGCGCTCGTTCTCCATCATGTCGCGCGGCAGCAGGTGGCGGCGGTTGGATGTGGCGTAGAAGGCCACGTTGCCGGGCCGTCCCTCCACGCCGCCGTCCAGTGCAGCCTTCAGCGACTTGTAGGATGTGTCGTTGTTGTCGAAGGACAGATCGTCGCAGAACACGATGAAGCGGTGCGGGTCAGGGCGCAGCAGGGCCATCAGCGCCGGCAGGCTGTCGATGTCCTCGCGGTGGATTTCGATCAGCTTCAGCGGCAGTGCCGCAAGCTTGCGCTGGTTGATGTCGGCGTGAACGGCCTTCACCAGCGAGGACTTGCCCATGCCGCGCGCACCCCAGAGCAGCACGTTGTTGGCGGCAAGGCCGCGCGCGAAACGCTCCGTGTTCTCGGCCAGAAGGTCACGCACCCGGTCAACGCCGCGCAGCAGGCCAATCCCGACCCGGTTGACCTCGGCGACCGGTTGCAGCCGCACCTCGCGCGCCTGCCAAACGAAGGCGTCGGCACTGGTTGTGTCAGTGGCTGCCGGCACAGGCGGGCTCAGCCGGTCCAATGCTTCGGCGATCCGCTTCAGCAGCACAAGCGTGGCATCAGGGGGAGGGGTGGTCTGAGACATGAGGGCATCGCAACTGGAGGGCAGGCGGGCGAACTAAAGCATGTTGCGCAAAAGTGGAAACCGGTTTTGCGGATAGCAGGCGCGACAACCACGCATCCCGCATCATGCCATCGTCAGGCCGCCGCTTTTGATTGATTTCGCAAGGCCCATGGCTATAGTCCGCCCGAATTCGGGGCCTTCAGGGTCCTGGCCTTGTTTGCTCCCCCATCGTTTTCTGCCCAGTGAGGTTCATCCGTGATTACCCCCGCATTTGCTCAAGCCCCCGGTGGTGGTGGTGGCGCCGACATCATCATGTCGCTGGTCCCGTTCATCCTGATCTTCGTGATCATGTGGTTCCTGATCATCCGCCCGCAGCAGAAGCGCATGAAGGAACACCGCGAGCTGATCGCCAATGTGCGCCGGGGCGACACCATCGTGACCTCGGGCGGCCTGATCGCCAAGGTCACCAAGGTTGTGGATGACGGCGAGGTCGAGGCCGAGATCGCGGACGGCGTGAAGGTCCGTTTCGTCAAGTCGATGATCCAGGACGTGCGCGCCAAGGGTGAGCCGGTCAAGGACAAGGAAGCCGCCAAGGCCTGATCGCCGGCGGCCGGGTGCCGTGCGAGGCACCGCCCTTCGGCCGGTCGTCATGTGCGTGATCCCGATATTCCGGAGGTCACGCTTCGCTGAGCCGACTTCATCCTTCGACAATGACGGGATGAGCGGCTAAGAGCCTGTTCAAGACAGGATTCCCGCGCGGTCCTTGCCGCGCCGGGGCCAACCCATACAGAGGCCGTCGCAGCCATGATGCGCATTTCCCGGATCAAGACCATCCTGATCCTGCTCGCCACCTTCATCGGCTGCATGCTGGCGCTTCCCAGCCTGATGAACGAGAGCACCCGCAAGAGCGTGTTCGGCGTGCTGCCATCATGGGTGCCGCAGAAGGCTGTCTCGCTCGGCCTCGATCTGCAGGGCGGCGCACATGTGCTGCTGGAGATCGACAAGCCGGACCTGATCCGTTCGATGACCACGCAGCTGCGCGATGACGTGCGCCGCGTGCTGCGCGAGCAACGCGTTGTGCTGCAGGGCGGCATTGCCATGCAGCCGCGCGGCGTGCAGTTCCGCATCACGCAGGCCGATGACCGCGCCCGTGCCATGCCGAAACTGCGCGAGCTGTCCTTGCCCGTCGGTCAGCAATTGTTCGGCCCGACCGGCAACCAGAGCATCGACATCACCGAGACGCCGGATGGCCAGATCACCATGGCCTACAGCGAACTGGGCCTGAACGAGCGCATCCGCCGCGTCGGCCAGCAGACCATCGAGGTGATCGAGCGGCGCATCAACATCGATGGCACCAAGGAGCCCTCGATCCAGCGTCAGGGCCTCGACCGAATCCTCGTCCAGGTTCCGGGCCTGACCGATCCGCAGCAGTTGAAGGAGCGCCTCGGCCGCACCGCCAAGCTGCAGTTCCGCTTTGTCGCCGAGGCCGGCGCTGCCGACACCGAGCAGATGCGCAATCGCGACAGCGGCCAGATGATCTCTGTCGAGCGCTCGGTGATCACCGAGGGCGAGGACCTGATCGATGCGCAGGCCTCGTTCGACCAGCGCACCGGCCAGCCGATCGTCAGCTTCCGCTTCAACATCCGTGGGGCGCAGCGCTTCGGCGACGCGACGACGCGCGGCGTGGGCCGCCAGCTGGCCATCGTGCTCGACAACGAGGTCATTTCCGCCCCCGTGGTGCAGACACCGATCACCGGTGGATCAGGCCAGATCTCTGGCTCATTCACGGTCGAGCAGGTCAACAGCCTGTCGCTGCTGCTGCGCGCCGGCGCTCTGCCCGCCAAGCTCTCGATCATCGAGGAACGCACGGTCGGCGCAGGCCTCGGTGCCGATTCGATCCAGGCAGGCCTTTTGGCGTCCTACCTCGCAACCGCGCTTGTCGCGGTTTTCATGGTTGCGACATATGGGTTCTTCGGCGTGGTTGCGATCATCGCCGTGACCTTCAATGTGCTCTTGCTGCTGGGCTTGCTCTCAGTCATCGGCGCAACGCTGACTCTCCCCGGTATCGCCGGGATCGTCCTGACAGTCGGGATGGCGGTTGACGCCAACGTGCTGATCTACGAGCGCGTCCGGGAAGAGGCGCGTATGGGTCGATCCGCGATTTCGTCTCTTGATGCCGGTTTCGAGCGCGCCCTGAGCACCATCGTTGACGCCAACCTGACCACATTGATTGCGGCCATCGTGCTGTTCTTCCTTGGCTCCGGGCCGGTGCGCGGCTTTGCCGTGACGCTTTCGCTGGGCATTCTGACAACTGTCTTTACGGCTTTCACCTTGAGCCGCCTGATGATCGCGACCTGGTATCGCTGGCGCAGGCCGTCCAAAGTCGAAATTTGAGGGTGCACCGTGGCTTTCCGTCTCCGCTTCATCAAGGACGACACCAAGTTCCCGTTCATGGGCTTCCGCTCCGTGAGCTTCCCGCTCTCGGCGCTGCTGTCTGTGCTGACAGTGCTGGCCTTCTTTTCCTTTGGCGTGAATTTCGGCATCGACTTCAAGGGCGGTACGCTCGTCGAGCTGCAGGCCAAGGGCTCAGTGGCCAACATCTCGTCGGTGCGTGAGCGCTCCAATGCGTTGGGCTTCGGCTCGATCGAGGTGGCCGAATTCGGCTCGCCGCGCGAACTGCTGCTGCGTGTCGAGTTGCAGACGGCGCCAACCACGGCAGAGCAGGAACGCGCCCAGCAGAACGTCGTGACCAAGCTGCGCGAGACCTTCGGCAATGATTACGAGTTCCGCCGCGTCGAGGTGGTCGGCCCGCGCGTCTCGGGCGAACTCGTCCAGAACGGCACAATCGGCGTCATCTTCGGCATCATCGGGGTGTTGATTTATCTCTGGTTCCGCTTCGAATGGCAGTTCGCCGTTGGCGCGGTCATCGCCACCTTGCACGACATCGTGCTCACCATCGGATTCTTCGTGGTCATGCAACTGACCTTCGACATGACCTCAATCGCGGTGATCCTGACCATTCTGGGCTATTCGCTGAACGATACGGTCGTGGTCTATGACCGAATCCGCGAGATGTTGCGCAAGTACAAGAAACTGTCGCTCACCGATGTCATCGACGTCGCGATCAATTCGACGCTGTCGCGCACCGTGATCACGGCGACCACCACCTTCCTCGCCATGCTGGCCATGGCGATTTTCGGCGGCGAGGTGCTTCGCTCGTTCTCGCTGGCCATGCTCTTCGGCATCGTTATCGGCACTTACTCGTCGATCTTCATCGCAGCCCCGATCCTGATCTATCTGGGCCTGAAGACCGGCGGCGGGATCAAAGGCGACAAGGACGATGACGCGAAGCCGGTTCCTGGCAAGGTGCTTGCGCCCGTCTCCCGGGCCTGATCGGTCGGCGCCATGGCCGGGCCAGCACGCTATGACGGGTTCGTGCCGGGCCGGCATCTGATCGACGCTTATGGTGCGGGTGGCTTCCGCTTCGGCGAGATGAGCCACAAGGGATCGCTCCTGATGCTGCCCTCCGGCGTCAAGGCTTGGTCCGCTGTTGACCGTCAGCCCTGGACCGGCAGCCAGTTTACCGAGGTTTTCGCCGAGGCAAACGACATCGAACTGCTTTTGCTGGGCACAGGCGTCGATCTCAGGCCCTTGCCGGAGGCGCTGCGCTGGCGTTTCCGCGAGTTGAAGATCGGGCTCGAACTGATGACCACGCCTCCAGCCGCCCGCACTTACAACATCTTGCTGGCTGAAGGGCGCAAGGTTGCAGCCGCACTGATCTGCGTCGATTGAACTTGAAAAGCGACTGGCCTGCCACATGTGCCAGTACAGTGGCGAGCCGTTCCGTCGCCGTTCCGAAAGCAGCACCATGTCGCTGACGACACCGCGTGCGGCACCCATGCCGAACCGTGATCTTGAGGAGGCTTACGCCTTCTGCGAGGCGCTGATCCGTGATGTCGACAAGGATCGCTATCTGGCGAGCCTTTTTGCGCCGGCGCCGCACCGCCCGCACCTGTTTGCGCTCTATGCCTTCAGCTTCGAGGTCTCGCGGGTGCGCGAGGTTGTCTCCGAGCCATTGCCAGGCGAGGTCAGGCTGCAATGGTGGCGTGATGCGCTCTCTGGTCTTTCGCAGGGCAGTGCGCAATCCAATCCGGTTTCGATGGCACTGCTGGACACGATCGAGCGCTTTCGCCTGCCGGTTGCACCGCTCGTGGCGCTGATCGATGCCCGCATCTTTGATCTATACGACGATCCGATGCCGACAGTCGCCGACCTTGAAGGCTACTGCGGCGAAACCTGCTCGGCCCTGATCCGCCTCGCTAGCCTGATTCTGGCGGGTGGCGAGGATCCGGGCGGAGCGGAAGCTGCGGGTCATGCCGGCGTGGCCTATGCCGTTACAGGATTGCTGCGCGCTTTTCCGTGGCATGCGATGCGCGGGCAGGTCTATGTGCCGAAAGAGTATCTGCTGGCCTATGGCGCAACCCGCGACGACATCGCTTCGGGGCGGGGCGGTCCGGGTGTGCTGTCAGCCATGGCAGAGATGCGACAATTGGCCCGCCACCATCTGGCCAGGACACGCGACCTCAGGAGCACGATCGCGCCGGAGATCGCGCCGGCCTTCCTTCCCACATCGCTGGTCGAAACCTATCTGCGCCGCATGGAAAAGCAGGACTACGATCCGTTCACGACCGTGATTCAGGCCCCACAATGGCATCGCCAGTGGCAAATCTGGCGTCAGGCCCGGCGGGCCATGCGTGGATGAACAATCGTTCAGATATGTGCCTTTCGTCTTGAATCTGCCCAATTCCCCCGCATAACCTAGCGTCATGAGCTGGGCTGGCTGGCGACGTGCGTTCTCCGCGACAAGCGAGCAGGCGCGCGGTTCGGCATGATCCGGTCCGGCTTGCGCAGGCGGTGGCGGCCGCCCGTGTTCTGGGCGTCTGGCGATGCGGGCGCCCGTCGTTTGAGAAGGGTCTTGGAATGACGACTGGGACTGTGAAGTGGTTCAATGCGACCAAAGGCTACGGGTTCATCTTGCCGGACGATGGCGGAAAGGATGTCTTCGTTCACATCAGCGCAGTTGAGCGCTCAGCCTGCGGTCCGCTCAAGGACGGTCAGAAGATCAGCTTCGAGATCACGACCGACAAGCGCACCGGCAAGGCTGTCGCGGCTGATCTCAAGGTCATCGGCTGACTGATCCCGGCGGCCTGCTGCTGCAAGGACCGGCGCAGGTCTTCTGCGCGTCGGCAAGGTCGTCATCTGACAATTGCCGCGCTTGCCATCGGCGTTGCCAGGCCGGGTGACCGGTTCAGATTGCCGCTTCGGGCGTGCCGCCCATCCAGCTGGCCATGACCTGCTTGGCGCGGGCGGTCAGGGCGCGTTTGCGCGCCAGCGCCTTTTCAGGGCCGCGAATGCGTTTCCCGGTCTCGTTGCGCAGAGCCGCGCCGATTGGCGGGAACAATCCGAAGTTGATGTTCATCGGCTGGAAAGAGCGCGGACCCTCATCGATGGTCACGATATGCCCGCCGGTGATGTGGTTGATCAGCGCGCCCATGGCGGTCTCGACCGGGGGCAGCGACGCCGGCCTCCCGTGCCACTCGGCAGCCGCCATGCGGCCAGCCATCAGCCCCACGGCCGCGCTTTCCACATAGCCTTCGCAGCCGGTGATCTGGCCGGCGAAACGCAGCCGTGGTTCGGCTTTCAGTCGCAATTGCCCGTCCAGCACCTTGGGTGAATTGAGATAGGTGTTGCGATGCAGGCCGCCGAGGCGGGCGAATTCGGCATTTTCCAGGCCCGGAATCAGCCGGAGAATGCGGGCCTGATCGCCATACTTGAGCTTGGTCTGGAAGCCGACCATGTTGAACAGCGTGCCGAGCGCGTTGTCCTGGCGCAGTTGCACGACGGCATGGGACTTGACCAGCGGATCACGCGGGTTGGTCAGCCCCATCGGCTTCATCGGGCCATGGCGCAGCGTCTCGCGCCCGCGCTCGGCCATCACCTCGATGGGCAGGCAGCCGTCGAAATAAGGCGTGTTGGCCTCCCACTCCTTGAAGTCTGTCTTGTCGCCGGCGATCAGGGCGTCGACGAAGGCCTCATACTGTTCCTTGTTCATTGGGCAGTTGAGGTAGTCGGCTCCCGTGCCGCCAGGCCCGGCCTTGTCGTAGCGCGACTGGAACCACGCGACATCCATGTCGATGCTGTCGCGGTAGACGATTGGCGCGATGGCGTCGAAGAAGGCGAGTTCGTTCTCTCCCGTCAGCGCCAGCACGGCCTCGGCCAGCGCCGGCGAGGTGAGGGGCCCTGTTGCGACGATCACTGATGACCAGTCGGACGGAGGCAGGCCCGCGACCTCGCGCCGGTCGATGCTGACCATCGGGTGCGCCTCCAGCGCCGCGGTGACCGCTGCCGAGAAGCCGTCGCGGTCCACCGCCAGCGCGCCACCGGCCGGCACCTGATGGGCATCGCCCTTGGCCATGATCAGCGAGCCGAGCTGCCGCATCTCCCAATGCAGTTGGCCGACCGCATTGCTCTCATGGTCATCGGAGCGGAACGAATTGGAACAGACCAGTTCAGCAAGCCCATCGGTCTTGTGCGCGTCCGTGCCGCGCTCCGGGCGCATCTCGTGGAGCACCACCGGCGCGCCTGCACTGGCAATCTGCCACGCAGCCTCTGAGCCTGCGAGCCCGCCGCCGATGACATGGATGGGTTGTCTGCTCATGGCACCTTGCCTGCTGTTCGCACCCGGATAGGGCATGCCGATGGGCAGAAGCAACCCTTCCGGACCGTTTGAATCCCCGCCCTGCCGTCTGCCTCAGACGCCCTTTATCGAGCGGTCGGTGACATTGAGCCGCCCCTCGATGATGACATCGATCATCGGCTTCTGGTCGGGTGCCGCCGCCACCAGCGGAGCGAGAAGGTCGATCTGGTTCGTCGCGATGAGGGACAGCACGTCGGTCATCACCGCACCGTCGGGTCTGCGGGGCAGGGCAGCCACGATCTGTACCAGTTCTGGTGGGGCCGCCTGATCCTGGCTCTTGAGTTGCGCCACGATGTCGGTGGCGGTGAGTTGGGCACTTTCGACGAAGGCGTAGAGGCCGACGCCCTTGCGCCGATAGGGATAGCCGACAATCGCCGCCGCACTGACACCGTCGAGCGATGCGGCGATCTGTTCCAGGCGCGGCGCCTCGCGGTGCAGCCTCAGGCCGCCGCCCTCGCGATCCCGCACGCCCATGATGTCGCGGGTAATCAGCTTGTAGACCTTCTTGCCGGTCATCAGCCAAATCCGGGAGGGCAAGCTCTTGCGGCGCAGAACGCGCTCTTCGCCCGGCGTGATCGCTTCAGGACAGTATTTGCGCTTGTGCTTGAGCAGGTGCCGCAGGTCCTCATGGGCCAGCAGTCGGTAAAGCCGGCCCCGCCGGTCATGGACCGAGGCCAGCTGGAAGTCGGTAACGGCGGCAAGGCCATCTGGCGTGACCAGCCAGTTCGGCTCCTTGGCAAGGTCGTTGTGGCATACGCCGGCCCGGCGCATCTGGCGGAGCAGCCGCTTGGCATCGCTGAACAGCCGCGTCTGGCCATGCGGCTTGGCCATCTGGAAAGGCAGCCCTTCGATGAAGCCGCGGATGATGATGCCGTTCGAGGCAGCATGCAGCATCGGCACGCCGGCAATCCCGGAAGCACGCGCAAGGGACCGTGTCTCGCGCACGCCGAAGTGCCAGGCCAGCGGCTTTGCCCACCAGCGCGCGGTGGTCAGGTCACGCCGGATCGCCGGATGCTCGCCAGCCTTGTCTCGCCAGATGCCGCGGTCGATGGTGGAGAACACATCCGACTTGAGGGTCGCGAGGCGCTCGAAGGCCGAGGTGTCCTTGCTGGGCTGTGCTGCCTGGGCAGGTGCGCGCGCAGCGCCGGAAGTGGGGTGAGGCTCGACCATGCGCCAGTGAGTAGTGAAAACCGGCAGGTCGCGCAAATCCGTTTTTGCGCGGGCACGTCATTGAAGGCGGCCTCGAACGCAAAAAGCCCGCCAGATGGCGGGCTTCAGGGGATCTGATCAGTCGGGCTGATCAGGAGATGTCTCAGGCCGCAGCGTACTGGCGGGCGATGTTGCTGATGTCGCCGCGGATGATGCCGAGGTCATCAAGCTCGCGGTCGCTGAGCTGCGAGAGTTCGCGCACCGTCTCGCGGTAGCGCAGGTAGGACTGAATCTTGGCAACGATGCTGGCGATGAACATGGGGGCTTTCCTTTGGCTTGAATGGTCTGGCGCGCTGAATGGTGCGCTGCAACATCCCCCATATACGTCATGCACCCAGTGGATTTTAGGCCCATGATCCGATGCCAGTCATGCGTTATGCGCATGAAGCGTTCATGAAATGGCAACATTTGCCGAAGCTGCTGCAAGCCTGACCAGAGCTTGCCCTGATTTGGCCGTCAGCTGGTGTGGGAATCAGATGCGTGGGGTGTCGATTCGGTCAGGTGAAAGCCGTGTCAGAGAATCTGTTGCGATTTCGAAAGTCACGAGTGTCTGGCGCGGCGCTGGCTTGCGTCGTTGCGGGCCTGTCGCTCGCCATCATGTTGGTGGCCTATGCCTCCGGGGCGCCGCTGCTGGCGGCGTTGGGCGAGCATGCCGGCTTTGCCGCCCAGGCTGCTGCAGGAAAGCTGCGCTCCTGAGCGGGATCTAGTTGGCCTGCCGCGAAAACAGCGGGCTTGACGCTCCCGTGCGGTCCATGATCGCCTTGAGGTTGACCTGAACCGACGGGTCGGTGAGGGGCCCCACCACATCGAAGGGCACCTGTGCGCCACCGGTCGGGCTCTGCACGCTTCCGCTGAGCCGATAGAGCCGTTCGATCAGCGAGACCGTGCCAGTGAGCGCGAGACGGTAGCCCGGGCCGTTGGCGCGCGCTTCAGTCAGGTCGAGAACACCATCCTGGATCGTGCCGCCAAAGGCGACCTGTTCGAAGCCGGTCCTGCCGCCCCGCCAGTCCCGCATCACGGCGAGGGGCTGCCGTTCCAGGCGTCGCATCGCGTCCGTCAGGTTGGTGCCAAGAAAGTCGCCGTTGCGCGCGCCAAAGCTGATCTTTCCTTGTGTCCGCGCCGTGAGGTCTGCAACGGTCCGGCCGCTGCCTTCGATCTGGTATTGCAGCGTGCCAATGCCGCTCATCCGCCGCGAGTCCAGCATATCCTGACTGAGCAGCGCGAGATCGATCTTGTCGGCCACAAGCTGTGACCGAACCTCAATGCCATTGTCCGAACGCCCGATGGAAGCCCGTCCGCGCATCGTGCCGCGATAAAGGTCCGCATTGGCCACGGTGATATCGAGCCGCTGGTCCGTGCCCATGATCTGGCCTGCGACATCTGTCAGCACCAGACCTGGCAGCCGCACGCGCTGCAGGGACAGCCTGAGGTCGATGTCATGGGCCAGCAACCCGTCCACATCGAGCGGCGCGGAAAGGGAGGGGTCAGGCATGTCGAACAGGCGCGCATCGATGCCCGACTGTGGCCTGCCGATATCGAGACTGCGCCCGGCCAACGTGCCGGTCAGCCGCCAGCGACCCTCCCTCGCGCGCCAGTCCATGGCTCCTGTCAAGGGATCCTGGCCAAGTGTCAGGGTGGCGTCGCTGATCTGCGCGCCGCTGCCTGAGAGCTTCAGCGTGCCGTCAAGTGCGGTGCGTCCCAGCGGGAGCAGCACCGGCGAGCCCGATGCCAGCCAGCTTCCCAGTCGCGACATCGAGGCGGCCGAAACCTGAAGCTGTCCTTCAAGCTGCGCGCGATCTTCGGCGCTGGTGCCGGCATTGCGGCGGCTTGTGAAATCGAGATTGACGAGGTCGGAGCGGATGCGCGCCATCGGCAAGGTCGCGCGCTCGGGCGAATTGCTGGCAAAGGCAAAGCTCAGCCGCTCTCCGCGCCAGACGCCAGAACCCTCGACCTCGAAAGCTTCGCCGCGCGCGCGGGCAGAGACCTCGATGTTGACATCGCGAACCGATGAGATGATGCCCGGTCCGCGCCGGAAGAACACCGCTCCGTTGTTGCGCACCGAGATGTGCGGCAGCGCCGGAAAAGCGGCGGCAAGCTGCGAACGTGCCAACTCAAGCGGTTCGATGCCGCCTTGCGGCAAGGTCACATCCACATGCGGACCGTGGAGGATGATGTGATCGAATTCCAGCCTGCCGCCAATCAGCGACAGCAGCCGAACATCTGCGCGCAGCCGCGGAATTCGAACCTTGATGTCTCCGTCTGCCGAAGCGACCGTGACCTCGTTGGCCACGATCCGCGGCAATGGCAGGATGGCGAGCGCCCCTGTGCCATTCGACGAGATCGACACGCCCAGATTCTGCGAAAGCTGTGACAGCAGGTAACGCTCGACGCTGCGCTCGGCCAGATGCCAGGGCGCAAGCAATGCCGCAACTGCGGCCAGCGCACCCAGAAGCCCGGCAATGCGCCAGCGACGGCTCATCGATTACCCTCAGCCGAGTGTGCCGGCAGCCTTGTCGCGATCAGATGTCCTGCTGGTTCGACGCTCATGAACAAGGTTCCATGCGGAGCCGACGTGGTCTTGCAATTCAGCGCAGCCACGCGCGCCATTTGTCAGTCTCTGCCACTGCCGATAGCTAGTCCTTGCCATGGTCAATGTCGAGATCGGGGGGCGTTTGAGGCGCGTTTGTCACAGGTTCCTGCGAACATTGCCCAAAGAAACAGCACGATGTTCGCCCGGTCGCAAGAGCTCCACCCAGGGGCTGCGCCATTGCGACCACCCGGCGACCAGTGTCCGGGTTGACAATGGACGCGCGCACGAGGGAAGACGCATCCAGAACAGCCTGTTCTTTTCTTGAATGGCGGTGGCAATGTCCAGCGCAAGCCAGAAGGACCGCGACATGAAGAAGGTCTATCCAGACGCAACCGCAGCCCTTGCCGGGCTCCTGCGTGACGACATGATGATCATGGCCGGCGGCTTTGGGCTGTGCGGCATCCCTGAGGCTCTGATTGCTGCCATCCGCGAATCCGGCGTCAAGGGTCTGACCATCGTGTCGAACAATGCCGGCGTCGATGGCATCGGCCTTGGCGTGCTGCTGGAGACCCGTCAGGTCAGCAAGATGATCTCGTCCTATGTCGGCGAGAACAAGACCTTTGCCACCCAGTATCTGGCGGGTGAGTTGCAAATCGAGTTCAACCCGCAAGGCACGCTGGCAGAGCGGATCAGGGCTGGCGGTGCAGGTATCCCGGCCTTCTTCACCAAGACGGGTTATGGCACGGCCGTTGCCGAGGGCAAGGAAGTGCGTGAATTCGACGGCGCGAAATACATCATGGAGCGCGGCCTGTTTGCCGATCTCGCCATCATTCACGCCTGGAAAGGCGATACCGAAGGCAATCTGGTCTATCGCAAGACCGCGCGGAACTTCAATCCGATGATGGCGACCGCCGCGAAGGTCACGGTGGCTGAGGTCGAGCACCTCGTCGGCGTCGGCGAGATCGACCCGGACCACATGCACACGCCCGGCATCTACGTAAAGCGCATGATCAAGCTCGACAACGCTGCCAAGCGCATCGAGCAGCGCACCGTGCGCAAGCGCGACGCGGCCTGACCCCGAACCCTTGCGAGGAGATCAAGACATGGCATGGACCCGTGAACAGATGGCAGCGCGCGCGGCCAAGGAACTGGTGGACGGCTACTACGTCAATCTCGGCATCGGCATTCCGACACTGGTGTCGAACTACATTCCAGCCGGCATGAATGTGCAGTTGCAGAGCGAGAACGGCATGCTCGGCATGGGCCCGTTCCCGTTCGAGGGTGAGGAAGACCCTGACCTGATCAATGCCGGCAAGCAGACGATCACCGAACTGCCGACCACGAGCTATTTCTCATCTTCGGACAGCTTCGCTATGATCCGCGGCGGCCACATCGATCTGTCGATCCTCGGTGCCATGCAGGTGTCCGAAGCCGGCGATCTCGCCAACTGGATGATCCCGGGCAAGATGGTCAAGGGCATGGGCGGCGCCATGGATCTGGTGGCCGGCGTCAAGAAGGTCGTCGTGGTCATGGAGCACGAGGCCAAGGGCGAATCCAAGCTGCTGAAGGCCTGCAACCTGCCGCTGACCGGGGCAGCGGTCGTCGACATGGTCATCACCGATCTGGCCGTGTTCACCATCGACAAGAAGAAGGGCGGCATGACCCTGATTGAACTGGCCGATGGCGTGACCCTCGAAGAGGTCATGGCGAAGACCGAAGCGTCGTTCAAGGTCGCGCTCGGGGATGCCAAGGCCGCCTGAGGATCGGCGCCAGTTCGCACCCTTGATGAGCTTCGCAGGGCGGGCGGCCTCAAACCGGGGCTGGCCCGCCTTCTTCATTGCGCAGGCTGTGTGACAGCATGATCACCGGGATCAGTCCCACAGCCACGATGCACAGGGCGCTGGTCGAGGCCTGCATCAGGCGCTCGTCCGAGGCGAAGTTGTAGACACGCACGGCAAGCGTGTCGAAGTTGAATGGCCGGACGATCAGGGTCGCTGGCAACTCCTTCATCACGTCCACGAAGACAAGGGCGGCTGCGGTCAGCAAGGAGCGTGATAGCAGGGGACGATGGATGCGCCGCACCACTTCGGTCGGACCGGCGCCAAGAAGGCGCGCTGCATCATCGAGGTTGGCCCCGATGCGGGCATAGCCGGAACTGACGCTGTGCGTCGCAACTGCCAGAAATCGCACCAGATAGGCGAGCATGACAGCCGCCAGCGAGCCGCTGAGCACCAGCCCGGTCGATATGCCGAACGTGCTCCGCATCAGCGTGTCGAGCCCGTTGTCGAACAGGCCGAAGGGGATCAGCACGCCGACAGCGATGATCGTGCCGGGCATCGCATAGCCCAGGGTGGCGAAGCGCACCGCGCCGCTGGTTAATGGTGACTGGCTGACCCGCAAGGCATAGGCCAGCAAAGCTCCGACCAGCGTGATGAGGGCGGCCGCCAGCCCGGCCAGCAGCAGCGAGTTGCGCGCAAGGGTCAGGAACTGCTCGCTCAGCACGGCGTCGCCGCCCTTGATCTGCATCTGGAGGAAGACCACCACCGGTACCAGAAAGCCCAGCGCCACCGGCAAGGCGCAGGCGGCGAAGGCGAGACCCGCTTTCCACCCCGAAAGCTGGTAGGGCGAAAACAGCCGCGCCCGGCGCGAGGTCCGGGAGAACCGACGCTGCGAGCGGGAGCGCTGCTCCAGCAGCAGCAGCGCCAGCACAAAGATCAGCAGCCCCGAGGCAAGCTGCGCCGCGGCCACCGGATCGCCCATGCCGAACCAGGTCCGGAAGATCACGGTCGTGAAGGTGAGCACGCCGAAATACTGCACCATGCCGAAATCCGCGAGCGTCTCCATCAGCGCCAGTGCCACGCCGGCAGCGATCGCAGGGCGCGCCATCGGCAGGCTGATCCTGCGGAAGGCTTCGAACGGCCTCGCCCCCAGCGCACGCGCCGCATCGACAATGCAGGCCGACTGCTCGACAAAAGCACCGCGCGCCAGCAGATAGACGTAAGGATACAGCACCAGTGTGAACATCACGGAGGCGCCGGAAACCCCGCTCAGCGGCGGGAACCAGTATTCGCCGCGCCCAACGCCGAACGTGGTCCGGATCGCCGTCTGCAAAGGACCTGCGAACGCCATCAGGTCCATGTAGGCATAGCCGATGATGTAGGACGGCATCGCCAGAGGCAGGATCAGCAGCCACTCGAACTGGCGTGAGCCGGGAAAACGGCAGGCGGCGACAAGCCAGGCCGTGCCGACCCCGAGCACCAGCGTGCCAAGGCCGACCAGAAGGCACATCAACAGCGTGTTGAGCAGCACCTCGGCCAGAATCGTGTTGACCAGATGCGTCAGTGTCTGGCCGTAAGGCCCTGCCAGCGACCACAGCACCGTGACCAATGGCAGCGCCACCAGACCAGCCGCCACCAGCGCCGCAGCCTGCACAGCATTGAAACGCCATTGGCGCGCCACGGCGGACTGCCGCGGCGCGCCATGTGGCGCAGGGGGTGGCTCGGTCGTCGTCCGCCGCGAGCCTTGCAGGTTCTGAAGGGCCCCGCTGCTGTCGATCAGCGTGGCATCATGTCCGCTCATGTCATTTCCAGCCGGCCCGATCCATGATCTGGAGGGCGCTGGCATTGTTCTTGGCGAAGGTCGCGGCGTTAAGCTGGTCCTGCTTGAAGCTGCCCCATGCCGCCACACGCGCCGGAGCTGGCACCGACGCCACGACCGGGTATTCGCTGTTGGTCTCGGCAAAATGCTGCTGTGCCTGATCGGACGCCAGATACTCAAGGAATTGCGCGGCCGCTTCCCGGTTGCGTGCATTCCTTGCCATGCCTGCCCCGGACAGGTTCATGTGTGTTCCGCGGTCGGCCTGATTGGGAAAGAACACCCCGATCTTCTCGAACAGCGGCCGGTCCTCTGCCTTGTTCTCCCGGATGAGGTTGCCGAAATAATAGGTGTTGGCGACAGCCACATCACCCTCGCCGGCAAACACAGCGCGGAACTGATCCGTGTCGCCGCCTCTTGGCGGGCGCGCCAGATTGGCAGCGATGCCGCGTGCCCAGGCTTCGGTGGCTGCTTCGCCACGTGCGGCCAGAACCGCGCCGGTCAACGACTGGTTGTAGATGTTGCTCGACGAACGGATCAGCAGCTTGCCCTTCCACTTTGGGTCCGCCAGATCCTCGTAGCTCGACAGTTGCTCCGGCTTGATGCGGTCCTTGTGATAGAAGATCACCCGGGCGCGGGTGGTGAAGCCGAACCAATTCCCGTCCGGATCTCTCAAGTGCGCTGGAACCCGTGCGCGGATTGCCTCGGAATTGAACGGCTGGAACAGATCACGCGTGCGCGCGCGCTCCAGATTGCCGGCGTCGACCGTGATCAGCACGTCGACCGGGCTGTTGGCACCCTCCGCTGCGATGCGCTGGATCAGGGCATCAGCGCCGGCCTCGACCCGGTTCACGGAAATCCCGGTCTTTGCCTTGAAGGCCGCGTAGAACGCGTCGTCTGTGCCATAATGCCGGGCTGTGTAGAGATTGACCACCTTGTCTGTCTGGGCCCGCACGATGGCGGGGGCTGCCAGCAGCGCGCCGAAGCCGGCCCCGGCGGCAAGAAACTGCCTGCGATTGGCTGAAATCATCATCTGTCGATCCTTGCTTCGCGGGTTCAAGGCCCGCGAGATGTGGAGCGGCATAACCGCCGCTGATCGTCAGATAGGCCCGGAGCGCCGACTGCGTCAACAAAAAAGCGATATAAAACAATATCTTAGATGAATTCTAAACTGCGACGGAACCCGTTGCAGTCTGGAATGACTCGAGACAGCGCGGAAAGGTCCGATGCTGCAAGCCTTTGGCGAGGGTGTGCCCGAACGCCGGTTCGCACCCGCTGGATGGCGGGCGCGACCCTGCAAGAGGTGGCATGCAGACGATCAGCGCTGGCCGATCTCGATGACACGGATCTGCGATCCGGACCGCCCTGGCTGCGAGGGCGCAACGCCGTCGATCGAGATACCGCCGCGAACGATGTCGATGGCGCGGCTGCGATCGATCGCATTGGCTTCACGGACGCGGGACAGCTGCCGGACCTCGCGCTGCAGGCGCTCCTGCCGGCTGACGCCCACCACCTCATCGACCTGCTTGCGCGTCGAAGCATGGAGCGCCGTTGAATCGCGGAAGTCACGGAAGTTTGCGGCCGTGAACGGATAGCTGGTCGAGCCGTTGAACACGCGCGGGCGGCCATTGACCACCACCGTGTCGCCAGCGCGCAAGGTGAAGTCCTTCATGATCGAGACCGTCTGCGTGCCGGTGCGTGGACGCGCGCAGGCCGGATCGATCGATGTCTGGTAGGCATAGGCCATCGGCAACTGGCGATAGGTCTTGCCGTCCGGACCCACCGCATCATCGATGGTCTGCGCCCCGGCGGCGACACGGAACACCCGCGTTGGTACGTTCGGGAACATCGCCGTGCACAAGGCCTCGTGGCCGCGCAGGTCGCCACTGTCGCGGATCGGGGCCAGCGGATGCTGGTAGCCATCACACAGCCGCACGCAGATCGAACGGGGCGCATTGGACGCGCCCGAAACCGTGTCGAAGCTCTTGTCGAAACCTGGCTGGTCCGCAAGCCCGCCGTTGCGAGACCTTGATTTCGCGGGCTTGCCTGACCCGGTCGGATTGAACGGGTTCAGGTTGAAATCTGGAAAGGCAACCATGCCGCGGCTGTTCAGGCCAGCGAGAGGTTGAAACGGAACAGGGCGCGACGGCGCATAGCTCGAATGGGATGCATAGATCGGCTGCGGCTGTGGGGCGCTGCGTTGCGGGCGTGCCGTATCGATGATGGCATAAAGACCACCACCCTCGGTGGCCTGAACCAGCGAAACGCCGACGACGGCCCCGCCAATGCCGACCACTGCGCCCAGAAGACCGAGAGCTGCGGAGCGCACGTGGCGCGATGCAGGAGTCCGTGGCAGCAGGGATGCGCGATAGGCGGCGCGAAGGCGCGCATGAGGTTGCTGAGAGCTTGGATCGGCAACGACGAAAAAAGGAGCTGCGGGCGAGCTCGGAACGCGTTCCATGACGCATACTCCAACAATACCAGTCCAAAACACCCGCCGCGAAGTTGTAATAGCTAACAAACTGTAAACGCACAATGGCCTTTCGAGTATCGAAGGCCGATATCATTAATGCTGGACACAAGGACTTTCGGGAGCAATCCCGGTGGCTGACACGACAGTGCCATCACCTGCGCGGAGAAGACCCGGCGGCATCAGAAACATGTGCAGGAACGCCCGCAACGGCGCGCGCAGGGCGGCCTGATCATAGCCGGCCAGCCTGACCAGCCATCGGTCAGGCACGTTTGCCTTGCGAGCCTATTCGGCAGGGGCGGCCACGGGAGCCGGCTCGTCGAGAGGCTTGTTGTTGCGGCCCGAGATCAGTGCATCAAGCTTGTCGAGATAGTAGTAGACCACCGGAGTGATGAAGAGCGTCAGCACCTGGGAGACGATCAGCCCGCCCACCACAGCCACGCCGAGGGGCTGGCGCAGTTCCGCACCGGCCCCGGTGCCGAGCGCAATTGGCAGGATCGCGAAGATGGCGGCAAAGCTCGTCATCATGATCGGCCGGAAGCGCACCAGTGCCGCCTCGCGGATCGCGGTTATGGCATCGACATTGTCGGTCCGTCGTTTGTCGATCGCGAAGTCGACCATCATGATGGCGTTCTTCTTGACGATGCCGATCAGCATCAGGATGCCGATGATGGCGATCACCGACAGGTCCATGCCGAACCATTGCAGCGCCAGCAGTGCGCCGAGACCCGCCGAGGGCAGGCCAGAGAGAATGGTGATCGGATGGACAAAGCTCTCATACAGGATGCCCAGCACGATATAGATCACCAGCACCGCGGCGAGGATCAGCAGGCCCTGGCCCTTCAGTGCATCCTGGAAGAGCTGCGCCGAGCCGGAGAAGTTCGAAGTGATCGAGGCCGGCATGCCGACGTCGCGCTCCGCCGCCCGCACCGCTGTCACCGCATCGCCGATGGCGACACCAGGTGCAGTGTTGAACGAGAAGGTCACCGCAGGCTGCTGCGAAATCCGGTTAACCGCCAGCGGCCCCACCGCCGGCGTGATCTTCGCAACAGCTTCGAGCGGCACATTCTGGCCACTGGCCGTCCGCAGCAAGAGCCGCGAGAGCACCGCCGGCTCAAGCTGGAAGGCCCGGTCCGCCTCCATGATCACCTGGTAGTCGTTCGAGGCGGTGAAGATCGTGGCAATCTGGCGCTGGCCAAAGGCGTTGTAGAGGGTCTGCCGGATCTGGTCCGAGGTGATACCAAGGCTGGCTGCCCGGTCGCGGTCGAGTTCAACAGAAACCTGCGGGTTGCGCAGTTGCAGGTCGAGCGACACGTCGCGCAACTGCGGCAATTGCGACAGCCGATCCCGGAGGCGCGGGGCAAGATTGAACAGCGCTTCAAGATCAGGCCCGGTCACCGAATACTGGTAGGCGGCGCGAGACGGCCTGCCCGAATTGAGGTTGATATTCTGAACCGGCTGGAACACCGCCGTGAGCCCCGGCACGGACGACGAGGCCCGCCGGAGGCGCGTGATGATCTCCTGCGCACTGTCGCGCTGGTCGCGCGGCTTCAGTGAGATGAACAAAAAGCCGGTATTGACCGCGCTGAAGCCGCCGACATTGACGGTCATGTAGTCGACCGCCGGATCGGCGCGCACGATCTCCGCCAGCCGCTGCACACGCGCCGACATGGCCTCGAAAGACGTGTCGGGCGGCCCTTCGATGGCGCCGCGCAGAAGGCCTGTATCCTCGATCGGGAAGAAGCCCTTTGGCACGTCAATATAGAGCTTCACGCTCACCGCCACGGTCGCGAGCGTGACGATCAGCATCAGCAGCCGCGCCTTGAGCACCAGATCGAGAGACCAGCGGTAGGCGGCCAGCACGGTGTCGAACACCGGGTCCACCAGCCGGTCCATGAAAGTCTTCTTCTCGTGGCCATCATGTCCCTTGAGAAGGCGTGCGCACATCATTGGCGTCAGGGTCAAGGACACAAAGCCGGAGACGAGAATGGCGGCCGAAATCGTGCCGGCAAACTCGCGGAACACCCGGCCCACGACGCCGCCCATCAGGAACACGGGGATGAACACAGCCACCAGTGACAGAGTGATCGAGATGATGGTGAATCCGATCTCGCGCGAGCCAATCAGAGCCGCCTCGAACGGCTTCTTGCCCATTTCGATATGCCGGACGATGTTCTCGAGCACCACGATCGCATCATCGACGACCAGCCCCACCGCAAGCGTCAGCGCGAGCAGGGAAATGTTGTTGAGCGAGTATCCGAAGAAATACATGAAGCCGAAGGTGCCCATCAGCGAGATTGGCAGCGTGATCGTCGGGATCAGTGTCGCGGTCAGGCGCTTGAGAAAGACAAAGATCACCAGAATAACGCAGAGCGTCGCGACGACGAGCTTCTCCAGCACCTTGTCGACGGATTCCTTGATGGGGGCTGCGCGGTCGTTCAGCACAGCCACATCGATCGACGCAGGCAATTGCTCCCGAAAGCCGGGCAGGCGGTCTCGGATCTGCTGCACAACATCGACGGTGTTGCCATCCGATTGGCGGTAGACGGCCAGGATGATCGAGCGCTGGCCGTTGTACCAGCTCGCCGTTTGGTCGTTCTCGACCGAGTCGGCGACTGTTGCCACATCTTCGAGCTTGATCGGCACGCCATTGCGCTGTGCGATGATCAGGCTGCCGTACTCGGATGCTTTTTCAAGTTGGCCTGTGGCTCCGAGCGTCAGGCGCTGGCGCTCTCCTGAAATCGTGCCGACCGGCGAGTTGGAGTTGGCAGCCTGCACCGAAGCGCGCACCTCGTTGAGCGTCAGTCCGCGTGCAGAAACCGAGTCAGGGTTCACATAGATGCGGACGGCATACTTTTGCGCGCCGAAGACATTGACCTGGGCCACGCCCTGGATCTGCGCGATCTGCTGCTGGAGGATGGTCTCGGCATACTCGTTGACGCGCGACAGCGGCTGGGTGTTGGAGGTCAGCACGAGGAACAGGATCGGCTGGTCGGCCGGGTTGACCTTCCTGAAGGATGGTGGTGCCGGCAGGTCCTGCGGAAGCCGCCGCGCTGCTGCGCTGATGGCCGACTGCACATCGAGCGCAGCCCCGTCGATGCTGCGGTCAAGATCGAACTGGAGCGTGATCGAGGTCGAGCCCTGCTGCGAGATCGACGAGAGTGAGGTGATCCCGGAAATCGACGACAACTCGCGTTCGAGTGGGGCCGCAACCGACGTTGCCATGGTTTCGGGGCTGGCCCCTGGCAACCGCACGTTGACGTTGATGGTGGGAAAATCGACCCGCGGCAGTGCCGCGACCGGCAACTGGCGGAAGGCAAAGAAGCCGAACACCACGAACGACAGCATCATCAGCGTCGTCATCACCGGACGGCGGATACACAGCTCAGGAAGTGACATCGATCTTGTCCTCTTGGCCTTGAGGCCCAAACCGGTTCGTTGTGCTGGCGTGCCTCGGATCGGCACGCCTGACGTCGTCGCATCCGGTCATAATGACCGCTTCACGACACCGGGGCGTCGTGACAATCATGCCCATCAGCCTTGCGTCGGCCGCTGCTGCTGGGCCGCCGGTGGCGGTGCTCCGCCACCTCCGCCCGGCCTTTGTCCGCCGGCAGGAGCCGCGCCGCCCGGCTGGCGCACCATGACCCGCGCGCCATTTGTCAGCAGCAATTGCCCGTCCGTCACCACTGTCTCGTTGCCGGTCAGCCCGCTGGTCAGCACGGTCAGGCCATCCATCACGCGGTTGACGACGACGGGCCGCACGCGCGCGACGTCACCTTCGAGAACAAACACGAAGGTTCCGGTCTGGCCAGTCTGCACGGCCTCGCGCGGCACCACGAGCGCGTCGTTCTCGGTCCGTAGTACCAGACGCACGTTGCACAGCGCGCCGGGCCAAAGGAACTCGTCGGCATTCTCGAAAGCGGCCTTGGCAACAATGGTTCCTGTCGTGCCATCCACCGCATTGTCGACAAAGGCGACACGCCCGGTGGCCGACTTGTTCAGGCCCTGGGGCGTCGCCACGGCAGAGGCGCCGGTGTCGGTGATCGCGGCCTTGATGTCGATCAGGTAGCGCTGCGGCACCGAGAACGACACGTAGATCGGGCTTGTCTGGTTGATCGAGGCCAGTACAGGCGAACCATCACCGGTCTTGGCAATATTGCCGGCCTTCAGGCCAGCGGCACCGATGCGGCCAGAAATCGGGGCTGTGAGCGTGTAGAAGCTGAGCTGGACCTTGAGGTTGTCGATGTTGGCTTCGCTGGCCCGCACCACCGCGCGCTGCGTCTCAGCCAGCGCCTTGGCCTGATCGAGCCGCTGCTCGGAGGCGAAATCGCGGCGGGCCAGTTCCTGTGCGCGCTTGTAGTCGGCCTCGGCTGAAGTGGCCTGGGCCCGGTCACGCGCAAGGTTCGCTTCCGCCTGCCGGATCTGGGCTTCGATCTGTCGCGAATCCAGGCGGAACAGCACATCCCCTGCTTTCACTGAGGCGCCATCCTGGAACATCACCTCGAGGATCTGGCTTTCGACACGCGCCCGCATCGTGACCGATGCAATCGACTGGACGGTGCCAAGGGCTTCGAGCCGCACGGGCATCGGCTTGCGTTCCGCCTTGCCGACCGTCACCGGAACAGGAGGACGCCCGCCACCGGGCGCGCCTGCACCAGGAGGCCCACCCGCTGCCGGCGCGGCAGCCGTTGCGACTGGCGCAGCAGGAGCCTTGCCAAGCGCCGTGGACGCCCTTGCGACCACGTCCTTGAGGTAAGGAACTTCGGTGAGAGGATAGGGCAGGGGCTTGCCCGAATATGCGAGATAGCCGAGGCCGCCACCACTCACGACGACAACCGCCGCCACGCCACGCCAAAAACCCTGACCTGCCATCTGCATTTCCCTGAAGAGCCTGACGCGCAAAACCACCTTGCGGCGCTCACGTCAACGCTCCTGATGAACCGGAGTTCAGATAGCTAGAGCGCTGCCTCTCGTGATGCAACAATCGTGCAAGCAACCGATCACACGTCTGTGTGATCGGCGCATGATGGACAGGGTTTCGTTGCGCAGGCCTTTTCAAGGCTTGGCGCGTTCAGGATCGGGACTGCTCGAAGTGCTCGAAGACCAGCGCTGCGATGTAGCCATAGATGGCGTGGCCGATCAGGCTCATCAGCGACAGCAGCGGCACGTCACGCAGCAGGAAGCTCTGGCCTGCCAGTGGCGCCATCACGCCGAGCGCAATGAAGTATGTGGCCACGCCCCAGATCCAGCCATCGGCGGGCATGCCAAAGCTCCGGATCATCCGGGTCACTATCCAGTAGCCGATCGGGTAGAACAGGAAGCCTGTAACGTAGTGAACCGCGTGGGCGAAGGTGTTCGAGATGGTCGCACCGAACATGTTCTGGAACAGCGACTTGACCAATTCCGGCGGCTGAAGCGGAAAACCCGCCACCATCGCTGTCGGCACGGCCGAGAATGCCTCCCAGAACCCGAGCCCGGCGCAGCCGCCGATGAACAGGTGCCAGATGGTGCGGGCGGATGGCAGCGCAAGGCCGCTGGTCTGGGTCATGGCCGTGGTCATCTCTGTGATCTTTCCAGGTTGGATGGGTCGGGAAGAGGGGGCTGGTCCTGCCGATCAATGCAGGGCGGCGGATGGGGCGAGGGCGACCAGTGCCGCAGCGACCCTGCCGGAAGGGCGGCGGGCAGAACGGGCCATGGCAGCGAGGCGCTGGGCGGCGAACTGGTTGTGTCCGCCCCGGCTGTTGAGACGCTGAGCCAGAAGCCGCTCGGCAAGGGCCATGTCGCCATCACGGATGGCGCTTTCGATGAGCATTTGCTCGAAAATGTCGCGCTGGGCATGGCTGCCGCCGATCTGCACCAGCGCCGCCCGCACGCCCATCAGCAGGCGTGCCGCTTCGCCATAGCGCCGGCCCCGGAAGGCGCGGATCGCGTCCGTGACAGAAGCACCAACCTCGCGCGCCAGCCGGGCATCATGGCCGGGGCGGCTGTCATGCTGCAAGCCAAGGCCGAGCGAGCCGACTTCCCCATCTCGTCCAGCCCCAGCCAGGGCGATGGCATAGTGAAGGTCGGCAAAGACCAGCGTCCTGTCCTCGATGCGCCCGGCGGCGAGATCGGCCAGTTCATGCCAGCGGTGACCGACTTCGACCCCGGCAAACTCAAGCCGTTGCAGCAGCGACGCCGCGTTGGCGATGTCGCGATAGTCGTCTGTCTTGCGGGCGCGAACATCGTGATCATACAGGTCGAGCGCCGCGCCGTGGTGCCCGAGTTCGAGATGGAACAGGGCCTCGTGCCAGCTCAGATGGAAGGCAAAGTTGTTGCAGTGGCTCCAGCTTTCCCGGCCATCCGCGAGCCATCGGGCTCCTTCGCGGGCGCGTCCCGTCATCTCCAAGACATGGGCCACGCTGTGCCGGCCCCAGGCATCGCGCGGGCTCAGCTCCAGCGCGTGCCGGCCCAGACGCTCCGCCTGGACAAGGTCGCCGTTTTCTTCCGTCGCGAAGGCGAGGCAGCCCAGCAGATAGCCGCTGTGCAATGAATTCGTGCCATAGGCCGCCAGATGCGTGCGGGCCGAGGCCAGAAGCCCGGTGAGATCGCCCATCATGAAACGGATGGCATGCACCAGCTTGGCGGCCAGGACATCCCGGTTGTCGAGCGCCATGGCGGCGTCGAGGCGGGCGGCGGCAAGGTCCGGACGCCGTGCCAGCCAGAAGGCAAGGGCCTCGATGTAGCAGCGTTCGCGGGGCGTCACGGGGGCCTCGGTCGCGAGGTGTTGCGCAATGGCGAGTTCGCTGGCCGCATCGGCGATCAACTCGCGGCGCGCCAGCGTGAGCAGCATCAGGCCCTTTGCGGCGTGGCCGAGCGCGAAGGCGGGGTCGGCATCGAGGGTTGCTGCGAGCGATGCGGGCGCAGCCGCTGCATGGGCCAGCACCTGCTCGATCGTGGCATTCCAGTGCAGCAGGGCAACAGGTGAGGCGATGGTGGTGCGTGCCCCGCTGGCATCGTGCAAGATTGTCATCCGCGTTGCTCCTCCTGCGCGGTCAGCGCGCATCTCGGAAAGGTATTCGCGGGGCGGCAGGCCGGCATTACAGCGCGGCCGATCACTGATCCGTGAGGTTGCCCGAGGGATTACCTGCACGGCGCGAGGCTGACCACGGCGCTGACTTGAACCAGCCGACGAGATGCGCGCCCACCACGACCAGCCCGAGCCCGGCCATGTTGATCAGCGCGGCGGCAGTTGCGTCGCCTCCGGTCATCTCAAAGCCCACACCGGCGATCCGCGCGACCACGAGGCTGAGCAGGAACGAAGCCAGCGATTGCTGGCCGACCTTGATGACATGCCGGCCAACCGGTCCATCGAGCCTGATCCGCCAATGGGCAACCGCGCTCAGCACCAGATAGGCCGTCGCGGCAAAGTGCACGATGCGCAGGATGTGCAAATCGGTCTTCTCCTGCCCGAACAGGATGAGATCACGAAGGCCAGCCAGCGCCGGAGCGTGGTTGAGAATACCCCAGAAACTGAGCGGCAAGGCTGCCAGCACGAACAGCCCCGACGCTATCAGCAGTGGCCGCTGACAGAGCGCAGGCGGTACGATCCAGCCCATGCCGATGGCGAAGCCCGCAAAGAAGATCAGTTGCCAGGCAAACGGATTGAAGAACCAGCCGAAGCCTGTCCAGGGATTGCCGATCAATGTTAGGCCATAGAGCCAGACTGCCAGATAAAGCGCTCCTGCCAGCATGAAGGGCAGGGCGGGATGCAGCCGCCGGGCCAGCATCATCACAGGGATCAGCCCGAGAATGACAAGATACATCGGCAGGATGTCGAGATAGCCCGGTAGCCAGCGCAAGGTGACCAGACCCAGCAGTGCCGTCGCCGGATCGGCGGCAATCGGCGCAATGTGCTCCTCATAGTAGGCCATACTGCCGGTAAGGTCGCGCACGGCGACGGCGAGCGCAGCCAGGGCTACGAACAGCCCGAGATGGGCCCAGTAGACCTGCCATGCCCTGAACAGCGTGCGCGCCGTGCCCAGCAGCCAGCCGCGTTTGACGAAGGTGCTGCCGAACGCGATCGCGCTGGCCAATCCTGAGCAGAACACGAACAGTTCGGTCGCCGATGAAAAGCCGAAACGGGCCGGTATCCAGTTGTTCCAGGGGTTGCCGGGGGCGTGGGCCATGAAGATGATCAACATGCCCAGACCGCGAAACGCATCGAGGCGCTGGTCGCGCGGCGGCTTGGGTGGCGGGCCGGGCAGGGGTGCGGCGGGGGTCTTTGGCTGCGTTTCGGCAACGGCCCTGACACCGTCCATCAGAAAGCCCCGTCATAGGCACGGTCACCGATCTCGGCAGCGATCACGGTAAATCCAGGTCGCGCGAATGCGGCTTTGGCCGCCGCGCGCAGACCGTCTGTCGTCCTGACGCTGACCCCATGCCCACCCAGCGCTGTCGCCACGGCGGCAAAGTCGGTGCCGCCGAAATCGACTGCCTGCCGGGGCAATTGCATGGCACGTTGCTTGAGTTCGATCAGCGCCAGCGCCCTGTCGACCAGCACGACAACAATCACCGGCAGGGCCAGATCACGCAGGCTGGCCAATTCCCCCAGCACCATTTCTAGCCCCGCATCGCCGACGAAGCACAGCGTGTGCCGGCCCGTGACCAGCGCATGGCCCGCCGCCAGCGGCAGCGCCCCGCCCATTGTGCAGAACCCTGACGACTGGAGCAGCAGGCGCGGCGCTTCACAGCGCCACATCTGGCTCAGCAGGATGCGGTGCGCGCCGGAATCCGCACTCGCCACGGTTGTTGGCGGTGCCACCTCGCGCATGGTCGCAAACACCTGATGCGGCCCCCAGGCCCGGTCGGTCGGTGGCGCGAATGCCTGTGCCAGAGCCGAGCGCACCTGCGCAGGCTCGCCGCCCGGCCAGACCTTGCCGACAGGGTGCGCGGTGGCAAGCGCGTCCAGAGCCAGCGGCACCGGCCCCTCATGACAGACCGTGGCGCTGTGCATGCCGTGTGGCATCGCCTCGGCCACGCATTCGATCACAGGCTTGTCTGCCGACCATGGTTGCCGCCAGCCCTGCCGCATCTCAATCGGGTCATAGCCGGCGAGGATGATGAGGTCTGCCGCTGCGATCAGCGGCTTGACGATGGCATCGGCCTTCGGTGACAGGCCGATTGCGCCGATGCACAGGGGGTGGCTCTCAGGCAGCAGACCCTTGGCCTTGTAGGTGGTCAGCACCGGTGCCCCCAGCCGCTCGGCCAGAGCCCGAAGGGAGGCGGCGCCGGCTTCGCCGACGAGGTCAAGTCCGGCGATGATCAGCGGTCGCTTCGCCGCTGTGATCAGCGCGTGTGCCGGGCCTGCATCCGCTGGCATGCTGGCAGCGGGTGCGGGCCTGATCGTCACGGGCCGGACCGGCACCTGGGCTTCAGCCACGCTGATCGGAAGGTCGATGTGCACCGGCCCAGGCCGCCCACGGAGCGCGACGCCAAGCGCCTTGTCGATCACCAGATCCTCTGTGCCGGCCTCGGCCCGCAAGGTTGCCTTGGTGATGGGCCTCAGCAGCGCCGCGTGATCGATGATCTGGTGGGTGTAGCTTTCAGCGAGCGCGGCATCGACGCAGCCGCTGATCACGATCATCGGCACTCGATCCTGATGGGCGTTGGCGATGACGTTGACGGCGTTGGTCAGGCCCGGCCCCAATGTTGTGACCAGCAGACCCGGCGCGCCGGTGGCATGCCAGACCGCCTCGGCCATGAAACCTGCAGCGGTCTCGTGCCGCGTCAGCACGAAGCGGATGCCGGCGCGCTCCAGCGCGGCGACCAGTGCCAGCACCTCGCCGCCCGGCATGCCAAAAGCGTGGCGGATACCGGCTGCGTGAAGACGTGCTGCAACGAGATCGGCACCGCTGACCTGTAGCGTGTTCATTATCGTGTTCCGTTCCGGGTTGGCAGCAAGGCACTTGGCAGCAGTAGGCCGAGTTCGCGCTTGAGGCCCGTCCCGTTACTGGCGCTCGCGTTTCCGTGATCGATCGGCTTGTCTTGACGTGCCGGGCCAGACGTGGTCACTCCCCGGCCACTCCAGTCTGCCCCGGGCTGGCACCAGCCCCCGCGCCGCAAGGCCCGCAAGCACAAGCGCCCACGCATGAAGACAGATCCGCATCCGCTCCGCCTTGCCGTGATCGGCGCCGGCTCCATGGGCCGCAACCACGCGCGCATTCTGGCGTCCCTGCCGTCGGTCGATCTGGTCGCCATTGTCGATCCGGATGCCCAGACGCGCGAGCAGGTTGCGCGCCTCGCCCAGACCGAAGGCATGTCGGATGTCGACGAGGTGATCGCGCGCGGCATCGATGCCGCCATCGTGGCCGTGCCGACGGTGGAGCATCACCGGGTGGCGGCCAAGCTCATCGATGCAGGGGTTCATCTGCTGATCGAGAAGCCGATCGCAGCCAGCACCGCCGAAGCGCGCGACCTGATTGCCCGCTCGGCCAGCAAGGGCATCGTGCTGACGGTCGGCCATGTCGAGCGCTTCAATCCGGCCATCCGCACCCTGTTCGAGGCGATCAACGGCGAGGAGATCATCTCCATTGCGATCTCGCGCGTCGGCCCGTTCCCGCCCCGCATCAGCGATGTCGGCATTGTCACCGACCTCGGCGTGCATGACATCGACCTGATCCGCTGGTTGAGCGGCTCTGAAATCGTCGAGCACCAGTCCCTGCTGACGCGGGCGCGCGGCCAGCACGAGGACATCGCCTTTCTGCAGTTCCGCCTTGCCAATGGCGCACTGGCCCACATCAACACCAACTGGCTGACGCCGTTCAAGGAGCGCCGCATCAGCGTCTCCACGGCCAAGCGCTTCATCGTCTGCGACATGCTGCTGCGCACGGTCAACGAATTCTCCGGCTTCATGCCCGATGGCGTGCCGGACCGTCTGGCGCAGGGCAGCTTCGTCAGCCGCAGCCTCAGCGTGCCCTTTGTCGAGCCGCTGCGTGCCGAGGTCGACGCCTTCCTCGATGCAATCAGGGGCAGGGCACCGGTGATGGTGTCGGGCCATGATGGCGCACGGGCGCTCGAAGTGGCGTTGACCTGCCTCGGTTGAGGCTGGCGCAGGTCAGACGTTGAACTCAGGCAGCGCGTGCCGGCTTCTTCGGCGTTTCGATGCCGAGCACCTTGTGCTGGGCGACTGGGATCATCCCGCGCACCTTCGCCACCAGCGCCTTGTCGAGACGGGTCGCGATGAAGCCGACACCGTCGGACGCCTTGGCCACCACATGCCCCCATGGGTCGACAACCAGCGAGTGGCCATAGGTGAAGCGCGTTTCGCCGCCAGCGGTGAATGAGCCCGTCTGGGCGCAGGCCGCGACATAGCTCTCGGTCTCGATGGCGCGGGCTCGGTTCAACACTTCCCAATGGTCTTTGCCGGTCTGCAAGGTGAAGGCTGCGGGCAGGGCAATCAGGTCCACGCCTTGCGCTGCAAGGGCCTGGAACAGTTCCGGGAAGCGGATGTCGTAGCAGATCGTGCAGCCGACCGTGAAACCCTCGCAGGCATAGCTGACGATGCTGTTGCCCGGCTTCACCGTCGCACTCTCGTTGTAGAGCTTGCCATCGGGCGCGGTGATGTCGAACAGGTGGATCTTCTCATAGCGCGCCACCGGCTCGCCATCGCGGTTGAAGGCGACGGTGGTGTTGTAGATGCGGTTCTCGCCCTCGACCTTGACCATGAACGAGCCGGCGTGAACCCAGATGCGGTGCTTGGCGGCAATGGCCTGTGCGAAATCGAAGGCCGGGCCTCCCGTTGCCCCGTCGGCATGGGCCAGCTTGTCGGAGGAACTGCCGCCTGACCAGTCGAAATGCTCGGGCAGGCACACCCAGTCAGGGCCTTCCAGATCAACCGCGCGGGTGATCAGGTCGCGGGCCTGCGCAATGTTGGCCGCTTTGTCGCTGACCGAGTTCATCTGCATGAGGGCGATTTTCATGGACGTGCTCCTGATCCGTGATTGTTCGCGCCGGGGCTGTCGGCGTCAATTGCGAACTGGCTGCGTTGCATAACGATCAGCCCGCCGGCTGAGCCGCCCAGCCACCAGCGCGCGGAATGTGACGGCCCGATCCGGGCACGCCGGACACGGTGCCGCCATGCGCGACGACCTTGCCGCGCACCAGCACGGTCTCGGGCCAGCCCTTGACGGTGCGGCCTGCAAACGGCGTGTAGCCGGTGTTGCCGACCATCAGTTCGTCGGAAAGAGTGACGCGGCGGCCGGCATCCCAGATCGCGATGTCGGCATCCATCCCGACCGCGATGTTGCCCTTGCCGGCAAGATTGTAGATCGAGGCCGGCTGGGTCGCCGTCAGGTTGACGAAGCTTTGCAGGGCACGCCCGGCAAACTCGGGCCGCTTGCGCGACACCATCGCATCGAACAGCAGCGGCATGCGGGTTTCGAGGCCCGGCAGGCCGTTGGCGATCTGCTTGAAGGTGCTGCCCGGACCTGCCGAGAGCTTGCCCGAGGCATCGTATCGATAGGGCGCGTGGTCGGATGACAGCACCTGAAGGTCGCCGCGTGCCAGTGCCTGCCAGAGGGCCTGCTGGTCAGAGCGCTCACGCGGCGGCGGCGAGCACATGAACTTCGCGCCTTCCAGCCCCGGACGGTCCAGGTCGGCAGCGGTCAGGAACAGGTACTGCGGGCAGGTCTCGGCAAAGACCTTGAGCCCTTGCCGCCGCGCGTCGCCGACAATACTGGCACCTTCCGCCGTCGAGACGTGGAAGATCATGATCGGCTGGTCGACCAGGGCCGCCGCCTCGATCAGCCGGGTGAAGGCCTCACTTTCTGAAGCGCGCGGATGGCTTTCCGCATGATACTTCGGTGCGGTCTTGCCCTCGGCGAGCAGCTTCCTGCTCATCCAGGCAATCATGCCGTGGTTTTCGGCATGGACGCAGACCAGCGCCCGCTGTTCGCGCGCCACCTCCAGCACGTCGAGAAGGGTCTCGTCTTCCACCTTCAGCTTGTCATAGGTCATGAACAACTTGATCGACGAATGGCCTTCCGCGATCAGGGCCGGCAGGTCGTGCCGCAGGGTTGCCTCGGTCGGGTCCGAGACGATCATGTGGAAGCAGTAGTCCACCATCGCGCCGCGCGCCGCCAGAACGGCATAGTCGTCGACCACCTTGCGCAGGCTCATGCCTTTATGTTGTGCCGCGAACGAGATCACCGTTGTCGTGCCACCGAATGCAGCGGCGCGCGTGGCGCTCTCGAACGTGTCTGCGTTCATCAAACCACCGGCGGACAATTGTTCGATGTGGGTATGGCTGTCGATTCCGCCCGGCAGGACCAGCTTGCTCCGAGCATCGATGGTCTCGCGCGCTGGCCCCAGGCCGCTGCCTAAAGCCATGATCCTGCCGCCACGGATCGCCACATCGGCGCGAAACACGTCGCTGGCGGTGGCCACCGTGCCGTTGCTGATTACGAGGTCATGGAGTGGCGCTGGCATGGCAAAGGTTCCGGAGCGTGCAGGGATGCTGCGTCGAGCATTTCATGATGCCCCGATGCTGTCATCCACGCAAAAACGCATGGCCTTCGGCAGCTGTGCGCGGCATTGGCGGATGACTCCGGTGGCGCGTTGCGTCACCATCGTCAGCAACAAGGACATCGTGACATGGCACTGCGACGCATTCTGGTGATCAATCCGAACTCGAACGAAGCCGTAACGCAAGGGCTGCGCGACGCGCTGACCGGCTTTGCCAACCCGGGCGGCCCGGTAATCGTCTGCCATACGCTCGCCGAAGGGCCTTTCGGCGTCGAGACCCAGGAGCACGTCGAGAGCGTGGCCCTGCCGTTGCGCCGGCTGATCGACGCCGACACGGAGAGCGCAGCCTTCGTCATCGCCTGCTATTCGGACCCCGGCCTGCATGTCTGCCGCGAGGGCACGACGCGGCCTGTGTTCGGCATTGCCGAGTGCGGCATCCTCACGGCGCTGGCCCGCGCGGACAGCTTCGGCGTCATCGCAATCAAGAGCCGCTCGATTCCGCGCCACATCCGCTACATGCGCCAGATGGGGCTGATCGACCGGCTGGTCGGCGAGCGGGCGCTGGAGATGAGCGTCGCAGAAACCGCCTCGGGTGAAGGCACGCTGGCCCGCATGATCGAGATTGGCGGGCTGCTCAAGGCCGATGGCGCGCGCTCCATCGTGATGGGCTGCGCCGGCATGGCCCGGCATCGCCAGCCGCTGGAGGCGGCGCTCGGCATCCCGGTCATCGACCCGACACAGGCTGCAGTCGCCATGGCCATCGGTGCGGTGGCCGTGGCCTGACAACGGGGCTGTGCGCACCGCCGCGTGCCGGCATGCGTGTTTCGGCCCTTGATCCGGGCTGGCAGGCCTCCAGCTATCCGGCTATCGTTCAACCTCTCTTCCGCTCCGCATGCCGACCGGTGTCGCGGACATTCGCCAAAGCAAGGTTCAGATCATGGTCAAGGCAGTCCGCATTCATGCGCCCGGTGGTCCCGAAGCAATGGTCTATGAGGATGTCGAGGTTGGTCAGCCCGGCGAAGGCCAGTTGCTGATCCGCCAGACGGCGATCGGCGTCAATTTCATCGACGTGTACCACCGCTCGGGGGCCTACCCGATCGCCACCATGCCGGCCACCATCGGCATGGAAGGCGCCGGTGTTGTGGAAGCGGTCGGTAAGAGTGTGAGCGGCTTCAAGGTCGGTGACAGGCTCGCCTATTCCTGCCCGCCTCCCGGCTCCTATGCCGAAAAGCGGCTGGTCAACGCCGCACAGATGGTCAAGCTCCCGAAGGAAATTCCTGACAAGATCGCCGCCTCGATCATGCTTCAGGGCATGACGGCGCGCTACCTGCTCAAGCAGACCCACAAGGTCCGGAAAGGTGACTGGATCCTCGTTCATGCCGCGGCCGGCGGCATGGGCCTGCTGCTATGCCAGTGGGCGAAGCACCTGGGCTGCCGGGTTATCGGCACGACATCGTCTGACGAGAAAGCTGCCCTGGCCCGCAAGAACGGCTGCGAGTTCCCGATCATCTACACGCGCGAGGACTTCGTGGCCCGCGTCAAGGAGATCACCGGCGGCAAGGGTGTCAGCGTTGTCTATGACGGCGTCGGCAAGGACACGTTCCTGAAATCGCTCGATTGCCTTGCCATTCGAGGTCATCTGGTTTCGTTCGGGGCAGCGTCGGGGCCGCCAGAGCCCATCTCCCCTGGTATCCTGTCAACCAAGTCGATGTCGCTGACCCGACCAACCCTGTTCCAGTACGTCGCCACCCGGCCCGAACTTCTGGCCAACGCCCGCGATGTCTTCAAGGCGGTCATGTCCGGCGTCATCAAGATCCAGAAGCCCGCCGAATACAAGCTCAAGGATGCAGGCCAAGCCCATATCGACCTGACCTCGCGCAAGACCACCGGCCCGATCATCCTGATCCCGTAGGCCTGCGCTTCATGGTCAGGTCATGAGAATGGCCGACAACAAGCCGGTCGCGACGGCTGGCCGCAGGGCGGCGCAGGTGGACGTTTTCCCCTGAGCATGTCTCAATAGGTCAGGCGGGAAGGAAAGGTCCGGGCATGATCGTGGCGATGCGTCATCTGCTGACCGGTTTGGCGGCAACCTTCGCAGGTGGCGTCTGGGCGGTCCCGGCGCTGGCCATGTCTTTCGCGCTGTCGCCCATGGCAGACCCAGATTGCGGCGCAAGCTGCCCGCTCGTCATCGTCGCGTCAGGCGAGATCGAGCTGGATTCCAACGAGCGATTCTTCAATTTCGTGACCTCCGAGGTCGTCGGCCAGAAGGTCACCAGCGTCGTGCTGATGTCCTCGCCCGGCGGCAATCTGGTCGGCTCGCTCCGGCTCGGCATCCTGATGCGGCAGCTTGGCTTCTCGATCATGGTCGGGCAGGTCCGCAACGGCCGGTTCATGACGGCAAACTGCTTTTCCGCCTGTGCCTACACGCTTGCGGGCGGCAAGCGCCGGATCGTGCCGGAGGGCAGCAAGGTCGGCGTGCACAAGGCGTGGACCAAGGCGCCCGGTGCCAGCGATGAAGCAGGCATCGACGGGTTGACCAGCGGGCGCATCCCGACCAGCGGTTACCAGCCCGTGCTGGAGACGTATCTTCGCCGGATGGGCGTGTCGGGCCAACTCGTTGCCCTCGCCAACGCCACGTCCGCCGATGACATCCGCGTACTCAGCCGCAACGAACTGGCCCGTTTGCGCGTGGTCACGGCCAGCGGCCGGAATGGTCGCCGGCGCAGCTGATCCGGCGCGGTTTGACCGCGTTGCCCACGTTCGGCGCTTGACCGCGACGAGGCTTCTTCGCATGGTCCGGCCAGATGAAGACCGTGATGAATCGGGCAAGGTGAAGCATGCGCACACTGAAGCTGTTCCTGTTTGCCGCCCTGGCCCTGGCGGGACTTTCGCACAATGCGTTCGCCATCACACCGGCGGAGAACCGGTTCGCCCGCTACGCGTCGAGCCCACTGCCCCATTGCGCTTCACCGGAAGTCCTTGGAACAGTCACAAGCTGGTTCCAGTCCCGCGAGGCGACCTACTGGAACTCGTCCCTGCAGATCGGCGGCTTTGACAAGGTCCGCGAGCGCGGGCTGCGCCCATGGGGTGCCAACTTCGTTCCCCGCCGCTTCTGCTCTGCCAGCGCCCACCTCTCGGACGGCAAGCTGCGCCACGTGAACTATTTCGTGCGCGAAAGCATCGGCATGTTCGGCAACACTTGGGAGGTCATCTGGTGCGTGGTCGGGCTCGACCGTCACCGCACCTATGCGCCCGGCTGCGAGCAGGCCACGGCGTGGTGAAGTTGTTTGCGATGCGCGCGCGGCTGACGCAGGCTTGCCTTGCGGCCCTCGCATTCTGCGCCGCCATTCTCGCCGTGGCGCCATCTGTCTTGGCGCAAGACCGCGTGGTGCGCGGCGGCCCGGCCGGCGAATTCGATTTCTATGTCCTCGCGCTGTCCTGGTCGCCGGGTTTCTGCACGCTCGAAGGCGACGAGAAGAACCGCAACCAGTGCCGCAGTGGCTCCGGCCTCGGCTTTGTCGTGCATGGCCTGTGGCCGCAGAATGAGCGCGGCTATCCGACCGATTGCGGCCCCGCAGGCCGCACACCTTCACGGCAGGCCATGGACGTGGCGCGTGAGGTCTTTCCGGAAGAGGGGCTCGCCCGACATCAATGGCGCAAGCACGGTGTCTGTGCCGGCTCCAGCCCGACCGACTATTTCAACGACGTGAAGCGCGCCCGCGCCGCCGTGGTGGTCCCACCGCAGTTCAAGGCGGTCGACAAGGTGCAGACCTGGGCACCGATCGATCTCGAGCGGGCTTTCGTCGCGGCCAATCCCGGCCTGCGCGCGGACATGATATCGGTGGCCTGCCGCCGCAGCGAATTGCAGGAAGTGCGCATTTGCCTGTCAAAGGACTTGCGCTCGTTCCGTACCTGCCAGGAGGTCGACCGTGGCGGTTGCCGGACCCGCGACATCAGTGTGCAGCCTGTCCGCTGAGCGCGGCAGGCCTGCGGGAGCCGGTGCATGAACTACCGCCACGCCTTCCATGCCGGTAATTTCGCCGATGTGCTGAAACACGCCGCGCTCGCCTGGGTCATCGCCTATCTGCAACAGAAGCCCGGTCCGATCCGCGTGATCGAGAGCCATTCCGGCGGCGGCCTGTATGATCTCGCAGCGTCCGCATCGGCCCGCACCGGCGAATGGCGCGAAGGTATCGGCCTGCTTGCAGAGCAGCTGGATGATCCCGCCGAACAGGTGCTGCTGCCTTATCGCGAGGCTCTTTCGGCCCTGAGGGCAGGGCACGGACCGCAGACCTATCCGGGCTCGCCCCTCATCTGCCAGCACATGCTGCGCGCCGATGATCGCTATATCGGGGCCGAATTGCACGGCGAGACCAACTGGCAGCTCAAGACCATCCTGGGCAAGGATCCCCGTTTCAAGGTGTTGCTGATGGATGGCTGGCAGGTGGTGCGGGCCAACCTGCCACCCAAGGAGCGGCGCGGCCTCGTGCTCTTCGATCCGGCGTTCGAGGCTTCCGATGAGTGGGACGTTCTGGAGCGCGAATTGCTGGCCGGCTGGCGCAAGTGGCCGACGGGCATCTTCATGGCATGGTATCCGCTGAAGAATCCGCGTCAGTCCGACCTGCTGGCCGAAGGGTTGATCGAGGCCGGCGTCGGCTCGGCAATCCGGCTCGAACTCATGGTGGATGATCCGCTCACAGCCACGAAGCTGGCCGGATGTGGGCTGATGATCATCAACCCGCCATGGACCATGCGCGCTGCATTCGATGCGCTGATGCCGTCTTTGGCCGCGCGCCTCGCGCGTTCCGCGCGTGCAGGCTACCGGTGCGAGGTGATCGCCGGCTGAGGCTCATGCTAGGGTCGAGTTCCCGATTCTCCATGTCAGGCTCATCCCATGCTCGTTCTGCGCTCCGCCGCCCCTTCGCCCTATGGCCGCAAGGTCAAGATCTGCGCCGCCTTGCTGGGCCTGTCGGACCAGATCAAGATCGTCGACGCCGACACCAGCAATCCTGACGACCCGTTGCGCAGCCAGAATCCGCTCGGCAAGATCCCGACGCTGGTTCTGGAAGACGGCACCACGCTGTTCGATTCCCGCGTCATCGTCGAATACCTCGATCATCTCGCCGGTGGCGGACGCATGTTGCCGCGCGGTGCGAAGCGCTTTTCCGTGCTGCGCCTTCAGGCCCTGGCCGACGGCCTTTGCGATGCCGCTCTGGTGCAGATTTATGAGTCGCGTTGGCGCACCGAAGATCGCCGCGACCAGAAATGGCTCGATCATCAGGCCGGCAAGGTCGAGCGGGCGCTGGCGGCACTGGAGGCTGATCCGCCGAAGCTGACCAAGCAACTGCATGTCGGCCATGTCATGACTGCCTGCGCACTGGGCTATCTCGATCTCAGGTTCGCTGGCGCATGGCGCAAGAAGCATCCGAAGCTGCGCAAGTGGCTGGCCAAGTTCGAGGAGCGCGTGCCCGCGTTCGAGGCGACCCGCGTCAAGACCTGAGCACTACAGAGCGCTCAAACGAAAACGGCGGCGCGTGAGCGCCGCCGTCCCCATTTTGACCGGAGATGCCGATCAGAAGCGATAGTTGACGCCGCCGCGGACCGTCGAGAAGTCGAGGCCGGCGGTTGTGCCGGGAGCCAGGTAGGTCTTCTTGTCGAAGCTGGTGTAGAGATACTCGACCTTCGCCGACCAGTTGTTGGTGATGGCATACTCGACGCCAGCACCGACGGCATAGCCGTTGTGGATGTTGCTGTCGGAAAGCGCGGCCGTTGCGGCAGTTGCCTTGCCAAAGGCATAGCCTGCCGTGGCGTAGATGAAGGCGCGGTCGAATGCGACACCGCCGCGGGCGCGGATCGTGCCGAAATAGTCGAGGCGACCAAAACGAACACCGCCCACGCCATTCGCTTTCGCGTCGGAATACTGGAGATCGCCTTCAAGACCGACCACGAACTGGTTGATCTGGTAGTTGTAGCCGAGCTGGCCACCACCGACGAAGCCCGACGGATCACGCAGGAAGGGCGAGGCGGTGCCGGTGAACGAGCCGAAGCCATAGCCACCGTTCAGACCGGCGTAGAAACCGGTCCAGGTGAAGGCGGGCGCATAGACGATCGGCGCCGAGACAACACCCTTGCGTGCAGGCAGGTCGGCAGCCGAGGCAGCGCCGGCGCTCATCAGCACGAGTGCGGCTGCGCCGCTGATCAGAAACTTCTTCATGGGACACTCCATAGGTGGTTTGGGTTCGCTGGTCTCACGCGCCAGCTGTTGAGTTAGAGATGTTACACTAGAGGATATCAGGGCTGCCGTCTGTGATAACAAGGTCACATCATGATCCGGGAAAAAGGCATCAATGTGACGAAACAAGACAACATCATGAAAGCAAATGAATTTTCGTTCATGTTCGAGATGAACTAGAATTTGTAGTTCAATCCTCCACGAAAGACATTGTTTGTCGGCGAGACATTTACAGGTCCGCCGATTCCTGCGAAGGATGTCTTTGAATAGTTGTAGTGCAGAACTTCGCCTCGAACGGCAACATTCTCTGTCAGCGCCAGTTCGGCACCTGCGCCAAGCACGGTTCCGGCCCTCATGCGCGAGATCTGTCCGATCCGGTTACGGTACTCGTAGTTGGTCACCGCGAGGCCGCCGGTGCCGTACACCATCACCCGGTCGAAGCTGTAGCCAAGACGTCCGCGCATCGAGCCGTTGGTGCCTTGGCGGAACTTCGCGCCGAAACCGTTATGTCCGTTGGAGGTCGCGCTGACATCGGCCTCGACACCCACGATCAGACGATCGAACTGACCGTTGACGCCCAGATGCGCACCCGCCGTGAAACCTGAGGTATTGGCACCAGACGCCGATCCGATCGCGCCACCCAGATGGCCGCCGATGTAGACGCCCTGCCAGTTGCCGGGCCGCGATGTCTGTGCCGACGCCGCGCCAGCCGAAAGGACCAGGCCGGCGAGGGCGGCAAGCGCCACACCAGAGCAGAGACTGCACCGGGGCATTGCTGGATAAGACATGGAAACCTCCAGTCATGATGACCAGAAGCTTATATCGTGAAACAGTAATCTTAATATAGATGTTACGTTTCGTTTACCATGATCATGATGAGCAAAACGTAAACATCCCGGACGGTATGACTTGGGCCGCTCGCGGGCCTCAGTTGGAAAAGATCACCGTCTTCTTGGCGTTGAGGATGATCCTGCTTTCCAGATGATAGCTCACGGCCCGCGCCAGCACGCGTCGTTCGATGTCGCGGCCGCGCCGCACGAGATCCTCCGGCGTGTCGCGATGGCTGATCCGTTCGACGTCCTGTTCGATGATCGGGCCTTCATCGAGGTCCGACGTGACATAATGTGCCGTCGCCCCGATCAGCTTTACGCCGCGCTCGTGCGCCTGATGGTAGGGTTTTGCACCCTTGAAGCCGGGCAGGAACGAGTGGTGGATGTTGATGCACTTGCCCGAAAGCTTCGCGGCCAACCCGTCAGACAGCACCTGCATGTAGCGCGCAAGCACCACCAGTTCTGTGTCGGTGTCCTTCACCAGTTGCCAGAGCTGCTGCTCCTGTTCGAGCTTGGTCGCCTTGCTGACCGGGCAATGGAAGAACGGAACATCGCCAAAGTCGAGATGGGCATAGCTCTCGCGCGGGTGGTTCGAAACGATGCCGGTCAGGTCCATCGCCATTTCGCCAATGCGCCAGCGATAGATCAGGTCAGCCAGGCAATGGTCGAACTTTGACACCCAGATCATCACCTTGCGGCGCACGGCGCGCGAGGTGATCGACCAGGTCATCTGGAATTCGTCCGCGATCGGCTTGAAGGCGATGGCTGGATCGGCTGCGGCGCTGTCGCGCGCCCTGTCAAACACCACGCGCATGAAGAAGTCGCCAGAGACGGCATCGTCGAACTGCTGGGCATCGAGAATGTTGTAGCCCCGATCAAACAGGTGCGTTGAAACAGTGGCGACAATGCCGGGGCGGTCGGGGCAGGCGAGCAGAAGGACATGGGAATCGGGCACGAAACGAACCTGGTTGTTGAGGCATGATCTGGCGATGCCTGAGCGGACAGCCCGGCACAATGACAAGGCCACAGATCGCCCGGCGCTGGCAACAACCAGCATCAACAGCGATGCAGATGATGGCATCCATGTCACATCATGTCGCAGAAGTTCGGCGCAAATAAAACTTTGGCGAGAATAATACAACTTAAGGTTGCATTCGATGCATACGAAAGATTGGAACGTCTGCGACCAGTTTAACCGTAAATCAAGCTGCCTGCTCTACCTTCATAGCATTCTCACGACGTCGGGGTTTCGCCATGTTGCGTTCATTGTCCAGGATGACTCTCGAAACCTCTTCGGATACGCGCCGGCAATTGCTCAACGCCGTCACGGATCTGTTCCTGCTGGACGACGAGCCGAGTGAGGCTTCAAAAGCTCATTATGGCGAAATCGCCACCCAGTCGCTGACCCATCTGGGTGCGGAAGAGCGCGCCGACTATGCCGGAAAGGTCGCGGCGGCGCCGACCCTGCCTCATAACGTGGCGATGCAGCTTGCCAGCGACGAAGAGGCTGATGTGGCCCGGTTGGTGCTGAAGCTCTCTCCGGTTCTCACCGATGGGGATCTGGCCGCCATTGCCGTGACCCAGTCGCAGCGCCATCTGGTTGCCATTGCCGAGCGCGCACGCCTGTCGAGCTGCGTGACAGACATCCTGGTCCGGCGCGGCGACGACACCGTGCTCAGGACCGTCAGCAGCAACGAGGGGGCCACCTTCTCCAACGAGGGCTTCGACGTGCTGCTCGAGCGCGGCGGCTCTGACAGCGCCGTCACAGCTGCGCTTTCGAACCGCACCGACATGGCACCCGAGCGTGCCTCGCGCGTTCTGCGAATCGTCGAGCAGATGGCGGACAAGGTCGAGGAACCGAGTGAACAGGTCGCCAGCCTCGCCCGGCTGGCGCGGCAGCAGCGTCTTGAGGTCAAGGTCCTGATTTCGGATATCGTCGCCAAAAAGCGCGTGATCAGCGATGTCGTCATCATGCTGGTCGATGATGATCGCGCCTACCACGTCACGCAGGTCATGGCGGCCTCTGCCGATCTGAACCCCGATCAGGTGCTGCGCGTGCTGATGCAGCCCGATGTCAGCGGTCTTGCCGTTCTCTGCCGCTCGCTCGGCCTCAATAACACAGCATTCCGCGCCATCCTCGGCCTGCGCGAACGCCGCCTGCCGCTCGTCCAGCATGAGATCGAGGACACGATGCACGACTACGCCATGCTCGACATGGCCACCGCCGACCGCACGCTGCGCTTCCTGAAGATGAAGACCAAGGTCGGTTGACAGCGTTCTGCGCGCCGGAGGCGTGGCGCGGTCCTACCCGCGCGACATGGTCAGCGGCGGTTCCACGCCGGCGGGAATTGGGCAGACATAGGGCATCACCCTTGTCCGCGCCGCGTGGTCTGCCTTGGCAGCGGCAATCAGGTCCGGATTGGTCAGCGCTTCCACTCCCAGCGCTGCCATCGCCTTGGCAACCTGCACCATCGCCTTGTGGGCCGCCGGTGATTTGCCTTGCGCCACCACCTGCCAGGTATGGAAAGCCGTGCCGATGGCGACCGTCGGGGCATGCGCCTGCACGGTCGGCACCACCCAGCTCACATCGCCGATATCGGTCGAGCCGATCATCGGCTTGCGCGGCGTCTGCGGCGGCACGGTAAAGTCCGCAAGCGCCGCGCCCGTGTCTGGCATCCCGATGCCGGACCAGGCGGCTGCGATATCCTGCGGCGACAGCGTGGCCCGGATGGCGTTGGCAAATTTCTGGTCGTCGTCATCGAAGTGCGGTGGTCCGAGGTCCTCCAAGACAGTCTGCATCGCTCCTTCGAGGGGCGTGTTGCCGAGAATGTTGGACACGGCACTGATGATCCGCATCTCGACCTTGGTTTCGGTCATCAGGGCCGCGCCTTCCGCGATCTTGCGGACGCGCTCGACCAGTTCAAGCATGCCCGGCAGATCGCCTGCGCGGATCGAGTAGCGCACACGGGCATGGCCCTGCACGACGTTCGGCGCGATGCCGCCGGTGTCCAGCAGCGCATAATGAACGCGGGCATCGCTTGGCATGTGCTCGCGCATATAGTTGACGCCGACGCTCATCAGCTCGACCGCATCAAGCGCGCTGCGTCCGAGATGCGGAAAGGCGGCAGCATGTGCAGAGCGCCCGGTGAAGCTGAAATCGGCGCGCGTGTTGGCCAGTGAGAGCGGCGGTGTGACCTCCCAGAAATTGTGCGGATGCCACGAGATCGCGATGTCGGCATCCTTGAAGGCACCGGCGCGGACCATGAAGGCCTTTGCCGCGCCGCCTTCTTCGGCAGGGCAGCCATAGTAGCGTACACGGCCCGGCAGCCCCGAGGCCGCCAGCCAGTTCTTTACGGCCGCTGCCGCGAGCATGGCCGCAGAACCGAGCAGGTTATGGCCGCAACCATGGCCGTGGCCATTGTCCTCGATGGGGCGATGGGCGGCGACACCAGCCTCCTGCGACAGGCCGGGCAGGGCGTCATACTCGCCCATGAAGCCGATCACCGGCCCGCCTTCGCCCGCTTCCCCGATCACTGCTGTGGGAATGCCTGCCACGTTCTGCGTGACGCGAAAGCCCTGGGCTGTCAGTTCGGCCACATGCTCCGCGCAGGAGCGCTCCTCGGTGTAGCACACCTCCGGCATGCCCCAGATCCGCTCGGACAGCGCGATGAACCGGGGCTTGAGCGTGTCGACCTCGCGCCAGAGCGTGCTGCGATTGTCCATGATAAACCTCTTGGATGATGCAAGGCCGCGCGCGAACCGCACGGCCAGATGGGGCATGCCGCCATAACAGGGTGGCAGGCAGCCCTTGTCCAGACATTCTCGATACGTCTGCTGCATGGGAGCAATGCGCGGATGAGGCGACCACTCCGCCGACCCGGTCTAGCGCCGCCCCAGCCATATGATGTGCTTGGCACCGCCGCCGCTGCCATTGGCCCGCACCTTGTGCTCGGTCACTGAAAAGCCTGCCTGCGCCATGCGGCGGCGAAAGCCGGCGTCGGGATGGGCCGACCAGACGCCAAGCACCCCACCTGTCCTCAGGCTGGCATGGGCCGTCGCGAGCCCCGCCGGGCTGTAGAGCCAGTCATTGGCCGATTGCGTCAGTCCGTCGGGGCCATTATCCACATCCAGCAGGATCGCGTCCCAGAACGGTCCTTTGCGTGTCTGGTCGTGATGGCCCGTGCTCGCCGCGCGGATCAGGTCGGCGACGTCCGTCTGACTGATGCGGACGCGCGGGTCGTCGAGGCAGTTGCCGAACAGATCGGCCATCGGGCCTCTGGCCCAACTGATCACCTCCGGCACCAGTTCGGCCACGACCACGCCGGCACCGGGGCCAAGCTCCTGCAAGGCAGCGCGCAGGGTGAAACCCATGCCGAGCCCGCCGATCAGCACGGATGGAGCGGCATGAGCCGCGAGCGCGGCCAGTGGCAGGCTTGCGAGCGCTTTCTCCGAGCCGCTCAGGCGGCTGTTCATCAACTCGTTGCTGCCCAGCATGATCGAGAATTCGGCGCCGCGGCGCTTCAGCCGCAAGACGCCGCCAGCGGCGAGCTGTGCCGTCGCAAGGGGGACCCATGGGAGCATGGACCTGTCCCCGTCACACGGAGCGGATCGCACCACCATCAATGCGGACCGTGGCACCGGTCACGTAAGATGCGCGGCCGCTGGCGAGGAACACCGCCACATTGGCGAACTCCTGCGCCGTGCCGTAGCGCGCCATCGGGATCGCCGCGAGTGCGGCCTG
>CALRRR020000012.1:0-118033 GCA_943370645.1 Hydrogenophaga intermedia | reverse complement strand
AACACGCAGGTGAAGCTCTGCCCACCGATATGGGCGACGACCTGCGTCTCCGAGCCCATCGGCTCGACCACATGCACGCGAGCCTCGATGCCGGCACCATCCAGCCGGATCGCCTCGGGCCTCAGGCCATAGACAGCCGGCATGCCGCTGGAAGCGGCCGGAGCCCCTGCGATGGGCAGCGTGAAGCCACCATCGGCATGAAAGCCGGAGCCGTCGATGCGGCCCTTGACGAAGTTCATCGACGGGCTGCCGATGAAACCGGCCACGAACAGGTTGGCCGGGCGGTCATAGAGTTCGAGCGGCGCGCCGACCTGCTCGACGATGCCGTCATGCATCACCACGATCTTGTCGGCCATGGTCATGGCCTCGATTTGGTCATGGGTGACGTAGACCGTCGTGGTCTTCAGGCGCTGGTGAAGCTCCTTGATCTCGGTGCGCATCTGCACGCGCAGCTTGGCGTCGAGGTTGGACAAGGGCTCGTCGAACAGGAAGACCTGCGGATCGCGCACGATGGCACGGCCCATGGCGACGCGCTGGCGCTGACCGCCGGAAAGCTGGCGCGGGTAGCGCTCAAGCAGCGGCACAAGCGACAGGATCCGCGCAGCGTTGTCGACGCGGGCCTTGATCTCATCCTTCGGCGCGCCGCGCAGCTTCATCGAGAAGGCCATGTTGTCGGCCACCGTCATGTGCGGATACAGCGCGTAATTCTGGAACACCATGGCGATGTCCCGCTCCTTCGGCGGAACGTTGTTGACCACCCGGTCGCCGATCAGGATTTCCCCGCCCGAGATGTTCTCGAGCCCCGCAATCATGCGCAGCAGGGTGGACTTGCCGCAGCCCGATGGGCCGACAAGGATCACGAACTCCCCGTCCTGGATCTCGATGTTGACGCCGTGGATAACCGGCGTTGCGCCATAGGATTTCTTGACGTCGCGAATCGTGACTGATGCCATGACTGTTCCCTGTCCTGATCGCGCAGCCGGCATGACCTGCGCGCCGGAAGAGTGGACCGGAAGCCACGCAAAACGCAACCGCAATTGCAGGATTGGCGTCCGCTGCCGGCCACGCTGCTTGCCGCAAGGTCACTTTGCGACATAGGCTCGGAACACCCGGCCGGACAGGCCGGCAAAACAGACTGGCCAAGCGTGCCGGACTGCCACGCCGCCATGGAGGGGAACATGCTGCTCAAGGGCAAGATCTGCATCATCACCGGGGCGGGCAGCGCGCGGGGCCTCGGCCGGGCCACGGCCATGCTGTTTGCCGCCCATGGCGCGCGCGTCGTGGTGCTGGACATCGATCTGGCCGCCGCGCGTGACACGGTGGCGGCGCTCAAGGGCCGCGGCCACATGGCGCTCCGCTGTGATGTCACCCGCAGGGCAGACGGTGAAAAAGCCATCGCGCGCGTGCTGGCCCGTCATGGCCGCGTCGATGTGCTGGTCAACAATGCCGGGATCACGGCTCCGGACCGGCTGATGGATGTCACCGACGCGCTCTACGACCGCGTCATGGACGTGAACATGCGCGGCTGCTTTCACCTGACTCAGGCCGTGGTGCCGGCCATGCGCGCCGCCGGTGCAGGGTCCATCGTCAACATGTCGTCCGTCGCCGGCCAGCGCGGCGGCGGGGTCTTCGGCGGCACGCCCTATGCAGCGGCCAAGGCGGCAATGCTCGGCTACACCAAGGCCTGCGCCCGCGAACTGGGCATCGATAACATCCGCGTCAATGCGGTCTGCCCTTCGCTGATCGACACCGACATGACGGCAGGAGCGATCTCGCCGCAGCGCCACAGCGAAATCCTGGCGACGGTGCCGATGGCCCGGGTCGGCACGGCGGCGGAAGTGGCCGGCTGTTGCCTGTTCCTGGCATCAGGCCTGTCCGGTTATGTCACCGGCAGCGCCATCGACGTGAATGGTGGCAGCCACATGCACTGAGGCTTTCGTCAGCACGGCGAGGCACCCCCAGAGTGCGAAGCAAATCCAGGCCACCCGCGGATGATTCGGTCGGTCGGCACGATTCCGCTGCATCCAGCCAGACCTGCACACTTTTCTGCACCGATCCGTCATGGTCCTGACACAGCCCCGTGGCGGATCGCCGCAAGGACGGCTTAAGGTTAACCATTCGCTAAACTTCGGGTTGCACCGGTTCTGCACGCACAGCAATATCAGGTCCATGGCGGATGGAGCGCCCTGCCGCTTCTATGAAAGTTCTCGGGATGAATGCCCTTTTCGACCAGCTTTCGGTGGCCGAGGCCAGTCTCGCGACAGAGAGTGACACGCCGCTGGCGTCGTCGGCCTACCTCGACTTCATCGCGACGCGCTATGACCAGATGGACGTCGCCATCGAGGGCAAGCTGAAGACGGCCTGGGTGCACTTCAACTCCGACACCTCGCCCAGTTTCTCGCGGCCGCTCCTGCATGATCTGCTTCGTTTCGAGAAGGTGCTCGCTGGCCTGCTTGAAAACAGCAGCCGCGCCGATGCTCCCGTCAAGTTCGTGGTCAGCGCCTCGCGCATGCCGGGTATCTACAATCTTGGCGGCGATCTGGCCCTGTTCGCCGATTGCATTCGCAGAAAGGATCGGCAGGCCCTCAGCACCTATGCCCGCGAGTGCTGCGAGATGGTCTATCACGGCTACACGGCCTTCAAGCTTCCGGTCGTGCTGGTTGGCCTGATCCAGGGCGATGCGCTGGGTGGCGGATTCGAATGCGCCTTGTCATGCGGTGTGCTGGTGGCCGAGCGCAAGGCGCGCTTCGGTCTGCCCGAGATCCTGTTCCACATGTTCCCCGGCATGGGCGCCTACAGCCTGCTGTCGCGCCGGATCGGGCAGATCGAGGCCGAGCGGATGATCTTCAGCGGCAAGATCTATACGGCCCAGGAGATGTTCGACATGGGCCTGGTCGATGTGCTTGCGGAGGATGGCGAGGGCGAGAAGGCCGTGCAGGATTACATCGCCCGCAATCTGAAGCGGCACAGCACCATTCAGGCCCTGCACGACGTGCGCCGCCGGGTCGGCGGCCTGGACCTCCAGGAATTGCTCGATGTCACCGAGCGCTGGGTCGACGAGGCCATGAACATGGACGAAAGCAGCCTCAAGCGCATGGAGCGCCTGCGCACCGCCCAGGCCAAACGCGTGGCCGGCAACAAGGCGGCCTGACTGCCCCATCGGGACAGGTCAGGCAGGACGCTTCAGTGCGGTAACCTCATCCGCTGCCATTGCCGCGATGCGCGCGCCCATGGCGACCTGCGTGGTCTCAAGGATGTCCATCAGCAGGGCCAATCGCGCGTCGCCCTGTTCGACAATCTCCTCGGTCGTGGCGTTGCGCCAGTCGAGGCAGACAGCGAACATCCGGCGAGCCCCGACGTTGGCTGCCGCACTGCGCAAGGAATGGGCGATATCACGGAAGCCGGCTGCATCGATATCCCGTACGGCCTGCCGCAGGGCATCGATCTGCGCCAACGCATCGCTGGTGAACTGCGCCACCAGATCAGCCACGAAGCCCGCCCCGCCCAGCTGGCACAGATTGCCAAGCGTGGCCTCGTCGACGAGTGCGACCTCCGTTGGATCAAGGGCAGGAATGATGGCCGCCGTGACAGCCTCGCCGTTGCCAGCCGCGCTGGACGCACCGGATGCAGGCGCCACCTGGGCGGCTGCGGCAAGCTCACGTCCGGCGGCCTTGGCGAGCGCATCGCGCAATTCCGCCTGTTCGATGGGCTTGTGAAGGCAGCCATCCATGCCGGCTTCCTCGCATGCCGCGCGCGTATCGGGCGTCACATCGGCAGTGAGGGCGTAGATCGGGATGCGTGGACGCCCCAGCGAGGCAAAGCGGTGCAGCTTGGTGGCATCAAGCCCGTTCATCACAGGCATGTTGATGTCCATCAGCACCAGGTCGAAGTCGGCCTTGGTCAGCGCCTCGACAGCCTGTTCGCCATTTTCGACGATGGTGACAACGTGACCGTCGCGGCCCAGCAGCTTGCCGATGACCTTCTGGTTGGTGACGTTGTCTTCCGCCACCAGGATGCGCAACGGGCGGACGGCCACACCGGGTTCGACGGCCTGTGCGGCCGATCTGAACGGCTTGCCCAGAACAGCAAGCCGCTGCAGCTCGGATTCGGACAGCGGGTGGCTCAACGCCATGGCCAATGGCAGGTGCGGCATCAGAGGCAGGCTTGGCACCCCTGCCGACAACACGCCGGTGATGGCGTGGGCCAGGGTGCTTGAACCCCAGGAATCGATCGTTTCGCGCTCGCGGGCCGCCAGCGTGTCCACATCGATGATCAGGGTTGGCCGGGCAGCCTCATGATCCCAATGGGTCAGCGCATCACGCAGCGCCGGCAATGTGCCGACGCGGGTGGTGTTGACGCCATGGAAACGCAGTTGCGCTTCCAGCGACAGGTTACGTGTCAGCACGATCGCCGGCCAGCCAGTTCCGGGCTCCGGCAGCGCCTGCGCCAGCGCCACAAGGTCGAAGGTGAAACAGAAAGTGCTACCCTCGCCCGGCTGGCTGCTGACCGAAATCGTGCCGCCATTGCGCTCCACCAGTTGCCTGACAATGGACAGCCCGAGGCCGGTCCCGCCAAAACGGTCGATGATGGAGGCGTCGGCCTGGACGAAACTCTCGAAGATGCGGTCCTGCGCTTCCGGCGCGATGCCGATGCCGGTGTCGCGCACGGAAACCCTGAGCCGACCCGGCACATCGCTTGCGTCGTCGAGATCGACATGCACGAACACCCCGCCTTTCGACGTGAACTTGATGGCATTGCCCACCAGGTTCATCAGCACTTCCTCGAACTCCTGCTCGGCACCCTGAACCCGGTTCGGCACGCGTGGGCCGATCCAGATGCCGAGGGAGATGTTCTTGGCGCGGGCCTGCACCACAAGCACGCGGCGCAACTGTGCCAGAAGGTCGAACAGGGCGAAGTCGTTGCGGGCATGGACACTGCGCCCGGCCTCGATCCGTGACAGGTCGAGAATGTTGTTGATCAGCTTCAGCAGCGAACGCCCCGAGGCTGCAATGGTCTGCACCATCTCGCGCGGCTCGCGCTGGGTCTGGGTTGCACCGAGCAGATCGCTCAGCGTGATGATGGCGTTGAGCGGTGTGCGCAGTTCATGGCTGACACTGGCCAGGAACATGCTCTTGGCGCGGTTTGCATCTTCCGCCTGCCGCTTGGCCTCCGAAAGCTTGCGGATCAGCGCCGCCACGTAGGCCGGCAGCAGGACCAAACCGATCATGAGCCCGATCGACAGGTCGAGGTCACGTTGCCAGATATTCGTATGGGCGATCACCCAGGCAAAGCCGATCACCGCTGCCAGCGCCGAAGCCGCAAGATAGCGCACCCCAAAGCGGAAGCCGTTGCCGAAGATGATCCACAGATAGATCGGATAGCCCAGCGCGAAGGCGGAATCGCCCAGATGCATGCCCATCGACAGCACCGACATGTCGAGCACCAACGCCACCCCGCGCCGGGCATGCGACACACCTGGCCGCACCAGGATGTCGACCATCAGGAGCGCCGAGGCGAGCCAATACAGCGAGCACAGCACCAGTCCGTGCCGCAGCGCGCTCGATGCCCCATCGGAGCCATACTGCGCGGCGATGGCCAGATAGCACATCGCCACCAGCACGATGGCGAGCCGGTTGAACATCATCTCGTGTTCGGAATCGGGCCGGCTGTTCAGCCTGCGGCGCAGCCAGACCCAATAGGCCTTCAGCCCGTGAGGGCGTCGCGCCACCTCATGATCGGCGATGCTCACGCGATCCTGGCTTTCGCAAGACGGGACAGCCCGAAAGCGACAAAGTCATCGAACGACATCGGCTTGGCAAACAGATAGCCCTGGAACTCGTCGCAGCCTTCCGCTGCCAGGAAGGCCCGTTGTTCCTCGGTCTCGACCCCTTCGGCGAGGATCGACAGATCGAGGCTGTGACCAAGCGACATGATCGTCCGGACAATCGCCACATCGTTGGGATCGCGCGGCAGGTTGCGGATGAACGACTGGTCGATCTTCAGGCGGTCGACGGGGAAGCGCTTGACGTAGCGGAGCGAGGAGTAGCCGGTCCCGAAATCGTCGATGGAGATTTCGCAGCCCAGCATCCTTAGCTGCGCCAACTCGGCAATCAGCGTCTCGCTGTCCTCGAGCACGGAGCTTTCAGTCAGTTCGAGGTCAAGCAGGTGCGGATCGAGCCCGCTGTCACCCAAGGCGCGCGTCACCAGAAGCGGCACGTTCTGGCGGATGAACTGCAAGGGCGAGAGGTTCACGCCGACGCGGATGCCGGCAAGCCCCATCTGGTTCCAGCGGCGGCCGGCTCGGCAGGCCTCCATCACGACCCATTCGTTGATGGCGACGATGAAGCCGGTGGCCTCGGCCCGCGGCAGGAAGGAACCGGGAGGCTGAAGGCCTTGGCCCGGCTTGTTCCAGCGGATCAGGGCCTCCCCGCCCACCATCTCGCCGGTCGCAGCGTTGATCTGCGGCTGGAAGTGCAGCACGAACTCTCCGCGCTCGAGTGCGGTCCTGAGTTCGCCGTCCAGAGTGGCATTGTGCAGGGCCGTGTTCTGCATGTCGGAGGCATAGAGTGAGGCGCGGTTGCCGCCATCGGCCTTGGCCCGATACATCGCCGTGTCGGCGTTCTTGAGCAGCACGGCTCCATCCGCCCCGTCAGAAGGATGCATCGTGATGCCGACGCTGCCGCTGGATGCCACGATGCCGGTGTCGCAGGCATGCGGCTGGGCGATCACCTTCAGCATCGTGCTGGCGAACTGCTGCGCATCAGCCGGACCCGAGATATTGGTCTGCAACACCGCGAACTCGTCGCCGCCGATGCGCGCCACCGTGTCCTGCCGGCGCGCCAGATCCTGGAGGCGCTGACCGATCGTGGCGATGAAGCGATCCCCGACGCCATGCCCGTGCAGGTCGTTGATCGACTTGAAGTCATCGAGATCGATCAGATGCAGGGCAAACATCCGGTCGCCGCGCCGAGAGCGCGCAATCTCGCGGTTGATGCGCTGGTGCAGCAAGGAACGGTTCGGCAAGCCGGTCAGGGCATCGTGATGGGCCATGTGATGCAGATAGTTCTCCGCATCCTTGCGCTCGGTAATGTCGATCGACGTGGTCAGGATCCCGCTGACCACACCACCCGGGTCCAGCAGCGGCGTCTTGGATGACAGGAAAACCCGCGTCTTGCCGGAGGCATCGACGATGTCCTCCTCAAAGGAGGGCACGGCACGGCCGGTTTCGGAAACCATCCGGTCGAGGGCATTGCTACGTGCGCCCTGCTCATCGCCAAGACACTTCGACACGGTCTGGCCCACGACCTCGGTCGCGCTCTTGCCGAGGATGCGCGCCTGGAAAGCATTGACGAACTGGATCATTCCGTCCGGATCGGCACAGCGCACCACTGCCGGAATGCTGTCGATGACCTGCGCCAGCCGTTCGCGCGAATCGCGCATGGCCAGTTCGCGGGTGCGTTCGCTTTCGTCGAGTTCGGCCTTGAGATGGTCGGCGCGCTGGGCCAGCAGCAGTTGCTGGCGGCGAAGGCGCAAGAGGTTGCGGGCGCGTGTGATGAACTCCTGATGGTCGACGGGACTTTGCAGGAAGTCGGTTGCGCCGCATTCCAGCGCCCTGAGCCGGAAACTGCGCTCTTCATAGACCGTCAGCACCACCACCGGAATATCGGCCGCACCGGGCAAGTCACGGAATTGGCGCACGAATTCGGCACCATCCATATGCGGCATCTTGAAGTCGGTGATGACCAGATCGACGGCGCGATCCTTGAGGCCTGCCAGGGCCTGGAGCGGGTCCGCATAGGTCTCGACAGTGACGTCATCGGCAATAGACCCCGCCAGCCGGGCGAATATCTGCCGGTTCGTCAACTGGTCATCGAGGATTGCGACGATTGGCATCTTTTGGGGTCGATGGGTGCGCCAAACACGAATGGCTGTGAATCAAATCGGGTGGAGTCTCAAATTCCGGCAGTATCAATGTGCCTGCGCATGGTTAATGAACCGTGAGAGCCACGGCCCGCTGGGCCCCCGCCCCGCGAGACAGCCACGAGCAACATCACTCTCCGCTTGAACCAAACTGTTTTAAGCTTAAAATATTGCCCATCGAGGGCGGCAGGGCGACCGTGGGCAGCGCGGTGTTCCAGCTAGGCCCGCGTGAAGGCCAGGACCAGCGGCCACGGACAAGCCCGGGAGCATGCCATGAAGATTGCCGTGATCGGTGGGGGCCCGGCGGGTCTTTACTTCGCCATCCTGCTCAAGAAATCCCGGCCCGACATCACCATCACCATCCACGAACGCAACAAGGCCGACGACCTGTTTGGCTTTGGCGTGGTCTTTTCCGACCAGACCCTCGACACCTTCAAGATCCATGACATTGAAAGTTACGAGGCCATCAGGCGGTCCTTCGCCTATTGGGACGACATCGAAATCCATTTCAAGGACACGGTGCATCGCATCGGCGGCAACGGCTTTTGCGGCTGCTCCAGGCGCACGCTGCTGATGTTGCTGCAGGATCGGGCGCGGAGCCTCGGCGTCGCGATGCAGTTCGGCTCGGAGATCGCCGACGAGGCAGCCATCGACGCCGACATGATCGTCATTGCTGATGGCCTCAACTCGGCCCTGCGCGAGAAGCACCGCGCCCATTTCGGCACGCGCGTCGATCTTCGGCCCAACAAGTTCTCCTGGATGGGCTCGACCCGGCCCTTCGATGCCTTCAACTACTTCTTCCGCCAGACCGAACACGGCGTCTTCATCGCCCATTGCTACCAGTATGAGGCCAATGCCTCGACCTGGGTGCTGGAGACTACGCCCGAGACCTGGGCCAGCGCTGGCCTGGACCGCATGACCGAGCACGAAAGCGCCCGCTTCATGGAAGGCGTGTTCGCAAAGGAATTGCAGGGCCATTCCTTGCAGACCAACCGCTCGATCTGGCGCAACTTCCCGATGATCCGCAACGAACGCTGGGTGAAGGACAACATGGTCCTGCTTGGCGATGCCAAGGCCACAGCCCACTTCTCGATCGGCTCCGGCACCAAGCTGGCGATGGAAGATGCGATCGCGCTCTACAAGTCCGTGCTGGCCTGCGATGGCGTGGGCGCGGCCCTCTCCCACTACGAGACCACCCGCAGGCAGGAGGTCGAGCGCACCCAGCATGCGGCGGACACCTCGCTGGTCTGGTTCGAGGAGGTCCAGCGCTTCTGGGACATGGACCCGGTCCAGTTTGCCTTCGGCCTGATGACGCGCTCCAAGGCGATCACCTATGACAACCTGAACCTGCGCGCCCCGGACTTTGTCGCCGCAGTCGATGACATGATGGCGCGCGATGTGGCGGCCAAGGGCATCGCCGCGACACCGGCCAAGGCCGTGGCCCCGATGTTCCAGCCATTCCGCCTGCGCAACATGGAACTGGCCAACCGCGTGGTGGTTTCGCCCATGTGCATGTATTCCGCCAAAGACGGCCTGCCCGGTGATTTCCATCTGGTGCACTATGGCGCTCGCGCCATGGGTGGAGCAGGGCTGGTCGTCACCGAGATGACCTGCCCGTCTGCGGACGCGCGTATCACACCCGGCTGCACCGGGCTGTGGAACGATGCGCAGCAGGCCGCATGGACCCGCATCGTCGACTTCGTCCACGCCAACAGCGACGCGAAGATCTGCCTCCAGCTAGGCCATGCCGGGCGCAAGGGTGCCAGCAAGCTGATGTGGGACGGCATGGACAGGCCCTTGGCGGAGGGGGGCTGGGGCCTGATCGCCGCCTCGCCCCTGCCCTTCTACCCCGAAAGCCAGGTGCCCCGCGCCATGACGGAAGCGGACATGGCCGAGGTCACGGCGACATTCGTGGCCGCAGCGCGGCGGGCCGAGGCCTCAGGCTTCGACATGCTGGAACTGCACTGCGCCCATGGCTACTTGCTCGCCTCGTTCATCTCGCCGATCACCAACCAGCGGACCGACCAATTCGGCGGCTCGCTCGACAACCGTCTGCGCTTTCCGCTGGCGGTTTTCGAGGCCATGCGGGCCGTCTGGCCGGCCAGCAAGCCGATGTCGGTGCGCATTTCCGCGAGTGACTGGATCGCAGGCGGGCTTGATGCCGATGATGCGGTCGAGGTTTCGCGTGCCTTCGCCCGCGCCGGGGCTGACCTTATCGATGTGTCCAGCGGACAAACCGCGCCGCAATCCAAACCGCACTATGGCCGCATGTTCCAGACCCCGTTCTCGGACCAGATCCGCAACGAGGCCGGCATCGCCACCATGGCCGTTGGCTCGATCACCGGTGCCGACCAGATCAACACGATCATTGCCGCCGGCCGCGCCGATCTCGTGGCGCTCGGCCGGCCCCACCTCGCCGATCCGGCCTTCACCCTGCGCGCCGCCGCCTGGTATGGCGACAAGGACCATCATTCCGCCAAACAATATGCTCCCGGCCGCGACGCGCTCTACCGCCAGCTTGAGAAGGAACGTGCCGACCTGACCGAACTGAGGCTCAAGGCAAGGCCGAAAAGCCACGCGCCGGATGACGGCACCGAGCGGATGGCGGCGGAGTAAGCCCGCACAACAATCCCGTCATTGCGAGCGCAGCGAAGCAATCCAGCGCTGCGGTTAGCGCCACACACGATCATTAAAGCAGCGGCGAGGCTGGATGGTTTCGCTCCGCTCGCAATGACGCAGGAATTCACCCTGCCTTGAGCCAGGCTTTCGGATCGGCCACCCTACCCCCACCGCCCAGTGCCTTCACAAGGCCTTCCATGCTGGCGAGATTGTGGATGGTGCGGAATTCGTCGACATGTGGCAGCAGCGTGCGGATACCACCGGCGCGGGCCTCGAAGGCATCGAAGCGCAGCAGCGGGTTGAGCCAGACCAGCTTCCGGCAGGACCGGTGCAGCCGGTCGGCCTCGAAGCCGAGTTGTTCGAGCCCCTGACGCTCCAGCCCGTCGGTGAACAGCAGCACCACTGCCCCACCGGCCAGCACCCGGCGCGACCAGATGCGGTTGAAATCATGCAGCGCAGCACCGATGCGCGTGCCGCCTTCCCAGTCCGGCGCGGCCTTGCCGCACAGCGCCAGCGCCTCGTCCGGATCCTTGGTGCGCAGCAGCCGCGAGATGTTGGTCAGCCGCGTGCCGAAGGTGAAGGCATGCACCCGCCGGCGCTGGTCGGTGATGGCATGCAGGAAATGCAGCAGGATGCGGCTGTATTCCGCCATCGAGCCGGAGATATCGACCAGCGCCACCACCGGCGGATGGCGCGTGGTGCGCTCACGGAAGGCCAGTTCGATCGAGGCCCCGCCAGCACGCATCGAGCGGCGCAAGGTCTGCCTCAGATCGATGACATCGCCGCCCTTTGCCGGCCTGAACCGCCGCGTCGCAACCTCGTCATCCGGCAGCCTCAGCCGCGCGATCAGTGCCTGCGCGCGGCTCACCTCATCGGCGCTCATCTGGGCGAAATCCCGCCCTTTCAGCGTCTCGGTGTCCGAAATGGTCAGCCGGCCGGTGAATTCGTTGAGTTCACGCAGCACATCGTCCTCGCGCGGGCGCGGCGGCGCGAAGGCCTCCTGCACTCTCAGCGCGCCGGCTTCGGGCTTGCCCTCCGGTTTCGGCGGAGCCAGCGCTTCCGGCGAGAGCATGGCCATCATCTTCTCGATCAGCGCCCGCCTGCGCCAGAACAGCGCGAAGGCCTGATCAAACAGGACCATGTCCTCCCGGCGCTTCACGAACACCGCATGCAAGGTCCAGTAGACATCGCTGCGGCTGCCGAGCCCGCCCGCCGCCAAGGCACCCACCGCATCCAGCACAGCGCCGGGGCCAACCTTGAACCCCACACCGCGCAGGGCACGGGCAAAATAGGCGACGTTCTCGGCGATGAGGCCGCTCACCCCGCTGAGCCCTTCACCTCATCCAGCAGCTTCTTCACCGCGCTGCCCTGCATTTTCAGGATGTCATCCTGATACTTCAGCAGCGCGCCGATCGTGTCGGAGACCAGCGCCGGATCGAGCGCAACCGCATCGAGTTCCACCAGCGCGCTCGCCCAGTCCAGCGTCTCGGCCACGCCGGGGGCCTTGAACAGGTCCTGCTTGCGGATGGCCTGAACGAAAGCGACGATCTGCTTGGAGAGCTTGGCCGGAGCAGAGGGGGCCTTGGCCCTGAGGATCGCCAGTTCGCGCGCGGCATCCGGATAATCGACCCAGTGATACAGGCAGCGGCGCTTCAGCGCGTCATGGATCTCACGCGTGCGGTTGGAGGTGACGATGACAATGGGCGGCTCGGCGGCCTTGATCGTACCCAGTTCCGGAATGGTGACCTGCGCATCCGAGAGCATTTCCAGCAGGAAGGCCTCGAACGCCTCGTCCGTGCGGTCAAGCTCATCGATCAGCAGGATCGGTGGACCGGCCGTGTCCGGCTCCAGCGCCTGAAGCAGCGGCCGACGGATCAGGTAGCGTTCCGAAAACAGCTCGCTTTCGAGCCGCCCGCGATCAACCACACCGCCTGCTTCCGCGAGGCGGATCGCCATCATCTGCTGGGCATAGTTCCACTCGTAGACGGCGGACGAGACATCCAGTCCCTCATAGCATTGCAGCCGGATCAGCTTGCGGCCCAGCGTGGCGGCCAGCACCTTGGCGATCTCGGTCTTGCCGACGCCGGCCTCGCCCTCCAGCAGGAGTGGACGGCCCATGCGCAGCGCAAGGAATAGCACCGTGGCCAGCGACCGGTCGGCGACATAGCCACCCGAGGCAAGCAGCGCCGCCGTGGCATCGATGGAGGTTGGGATCGGTGTCATCAGACCGGACAGGAAAGAGGGCGGGAAACACGCCAGTTATGGCTCAAAGGCGACGCCCCGTCACCACATTGACACGCATGACCGGCAAGATGTAGGTGATGTCGAATTGGAACAAAACAGAAACGGAGGACTCCCATGAGCAGCCCACTTTCCACCGCCGACGTCGCCTCTGCCTTCACCGCCCTACTGAAGGCAGGCGACCATCACGGCGCCGCCATGCAGTTCAATGCGCCTGACATTGTCAGCATCGAGGCCATGGAAGGCCCGATGTCGCGCTGCGAGGGCGCCGAAGCCGTGCAGGCCAAGGGCGCATGGTGGTATGCCAACCACACCATCCATGCGGTCAACACCGAAGGGCCATTCGTCAACGGCAACCGCTTCGCCGTGATCTTCGACATGGACTTCACCGTGAACGCCACGGGTGTTCGCACGACGAACTCCCGCGAGGTGGCGCTCTACACCGTGAAGAACGGCAAGATCGTCGAAGAGATTTTCATGTACTGAGCCGTTTCCAAACCCGCCATGTCATCCCGGCCTTGAGCCGGGATGAACAGGCGAGCCGGCGCGCAGCTTACTTGCCGACAGCGGCATCTACCGCCCGGCGTGCCATGACGCCGATCAGATGGGCGCGGTATTCGGCATCGGCATGGATGTCGGCATTGAGGCCGGCAGCCTTCGCCGCCATGCCTTCCAGGGACTTCGAGGAAAAGCGCTTCGACAGGGCCGCTTCCGCCTCAGGCCAGCGGAACACGCCGGATGCACCGGCACCGGTCACGGCAACCCGCACTTCCGAACCCCGCTTGGCGACACAGACCCCGACCAGCGCGTAGCGCGAGGCAGGGTTGGGGAACTTGGCATAGGCCGCCTTGCCGGGGATCGGAAAGGCAACGCGCGTGACGATCTCGCCCTCGTCGAGCGCCGTGTCGAACATGCCCTGGAAGAAGTCATCCGCAGCGATCTTGCGCTTGTTGGTGATGATGGTTGCGCCCATGGCAAGACAGGCTGCCGGATAATCCGCCGCAGGATCGTTGTTGGCGATCGAGCCGCCGATCGTTCCCCGGTTGCGGACGTGTGGATCGCCAATGTTGCCCGCCAGTGTCGCGAGGCCGGGAATGGCCTCCTGCACCAGAGGGCTGCCGGCCACATCTGCGTGTGTGGTCATGGCGCCGATCACGATGGTGCGGCCCTTGCGTTCGATGCCCTTCATCTCGGCGACACTGCCAAGATCAATGAGGTTCCCCGGCGAGGCCAGGCGCTGCTTCATGGTCGGCAGCAGGGTCTGGCCGCCGGCCAGCACCTTGGCGTCCTCCTTGCGGGCAACAAGGCCGGCTGCCTGCCGAACCGTATCGGGGCGATGATAGGTGAATGCGTACATGATGTGTCCTCCGCTCTGTTCCCTCTGCCCGACGGAAGAGGGTTAGGGAGAGGGACCATGCGGCCAATGCCGCCGTCCCTCGGGATGAAATCGAAACCGGGAAGAGTGGTGAAACGCCTCCCCGGCCCTCTCCCGCAGGGGGAGAGGGAGCAAATGCGCGGCTTACTCGGCAGCCATCTTCTTCAGGGCCTTCTGTGCGGCCCGCCAGACCACTTTCGGCGTGGCCGGCATGGCCACATCCTCGTGCCCGACCGCATCAGTGATGGCGTTGATCAGCGCTGGCGGAGCGGCAATCGCGCCCGCCTCCCCGCAGCCCTTGATGCCGAGCGGGTTGGACGGGCAGGCCGTCACAGTCATCCCGACCGAGAAGGATGGCAGGTCATCGGCGCGCGGCATGCAGTAGTCCATGTAGCTTGCCGTCACCAGCTGGCCTTCCTTGTCGTAGACTACACCTTCCAGCATGGCCTGGCCGATGCCCTGGGCGATGCCGCCATGGACCTGCCCCTCGACGATCATCGGGTTGATGACAACGCCGAAATCATCCACCGCCGTCCAGTTCACCACCTTGGTGACGCCCGTGTCCGGATCGACCTCGACCTCGGCAATGTGTACGCCCGCCGGGAAGGTGAAGTTGGTCGGATCATAGAAGGCGCCCTCCTTCAGGCCCGGCTCCAGATCCTGCCCGTTGAACTTGTGGGCAATGTAGGCCTGAAGCGCGCAGGCACCGAAATCGAGCGTCTTGTCAGTGCCCTTCACCGAGAACTTGCCGTCCTTGAAGTCGATGTCCTTCTCGGAGGCTTCGAGCACGTAGGCCGCGACCTTCTTGCCCTTGGCGATGACCTTGTCGAGCGCCTTGGAGATCGCCGACATGCCGACTGCGCCAGAGCGCGAGCCGTAGGTGCCCATCCCCATCTGCACCTTGTCGGTGTCGCCATGGATGATGGAGACGCTTTCCAGCGGCACGCCGAGGCGCTCGCAGACCAGTTGCGCGAAGGTGGTTTCGTGGCCCTGGCCGTGGCTGTGCGAGCCCGTCAGGATCTCCACGGTGCCGATCGGATTGACCCTGACTTCCGCCGATTCCCACAGGCCGACGCCGGCGCCAAGCGAGCCCACCGCCGCCGACGGCGCGATGCCGCAGGCCTCGATGTAGGACGAGAAGCCGATGCCGCGCAGCTTGCCGCGCTTTTCGGCCTCCTTGCGGCGCTTGCCGAAGCCCTTGTAGTCAGCCGCTTCCAGCGCCTTCTTCATCGAGGCGTTATAGTTGCCGGCGTCATACATCATGATCACAGGCGTCTGGTGCGGGAACTTGGTGATGTAGTTCATCTGGCGGAACTTGGCCGGATCGATGCCAAGTTGCCGCGCTGCGACCTCCACCAGCCGCTCGACCACGAACGTGGCTTCCGGCCGCCCTGCGCCGCGATAGGCATCGACGGGCGCTGTCGTGGTGTAGACGGCATCCACCTCGGCGTAGATCGCCGGGATGTTGTACTGGCCCGACAGCAGCGGTGCGTAGAGATAGGTCGGCACCGACGACGAGAAGGTCGACAGATAGGCGCCGAGATTGGCGATGGTGTGCACGCGCAGGCCGGTGATCTTGCCGTTCTCGTCGATCGCCATCTGCGCTTCGGTCACGTGGTCGCGGCCGTGCGCATCGCTGAGGAAGGCCTCGGTGCGGTCCGAGTTCCACTTCACAGGGCGGCCGACCTTCTTGGAGGCCCAGACGCAGACCGTCTCTTCCGCATAGATGAAGATCTTGGAGCCGAAGCCTCCGCCGACATCCGGGGCCACCACGCGCAGCTTGTTCTCCGGCGCGATGCCGATGAAGGCCGACAGCACCAGACGCGCCACATGCGGGTTCTGGCTGGTGGTGTAGAGCGTGTAGTGATCCTCGGCCTTGTCGTAGAGCCCGATCGCGGCGCGCGGCTCCATCGGGTTGGGCGCAAGGCGGTTGTTGACGATGTTCATCTTGACGACATGCTTGGCCGCCTTGAAGGCCTTTTCGGTGTCGTCCTTGTTGCCCAGATGCCAGTTGTAGACCGAATTGTTCGGTGCCACGTCGTGCACCACGGTCTTGGACTTCATGGCCGTCGCGGTGTCGACCACCGCCGGCAGCACGCCGTAATCGACCACCACGGCTTCGGACGCATCGCGCGCCTGCGCCAGCGTGTCGGCGATGATGACGGCCACATGGTCGCCCACATAGCGCACCTTGCCCTGCGCCAGCGCGGGGTGCCCGCCGGCCCGCATCGGTGAGCCATCCTTGTTGTGGATCATCCACCCGCAGATCAGCCCGCCAATCTTGTCGGCGGCGAGATCATCGCCCGTCAGGACGGCCAGGACGCCCGGCATCGCCAGCGCCTTGGAGGCATCGATCTTCTTGATCGTGGCATGGGCATGCGGTGAACGCAGGAAATAGGCATAGGCCTGCCCCGGCCGGTTGATATCGTCGGTGTAGCGGCCTGCGCCGGTGATGAAACGGTGGTCTTCCTTGCGGCGGACGGAGGCGCCGATTCCTGTGGCGGACATGGTCTTCTCCCGAATGCTTGCTGTGTGGCAGTAGGCAATCGGCAGTTGGCAGTCGGGAGGCGATCAGCTTTCGTGGCGGCGTCGTGCGTGCGACGGCCGATTGCCGACTGCCGACTGCCCCTTACTCGGCGGCGTGCTTCATCGGCTTGGCCGATGCGGCCATGGCCTTGGCTCCAGCGTCAACAGCGCGGACGATGTTGTGATAGCCGGTGCAGCGGCAGATATTGCCCTCAAGCTCCTCGCGGATCGTGTGCTCGTCGAGGTTGTTGCCCTTGCGGTTGACGATGTCGATCGCCGACATGATCATTCCCGGCGTGCAGAAGCCGCATTGCAGACCGTGATGCTCGCGGAACGCCTCCTGCATCGGGTGCAAGGTGCCATCGGCAGCCGCAATGCCCTCGATGGTGACGACGTTGGCCCCCTGGCATTGCAAGGCGAGCATCGTGCACGACTTGACGGCCTTGCCGTCGACATGGACCACGCACGCGCCGCACTGGCTGGTGTCGCAACCCACATGGGTGCCGGTCAGAAGCTGGTTCTCGCGGATGAACTGAACCAGAAGGGTCCGCGGATCGATATCTGCAGTGACGGCTTTGCCGTTCACCGTCATCGAGACGGTGGCCATGATGTGCTCTCCTCCTTCAGGCCGCAAACGTCGCACCATCGCGCGCGCGGTCGTTTTTTCTGCCGTCCGGACCATGCGCGTAACCGCATGGCCAAAACCTGGGCAGCCATGCCCCGGCGCATTGGCACCGAGACATCCAGCCCTGCACCGAAATGCACTCTGGACTTGTTCAAAATCTAACGTAACCGGCCTGTTTCTCGCGTCAAGCCGGTTGCCAAAATAAAGAACCCGCCGAATCCGGGCCATTTTTTGACAGTTTTGTCATTCTGCGGCGATTGCGGGACACAAGTCCCGCCTGCCTGTCCATATCTGGCCATTCACGGCACAACAGACAGCAGCCCGTCCTATCGCGAAGCGCGTAGCTGCAAGATCACGACAAGCACATGGGCACCAAAGAAGTGATCTTCTGAGGAGAGATGACGACCGCGCAGTGGCAACAATCCTGGTTGTTCCATCAGCACTGGTCGAGCATGGACAGATTTGCTAACGCCACTGCACACAGGAGGTCATCACACATGACATCGCGACTCGTTCTGCTTCTGGGTGCTGCACTTGGCCTTGCTGCCCTGCCCGCTTTGGCACAGACAAAGCCGCCGCAACCCGCAGCAACGGCGCCGGCTGCAACGGCTCCCGCCGCCAAGCCGCCCCTGTCCTTGCCGGCAGCCAGCCCGACAGCCGCGGCAGCACCCTCCTGGAATGGCTCTTGGAGCGGCGCGTTCGGAGCCCGTTCCGACATCGTCGTCACGATCAGCGGCGACAAGGTGGCGGGCGTTGCCTTGCTGGGCCAGCCGCTGACGGTCACGACCAGCAACATCACCCCGACCACGGCCAGCATGAGCGGGCCCGACTTCTCGCTGACACTGACGAAGGTCAGCCCCGCCAGCGCGCAAGGGTCCTACGAGAACAACCGCAAGGAAAAGGCCAGCGCCCTGTTCAGCAAGAACTGAGGCCGCCGGAACAGATCGCCCGGCGAAGTCAGCCAGCGACGGCGAGCGCGAACTTGGCGAAGAACTCGTCAGCGTATTTCTTGGCAACGGAGTCGATCAGGCGCGAGCCAAGCTGCATGATCTTGCCGCCGACCTGTGCATCGACATCGTAGCGCAGCACGGTGCCGCCGCCCTCTGCATCAGAGAGCGCGACCTTGGCTCCGCCCTTGGCGAAGCCGGCAATGCCCCCCTCGCCCTCGCCGCTGATCGTGTAGCCATTCGGCGGATCGAGATCGGACAGCGCTACCTTGCCCTTGAAGGTGGCCTTCACCGGCCCGAGCTTGATCTTGGCCACAGCGGAAAAATGGGTGTCGTCATCCTTGGTCAGCTCCTCACAGCCCGGAATGCAGGCTTTCAGGACCTCGGGATCGTTGAGCTTCGCCCAGACTACATCGCGGCTGGCCGGAAGGGTAACCTCACCCTGCATTTTCATCGCCATGGTCGGCATCTCCCCTGTGCAGGCCTCGCTGGCTCTTGCGGCAGAGCCATGCAGGCCGCTATCCAGATCAGGACACGATCCTGAATGGAATGCTATTCAGGACAAACAGCCCGCGCTGACAAGTGGGAACAAAGGTCAATCACCATGTTGCCATCGCATGCGGCCCGTCTGTTTGACCCGTTGATGGTCGATGAGGCGGTGGCGGCGATCCTCTCAGATGCCGGCTATGTGCAGCGCATGCTGGCCTTCGAGGCGGCGCTGGCGCGGGCTGAAGCGGCCGTCGGTGTCATCCCGGCCGAGGCCGGCCTGGCGATCAGCCGCGCGGTCGAGACGCTGCATGCCGCCGAACTCGACGAATTGGCCACAGCCATCGCCGTTGGCACAGCGAAAGCTGGCTCCCCGGTGATCCCGCTGGTGACGTTGCTGACGGCCCGCACAGAGGCGCAAGGTCAGCCCTATGTGCATTGGGGCGCCACCACGCAGGATGTCATGGATACCGCGCTGGCGCTGCAATGGCGCGACATCTCTGCATTGTTCGAAGCGGAGCTGGCAGAACTGGCCGATGCGCTGGCCGGTCTGGCCCGCCAGCATCGCGATACGCCCATGGTAGCGCGGACCGTGATGCAGCATGCGCTGCCCACCACTTTTGGACTCAAGGCCGCCGGCTGGCTGACGGCGGTGTTGCGGCACCGGGAACGGCTCGCACAGATCGCCCCGCACACGCTCTGCCTCCAGTTTGGCGGCGCCGCCGGCACGCTCGCCTCTCTGGGCGCCAATGGCAGCGCGGTGGCCGACCGGCTTGCCAGCGAACTCGGGCTCGGCCTTGCCGCAACGCCTTGGCACAGCGCACGTGACCGCATTGGCGAGATCGCGGCCTTCTGCGGCCTGCTGTGTGGCACGCTCGGCAAGGTTGGCCGTGACATTGTTCTGCTGATGCAGACCGACGTTCAGGAGGCATTCGAGCCCGCAGCGGCAGGTCGCGGCGGCTCATCGACCATGCCGCACAAGCGCAACCCGGTGCTCGCATCGGTGATGGTCGGCGCGGGCACAGCGGCGCCCGGCCTGGTCAGCACCATCCTGTCTGCACAGATGCACGAGCATGAGCGCGCAGCCGGCTCTGGCCACGCCGAATGGCGGACCTTGCCCGAATTGCTGAAGATCACCAGCGGCGCGCTCAAGGCCGCCATTGCGCTGGCAGGTGGCCTCGATATCCGGGCGGACCGCATGCGCAACAATCTCGAACAGACCCGTGGCCTGATCATGGCTGAAGCCGTGATGATGGCGCTCGGCCAGCATCTTGGCCGCCTTGAGGCCCACCACCACGTCGATGCCGCCTGCAAGCGGGCCATCGCAGACGATATGCACCTGTGCGACGCGGTGCTGGCCGACGCCGTCATCATGGCACACCTGTCGCCGCAGCAGGTCGCGGCCCTGTTCGTCCCGCAGTCGTATCTGGGCTCGGCAGGGGCTTTCGTCGATGCGGCGCTGGCCGCCCATGCCCATAGCAAGCACGCCCATAGCAAGGATGGCCCCGCAGCATGACGATCTTGTCCGAAGAGGAACGCCTGATTGCCGCCGGCAGCGACGGCCACGCCATGGCCATGCGCATCGTTGCCGAGAGCGCACGGCTGCTTGGTGCCCCGCGCCTGATCCCGGTGGCCTCGGCCCACATCGATGGCGCGCTCTACCACGGCGATGCCGGCACGCTCTTCGCCGAGGAACTGGTGCGACTGGGCGCCAAAACGGCCATCCGCGCCACGCTGAATGTCGGCGCGCTCGATCTCATGGGCTGCTCGAAAAGCCGCCTGACAGGCGCCACGCGGGACATGGCCAAGCGGCTGATGCTGGCTTACGAGGCCATGGGCTGCGAGCGCACCTGGACATGCGCGCCCTATCAGGCGGGGCATCGTCCGGCACAGGGCACCGATGTGGCCTGGGGCGAGAGCAACGCCGTTGCCTTCTGCAACTCGGTGCTGGGTGCCCGCACCAATCGCTATGGCGACTATCTCGACATTGCCTGCGCCATCACAGGCCGTGCGCCCGATTGCGGCCTGCACCGGCCCGAAAACAGGCGCGCGACGGTCGTGTTCGATGTTGCGGCCATCGACCCGGTCTGGCTCGCCAGCGACTGGGCCTGGCCCGTTCTCGGCACCTTGTTCGGCCGCGAGGTCGGCACCGCCATCGGCGTGGTCAGCGGCGTCGAAGGCCCAGTCTCGGAGGACAAGCTTAAGGCGTTCGGCGCCGCGGCAGCCTCGGCAGGCGGCGTCGGCCTGTTCCACATCGTCGGCATCACGCCCGAAGCGGCCGATCTCGCCACGGCAACCGGCGGCGCAGGCAATGCGGCCAGCGCCATAACCGTCACACCCGCGATGATCCGTGCCGCGCAGGCGGGCCTGTCCACGGCAGTGGGCGCGACCCGCATCGATGCTGTCGCCATCGGCAGCCCTCACCTGTCGCTCGAAGAGCTTGAATCAGTTTCTCAGCTTCTGGCCGGACGGACGGCGCGCGTGCCGATCTATGCCTGCACGGGCAGGCATGTGGTGCGAGAGGCTGATCGAACAGGCCTGCGCAAGACGCTGGAAAGACTCAATGTCATCATCGTGGCGGACACCTGCGTGGTGGTCACACCCATCTTGCCCGCCATCGACGGCGTGCTGATGACCAACTCGGGCAAGTTCGCCCATTATGCCCCCGGCAACACCGGCTACGGCGTGGTCTATGGTTCGATGGCCGATTGTCTGGAAAGCGCTGTCACCGGCCGTCCCGTCATGGCTGAAAGCGGAGCTGCATGATGCCTGATGTTTTGAGCGCCTTGCAGGCCGAAATTCTCATACCCGGTGCCGCTACCAGCGGGGAAGCCCTGGTTCTGGCGGCTCCGATCAGCTTCTGGGGCGGCATCGATCCCTTCACCGCCGCTGTCATCGATGCGCGCCACCCTGATCGTGGCCGCAACATCGCCGGCAAGGTGCTGGCCCTGCCCGGAACGATCGGCTCGTCGTCAGCGTCCGCCGTGCTGCTCGAACTGGTGCGCACGGGATTGGCCCCGGCTGCGATCATCTTGCATGAGCCCGATGCCATCCTGCTGCTTGGCCTGATCGTGGCGCGCGAGATGGGCTGGCAGACCCCGATGGCGCTGAAACTCGACAAGGCAGCTCAGGCGCGCCTCACAGGTCGCATCGCCATTGATGCACAGGGTCGCATCACGCCGGCCTGACCGGCTGGGGCAGTGCGCTCAGAACGTGCCGAAGCGCCGGTTGCGATAGATCAGGCCCGGACCATCCTGCGAGCCGCCAAGGGCCAGCACTTCGCCGATGACGATGCGGTGTGTGGCCATGGTGCGCACATCCACCAACCGGCAATCGAAGCTGTTGAGCGCCGACACCAGCACGGGTGCACCGGTGACGGCGGTCGTCCATGCGCCCACACCAAAGCGCTCTTCGCCTTCAAGACCCTTGCGACCGGCAAAGGTCTCGGCCACGGCCTGATCGTCGCCAGAGAGCGTGTTGATGCAGAACAGGCCATTGGCCTCGATCTGCGTCAGCGTGTTGCTGTCATGATGGATGCAGACCAGCATCATCGGCGGGGCATCGGAGAGCGAGGTGACGGCGCTCGCCGTCAGCCCGGCCCTGTGCCCGTCACGCGCCGTCGTGATCAGATGCACCGACGCCGTGACCTGGGCCATGGCTTGCCGAAACGCAACGGAGGGAACCGGCGCCGGCGCAAGGCCGCCTTCCGCCGGGAAGTTGGGTCTGGCTGTCATGCAAACTCTGCTGCTCTGGCCATCGGCAGACGACGACCCTTCACACCCTCATGTAGGCCGCCACGGCGAAAAAGCCAGCGCCGTCATCCGCGGACGCATTGGCAGAGCGTACCGGACTGCCCTATCTGACAGATCGGAACTGGATCATTCAGATGACTCTCCCATGCATGTCCTGATCATTGGTGCCGGCATCACCGGCACGGCTTGCGCTCATGCCCTTCTCGACGAGGGCCACACCGTTACGTTCATCGATCCCGATGGCAGCGCGGCGCGCGAGCGCGGGACGCCCTCCGCCGGCAATGCCGGCTGGATTGCCACAGCCGACATCCTGCCATTGGCACACCCGAAGATCGTGCTGGAAGCGCCGCGCATGCTGCTCGATCCGCTTGGCCCGCTCTCGATCCGCGCGGGCTACCTGCTGCCGCTGCTGCCCTGGCTGGCGCGTTTCCTATGGGCCTCCCGCCCCTCGGCGGTAGAAGCCTCGACACGGGCGCTGATCGATCTCCAGACCCGTGCCCTGCCCGCCTGGCTCGCCCGCTCCCGCGCGCTGGGCCTGGAAAAGCACATCCATCGCAAGGGCGGTCTGTACATGCTGGACACGCCGGCCAGCGTGGAGAAGGCCCGCGCAGAGGCCCGCCGCCAGCGCGAGGCCGGCATCAATGTCGACGTGATTTCGCCTGATGAGGCACGGCAGATGGAGCCCGCTATCCGCGATGTCTTTGCCGGTGCGCTGTTCCATGCTGACTCCGCGCACATCTCCGATCCGCTCTGGCTTACCACCGCGCTGTTCGAAGCGGCCATGGCGCGCGGAGCCGCCTCGGTTACGGCCACGGTCAGGGCGCTTGCCGCCGACGGAAAGCCCGCCGTACTGACAGATGGGGGCGCGATCGAGGCCGACGCCATTGTGCTGGCCGCCGGCATCTGGTCGCGCACGCTCGCCGCCGGGCTTGGCGACAAGACCCCGCTCGACACTGAGCGCGGCTACAATGTCAGCTTCAAGGGCGTGACGGGCCTCACCTCGCGTCCCGTCGCCTTCAAGGACCATGGCTTCATCATCAACGCCCTCGATTCCGGCATCCGCATCGGCGGCGCAGTGGAGTTCGGCGGCCTGAAGGCCAAGCCCAACCATGCCCGCACCAAGGCGCTCTATCACACTTGCAACCGCTTCATCAGCGGGCTGCCGGCCTATGAGAGCGGCGAGGTCTGGATGGGTTTCAGGCCATCGCTGCCGGACTCGCTGCCCGTGATCGGGCCATCACGCGCCTCGCCCCGCATCATCTATGCCTTCGGTCATGGACATCTGGGCATGACGCAATCGCAGGTGACAGCTGGGCTCGTTGCCGACATGATCGCCGGCCGCAAGACCAGCTTCGATGCGGCTCCATTCAGTGCGCAGCGCTTCTGACGGGGCTGGCCCAGCCGCCTTGAATCAAACTCTGAACCACCGGAATCACGATCTCAGTACGGATAGCCAAGACCATGAGCACGCACACTTTTTTCTGCGTTGACGGCCATACCTGCGGCAACCCGGTCAGGCTCGTGGCCGGCGGCGGCCCGATGCTTCACGGCACGAACATGGTCGAGAAGCGCGCCCATTTCCTGGCCGAGTTCGACTGGGTGCGCACCGGGCTGATGTTCGAGCCACGGGGCCATGACATGATGTCCGGTGCGATCCTCTATCCGCCGACGCGCCCCGATGCCGACATCGCCTTCCTGTTCATCGAGACCTCGGGGTGCCTGCCGATGTGCGGGCACGGCACGATCGGCACGGTGACCATGGGGCTGGAGCGCGGGCTGATCACCCCGCGCGAGGAAGGGGTGGTCAGGATCGACACGCCAGCGGGCCTCGTCACCGCAACCTATGTTCGCAACGGCCCATATGTCGACGCGGTGCGCATCACCAATGTCGCCTCCTACCTGCACGCCAGCGGCCTCACCGCCCATGTCGATGGCCTCGGCGAGATCACGGCGGACGTGGCCTATGGCGGCAACTTTTACGCCATCATCGATGCGCAGGCCGCCTTCTCCGACATCGCCGATGTCAGCCCCTCGGACCTGCTGCGCTGGAGCCCGAAGGTGCGCGAGGCTTTCCGGGCACGCTACAGCTTCGTCCACCCGGGGAACCCCGCCATCAACGGGCTCAGCCACGTGCAATGGACCGGCAAGCCACAGCACCCCGAGGCCCACGCCCGCAATGCGGTTTTCTATGGCGACAAGGCCATCGACCGCAGCCCCTGCGGCACCGGCACCTCGGCCCGGATGGCGCAATGGGCCGCGCAGGGCAAGCTCAAGGTGGGCGATGACTTCATCCACGAGAGCATCATCGGCACCCTGTTTCGCGGGCGCGTCGAAGCGGCTGCAAAGGTCGGTTCTTACGACGCGATCATCCCCTCGATCGAGGGCTGGGCCCGGATGACCGGCCTCAACACCATCATCATCGATGACCGCGACCCCTTGTGGGCCGGCTTCCAGCTCAAGGACTGAGAAAACCGGACTGAAAAGCCCGGATCTGCTCCGGCTCAGTCCATTTCGGCAAGCAACTGGTCCATGACGCGGGCCGGTTCGGCACAGCCCGCTTCGCCAACGACTTTGGCCGGCACGCCGGCCACCGTCGAGTTGCGCGGCACCGATGCCAGCACCACGGAGCCGGCAGCCACGCGCGCGCACTCGCCGACCTCGATGTTGCCAAGGATCTTGGCCCCGGCCCCGATCAGCACACCGGAGCGGATCTTGGGATGGCGGTCGCCCTTCTCCTTGCCGGTGCCGCCGAGCGTCACATCCTGCAAGAGCGAGACATTGTCGCCAATCACCGCTGTCGATCCGACGACGAGGCCAGTCGCGTGATCGAGAAACACGCCGCGTCCGATGCGCGCAGCCGGGTGAATGTCCGTCTGGAACACCTCCGACGAGCGGCTTTGCAGATAAAGCGCCAGATCGGTGCGATTTCGCATCCACAGCCAGTGAGCGAGCCGGTGGGTCTGGAGCGCGTGGAAGCCCTTGAAATAGAGCAAGGGCTCGATCAGCCGCGTGCAGGCCGGATCGCGGTCGACCACGGCGGCCATGTCGGCGCGGAAGCCTTCCGCGATCGTCGCATCCCTGGCGAGCGCCTCGTCGAACGTTTGAACGATCAGGTCAGCCGGAACAACCGGGTGGCCAAGCCGGGCCGCGACCCGGTGAGCAATGGCGTGGTCGAGGCCGGGCTGGTTGAGAACGGTGGACAGCACGAAGCCTGCCAATGTCGGCTCAGCCTCGATCAGCCGCTCCGCCTCCTGCCGCACGCGGGCCCAGGCCGGATCGACCACACCGAGAGTGGCCTGCTGGTGCGGTTGCCGTGCGTTGGTGCTGCCTGTCGTCATCTGCTGCTCCTGCGCTGGCCGGACCTTGCCATGATATGGCAAAGGACAGGCCAATGCGAAAGGGCAGGACCAATTCTCGTTGCAGGCATTTGCTGAAGCCTGACTTCACGTTCATGCGAAGCCTGCCAGATGAAGCATCCCCACCCTAGGCGCGCGGCGCAAGATCAGGCTATGAGCGCTTCATGACCGATGTCGGATATCTGGCTGCGCTGTTTGCCGGCGTGCTTTCGTTCCTGAGCCCCTGCGTGCTGCCGCTGGTGCCGCCATATCTGTGCTACCTCGCAGGCACGACGGTCGAGGAAATGCGCGAGGAGGGTTCCAACACGCGCGCCGCCCGCCGCGACGTGATGCTGGCCGCGATCTCGTTCGTGGCCGGTTTCAGCACGGTGTTCGTGCTGCTCGGCGCCACGGCCAGCGCGCTGGGCCAGATTCTGCGGGATTATCTCTGGGTGCTGTCCTGGGCTGCCGGCCTTGCGATCATCGTCATGGGCCTGCACTTCCTCGGCGTGTTCCGCATCGCCATGCTCTACCGCGAGAAGCGCATTGATGTCGCAACGCCAGCCGGTCCGGGCGGCGCCTATCTTATGGGTCTGGCCTTTGCCTTTGGCTGGACGCCCTGCATCGGCCCCATCCTGGCTGCCATCCTCGCGGTGGCCGGCTCGTCCGACACGGTCTATCGCGGCATGTCGCTGCTCGCGGTGTATTCGCTGGGCCTTGGCATTCCGTTCCTGATCGCCGCTTTCGGCATCGAGCGGTTCATGACGGCGATGGCCGGCATCCGGCGGCATTTCCGCAAGATCGAGCTGGCCATGGGTGGCCTGCTGGTCGTCACAGGCGTCGCCTTCCTGACCGGCGGCATGGAACGCATGGCGTTCTGGCTGCTGGAAACTTTTCCCGGGCTGGCAACGCTGGGGTGAGGCTCCGGTCTGCGGAGCAGATGGAAAGCTCGAGTGGACGTTTCCAAGGAGCCGGACGCCTGAGCGCAGGCAAAAGCGGGAGTCTCCGTCAGCCACGGCTGCCATCGCAGCCTATCCCAGACCGTGATTTGTCCCGACGAAAGGCTGATTTGCTACCTCAGTTCCGTCCGTGCATGTTTGCCACCCGGCGGCCGAATGGCCTCTGAGATGGAGGAACCCATGGTATCGACAGACGGGTTCTCACTCGCGGCGACGATCATCCTGATTTTTCCGATGATCTATTTCGCGTTCGCAACCTTGACCTTTTTTCTTGCGAAGATGAGCGACCCGACCGCTACGCGGCTGTTGCGGGGGCTGTTCCATGTCTATTTCCGTGTCGTGGTGGTTCTCTGCTCGATCGGTGCCATCGCCTTTGTCCGTGCGGGAAAGCCTGACGTGGTGTTCGGCCTCGTTCTGATTGTCGCCTTGGCTTTCCTTGTGGGGCGTTTCTTCGTGCGGCAACTGGATACGCAGATTTTGGCGCGGGACGCGGGCGACCCTCGGGCCACGCGGTCACTTCGCCGCCTTCATGTCGGCGGGCTTCTTTACAATCTCGTGCAGCTCGGCGTGATCATGGCGTCGGTTCCTCACATGTTCGCCGCGACGACGTGAAGGCTCGCAGAGCGGCAGGCTGCTCGGTGCGCAACTGAGGGCACCTATGGCCAACGAAAAACCCGCCCGGATCACTCCGGACGGGTTCGATGTCACGTCAGATCAGACGTCGATCAATTCTCGATGTAGGTGATCTTGCCGTCGGTACCCTTCTTCCATGTGTACATGGTGTAGTCCGGACGGGTGATGTCGCCCTTCTTGTCGAAGGAGATTTCGCCGATCACGGTCTTGAACTTGAAGCCGGTCTTCATGAACTCGGCCATCTTCTTCGGATCGAGCGACTTCGCGCCTTCCGCAGCCTGCTTCATGATTTCGACGCCGGCATAGGAATAGAGCGTGTAGGCTTCCGGGTTGAACTTGCGGGCTTCGAACTTCTTGAGCACGGCAGCCGCTTCCGGACGCTTGCGTGGGTCAGGCGGGAAGGTCATCAGCGTGCCTTCGACACCGGGACCACCGATCGCGGCGAACTCGTCCGAGGTGATGCCGTCACCGGACATCATCACGGTCTTGAGGCCCTGGTCGCGCATCTGGCGAACGATCAGACCGGCTTCGGTGTGCAGACCGCCCCAGTACAGGACATCGGCACCGGATGCCTTGATCTTGGAAACGAGCGCCGAGAAGTCCTTCTCGCCGGTGTTCACGCCTTCATAGAGCACGTCGTTGACGCCGGCAGCGCGCATGGCCTTGCGGGTTTCATCGGCGAGGCCCTGACCATAGGTGGTCTTGTCATGGACAACGGCGATCTTCTTGCCCTTCAGGTTCTTGACGATGTAGTCGGCAGCAACAGCGCCCTGCTGGTCGTCACGACCGCAGGTGCGGAAGGCATTCCACAGGCCGCGCTCGGTGATGCGCGGGTTGGTCGCCGATGGCGTGACCATCAGGATGCCGTTTTCGGCATAGACTTCCGACGCGGGCATGGTGACACCCGAGTTGAAGTGGCCGAGCACCATCTTGACGCCGTCAGCCACGAACTTGTTGGCGACCGAGACGCCTTCCTTCGGGTCCGAACGATCGTCGCCGATCGAAATGGTGACGCGCTGGCCCATGATGCCGCCAGCTGCGTTGATGTCTTCAACGGCCTGCTCGACGCCATTCTTGAGCTGTGCGCCGAAGGCCGCGTTGGGGCCGGTGATCGGGCCGGCAATACCAAGCTTGATCTGGGCCTGGGCCACGCTCGAGAAAGCGAGGACGGTGCCGAGGGCAATGCCGCTCAACAGGATTTTCTTCATGGATGACTTCTCCCTTGTTGTGACACAGGCCAACCACTCCATGGATTTGGCCTGTCCCGGCGCGTAACCTCACCGTGGCGCGCAGTCTTGCGCGTTTTCACGGCCATGTCACCCGTCAAGCTTGTGAAATTTCAACGTTCAAAGCGTATTGTTAAGGCATTCCGGTAGGTTAGGGCCGTCAGCCAGCCGAATTCGGTCGCGCCCGCCAGGTCAGCGGCCCTGCCCGCTCATAGAGCCAGCGATACTGCGTCGTCATCTGGGTGGTGCGGGTATGGCGATAGCCCACCACGGCAAAACCGATCAGGAAAAACGTATCGATCATGTAGTACCAGGGCGAGAGCAAGGTGCCTTCGAACAGTGCGAAATGGATGAAGCGCACGAACAGGCCGAGGATCAGGATGTAGAGCGGCAATTGCCACAGCGGCCGCCATGTCAGCGCGATGGCGCGGCCCGTCATCCACGCGGTCCAGCCACCCAGGATGACGGTGACCAGCATGAACAGCCAGATCGAAGGTTCCTCGTAGAGAACGCCTTGCATGATCAGTGCCTCCCGCCTTCGAGATAAGCCGCTCGCACCTGCGGATTGGCCAGCAACTCCTTGCCGGTGCCGCTCATGGTGATGACACCATTGACCATGACGTAGCCCCGGTGCGCGAGCTTCAGGGCATGGAAGGCGTTCTGCTCGACGAGGAAGACGGTCAGCCCCTCGGTGCGGTTGAGGTCCTGGATCGCGTCGAAGATCAGTTTCACGATCAGCGGGGCGAGCCCGAGCGAGGGCTCATCGAGCAGCAGCAGCCGGGGCCGGCTCATCAGCGCGCGGGCGATCGCCAGCATCTGCTGTTCGCCGCCCGAGAGCGTGCCTCCACGCTGCTGGAGACGCTCCTTGAGGCGCGGGAACAGCGTGCAGACGCGGTCCAGATCCTGGCTGAAGTGCGTCATGCCCGCCACCGATGCCCCCATCTGGAGGTTCTCGAACACGGTCATCCGCGGGAAGATGCGGCGGCCTTCGGGCGACTGGGCCATGCCGAGACGGGCGATCTCGTGGGTCGGCATCGCCGTGATGTCGCGGCCATCATAGGTGATGGTCCCTTCCCGCGCCCGCGGGTTGCCGAAGATGGTCATCATCAGCGTCGACTTGCCGGCCCCGTTGGCCCCGATCAGCGTGACGATCTCGCCCTGCTTCACATCGATGTCGACGCCCTTCAGGGCGATGATGTTGCCGTAGTAGGTCTTGACCCCGCGCACGGTGAGCATCGGTGCCCCTGCCCCCGGCATGGCCACAGCATTGGCGGCGGCTTCGGCTGTCCCGGTCGTCGCGCTCACAGGCCCACCTCCGCTTCGACCGCCTCGACCTCTTCATCCTCGACGCCAAGATAGGCGGCGATGACCTTCGGGTCGTTCTGCACATGGGACGGCGAGCCGTCGGAAATCTTGGTGCCGTAGTCGAGCACGACCACATGGTCCGAGATTTCCATGACCACGCTCATGTCGTGCTCGATCAGCAGCACCGAGACCCCGTCATCCTTGCGGATCGAGCGCAGCAGGTTGTTGAGTTCGAGGCTCTCACGCGGGTTGAGGCCCGCTGCCGGCTCGTCGAGGCACAGCAGCAGAGGCTCGGTGCACATGGCGCGGGCAATTTCCAGCCGGCGCTGGTCGCCATAAGGCAGATCGCCGGCGGGATCGTCGGCACGGTCGGTCAGTCTGGTCTTTTCGAGCCAGTACTTCGCCTTCTCGACGGAAGCCGCCGAGGCGGCCTTGTAGCCGCCGATGCCGAGCAGGCCCATGATCGTGTAGCCGGAAGCCTTCATCAGCACGTTGTGCTGCGCCACGAGGAGGTTCTCCAGCACGGTCATGCCGGTGAACAGGCGGATGTTCTGGAAGGTGCGCGCCACCTTGGCCTGCGCCGCGATCCGGAAATCGGGCATGCGCTCCAGCAGGTAATGGCTGCCATCGGCATGGGTCAGGGTCATCATGCCTTCGGTCGGCTTGTAAAAGCCGGTGATGCAGTTGAACACCGTGGTCTTGCCGGCCCCGTTGGGGCCGATCAGCGCCGTGATGTCGCCCTTGTGCACCTCAAAGGACAGGTCGTTGATGGCCACGAGGCCACCGAAACGCATGGTGAGATGCTCGACCTTGAGCAGGGGGTGGTTGCTCATCAGCCGTGCCCTTCCTTGACGTGGCTGCCCGAGACCGCCTTGCTTTGCTTCAAGAAGGCAGTGGGCTCGCGCGTAGAGATCAGCCCGCGCGGCTTCCAGATCATGATCACCACCATGGCCAGCCCGAAGATGAGCATGCGATACTGGGTCGGGTCGAAGTCCTTGCCGAAGATCGCCTTGGTGAACTCCATCTCGCGCATCAGTTCCGGCCCGCCGATCATCACCACGGCAGCGATGGCGACACCCCACAGCGAACCCATGCCGCCCAGCACCACGATGGCGAGGATCACGGCCGATTCCATGAAGGTGAAACTCTCGGGCGAGATGAAGCCCTGCTTGGCCGCGAAGAACGCCCCGGCGACACCGCCAAAGCCGGCCCCGAGCGAGAACGCCGTGAGCTTGGTCGTGGTCGTGTTGATGCCCAGCGAGCGGCAGGCGATCTCGTCCTCGCGCAGGGCCTCCCAGGCGCGGCCCACCGGCATGCGCCGAAGGCGGATGGTGACGAAAGCCGTCAGCAGCGCCAGCACGAGGATCAAGTAATACAGGAAGATGGTGCGATAGATGGGCGTGAACTCCAGCCCGAACGTCGCCGCGAACCCGTTGTCATTGGCATTGAACGGAATGCCGAAGAAACTTGGCCGCGGGATGCCGGAAATGCCGGCATAGCCTTGCGAAAAATCGGTCCAGTTGATCAGCACGAGCCGGATCATCTCGCCGAAGGCCAGCGTCACGATCGCGAGGTAATCCCCGCGCAAACGGAGCACGGGAAAGCCGAGCAGGATTCCCCAGAACGCAGCCAGGATGCCCGCCACCGGCAGGCAGATCCAGAAGGCCCAGACGCCCAGCGCCGGATAGGTGGCGGGAATGACCTTGGTGGCAAACAGCGCGTAGGAATAGGCACCAACTGCATAGAACGCCACGTAGCCGAGATCGAGCAACCCGGCGAGGCCGACCACGATGTTGAGCCCCCAGCCCAGCATCACATAGATCAGGATCTGCACCCCGAAATTGTCGATCCACTTGGTTGATCCCTGCCAGCCGGAGAACACGATCGAGATCACAGGAAAGGCGAACAGGAAACCGATGGCCAGCGGAGCCAGCACCGGCATCAGCCGGCCAAGCACCGGCTGGAGGGATTGCGGCACGCGCATCAGCTTGCCGCCGCCCGCCGCACGGCGCTGGGCGTTCAGCGTGACCAGAAGCCGCCCGATGAAGACGATGGCCACGGCCCATGCCACGGCATCCCAGCGCGCATCGAGCACCAGCCGGTTGTTGATGTCCTGCCGGGTTCCGTAGGCGATGATCGGGATGCTGAGGCCGAAGGTGATGAGACCGGCAAAGGCCGCCTCTTTCAGCGCTGCCATCGGTCCAGTCTTGAGCGGCCCGGACTGCTCGACAATCCGGTTGTCGACCTTTGCCATCAGACCTTCTCCACTTCGGGCCGGCCCAGAATGCCGGAAGGCAGGAAGATCAGCGTGATGGCGAGGATCGAGAAGGCCGCCACATCCTTGTAGTCAATCGAGAAATAGGCCGACCACATCACCTCGATCAGCCCGATGATCAACCCGCCGAGCACCGCCCCCGGCAGCGAGCCGATGCCGCCCAGCACCGCCGCGGTGAAGGCCTTCACGCCAGGGATGAAGCCGTCATTGAAGCTGATGACGCCGTATTGCAGCAGATACATCACGCCCGCCACCGCCGCGAGCGCAGCACCAATCACGAAGGTGATGGAAATGGTCTTGTCGACATCGATGCCGAGCAAGGCGGCCATCTTGCGATCCTGCTCACAGGCGCGCTGCGCCCGGCCAAGCGAAGTCTTCTGCACCAGATACCAGAAGCCGAGCAGCAGAATCGCCGTCACAGCCATGATGATCATCTGCTTGTAGGCCAGCCTGACCGGATAGCCTGATGCAGCGAAGAACACGAGGCCGCCATCGACGATCGGCGGCAGCGACTTGTTGCGCGGGCCCTGCACCACCTGCACGAAGTTCATCAGAAAGATCGACATGCCGATGGCCGAAATCAGCGGAGCGAGCCGGAACGAGCCGCGCAGCGGCCGGTAGGCCACCCGTTCGATGGCCCAGTTCCACAGGGCTGTCAGCGCCATGCCGATCACCAGCACCAGCAAGAGCGCCACGACCACCATGCCGGTGCCAAGCGCTGAGGAAATCAGCATGAAGAAGATGAGCGCGATGAAACACGACAGCATGAACACGTCGCCATGGGCGAAATTCACCATGCCGATGATGCCGAAGACCATTGTGTAGCCAATGGCGATGAGGCCGTAGATCGAGCCCAGGGTCAGCCCGTTGATGAGCTGCTGGAGAAAGATTTCCATGTCGAACGCCTGTCCCCTCTGTCGCATCTCGCGGCAGCTTCTGAACAGCGCAATCGCACTGCCGGCTGTCGTTTGATCTGCCTGATAGTGCTAGCAACCACTTGCATGGCCGACAACGGATTTTCGCATGGCTGCCACAAAAAAGCACAGGTTTCGACTGTGCTGTTTTCGAAGATCGCGTTCGCGAAATCATTGTGCGTAAAATCCGCAAAAATCGCATTTCATTGCGTCGGCAGCAGCAACGTGACAGATGAGCGCCATCGGGCGGCCGGCGCGCTACGCCGAACAGCCTGCGGGCGCGTCCCCGCGAGCCACCACAAGGCTAAGAGCTTGCCCTTGGCCTGCGGCCATGGCATCGCTGCCGTCTCACCTTCCTTCATAGACCGTTTCGGGACCAGCAGATCGTGGACAAGACTGAACTCGCCAAACTCGAGCGCTTTTTGCGCCGCACCTTCGCCAACCACGGCATTGCCGTGAAGGCGCGCCCCAAGAAGAATGATTCCGCCGAGGTCTACATCGGTGATGAGTATGTCGGCATCATCCATGTCGATGACGAGGACGGCGACCGCTCGTTCAACTTCACCATGGCGATCCTGGACGTCGACCTCGAAGACTGAGCCGCCAGCGCCGGCCGCAAAAACCGGTCAGCCTGGCTTGCGGAAGCTGTCGACAAGGGCGCGCACGCCGTCTGACAGTGCATTCCAATCGGTCAGGGCCTCGCGCGGGAAGCGCAGCGTGATGTCAAACGGACCGTGCTTGAGCACCGTCCGGCAGCCCTCGTCGAGCCCGGTGCGGGCCAGATCTGCCGTGCAGCGCGCAAAGAAGCTGGCACCATCCGGCAGCGACATGAACAACTCCTCCGCCTCGAAGGGCGAGCCCTTCTTGAACGAGCGGGCCACCAGTCCGCCTGGATTGGACCATGCGCCGGGCATCAGGAAGCGCGCCAGCGTGGCGAACTGCGCGCGAGGATCGGTTGTCGGCGAAGCCGGCCCGATGGTGATGTGGACTTCGGCGATGTCGCCGGGGGCAGCGGCAGCCAACTCCGGCCAGGTGACGCGCAGGCGCGTCATGCCGACTTCGCGGCCCATGTCGGCCGTGCGCGGCCCTTTGTAGGCCGATGAGATCACCAGCGTTTCCGACCCGATGCGCATCTCGATCATCTGGGGTGGCGCGGGCGGACGCTGTGCCCACCACATGCCGCCAGCGATTCCGCCCGCCGCCAGCAGCAGCAGCATGATCACGAAAGCCCAGATCAGCCCGTCGGCGCGCGGAGCCGGCCTGACGGTGACGTGATGGCGCGTGCGCAGCATGGCCGCAGCGCTCTGGCCGGATGCGGAGGGATAGGTATGTGCTTGCGACATGAAAGGATGTCTCGCCGGAACCGAACCGCCGCCGGTGACGCGTGGGGGAGCGGCAGACCGGACAGCGTTAAGCATGAAAGCAGGCGTCGCTTAACGTCCGCTTAAGGATGCGCAATAACCTTTCGTTAACTGTTGGCGTAGCGAAGGGCGTTGGCGTTGAATCTAGAACCGGAAGCCATCCACGCGTTTCAGGCGCTCTTCATCGGCTTTGCCTTCGCAGGCCTCGTGGCCAGTGCCTTCGAACTGTTCACGGCGCGCCGCGCGAGTTTCAAGCTGCTGGAAACCGGCGGTGTGTTGGCCGTAGCCAGCGTGCCTGTGGTCGTGTTCTCGGCCCCGTTCATCATCCTGCGCAACACCATCATGGGCCGCCAGATCGAGGGGCGGCCGATCCCGTTCGTGGCCATCGCCACGGTCATTGCCGGCTTCTGGAGCCTGGCCTGCGGGCAGGTGGTGCTGAAGCTGGCAAGCGGCCTGCTCGGCTTCTGACCCACCGCCGGCCTATCCCAGCGACCTGAGAAATCCGGCGAACCGCATCAGTCCTTCGGGCCATGGCCCATGGCCGGATTCCACGTTGATATGCCCGGCATCACCGGCATCCGAGAACTCCGCCCCCCACGCCCCTGCCAGCTCCTGCGCCTCGTCGACAGTGCAGTAAGGATCGGTCGTGCTGGACGCCAGCACGGCACGGAAGTGCAGCTTCTGCCTGGCATGGTGCGCGAAGTCTGCTGACAGGCCCGGAATCGCGTGGAGCGCACGCTCCGAAGCTGGAGCCACCAGGAAAGCTCCGGCCACAGCCAGTCCGACCAGCTCCGGTGCGGCATGGGCCACCGAACTGACGCCGCAGCTATGCGCCACCAGCACCACCGGGCGCGTCGAAGCCTTGACCGCCGCCACGATGTTGGCGGCCCACTCAGCCCGGTGCGGCTTGTTCCAGTCGCCCTGCTCGACACGGCGCGCCGTGCTGAGCTTCGCTTCCCAGCGGGTTTGCCAGTGTTCGGGGCCGGAGCCGCCCAGGCCGGGGATGATCAGGATGTCAGCATCGGAGGTGCGCATGGGAGAGGTGCCGCGATGAAGGTGGTTTCAGAGCTCTTGGCGCCCTTTCGGGCAATTTTGCAGGAGTTGCAGGAGCATGCACGGCACATGGGATGGATTTGGCACCATGACAACCCGGCTAGCCGATCAGGCGCTCCATCATCACGGTATCGACTCCGGTGTTGGACTGCGATCGCCCGAGCCGGGAAAAGCCCATATGGGCATAGAAGTCGGCAGCCGTCAGCGAGGCTGACACCATGATGCGGGCAATGCCGACCCGGCGCGCACGTTCCACCAGATCATCGAGCAGCGCCCCGCCCACGCCCATGCCCTGTGCCGACGGATCAACGAACAGCGCCTCGATGCTGGCCACATCATCGGCGCTGGCCCGGCGGGATCGCACGGCAACGGCCACTCCGCTGACGATGCGCTCAGTGCTGGCCCAGACCGGCGTCTCCGCCACCAGAAACGCAGCCGACCGCGCCAGCCTGCGCTTCATCGCCGGCAGCGCATAATCGGCCAACACCTGCATCTGCTGCTGGGCAGTGTAGTCCGTCGCGTTGCTGATGCGCACGGCCCGCTCGATCAACCCGGTGACGGCGCGCAAATCATCAACCGTGGCAGGGCGGATCGGCACAGACAGCGGTCAGTCCTCGCCAAAGACACGCCGGAAGATCGTGTCGACATGCTTGAGGTGATAGGCCTCGTCGAACATCGCCTCGATCTCGGCCTCGCTGAGCCGCGCCGCCACGTCGGCATCGGCCTTGAGGTTGGTCAGGAAATCCTCGCCATGTTCCCAGGTCCGCATGGCATTGCGCTGCACCAGCGCGTAGCTCTCCTCACGGCTGGCACCTGCCTGCGTCAACGCCAGTAGCACACGCTGCGAGTTGTGCAGGCCGCCAAGCCGGTCGATGTTCTTGCGCATGTTGGCAGGGTAGACCAGCAGCTTGTCGATCACCCCGGTCAGCCGCGCCAGCGCGAAATCCAGCGTCACGGTGGCATCAGGGCCGATCATCCGCTCGACCGAGGAATGCGAGATGTCGCGCTCATGCCAGAGCGCCACATTCTCCATGGCTGGCACGACCATGCCGCGCACCAGACGCGCCAGACCGGTCAGGTTTTCGGTCAGCACCGGGTTGCGCTTGTGCGGCATCGCCGACGAGCCCTTCTGGCCGGGCGAGAAGAACTCCTCCGCCTCGTAGACCTCGGTGCGTTGCAGGTGCCGGATCTCGGTCGCCAGCCGCTCGACGCAGGATGCGACGACGCCAAGCGTGGCAAAGAACATGGCATGCCTGTCGCGCGGGATGACCTGCGTCGACACCGGCTCGACGGCGAGCCCCATCTTCGCCGCGACATGGGCTTCCACCGCCGGGTCGATGTTGGCGAATGTGCCGACCGCGCCTGAAATCGCGCAGGTCGCCACCTCGGCCCGCGCCGCCACAAGCCGCGCCCGGCAGCGGGCAAACTCGGCATAGGCCTGCGCCAGTTTCAGCCCGAAGGTCACGGGCTCGGCGTGGATGCCGTGCGATCGCCCGATGGTCGGGGTAAACTTGTGCTCCAGCGCCCGCCGCTTCAGCGCCGCCAGCAGCGCGTCGACATCGGCTATGAGCAGGTCGGAGGCGCGCGCAAGCTGCACGGCCAGCGTGGTGTCGAGCACATCGGACGAGGTCATTCCCTGATGCACGAAGCGGGCTTCCGGGCCGACGATTTCGGCCAGATGGGTCAGGAAGGCGATCACGTCATGCTTGGTGACGCGCTCGATCTCGTCGATCCGCGCCACATCGAACACGGCGTCACCAGCCTTCGCCCAGACGGCAGCGGCGGCCTCCTTCGGCACTACGCCCAGTTCGGCAAGCTTGTCGGTGGCGTGCGCTTCGATCTCGAACCAGATCCGGAACCGCGTCTGCGGCTCCCAGATAGCCACCATCTCGGGGCGGGAATAACGCGGGATCATCTCAACATGTCTCCAGAATCAGCATCGCAGCCCTGTCACTGCCCTTGACCCGCCCCGTCCGGAGCGAAGCCTGCGCAGCAAACCTCTGCCTCACACCCAGCCGCCGCGCGCGCCTTCCGCAGCCTTGCGGATGGCGGCGATGTTGCCGGCATAGGCGCCCTCGCCGCCCTTGAAGGCAGCAGACCCCGCCACCAGCACGCTGGCACCGGCTGCAACCACCAAAGGTGCCGTGGCCGGCGTGCAGCCGCCATCGATCTCGATGGCGATGGGCCTGTCGCCAATCATCGCCTTGATCCGGGCAATCTTGTCGCAGACCTCGGGAATAAAGGCCTGCCCGCCAAAGCCGGGGTTGACCGTCATGCACAGCACCAGATCGACGCTGTCGAGCAGATAGGCGATGGCGCTCTCCGGCGTGCCGGGGTTGAGCGCGATGCCGGCTTTCTTGCCCAGCGCCCTGATCGCCTGCAGGGTGCGATGCGGATGCGGCCCGGCTTCGACATGGATGGTGATCAGGTCGGCACCGGCGCGTGCGAACGCCTCGATGTAGGGATCGACCGGCGCGACCATCAGGTGCACGTCGAACAGCTTGGCCGTATGCGGGCGGATCGCCTTCAGCACATCGGGGCCAAAGGTGATGTTCGGCACGAAGTGGCCATCCATCACGTCGCAATGGATCCAGTCCGCGCCGGCACGGTCGATGGCGGAGACCTCCGCGCCCAGCCGCGCAAAATCGGCGGACAGGATCGAAGGCGCAATGATGATCGGCTTGGTCATGCGGGCGGGTTAGCATTGCCGGCAGCAGCGGGCAATCGGCTTTGGCCCTCTGTCCCCGCTCGCCAGCCATTCAGCGCGGCGGCGGCTCGTCGGTGACGGCGAAGCGCCGGGCCAGCGGCTTGATGATCTGCGGCATCAGGTAGATCGGGAACTGCGCCAGCGCAAAGAACAGGAACGTGGTTTCCGGCGTCGCGGCGCCGAGCGCGGCAATCAGCGCGCCCATGTTGCGCTGGCCGGTGCCGTAACCCATCAGGAAGCGGTCGGATGCACCCATCACCGGTTTCAGCACGAACCACGCCAGCAGAAAGCCGGCGAAGACCACGCCGAAGGCGACACCCAGAAAGAGCAGCACCTTGCCCGGACGCGTCATGAAGGCATTGGTCACACCATCCATCGCCGCGATCGCGAACAGGAAGTACATCACGACCCCGAAACCATCGAGCGAGAGCTTGTGGGCCACGATGCGCCGGTAGCTGACGAGCAGGCGGAACACCACCGCAAGCACGATGGCCCCGCCGATGAGCCCGAGCAGCCGGAGCATCAGCACGGTCGTATCGAGCGGGGCCGGCCCGCCGAGCAGCCATTCCGCCACGGGCGGCGCGATGAACGGCGCCGCTGCTGTGGTGATGATCGTTGAGGCGATCAGCACCGTGGGCGGAATGTTGAGCATCATCGCCACGGCCGGACCCGACATGATCGGCGGCGAGGCGGCGACCACCACCAGCCCCAGCACGAGCCCCGGGTCCAGCGCCTCGCGCGGCATAACAGCCAGCAGCAGAGCGATCATGGCGACGGGCGCGACGGTCAGCCACAGCACGGCAACAAGCACGCCCTTCGGCCTGATCAGCGCCGCCTTCAGGGCCGCAAGGTCAGCCCGCGCAAAGGTCAGCGCCACGAACAGGAAGATCGTGATCGGCAGCAGCGGCCGGGCGGCGGCGGCGAATTGCGGCAGCGCCAGCCCCATGAAGATCGAGATCGCGAACCCTTGCGTGCCATAGCGGCCGAGCAGTGCAAGAGCGGACAAGACAAGCTGCACGGGCCGGGATCCTTCAGGCCGGGCGCGCCTCAGCCCGGCAGCCTGCGCCACTACCAGATTGGGCCGGCGAGGCAACCGGCGCGGGCGCATAGCGCACCCTTGGCTTTGCGTGCCCCATGCCCCCGAGCGGCAGGAAGCGCAACGGATATGCGCCGGAGCTGTCCCTCAGTCGGAGATTTTCGCGGGGATGGCCGCAGAACGGTGTTTCATTGCGCGCGACCGGCCTTATCCTGATGAAAGGGCGTGGTTGGGAACATGGAAAGCGGCTGACATGCGGGTTCATCATGCGGGTTGATTGCATCGTTCTCGGCGCAGGCGTCGTTGGTGTGTCGACAGCCCTGCACCTCCAGAAGCGCGGGCGGAACACGGTTCTCGTCGACCGGCGCGGCGTCTCGGAAGAGACATCCTTCGGCAATGCCGGCCTGATCCAGCGCGAAGGTGTCTATCCCTACGGCTTCCCGCACGATTTCGGTGCGCTCCTGCGCTACGCGATGAACAACACCATCGACGCGCACTATCACGTCACGGCCATCCCGAAGCTGGCACCTTTCCTGTTCTCCTACTGGATGCACTCCCGCAAGGCGCGGCATGAGGCCATTGCCCGCCAATACGCCACGCTGATCGAGCACTGCGTCAGCGAGCATGACGCGCTGGCCAGTGAGGCTGGCGCGCAGCATCTGCTGCGCCGGACAGGCTGGATGAAGGTGTTCCGCACCGAGCGCGAGCGCGACGCCCGCCTTGCGGAAGCCGACAAGTGGCATGCCGAGTTTGGCCTCAATCACAGAAAGCTCGATGCCGCCGCGCTGCGCAGCGCCGAACCGCACTTGACCCATGAGCTGATCGGCGGCCTCCACTGGACCGATCCGGTCTCCGTTTCCGATCCTCATGGGCTTTCGATGGCCTATCTGGCACGGTTCGAGGCCCTGGGCGGCGCTTTCCTCAAGGGCGAAGCCACGACCCTCACCCAAGCCGCCGATGGTTCATGGACCGTCGTTGCCTTCGATGGCACGGTCATCACCGCGCGCGACGTCATCGTGTGCCTCGGCCCATGGGCCGATCTGGTCACGCAGGGGCTGGGCTATCGCTTCCCCCTCGCGGTCAAGCGCGGCTACCACATGCACTACCGGGCGGAGGGCAATGCGGTGCTCAACCACCCCGTGCTGGATCACGAGCGCGGCTATTTCCTCGCGCCGATGCTGAAAGGCGTGCGCCTGACCACCGGGGCGGAGTTCGCGACCCGCGGCGCGCCGCCGACGCCGGTGCAGCTTGGCCGGGCCGAGCCGATCGCCCGACAGGTCTTCCCGCTGGGCGAGCGGCTCGACGCAACGCCTTGGCTCGGCAACAGGCCCTGTACCCCTGACATGATGCCGGTCATTGGCCCGGCACCACGCCACAAGAACCTGACCTTTGCCTTCGGCCACGCCCATCACGGCCTGACGCTGGCGGCCGTCACCGGCCGCATGGTCGCCGAGATGGTCACGGGCGAGCCGGTTTTCGTCAATCCTGAGCCATTCAGGCCAGGGCGGTTCTGACCGGGCTGGCGGCGGCCGGCGCATAGAGTGCCTCGCCCCGTCCGAACGACCAGTCCAGCGGCGCGTTTTCGCTGAGGGCGATCAGGATATCGTCCGGCTTGATGCCGCCGAGCCTTGCGGCCTGTGCCACCACAGCCCTGTAGAAGCCCAGCTTCTGGGCCTCCGTCCGCCCTGCCCTGAGCATGACGGAAACAATCAGCGCCTCCGCTGTCCGCTCGACCGATGGATAATGCGGATCGATCAGCAAATGCTGCGCGTCATGGCGCGAGATGATCTGGAAACGGTCTGCCTCCGGCACATTCATGTTGGTGACGAGGGCGGCATGCACCGCATCGGCCACGGCCCGCAGGCGCTCTGGTGGCAAAGCGGCGGGAGCATCGATCCTGACCAGCGGCATCAGCCCAGCCTCGCGTTGCGATGGCCTTCCGGAGCAGCCTTCAACAGGTCGCGCAGCCAAGCTGCGATGGCGCTGACGGCGTCACGCTGCGCCCTGATCCGCTCGCGACGAGCCAGTTCCCTGTAGCTGTCGTAGTCAACGTGGCCATCCGGTGTGGTGAGGATGGACGGGATAGGGTGGCGGGACACATCACGCATGAAGCCCATGGCGTTCTCCTGTGGTTGATCACAGGAGCATGTTTATTATAGTCAATTAAGCTGATAATTATTCGTTTTTCGCATTCAGATCGGACAGACAGTCATGAATAAGATCTCCTCCTCCGAAGAGATCGCCATCTTCGTCCGCGTGGTCGAAACTGGCAGCTTCGCAGCCGCCGCCGAAGAGCTGGCGCTGACCCCGTCCGGCGTCTCCAAGGCCCTGACGCGGCTAGAGGACCGGCTGGGCGTGAAACTCATGCAGCGCACCACGCGGCGGCTGGTGCTGACCGGCGAGGGCGAGACGCTGCTGGCGCGTGGCCGCGACATCCTGGCTGCCATCGAGGCCGCCGAGGCGGAGGTCACCATCGCGCGCGGCAAGCCGCGCGGCCTGCTCAAGGTCAACACCGGCACGGCTTACGCCAAGCACCGTCTGGCTCCGCGGCTGCCGGCATTTCAGGCGCGCTATCCGGAGATCTCGCTGGAGCTGTCGATTGCCGACCGGCGCGTCGATGTCATCGGCGAGCAGGTCGATGTGGCAATCCGCACCGGTGGCACGGGCGATTCCAGTCTGGTCACCCGCCGTATCGGCGACATGCGCCGCGTCATCTGCGCCAGCCCCGCTTACATCGCCCGCCACGGCATGCCGCTCGTGCCTGCCGACCTTGCGCGTCACAACTGCATGCTGTTGACCGGCTTTGCCCGACTTGCGGACTGGCCCATGAGGGTGGACGGCAAGATCATCGAACTGAAGGTCAAAGGCACCATCACATGCGACAGCGCCGAACTGCTGCTCGACATGGCCTGCGCCGGGCTCGGGATTGCCCGGTTTGGTGACTTTCTGGCCGAGGAGGCCCTTACCAGGGGCGAACTTGTGCCCCTGCTCGTCGAGCACCATGTCGTCGAGGTCCAGCCGATTTCCGCGCTCATGCCGCCCGGTCGCCAGCATCTTCCGAGGGTCCGGGCCTTTGTCGACTTTCTGGCCGCTGAGGCAGGACGCCACGACCTCCCGCTTTCGTGAACGCAAACCACGTCTTGCAGCAGTTGAAACGGGCCGGGCTTGCGCCATGTGCCGTCTGAACAAGATTGCGACCAGCAAGATTGCGCTTAATTCCGGGAGAAACACCAATGATCGATCTGTCACGCCGCGAGGCCTTCATGACTGCTGCCGCTGCAACCGCCCTCGCCACCGGCGGCATGTCCGCACCCGCCCTTGCCCAGGCTGCTGCCACCGGCCAGGCACCCGGCTTCTATCGCTACAAGGTCGGCGACATGACCGTCACCGCCATCAACGACGGCTTTGCACAGCGGCCACTTGAGGGCTTCATCCGCAATGCAGAACTGTCCGCCGTTCAGGCCGCCATGGGCGCAGCCTTTCTGTCCACCAGTGCGCTGTCGATCTCCTTCACCACGCTCGTTGTGCAGAATGGCGCGCAGGTCACATTGCTCGACACCGGCAACGGCGATTCCGGTGCCCCGACCTCGGGCGTCTGGATGCGCAACTTCCGCGCTGCCGGCTTCACGCCAGAACAGGTTACCCGCGTCGTGTTCAGCCATTTCCATGGCGACCACATCAACGGTCTGCGCCTGAAGGACGGCACCCTGACCTTCCCCAATGCCGAACTGGTTGTGCCGGCCCCGGAATGGGCTTTCTGGATGGACGATGCCCGCATGGGCGCTGCGCCGGAAGCCATGCGCGGCGCCTTCGCCAATGTGCGCCGGGTGTTTGCGCCGGTGGCGGCCAACGTCAAGCAGTATCAGCCCGGTGCGGAAGTCGCGCCCGGCATCACCTCGGTTGCCGCCTTCGGCCACACCCCGGGCCATTGCGTGTTCATGATCTCGTCGGGCACCGGCAAGCTGATGTTCATGGCTGACACCACCAACCACCCTGCCCTGTTCGTCAAGAACCCTGACTGGTCCGCCATCTTCGACATGGATGCCGACGTGGCCCGCGCCACCCGCCGCCGCCTGCTCGACATGGCGGCTGCCGAAAAGACGCAGGTTCATTTCTACCATGCGCCCTTCCCCGCCACCGGCTTCATCGCCAAGGCCGGCAACAGCTACGACTTCGTGCCCGTGCAGTGGTCCTCGGCCGTCTGAGGTTCTCGCCGTTTGGCCATCCGGCCGGCGGCCTGGACTGACAGGCGCGGTTTTCGTGCTATGAATGAGCCGCCGGGGCCCTGTGCTCCGGCGGTTTCGCGTCTGGACAGGCTGGTGCGGTCATGAACACGGCGGTTTTCCCCCGCAACACGATCGAGACGATCGCTTTCGTCGCGGGCGACACCGAGGACGCGCGCGCGGCGCTGGCGCGGCTGACCGCGCGCTATGGCAACACCGAGCCCGAGCAGGCCGATGTCATCGTCGCACTGGGTGGTGACGGGCTGATGCTCCAGACCCTGCATCGCTTCATGAACGGCAAGGGCGCATCCAAGCCGATCTACGGGATGCATCGCGGCTCTGTCGGCTTCCTGATGAACGACTTTCGCGAGGACCGGCTGCTGGAGCGGTTGCGGGCAGCGGAAATCTCCATCGTCCACCCCTTGCAGATGACGGCGACAGACCGGGCCGGACAGGTCCATACCGCTCGCGCCATCAACGAGGTGCATTTGTTGCGGCGATCCTATCAGGCGGCGAAACTGGCCATCCACATCGATGGCAAGGAGCGCCTGCCCGAACTGATTGCCGACGGCGTGCTGCTCGCCACCCCGGCCGGCTCGACCGCCTACAACCTTTCGGCCAACGGGCCGATCCTGCCGCTCAATGCCACCCTGATGGCGCTGACGCCGATTTCGGCCTTCCGGCCTCGCCGCTGGCGCGGCGCGCTACTGCCCGACAGGGCCCATGTCACGGTCGAGGTGCTGGAGGCCGACAAGCGGCCCGTCAGTGCCGTGGCCGATCATACCCAGGTTGATGACGTGCTGCGTGTCGACATCGCCATGGACCATGGAATTGATCTTCTGATGATGCATGATCCGGGGCATAGTCTTGATGAACGAATCCTGCGTGAACAGTTCGGCTACTAGCAACATGCCCTTGCCGGGTCTTGCCGCCCGTATGGTTGCTGCCGATCTATCATGCACGCGCACCTATTCCCGGCCGTTACGGGCGCGGCGGGAGATCAACCTCGGCCCGCTGCTGGACTGTTGCGCCAATGAGGGTTGATTTCACCAAGCTCCGCTTTCTCGTCATCGACGACAATCCGTTCATGCGGAAAGTGGTCAAGGCCCTGCTCCACGGATTTGGCACCCGCGAGGTTCTTGAAGCTGAGGACGGTGCGACCGGGCTTGAAGTCTTCATGACCTATTCGCCGGACATCATCCTGCTGGACTGGGAAATGCCGATCCTCGACGGGCTTGAGGTGACACGCTTGATCAGGCAGCCCACCACCAGCGTCAATCCGTTTGCACCGATCATCATGGTCTCGGGCCATGCGGAAAAACGCCGCGTCATCATGGCGCGTGATGCAGGCGTTAACGAATTTCTTGTAAAGCCGATCTCGTCTAAAGGCCTTTATGATCGGATCCTCGGTGTGGTTGCCTTCCCGCGGCCCTTTATCCGGACGAAGAACTATTTTGGTCCGGACAGGCGCCGGGGTGCCAGCAACAACTTCAGCGGCACTGATCGCCGCAAGGGGGGTGGCGAGTTCGAGACCATCCGGACCCGCCCGCTGATCGAGAAGACGAGGAGCAAGACATGAGCCGGCACGGCGATTGGGGCCCAAGGCCACGCTCGGAAGATCACGAGGATCACTCGAAGATCGAGCCCATCCGCGACCTGGCGGAACGCGCCGTCACGGGCGGCACCGCAGCAGATTACGAGCGCATGATGGCGCAGGCAGAAATGAATCTCGCCTCGCTCAAGCAGGAGTTCCCGGCCTGGATAGCAAGTGAGCTTGCCGATCTCGAAACAGCCCTGACCAACTACAAGTCGGGCGTTCCGGATGGCGCAAAGCTGTTCTTCCGCAAGGCCCATGACATGCGCGGCCAGGCTGCCACCTTCGGCTATCCGCTGGCGGGCCGTGCTGCCGACTGCCTGTGCAAACTGATGGATGCACTGGAGAAGGTGCCCGACGACGTCATCGAGACGCACATGAACGCCATCCGCATCATCATCAAGATGAACATCAACGTCGTCGATCACCCGGTCGGGACACAGATGCTCGATGAATTGGAGAAGCTTGGCTACAAGCTGATCAGGAGCGCGCTGAGGTCGGTCTGACCGTCGCTGCCGCAGAGCGGCAGGCGCTCGGGTCCGTCAGGCCGCGATCAGCAACTGGCGCTCATCGATGCCGTCATCGGCCAGCAAGGTTAGGTGCGGGTCGATCTCAAGCAAGGCTGCGAGGGCAGCATCGTCAGCGAGCATGCGCGCTGCTTCCATCGCTTCCTCGCGGGCGGCCTCGGCCTCGAAGCGACGGAGCAGCGCCATCAGCGCGGCATTGTCCGCAACATCGCTGGCATCGCAGGCAATCAGAACACGTTCGACGATCCGCCTTGATGTGGCTGCCCGGGCGGCGCCATGCGGCGGCGCACCAATCTCGCGCACGGCTTCCACGGCAGCGACGAAGGCGGGGATCAACGCTTCCGGAATTCCAGCCTTGCGGCACAGCGGCAGCACGCTTGAGCCGCGCCGGTCATGCAGGATAGCGCTGGCGCGCCTGAGCGGCATGCCGGCCAGATCCGCCAGCGCAGCTTCCGCCAGCGCCGTTTCGCCAGAGAGCAGCGAGCGCAGGATCAGCCCGGGCGTGAGCCGGTCGCTCGCCTTGAGCTGGCCAATCAGGTCCATCAGCTCGGCCTCGAAGGCCTCGGGCCGCATGGCAAGTTCAACGGCAACCTTCTCGCTCGATTCACGCGTCACACGGTCAGCCCGGTCGCGGCTCATCAGCCCGCAGCCGCCAGCCCAGACAGACAGGGCCGATGCGACCTGGAGCGCCAACTGGTGTCGGATCGCCACCGGCAGGTCGGGGCGCGCCAGCAAGGCTTCCCGCACCTCGGCGATGTCGCCGCAACGATCTGTCGCGCGCTGGAGGGTCGAGGCCGCGATCTGCGCCGATGGATTGCCCAGCAGCAGCCGGATCGCCGCCGGGCAGGCGACCTCGACGATGGCCGCTGCGAGCGAGATCGTGACATCCGCCCGCCGCGCCACCGCGCTCTGGGCCAGCTCGTCCCCGACTGCGACCGCATCCACAAGATCGCCCTCGGTCAGCACCGGCGAGGCCGCCAGCACCATAGCGGCAATGTCGGACTGATCCTGCGTCAGGCCGAGAATCACGGCGCGGGGCGCATCCTCTCCGGCGAGGGCTTCTGCCAGTGCGCGCCGGACCAATGAAGAAGGATCGTCCAGCATCGACAGCATCGCGGTCTCGGCCTCGCGCCGGTCCTCGATCATCATTGGAGAATGCAAATAGGCTTCGGCCAGCGCCCTCGTGCCGGCGGCGCGGTCACTGGCGCTGGCGGTGCGGGCCCAGAGCAGGAAACGGCGCACAATCACCGGATCACCTCGCGGCGCAGGAAAGCACTGAGATCAAGCGGCTTGCCGCGCTGACGGGCCGGCTTGCCCCGCTCCGGCGCGCTGGCCAAGGCCATGTCGGCAGGCCGCTCGGGCGGCCTCGGCGCCATCACAGGCCTGCCCGCAGCCTCGACCGGCGGCTGGTATGCCGGTTGGGCCATGCTGCCATCGGCATTCGGAAAGAAGCGCTGTGCCGGCTCGAGCGAGGCCAGTTGCACCCGCCCCCCGCGTGGACCCGACCAGAGCGCAGCCACGGAATCGGACACGGGCTTGCGCCCGCCTTCGGTGGAAAACAGGCCAAGCAGGCCCTTGCGTTCGTGGGCGGGAGCCTGCGCCGTTTGCGGCCCCGATGCGCTGGCGACGCTGGCATGCTGGGAAGCCAGCACATTGTAAACCTCGGCGGCACTGCGGGCCTTGCCGGCCTTGTCGAAGAAGATGCCGCGGTTGGCGGCTGCGGCTTCTGGAAAATCGAGGGCGGCGCTGCGCTGGGGTGCGGCCTGGGCTGTGCCGATCAGGTCGCTGGCGCCGCGCGCACCGAGCACGTGGGCGATATAGAGTTCGCCACCGGTCGGCTCACGCCCCAGGCTGGCCTGCAACTGGTCGCGGTTGCGCTGGGTGAAGGCCCCGGCCATGGTCGACGCCACTTCAGGGTCGCGGCGCAGGTTCATGATCTGCTGGCGCATCTGCTGATCAGGCACGGACAGGCGGCCATCGGCCCCTTGCGTGATCGCGCGGGCGGCGTCGTCGAGGCCATGCTTGGCCCCTTCGCTGCGCACCATCGAAAGCCATGTCTGCTCGATGAACTGGAACAGCCCTGTTGCGCTCGATGTGCGGGCCTTGGCTTCCGGATCTAGCGCCGATTCGCGCTGTGCAGTCTTGACCAGATAGTCGAAATTCGTGCCCGTTCGGTCCGCGCCCTGCCGGATGGCATCGATCACCGGATTGGCCGGTGCCGCTGGGCTGGGAGCGCTGGTTCTGAACAGGAACATGAAGGCCCGCTGCGATGGGGACGGCGACGATAACGTTGGCGCAACACCGCTTCGCCTGCGACGCTCGCCGGTCTTCAACATGCGTGAAGTATGGTAAGCGAAGCGTTAAGTCCGAACTCGGACCGATGTGCTGAAAAGGGAATTTTGGACCATGACCGAGATCGGCAGCGACGGACGGCACTGGCGAGGCGGCCTTTATCTGGAAGACCTGTCGGTCGGCACCGTGATCCGCCATCGCCTGACCCGCACTGTCACACAGATGGACAACATGCTGTTCTCCAACATGACGCTGAACCCGCAGCCGCTGCACATCGACGCGCATTTCTGCGCCACCGAGACCGAGTGGGGCAAGCCGCTGATGAATTCCCTGTTCACGCTCGGCCTGATGATCGGGATTTCGGTCAACGACACCACAGTCGGCACCACCATCGCCAATCTCGGCATGTCGGATGTCAGGTTCCCCGCCCCGCTCTTCGAGGGTGACACGATCAACTGCACGACCGAGATCGTGTCGGTGCGCGAATCACGCTCGCGGCCGGATGCGGGCATCGTCGATTTCATCCACCGCGCCTACAGGCAGGATGGCGTGCTGGTGGCCGAGTGCCGCCGGCAGGCCTTCATGCGCAAGCGTCCGGCAAAGGGCTGAAGGCATGCGATCGCTGCTGTTCGTTCCGGGCGATGACGCCCGCAAGCTCGAAAAAGCCATGCAATCAGGCGCCGACGCGCTGATCATCGACCTTGAGGATTCGGTTGCGGTCGAGCGCAAGGCGCTGGCCCGCGAGCTGACACGGGATTTCATCGCTTCATCGACGCGAGGTGACGGCCCGCGCCTGATGGTCCGCGTCAACGGGTTGGCAACGGGCCTCACCGAGGCCGATCTCGACGGCATGATCGCGGCCTGTCCCGATGCCATCGTGCTGCCCAAGGCCGAGGGCGGCATCAGCGTGCAGCATCTGGGGGCCAAGATTGCCGTGCGCGAGGCTGAATCCAATGTCCGTGACGGGGCCGTTCGCATTCTCGCCATCGCCACGGAGACCCCGCGCGGGGTGTTTCAGCTCGGAACCTATGCCGGTTCGTCGCACAGGCTGATGGCGCTGACCTGGGGCGGCGAGGATCTGTCCGCCGAACTGGGCGCCGAGACCAACCGCCTTGACGATGGCAGCTACAGCGATCCCTACCGGATGGCACGCGCCCTGACGCTGATGGGTGCAGCTGCCGCTGGCGTCGACCCGGTCGATTCGGTGTTCACCAGCTTCCGCGACATGGATGGATTGCGCACTGAGGCGGAAGCCGCGCGCCGTGATGGCTTCGTCGCGAAGATGGCGATCCACCCGGCGCAGGTGCCGGTCATCAATGCGGTGTTCACCCCGTCACAAGCGGCCATCGACAAGGCCCGGGCCATCGTTGCCGCCTTCGAAGCAAACCCTGATCTGGGCGTCATCGGCATCGATGGCGAGATGCTCGATCTGCCCCACCTCAAGCGTGCAAGGCGTTTGCTGGCAAGGCTGCCGGCTCCGGCAAGGCACCCGGCGTAAGAGCTTCCGGGCGCGCTATCTGACATCCAGGATGCGGCAATTGCGGCTGCCAGATTCAAGGCAGTTCTGCGCGCGCCTCGCCTTGTCGAGTTCCAGCACAAGCCACAGACCCGAGCCGCCGATGAGCGCCATCAGCAGCAGGCGCACGGCCACCGCCAGCCGGCGCCGCTTGCGCTCATCTTCAGTCAGCGGCGGCAGGCGGCGGAGCTCTGCCATCGTCTAGCCGCCCGGTGGCCGCTGGATCGAGAACAGGGAGTCGACCATCGTGTAATCCGAGTAGCCGCAGCGGGCGATGGTGCGGGCCACTGTCATGTCGAAGCGGCCATCGATCAGGCAGCGCTCGTCGATGAACACGCTCACGACCTGACCGAGCACCATGTAGCGGTCAATCGGCTTTCCGTTGAGGTCATGCAGCGCGGTCACCGACAAAAGCTTGCATTCGAGCGCAGCCGGAGCGCCTTTGACGCGCGGCGGCCTGACAAGCTCGGACGGCGCGGTTTCAAGACCGGCAAAGGCATACTCGCTCTGCCCGCGCGGCAACGGCGCGGAGGTCAGGCTCATCTGCTGGGCCATGTCGTAGCTCGTCAGAGAGCAGGTGAACTCGCCGGTCTCTTCGACAAAGGTCACGGCATCCTTCCGGCCTTCGGAGGAGAACATCACGATCGGCGTCGGCGACGAGGAGATCATGTTGAAGAACGAATAGGGCGACAGATTGAGGTCGCCCGAAGCGCTCAGCGCGCTGATCCAGCCGATTGGCCGTGGCGCGACGATGGCCTTCAGCGGATCATGCGGCAGGACACTCGTGTCGCGCGCGTCGGGTCTGTAGTGCATGTCAGGCTCGATTCCGGTGAGAAATGGACGACGCTGCGCGGGCAGCCAGGATCAGGCGTAGGTCACGACATCGGCCAATTGAGGCCGCTCGCGGTCCTGCATCGGCGCATCGCTGCGACCGATATGCAGGAACCCCGCCATCCGCTCATGGGGGGCAAGGCCAAGCCGGTCGAGAACACGCCGGTCATAGGCATACCACTCGGTCAGCCAGTTCGTGCCATAGCCGAGCGCATTGGCGGCCAGCGTCAGGTTCATGCAGACCGCGCCACATGACAGCACCTGTTCCCATTCCGGGATCTTGGCATGCGCCTGCGCCCGCGAAACCACCGCGATCACCAGCGGCGCACGCGCCAGCCTGTTGCGCTCAAAGGCCAGCGTGTCAGCGTCCGCTGCGGGGTGATCGGCCTTGTAGGTGTCCGCGATCACCTCCCCGGCCCGCTCGCGCGCCGCGCCGCTGAAGACGATGAACCGCCAGGGCACCAGCTTGCCGTGATCGGGCGTGCGGCAGGCCACGGTGAGGATCGTCTCAATCTCCTGCTGGCTCGGCCCGCCCGCCGTCATCAGCAGCGGCTTCACAGAACGCCGCGTGGTCAGCAGGTCAACGAGCGGATGGGTCATCGGGCAGTCTCCTCGGCACCGCTCGTGGGTAGCTGATGGTTGGCGACCGGGCAAGACAAGGCCTTGGACGCCCACCACAACAGCCCCACCCTGAGGTCACAGTTTCGCGCGCATTGGGCCTATGCTTTCGCTATGGCTGACGCTGACAGCTGGATGCAAGGCTGGCATCGCCTGCCCGGCAACGGTATGAGGAGAGCCATGATGGTTCGTTTCGCAAAAAGGCTGGTCAGGCTCGCGGCGGCGCTCGGCGTGGTCGCGCTGGCACTGAGCGGCATGTTCGAGACACCATCGCTGGCCCAGACTCCCGCACCGTCGCAGGGCGTCAGGCTCGGCGCCATTTATGCCACCGAGAACAAGCCGATCGCCTCCGGACTGATCTGGCGCATCCTGAAGGACGACGCCAACGGCGGCCCGCCCCAGATCGTAGCGCGGTCGACGATTGCAGCGCCACAATTGACGCTCGATCCCGGCAGCTATGTGGTGCATGCCACTTATGGGTTCGCCAGCGGCTGGAAGCGCATCACCGTGCCGGCCAGCGGCGCTCTCAACGAGCGGGTCACGCTCAGCGCCGGCGGCCTGAAACTCGGCGGCGTGATTCTCGACCGTCCGATCCCGGCATCCAGCATCATCTTTTCGGTGTTTGTGCCGCTGGCCGGCAACTCCGAAGGCCGGCTCGTGGCCGAGAATGTCAGGTCCGGCGACATCCTGCGCCTGCCCGAGGGCACCTACCATGTCGTCTCCACCCACGGCGATGCCAATGCCATCCGCCGTGTCGATGTGAAGGTCGAGAGTGGCAAGCTGATCGAGGCCACGTTGTTTCACCGCGCGGCCAAGGCCACGCTGAAACTGGTGACCGCTCCGGGTGGCGAAGCCTTTGCCGGCACCGCCTTTTCCGTGCTGACGCCCGGCGGTGACGTGATCCGCGAAGCGATCGGTGCCTTCCCCGAGGTGATCCTGGCCGAGGGCGATTATGTGCTGATTGCCCGCCAGGGCGGGCAGGTCCACACTCACGAGTTCAAGATCGAGGCCGGCCTTGACCGCGACATCGAGGTCGTCGTCGGCCGCTGATGGTCAGTAGGGCGGCTCGTTGTAGACAGGCTTCCCGTCGATCAGCAGCGCCTTGATCGCCGATGCGCCAGAAGTGCTGACCGCAGCCAGGATCTCGACGCGCGACGCCTGTGTGGTCTCGATCGCGCGCCCCTCGCCTTGCGGCACGAAGTAGCTCTCAAGGCCGTAGCGCACGCGCATGACCTTGTCGCCTTCCGCGCAGGCCGTCCCGACGAAGCCCCTGAAGCAGTTCATCATCGAGCCGGCCTTGCTCCCAAGCCAGATCAGGCCCGCCTCGCGCGGCTGCCCGGCCCTGACAACCTTGACGACCTCCGCCTGACCATTGATGCCGGCACGCACGCCAACATGGATCGGCTCATCGCGCCTCAGATCGGCGGCAGCCCCGATGCGGGTGAGATTGATCGTGCTGATCTCGTAGTTCAGCACCACATAATCGCCGCGGAAAAGGTCGCGCGGATCGACAGGCACCGTCGCAAGCCGGATCGTGGCACCATCGCGCAGGATCGCGGCACGCTCGACCACCATGGCCAGCACAAGGCCGCACAGCACCAGCGCCGCAAGGCCGGCTCGCGCCAGCGCCGGAACACGCCCGATCAGACGATCCGCAACACCCATTACCTCTTGTCCCATCATGCGGCACCGCCCGGTTGCGATGCCCCGAAGCGCTGCAACAGCTTGCGCATGCCCGCTGCAATCGCGATCAGCAGCACACCACCAACGAGGAAGAACAGAGACTGGTCGAGCAGCGTGCCGACTGTCCGGTAGAGCAGCACGATCACGGCGAGGCCGAATGCGCCCGCTCCTGCGAGCGAAACGCGGCGCTGGCCCATCACCGCTCCTGCGATGATCATCGCCGATGACGACAGCAGCACCAGCGCCGAAACAACCACCCGGCCGCCGAAGCTCTGCCCGGCGCCGCTCCAGAACACCAGCGAGGTCGCCATGGCCAGAACCAGCGCAATCGCCATCGCGACAGCCGACCGGCGATCCGGCAAGAAAGCCAGCAAGGCGCCGACAGCGCCGACAGCCAGCAGGCCCGAGACGATGACGCGTGTCGCGGCAAAGCCGGCAACAGCCCCAGACGGTTCGAGCACGCGCGCCAGTTGCAAGCCGATTACGACGATGTAACCCAGCAATCCCCACGCTGTGCAGGCACTCAGCAGAGGCGGCAGGCGGCCATCCGCCGCGAGCAGGCCAAGCACGACAAAGCACACTGCCACGAACAGCAGATAGGCGATGTGGGTGCCCATTTCGGCATTGCGGAAGGAATTGTCACCCACGATCAGCACCAGCCAGGCCAGTGCCGCCAGAACGGCCATGTGATGCACAGCACGGTTGCCGCGCCCAAGGGCCAGCGCCAGCGCGGGCAGGAAAAAGGCGAGATACCAGACATTCACGCCCGTAGCGCGATCGTCATGAACGCCGAACAGCCAGGCAATCATGCAGGCAAAGGCGATGATCAGCGCCCCGTCCGAGCGCATCAGCAGGGCCACGGCCAGCGCGCCGATGCCGACCAGCGCGGCGCCGGCAGGCCAGTCGGCTGGCAGGTGATACATCTGCCCGACCAGCGCAACACCCGCGCCGAAAATCAGCGTGGCCGTGGTCGCGGCGGCATCGCCGGCCAGACGCGCACCAACCCGGTTAAAGCGGTGCGCCGTCGCCAGCGCAGCCACGATCAGGACTAGGATGCCCGACAACTTGCCGAGCCGGGGCACAAGGTCCCAGTTCGCGGCGACGAAGGCGAGAACGCTCGACGCCAGCAGCAGGCCGCCGAGCAGGCCGAGCAGAGCCGGAAGCCGGCTGCCGCCCGCACTGGTCTGCACCGCCCGGCGGATACCAAGCGCCTGCTCGGGCTGGATCAGCCCGGCCGCCGTCCATGTCGTCAGGTCGGCTTCGAGCCGCTTGCGGTAGCTATGGAGCATCATCGCCGCAATCTGCCGACAAACACGCGGTTTGTCGATCAGGCAACGGCGTGATGCCTTACCCCGTCACTCCGCAGCCAGAGCCGCCCGCGCACGCCGCTCATCGGGCGCAAGCGCCTCCTCCGTGAAGGCCTCCACCGCTTCCTTCAGGCCCATCACGGTCTGCGCCTGCGATCCAAGCCTGCGCACGGAGACAGTGTTGTCCTCGGCCTCGCGCTTGCCCACCGCGATGATCAGCGGCACCTTGGCCAGCGAGTACTCGCGCACCTTGTAATTGATCTTCTCGTTGCGCAAATCGGCGCGGGCACGCAGGCCATGGGCCAACATGCGCTGCGCCACCTTCTCGGCATAGGCATCCGCTTCGGAGGTGATCGGGCAGACCACGATCTGCTCGGGGGCCAGCCAGAGCGGGAAATGCCCGGCATGGCTCTCGATCAGGATGCCGAGGAACCGCTCCAGCGAGCCGCAGATGGCCCGGTGCACCATCACGGGCTGGGTCTTCTCGCCGTCGGGACCGATGTAGAACGCGCCGAAGCGCTCCGGCAGGTTGAAGTCGACCTGCGTCGTGCCGCATTGCCAGTCACGGCCGATGGCGTCCTTGAGCGTGTATTCGAACTTCGGTCCGTAGAACGTGCCCTCGCCCTCGTTGATCCCGGTCTTGATGCGACCACCGGATTCGGCCTCCATCCGGACAAGGACCTTGCGCAGGATATTCTCGGCATGGTCCCACATCGCATCGGTGCCGACGCGCTTTTCCGGGCGTGTGGCCAGCTTGACCACCACGTCGGTGAAGCCGAAATCGGCATAGACCGACATCATCAGGTCGTTGATCTTAAGGCACTCGGCTTCGAGTTGATCCTCGGTGCAGAAGATGTGGGCGTCATCCTGGGTGAAGGCCCTGACGCGCATCAGGCCATGCAGCGCGCCGGAGGCCTCATAGCGGTGCACCATACCGAATTCCGCCAGCCTGATCGGCAGGTCGCGGTAGCTCTTCAGGCCGTGCTTGAAGAGCTGGACATGGCCGGGGCAGTTCATCGGCTTGAGCGCGAACACACGCTGGTCGCGGGTCGCATCCGTGGGGTTGAGGAAGCCCGACGCCGACTTCGACGCGAACATGTTCTCCGCATACCAGCCCCAGTGGCCGGAGGTTTCCCACAGCGACTTGTCGAGCAGTTGCGGCGCGTTGACCTCCTCATAGTCCCCGCGCAGGCGGCGACGCATGTAGGCGGTCAGCTGCTGGAACATGGTCCAGCCCTTTGAGTGCCAGAACACCGTGCCCGGACCTTCGTCCTGGAAGTGGAACAGGTCCATCTCCCGGCCCAGCTTGCGGTGGTCGCGCTTTTCCGCTTCCTCGATCTGGTGCAGGTGGGCGTCGAGGTCTTCCTGCTTGGCGAAAGCCGTGCCGTAGATGCGGGTGAGCATCGGATTGTTGCTGTCGCCGCGCCAGTAAGCACCGGCCACCTTCATCAGCTTGAAGGCGTTGCCGACCTTGCCGACCGAGGTCATGTGCGGGCCGCGGCAAAGGTCGATCCAGTCGCCCTGGGCATACATCTTCAGGGTTTGGTCTTCCGGGATGGCATCGACCAGTTCGACCTTGAAGGCCTCGCCCTTGGTCTCGAAGAAGCTGCGCGCCTTGTCGCGGCTCCATTCTTCCTTGGTGAAGGGTTTGTCGGCGGCGATGATCTGCCGCATCTTCTGCTCGATCGAGGCGAAATCCTCCGGGGAGAACGGCTGCTCGCGGTAGAAATCGTAGAAGAAGCCGTTCTCGATCACCGGGCCGATCGTCACCTGCGTGCCCGGAAACAGGCTCTGCACGGCTTCGGCCAGCACATGGGCGCAATCATGCCGGATCAGTTCCAGCGCGCGCGGGTCCTCGCGGTTGAGAAACTCGATCCGCGCATCCCGGCCAATCGGATCGGCGAGATCAACGACGACGCCATCGAGCGCCATGGCCACGGTGCGCTTCAGCAGCGACGGCGAGATGCCGCCGGCAATGGCGGCACCGGTGATGCCGGTCGAAAACGGCCTGACCGCGCCATCCGGAAAGGTCAGCGACACCATGGCAGAGTATTGGGAAGAAGGTTGGGAAGGAGCACTCATGGGGCTCATCTCCTGCTCACTCGGGGATACGAACCCCGTAAGACAGTCCAGGCGCGCATGTGATCACCGACGACAGACCCGCGCCCGGGATGGTCTGGCCGTGCTGGCAAGGCGGCAGCGAAGGGGCTTGCATTCGGCTGAAACAGCCAACACCTTGCATGGGCCATACAAGACAGCCACAGGCCAAACAAGCGTGATGTTCCCCGCCATCGCCCGATCTCTCGCCATAGCCGGGCTTGTCGCCCTTGTGACGGGCCTTGCGGCACCGGGCGCGCAGCCTGCCCTGGCCCAAGGTGCGGCACCTGCCACAACCCCGCCGGCCCAGACCTATTCGCCGTCCGGTGAGCCGATGGCCTTCCGCCTCGCCGAGGGCAACGGCCCGCGCGGCGCGAGCCGCTGGATCAGCGCTACCGGCCAGATCCAGTCCAACAGCGCCACCCAGTTCGCCGCCTTCCGCAAGGCCAACAATGTGGATGGGCTGACAGTCGTGCTCGACTCCACCGGCGGTCGGGTCAATGCCGCCATGGCACTTGGCCGCGCCATCCGGGCCGCCAAGATGAACACCACCGTTGGGCGCACGATCACAGTCGGCGACAAGGATGCGGTGCTGACGCGTGATGTCGGCTGCTCATCAGCCTGCGTGCTGCTGCTGATGGCCGGTGTCGAGCGCTTCGTTTCGGAAGATGCCACCGTCAATGTCCACATGTTCAGTGTCGAGCTTGATGCGGAGGGCAACAAGGCGCGCGCTGATCTCGGCCTCAGGGACATCGAACAGACCCAGCGCACCATGGCGCGGCATGCGGTCTATGTCGCAGAAATGGGCGTCGCGGCCCGCTTCCTGGAAATCATGACCGAGGCCAGCTTCAAGGGCGCGATGCGGCGCATCACCAGCGCGGAAATGCGCGACATCAAGCTGGCCAGCGTCGCGCCTCGCGAGATCACCGGGCCGATCGCCGCGATCTGGTCGATCAGTGCGCCCTCATCACGCCCGCAACTCATCCGCAGCGGCCGCCTCCTGGAAGACGGGCGCATGGCCGTCGATCACGAATTGCTGCTCGAATGCGATGTGGTGTGCAATTTCTATGTTGTCACCTATCGCCAGGTGATGACGCGCCAGTCAGGACAGGCAGGCATCGGGCTCGACAATGTTCGGTTCGATTCGGGCGGCTGGGACTACATCCTGCGCGCGCCGGGCCGCACCCTGCGGATCACGACACAGGGCAATGATCTGTGGATCAGGCGCAGCATCCCTCGCAAGGTCTTCGAGGATGCCGCCCAGAACCGGAAGCTCGACCTGATTCCGGCTGCGGCCGGACAACCGGCGCGCTCGGGCAGCCTTTATGACGCGTCGCTCAACCGTTTCCTGCCGGAACTGGCGCGACGCTGCGATTCCCGTCCGGGTCTGGTGAGCGTCGGTCCGAACCCGCGGCGCTGATGGTGCTGCCATCCTGCAACGGCGCAACCTCGCCGGTTTCGGCAGGTGGCCCGCTGACGCCGCGCCAGCGTCCGTAGCGCCACGGCATCAGCGCGGTGGCGCCTTCCGGCAACTCCTCGCAGACCAGATCGATGCCGTCAGTGCCCCAGGGGTTGCACCGGCAGATGCGCGCGAGCCCGATCCACGAGCCGGCCCAGACCCCATGCTTCTGGATGGCCTCGTCGGTATACTCCGAGCACGAGGGCCAATGCCGGCACTGACGGCCCACGAACGCCGAGAACGAAAGCTGATAGCCCCGGATCGCATAATGGGCGGCACGCCTTGTGGGGCTCATGCGTCTGCCCTCACATCCTCAGCGCCAGATCGCGATCACGATCAGCGCCAGCGCCGTCACGATCAGGGCGGTGAAGGTCAGGATCATGCCGCCGACGCGCCCTTTGCTCGACCCGGCAGAGCCGGTGAGGCCAATGGCGTGCAGCACCCGGCCAGTCAGGAGCAGGATACCAACCCCGTGGATCACGATGGCCTGCGCGTCGATCAGGGCCAGCATAATCAGCCCTGCGAGCGCGACCGGCACGTTCTCGGCGAAGTTGCCGTGGACGCGGATCGCACGGGCCAGTTCCTTGTCCTGACCGTCGCCGATGCCGATCAGCTTCGAGCGGCGCAGGCGGATCACGCGGATTTGCAGCACGATCCCCATCAGGATCAGCAGGCCGACATAAAGGCCGGCGGCGGCGAGGTGGGCGGAAACGGTTTCCATGGTCTGCTCAGGCTGGATTGGGGGCGGGATTGCCGGCGCGGCGCGCCTCGATCTGGCCAATGGCATCGACCACGGCATCGAACGTCAACAGCGTCGAGGCATGACGCGCCTTGTAGTCGCGCACTGGCAGAAGCACCGCAAGGTCGGCCCACTTGCCCTCGGGCGGATCACCGCCCTCTTTCAGCATCCGCCGCGCGGTCTCGCGCAAGGCCCTGAGTTCGGCAGCGCTGGAGCCGACCACGTGCTGCGCCATGATCGAGGACGACGCTTGCCCGAGCGCACAGGCCTTCACGTCATGAGCGAAATCGCTGACCACATCGCCCTGCATCGCCAGATCGACGGTGACCTTCGAACCGCACAGCCGCGAATGGGCCACAGCCGTGGCATCCGGGTTTCCCAGCCTCCCGATGCGGGGAATATGGGCGGCGAGTTCGAGAATGCGCCTGTTGTAGACTTCTGAGAGCATGATGACGCCAATATAGGAGCATGCCTGCCCGATGGCGAGAGCCTTGCCGCGCCGGCCCTCGCAGCCCGGCTGCTTGCGGCCAAGCGCCGCGCCTTGTGGTCTGCCTCGGACATGACCACGTAAACCAAAGTCCAATGTCCAAGAAAGGTAGGCGCCACATGAACCCCGTGGTTAAGCCCTCTGCCCTCGTCGTTTCGCCAGCGGTTGCCGCGTCGGCGCAGGCCAGCGCGTCGGCACACATGGCCTCGAAGAACGACCAGTTCCTTCTGCGCCAGCCCACGCGCGAGGAAGCCGAAGCCGCCGTGCGCACGCTGATCCTGTGGGCTGGCGACGATCCATCCCGCGAGGGACTGCTCGACACGCCCAAGCGCGTGACCAAGGCCTTCAAGGAATTCTACAAGGGCTATGACGAAGACGCCCATGACATTCTCGACCGCGTGTTCGAGGAGGTCGATGGCTATTCGGATATCGTGCTGGTGCGCGACATCCCGTTCTATTCGCACTGCGAGCACCATCTGGTGCCCTTCGTCGGCAAGGCACACATCGCTTACTATCCGTCCAAGGGCGTGGTCGGCCTCTCCAAGCTCGCCCGTGTCGTCGACACCTACGCGCGCCGCATGCAGACGCAGGAAACGATGACAGCACAGATCGCCAACGTCATCGACGAGGTGCTGCAGCCCCGCGGCGTGGCCGTCCTGATCGAGGCCGAGCACATGTGCATGTCGATGCGCGGCGTGCAGAAGCATGGCTCGTCGACCATCACCACCCAGTATCGCGGCGTGTTCGAGAAGGAACCCGCCGAGCAGGTCAAGTTCTTCACCATGGTGAAGTCGCCATCCCTGCGCATGGCCCTGTGAGCGCAGACTGACGTCCCGACGCGGCTTTGACGCAACGGGACGGCATCGCTAACGTCCCGACGCGCCGGAAACGGCGCGTTTTTGCATGGGACGAGGGTTCGCGGCGTGAACAGCTTTGAGAAGGCAACGAGCAAGCAGATGCTCGAAGAGGGCCTCGTGCTGGCCCCCAGGTTTGACGCCGCGGGTCTGATCACCTGTGTCACCACCGAGGCCGACAGCGGCGAGGTGCTGATGGTGGCGCACATGAATGCCGAAGCCCTGTCACGCACGATCGAGAGTGGCGAGGCCTGGTACTGGTCGCGCTCACGGCAGGCGCTCTGGCACAAGGGTGATACCTCGGGCCAGATCCAGACAGTGGTCGAGATGCGGATCGACTGCGATCAGGACGCGATCTGGCTCAGGGTCAAGGTCGCCGGCGATGGCGGCTGCTGCCACACGGGCCGGAAGAGCTGCTTCTACAGGCTCCAGCCGACCGGGACCGGAGAGGTCGCCCTGCGTCCGCTGGTCATCTGCAACTGAGCGGCAATCGGGCAGATGCGCAGGCAGTATCGCGGCTCACAGCTCGGCCAACAATGAAACAGACACCATATCGTCAAATGCCGGCGCTATCAGCGACAGCGGAAGCGGTGCGTTAACGGCCTGTCGTGCATTTGGCGCGATTCTGGCAGCATTCCGGCGGTTCGGGGGAACGATGCCATGCTGTGGGACAGGATTGCGCGCCGCGCCTTCGGGCTTGGAGGGGGCGGAGACACCATGAACATTGAGACAGTCGGTCGCCAGGAAGCACCCGTGGGCAGGGCAAGGCTGGGCCTCGCGCTGGGGGGCGGCGCCGCTCGTGGCTGGGCGCATATCGGCGTGCTCAAGACTCTTGCCAAGGCAGGAATCAAGCCGGACGTGATTGCTGGCACGTCGATCGGCTCTCTGGTGGGCGGTGTCTTTGCCGCAGGCCGCCTTCAGGATCTGGAGGACTGGGCGCGCTCGCTGACCAAGCGCCGCATGGTCGGGCTGATGGATTTCCACATCGGCGGCTCGGGCCTGATCTCGGGTGACCGCCTCAAGCGCCTGCTCGGCACCGAACTGATGGACATCAAGATCGAGGAACTGCCGGTCAACTATGCCGCCATCGCGACCGAACTGGGCACCGGCCACGAAATCTGGCTGACCCATGGCCTGCTCGTCGACGCGATGCGCGCCTCCTACGCGCTGCCCGGCGTGTTTGACCCGGTCAAGCTCGGCGGCCGCTGGCTGATGGACGGGGCCATGGTCAACCCGATCCCGGTTTCCGCCGCGCGTGCGCTCGGCGCCGATGTGGTGATCTGCGTCAACCTCAACGGCGATGCCGGCGGCCGTGGCACCATCATCCAGTCACACCGCGCCGACCGCGACGAGACGTCGATGACGCCTGAACTGGATGTGCGCCCCTCCGCAACCTGGCTGTCCTCGATCTCGGGTGCGGCCCAGCGCGTGCGCTCTCTGGTGGGCCGCGCGCACGATGACAACCCGGCACCGGGACTGGTCGGCGTGATGATCGATGCCTTCAACATCACGCAGGACCGGATTTCGCGCTCGCGCCTGGCTGGCGATCCGCCTGATGCGATGATCTCGCCCCGCCTTGGCAAGATCGGCCTGTTCGATTTCCACCGCGCGGCGGAGACCATCGAACAGGGCCAGATGGCAGCGGAGCGGGCCATCGACGACATCACCGCCGCCATCGCGGCCTGCCCGGTGCTGCGCTGACAGACCCTCAGGCCGTGGCGATGTAATCACGCATCGCGCGCGTCTCGGCCTCGATCTTCTCGATGTGCCGCTTGACCACGTCACCGATCGAAATGATCCCGGTGAGCCGTCCGCCCTGCACCACGGGCAGGTGGCGGAACTTGCCGATGGTCATCACTTCCATGGCGGATTCAATGGTGGACTCTTCGGTGCAAGTCATGACCTTGGCCGTCATCCGGCGTGAAACCGGCTCAACCAGCGCCTCGGGCCCGGCCTCCGAAACGGCGCGGACGATGTCTCGCTCGGACAGGATGCCCAGCACCGCGCCGTCTGCGCCGGTCACGACGGCAGCCCCGATGCGGCGCTCCGCCAGGATGCGCGCGGCTTCCGCCAGGGTGCGGTGCGGCTGGATGGTCTGAACATCGCGGCCCTTCTCGGCCAGAATGTTGGCAACACTCATCGTCAATTCCTCCTGTGGCTGGCACCGTTGAAACCGGAGCGCTTGTCCTGCGTGGCGTTTATGGCGACCACGTCAGCAGTCTGCGACGAAAGTCGCATACCCCGCAAGCCATACCTGAGCCCTGCCAGCATCCCTGAACGGGGCAGTCAGGTCGGCTCCGGGGCCTGCCGGCCATGGCGATCCAGCAGTGGAAACAGCAACAGGCCGGCCAGAAAGCCGCCAATGTGGGCCTCCCAGGCAATCGACTGCTCCGCATCGCCAAGCGGCACCACGCCCGCCCCGAACAGCCAGTTGCTGACAAACCAGACGATGACAAAGATCATTGTCTGGCGATTGCCGAGCATGCCGGGCAGCGTCAGCGCCGGCAGCGCACGCACCACGGCATCCTGCCCCATGGCGCCGAGGCCGGTTCCGCCGGAAAACACGAACCGCGCCGCAGCGCCCGTGGCAGCGGAAACGCCCGCCGAGGCCCCGACCAGCGGCACGACATCCGCCGCATGCACGGCAATGTGCGCGAAGGCGCCAGCCACCGTGCCGATCATGATCAGCAGCAGGAAGCCGCCCAGCCCCAGCCTCCGCGCCAGCGGACTGCCGAAGATCGCCAGCCACAGGCAGTTCATCACGATGTGGGATGTGCCCGAATGCAGCAGACCATAGCTGAGCAGGCTCCACCAGCGCGGCCCGCCACCATCCAGGAAATAGCGTGCCACCGCCATGCGCTCGGCAGACTGGCGGGCATCGAGCCCGCTCAGGGCCTCTTGCACGATCCGCGCCTGATCAAGCCAGCCGAATTCGAGCGCAAACCGTGCCGGCACCACCGCCATCTCGGCCAGAATGCCGAGATCACTTTCGAAGGGAAGGACGAGCCGCCACAGATGTACGGCCACCAGAACGGCGATGACGGCCAGCACAACGCGGGGCAGATTGAACATGGGCTCGCGGGGAGGCGCAGGCCCGGACATGGCCGGATCACTCATGGAGCCACGATTGCCCATGACGACCGGCACCGCAAGTCATCGCCGACCCTGCGATGGCCACGGGCAAAAAAAGGGGGAAGCTGCGTCGCCGCAACCTCCCCGTTTGACGCTTGCCTGAGCCGGTTGGGTCCCCTTGCGAAGCCCGGCCACGACCACCGCCACCCTTGAGTGTGCCCGGCACCGTGCGAAGGAGTGAGGTCCGCAGCGCCAAGAATCCGTGTGACACTGTGATCCCATCCGAGCACCGGATTGGCAACGGCAACCGATTGTTAAGGTTAACAAACGGTTAGCAGCGCAGGCTGGCCCGAAAGGCATAATCATCGCGTCTGGACGACCAAGAACCCGAGCAGGCCCCGCGCCCTGTGCCAGTCCGGCACGAAACTGGCGCAACCGGGACCGGCAAGGAACCATCGCGACCGTCGCCAAGCCTGTTTGGATCCAAGATGAAGACCCAGAGCACAACATTGCTTTTTCAGTATTGGGACAGCCTTCGTGGCTCGCGCAGCGCCCCCGAACGCGGAGAGATCGAGCCCGGCGCGGTGCGCCATGCGCTGCTCGACACCTTCATCCTGGAAAACGCCCGCGAGGAACTGAATTTCCGGTTGGCCGGAACACGCCTGTGCGCACTGTTCGGCGGCGAGTTGAAGGACCGGTCCTTCGCCTCGCTCTGGACCGATACCGCCACCCGCATCGAGCTTCTGCGCATGGTCGACGCGGTGATGGACGAAGCGGCCGGCGCAGTGACGGGACTCGCTTTCGAGAGCACCCGAGGAGCGACGGCTGATTTCGAGATGGTAGTCCTGCCTCTGCGTCATCGTGGCAAGACCCATGCCCGCGTGCTGGGCGCGCTGTCACCGGTCACGGTTCCACCCTGGCTCGGCAGCGATCCCGTCACGCGGATCGAGATCCGTTCGATGCGAATTATCTGGCCGTCCGGACTTCCCCGCGCCGGAGCCGGTCCGGACGAACGGCGTGCACGCTTCACGGTAGTGACGGGCGGCAGGGCTTGATCAACTGCGACTTTCCAGTGCCAAATGCGCAGATCAGCAGAAATGCGGATCACCTTTGAGCAAACATCGCCCCGTGTAAGGCATGGTTAACCAAGCGCACCCTAGGATGATCATCAAGATCTTCCTGAAACAGCGCGGTCGATGTCAGCAGCCCCCAAACTCGCGTCCAGACCGATTGAACGCCGCAGGCATGCGCGCGTGAAGGTCGCGTTGCTCGGTCGCTACATGCTGTCGAACCGCACGGAGTTTCCCTGCCAGAGCGTCGACATGTCGGTGGGCGGACTGGCCATCACTGCCCCGGTCAAGGGCAGGATCGGCGAGCGGGTGATTGTCTATCTCGAACACATCGGCCGGATCGAGGGCGACATCGCCCGCCACACGGCAGATGGCTTCGGGATGACCGTGATTGCCACCAGCCGCAAACGCGAGAAGATGGCCGCACAATTGACCTGGCTGGCCAACCGGGCCGCGCTCGGTCTTCCCGAAGACCGCCGCCATGACCGGGTGCAGCCCAAGGCAACACGCATCGTGCTCACGCTGTCGGACGGCACGGAAGTTCCGGTCAAGATGCTCGACATGTCCCTGTCCGGTGCCGCCTTCAGCGCCGACGTCAAGCTGATGATCACCGACCCGGTCATCCTCGGCAAGACCCAGGCAAAAGTGGTCCGGAAGTTCGAGGGCGGTTACGCGGTCGAGTTCCAGAAGGCCTTCGTGGTCGACAGCATCGAGCAGATCGAGCTTTAGCGGGCTGTTGAAGAACTCATCGTCCAGTTCGTCATTGCGAGCGTAGCGAAGCAATCCAGTCTCTTTCTCGCTGGAATGGCTGCAATTGGCGCAGAAAACAGCACGTCTGACGCTGCAAGTGCTGGATTGCTTCCTCGCTGCGCTCCTCGCAATGACGACCGACGCGTTTTTCAGCAGTCTACTAGATCAGGGCCGGAACCGGCCTGTCGGTTGACCTCACCCCATCCTACCTGCCGCCGCTCACGTCGATGATGGCGCCGGTCGTGTAGCTTGAGGCGTCGGATAGCAGGAACATCACCGTCTCGGCGATTTCTGTGGGCAGGCCGACGCGCTGCATCGGGATGTTAGGGCGGATACGCTCGACCCGGTCGGCATCGCCGGTGCTGCGGGCGTGGATGTCCGTGGCGATCAGGCCAGGGGACACTGCATTGACGCGCACCCCGTCCATCGCCAGTTCCTTGGCAAGCCCCAGTGTGAACGCATCGATCGCGCCTTTCGAGGCCGCATACCAGACATACTCGCCGGGACTGCCGATCCGCGCCGCGACCGACGAGATGTTGACAATGCTGCCCCCTCCCCCGCCATGGCGCATGGCCATGCGCCGCGCAGCCTCGCGCGCCACCAGGATCGCGCCGGTCACGTTGATATCGATGCAATCGCGGATGACGGCGGGATCGGCCGCATCGAGCCGGCTCGACTGCCCCGTCACACCGGCATTGTTGACCAGATCGGTCAGACGTCCCAGCCGCGCATCGACCTGCGAGAACATCCGCGCAATATCATCGGGCGATGCCGTGTCGGCCTGGACAGCGATGACACGCTGGCCGGTCTCGGTGGCCAGACCTGCGGCCAGGTTTTCGGCCAGGGCCTGTTCGCTCCGGTAGCTGATGGCGACATCATAGCCGCGCGCAGCGGCGAGGCGCGCTGTCGCAGCGCCGATGCCGCGGCTGCCTCCGGTGATCAGAACGATGCGTGACATGGGCGCGACCTTTTTGATGAAGGCCAGGCCCGCAGCATGCCGCGCAGCTCAGCCCCTGACGATGACCGCGTCGTTCTGGCAGGCCCCGCCGAAGAGCACAAGCCAAGCCCCGAACAGCAAGCCCTGAATCGATTGCCGACAATTTGATCCAATCGCCTCAATGCCGATTTACGCTGGCTGGAACGAGATGCCTGGGAACCGGGCGATGAGCTGAATTGCATAAAATGCGAGGTATTTCGGTCAGTCGATCCAGCAATTTGCCGTGCGATCTCCCAACCCGTGGACAGGGACAGGAGAGATCACATGCCAAAGAAGCATGGACTTATTCCGGGGTGGATCAAGGCAGCTGCGGCAGCCAGCCTCATCATCAGCGCAGTGGCAACGACCTCAGCGCAAGCACAGACCAATCGTCAGGGCCCGGTCACGACCGGCGCACTGAGCCCGGCAACGAGCCTCCAGGTGGCCCGCTCCGGTGACACGCGCCCGCCGATCGGCTGGGTTCAGTTCTGCGCCAACCGCGCCTATGCGGCCGAATGCAGCGTCAACCCCGCCGAACCCGACAAGGTGGAGCTCACCAGCCGGGTCTGGAAGACGGTGACGTCCGTCAATGTCAAGGTCAACAACGAGATCGAGCCCGTGACCGACATGGATCACTGGGGCATCATCGAGCGCTGGGACATGGCCGAGGATGGTCGCGGTGACTGCGAGGAATATGTCAACATCAAGCGCAAGCGGCTGGTGGAAGCCGGCATCCCACGCCGGGCCCTGCGCGTCGTGGTGGTGATCGACGAGGAGAATGCCGGCCACGCCGTGCTGATGCTGCGCACCGACAAGGGTGACTTCATCCTCGACAACAAGCGCAACGCCGTCCTCGCCTGGCACCAGACAGGTTACGTCTTCATCAAGCGCGAAAGCCAGGACCGGCAGGAATGGGTCGCCCTCGGCGGCGTCACCGGCCCGCAGATGGCACTGCGCTGAAGCAAGGCTGCCTGCGGCTCGGGACGCCCGTCGGGCGATCGCCAACCGCAGGACATTGATAGCCCGGGAATCTGGGCAACAACAGGAATTGCGAAGTCCGGTCACGTCCCACCCCACCCGTCCCGGACCGGGTTTCGCAAACAGGGTCCGGCGTTTCGGCAGAGCCGCATCTGCCGGAAGGCCGGACCCGCCTTTTTCCCGCATTACCAGGACGTGGGCATCACCGGCCAGAGGCTCAGGCTGCCTGGGTTCCTTGTCCCAGGGCCGCTTCCTCCAGTTCCGAAGCACGGGCCATTGCTTCCTCCGCGCGCAGCGGCCGCGAATAGAAATAGCCCTGCACCAGATCGCATCCCAGCGAGGCCAACACCGCCACTTCGGCGCTGCGGTCGGCCCCTTCTGCGATGGTGCGCTTGCCCAGCGCCCGCGCCATGCTGACGATGCCCTGCAACAGCTTCAGGCGTTCCGGGTCGAGGTCGACATGGTCGATGAAACTGCGGTCAACCTTGAGCTTGTCGAAGGGAAAGCGGTTGAGATAGGCCAGCGACGAATAACCGGTGCCGAAATCATCGAGCGCCAGTTGTACGCCAAGCTTGCGGATCTGGTCGAGCGCCCGGCGCACGCGCCCCTCGGCCTCGCGGACGAACACGCTCTCCGTGACCTCGATGCACAGCAATTGCGGCGCGATATCCACCTCCGCCAGCGCGCGGGCAATGTCCTTTTCCATGTCCGAATGCCAGAACTGCGCCGCCGATACGTTTATCGCCACTTCGCGCAGCGGATGGCCGGCATCGCGCCAGTCCCGGATCTGGCGGCAGGCGGCGCGCAGCACCCATTGGCCCAGATCGCTGATCAGCTTGGAGCTCTCGGCGATCGGCACGAAGTCCGAGGGTGGAACATTGCCGCGCACCGGATGCTCCCAGCGCAACAGCGCCTCGAAGCCGGTGACGCAACCGCTGGCAAGGTCGACCTGCGGCTGGTAGACGAGATAAAGTTCCTTGTCGGCACGGATGGCATGGGCAAGATCGCGCGCCAGCATGATCTTGTCCTGGGCGAATTCCGACATGGCCGGGTGGAAGAACTCGGCGCAGGCACGCCCACCATCCTTGGCCTGGTAGAGAGCCAGGTCTGCATGCCCAAGCAGCTCATCCGGCGTCGTGCCGTCCTCGACGATCATCGCAATGCCGATCGACGTGCCGATCGAGACCTCTCCCATGCTGAGCTGGATCGGCGTGGCCAGAAGCGCGATGAGGGAGCGAGCAATCTGCATCGCGCCGTCACGGTCGCAGGCACCCAGAATGGCCGCGAACTCGTCGCCGCCGAGCCGTGCCAGGAATGCCTCCTGCGGCAGCCTCCGGCGCAGCAATTCGCTGACCTTGATCAGCAGCTCATCGCCGGCATGGTGGCCGAGGCTATCGTTGACCTCCTTGAAACGGTCGAGGTCCAGCAAAAGCAAGGTGCCGCTGCGGTCGTTGGCCCGGGCTTCGTCGATGGCTCGGCGGATAGCTCGTTGAAACAGGGCCCGGTTCGCCAGCCCTGACAACGGATCGTAATAAGCGAGCTTTTCCAGCTCGCGTTCGGCATTCTTGCGCTCGGAGATGTCCTGAAGCGTGCCATAGAGCCCGATGGCCAAACCATCCCGGTTGATCTCGAGCTTGCTGGTCAGGGTGAAATCACCCAGCGAGCCATCACCGCGTTGCAGGGTGACATCGATCGACTTTACCCCGCGCGTGCGCACCACCTCGGCTTCCGCCTCGAGCAGCATCCGCGCGCTTTCGCCGACGCAGCGTGCCAGCAGGTCAGTCCGGCCTAGCAAGCGGGTTGAAACGTCGAGGCGGAGCAGTTGGCGAATATCATCAGACCATTCGATCCGCTGCTCGCCGAGCCGGCATGACCAGCTGCCGATCCGCCCCATGGCCTGTGCTTCTGCCAGCGCCTCGATGCGCGCCTCGAGCTTGCGTTCGTTGTCCTTCAGCGCCGTGATGTCATGGACCGCCCCGACCATGCTCTTCAGTTGTTCTACGGCGTCGGCGTCGGTCTCGGTCTGAACCACAATCCGGAAATGGCGCAATCCCCTTTCCAGATGCAGAAAGCGGATCATGGTCTCGCGCTGTCCGAGCGCATCGGCAGCCTCTGACAGCAAAGCGCGCAACTTGTCCCTGTCTTCCGGCTCGGTCCGGTCGAGAACTGCCTGGAAACGAGGCTGCCCCAGCTCGGGATCGAAGCCTGTCATGTCGAGAAGCTGCGCCGACCAGATCGTGCTGTTGTCAGCAAAGTCATGCCGCCAATTGCCCATGTTGCCGATGCGCTCGGCCCGCTGCAGGGTGCTAGCGGTCAATTCCAGCGCCTGCGCATCGTGCCTGGCCCGCGCTTCCAGCATCTGCTTGCGAATGGCATTGTCGCGGAACACCGTGACGGCCCGGCTCATCGCTCCGACCTCATCGCTGCGATCGACCAGATCGAGCTGGATGTTCACATTGCCCCTGGCCAGAGCCAGCATCGCCCGCGTCAGGTTTCGCACCGGCCGGTTGACGAGGAATGACAGCAACAGCAGCATCGCGACGACAGCCAGCGCAAACATGACCAGGGACAGCACGATCTGGCGGTCGCGCGCCCGCCTGATGGTATCAATCCTGTGCGACAGCAGCCGCGTCAGTTCGCCGGTCGTTGCGTGCTGCAGTTTGCTCCCGGCGTCGAGCAATTCTGGCAGGAACACGTCCGTGACGCCCGTCTGGGCTGTCGTTCCCCGGCCCACATCGAAATTGTCCAGCAAAGCGGCATAGCTGCGGAACGGCGGCGTGACACGCGCGGTCACCTGCTCGTCGCGCGCGTGGCGGACCAGCGCATCGTGCGCCCGTTCCGCACTCAACAGCAGGCCCTGCAAGGCCCGCTGATAACCGACGGTTCGTGCATGGACATCAGGCCGAAGGCCGTCTGATCTGGTGGCGGCAAGCTCCTCGCGCCGCAGATCAGCCAGCAGCACGAGGCTCTTCGGCTCGTGATTCACCAGCATGTCCATCAGATAGTAGGTATCGAGGTCTGGATCGAGAATCAGCTCCGAGACATCGCCGATGGCGCTCACAAGCGCGGCCAGTTGCTCGATCGCCTGCGTGGCCTGTTCCGGCTCGATGCTGGTCTTGCCCTGGAGTTGCCGGGCTATTCTGTTCCCTTGCTGCAAGAGACTCTGCGCATGGTCGCTGCCAGCGCGCAGGCCAGCCTCCCGCGCAAAGATCGCCTCCGCCACCCTTGCCGCCGCATGAACCGCAGCCATCACCATGTCGTCGCCCGGCGCGGTTCCCGCCTCACTGGCCGCACTCCGGCCAGACGCACGCAGAATGGCCCTGCTCAGATCCAGCGCCGCGCCGATGCCAGGCAGCCCCGAGATTTCGTTGTTTGCCGTCGCAATGCCCCTGTCATGGGTGCTGACAAGGAAGAACAGGAGGAACGCGATGGGCAACAGGAACAGCAGGAACGGCGCCGCGAATTTGGCGCTGATCGATTTGACCATGGGCGAGTGACTTTCAACAACTCGCCATAAGGTTGCATTTTTGCGTGAACCAAATCTTAAAATGCAACCGTGGATTGATCCACACAGGTTTCGGAGAACAGCGCTTCTGTCAGCCGGTCAGGGCCGGTCTGTGGCAGACTTCGCTCGAAGGCGGCCGTTGCAGCCTTGCTGCGCCCCTCAATGGTCATCCTGTGCCGGGCCGCCGCGGGCGCGCTTGATGGCGCCGCGCTTGACCTTGCCCTCGACGCGCCGGACCTTCGAGGCACGGGTGGGCCGTGTCGCGATGCGGGCCTTGGGCCGCACCGACGCTTCCTTGAACAGCGCCACGAGCCGCGCCAGCGCATCCTCGCGGTTCTGCACCTGCGTGCGGAAGCGCTCGGCGATGATGATCAGTTCGCCATCGGCCGTCAGCCGCCGCCCGGCGAGCACGGCAAGACGCTCGCGCATATCCGCCGGCATGCCGGCAAGCCTGTCGACCGGATAGCGCAGCTGCACCGCCGTCGAGAGCTTGTTGACATTCTGCCCGCCCGGCCCCGACGAGCGCACGAAGCTCTCGGACAGGTCCGCCGGGTCGATGGCCAGCGAGCGTGTGATCCTGATCATGGAAAAACCGTTTAACAGAACCGCCCGCCCCTTGCGACCGTGGCGCAATTGCGCTTTGGCATCAGGGCACATCTCAGCCAGCGGAGCCGCAGCATCATGGCCAGCCCCATGTCCCCCAAAGCCTTTCCCGTCTCGTGGGACCAGTTCCACCGCGACGCCCGCGCGCTGGCCTGGCGGCTGGCCGATGCAGGGCCGTTCGAGGCTATCGTCTGCATCACCCGTGGCGGGCTGGTGCCGGCGGCCATTGTCTGCCGCGAGCTTGGCCTGCGCGTGATCGAGACCATCGGCATCGCCAGCTACCATGACTACAAGAACCAGTCCGAACTGATGATCGTCAAGGATATCGCGCCCTCGATCCGCGCCATCGGCGATGGCAAGGGCAAGGGCGTGCTGGTGCTCGACGACCTCGTCGACACCGGCAAGACGGCCCGCGTCGTGCGCGAAATGCTGCCCAACGCCCACATTGCCACGGTCTATGCCAAGCCCGAAGGCCGCCCCCTTGTCGACACCTTCGTCACGGAAGTCAGCCAGGACACCTGGATCTATTTCCCCTGGGACATGGGCATGACCTACGTCGAGCCAATCGCCAAGGAAACCAAGGGGTAAGGGCCCGGTCCGCGCAGCGGATCGAAAGGTCCGGTGGACCTTTCGAAGGGGCCGGGGTCGCTTTCGGTTGACAGTATGAAACCCGGAGAAAGCGCCGCTTCACCCTCCAAGTCAGCCCTTCCCCTGCCCGCCGCTTTCTTCTAGCTTCCCGGCCAAGAGGAACGCCCAACGAAAGCGAAGCCATCAATGGCCGGCATTGAATTCTCCGTCGCGCGCACGCGGCGCACGCTCTGGTCTGCCCTGCTCGATGCCGTCTCGGCCCATGGCAAGAACAAGATCATTCTGGAAGACCCCGAGCGCAGCCCGCTGACCTATGGCAGGCTGGTGCTGGGCGCGCTGGTGCTGGGCGCGAAGCTGCGCGATCTGACCGCCAATGCCGAACGGGTCGGCGTGCTGCTGCCCAATGTGCAGGGCATCGCCGTCACCGTGTTCGGGCTGACCGCCTTTGGCCGCGTGCCGGCCATGCTCAACTTCACGGCCGGGTTGAAGAACCTGCGTGCAGCCTGCGAGGTCGGCGACGTCCGCACCATCGTGACGTCGCGACGTTTCGTCGATCAGGGCAAGCTCGATGACGTGGTCGCCGCCCTCGAACAGGGCCGCCGCGTCATCTACCTTGAGGATGTGCGCAAGCAGATCACCAGCCTCGACAAGATCATCGGCGCATTCGCCAGTCTCACCCCGCGCTCGACCATCGGCGCGAAACTGGATGTGGACAGCGAGGCGGTGGTGCTGTTCACCTCCGGCACCGAAGGGCAGCCCAAGGGCGTGGTGCTGAGCCACGCCAATCTGGTGGCCAACGCGATGCAGATCTTCGCCCATGCCGACGGCATGCTGAGTGCGAACGATGTGGTGATGAACCCGCTGCCGGTGTTTCATTCGTTCGGGCTGACGGCGGCCACGCTGATGCCGCTGCTGAACGGCATGAAGGTGGTGATGTATCCAACCCCGCTGCACTACAAGCAGGTGCCCAAGCTGATCGGCGAAACCGCCTGCACCGTGCTGTTGGGAACCGACACCTTCCTGCAAGGCTATGCCCGCGCCGCCGACGAGGCTGACCTGAAGACGGTCAGAATCGTGATCGCCGGTGCCGAGCGCGTCAAGGACGAGACTCGTCGCATGTGGGAGCCCTATGGGGCCATTATCTGCGAGGGCTACGGCTGCACCGAATGCGCGCCCGTGCTGACCTGCAACACCATTGGAGAAGGCGCGCGCCACGGCTCGGTCGGGCGCATGCTGCCGGGCATCGCCCACCGGCTCGACAAGGTCGAGGGCATCGACACGGGCGGGCGGCTGTTCGTGCAGGGCCCCAACGTCATGATGGGCTACCTGCTGGCGGACCGGCCGAACACGATCGTGGCGCCAGACGGGGGCTGGCATGACACCGGCGACATCGTCGACATCGACGAGGCCGGCTTCGTCAGCATCAAGGGCCGCGCCAAGCGCTTTGCCAAGCTTGGCGGCGAGATGATCTCGCTGGCGGCAGTCGAGAGCATGGTCTCCTCGCTCTGGCCGGGGCACAACCATGTGGTCGTCTCGCTGCCCGACCCGAAGAAGGGCGAGCAACTCGTGCTCGTCACAGAGAAGCCGGATGGCGACCGCAAGGCGCTGCTCAAGGAAGCGCAGGCCCAAGGCTATCCGGAGCTGTGGATTCCGCGCGCCATTCTCGTCACCCAGACCATTCCGGTGCTCGGCTCGGGGAAGGTCGATTACACAGCCACGCGTGATCTGGCGCAGACCATGCGCACCTTGCTGTAGGGCTGCGCCAGACGGACCGACACCTGCGCATCTTTCCATGCGCCGCCGGCTGCGCTAACCCTCAAACTGGTCGCTGCCTGCTGATGGCGGCAGCTGCTGGACCATCTGAATGCGGACATGGCGAAACTGGTAGACGCAAGGGACTTAAAATCCCTCGGCCTCAAAAACCGTGCGGGTTCGACCCCCGCTGTCCGCACCAGCCGCACCGCGCCTGATGCAAGTTCTCAGGAAGCTGCCGGCAGCCGCCAGCCATAAAGCCAGGCATAGCGCTTGCGCATGCCGGCATCTCCGAGCTGTTTCAGCACGAGGTCCCGAGCCACGTTGAGCGGGAAGCCGGCGTGATACATCCGGCCATTGCTGCGGGCTGTCTCCTGCACGCGCGCCACGCGAGCGGCCCGAAGGCCGGCAAAGCGCTTCAACGCATCCGGGATCGCCTGCGCTGCCTTGCCATCGGCCAGCCAGGCTGCGGGCAGCAGTTGCGCCAGCAAGCCAGCATCCTCGATGGCCAGACCGGCACCCTGCGCCAGAAACGGCAGGACAGGATGGGCGGCATCCCCGATCAGCGCCACGCGGCCATGCGCCATGGCGGCCGGCGGACAATCAAACAGTGACCAGACCTGCCAGCCCGGAGCGCCCTCGATCAGTCCGCGCAGAGGCGCAGCGGCGGTTTTCAGCAAGCCGGAAAGCCTGGCCGGATCGCCTTCTCTCGTCCATTCGGGTGATGGCTCCTGCGCGCGGCGGATCAGCACGAGATTGATCTCGCGGCCCTCGGCCACCGGATAGTGGACGGCGTGGCCGGCTGTGCCGAGCCAGAGGTTGACGGCAGGCAGGCTGACAAAGGCATCGACCGCCGCAACAGGAAGCAGCGTCCGCCAGGCTTCATAGCCCAGAAAGCGCGGCTCGGACCGATCCCCGACCAGCTTTCTCACTGCGGACCAGAGCCCATCCGCACCGATGACGGCGCAGGCTTCGATGACCTCGGCCTGCCCGCGCCCGGATTCGATGGTAACACCGACGCCTCCAGGGTGCTGGACCACGGCCTTGACCGAGCGGCCGACAAGCAGCCGGATGCCCGGCGTCATCCGCGCGGCATCAAGCAGCGCAGTCTGGAGATCGGCCCGCTTCAGGCACCAGAACGGGGCGTTGTCAGGCTCTGCCAGCGTCCGCATCGGCATGCCGGCATAGGGCTCACCACCACCGAAATGCCGGATATCCAGCCGGCGCGGGGACACGGCATGCCGCCCGACCCCTGCGGCGAGCCCGAGTGCGTCAAGCACGCTGGTCGCATTGGGCGAGAGTTGAAGCCCGGCGCCAACCTCGCTGAAGCCGGCACGCCGCTCGACCAGCACGACAGGCACGCCGGCGCGGGCAAGCGCCACGGCAGCCGTCAGGCCGGCAATGCCGGCCCCGGCAATCAGCACGGGAAGGTTGGTCACGGGCGGCTTCGAGGTCGTGCGTCAGGCAGCCTTGGCCGCATCGCCGGCCCATTCGCAGGCCTGAGGCTCACATTGACCTGCGCCGATCGCGGCGTCGTAGCGATAAAGTGTCGAGCAATAGGGGCAGACGATCTCGCCATCATCGCCCATGTCGAGAAAGACATGCGGATGATCGAGCGGCGGCTTGGCCCCGATGCACATGAACTCCTTGGAGCCCACCTTGACGACCGGCACGCCGGGCTCGTTGTGGAAGTGCGGAACACCCTTCTCGGCCATGATCGACTCCTCAGCCTTCTGATTTGGCGCGCACCATAAGGCCCCATCAGGAGCGAGGCCAGTGGGAGATTGGACGCATGATGCGGCCTCACATCAGCCTTAGGCCCTTGAAACTCGCATGGCCGTCGCGGCCCACGATGATGTGGTCATGCACCACGATGCCCATCGCCTTTGCGACTGCAATGATCTCGCGTGTCATGGTGATGTCGGCCTGGCTCGGCGTCGGATCACCGGAAGGATGATTGTGTACCAGCACGATGGCTGTGGAAGACAATTCCAGCGCCCGGCGCACGATCTCGCGCGGATAGACCGGCGTGTGGTCGACCGTGCCGACCTGCTGCACCTCATCGGCGATCAGGGCGTTCTTCTTGTCGAGAAACAGGATGCGGAACTGCTCGCGGGCCTCGAAGGCCATGGCGGCGCGGCAATAATCGATCACCGCTGTCCAGCTTCCGAGCACGGCACGCTTCGTCACCTGCCCCCTGACAAGGCGCTGGCCCGCGGCCGCCACAATCCTGAGATCGGCGGCGACCGCCTCGCCGACACCGGGCACTCCGGTCAGCAAATGCTGAGGCGCTGCAACCACTTCGGCGAAGGATCCGAATCTGCGTATCAACTCCTTCGCAATCGGCTTCACGTCGCGACGCGGGATCGAGCGGAACAGCACAAGTTCGAGCAGTTCGTAGTCGGCCAGCGCATCCGGCCCGGCTGTCAGGAAGCGCTCGCGCAGCCGGTCGCGGTGTCCGAGGTAGTGCGGGTCCGGAGCAGGATCAGATCCCATCGCGGCAGGCCGGCAAGGGATCAGCCCTGCTTGCCGAGCGGATAATCCAGCCCGGCAGGAGACAGCGTGAAAATCTCGACACCGGTATCGGTCACCCCGACGGTGTGCTCGAACTGGGCCGACAGCGAACGGTCACGGGTCACCGCAGTCCAGCCATCGGCCAGCACCTTCACATGCGGCTTGCCGAGGTTGATCATCGGCTCGATGGTGAACAGCATCCCGGGCTCCATCATCGCGCCTTCGCCGCGTGCGCCATAGTGCAGGATGTTGGGCGCATCGTGAAACAGCTGGCCGAGCCCGTGGCCGCAGAAATCGCGCACCACCGAGCAGCGCTCTCCCTCGGCATAGGACTGGATCGCATGGCCGATATCGCCGAAGTGCCCGCCGGGACGCACCGCCGCGATCCCGCGCATCAGGCTCTCGTGGGTGATCTCGCACAGCCGCTCGGATTTGCGGTTGAGCCCGCCCACGCCATACATCCGGCTGGCGTCGCCATGCCAGCCATCGACAATCAGCGTGTAGTCGATGTTGATGATGTCGCCATCACGCAGCGGCTTGTCATCGGGCATGCCGTGGCAGACCACATGGTTGATCGAGGTGCAGATCGAATAGCGGTAGCCGCGATAGTTCAGCGTCGCCGGGTAAGCCTTGTTGTCCATCGCGAACGTGAACATCAGGCGGTCGAGTTCGGAGGTCAGCACGCCGGGCCGCACATGCGCGGCGATCATGTCGAGCCCTTCGGCCACCAGCCGTCCAGCCTTGCGCATGGCCGCGAAAGCCTCGGGCCCGTGCCTCTTGATCTCGTTGGTGCGGCGTCGCACGCCGGTGCTGGCGTCGTCCGTGGCCATGGTGTCGTCTCGTGCGCTGGCGGGGAACCCCGCGACCCGGCAAGGCACCCCACTTGTTCAGACAAGGATGCCGCCGACGTGGCTATCGCGCAAGTTCGCCGGCAGGTAAAGACCGGCTTCGCCCATGGGCTGGTTGTCGCATGCCGATTGGTGTGTTGTCGGCTGCCCCTTTGCGCCCTGCCCGCCAGATGCTAAGCGGCTGGCAATGACAGCCAGCACCAGCCAGACCGAAGCGCCCGCCTTCGGCACCTATACCGCTCAAGGCTTCGTCGCCTGGGCCATCCGCCACACGCGCGCCAGCACCTCCGCCTGGGCGAGCCGCCGCTTCGCATTCCTGCTGCGCCGGCTGGCGATCGCACACCTCAAGGGCGCGCCGGTGGATACTGAAACGCTCGGTGCCCGCATGCGAATCCACCCGCAGAGCAATGTCTGCGAGAAGCGCGTGCTGTTCATGCCGCAGCATTTCGACATCGAGGAACTGGCCGCGTTGCGCCGCCACGTGCAGGACCATGCGCGAGACGGCTACCGCTTCGTCGACATCGGCGCGAATGTCGGCGCCTATGCACTGTTTGTGGCAGGGCTGGCAGGCCCCGGTGCCCGCATTCTGGCCGTCGAGCCGCAGCCCCGCGTGTTTGCCAAGCTGGCCTACAACATCGGCCTCAACCCGTTCGGCACGGTCAAGGCCGTCGCCTGCGCCGTCGCCGACAAGGCCGGCGAGCTGACCCTGTTCCTCGATCCGCGCAACGAGGGCGAATCGAGCGTGCGCGTGCTCAATTCCACCTCGGCGCAGGCAGTGAAAGCCCCCGCGCTGCCGCTGGTCGACCTTCTGGCCTCGGAGGGCTTTGCCCGCGTCGATGGCATGAAGATCGATGTCGAGGGCGCGGAAGACCTGATCCTCGAGCCCTTCCTCGCGCCAGGCAACGAACATCTCTGGCCGAGCCTGCTGATCATCGAGGACTCGACCTCCAAGTGGAATGTCGACCTCAGGCCTCTGCTCGACAGGGCCGGCTACCGCCTGACCCGGCACACACGCCTGAATTTCATTTTCGAGCGTCCGCCGCAGCAGGGCTGACAGGCGCGCCATCGTCTCCGAACGGGATGGCCCCGGCCAGATCGATCCGGTCAGTGGCCATCGTGCAGACATGCACCAGCACCTCGACCCCGCGCGCCATGGCACGCGTCAGCGCAGCGCCATAGGCAGGATCGATGGCGCTGGCGATGGCGAACCGCTCGGCCGCCATCTGCACCACGAACAACATCACGGCCCTGTGGCCGGCCTCCACCATGTCACCAAGTTCCTCCAGGTGCTTCGCGCCGCGACTGGTCACGGAGTCGGGAAATTCGGCCAGTCCCGGCTGGCGCATCAGGTGGACGTTTTTCACTTCCACATAGCAGTCCGGGCGCTGGCTGCCGGTTTCGTCGCCACTGCTCAGAAGCAGATCGATGCGGCTGTTGCGACCATAGCGGACCTCGCGCCGCACCATCGCGTAGCCAGCCAGCGGCGCGATGACGCCGGCACGGATCGCCTCCTCGGCCAGCGTGTTGGGGTGGCCTGTATCGATCGAAACCAGTTGCGGCCCGCACCAGCCAAAATCGATCTCGGCCAGCTTCCATGAATACCGAAGCTTGCGCTTTGGATCGTCCGACACCGAGAGCCAGACCGGAAGACCGGGGGCATTCAGCCCCATCATCGAGCCGGGATTGGCGCAATGGGCGGTCACGACCTCGCCGCTCTCGAGTTCAACATCGGCCAGAAAGCGCTTGTAACGGCGGATCAGGCGGCCGGTGATCAGGGGCGGCAATTTCATCGGGGCATTTCCACTTGTGCGTCGTATGCCGCGCGCTTACCACGATCCCGGCTGTGCGGGGAACGCGGTGCGCGCCATCCCCCTGATCACCCGAGGAAACCCCATGCCAGATCCCGCCATCATCACCGCCGCGCTGCTGATCATCGGCGACGAAATCCTGTCCGGGCGCACCAAGGACAAGAACATCGGCTACATCGCCGAATACATGACCAACATCGGCATCGACCTGAAGGAAGTGCGCGTTGTCCCCGATGAGGAAGAGGATATCGTCGCCGCGCTGAATGCCCTGCGCTCCCGCTACAGCTATGTCTTCACCACCGGCGGCATCGGGCCGACGCATGATGACATCACGGCGGACTGCGTGGCCAAGGCGTTCGGGGTGCCGATCGATGTCGATCCGCGGGCCGTGGCCATGATGCGCGAACGGTTCAAGCCCGAGGAACTCAACGAGGCCCGGCTGCGCATGGCGCGGATGCCCGAAGGTTCGGAACTGGTCCACAACAGCTACAACAAGGTGCCGGGCTTCCGGATCGGCAACGTCATTGTCATGGCTGGTGTGCCGGTGATCATGCAGGCCATGCTCGATGCAGTTGCCCCCACGCTCCAGACAGGCGTGAAGCTGATCTCGGAGAGCGTGCGCGCCGACATGCGCGAAGGTGACATCGGCGAGCCGCTGCGCGCTGTCGCCAAGGCCCATCCCGCCACCATGATCGGCTCCTACCCGTTCTGGGACGAGGCGGGCCAGCCGAACACCAATCTCATCGTGCGCTCGCGCGAGCCAGCCGCGCTGGCCGCTGCCATGGCGGACGTGAAAGCCATGCTGGCAGCACTGGCCAAGGCGTGAGAGACGGAACCTGACAACTTAGTGATGGCAGAACGCCTTGGCGTTGCCATCGGTCTTTGGCATGTCGGGGCATGACCAGAGCCCACCGATCATCAGCGCCATCGCGGCGCGCCCTGCTGGCCGGCGGCCTTGCCACTGCCGCGCTGCCGGGCATGGCCTCGCGGCTCTTCGCCGCCGACGCGGACGTGCTGATCGTCGGCGCCGGGGCTGCCGGGCTCAGTGCCGCCCGCGAACTGATGCGCCTTGGCATCAGTTTCCGCATGGTGGAAGCCCGCGACCGGATCGGCGGTCGCGCCTTCACGGACACATCGCTCGGCGCGGGCTTCGATGCGGGCGCGGAGATTGTGCACTTCGCCGACCGAAACCCCTGGGTCGGCATCGCCCGTGATCTCGGTGTCAGCCTTGAAGGCTCGGGCTGGCGCATGGGCGGCTGGCAGGTCCATGCCAATGGCCAGCCGCTGGGGATGATCGAGCGCGGCCGCCGTTGGCAGGCCTTCCGCGAGATGGAAGCGCGCATGGACCGCGTGACCGCCAGCGGACGCGACATGTCGCTGGCCGAAGCGGTGGCCGACCTGCCCCCTGAAAGCCGAGAGATCGCGCGCTCCGGGCTACTGCTCGTGCTCGGCGAAGATGGCGAGCGCATCTCCGTGCTGGATAATCAGAGCCTCTGGAGCGGCCCTGACCTCACCACCGCCAGCGGCTATGGCGCGCTGGTCGAAGCCTATGGCAAGGCCCTGCCGGTAAGCCTGTCCACACCGGTCTCTGCAATCAACTGGGGCAGCGGCGGCATCGAAGCCGCGACACCGCGCGGCACGATCACAGCGCGTGCGGCGATCGTCACCGTGCCGGTCGGCGTGCTCAAGGCGGGCGGCATCCGCTTCACGCCCGATCTGCCTTCCGGCCATCAGTCAGCCCTTGATGGCATCGGCATGGGCGCGCTGACCAAGATCGCGCTCCGGATCGACGGCGAGCGCTTCGGGCTGTCCGATAGCTCGACGCTGATGGATGCGACCCGCCCCGAGGCAATGACCATGATCGAGCTGTTTCCCAACGGAAAGCCACTGGCCGTGGCGATCTGCGGCGGCGATGTCGCCCGTGACCTTGGCAAAGCCGGCGAGGCGGCAGCCGTCAGCCACGTCACCGATCTGCTGGCCGGCATGCTCGGCGCGTCAGTGCGCGGCGCGGTCAAGGCCGGGCGGCTCGCATCCTGGTGGCATGATCCGCTGGCGCGGGGCTCCTATTCGGTCTGCCGGCCCGGAAGGAGCGCTGCCCGCGCAGCATTGGCCGAACCGGTCGCGGCAAGGCTCTGGTTCGCCGGCGAGGCGACGGGCGGAGGCGGCGCGATGACGGTCGGCGGCGCGACCTTGTTCGCATGGCAGGCGGCGCGCGCCTGTGCTGCCAGCCTGAGGGCATGAACGCAGCTTCTTTTCAGGATTTGGCAACCATCCGGTGGGCATGATCGCAGCTTGCGACAACGGGATGCGAGACGGGTGCAGGGCGTTGATCTTCTGGCCGGACAGGCGCATCAGGCCGTAGTGATGATGAGCCGCGCGCCCCGGATTCTGGTGTTCGATTCAGGTCTTGGTGGCCTGACGGTGTTCCGCGAGATCGTCCGCGCCCGCCCCGATGCAAGCTATATCTATGTGGCAGACGATGCCGCCTTCCCCTATGGCGCGTGGCCCGAGCGGGATCTCGTGGACCGGCTGCTGGACCAAATGGCTGGCCTGATCGCGGCGCACGAACCCGATTGCGTGGTGATGGCCTGCAACACGGCCTCGACCCTGGCCCTGCCGGCGCTGCGCGCACGGTTTTCCACGCCGTTCGTCGGCACCGTGCCGGCCATCAAGCCCGCAGCAGAGCGCTCGCAGAGCCGCCTGTTCTCGGTGCTGGCCACGCCCGGCACGGTTGCCCGTGACTACACGCGCGATCTCGTGCGCAGCTATGCGGCGGGCTGCGAGGTCACGCTGGTCGGCTCGGTGCGCCTCGCCGGCATGGCAGAAGCCCAGATGCATGGCGAGCCCGCCAGCGACGCCGAGATCAGCGCCGAGATTGCGCCCTGCTTCGTCAGTGTCACCGATACTGACGGGACGATGCGGCGCACCGACGTGATCACCTTGTCCTGCACCCATTATCCCTTGCTGCTGCCACGCCTGATTGAGCTGTCGCCATGGCCGGTCACCTGGATCGATCCGGCTCCGGCGATCGCGCGCCGCGTCGTGCAACTGCTCGGCCCGAGCCCGGCCGGCAGCTTTCCCGGCGAGGCGTCTGCCTTGTTCAGCGCAGGCCAGCCCGGCCCCGCAGTGGTGAGGGCGCTGGCCGGTTTCGGGGTGGAGTGCCACAACCTGGCCGCCGCTCGCTGAAGGGCAATCGCCCGGAAATGCCGGTTGGCCGTTGACATCGAAGCCGGTTCATGGCTTTAAGCAGCCCGTCGCGCGGGTCAGCAATGGCCCGCGTGGCTTTTTCCGCACCCGTGAACCGGCTGAGATCAGCCTGGTTCTGTCGCCCGCTCCGGATCAAGGTCCGGTGTGTGGAGCAGGAGGGCGCGGTCCTCAAAACTCGCATCCAAGAGGACACGCGACATGTCAAAGCGCCACGCCGCCAAATACAAACTCGACCGCCGTATGGGCCAGAACATCTGGGGCCGCCCGAAGTCCCCGGTCAATCGCCGCGAATACGGCCCCGGCCAGCACGGCCAGCGCCGCAAGGGCAAGATGTCGGATTTCGGCACCCAGCTCCGCGCCAAGCAGAAGCTCAAGGGTTATTACGGCTCGATCTCCGAGCGCCAGTTCCGTGGCTACTATGCCGAAGCCGTCCGCATGAAGGGCGACTCGGGCGAGAACCTGGTCGGCCTGCTCGAGTGCCGCCTCGATGCCGTGGTCTACCGCGCGAAGTTCGTGCCGACCGTGTTTGCCGCCCGCCAGTTCGTCAACCATGGCCACGTCACGGTCAACGGCCGCAAGGTCAACATTCCGAGCTATTCGGTGAAGCCGGGTGATGTGGTGGCCGTCAAGGATGCATCCAAGCAGATGATCCTGGTGCTCGAAGCGGTCGGCCTCGCCGAGCGCGATGTGCCGGACTATCTCGAAACCGACCACACCAAGATGACCACCAAGCTGGCCCGCGTTCCGACGCTCACCGATGTGCCGTATCCGGTGCAGATGGAACCCAACCTCGTGGTCGAATTCTACTCGCGCTGAGTTCGGCTGGCCGGCCTTCGCCGGTCATCAGCTCTGCCAGACATGCGAAAGCCGCCCTCACGGGCGGCTTTCCTGTTTTCTGGATGGCCTGCCTTGATGCCGCGATCCAGCCGCTCAGTTGCGGCCTTCGCCGCCGCGGCCACCGCGACCTTCGCCACGACCTTCACCACCACCTTCGCCGCGCCCCTGCCAGCGACCGCCGGGCAGGCTCTTGCGGACGGTTTCCTTCTGGCTGGCATCCAGTGTGGCCCAGAGCGGCTTCACCGCGGTGGACAGCTCACGCAGATTGGTGGCGCCGGCTGCCGCGCGCTGGGACATCAAGTCCAGCCTGTCGGGCAGCTCTGCATTGCGCATGCGCTCCATGTTGGCCTGACGGCTGGCACGGCGCTCATCCTGCATCTTGCGCAGCTGGGCCTGAACCGGGCTCCAGAGTGGTTCCTGGGCCGGCGTGAGCTTCAGGTCGGTCTTGAGCCGTTCGATGCGGCGGTTCATGCGCTCTTCCATGCGGGCGGCACGGCGCTCCATGCGGCTGGTCGACTGCTCGGCGCGCGGCCCGCCGCCGGATGGGCCAGAGGTTTGGGGCGCAGGTTGCGCATAGGCGGCAGCTCCGATCAGAAGGACGGATGCGGCGGCAATCAGACTGAGGCGTTTCATGGGGTGTCTCCGGTTCCAGTGAGTGATCTTGGGGTCTCGATAGGGTCATCATGCCGCTGCGCCCCTGTCTCGGCGATGGCGCGAGCATGACAGTTCTGTCATCTTTGCCGCTGACGTGCCGGGGCCGGCGTGCTAGCAGATTTCGCGATGTCGACTGACGCTTTCCTCTCCCTGTTCGGAGCCCGCGAAGAGCACGAACCCCGCGACCCGATGAAGGCCGCACAGGGGGGCATGCGCAATGTCCTGCCCAAACGCTTCTACGCCGCAGTCTCGGTCGAATTGCGGCAGGGATTGTGGCATGTGCTGCTCGACGGCAAGGTGGCGCGCACCCCGACCCGCCAGCCGCTTGCGGTCGACAACGAAGCCATTGCTGATGCTGTCGCTGCCGAGTGGCAGGCGCAGGACACACAGATCAACCCGGCGGCGATGCCGCTGACACGGCTGGTCAATGCCGCCATTGACGGCGTGCGTGATGCGGACGTTCCGGTGCGCGAGGAGATCGTGCGCTATGCCGGCTCGGACCTGATCTGCTACCGGGCCGAAACCCCGCGCGAACTGGCCGAACGCCAGCGCGCCATCTGGGATCCCCTGCTTGCCTGGACCCGTGAGGCGCTGGGCGCGGACCTCAAGCCTGCCAGCGGCATCATCCACGTCACCCAGCCGCCCGAGGCGCTGGACCGCCTGGCCAAGGCGGTGGCAGCCATCGCAGCGCCGGTCCCGCTCGCAGCGCTGAGCGCGGCCACCACGATCAGCGGCTCGGCCGTGATCGCGCTGGCGCTGGCGCATGGCAGGCTTGATGTCGATGCCGCCTGGCAGGCAAGTTCGGTCGATGAGGATTATCAGGCCTCGGTCTGGGGCACCGACGACGAGGCGGTGCTCCGACAGGCCAACCGGCGCCGGGATTTTGGCGCGGCGGCCCTGGCGCTCGCCAGCTCCCGCACAACGGCAGGTTGAGGACGCGCAATGGCACTGGCACGTGAGATCGGACGCAAGGACGGGGCTTACAAGCGGGCGGTGGAACTGCTCAGGAAGGCCCCGCTCATCGATGGCCACAATGATCTGCCCTGGGTGCTGCGCAAGGCATCTGGCGGCGATCTGGCTGCCTATGACCTGACCAAGGTCCACCCGGAAACCGACACCGACATCCCGCGCCTGAAGGCCGGCATGGTCAATGTCCAGGTCATGGCGGCCTTCCTGCCGAGCGAGATCGCCAATCCAGCGACCGTGACCCTCGAACAGATCGACCTGATCCGGCGCATGGAAGCGCTGCATGCCGACGTCTTCATGCCAATCCGCCGGGCCACGGACATTTCCGCTGCCAAGCGCAAAGGCAAGATCGGCACCCTGATGTCGGTGGAAGGCACAGTCGGCTGCGAAGGCTCGCTGGCCCCGATCCGCATGTGGCATCAGCTTGGCGTCAGGCTGATCACGCTGTGCCACAACGGCTCGCTGCCCTGGGTGGATTCATCCACTGACAAGCCGATCTCGGGCGGGATTTCCAATTTCGGACATGAACTGGTGGCTGAGCTCAACCGCCTCGGCATCATCGTCGATCTATCCCACGCCTCGCCGCAAGCCGCCCACGCTGTGGTCAAGACCAGCCGGGCACCGGTGGTTCTGTCCCACTCCAATGCCCACGCCTTGTGCCCGCATCCGCGCAATGCGCCTGACAGCCTGATCAGGGCCGTGGCCGAGAGCGAGGGCATCATCATGGCGACCTTCGTGCCATCCTTCATCAATCCCGAACTCTGGCGACGGATCGAGAAGATCAAGCGCGCGCATTGGCCAAATGCCGACCCGGCCGTGATCGCGGCCCTTGACGACCCGCCGGATTTTGGCCCGCTTCCGCCAGCCACGCTGGAGCAGTTCTGCGAGCATGTCGAATATCTGCTCAAGCTCGCAGGCCCCGACCATGTTGGCATCGGCGGGGATTTCTATGGCGGCCCGCAGCCTGTCGGCCTTGAGGATGCCTCGGTCTATCCGGCCCTGTTTGCCGAGCTGATCCGCCGTGGCCATGGCGAGCAGGTGCTATCGCGTCTGGCCGGAGCAAACTTCCTGCGTGTCATGCGCAAGGTCGAACGGGTGGGCCGCACCATCGAGAAGGAGCGCCAGCCAGCTCTCAAGACGCGCGTGCGCCGCCATGCGCGCAGGCCTGCTGCCAAGGCACGGACCAGCGCGGAAATGCTGGGTGCCGTGCGCGTGGCTGCCGCCAAGCCCAAGTCGCGCTGAGCGGGCCGTCAACATGCAGCGCTTTTCCTCTGGTGGCGTGGGCATCGCCTATGTCGATGTGCCGCCCACTGGCCCGGACAAGGGCGAACCGATCGTGCTCGTCCACGGCTTTGCCTCCAACCACGCGGTCAACTGGGTCAATACCGGCTGGGTAAAGCTGCTCACGGCAGATGGCCGCCGCGTCATTGCGCTCGATAATCGCGGCCACGGCCAGAGCGAGCGCCTGCATGACCCGGCGGCCTATCACGCTGCCATCATGGCCGAGGACGTGGTCCGGCTCATGGACCATCTCGGCATCGCCCGTGCCGATGTCATGGGCTATTCCATGGGGGCGCGCATCACCGCCCATCTCGCGCTCGCCCATCCGGCCCGGGTGCGCTCAGCCCTGCTTGGTGGTCTCGGCATCAAGCTCATCGATGGCGTCGGCCTGCCGGTCGGCATCGCGGATGCGATGGAGGTCGCCCATGTTAGCGAGCTGACCGACCCGACCCAGCGCATGTTCCGCGCCTTTGCCGAGGCCACGGGCAGCGACCTGCCCTCCATGGCTGCCTGCATTCGCGGCTCGCGCCAGACCCTGAGCGAGGACGAGGTGCGGCGCATCGCCGTGCCTGTGCTGGTGTCGGTCGGCACAGCCGATCACATTGCGGGGCTTGCCGCACCCCTCGCCGCATTGCTGCCTCACGGCGAGGTTCTGGATATTCCGGGCCGGGACCACAACCTTGCTGTGGGCGACCGCACGCACAAGCAAGGCGTGCTCGACTTCCTCGCACGTCGCCCATGATTGGACACCCATGACCGACACGATCAGCCGCCCGCCAGCCGACAGGACCGGCCACCAGCGCAGCTATCGCGGGGCGGATGGCGGCAAGCTTGTGGCCACGGTCTACGGCACAGCGCAGCGCAGTGCCCTGCTGCTGCATGGCGGCGGGCAGACCCGCCATGCCTGGCGCAAGACAGGCCTCGCCCTCGCCGGCTCGTGGCAGGTCATCGCGCTTGACCAGCGCGGCCATGGCGCAAGCGACTGGGCTGCCGACGGGGCCTATGCCTTTCCGGACTTCGCCCGCGATGCGCAGGTCGTCGCCCGCCAGATTGGCGCCGAAACCGGGCTGAAACCAGTGGTGATCGGCGCCTCGCTCGGCGGCATCGCGGCCCTGCTTGCCCTCGACGATCCGGCTGACCCGCTGTTCTCGGCCCTGTGCATGGTTGACATCGTGCCGCAGATGAACCCGGCCGGCGTCGACACCATCCAGGGCTTCATGCGGGCCCGCGCGGCAGAAGGCTTTGCATCCGTCGAGGAAGCCGCCGATGCCGTCGCGGCCTATCTGCCACACCGCCCTCGCCCGTCCTCTCTCGATGGCCTGCGCCGCAACCTGCGCCATGACCCGGACGGCCGCTGGCGCTGGCATTGGGACCCGCGCTTTCTCGATGGACCGCGCTCGGTCAATGCCGAGTGGGACGCGGTGCGCGACACCCTGATGCGTCAGGCGGCGCTGCTTGCCGTCCCCGGCCTTCTGGTGCGCGGAGCCTTCAGCGAACTGGTGACGGATGAAGCGGCGCAGGAATTCCTCGCCGTCGCCCGCACCATGACAAGTGTCGATGTGGCCAAGGCCCGCCACATGGTGGCCGGTGACAGCAATGACGATTTCATCGCGGCGATCAGCGACTTCCTGTCCGCCATCACGCCCTTGTCAGCCAGATCATCGCCACACGTCTGAGCCTCGACCCACGCGCCGAAGGAGCCCGAACCATGCCGATCTACGCCCTCGCCGACCTTGCTCCGCAATTGCCGCCGGCAGGCCGGTTCTGGATCGCACCCGGTGCCCATGTCATCGGCAACATTCTGCTGGCAGAGGATGTCGGCATCTGGTTCGGCGCTGTCCTGCGCGGTGACAACGAACTGATCTCGGTCGGCGCACGCAGCAACATCCAGGAAAATGCGATGCTGCATACCGACATGGGCTTCCCGCTGAGCATCGGCAGCGATTGCACCATCGGCCACCACGCGATCCTGCACGGCTGCACCATCGGCGACAACAGCCTCGTCGGCATGGGCGCGACGATCCTGAATGGCGCGAAAATCGGAAAGAACAGCCTCGTCGGCGCCAATGCGCTGGTCACCGAAGGCAAGGAATTCCCCGACAATTCCCTCATCGTCGGCTCGCCGGCCCGCGCCATCCGCACCCTCGATGATGCCGCCGCCGCAAGGCTGACAGCCAGCGCCGCCGGCTACGTGGCGAACTGGAAAAGGTTTGCTGGGGAGTTGCGCGCTCTAGATGGATGAAAAGGCGACCGTCAGTCGATCATAGTCGACGGTTCAGCCAGTCTTTTTCATGAAGCGTATTGAACGCAATGCCGATCTGGCGCGGCGAAAAGCGCTTCTTGCGATCGTTCCAAGCGTAAACCTTGGCGATAGCATCCTCGGGGCTTATCGCGCTCTCTCGACTTGCGACCCAATGGACCGTCGCAAGCAGTTCCAGCCCGAACGGAGTTTCGAAGCCTTCAACCAGCTTGCCTACCCGGTCGAAACGGGTCTTGGTGTCGCCGTCGTCGCTCAAGAAGGCCTCCGCGTCCTTCACCGCACCAGGCACGAGTTCAAGCTGCTTTTCGGGAGCGTCGCCGCCGTCGTGATAGCCCGACACGAGGTGGCCTTCGATCTTGGTCAAGACATGCCGCAGGTTGTCTGCATAGGGGCCGTAATGGTGCTTGATATAGTTCAGGCGCAGCGGCTCGCCCGCTTCCTGCATGAAATACATCAGCTTCTGAACTTCGATCAGCGTCACGAACGGGTCCATCAATCCGCCGAGATAGCGGTGCATCAGCACGACGAGTGCGGCGCGGCCCGCCGTCATGTTTGGAACCTCGCGCGACTTGGTGCCTACGGGGGCGCTGTTCGGCTCGAACACCATCACTTGAAGGTCATTGAGGCCATGCAGGGCCTCGACGATGCGAGGGCGCACTTCGGCCCAGTTAAGCCCGCCGAGGCCGCTGCCCAGCGGCGGGATCGCGATTGACCGAATACTGCGGGTGCGGATCTCTTCGACCAAAGCCTTGAGGCCCGAGTCGATGTCTTCCATCCGGCTCTTGCCGCGCCAGTGGCGCTTTGTCGGGAAGTTGATGATGAACTTGGGGTTGGTCAGCGTCTGCGTCTCGAACACGAACATCTTGCCCGGCTGCACCTCGTCGCGCGCGCAGGCAGCTTCGTAAGCCTTAAAGTTCGCCGGGAAGACGTTCTTGAACTGAAGGGCGATGCCGCGGCCCATGATGCCGACGCAGTTGACCGTGTTGACGAGCGCTTCCGCGTCCGCCCTCAAGATGTCACCTGTTTTGAACTCGATCATCGCCATCCTCCCTCAATAGTACCAATCTCTTCTTATTTCGATCCTCGGCCTATGGGCTGCGCCTTGCATCGCCTGCGATAAAGGTTGCACGTATCCCTGCGAGAAGACGCCAATCCGCTCAACGAGTTGCCAGGGGAACGCATGTTCAATCAGGAATTCTGCCTGCTTGCCTTCCTTCACCGACCGCGAAACGCCATTTCCGGACCATTGGCGCGCTTCAACGGCATCCCAATTGATGTCGCCGAGGTGGGCGATGTCCGACCGGTCTTCAAAGTAATACGCACCAGCATTCGACAGGGTAAACGCCCAGCGCCGATTGTTCTGCTGCGCCCAAGCAATCGTCGCGTGGAGATCAGCCTCGAAGTGGACGATCGGTTCCTGCCCGCCTTTGTAGGTGAGTTCCTCGTTCCTTCGGTAGATAAGGTACAATATCACCGATCTAGAACAAAAATAGAACGGTGTGCAATGCCCAACGCGCAGGTTCGGATAACAGCTCAAGCTGAGCTCGTTCAGACGACGAGCCTTGATATTGCTCATGCCAATCGTTGTGCCGACGCCCTGGCGCTGAACCATTGCCGCATCCGACCACAGGAAACCGTCCGCGATGATTGATGCCAAACGGTCGGAGTGGACGATGTGGTAAATTTTGGGCTGGGCGGGAACGGGCATCGTAAGTGTTTTGTCCTTTACATAGTCAAGCCATCTGCGACCGCACTCTCACCCCATCGCCGCCTTCACCGTCTCCACCAGTTGTTTCATGGTGAAGGGCTTGGGCAGGAAGTGGAAGCTCTCGCCCTCGGGAAGGTTCTTCTTGAAGGCCTCTTCGGCATAGCCGGAGACAAAGACGAAACGGGTCTTGGGATTGCGCTTGCGCAACTCGCCCAGAAGTGTCGGGCCGTCCATCTCGGGCATCACCACATCCGAGACCACGAGATCGACATCGCGGCCATGGGCTTCAAGTTCGCGCAAGGCCGCGACCCCTGAATCAGCCTCGATCACGGTGTAGCCGCGGCTGATCAGCATGCGGGCATTGAGGGCGCGCACGGCGTCCTCATCCTCGACCAGCAGGATGGTGCCGGCCCCCGTGTGATCGACCGCAGCCGTGGGCGCGGCAGCGGCGATCTTGGCCTTGGCCTCGGCGGCCTCTTCCTCGGCGGTGGCGACATGGCGCGGCAGGAAGATGCGGAAGGTCGTGCCCTGCCCGACAACCGACTCGGCGAACACGAACCCGCCCGTCTGCTTGACGATGCCGTAGACCATCGACAGCCCGAGCCCGGTGCCCTTGCCGACATCCTTGGTGGTGAAGAACGGCTCGAAGATCTTGTCGAGCAATTCGGGCGGGATGCCGGAGCCGGTATCCTCCACCTCGAGCAGCACATAATCGCCCTTCGGCATCGAGGCATAGTTGAAGCTGCGCGATTCAGCCTCGGTCACATTGCGGGTGCGCAAGGTCAGCTTGCCACCCGGCTTCATCGCATCGCGTGCATTCACCGCGAGGTTGACGATGACCTGTTCAAGCTGGCCCACATCGGCCTTGATCGGCCACAGGTCGCGGCCGTGTCGCACGTCGAGGCCGATCGTATCGCCGACCACGCGTTTCAGCATCAGCGACAGGTCGGAGAGCACATCGCCGTATTCCAGCACCTGCGGGCGCAGGGTCTGGCGGCGCGAGAAGGCCAGCAGCTGCCGCACCAGCGAAGCGGCACGCAGGCCGTTCTGCTTGATCTGCATGATGTCCTGGAAGGACGGATCGGTGGGCTTGTGGCTGGCCAGCAGGAAATCCGAGGCGTTGATGATGACCTGCAGCACGTTGTTGAAATCGTGCGCGATGCCGCCGGCGAGCTGGCCGACAGCCTGCATCTTCTGCGCCTGGTCGATATTCTCCTTCAGCTTGCGCTCGGAGGTGGTCTCCAGCGCGTAGACAATGGCCTTTTCCTCGCCGCCCTCGCCATCGAACACGGGCGCAAGGAACAGCCTCGCCGACCGGTCCCCCTCCCCGACGATCGACACGTCCAGCGGCTTGATGTCGGCGCTGCCACTGCCGGCGGCGCTCAGCGCCGGCTGGAGCGCAGCCCAGTCAGCGTCCCGGATCAGGTTGCGCAGCCCGGTGGCGGGAATGCCGACCGACAACCGCGCGAACGCTGCATTCGAGCGCACGATCCGGCCATCAGCCCCCACGGTGGCAATCGCCATCGGGGTGTTGTTGAAGAACCGGGCCAGCCGCGCCTCGGCAGCGGTGCCGGCATCAGCACCCGCCTCACCCGGCGTGCGGTTCAGGACCAGCGTCCGCGACGCGCCCGGCGTTCCGTCCTGCCCGAAGGCAACCTCGTGGTGCAGGCGCACCGGCACGGACTGGCCATTGCGCCGGCGCAGGTCGACATCGACCACTTCCGTGCGAACCTCGCCCGGCTTGCCACTGATCGCCGAGACCAGCGCCACTGCGTTGAGCGGCGCGATGTCCTTCAGCAGCAAGCCCCCCGATCCGACCTTGGCCAGATCGTAATCGAGCCACCCGGCCAGCGTGGCATTGAGATAGGGCACCGAGCCATCCGGATCGATCGACATGAAGCCGGCAGGCGCATGATCGAGAAAGTCGATTGCCTGCTGCAGTTCCTGAAAGACGTTTTCCTGGCCGATGCGCTCGCGCGTGATGTCGCGCACGCGCCACAAGGTCGCGGTCTTGCCGTCGGCGCGCGTCGTCATGCTCACCGAAACCCGGTACCAGCCGGCATCGCCCTTGCCGGTCAGCGGCGGCGACAACCTGATCTCGTCGGTCTGCGAGCGCCCTTCGCGCGCCGCCAGCGCCAGCCGGTAGACGACCTCCGAGACATCGGAGCCACCTGCGAACAGCCGTTCGACCGGCCGGATATCCGCCACTGTGCTGGCACCGGAGAGGGCCTGATAGGCCCGGTTGGCATAGATGATGCGGTTGTCAGCCTCGGTGACGATGACCCCATCCTCGGCCTCATCGACGATGGTGCGGGTCAGGTCATTGCGGCCCGAGCGCCCGGAGAACTGGATCAGCCCGATCGACAGCGCGAACAGACAGAACACCCCGATCACCGACAACAGCGCAAGGAACGCGAGGATCAGCGGCTGCGCCCACTCGTTGGCCAGAAAGCCAAGCGCAATGGCGGCCCCCACGATGGTGCCGGCCACCAGCATCAGCAGGCCGATGCTGCCCGGCTTGTCGGACCGGTCGATGGCAGCCCCGCCGGTGACCGGCTGGCCTTTGCGCACCTGCTGCTCCTTGGTTGCCTGCGTCATTCCGTGCGAGCCTTCATGCCTTGGGAGTCTTCATGGTTCGCGCATCGCGGGGCAAAGCGAGCCTGCACCGTCAGTTAGGCGCGCCTGCGCCGGGTGCGCAAGACAAAACCGATCACCTCTGCCACAGCCTTGTAGTGCTCCACCGGTACGGTTTCGTCCAGATCGACCGATGCGTGCAGCGCGCGAGCCAGCGGCGGGTTCTCGATGATCGGCACGTCGTGATCGTTGGCCACTTCGCGGATTTTCAGCGCCATCGCATCGACGCCCTTGGCCACGCAGATCGGCGCGTCCATGCCGGCCTCGTATTTCAGCGCGACGGCATAGTGGGTCGGGTTGGTGACGATCACAGTGGCTTCCGGAACCTGGGCCATCATCCTGCGGCGCAGGCGCTGGGTACGGATCTGGCGCAGCTTGGCCTTGATCTCGGGGTTGCCGTCCGTGTCCTTGTATTCCTGCTTCAGCTCCTCGCGGGTCATGCGCTGGCGCTTCATCCAGGTGAAGCGCTGGTAGACGAAGTCGCCCACGCCGACGAAGAAATAGATCGCCAGCACACCAATCATCATCTTGATCACGATGGTGGCGGTGGCTGGCAGGATGGCGGCGATGTCCATGCGGGTGAAGGCGTCGAGCCGGTCATGCTCGCGCCACAGCACAACGCCGACCACCGTGCCGACGATGACGACCTTGAGCATGCCCTTGATGAAGTTGGCGATGGCTTCCTTGCCGAAGATGCGCTTGGCGCCCTGCATCAGCGACAGCTTGCTCAACTTCGGCGTCATCGGCTCGAAGGTCCACAGCGGCCTGTGCTGGATCAGGCAGCCGATCAGCGCCGCGACCATCACGATGCCGAAGATCCCGCCAGAGGCCAGCATCGCCTCGCCGAAGCCGCGCGCCGAGACCCATTGCATGGTCATCCCGCTGGACGGCACCTGATGGGCATTCATCAGGAAGCTGCGCATGCTCAGCGCCGTCTCGCGCACGGCATGGCCACCGGCGATCAGGATCGCGAGGGTGAACCCGCCCAGGATGAAGAACGTGTTGAGTTCGATGCTCTTGGCAACGTCGCCCTTCTTGATGGCCTCTTCCAGCTTTCGCTGTGTCGGCTCTTCTGTCTTGTCGTCATCATCCTTTTCGTCAGCCATGGGCGGTCACCCCGCCAGCTGTTTCAGGAAGCTGCCGAGTTCGCCGAGGAACACGGTCATCATGACAGAGACGATGGCGGCGAGAATCGCCATGCCGATCAGGATCGAGGCCGGCGCTCCGAGGAAGAACACCTGGAACTGCGGCATCAGCCGCGCGAGCACACCGAGCCCGAGATTGAACAGCAGGCCGAACACGATGAACGGGGCCGACATCTGCACCGCGATCGAAAAGCCCTTGCTCACCGCCCGCAGGCCGAGCGCCGAGGCATCGCCCACGGACGGGTAAGCGCCGGGCGGCAGCATCGTGTAGCTGTTGTGGATCGCCGCAATGGCGAGATGGTGCAGGTCCATGACCAGCACCAGCGTGATCCCGAGGATCGACAGGAAGTTGCCGATCGATGGGTTCTGCTGCCCCATAGCCGGATCGACCGCCGTGGCGAAACCAAGTCCGATCTGGTTGGCCATGATCACGCCCGCCGTCTGGAGCGCAGCCATGATCAGCCGTGCCGACAGCCCGAGGATGGCCCCGATCAGGATTTCCGAGATCAGCAGGCTCATCAAGAGACCCGGATCGGATGGCACCTGCATCAGTGGCCGGGCGACGGGCATCAGCAGCAACGCCAGAAACACCGCGATCGCCAGCTTGGCCCGGTTGAGCACGAAGCGCTCGCCGAGTCCGGGCATCAGCATCACCATCGTGCCCACGCGCGCAAACACGAGCATGAACAGGGCTGCCAGTTCCGGCAGGATGGTGATGGTCATGGCTCTCCTTGCACAGGGCAGCGACTGCCCGTGCGATGCGCCCGTCTCCGCAGGAGGCCGGTGCCATCAACACCGTCAGCCGCCGGAGGCGATTCGCGCCGCGATGCGCATCATATAGCTTCCCAGCGCGTCGCCCATGAAGGGCAGGAACAGCATCATCGAGGCGAACACGGCGATGATCTTCGGCACGAACACCAGTGTCTGCTCCTGCACCTGGGTCAGGGCCTGCAGGATCGAGATCGCGAGGCCGATGACGAGCGCGACCAGCATCACCGGCGCCCCCGCCTTGAGGAAGGTGACGATGCCGTCACGGGCGATGTCGAGGATCACGGCTCCGGTCATGGACCTGGCTTTCGGTTGGCAACGGAAGGAAAAATTGGGGAACGGGCAGGAGAAGAAACAGATCAGGCAGGCATCACACCTGCATGCGCATGATTTCCTCGTAGGAAGCGATGATGCGGTCACGCACCGCCACCAGCGTCTCGATGGCAGCCTCGCTCTCGGCCACCGCCGTCACGACGTTGACGAGGTCGGCCCGGCCACTCACGGCAGCGGCAACCTGCTGGTCGGCCTTGGCCCCGGCAGCGCCGACACCCTCGACTGCGCTTTTGACCATGGCCGAGAAGTCGGGGATCTGCCCGCCCACGGCACCGGCACCTTGCGCCGGCTTGGCCAGCAGGCTCTTGCCGCCAAGGCCCTGGGCCGCGTTGTAGGCACCCGCCACGAAGGATGAGGTTGTCATCGGATCAGCCCTCCACAATCAGCCGTCAGGCCCGCAGGATTTCGATGGTGCGCGAGATCATGCGGCGCGCCGACGAAATCACGTTCAGATTGGCCTCGTAGCTGCGCTGGGCCTCGCGCATGTCCATGGTCTCGATCAGCGAATTGACATTCGGCAGCTTGACCTCACCGTTTGCATCCGCCGCCGGATGGCCAGGCTCGATGCGGGTGCGGAAGGGCGAGGTATCGGTGCGGACGCGGCCAAGTTCGACGGTGCGCACGCCGAGTTCCCGGTCGAGCTGCCCCTTGAAGGTTGGCACCTTGCGCCGATAGGGGTCGGCACCGGGCCGATCCATGGTCGAGTCGGCATTGGCGAGGTTCTCGGAAATCACTTTCATGCGGCCGGACTGGACCCGAAGGCCCGATGCGGCGGCGACGATGCTCTTGAGCAGATCCATGATGCGGGCTCCTCAGCGGCGGCCGATGGCGGTTTTCATCAGCCCGAGGCTCTTCTGGTAGAGCGTCGCGGCGAGCTGATAATCCTGGTTGTTCTGGGCCACCTTCATCATCTCGTCCTCGAGATTGACGCCATTGCCCGAGGGCGTGGTCTCAAACCGGCGCTGCTGCGATGGGTCCCTGCCCGCACCCGCGCCACCCACCGGGATATGCCCGCCCTGCGTGCGCGCCAGCTGCAACCCACCAGTGGCCTGCGCTGGCGGCTTCACATCCATGGGCCTGAAGCCGGGCGTGTCGGCATTGGAGACGTTCTCGGCAAGCACCTTCTGGCGGGCGTGATGCCAGCTCATCCGTGCCTTCAACGCATCGAAAAGCGGAAGCCCACCAATCGCCATGTGCGTGACCCCTTGCGGACGGGGCGCTGAATGCCAGCCACCCTCCCGGCAATAATTGCCGCCTGCATGGTTAACGCCCCGTTAAGACCGGCCGTTGCCGGCATCGATCTTAACCCGGCGCTAACCATGAGTTCCGCAAAGTGGCACGGAATGATATAGAACACGGGTGCAGGACAGGGCCCAAGGGCATGCTGGCCCTGCACCTTCGATGGCAAAGACATCGTGCAAGGGCGAAGACATCGTGTTTGGCTTCAATGAACTGTCGACGCCGGTCAAGGCGATCATCTCCCTGGCATTTGTGCTTCTGCTGGTGGTTGTTGCGGGGCTGATCTTGCGACGCATCACCGGTGGCCGCCTCAAATTCCCCGGCCAGGGTGCCCGCGCGCGCCAGCCGCGCCTTGGCATCGTCGATGTCTTCGAGATGGACCGGCAACGCCAGCTCGTGCTGCTGCGCCGCGACAATGTCGAGCATCTGGTGATGATCGGCGGCCCCAACGATCTGGTGATCGAGGCCAGCATCGTGCGTTCGGCCCGCGCACAGGTGCCGATGGCTGCCGAGGCAGTCGACATGCCCCTGCCGCCCGAGCCGCGCCAGCCTGCGGTGACTGCTCCTGAACCCGCCGCAGCGCCGCCACCCCGCGCCGCACCGGCGGCACTTCCGGCACGCCCCCAACCTGCGGAACAGGCCACTGTCCCAGCTGCTGCAGCCATGGCTGCCGCGACCGCCGCCGTAGCCGGACAGGCACTGGCGTCGACTGCAGCCGCCGCCCGTCCGGCATCAGCACCCACCGCGCCAACCGGCACCATGCCCGCCACGTCGCCGGCGCGGACAGCCGCCACCGATGATTTCGTGGCCTCGCTCGAAGCCGAAATGGCGCGCGACATGGCGGCCCGCACAGCCCCGAACCCGGCTGTGGCACCTCCCGTCATACCAGCCGTCACCGCTTCAGCAACACCGCCCCTGACAACGCCGGCCAAGCCGATCCTTGAACCGATCGCAGCGCCCGCTTCTGCACGTGCATCGCAGGTCGAACTCGACGACATGACACGGCAGCTGCAGGAAGCTCTTGCCCGGCCCTTCTCGGGCGTGAAGCCGGGCGCGGCGCCCCCGGCAGCGCCTGCCACTCCGGAAGCGGACAGCAAGGTGAAGGACGCCACACCGCCGAAGAAGCAGGCGGAGAATGAAACAGCTGTCGCCGCACCGCCACCGGTTGACGTCGCCAAGCCTGAGCCACTCGCGGCCGATCTCGAACAGGAACTGCAGGCTGTGCTGTCAGCCAGCCTTCTACCGGACGCGGACAAGGAACAGCGCCCGGCAGAGACGGTGGCCAAGCCTCGCGAAACCAACGCTGCCCTAAAGGCGGCGGACGCCGCAGCCCCCCTTCCCGCAGCCCCTGCCAAGCGGCCAGAACCCGTTAAGGAGAACACGCAGGAAGCGACCAAACAGAATCCCGCGCCCGCGCCAGTTGCGGCGAAGCCCGAACCGGCAAAGCCGGCGGAACCGGCCCCGCCAGCGCCAGAAGCCCAGCCGGCCAAGGCCGCGGCACAGCAAAGCCAGGACACAAAATCCCGCGAACAGACCCCGGAAGGCGACAGTGCTGCGGATGAGAAGCCGGCAGCACCGAAGGACGCAACCGCCGCCGCAGCCTCCAGCGCGAGCCCGGATCCCTTCTCGGTCGATGCCATCGAGGCCGAATTCGCACGGCTGCTGAACCGCTCGGCGACGCCCAAGACCTGAAGACGCCCAGTTCCTGAAGACAGCGAAACCGGCCCCTTTCCCCATCGGGCCGTCCGGCAAACAGGACGGCCAGTCACGGACAGGCCGGCCTGCGTTTGCCGTCGAGATGCTTTACCCTGCCGCCAAGGCAAGGTGAGTCGGCGCTCGAATGACGTTTCCCTCAAATGACTCTTCCGTTGACGGTGACGGCCGGGCGGGCCCGGCTCGCCAGCCCCGGCGTGAGCGAACGCGGCCAGCAGCGCTGCTCCGGCCTTTGCTCTGGCTCGGGCTGAGCCTGCTCTGGTTGGGTGCAGCTGGCCTTGGCGCCCCGGCCATGGCGCAGACCATGACGCTGGATTTCGGCTCAGGCGGCGGTGTCACCGAGCGGGCATTACAGCTGATCGCGCTGATCACGGTGCTGTCGCTGGCGCCCTCGATCCTGATCATGGTGACCTCGTTCACCCGCATCGTGGTCGTGCTGTCGCTTCTGCGATCCGCACTCGGCACGCAGACGGCCCCGCCCAATGCGGTGATCACCGGGCTGGCGCTGTTCCTGACCGCCTTCATCATGGCCCCGACCTTCCGCGAGGCCTACACCGTCGCTGCCGTGCCGCTGCTGGCCAACCAGATCACGCCGCAACAGGCCTTCGAGCGGGGTGTGCAGCCCTTCCGCGCGTTCATGCTCAAGCATGTGCGCGAGAAGGACCTGGCCCTGTTCATCGAGTTGTCGAAAGAGCCGGCGCCTGCCGCGCCCGAGCAGGTCAGCCTTCAGGTCCTGGTGCCAGCCTTCATGATCTCCGAACTGAGGCGCGCCTTCGAGATCGGCTTCATGCTGTTCGTGCCGTTCCTGATCATCGACCTCGTGGTCGCCTCGATCCTGATGTCGGTCGGCATGATGATGCTGCCGCCGGTGATCATCGCGCTGCCGTTCAAGCTGATCTTCTTCGTGCTCGTCGACGGCTGGGGCCTGGTGGCCGGCTCGCTCGTCAAGAGCTACGGGAGTTGACGCCCTTCGCGGCGTGGGCTGTCAGCCCGGACGGCCCTGCGTGCCGGCAGGTGTGGCAGCCGGCGCGGTGTCGGCCTGCTTCGGCGCACCGGCAGCTGGCGGCGGCGCATCGGGGGCCGCGCTGTCGGCAGGCGGCTTGGCATCGCCCGCCTGGGGCTTGTTGCGCAGGCTGGATGACAGATCCGGATAGCGCTTGCGGTAGTCGGACATGAATTCCATCAGCGTGTCGGCATTGGCAACCGCGCGGGCCAGTTCGCGCAGATCGCCGCTGCGGGTCCGGTTGGCCGCCGTGATGAAGGCGAACGTCCGGGCATCGGGCGTGCGCGACATCGGCGCGGAATACTTTGTGCGCAGACGGTCGAGCGACAGCGCTTCGTTGCCCATCACATAGGCAAGGCCAGCGCGCATGATGTCGGAGCGCTGGCGGTCGCCCAGTGGCTCTGCTTGCCGCCAGGCATCGCCAAGCATGCGCTCATGCGCTTCGCCGGTCTCACGCCAGCGGCGGGCGGTCCACAGGATATCCGCACGCAACCGGTCCACTTCCGGCCCTCGTTCGCCAGCCAGCACTTCCAGCGCGAGATCGGTGCGCGACAGGTCGGACAGCGCCTTGGCTTCCAGCAACTGGCGGGCGCGCTTGACATCGCGCGGCAGCTCCGAGAGCCGGCTCGACGAGAGCGCGCGCAGGGCATCGGCGGGCTTGTTGTTCATCAGCCGGATCATGGCCAGCCGCGCGGCCACCGTGGCCCGCGCCGCGCCATTGAGGCGGCTGTCGATCTGGTGTTGCAGCAGCTCGCCGGCCTGATCGAGCAGGTCGACCTCGACCAGACGGTCGGCCAGCCGCCGGATGATCTCGTCACCGCGCCGGCCGATCGGCATGAATTCCTTGAAGTCGTAGAACAGGGCCAGCGTGTCGATACGCGGCAACTGGTCGGCCTTGCCGGTGGTGAACAACTCTTCGAACTGCCGCGCCGTCTCGTCATGCAGCTTGCGCGTGATCGGGTGGTCAGGGAACGAGGTATTGGCGCTGCGGGCCAGCGCAAAGGCGTCGCGCCAGCGTTGCTGGCCGGCGTAGATCGCGCCCAGTTCGCCCATGGCCTCGATCTCGACATCGTCGCCGCGCCAGGTCAGCGCCACGGTTTCCAGCCGCGCCTGCGCTTCGTCGGGCTTGATTGACCCGTCGCGCTCACGGTCGGCCAACAGCACGCCCTTCAGCTGCGCACGCGCCGCAATCGGCCTGTGTTCGGACTCGAACAGCGCCTTGAAGCCGGCCAGCGCCGCCTCAGGCCGCCCGCTGATGTCGTCGAGCTGGGCCCGAAGCAGTTCGACCTCGTCACGCGGCAACCATGTCGGCGCAAACTTGCCCAGCGCCGTCAGCTCGCGCTCCGCCACCACCGGGTCACGCATGGCAATCGCCGTGCGCGCCATATCGAGCCGCACCAGCGCCTGAAGGTTGTCTGGATAGGCGTCGACCACCTCCTGCGAGCGGCGGAAGCCGGCCAGCGCGGCAGGGAAGCGCCCGAGTTCGGAATCCACCACGGCCTTCAGCAGAACAGCCTCGGCATCATCCTTCAACGATGGCAGAGCAAGCGTCTTCTCGGCATCCTTGTTGCGCCCCATCATCAGCTGCGCCATCGCCCGCAGCAGGTGCGGGCGGCGGTCATTGCGCATGTTGGGATCATCGGCCAGCAGCGCCGTGATCGGGCCAAGGCTCTCGGCATGGAAGCCGTTGGCCAGCTGGAACGCCACCAGCCGCAGGCGCGCTGCGCTGCGCTCGGAGCGCGGTGCCTCGGCAGCCCTGCGGGTCATCTCCTGAAGCCGGTTGTAAACCTTGCCCTGGCGCATCTCGGCCCAGGCCGCGCGGTCAGCAACAAGATCGATCTTGCCGCCCGTATCCAGCGTCATCGGCGTGTCGGGTCCGATCGAGACTACAAGCCCGCTGGCGCGCGAAATCGTCACCTCGCCCACGCCGACCCGCACGATGACATCATCGGCAAAGGGTGTGACGACGGCGCCCTGCACCGTCTGTTCGAGCTGGAATTCGACGAAGCGCTGTGGCTTGGGCTTGGCAGCGCCGGGTCCGTAGGCGGTTGCGACGGCGAGGGTCTGGCCGCTGTCGCTGGCAATCCAGTGCACACCCGAAACCTGCGCCAGCGGTAGCGTGACGATCGACTGGCCACGCTCGTCGACTCCGCGCCGCGCCACCAGGGGCTCGGCCGCCTGTACGCCCTTCTCGCCCGTCGTCAGCGACCAGCGCATCCCGTCCGCCGCCAGCCGCACCAGCCCGCTGCGCTTGAACTGCAGGCGCACGACCGTGGCCTTGCCCTCACGTGTCACGGTGGCCGCATCGAGATGCGGGCCGGCAGCCGAGAGCAGATCACGCGGATCGAGGGTATCGATCGTGTCGAACACCAGCACCGTCTCGCCCTGGTCATCGAAGCCCGCAGCCGCCGCACGGCGCGGGAACACGAAGTCGAGGCGGATACCGTCCTCCTGCTCGCTGACCTCGAAGGCCACGGCCCGCGGGGCGGCCGGGTCCGGAGCAGGCTGAGCCGCGCGCGCGGGCGCCGGCTGGGGCCGCACAGCCTGGGCAGCAGCCGGCTGGGCGTTGCGCACGGGCGCTACTGGCGCCACGGCTTCGGGCACAGCATCGACGGCAGGCAGTGCCGGCGGGGCAGCAGCGGCGGTCTGCTGAGGTGGGGCGGGCGCTGGTCCGCTCGCAGGCGAAGGAGCCGCAACGGTCGCAGGTGGTGTTGCTGCCGGTTCCGCTGGCGCAAGCGGCAAGGAGACTTCGCCCGCAGGTCTGGGGCGGTTCTTGTCGGTGACATCGACCACCAGGCCGTCATCCTCGCGGAAGTGCTTGAGATCGAAACGGTCGCCAACCGAGAGCCGGAGCCTCACTGCCCCATCCGCGGCTTCGATCGAGTCGAGCCTGAGGCCCTCCGGAAGAATCGCGCGAAAGCGGGCAGGATCGATGGTGAAGCCACCCCGGATGGAGATGTCGAGCTTGTCACCATCGCGGCGATGGTCGACCATGGCATCGGATGGCACATCGAAGACCAGCCGCGACAAGGTCGGCAGCCGGGCAAGGCGCACGGTCACCTCGCGCGGGGCCGCCTGATCACGTGATCGGCTCAGTTCTCGCGCCGTCGCCTCGGCACGCCGCAAGCGCTCGCTCATTTCCTCCACGACCTCGCGCGGCAGGCCGGGCAGCATGCCTTGCCAGCCCTCCGGAATGAGATCGATGAACACCCTCTCGCCGGCTTCCAGCAGATTGGGGGTCAGGGTTCGGGTCAGGGCAAAGCGCATGCCCTTGCCGTCCGGATCCACCCGCACGACTGACACATAGCTGGGCAATTCGCGCACGATACGGTCTGCCGCAATCTCGATAGGCTCGCTGAAACCGACGATCAGCACCCCGTTGGAGATGCGGGCCGTCATTTTCTGGGCGGTGGGAAGGGTGAACAGCATGCGGCCGAAATTGGCCTGCTCGGTGCCCTTGATCACGGCGGGAGCACCCTGCGCGTTGGCCTGAACCAGCGGGACAGCCGTAACCAGCGCGGCAAGGCCGACGCCGAACAGGAAGGTGCGAACTGACCGCAACGCCGACAAGAGCTTACTCACGCAACCGGGACACAGCGCGGGAACAATGACACCTCCCGCCATCACGACACTGCGCGAACAAGGTTAGCGTGCGGTTAAGGCAGGCCGAGCGCCAGAATGGGGCCTGTCCCCCTCCGGATCATGAGCTGCCAAAACAATGGCGTTGCCGGCGCGGATCAATTTCAACATTTTCATATCGCCGTGAATGAGCCCCTGAATCGGGCATTGGGTCGTTGTCTCGGCTGCCAAGTGTCGCTATAGACCCGCTGCAATGCGGCTGATCGAACGAGTCGGGGGACTTGTGGAGGGGTCGGGCAGCCGGTGAAATCGTCTGCGTAACTCATCGACTTTCAGGGGCATGCCATGGCGAAAGAGATCATCATCAGCTCGGATTACAAGCCGACTGACGAAGAGCCCTTCATGAGCGAGCGTCAGCGGGTCTACTTCCGGCAGAAGCTGGTGCGCTGGAAGGAAGACATCCTGAAAGAGGCGAAGGACACGATCCTTGCCCTCCAGGCTGAAAACGAGAACCACCCCGACATTGCCGATCGGGCCTCATCCGAAACCGATCGCGCCATCGAGCTTCGCGCCCGTGATCGTCAGCGCAAGCTGATCTCCAAGATCGACTCGGCCATCGCCCGCATCGACGACGGCTCCTACGGCTATTGCGAGGAGACCGGCGAGCCGATCTCGCTGAAGCGCCTCGAGGCCCGTCCGATCGCCACCCTCTCGCTGGAAGCCCAGGAGCGCCACGAGCGCAATGAGCGCGTCTTCCGCGACGACTAGACGACAGCAACAGTTCGGCCTTCCCGGAAATCGGGTGTCCCGAGATAGCCCTTTCGTGGTTCAGACGGGGCTCAAGGGGATGACCGATCATGCTTCCAGCCGCCTTTCACCATCTCACCGCCGTTGCTGCGGGCTTTCGCGGTTCGGACCAACTCATGGTGGCCGGCACCCCGCTGGTTGTCGCAGCCCTTTTCGGTGGCGGACCTGACATCGTCGGGCTCATCGTTGCGGTGCAAGGTTCGGCCTGGCTGCTGATGTCGCTGCCAGCCGGCGTCATGGTCGATCGCATCGCGCCGCTCGATGCGATCAAGGCCGCGATGGCGATGGCGGTGGCCGGCGTGCTGCTGGCCATGGCCGGATTGGGCGCAGGGAATCTTGCCTTGTTTGCTGCCGGCACCTTTGTCAGTGCCTCCGCCGCCGTTGTCGGCTTCCTGGCCGAGAGCGCGAGCGTGCAGAGCCTCGTCCCCGCCAGCCAGTTGCCACGCGCCAATGCACGGCTGCAACTGGTCCAGTCCAGCGCCGCATTGGCCGGCCCGGCGCTGATGGGCCTTGCCGTGCTTCAGGGCTGGACCATGCAAGCCTACCTTCTGGCAGCACTGATCGCGGCTTTCGGCCTCGCCATGGCCCTTGGCTTCGGCACCCAGCCGGCCCGGGCGCCGCGCGCCCGCCATCCCTTGGCGGAGATAGCCGAGGGCTTCGATTTCGTGCGCCGCCAGCCACTGCTGGTCGGCATCATGGCCTGCGCCCTGTTCTGGAACATGGCCTTCTTCGCGCTGATCGCCGTGTTCGTGCCCTTTGCGCTGGGGCCACTTGGGCTCAACGCTGCGGAAGCCGGAGCCGCGCAATCTGCCATGGGCATCGGGTCGCTGGCGGCGGCCATGCTGGCGACAATCGCCATGGCAAGGCTCTCGCCCCGGCTGATCCTCGTGTTCGGGCCAGCCTCATCGATGCTGGCATCGGTGATCCTGGCGCTGTCGCCCCATCTCGCCGGCACCAGCCTTCGCCTTGCAGGCCCCGTGGCCGTGTTCCTGCTGCTCGGATTCGGTCCGATCCTGTGGTTCGTATGCCAGAACAGCATCCGCCAGTTGGTCACGCCGCCGGGCCTGCTGGGGCGGGTCGGATCGGTCATCCAGGTCGCAATCTACGGCGTGCGCTCCGTTGGCGCGCTGCTGGGCGGCCTCGTGGCAGCCCGCCTCGGCTTTGACGCGGCCATGGCGCTGATCGTCGGCCTTTTTTCCGCGTCCTTGCTGGCGGTTCTGCTGTCTGCGCTCGCCCGCCTTCAGACGCTGCCGCCGCCCGTCTCCTCTCGCCGCTGATGCGCGAAAACCCCGCGTGGGAGGCGCGGGGTTTTCGTCAGTGGGCGGCAGCAAGGTGGGGAGCGCTGCTGCGCGCTGCGGTGACGGGCCGGCATGGGAGGCGGCTGGTCACCGGTCAGAAAGGCCTGGCCTTGGCTGGGGAAGCAGGGCGCGGCCTCGGCCTGTCACCCGCCGGCGTTGTGGGGAGCGTCGCCGGCGCTTGAGCAGGGATCGGGTCAACAAGGTCAGAATGGCAGGAGGATATCCATCACCTGCTGGCCATAGCGCGGCTGCTGCACATCGGTGATCTGGCCCCGGCCGCCGTAGGCGATGCGGGCCTGGGCGATCTTGGTGGAGTCGATGGTGTTGTCGCTGTCGATGTCCTCCGGACGGACAACACCGGCCACGATCAGCTCGCGCACCTCGAAGTTGATGCGGATTTCCTGTTTGCCCTCGATCACCAAGTTGCCGTTCGGCAGAAGCTGGGTCACCGCCGCCGCGACATTGGTCGACAATTGCTCGGAGCGGCGCACCGAGCCGGCCCCCTGGGTCGAGGTGTTCGAATTGGTCGAGATCAGCGAGTTGTTGTCGATCGATTCCGGCATGATCTTGGGCAGGTTCTCCTCGATGCCGAGCAGGTTGGGAACGCCCATGCTGTCCTTGCCGCTGCGCGAACGGCTGGTCTGGTTCTGCAGTTCAGCCTTGTCGGTGACGCGCACCTTCACGGTCACCAGATCGCCGATCTGGCGGGCGCGCTGGTCCTTGAAGAAGGCGCGCGAGCCCTGCCGCCACAGCGAGTTGGGGCCGAATGAGACGTGCTCGGGCGTCGGCATCGGCATCCGCACGGGCTTGTAGCCGGGCTGCGCGGTCGGATCCTCGATCGCCGAGAGAGCGGGCGCGCGGCCAACATTGGCAAGCCGGTCGACGGCGCCGCAGGCACCGAGCACGATGCCAATGCTGGCGATGGCACCGAAGCGCAGGGCGCGGCCGGCGGAGCGGTTCGGGCGTGGCATGCTGTGTGTCATGATCTGCTTCACCTTCAGTTGGCGCTGGCGACGCGGGCAGCCGCAGCGCCGTTGACCACGACACGGCCCGGACCGCTGACAGTGCCTTGAAGCACCTTCTTGGATTGCACGTTGAGCACCGAGATCACGTCACCCTGCGCGCCGGCCTCCTGGGCCCTGGCCCGCATGGTCAGCATCAGGCCGGGCGCCTCGTAGACCACGGTGACGGTCTCGTTGCGCGCCACGATTTCCTGGCGCTGGATGTCGGAGTTGCGGACAAGCTGGCCGGCCACCATCGCACGGCGCGCGGACTTGCCGATCACGGCCTGCATGTCGATGGCAAGATCGGTCAGTGCGCTGTCACGCGGGCGGCGCTCCACCATGATGTCGCCCGCCTGCAGGATGTCGCCACGGTTGATGGCCCGGATCGGCACCACGACCTCGACCGTGTCGACCATCTGGCCGGTGACGCGCGCCGGCTTCAGGCGCATCGCGGCGCTGCCGGGCATGATCAGCGTGGCGCTGACGCGGCGGGTGCGCACGTCGTAGACCAGGTCCTGGGTTTGCAGCAGGCCGCGCAATTCCGGCTCGACCACAAGGCTCGGTGCGCCATTGTCGAGCGAAAGGCTGAAGCTGCGGGCATCGACGCCGTATCGCTCCTCGATGCTGCGGCGCAGGGCCGCTTCGATGTCGGCCATGGTCAGCCGGCGTGCAGCGCGTGTCACGACCACCTGGGCCGTGCCGCCATCATGCACCGTCTCGACACCCTGGGCCCGCACGGCATCGACGATGCGGGCGGACTGGATCGTGCCGGTCTCGCCGAGCGAAGGGGCGCGGAAGGCCGGCTGAACGGCCACATCCTGCGGCAAGCCGCTGACGAGGTCGCCGAGGGTGAGAATATCGCGGGTGGCCATGATGTCGGCCTTGACCACCGGGGCAGAGGCCCCGAATGAGGCCCGCAGCATCGGCCGGCCCGTGCCGGTTTGTGCGATCGCCGGCCATGCCGCAAGCACGAGAGCGGCGCAGGCGGCGGTGACGGCCAGAGTGGTCCGGATGCGTGTCATCATCTCACCTCAACCCCTGAACATCTGGCTGGTGGCCTGCATCATCTGGTCGGAGGCCGAGATCACGCGGGAGTTCATTTCGTAGGCCCGCTGGGCCGCGATCAGCGAGGAGATCTCGACCACGGCATTGACGTTGGATTCTTCCAGATAGGACTGCTGCACCGAGCCGAAGCCCTCCCCGCCGGGGTTGCCATCGATGGCTGGGCCGGAGCCGGCTGTCTCGACGAACAGGTTGTCACCGACCGACTCGAGGCCGACACGGTTGACGAAGCGCGAGAGCTGGATCTGTCCGAGATCCTGCGGCGCGGTCTGGCCGGGGAGCAGCGCCTGCACCTGGCCGCTGCTGCTAATGCTGACGCTGCGGGCATTCTGCGGCACATTGATGCCGGGCTCGACGATGTAGCCATCCTTGGTGACGAGCTGGCCCTGGCTGTCGAGATCGAACGAACCGTCACGGGTGTAGGCCGTCCGCCCATCCGGCATGCGGACGCGGAAGAAGCCGTCGCCGCGCACCGAAAGGTCATATTCCTTGTCGGTCTGGGTCAGGTTGCCCTGCCCCATCACGCGGCCGGTGGCAACGGTCTTGACGCCCGAGCCGACGAAGGTGCCGGCCGGAACCTGCGTGCCCTGGTCCGACGTCGCCGAGCCGGCGCGCCGCAGGTGTTCGTAGAGCAGGTCCTGGAAGTGCACGCGCTGGCGCTTGTAGCCATTGGTGCGGACGTTGGCGATGTTGTTGGAGATGACCTGGACGTTCAATTCCTGGGCCATCATGCCGGTTGCGGCGGTGTAAAGAGCGCGCATGGGATGTCCTCCTCAATCAGCTCTGGAGATCGGCAAGGCGGCGGATCGCGTCGCGGCGAAGTTCATCGGTGCGTCCGACCATGCTGCTGATGCTGGCATAGGCGCGCTGCACCTCGATCAGACGGCTCATTTCGAGCACGGGCTTGACGTTGGAGCGCTCGATCACCCCGGTTTCGACGCGAGCCTGCGGGCCGGCAGGCTGCGCCGGGGCCACGGACGAGAACAGGTTGGACCCCTCATTCCTGAGGTCGCGCGGGTTGGCGAAGCGGGCCAGCCTGAGCTTGCCCCGGTTGCCCTGATCGGTGAGCACCGTGCCGTCCTCGGCGATGCGGACACCGGTTTCGTTGGTTGAAATTTCGATCGGGCCGTTCTCGCCGACCACGCGCAGGCCACCCTGCGTCACCATCTGGCCGCGCGAGTTGATTTCGAAGCCGCCATCGCGGGTGTAGCGGGTCTGGCCATTGCCAAGCTGCACGGTGAAGTAGGCATCGCCGCGTACGGCCGCATCCAGCGGATTTCCGGTGCGCTCAACCATGCCGGTCGACAGGTCGATGGGTGTGCCGCGGTCCACCACGAACGAGACGCGCTTGTCCTGGTTGGGAAAGGTCTCGGCTTTGGCCGCCGGCTGGACATGCTCGGCGAAGCGCACCGAACGGGCCTTGAAGCCGTTGGTGTTGATGTTGGCCACGTTGTTGGCGATCACATCCATCTCGCGCCGAAGCGCCATCTGGCGTGAAACACCGACGAGAAGCGCATTCTCCATCGCATCGAACTCCCATGTCTTCCGCGAAAACCCGTGACGCTCCCCAGCGCGGATCTCGCAATCGAGACATCGCATCAGCCGTGCCAACTTGGCGAAGGCAGTAAAAGCTTATTTTTATCAGCTATTTGGAGGATTCTTAGGCCATTCTGGCAGCTGCCCCTCTCCTGCCAGGGCGGCAAAGAGAGCCCGGCAGAAATTGCCCTGCTTAACGAGGCATTAACCATAAATTGCCACTGTGCTTGTCAGATCACGGATGGTGCAGCCGCATCAGCCGCCCCGTCTCACCAAGGCTTCCCAGGTCCGATGGCCAAGAAACCGAAAAACAGTGATGCCGAAACCGAAGCGCCCAAGGATGGCGAAGCCGCGGAAGGCGATGCCAAGTCGGGCGGCAAAAAGGGCCTGCTTGGCAACAAGCTGGTTCTGGCGGGCGTCGGCGTCGTGGTGCTGGGCCTGCTGGGCGGTGGCGGCTGGTTCTTCTTCCTGAAGAAGCCCAAGGTCGATGCGGCCGAACAGGCTGCCAAACCCCCTCCTCGCACGACCGGCTTTGTCGACATGAAGGAAATGCTGGTCAACATCTCCGGCGGTCAGCCCGGCGAACGCCAGACCATTATCAAGGTCAAGGTCGCGCTCGAAATCGCCGATGCCAAGATGGCTCCGGATATCCAGCCGCTCCTGCCGCGCGTTGAAGACATGTTCCAGGTCTACCTGCGGGAACTTCGGCCGGCTGATCTTGAAGGCTCGGCTGGCACATTCAGGCTGAAGGAAGAGCTGCTGCGCCGGGTCAACGCAGCCGTGCACCCCGCAAAGGTGGACGCAGTGCTCTTCAAGGAACTGCTGGTTCAATAGGCACGATCATGAGCGAACCAGACGACAAGACCCCGGCTTCCGGCGGCGAGCAGGACAACCTCGCCAACGAATGGGGAGCCGCGCTCGCCGAACAGGGCAACGAGGGTGGCGGCGGCGACATGATGGCGGCCGAATGGGCCACCATGCTCGACTCGCAGACCAATTTCGACGACGCGGAAAGTGGTGTCGACCGCCTGCTCAACCAGGACGAGATCGACTCGATGCTCGGCTTCTCGGTGGGCGAGATGGGCGCGGGCGGGCGTGCCGGCATCCGTGCCATCGTCGATTCAGGCACGGTGTCCTACGAACGCCTGCCCATGCTCGAAATCATCTTCGAGCGCATGGTGCGGCACCTGTCGACCTCGCTGCGCAACTTCTTCAACGACAACGTCGAGGTCACGCTCGATGCCATCCGCTCGGTGCGCTTCGGCGACTATGTGAACTCGATCCCGCTGCCGGCGATGATCGCCGTGTTCAAGGCAGAGGAATGGGACAATTTCGGCCTCGTGACGGTCGAGTCCACCCTCACTTATGCGGTGCTCGACACCATGCTCGGCGGCAGGCGCGGCGGCCCGCAGATCCGCCATGATGGCCGGCCTTTCACCACCATCGAGATGAACCTTCTCAAGCGCATGGTCGGCGTGGTCCTGACCGATGCGGAAGCGGCATTCAGGCCGCTCTCGACGGTCACCTTCAAGGTCGACCGGATCGAGACCAACCCACGCTTCGCGACGATCTCCCGGCCGGCCAACGCCGCAATACGTGTCGACCTGAGGCTCGACATGGAAGGGCGTGGCGGCTCGCTGCAGGTCCTGCTGCCCTATGCCACCATCGAGCCGGTGCGTGACCTGCTGCTGGAAAGCTTCATGGGGGAGAAGATCGGGCGTGACCCGATCTGGGAAAACCACCTTGCCACCGAAATCTATCAGGCGACGGTGCCCGTCGAGGCCGTGCTCCATCAGGAATTGATGCCGCTGTCCCGCATCATGGGCCTCGATATCGGCGACACCCTGATCTTCGATGCCAAGCCAGACCGATTCATCACGCTCCGCTGCGGTGATTTCGGCGTGACCGAAGGCCGTGTCGGGCGTGTGGATGACAAGATCGCGGTGCAGACCGTCGCCGCTCTGCGCCGGTCGCGCACCACGATCGGGGTGTTCGATGCATCCGTGTCGTCGCGCAGCGAGCGCAACTGACATGGCTGGACAGGCGGACCCGGCAGCGGCACGGGGGAAGGAACTGCGACCATGAGTTTCACGATTGCGCTGATTGCCGACGTGCTGGTGGCGATGCTGCTGGTCGCCACGATTTCCACCTGCGTCGTGCTGTCGCGGCGTATCGAACGGCTCAAGGCCGACGAAGGCGCAATGCGCCGCACCATCGGCGAATTGCTGGCTGCGACAGACAGCGCCGAGCGGGCGATTTCCGGCCTCAAGCTGACCCTCAACGACTGCGACAAGACACTGGCAGAGCGTCTGCGCACCGCCGAGCGCTATGCCGCCGATCTTTCGGCGCAGATCGAGGCCGGCGAGCAGGTCATGTCGCGCATTGCCAAGATTGTCGAAGCCTCGCGCCTAGTCGCGCCGGCAGCCGCCAACACCGAAGAAGAAACAGCTTCCGCCACCACGCGCAAACTCTCCGATGCGGCAGAGATGGCCGCAGCCATCACCCAGCGCGCCGTTCGCCGACTGGATGGTAACGCGGCATGAACGGTTTTGCGGTCAGATCACCGCTGTCATGATGGATCGGCATCGCCTCATCCCTGCTGTCATTCTCGGCGCCGTCGGCTTGCTGGCGCTGAAGGCGATCTCGTGGACGGTCGGTAGCGGCGTGTCGTTCGTCCCGCTGGCAGAACAGGTCTCACCGCGCACGGCGGTCGTGCATCCCGATGGCAGCTACAACCCCAATGATTTCAGAGGCATGGTGCAGATGCTCGCCCGCGCCCGCGAGCCCTACGTCATCACTTCGCCAGAGGTGACGGGCTCGGTGCCGGCAAAGGATGCCGACAAAAAGGATGGCAAGGCACCGGATGGCAAGAAACCCGATGGCAAGGTTGCGGAGGCAGCAAGCCAGCCCATGCCCACCGGCCCAAACCCGAAGGACCGCGCCTCGGTGATGAACCAGGGTGAGCGCACGCCATCGACCGCAGAGCGCGAGCTGATCGAGCGCCTTGGCGAGCGCCGGGAACAGATCGATGCCCGCCAGCGCGAACTCGACATGCGCGAGAAGCTTCTGGAGACCGCCGAGCGCAAGCTTGATGGCCGTGTCGGCGAACTGAAGGCCGTCGAGGACAAGCTCGAAGGCAAGAAGGATGACAAGGACAGCGGCGAGACCCAGGGCCTGAAGAAGCTCGTCATCATGTATGAGAACATGAAGCCGAAGGACGCAGCGCGGGTCTTTGACCGCCTCCCCTCCGACGTGCTGGTGCCGATGGTGCTCCAGATGAATCCGCGCAAGATGTCCGAGGTCATGGCCTCGATGTCGGCGGAAGCGGCGGAGAAACTCACGGTGGCCCTCGCCGTGCGTGCCCGCGCCCGGTCGGAAGGCAGCGCTGCCCCGGCCCCGGCGACACCTGCCGGACCCAACGAGCTTCAGGCCATCACACCGGCCCAGCCCGCCAGACGCCCCTGATCGCCGTATGACCATCCGGTTATGCCGGCGCCATCAGCCTAGATATGGCCGCTTGCGCCCGAGGTGGTCCCCGCCCATCATCACCGCGAGGACCACGCCATGATCGATTTCATCGACCAGCCCGATGCCGGCTCGGGCCGCCCCTTCAGCCGCGCCACGCGGGCCGGCGGCCTGCTGTTCGTCTCGGGCCACAGCGCCCCGCACGATCCGGCGCGCGGCATCGTGCGCGGTGCCACCCCGCAGGAGCAGGTGCGCCAGTCCCTCGCCGTAATCAGCGGGATTCTCGCTAAGGCTGGCAGCAGCCTTGATCGCGTCGTGCAGGTCACCATGCTGATCACCGATCCGGCGGATTACGCCGCCTGCAACGAAGAGTATGTCCGGCACTTCCCCGCAGGCTTGCCAGCTCGCCATACGGCCCGCTTCGGTGTGCCAACCGAGGCGCGCGTGGCGTTCTCCTGCATCGCGCTGGCCTGAACGATGGTAGCCCCGGGAGGCGCAGGCATCGGCCCGATCAGCTGTCCCGGCAGCGGGCACGACGCTCCCATGTTCGGCCGCGCCCTGCTGCCGCATTGGACGCTCGAAGAGGGCATGATCTTTCTCAACCACGGCTCTTTCGGCGCGACACCGCGCCTCGTGCAGGCAGAGGCCGCTCGCTGGCAAAGCCGGATGGAATCCCAGCCCGTACGTTTCTTTCGCGATGAACTGCCTCCGGCCCTGCGCGCTGCGGCGACGGCCCTTGCCGGTTTCGTCGGCACGGCACCGGAGCGCCTCGCCTTTGTCGAAAACGCCACCAGCGGCATCAACGCCGTGCTTCGCTCGATGCGCTGGCAGCCCGGAGACGAGATCGTCACCACCTCCCATGTCTACAACGCCGTGCGGCAGACGTTTGCTTTTCTGGCGACAAGCGCCGGCGTGACCAGTCTTGAAGTGCCGCTCGGCATGCCCCTGAGTGATGCAACCGACGTCACGCGCGCCATCGCGGCACGGATCACGCAGCGCACGCGTCTCATCGTCATCGACCATATCGCCTCGGCCACAGCGGTTATCCTGCCGGTTAGCGAGATCGTGGCATTGGCGCGGGCTGCCGGGGTTCCGGTCCTGATCGATGGCGCGCATGCTCCCGGCATGGTCGACCTCGCCATCGATGCGCTGGGCGCTGACTATTACGTCGGCAATTGCCACAAATGGCTGTGCTCGCCCAAGGGGGCTGCTTTTCTTGCCGTTGCGCCCAGTGCTGCCGTGGCTCCGCATCCTTCGGTCATCTCGCACGGCTTCGGCCAGGGCTTAAGCGCCGAATTCGACTGGGTCGGCACGCGCGATTGCAGCCCGTGGCTGGCCACGCCGGCTGCCATCGATCTGCATCACGCCATGGGCGGACAAGCCCTGCGCCAACGCAACACCGACCTCGCGCGCACCATGGCCGCGATGCTGGCTGAAGCCCTCGGCACGCAGACTGGTGCACCAACCGGGCTGTTTGGCGCGATCGCCACGATCCGCCTGCCCTTCTCGGGTCACGGCGACTGGGTGATGGCCCATGCCCTGCGGGACTGGATCTGGAAGAACCGTCGCATGGAGTTGCTGGTCACAGCTTTCGACGGACAATTCTGGATCCGCATTTCGGCTGCGCCCTACAATGAGGCGGCCGATTACGAGGCCATTCCGGCCGCCCTGCATGATGCCTGGCGGGCTCTGAGCTGAAAGCGGGCGCTGCCGGCAGGGCAGCGCGGATCATGCAGCCTTGCGGGCCGACATCGCCAATTCTCGAAAACCATCCTTGTCGGTGAAGCGGGACGCGTCCTCGACCTGCCGAAACGCCGGGTCAGGCGAGTCGCCCATGTCGCAGCGACGCACCTCGACGAAGCCCGCTGCTTCGAGATGGGCCGCCATCGAGGCGTGGTCCCACATCCACAGATGGGCGCTGCCGCCGATCATCTGCCTCAGGAAGTTGATCGGGCCTTTCGGTCGGCGCTCGGCCCCCAGCATGCAACTGCGCATGAAGGCACCACCGGCATCGACGCGGCCCGCATCAAGGGCCGCCACATAGCGCCGCGCACGCTCTTCCAGATCAGGCACGATCAGCCGGAACTCCCCTCCCCGGGCGAGCAGGACATGGGCCTGTCGCAACGCGGACTTGAAGTCCTCGTAGCTGAGATGCTCGAGGACATGAGAAGCATACAGCGCCTTCACGGTGCCGGCGGGAACCGGCAGCCCGGTGGTGATGTCTCCATAGCGAACCGCGGCAGGGAAGGGCTGCCTGTTCCCTGACATACGGGACAGCAAGCCCCCCAGAACGGGCAGGCGCTCAAGACGCAGCGTCGGAGAGCTGTCAAAGTTCAGCCAGTCTTCGCCAACGGAAAAGCCGCAGCCGAACTGCACGTTCAAAGGGGTCATGGTCTCGCCTTGTCAGCAAGGCAACGCCGCAGCGCAGCCCGGGATCGTCAGCAGCACAAGACAAATCGCCGCGTCGGCGTCAACGTCCATGATCGCCGACAGCCTGGATCGAGCCTCAGCGTCCGAGCTTGGCCAGTTCGACGGCCACGCGCAGTTCGATATGGCCGATCAGATCCTCCAGCCGGGGATCGTCGGTGTTCTCGCGGCGCTGTTCGAGCTGGATTTTGAGCTGGGTGAGCTGCGAGGTCGGCACGATGCCCCCCAGAAGGGCGGCCTTCAACTTGTCGAGCCCATCCAGCAGATCATGGCCACGCCTGACCTGGCGCTTCTTGCGCTCGGTCGCATCTTCGTTCGCCTGGAGCGAGAACAATGCATCCATCGGCATTGCGCCGCTGACGCCGGCCATGCGTGCTGCTTCCGGCTGGGCACTGCTGCCGAGCGTGAAACGGGCACCACTGCCTTGCGCAGGTCGCGAGCCTGAAGCTGCGGTGCGTTGGATGGCCTGTCGAGGATCGATCGGGAACATGACTGAACCTTGCGGCGAACATGGTTAACGATGCGTTTCAGACCCGGCAAAACCTGCCTCCTCCGGCAGGAAACGCCGGGTCTGAAAGCGGCGGCATTTGACCCAAACGCAGACAAGTTAATGATTTCATTGAATGATTGTTAAACTCTTCAGTTGGCACAACCTTCGCTAGCAAATCCGGGCGGGCTACCCTGCCCACCATTCAAACCCGGAACGAGCCAGACCGTGAGCCCCATGACCCGCAACCCCTTCAGAGCGTTTGCCGCAGTGGCCCTCGCCCTTGTGCTCGGGCTGGCGCTGGCTGGCCCGGCTTCGGCAACATCGCGCATCAAGGATCTGGCCGCCGTCGAAGGCATCCGCCAGAACCAGTTGGTGGGCTATGGCATCGTGGTCGGTCTCAACGGCACCGGCGACACGCTCAACAACGCGCCGTTTACCCGCCAGTCGGCGCAGGCCATGCTGGAACGGCTCGGCGTCAACACGCGCGGGGCCAACATGCGCACCGCCAACATGGCCGCCGTGATCGTCACGGCCACCCTGCCCGCCTTTGCCACGCAGGGCACCAAGGTCGATGTCACCGTCTCCTCACTGGGGGATGCCAAATCCCTTCAGGGCGGCACGCTGCTGGTCACCCCGCTGCTGGGTGCCGATGGCGAGGTCTATGCCGTCAGCCAGGGCGCCGTCTCGATTTCCGGCTTCGCCGCCGGTGGCGATGCTGCCAGCATTACGCGAGGCGTTCCCACGGTCGGCCGCATCGCCAATGGGGCGATGGTGGAACGCGAGATCGATTTCGCCCTGAACAAGCTCAAGAGCCTGCGCCTTGCGCTCCGCAACCCCGATTTCACCACCGCTCGCCGCATGGCAGCCGCCATCAACGATTTCATGGGGTCCGCCACCGCCGAGCCGACCGATCCCTCCACCGTCGTGATCCAGATCCCGCAGCGTTATCAGGGCAACATGATCCGCCTGCTGACGGAAATCGAACAGCTACGGGTCGAGCCTGACCAGACGGCGCGCATCGTCATCGATGAGCGCTCCGGCATCATCGTCATGGGCCGCGACGTGAAGGTGTCGACCGTGGCCGTGGCGCAAGGCAACCTGACGGTGACGATCTCTGAACAGCCGCAGGTGTCGCAGCCCAACCCGCTGGCCGGCGGACAGACCGCCGTCGTGCCGCGCACGGCCGTCAAGGTCGACACGGAAGGCGGCAACAAGCTGGCCATCGTCCGCGAAAGTGTCTCCCTGCGTGACCTTGTCGACGGGCTCAATGCCCTGGGCATCGGCCCGCGCGACATGATCTCCATCCTGCAGGCCATCAAGGCCGCAGGTGCCCTGCAAGCCGAAATCGAGGTGATGTGATGACCCTTGCCCTGCCAGGCCTGACCCTGCCCGCCGCCAAGCTTGCTCTCGGTGCCGCCTCAAGCGCTCTCAGTGCGGTCAACAAGGCTCTCAATCCCGCCGAGCAGAAAATCCGCAAGACCGCCGATGACTTCGAGACCATGTTTCTCGAAAACATGATGTCTCAGGTCTTCCCGCAGGATGCCGGCGAGGGTCCGGTGGGCGACAACGGGACGGGCGCACAGGTCTATCGCGGCATGCTCGTCAACGAATATGCCAAGCAGATGGGCAAATCCGGCGGCATCGGCATCTCCGACACGATCTACAGGCAGATGCTGCAGATGCAGGAGAAGTCCAATGGCGCTTGAGGCAGGCAGCAACGCAGGCCGTGTGCGTGTCGGCTCGGCTGGCGAGGCGCGCGAACTGGTCGAGACCGTGATGGCAACGCTGATGAGCCTCGCCCATGTCATCGGCGAGGAAACCCAGTTGATGCGCGATGGCCAGATCGCCGCTGCGCTCGACCGCGAAGGCCGCAAGTCAGAGCTGGCAGGCTCCTATATGCGCGGGCTCGAAGTGATCAAGGCCAATGCCGTGGCGCTCGCCCGTTTCGTTCCGGAAGATGTGCAGCGCCTCAAGGGCGCCCACAGCGAGTTCAGCGAACTGCTCGAAACCAACCAGGCCGTGCTGGCCACGGCCCGTGCCGTGTCGGAAACCATCGTCAGGGATCTGGCCCGCGATGCTGGCCGCACCGCACAGCCCCAGGGCTATGCCCGCGGTGGCTATGGCGCCGTGACACCGCCGACCCCGCGCAACGGCACAGGCCCGATCATGGTTAGCAAGTCGCTTTGAGCAGTCGTTAAACAGCGCGCCTTGCTCCACATTAACGATTCACCAATCTTTCTCACCGGGCGTTAACATCTCCGTGGCATCCTGAAATCGTGTCTGATCGGGGCACGTGGACCTCTGGAGGGTCTCAGGATGGATATCGGCGGGCTTAGACTGGCTCCCGCCGCCGCGTCGTTACCAGCGGCCAATCGCGTGGAGCCCAATGCCAGCGGCACTCGTGCCGTTGCAACCGAACTGCCCAGGACTGAGGCCGTCCGTGCGATCGGCGATAGCCCCGCCGTGCGTGTCGACATCCAGCAGGATCCGGCGCGGGACCAGCGGCAGCGCGAAGAGCAGCTCCGCAGCTTCATCCAGAATCGCAACATCATCGATCCGCGCACGCGCGAGGTCATATTCCGCAGCGTCGACACCAGGACCGGCACGGTCGTGCGCCAGTTCCCCGATGAAGTTCGCCTCAAGTTGCGCGAATATCTGAACACGATGCGCGACTTCGACGCTGGAACGACCCGGCGGGCTGCCCGCGAAGCCTGACATCTCCATGCCATGAGCCGGCCGGCACTTTCTGCCAACGACATGCCAAAATGTCGCAGTTTATGGTTGACGATTCTTGTCGTTTATCCCGCTGGCTTTACCAGCGATTAAGCTTAACGCGCCATTGTCGTTGGGTCAGCCAGAACGGCTGACCAGCCCAGGACGGGCTGCTTCGACCCAAGAATGGTGTGTAAAATGCAGGCTCCTTCGCTGACCATGGGCATGAAGAATGCCCTATCTTCGCTCGACAATATTCAGGGCCAGATTGACTCGACCAACAAGCGTCTTGCCACCGGCAAGAAGGTCAATTCGGCTCTCGACAATGCACTCAATTACTTTGTTGCAGACTCGTTTTCGTCCAAGGCACGCGGCCTCCAGTCCATCATGGACAACATCGGTCTCGGCCTGAATGTCATCAAGCAGACCGACAAGGCCCTGAGCTCGATCAAGGCTTCGTTCGAGCAGGCTGAAGGCATGATGCGTGCGGCCATGAACACCGCAGGCACCAACGCCAAGGGCACGTCCAACTTCTCCTTCCGCAACCCGCTGACCGGCGCAGCGGATGCCTCGCAGCTGCTAGCCGAAGGCGCAGGCGGCAGCAGCACCAACCGGCTCCAGGCCGGTGACACCATCCAGGTCAATCTGGTGCGCGTCAACGCAGCCGGAACAGCGACAGTCGTCGGCACCGGCACCACCCTGACCACCGCGGCCACCACCACCGTCCAGAACTTGCTCGACAACATCAACACCAATACGTCGATCAACCTGGCTGGCCAGTCGGCCCGCGTCAGCGCCTATCTCAACGACTCCGGCAACATCGTCGTCGAGAACAACGTGAACGGGACCGACCCAGCCACCGGCGAAACCTTCGCCCTCCAGTTCGTGGTCAACACCGCTGGCGGTGGCACCCAGACCCAGAACAACGCACTCGACATCTTCGGCTTCTCCGGCGCGGTGGGTGCGACCCCGTCAGCGACCGGCACGGGCACCCAGACGGTCGTGATGCTCGGTTCTGCAACTCTGCAGGAGCCTCGCACTTCGGCTGCAAAGTCCTTCCGTGAAGTGCTGACGCAGATCCGCAACACCGCTCTTGATGCCGGCTACAACGGCACCAACCTGCTTCAGGGCGACTTTCTCCGCACCGGGTTTAACGAGGATGACTCGACGTCGATCACGACACAGGGTCGCCGCATTGATGCATCTGCATTGGGGTTCCAGTTGGACAACATCCTGACCGCGTCTGGCGACGCTTTCCGCGACTTCCAGAGCAATGACGAACTGTCCGCCGCACTGGCCAAGGTTCGTGCAGCCAAGGTGACGATCTCCGGTCTGTCGACAACCTTTTCCTCGAACGCCAACCTGATGACCAACCGCCAGGACTTCACCAAGTTCGCCGCCAAGAACTTCACCGATGGCGCCGACCTGCTGACGCTGGCCGACATCAACGAGGAAGGCGCAACCCTCGCCTCGCTGCAGACCAAGCAGCAGCTCTCGGTGCAGGCCCTTTCGCTGGCCAACCAGTCCGACCAGGCCATCCTGCGTCTGTTCTGATCCCGAACAAGGCGGCGCAGAACGCGCCGGAGTCAGTACCGGATACCGGCAGCCAGAATGGCCAAGGCATCTCGCGGATGGCGGGTTCCGAAAGGAGCCCGCCATCTGGCGTTTCAGGTTCTTCCCCACGCCGCCGCGGCGAGACGCGGCGTTGCCGGATTGACAGCCCCCAATCGTTCGGTAAAAAGAACGAACTGTTCGCCAGTCTCTTCAGGAGCTTTGCCCATGTCTGCCCAGCACCCCGGTTTTTCCACCCTCGCCATCCATGCCGGTGCGGCCCCGGACGCGGCCACGGGCGCACGCGCCACGCCGATCTACCAGACCTCGTCCTTCGTGTTCGACGATGTCGACCACGCGGCCTCGCT
>CALRRR020000011.1:0-137389 GCA_943370645.1 Hydrogenophaga intermedia | reverse complement strand
GCAGTGTTTGTTGCTAAGTCGATGGTCTCGCGATAGGAAGCCTCAAGGACTGGGCGTTAGCCCCTTTTGTGCCCCACCAAGGCCGAAGAGACGTGCGGCCGCAGCAAAACAGCAAACTGTTGACAGTTATGCCCGCGTCCTTGAATGTCAGCGGGTGCTGTCAGACAAACCAGAATAGTCTCAGAATTCGCCCCAACCCATGGTTGGTCAGGCCGCGCAAAGCTGGCGCCACGCGGTCAGCGCGGCGGTGCGTCGATCCCTGAAAATCTGGCGGCTGATGAGAGTGCGTTCCTGATTGAAGTGGGTGTGAATGGAGCCATGCAGGGCGGCGAATTTCTGCAAACTTCACATTAGCCGGAACCGGAGCATGGCCCGTTCCCGTCGTCGGAATGGCTGGTGAGAATTCTCTGCGCGGTTGTTCAGCCAATGGCCGTCATCGCGCTTGTGCCGCAGGTCCTCAGCATTGAGCAGCGGGAGCGGATACCGGGCGTCCATCGCCGCCGCCAGGCGGATGATCTCGGGCGATGTCTTGAATTAGCGGAAGATTGCAGGCCTGATCATGCCGGGGAGGGTAGGGCAGGCATCCCGCCCTGCAAGCGGATTTTCCTCTGACAGTGCCCCTGAAAGTGCCTCGCAGCGGGCAAGGAGGCGGCAGGATTGACAACTGTTGACAGATGTCAGACCGTTGCTCACGCGCAGGGGGGGTAACGGCGGGGTCGCCACAAGCTCCCGCGCGGATCCAAGGGAGGATTGTTCATGCGCCGTCTTTGCTCTGGCTTGGCCGCCATGGTTGCGGTCGTTACCGCGTTTCTCTTGCCGGGGCCGGGTCACGCCGCCCCCGCGTCGCTCACCATCGCCTTGCCGGGGGATTTTCCCTCGCTCAACCCGAGCAACGACACCTCGCCGCTCGGCTTCAACTACCGGCTCAATGTCTTCGACCAGCTGACCCAGATCGAGCGAGACGGACGCATTACGCCGCGCCTCTCCACGGCCTGGACCAGTTCGACGGATATGCTCGAGTGGACCTTCACCATTCGCAAGGGCGCGACCTTCCATGATGGCGGTCCGGTGACGGCGCGCGACGTCGTCTGGACGATGCGCTACATCATGGACAATCCGAAATCGCCAACCCGCACCTTTCTCAAGCTCGTCGACAAGGTCGAGTTAGTGGATGACGACAAGGTGCGCTTCCGGCTGACCGAGCCCTATGGCATCTTCGACCGGCAGATCACCTTTATCAACATCATGTCCGAGGCCTATCACAAGTCGGTGGGCGATGAGGGCTACGCGATGCGCCCCGTCGGCAGCGGTCCATACCGCGTGGTAAGCTGGGCCAAGGACGATCGCATGGTCCTGGAGGCCTTCGCCAACTACTGGGGCGGCGCGCCGGCGCTTAAGCAGGCCATCTTCAGGCCGATCCCGGCCGAGGCGGTGCGGGCCGCCGCGCTGATCTCCGGCGAGGTCAATCTCGTGACCACTTTGCCCCCCGCGCTCATCGACCAGCTCGCCGCGAGGCGCGGGCTGGAGGTGGCTCGCGCGCCGGGCTCGCGCGTCATGTTCCTCGCTTTCAACCTGACGAAGTCGCCGCTCGACAACCCGCGCATCCGCGAGGCCGTCGATCTCGCCATCGATCGCGAGGCCGTCGCAACCCGCCTGCTGCGCGGGCTTGGCCGGGCTACCGGCATCATGGTGCCGCCAAACAACATCGGCTACGATTCGTCCTTCAAGGCGGTCGCCCAGGATCTGGAGAAGGCCAAGCGCCTGATCGCCGAGGCCGGCTACAAGGGGGAACCCATCGCCTTCCAGTATCCGAACAACAACTTCGTCATGGCAAACGAGGTGGCGCAGGCGATCGCCGGGTTCCTCACCGCTGCGGGGCTGAAGGTGGAGCTGAAGCCGATGGAGTTCACCGCCTTCTTCCCGCTCTGGCTGCAGTCGAAGCTCGAGGGCGTCTATCTGTTCGCCTTCGGCTCCACGCAGTATCACGCCGACACGATCATGACCTCGCTCTACGAAAAGGGCTCGCGCAACTACGGCTCGAATCCGGACATCGACCAGATGATCAAGCAGCAGCGCATGCTCACCAATGTGGATGAGCAAAAGCGCGTGCTCGCCAAGATCTTCCAGACCAGCAATCAGGATCGCTACAATCTGCCGCTCTACGACGAGCATCAGGCCTATGGAGCGACTGCCGGCCTCGGCTACAAGCCCTGGCCGGACGGATTTGTCAGGCTCTACGAATTCAAGTGACCACGGGCGCGGGACGCGTCGCGAAAACGCCTCCCGCGCCGCTTTCGCCCTGAGCGTGCGAGGACAGACATGCTAGAGATTCCCATGCATACGGGCACGGTGCCGACGCGCGACACGTGCCTTCTGGTCGTCGACATGCAGAAGGGCTTTTTCGACAATCGCTATACGCTTGGGCAAGTGGGCATGGACGTTACGCTGTTGCGCGACGCCATTCCCGGCACGGTGCGTCTTGTCGGTCTGGCGCGGACGGCCGGTGTGCCGGTGATCTTCACGCGGTTCGTCTATGCGTACGGCCTGTCGGATTTCCCGCTGCACCGGCGCGCCCGCAACGCCGCGCGCCTGCGGCTGAACTCTCTGGGCGAAGGCACGGAAGAGATCGAACTCCTTCCCGAGATGGAGGCCCGCCCCAATGAGATCGTCATCGACAAGTCGCGGCCAAGCTCCTTCTACGGCACGCGGCTGGAGCCCATCCTGACATCGGCTGGCATCCGGAACATCGTCGTGTGCGGCGTGACGACGAATATCTGCGTGGAAACCACGGTGCGCGACGCCGGACAGCGCGATTATGGCGCCTTCGTCGTGCGCGACGCTGTCGCCGAGATGGACGCTGGCCGCAACCACTATGCGTTGTTCGGCATGGCCTGGTCGTTCGCGGACTTGGTGACCGTCGACGACATCGCGCGGTCGTGGTCGCCAACGAAGGTGCTGTCAGACAAACAAAAATAGTCTCAGAAGTCGCCCCAACCCATGGTTGGTCAGGCCGTGCAGAATTGACGCCACTCGTTGAGAGCAGCGGCGCGTCGTTCCTTGAAAATGCTCCGAGATGTGAGAGTGCGTTCCTGATTCAAGTGGTTGTGAATGGAGCCGTGGAGGGCTGCGGATTTCTGCAGACTTCGCATCCGCCTGAAGCGCAGCATCGCCCGCTAGCGTCGTCGGAATGGCTGGTGAGAATTCTCTGCGCGGTTGTTCAGCCAACGGCCGACTTCGCGTTTGTGCCGCAGGTCCTCAGCATTGCGCAGCAGGAGCGGATAACGGACGTCTATCACCACCGCCAGGCGGATGATCTCGGGCGATGTCTGAAGTAGCGGAAGATTGCAAGCCTGATCATGCCGGGGAGGGTAGGGCAGGCATCCCGCCCTGCAAGCGGATTTTCCCCTGACAGTGCCCCCCCCGGAACGTCGATGGGTGGGAATAACCTAGATCTTGCCACGCCCCCACCAGAGCAGCCGTGTGGGGACGGATGTGGGGCTGGAAAGAGAGCTTCCAAAAAACGCAGATAAATCAGATATTTACATGAAAAAATGGCGGAGACGATGGGAGCCAAGTAAGTTATTGTAAGCAACTGAATACAATGAATTAAATTGATAAAGAAATGGGATAACCCCAACGTTGACCCCAACAATCACGCGCGTGCCCTGCGCTAGGTGCCTGTGATGGTCCGTCTGATCCGCGACACTTTGCCTATTCTTCCCCGGTCCCATGACGCCAAGGGGAACACCGTGGATGTCGTCTGGAGCACGGGCGCGGCGGTCCGGCGTGATAACGGGCAGGGCGGTTTCATCAAACTGCTTATCAACGGCCTTCACTGCCCCCCCCATCCGTCAGTCCATCGCGCGCTTCGTGAGCTTCACATCACGGATGAGAACTAGCGTTGGATCTTCTCGTAGTAGAGACGATACGTCAGCGAAAAGCTCCGGTAGGAAGTCCTCATTGAGGACAACCTCCGCCCTCTCCTGGATGGCCTTAAAGCCAATTTCCTTTCCACCCTGCCGAACGATGTCATAGAGGAAGAAATCGGGCTCTTCGTGGTGCGAGCGACCTCGATCGATGCTACGAACCAGCATGGGGTAGAGCGGCAGACCGACCCCCTGTTGGAGATCGATCAAAAACACAAATTCCTGCGGGAAATCTTCGGGACCTTCGTACTCATAAACGTCGATGAACGGGGGGGATGCGCCGCGAGCGTTCCGGAATATCCCTTGAAATGCCTTCATGCTGAATTTCTTGCGCCGCGCGTCCTCAAAGTAGCCAAGCACTTTGCCCCGCAAGGTTTTAGCTAGCGCGTTTCCGACTTTCTCCAACACTCTAGGAAAATCGAGCCCTTCCGCACGCTTGCCGTGCTTCGTCTGAGCGATTTGTGAGACTGCAAAGTCAATTTCATTCAGGTTTTCCGCAACAACAAGCGGCAAGAGATCGCGAGCAAAAGACCATTTCGCCCCCGAGGCCGACGCGCAACTTTTGATCATGCCCCATAGCGGGCCCGCCGAGCGCTGACGGAAGCCCTTGAACATGGCGCCACCGCCACCAGTAACGCTACAATGCTCCGCATAGGCTATGAAAGCTGCCAAGGCCAACATGCCTTCCAAAGCTTCGCGTCCCCAACGGTCCATCTGATCGACTGACGTCTCCGATAGAAAGCGAGCTAGAGGATGCGCGGCTGGATAGGGAAGCGCCTCGATGAGATTGCTAAGCCCCATCCAAGTTCGATCACCCGCTCGGTCGGCGTAGGCGCGGATATCGCGAGCATTCACGTAGCACATCGACGATGTGCTCGTTCCGAAGTCAAAACCAAGATATGTGGAGCCACCTACCTCCTCGGCAGCCGATGTCATATCAATATAAAAGGGGCGGCCGCGAACTATCGATTGCTTTCCTTGCTCGCCCCGACCGTATATAAAAGATGGCTCAGCGGTACCGTCCTCGCGAACGAGCAATTCGACGCCAATGCTGCTACCAAATACGGCATCGCGGGGCGTGTTAACGCGACTGTCAAGATTATGACGTGCGCCAATCTCATCGGGGTCAAACGATGACCGCATGAAGTAGTAATCAAGCGTTTGCGAAGGCGATCTCCCAAGGCGGACTTTCCAACGTAGTGACCGGTTCATAAGCCCACGAAGGCTAGTAGAAGACGGAAGCAGCACACCTTGATCGGCCTCTACCCCCTTCAGCTCTGTTGCCTCTGGAATAAAACTCCGGAACTCAATCCCACTGCCGTTTGGGTTAAGTCCTAGGCAAAGCCGGTTGTAGGTAACCGCCCGAAAATCCCCTGCACCTTCAGTGTAAAACCGACGAGCACATTCAACCGCAAGGCCCTTCGAAACAATTTCCTGGAAGTTCTCACTAAGTTCCAGAATTTCTGCCTGCCCCAAGTAGTGAGCCAAGTCGCGCTCGATAAGAGGCTTCAGCCAACCGATATTTGATGACCCACCAGACAATAACACGATAGAAATAGGGCGTCCGCCCAGCTCTTGCTCTGCACGCTTTAGGATTGCGATAATTTCAGGAAGAAGTCTTTGCTTCCATATTCTCTCTGAAAAGATTGAACGGAGCTCGCGCGCTTCCAAACGCATTGGAGTGACTGGCGACCCATCTTGTAGGGGCCGTTGTGGGATGTCGACCGGGCAGGCCGGAGATGAGGTCAAGTCAGCATCGAGCCGCCAAGAGTTCACTCCTGATGATACCACAAGCTTGGCCTGCTCCACAGATCGTAACAGCTGCCTAAAATTGCGAACAAAGGAAGCATATTCGGGTCGTTGTAACGATAATTCATCTTCATCTAAATTCTTGAGCCGGTTGTAGGCTTCCAGCGCCTTCGCAACGACGCCCTTGTCTACGAACTTGTCGAGCCCCCGAAAGAGCAGTTCCCGGGCGATAGCTTGATTGATCGAGAAACCGCCAACTGGAACTGATCGCGCGGCAAGAGGTTTCGAGTTGCGGCCTCCTTGGCTGATATCGCCCGTCGCAGTGGTTTCGATTAGCGAGGCGTCGAATGTACCGCCGCCGAAGTCAAAAACGAGCGCAACATGCTTCGCGCGCTGCGCTACAAGTGGATGCTTTACGCCGTACCTATAATATTGAAAAACAGCGAACGGTTCCGGCATAAAATCTATTTCAGCAAATTTTCCTGACAGTATTCTCCGAATGCTTCCCCGATAGTTTTTTAACCATTCGTCGTGCGTGATCTCACTTGCCGCCTGAGCTAGCGAAAGTGGCTCCGCAACAAGAATGTGAGACGGAGCGTCAAATCCCTGACGCTCAATAGTAGCTAGTGCCTGCTCCACAACTGCGTCGATAAAATCTTTTGCAATGCCAAGTGTAGACCGTCCGGTTCCCGCAAGCGATCCACTTCGGACTTTCGCAAGTTTCACCGGGTCATCGTTTCCGATCTCAACTTTGAAATCTTCGCGAATTTCACTCACGGCTCCATTTTGCTCGTAAGCGTCAAAGCCAGTATAGCATTTATTATCATGGTACAGCACTACGGTCGGAACGACTGAATGACCCTGAACTCGCACTTGACGAATGCTATTGATAAAAAGTTCTTTCGGCTGTTGCATAGGTTGCATTCTGCCCTAGAATTTGTTGGTTGCGAAACAATTCGTTGCCGTACAATTACGGCGTACCCTTTTCGTGCCGCACTAAGTCATTGCTGCGTTGGATATTTACACGCCAGTGTCCTGTTCTCGGTGCATCCAAACGTCGCCTGCGCTGTTAGAAACTGTTGTCATGAGATTGAGCCAGCGCGAAGCAACAGGCCGTGTGATGGTCTGGATGATCAGCACCACGAGTTGGAGATCCTATTTCAGTCCAGCCTATATATATGTACGGTTATCGCTGAGGATGTCATTTCGAGCTGATGGAAAGGATGTTTCAGCTCATACATTAATGCCCAGGGTTTGATGCTCCCGCCAATTGCGCAAGCAATAGCGGACAGGCAGTTTCAGCAGCTTGGAGTTCCGCAATCGGCCCATCCAGCAGCTCTTCATCCATGTCAAACAAACACCAATCGCCCTGATGCCAACGACACCGGCCAACCTGAACGTCTCCCGCCATCGCGATGATGCCATAAGCCTCATCCTCAAACGGCTCAAAACTGAAATGCGTGTTTCTGAGCGCCATCGCAAAAAGCCCTAACTTCGAAATTTCATCTTCGGGTCTTAGGCCAACCTACGGCGTCACTTCGAAGCAAGCGAACCTAGTTCCGGACATCGTGTCCACCAGCAGGGCGCGATCAAGAAAAAGGTTGCGGCTTTCGCAGCTGGTCTCGGCGATGAGAAGACAAGCATGGCATGCCGCACCGTGGGTGGCGCGATCGCCGCCTTGTCCGCCGGGTTCATGATCAGCGCAAATGGGGTCATTCGAGCAGACGAGAAGGCGATCAAGCGCACTGCGCAATATAGTCGCAAACTGAGAGGCGGTCGCGGTAAGGCCGCCTAAGGTCCCCTGGGCTCCTGGGGACGCGGTATAGATCAAGATGCCGCAGCCCTCGCATCCATTCTGTGCGCCCAGGGCGTAGATGCGTTCCTTGAGAGAGCTGGCCGGATAGCCGCAATGCAGCGCGATCTCTGCCATCAGTGCGTGCGACAGGCTGTGCAGGAGCACATAGGGCGTCGACGGGTACCGCGGGGGCCTTGCGCCAAAGCGACTGGCCCATTGGCGGTAGCCGGCAAGTAACTGCTCATGCCGCGCCGCAGCACGCTCCTGCAGCCAAGCAGCAATCGCCGCCTCGTCAAAATGGATGAATAGGCCTTCGCCGAACTGTTCGACCGCTGGCAGCCAGTCGGCATCTCGCGAAATGGGCGCACCGCGGACGGCGAGGCTTATGTCCTCGATGTCGCCATCCGTCGACGATGGTGCCGCTTCGAAGCGCGTGAACCCGTAAAGGCAAGAGACCTCCCGCAGACGATGGACGACGACGAGCGCTTTGATCAACGCCAGATCAACGCCTGTGCCAGCCTGCGCCCATGCCTCGCGCGGCAGCGTCTCGGCATAGAGCTTGGCGGTCGCATCATTGGTGCCGATTGTCGGGCGGCCACAAGCAAAGATGTTGAACTCGGCCAGCTTGGGCGCGCGGTTGACCTCCGCCGTCGCCCCGTCGCGAAGGCGCTGAAGGCGCTCGAAGATGTCTGCATCCGAATAGCCCCCAAGCGTGGCAGCTACCTTGGAGTTGAAGCGCTTGGCTCCAGTGACATCCGAAACGTTCTCGACATTGGCAAGTTCGCCAATAATTTCGCTGACCCGCTTCGTCAGCTCATCGTCTTCGGCGGGGAGTGAGATGACTGTCAGAACCTGCGGGAAATATGTGTTCGTCGCCGTGCGGGTCAGAAGCTTGAGATTGTGCGTGCATCCGTCCGGATCGCGATCGAGGAGCCACGGCCGCTCGCCCCTACAAACTCCAAGGCGGCCCGGTTGGAACGCGTCCTGCAATGACAGGCTTTTGCCGCAGCCGCAGACAACCGATGTGTCTGCCGGATCGGCGCTTGTGCCCTTCTCCTCCATCCACATCGGTTCGGAGCACGCTATGCGGCCATGGACCACCCATCGCCAGTCGATGTCCTGTAGGTGCCCGGTCTCGCAGGCGGCGACGAAACGAATGGGCGTTACGTCGCTCTTGCTGCCGTCGTCGAAGACGTAACGGCGTCGGTCTTTCGTATCCAGATCGTCCCAACGGACGAGCCGCCGCCGGCGGCGGCTCGTGCTCCCGGGCGTTGTTTCCACGCGCTCGCAGACAAACCATGAGGGGAAGATGGGTGCGGCAACGCCTTTGGGGTCCGCGTCGTCATCACTGACTGGCGGCGTGCGCAGCGTCAGGCGCTTGTCGGGTGCGAGCCGCTGCTGCTGCAAGAGAAGCGTTTCGAGGCGCTGGGCGAGGCGTGGCTCGTGGACCACCGTGAAGTTGTTGGCCCGCATGTCCCAATGCTCCAGTCCGCCTATGACGACGGAACGGGTTGGCAGGTCGACCATCGAACCCGGGCCGAAGGTCGAAACGAGTTGGCTGAGGCGCTGGGCATTCTTTGGCATGGTCACACATCATCCGCGTTGGCGATCGGCTTTCCGCGAGGGTCGCGAACTTTCAGCGCTACGCTAGGCTCGACATCCCGCATCGAGCGGTTTGCCGTGAAGCGCTGATGAGACGGGTCTAGATTGGGCACACCGCGATCAAGCGGCATATGCAGGAGGCGCTGCGGGCTCTGCTTTCTGTTGTAGGCGAACTCGCCGCCGCTTGCCGTGCGAGCATCAACCGTCGCAATCCAGGCGTCGAGGAGGCTGTCGATCTGAGCAACCAAGGCAGCAGTGCCGCCTGCCACGGCTCCGGGCGGCGCGCGGTTCACGAGTGCGTCGCGCACGGCAATCCGTGTCTTGGGGCAATGTTTCAGCTCAACGACGGCTCCATCGGGCGTAAGCATGGGATCGACATGGCGGGCGGCAGCGACGACCACGGCAGCGAGAGCTCGGTCTAGTGCTCGGGCTGCCCAGGGAGTGACGCTCGTCGCCTCCACGGACCTGTAGAAGGTGCGGTGGAAATGGCCGAACTGTTCGAAATGCATCCGGTCGCGTGGCTTGTGCAAGTTTAGGACTGTGACCACGAGACCGGGCCTGGCATGGTCACGGCCCACGCGGCTTGTTGCCTGAATATACTCAGCTGCCGTCTTGGGCTGCCCTTGGACGAGCATGAGACCGAGCCGCGTAATGTCGAGGCCGACCGAGATCATGTTTGTGGCGAGTGCAACATCGACCGTCTCACTGCTGCCGCCGAATAGGGCCTCGAGCTTTTGTTTTGCCTCGGCGACTTTGTCCGTGCTCTCGCGGGAGGTGAGCTCGAGAGGCGGCTTCAGCTTGCGATCGGCGAAGGGCGCGTCGGGTGGATCGAGGCGTCGGCGCTGCGCGCCATAGCGCTGTGTCCGGTCGCTGACCTCGTCATCAACAATCCGGCGAGCCCCGCCGAGTTCGCGTAGCGCATTGAAGTAGCAGAGCGCGGTCATGTAGGGGTCAGCTGGATTGCCTCCGGCCCCGCCGGAGCTGGTCTGATAGGCGGCTTGCGCGGCGGCAAGCAGCGTCGTTAGGGCTCGAAGATAGACAAGCTTCGGTCCGCGCCCCTGGGCTGCGATCCCAAGGTAAAGGCGCGCAGGATCCTGTGACGACGGGACCGTTTGGGCGAAGAAGCTGTCCTCGCGGTTGAGCCCCGGCGGCGGGAATATCTGTGTCACCGAGCGGTCGAACAGCGCCTGGATCTGTGCACCCGCCCGGCGGACAGTCGCCGTGGAAGCCACGATCTTCGGTCTGATGCGGCGCTCCCCTTTCCATCGCGTCGCCAGTTGATCGATCGCAGCCTCATAAAGCCCGGTCACGGTGCCGAGCGGGCCGGCGATGAGGTGCAGTTCATCCTGGATGATGAGGTCCGGCGGGTCGAGTGCCCAGCCATTGCCCAGGCGCGCGCCCTGGCGAGGCTGCGCGGCACCATAGAAGCCATTGGCGTCATGTCGGTCGACATGGACGAAGAACGCTCCGGTTTCGCCGACCCATGGGAGGCTGGCGAACTTGTCCACGGTCGCGATCAGGAAGGCGGGCAGCCGCCTGTAGATGGGCTCGTCGACCGTCAGGATCGGCAGGGCTCGGTTGCCGGAGAAGTCGCAGCTCGTGTTATCGCAGCGGATCTCGAGATTGGTTGGCGCGATCTCGTTCGGCATGCAGACGAAAGAGCTCTTCGTGAACGCCGTGCCGCACCAGGGGCACGCCTTGAGCGGTGCAGGCGCTCGCTTGTCCTTGCCTGAGCGGAAGCGGCGCACGCGGCCGACCGCGGTCGTTTCGTCCGTGTCACCCCTCCCGCCCATACGGTTCGGCGAGGCGTCCGAGCCGACCCAGAGCCCGATCTCGATCGGCCAGTCGCCTAACAGGCGGCGTCCCTTGTCGTCGACATTGCCCGGATCCTGCCGCATCAGCTCCAGCGCGCACACCACGCCAGCGGCGCGCGCCAGCTGGTCGAGGGTCAGCAGACGCAGCGTGTATCGCATGATCACCGCAACGCCTGCGCCAAGGAGCCCTGGGCCTGACAGCCGGCGATGGGCGATGGTGAAGGCGGCAAGGCCAAGATAGGCTTCCGTCTTGCCGCCGCCCGTCGGAAAGAAGAGCAGATCTGCCACCTCCCGGTCTGCATGCGTCTTGCGGGCTAGCCCGGAGAGGTTCAGCAGGATGAAGGCAAGCTGGAACGGTCTCCACGTCGGCCGTGTTTGGCCCGGGCTGCGCTTGCGCGCCGCCTCCGCGATGGCGGTGTTCATCAGTCGGAAGGCTGTCCGGGCGATGTCGTCGGTCTCGAGGATGGCGATCCCTTCGGCGATGCGAGCCTTGGCCGTCTCCATGTCATGGATCAAGGTGTCTGCCGTCTGCCTTCGCCGCGTGGGAAGGCTGGGCAGGAGGGGCCGTTGCGTCGCGTCGATCCATTGCTCGTAGAGTGCCGGCAGGTCACGGAGCGCCGCAGCCAGCGTTGGCCCGCCAGCGGCGGCCGCGGCGGCGAGCGCGTCCATGCCGAAAGCGACGCGGGTCGTAAGGGCTGCGTCCTCGTTAGGAGCCACGCGCTCGACTTCGGCCTGCGGGAGGTAATCCGTCCAGACTTGCGCGACTTGGCCTGCAAGACCGGCAGCACTGTCCCAGCCAGCTGCAGCATTGCGGCCCACCGCCCACTCGCAAACATCGCGATAATGCAGGTCGGCCACCCGAAGGTCCGGGTCTGCGGCTCTGAGGCCAGAGAGGTCGCGGCGCGGCCTGAAGCCCGTCTTGCAGGCCAATTCGAGACGCGCCTGGAAAGCATAGGAGACGTCCGCGTAAAATCGCTGGGGCGGCGTGCGGCGGTTGACGAGGAAGACGGTGAGCGCTCTGACCGTCTCGCGCGTTCCGTCCGGCAGCTCGTAGGTGAAGAGCCGGGCGTGCGTTTCCAGAACAAGGCCGCCGCCCCTCTTGATCTGCGGGGCCGCGCTCTCTGGCACGATGATGGGAGCCCCGCGACCATCCTTTGGCACAACAACACGAACCGAGCGGTGCTGCGGAAGGCGAACCCATTCGATAGCCGACCGTGCCCTTCGCCTGGGCTCGCCGTCTTCGCCCGCCTCTTGCGTTTCCTCGCCGATAAGAACCGCCTCTGGCAGCGGCGGCTCGATGCAGTAGTCGCCCCAGGTGACGACCGCCTCGATCGCGTCGACCTCTGGCGGCAGCAGCACGGTCAACCCAACCGAAGAGGGTAGGAAGCGCCGGCGCGTGTTCGGCGCGTCTGGCTGCTCCCGGTCGGCGGCCGCCCCGCCTCCGTCGAGCAGATCCGGCGTCTCGGCCGCGATCTCTGTCTCCTCCTGCGCGGAGGGATCGTCCTCAGCAGTTTCGTCCGCGGCATCGAGCGCGAGTGGGTCATCGGCTGGCGCGAGGAAGCCCGTTAGATACCAGCGGGAGGGGTTCTCATCGAGCCGCTCGCGCGCAAGGTCGGCATCCTGAGGCCCGGGCCCGACGAGATCGCGGCGGAAGGTTTCCACAAGCTGCGAGCGGACGGCGAGCGAGGTGGTCTGGGGCGGCAGCGCGGTCATGCAGCTTCATCCTCATCAGTCGTGTCGTCATCCTCGGCGGCCGGCACGAGGCCAAGCGCTCGCTCCTCCGCCGCTCGCTCGGCATTGAGAGCGAGGAGGCGGGCAAGAACTTCGCCCTTGAAATCGGATGGCCAGTCGAGGCGGGTCTTGGGCGTCTTGCCCTCGTCCGCTTCCTGTTCGATGAACTCGGGCGCGGCGCCGTCGGCCAGATCATTCCAACCATAGGCGCGCAGCACGGCGACATCCATCTCGCAATGGAGCGCACGCAAGCGGGCGACGTCGGCGCCGTTTTCGCCGCGCGCGTGGAAGCGATTGTAGGTCTTGGTCAGGCCCTCGTTGCGGGCGATCATCAGTTGGGCGCGGAAAGAGTGATAGGCTTCTCCTGCTGCATCGAGAGCGGGGTCAGTTTCCAAGCTGGCGGGGAACGGGAAGTTTCCGAAGCAATCTGACGGTGCGTAGTTCAGATCGTCCTTCAATGTCGACGTGAACGCCCGAAGCCAGACTTCATGTGTCCGTGCCTGCAAGCAAGCGAAGGAACCCAATGCAGAAAACGAAAAGACGATAGTCTTTTCGTTGAAGACGAAACCATTTGGGACCGTCGCAAAATTGGGGGAGGACGAGACGCGTGGTGTTAGCATCACCCGTTCAAGAGGATTGATGGCAGCGTAGAGCGCATCTCGACGACGGAGAAAACGCCACCATTCCTGTTGGCCAATTTTATCCTTTTGTTTTAGTCGTTGAGGCTTGGCTCGTTTCTCGACTATTTGTAGCAAATCCGGCCAATCTGCAGCGACAGGTTCAGGATAATCCGCTGGTACGATGCCAATGCGAAGGCATTCCTCACGCTCGCGAACGGACAGCTCCATCCAAGTTTTTGCTAATACTTCGCGGCGAAGCGGAAAATCGGCAAAATCAATGACATGCCTTTTATGCTCGTGAGTTGGCGAGGAGTTGACATCTTCGCCACCCAAGTATGGGAAAATGCGTTCCCCATTCTTGGGGTCTTTGGCGATCAGCGCCCGCATGGTCTCGAGGCTCTCGGCTTCGCCCTTTGAGGCAGCGGCATCATCGAAGGTGAAGCCCATTCCGAGCACGTACGAACCAACAAATGCCTTGTCGGAATTGGCCGCCAGCGCGACCGGCGAGGTGTCGAGATCGCCCTCTACCAAGTAGGCTGAGATGCGGCGAACAGCCTTCGTATCGAGCACAGGCGAGGCTGCTTCGCCCTTTACAATATGAACAACAGAAACCACCACCGCAGCTTCGCCCGGCCACTTCAACCGTCGCGTTGCGCGCGAGATCGCGCCGCCATCGGCGATGATCCTCGTCAGGCCAGATGCGCGCGTGTCGCCCTGGCCGATGGTGTTGGTGGCAATCAGCCCGAACACGCCACCTTGCCGCAGCAGGCCGAAAGCGCGGCGAAAGAAATGCGCCACAAGATCAGCATTGCCATGCGCACCCTCATGCAGGGTTTGCAGCCAGGGGAGATAGTTCTTCACGCTCCCGGCGATGATCGTGTTCTTGCCCGCGAACGGCGGATTGCCGACAATGGCGTCGAACCCGCCATTGTCGCGCGCGAACACCTCCGGGAACTCGATCTGCCAGTGAAACGGGACGAGCGGATGTGCAACGTCCGTCAGGCTTGCCGCGGCGGCGCGCAGTTCGTTCCATCTGACAGGATCGCCGGCGACCCAACTTTCGATCGTGGCCCTGCTCTTCTCACGCGCCTTTGGCTTGTCCTCGCAGAAGAAGGCTGAGAGCACAGCGTCGCCGAGCACGCGCACAAGCGCGACCCTGTCTTCGACCTCCCGATGCTTCTGCTCAAGAATGGCGCGCTGCGTGTCGTCGGGCGCGGACTGGATTTCGATGCGGGCCTCGGTAGCCTCGGCTACGCGGTCCGCGACGAACCGGCGAAACAGCGGTAAGCCGGCTTTGCCGACGTCCCAATGCATCGCCGCGATCTGGCCTCGATCAAGCCCGACAAGGCTGTCGCCGCACTTGAGCGCATGATCGAGAAACGAGAACTCATGGTCGCGCGCCAGCGTGGCTAGCCAGAGCGAGAGGCAGGCCAGATCGACGGCGCGCGGGTTCTTGTCGACCCCGTAAAGGCAGCGCTGAGCGACGAGCCGCCGCGCATGAAGCTCCTCGTCTTCGTCGGGGGGCAGCTGAGGGGTAGCCTTGTGCTGCGCCCAGGCATTGACGAGCCGAGCCCCGATCTGCCGGCAGGCCTCGACGAGGAACGCCCCCGAGCCCATGGCCGGGTCGCAGACCTTGAGCGCGAGGACCTCTTCGGGCTTCGCCTCTTTCCCGAGGCGATCGAAGACGGGCTCCAGTGCGTGACGGACGATCGGCTCGGTGAGAGATCGCGGCGTATAGTGCGAGCCAGTGCGCCGCCTTTCATCCGTCGGCTGCAGGATGGGCGTGCCTGGGCTCACAACGCCCCTTGGCGAGCCGCGCAGGTCGACAATGCCGTCGAGCGCGGCCGCGAGGTCCGTGACGCTGTTGGCGGCCGCCACCGCCTTTTCCATCTTCTCGCTCAGCGTTCGGTCGGCTTCCTCCTTCAGGTGCTTCAGCCGGTCCTTGCCCTTTGCCGCTGCGAGCTTCGTGAGATCGACGAAGACAGGCACGCGGTTGTTCTTGCCGGCCTTGATCGCAAGCATGGGGCCGCTGGCAGGTTCGGCCTTGAAGCCCATTACCGTTTCATAGACGGAGCCGATCTGCTCGACGTCGAGAGCCCGGTAGGAGATGCGCTCTCGCCCTCGCCCCCGGGCCTGCAGGGTCATCAGCCCTTCGAGGATGCGCAATACACAGGCGTCGGAGATAGGCAGGACGCTCGGCGTAGCCGAGACGTCCGCCCGGCCCTCAAGGAAAGGAAAGGCGTCCGGATCGAACAGTTTGCCGCCGCGACCCCGGACGAAGCCGCTCCCATGGCCGGCGTGGATCATGCGGAACAGGGCAAGGAGCCGTCCCCAGCCGCCGCGCCGATCCTCCATCGTGTCGGGGTTGAGCGCTTCGTCCTCGACGAGCTGCGCATAGAGGCCTCTGGCTGAGTAGCTCCGCTCATAGAGATCCTTCGCCGGCGCATCGGCGCGCGAGGGCAGGAGGTCGCGATCCTCAGCATACAGGATGAAGACGAGGCGCATCAGAACCGTGAGCAGTCCCTCGTAGAGATGGCCAGGGCGGTCTTGAGCGAGGCTGCGCACAAGGTCCGGGGCCGCACCATCGAGGCCGCGCAGGAGTTCATGCAGGGCCCCGAGCACCTGGCCGGCGAGCTCCGTCGAGACGCTGGCCTGCGCCTCCCGGCTTTGCCGCAGCAGCGCGGGCAAGCGCCGGCTCTCGGCGTCGTTGAACAGGCGCGCGCGGTCCAGCAACAGCTTCAGGCCGGCGAGCATGGGTCGGCCCGCGACGGTCGAGAGCGGCCGGATGGGCCAGCCGAGCCAGCCCGACGTCTCACCCTTGGGCGCATGGATCAGCCGGATCATGTGGTCTGTGACGAGAAGGCCTGCCGGGATGCCCGTCTCTCGCAAGAGGCGTTCGAGACGTTGGTGCGCCGTGGCCTCCCAGCCCGGAAGCGCGCCGCGGGCGTCCGGATCGATCCCAGCCGCCTCTACGCGCACGAGGAGTTGCCATGTATTCGTTGAGCCCAGCTCTTTCACCGCGAAGGTCGGCTGGAGCGTCGTTGTATGCTCTGGCAAACGGAGAACGAGGGCGTCAGGCACGGCTGGCCCGCCAGGGCTGCCAGCGACGTTCTTGGCTTCCCAGCGCAACATGCCCGTGAGGAAAGCCCAGGCGTCCGGAAGGGCCGGCTTCTCGACATCCTCATCGATCAGCGCCTCAGCCTCGGCCGTGTCGTCGGCCCTCTGGGGAATAGGGTCGAGGCCGAGTTCGCGGAGGGCCTGAGACGACACGACAAGCCCAGTGCTGAAGGGCTTCAGATAATCGAGCCAGGCGTGGACGATGTCCTGTGCGGCGGTCACGGCGCATGATCCTTGTGGGTCATCATGTTGACGGCCAGAGATAGACAACGCCGACCGGCTCGAGCCGCTGCGCCCGCACCTCGTAGGAGGTGCGCAGACGGTCCGGCTCGGTCGCAAGCTGGCGCTCGATGTCAGCAAGCTTCTGGCCCCAATGCCGACGATCAAGGGCACGCTCGCGCCGCTCTTCGTCAAGGAAGCCCAGCGTGAGCTGCCCCTCGTCGCGGTCGGCAGCAGCAATCGTCTTGGACAGGCGGCTGCGCTGGTCGCCAAGAAGACTTGCAAGGCTCATGGCCTCTTCGGTCCCACGCTTTGCAAGAAGCGCCCGAGCGACCTCGAGCCGCTCAGCAGCGGCCTGCTCGAGTGCAGGCCGAAGATCCGCAATGTCCTGCTCGACAAGCGGGCTGATGCGGGCCAGCGCAGTTCCTGGCGCTTGCGTCGCTTCTCTGAGAGCGGCCTCGAGTTGGGTCAGGGTCGTCATCTCGCCTTTGTCACCAAGCGGCTGAAGCTGTCGGGCATCGCGGCCTGCATCAGTCCAGATTGCCGTGATCGGGATGATTTCTTCATGGAGCCGGGCCGCTGTTGCACCGAATAGGCTGAGCCGCCCCATGAGGACAACGCGAGGCCGGTCGCCGGAGCCGCGGATGATGGAGACCCGCGACAAACGGTCCTGGAACCCCTGCGCCAGGAAGCGCGAAAGGAAACGGCGGATGAGGCGATGCTCGAGATGGACCTGTACAACGTCCGACGCGAGGCGACCGTCGGGTAGTTCGGGTGGCTCGAAGGCAATGGAACGTACGGGCGCGTCCTTGCGCCAATCGCTGGCGCTCTCGCCGCGACGGCGTGGCCGCACGCGCAAATCGTCGAAGGCGTCGGCCCAACTTGGCTCGCCTGCGAACGCCGGCGTGGATGGGTCAAGACGGAAGGTCTCGACCGAACCGACATGTTCGGCGCTCGCCATGCCGAGAGAGAGCTGAGCCCGCCCCATCGCAACCTCGACCACACGTCTTAGATCGTCCGGCTTCACGCCGACGCGCTCACGCGACTGCTCGAGGACCTTCCGCAGTTCCTCCTCCTCCGCGAGAAGCCGTGCATGGCGGGCCCGCTCGTCGTCGTCCATCTCGGCGCGCGCCAGAGCGATCCGCTCGGCGTCATTCTCGCCTAACACTGCCTCAGCCAAGGCGCTCGAAGCGCCCTTCCGGATGCCTTCTTCTGCAAGCCGCTTCGCGATCCGGTCTTCGATGACCTGGCCAACCGAGCCTAGTTCCTCGCGTATTGTCTCCGTCTTGCGGACAAGAGCCTCCAGCACGAGGTCCGCCTCACGTTGCTCATAGCGAAAATAGCGGCAGACGATTTCCGGCGCAGGTTGAAGCTTGCGGTCGATGCGTCCGTTGCGCTGCTCAAGGCGAGAGGGGTTCCAGGGCAGGTCGAAATGGATGAGGTCGGCGCAGTATGTCTGGAGATTGATGCCTTCCCGCGCCGCGTCTGTGCACAACAAGATGCGAACGAGAGCTTGATCGGGATCCGTGTTGAAGGCCCGCTTCACCTCCTCCCTCCGGTCCGAACCAGTCGCCCCGGAAAAGACGAGGATGCGCTCGTCGGCCTCCTCCGTATGCGCCAGCTGCTCCTTCAACTTGCGCTCCAGCCAGCGTCGCGTGTCTTCGTATTCGGTGAAGATGATCAGGCGGCGGCGCGTCCACCGATTGCCCTGAAGCATATGAGCCAAGATCCAGTTGACGAGCCATAGGACCCGCGCGTCCGGCTTGCTCTTGGCGGTATCGGCAACGGCGAGCATCGTCTCCACTGCGACCATCTCGGCGCGTAGCGCGTCGTCCGTAGCATCCAATGCACCGGCGCGAGAGGCCGCGTCGGCCGCTGCTGCCTCGTCGGCCGCTATCGCGTCCTCAGCCTCCCTGTCCTCAAACTCGAGCTCCTCGATGCTCGCGCCGCCCGACGTGAAGGCTTTAGCGGCAGCGATCGACCGCGCGCCCCTGTGCCCATCGAGCAAGGCTTGGAGGGAGCGTCGATGAACGGCGAGTGTGGTCGCAAAAGCCGCGATCGATGATAGGAGGCGCTGTTGCAGGCCAACAAAGGCCAGTTTCGCGAGAGCTGCCTTCTGGGCTGGCAGCTTGTCGATCCGCCTCATGCGAAGCTCGCCATAAGCAGCCAAGGCCTGGGCAAGCGCCAGTTCAGGGGTATCTTCGGGCAGGCCGCGGATGGCGATTGCCTCAATGCGCCGTTGGGGGAAACCGCCAGTGATGCGTCGAAGGTCAGCCTTCAAACGACGAACCATGACCGGCTCGAGGTCTTTTGGCTTGATCTCGACACCTCGCGTGAAACGCTGGCGGTCGAGCATTTCGAGCAACGCGGAGAAACTGTTGGAATGGCCGTTATGGGGCGTGGCGGAAAGAAAGAGGCGATGCTCGAAACGGTCTGCTAGGTCGCGAATGGCCTTCGTGAACTGGCTCGCGATGGCATAGCGTCCGCCGCTTGCGGGGGCAGCGTGATGCGCCTCGTCGAGGACGAACATGGCACGGGTTCTGAACGCTCCTAGGATCTCGCGGAGATCCGCTGCGTAGGTTTCGTCGGCGAGCAGGCGATGCGAGATGATGAACCGCGAGCCTGTGCGCCAGGGGTTGGTCCCGAAGCCGCGTGTGCGCCGAATGTTGACGACATGCTCACGGTCGATGACCTGGAATGCCAGGCCGAACTTTGTCGCGAGTTCATCACGCCATTGCTCCGTCATAGCTGGCGGCGCAGATACGACGATATAGTCGATCCGCCGCCTCAGCAGCAGTTCTCGGATCACGAGGCCAGCCTCAACAGTCTTGCCAAGGCCCACATCGTCGGCGATGAGCAGATTGACGCGCGGCAGGCGAAGGGCCTTGCGCAGGGGCAGGAGCTGGTAGGGATCAAGCTTGATGCCCGCCCTGAAGGGAGCTTGCAAAAGGTCGCGTTCGGCTGCCGTCGCCGAATTCCAGTGAATGACCCGTAGGTAGGCGGCTAGAATGTCTGGGCCTTCGGGGCCGCCCTGCCCCAGTCTGTGCCAGTCATCCTGTTCGACAACGGCTGGGCTGATCTCAGCGTTCCAAAGCACTTCCAGTTGCTCGCCTTGGGCGTCATCTGCAATGCATGCAAGGTGGACGGTTTGGAGATCACCCTCTGTGTCGACGGCTTCCACAAGCCAGGGGCGGCCGCGCAGTTCGACGAAGCTTCCTGCCCTCAAGTCCAACGCTGCGCCCCCTGCCGAAACCCGAACGGCTTTGATTTGCAAAAATCAGACTAGCCACGATCGTCATTGGCCTGACAGTGACAGATTTGTCGCGCCTATGGATATGTCAATCTTCGATCTTGCTGTCTGAACTTTGGACCGGCGTGGCCAAAACTAATCAATTAACGCCGGGAGAATGTCCTTTAGCGTATCGCTTCTCCACGCTTGACCATCACTTTCACCAAGATCGTGTGCCTAACAGTGTGCCTGATGGACGAGAAGATGCAGATGACTTGTGGCCTGATGTTAGCGCAGCTTCGTGCTATGGCAGGCCGGTGGGCGTGGGAGCCGCCGACGGATTACGCCAAGCGACGAGGCGACTTGGTTCACCTTCGCAGCATGTCGGCTAATGCTTCATTGCTGTGCCCCGCCGTGCCGCTCGGCGACCTCAAGGGCGCGCGCCGCAATTTCGGCGACGACGCTTTCGCGCACATAACGAAGCAGCGGGCGCTGGTGCTCAGGCCTCATCGCCTCTAAAAGTTTGCCAATCTGGTCGAATTCGAGCGCCAGCGTCGCGGCCTTGCCCGCTTCCGCGAGCGTCGCGTGATCCCCCAGCCGCTCAGCGGCCTCCGCGGCCGCGAGCCCGGCGCGCTCGGCATCATCTATCAAGGCGGCGATGCTGTACGGATCGCGGCGCCGAAAGATTTCGTATCGCTCGCACGACAGGCTCACATCGGCACGGCCGTCGGGGCCAACGATGACGACGCCAAGATCGACGAGCTGCCCGACCCGGCGCGCCGTGAGGCTCAACGCTGCGGCAATTGCGTTCAAGTTTCGCATGGATCATGCCTCTTCGATTGAAATGGAAATCGTGAATTTGTTCGGGCGAAATATTCTCACTGGGTGGCGGCTTCGTCGCCGCACACCTCGTCAGGTACCAAAAAGGACCCAGAGCCTGGCGGGGGGGCCGGGTCATTGGACCGCTCCCCAGTCTACGTCGGACCTCCAGTCATCGGGCTCCAGCCCAGCCATCGGATCAGACCACTCCGCGTCCTCTCCGCAGGCGTTGGGAAGCCGGGGCGTTCCAACGCCTGCCGGCCTTCCGACGGCACGGGGGGTGTGGGGGGTGTGTGGGCATACCTCGTTGGAATGCGTCGGCATGCCGTTGGCATCGGCGTTAGCAATCACGTTGGACTTCACCTCAATGATGCGGCTCCGGCGGCGAGACGCAGGCCCGGTTTCCTCGACACGGAGCCGACCGGCGCTGAAGAGCCGCGCCATCGCAGCGCGGAGCGCCTTCTTATCGAGCCCCTTGCCCTCAGGCTCAGCGACAATGACGGAGGGCGCGAAAGTGGGGGACGGCGCGTCCGACAAGCGCCGACCCTCCGCGTCCAGACGACGCAGAGCCGAAATGAACGCGGCCTCCGCCTTGGCTTCCACCTCTCGCGCTTCCGCGCTCGACGCCGTGATGGCGACGAAGCGGCCATCTGCCATCCGCAGCTCAATCGCGTCGCTCATAGGACCGTAATTCGACTTCATGAGCGCGAGGCGACGACGCGCCGGATCGTGCTGATCGGGCGCAGTGAGAACTAGGCGCGAACGCGCGCTGTTGGCCCACGCGGTCGAGCCAGACATCCCTGTCCCCGAAGCGATGCCGGTGAGAGAGGGATGCCCTATCAGAAGCACGGCCGCCCCTGTCCGCCGCGCCAGATCACCGAGTAGCCGCATAAACGAGGCCACCTCCGAACGTTTGTTCTCGTCGATGGCAGCAAGCTCGGCGACCGGATCAAAGATGATGAGGGAGGGCCGCACATCCGCAGCAAGGCCGACGAAGGCATCGAAGGCCTTTGTCGGCCTCGCCACGCCGTTTTCAACGGTGGCGAGCGCGGGCCCGCCTGCCACTTGATCAGACGTGATGACGTGGAAACCGGTGGCCTCGCCAAGTTCCACGCCCTCGCCGGCCGCGATCCGGATCAAGCGCCGGCCTACTTCATCCCCATCGTCCTCGGCGAGCAACGCGAGCACCGGCCCACCCTGAACGGGCCGGCCCAGCCACTCGCTTCCGAGAGCGACGGCGAGCCCCAGTTGAAGGGCTACGGCACTCTTGCCGAGCCCGCCTTCACCTGAGAAGAACGTGACTGCGCCTGCCGGGATCATACCGTCAACGAGCCACCGCCGAGGCGGGGGCGTGTGGCTGGCCCAGTGATTTGCCCTGATCGGGGTCACTCGCGCCCCTGACCGATGCAGAGCTCAACGCGCAGCCGGCGACCCGCGCCGACGGGGATGCTGGAGACGATCAAAGGGCGACGTCCCTGAAGAGGCAGAAGGCGGGCGGTTGCCGCGCCGGTGCTCGAATGAAAATCTGGGGGGTTCGGCATGTAGACCTCGCTCATCGGCGATGGGTGAAGAGGGGAACGTGGATGGGCGGGCGATCAGGTACCCATCCACGCGCAGCTCCTTCCGGAGACAAAACTTCCAACCTGTTCAGGTTGCATAGTCAGCTCGGTCAGGGTTTAGACGATCCAAGACGCAATCAACCTCAGAGGCTGGAATGAGCACGCTGCGCCCGATCCGCAGCGGGCGGACTACGCCTCGCGTTGCGAGGCTGTGGTATGTCGTTTCGCTAATTCGCAGCTCCCGCATGAACTCTTTGCGGGTCAAAAAGCGGGGCGTTGGCTTCTGATTGAGCATGACAATCTCCTTGCACGGCTGAGCTTCTTCAGCCTCCGAGGAGCTTGCAGGAACGGGTCACGGGCCCGCTAGGCGAGTTCAAGCAGTAATTTTTGCGTGTTAACTCGCCTTAACTTTTTTCTGAGCGGTTACCTGAGCGGAATGCAGTCGACCGAGAGTCTCAACCATATCCGCATCCGCACCGAGATCGGGAAACCCTAGAGATTTCCAAGCGGCGGCCAGCAATCTCGCATATGCGCCCGAGCGGTTCGCTTCAGGGTCGAGGCCGGTCAAGGCGTGATAGTAGATGTGCATCCCTTCGACGAAGCGGTGCTCCAGAGGGAAGCGATTTCCGGGATTGAACGCTTTTCCAAGAGGGAATTGAAGCTTGAACTCATCAATAGCGGACGCCAATTCGCCTGTAATTTCAGATAATCTATGTAGGGCGCATGCAGCATCATCATGGGCGTCCGAAATCATCTCAATCTCGATCTCAGGATGAGTACCATCGTCCACCGACGGAAACTGAGCAAAATGATGGTTGAACGGCTCGACGTCACGTTTTGCGATGAGCCGCGCGCGCGCTGCAAGTTCACCGAGGGCCTTAAGGTGAGCTTTGGCTTGTGCACGTCGAAGCGCATCGTCGCGATCCGCATGCGCCCGCTCTAAGGCGTAATCTCCAGCCTGAGCGACCAAAAAGCGAAGCTGAGTTACTGCCTGTTCAGCCGCTAGGTCTCCAGAGACATCCAAAAATTCTTTACGCCACGGAATGCAGTTGGCGAAGTCATCAATCGGATAGCTGGTGCCCGACACGAATGGAGCAAGGGTGACCTCTCGAACGCCGCCCTTTGGTCGCAACGGCAAGTCCGGCATTTCAGGCCGCTTGTGTTGCCTAGTGCGCGTGAAGCCGGACGCCATTAGCGCGTGCCCCGCTTAATCTTGCTCGGAAGGGGGACCACATTGCCCGACCTCGGTTCGCAGAAATTCGCCCACGTCTCCATGATCTCGCGGCGTTGCTCAATCGCCGTTGACCGGAGATAGGCTTGCTCCGTGGAACTTCCAACCGTATGCGCCAAGCATTGCTCGACGATCTCACGGCGGAAGCTTGTCTTTTCGTGAGCCCAGTCCCTGAACGAGCTGCGGAAACCATAGGTTGTAACATCGAGGCCCATCCTCCTAAGCAGCATCTCAAACGCCATTACGCTAAGTGGCCGCCCTCTACGCTCTCCGCCAAAGATAAACGCATCTGTTGATGTGTCGCGTGCGATCTCCTTCGCCTTATCGATAATCTCGATTGCGCGAGCGGTAAGGGGAACATCAAACGGGCGACCCGCCTTGGTCCGCTCCGCCGGCAGCCTAAGCAACTGCGCCTCGCGGTCATACTCTGCCCATGTCGCCAGCCGGACCTCGCCGGATCGCATGGCCCCCAACACTACAAGCTCAAGAGCGAGAGCGGCTACGGCGCTACGCTCCCTCAGGTGCGCGATGAACTGCGGGACGTCCTTGTATGGCAAGCTCGCGTGGTGTCTGACCCGCTTGGGGCCGGACCTCTTGGGCAGTAAGTTCTCGAGGTTGTCGCTCAGGCGCGCGGGGTTCAAGCCCGGATAGGCCCCCGCCGCAATGGCTGCGCTAAACACCCGCTCCAGCCGCTGACGTGTCCGGCGGGCCGTCTCAGCCTTCGTCAGCCAAATCGGCGACAAGCACTCTACGACATCCACCGGCTTAATCGAGCCGATAGGCTTCGCTCGGATCGGCGCAGCATAGGTAGTGAGCGTCATGGCCCACTGGGCACGGTGCTTCGCGGAGCGCAACCCACCCAGCGTCTCGGCAAGCCACCGGTCGCAAAACGACGCGAACGTTTCTTGTTCGGCGGCCTTGGCCTTCTCTGTAGCTCGGCGCTCGTTCCGCGCCGCGATCGGGTCCAGACCTAGCTCCAACTCCTCGCGAGCATCGTCCGCAAGCTCGCGAGCCCGCTTAAGGCTGATGGCCGGGTAGACGCCAAGACCCATCTCCCTCAGACGGCCGTCAGACCGGAAGATCATCGCCCATCGTTTTGCGCCGGTCGGTGAAACCATGAGCCACAGACCGCCCCCGTCGCCATACTTGCCCGGCTTGGTGGCCGACTTCACGTCCACAGCAGCGAGCTTGTCCCGGACCCGCTTCCCGCTCGCCATCTAGCGCCCCCAACATTGACCCCAACATTTATAGCGGATCATGGCGAAGCTCGAAAAAGCTTGCAAGAGGCCAGAACAGTGAAACCCCTTGAGACTTCGGTGTTTTCCGAAGTTCCAAGGCGGCTGGCATTGTCAGGAAAAGTAAGTGATGGCGGAGACGATGGGATTCGAACCCATGATACCCGTTTCCAGGTATGCTCATTTAGCAAACGAGTGCCTTCAGCCGCTCGGCCACGTCTCCGTGCGAACGGTGTATGACGGCGGGCGGGCGATTTGGCAAGGGATTTGGCGAAGAGCCGATGCAGTGCTGGTGCAGGCCCGGTGCAGGGCGTGCGGCGCCGACCGGGAGGCAGGCATCGGCACATCCTCAGGCTTGCCGTGCGGGTGCCCGGTGGCGGCTGCACACGATGGGCTCCCGGCCGCCGCAATGCCGATTTCGCGGCGTCCGGCCTGGCGATGCTATTGACGGATGGTCCAAAATCAGGATCACCATGGCGTGCAGAACGCATCACGGTGAGCGCCGAAGGCCGCTCCTGCCAGTCCACGCGCCCTTGTCGCTGTTGCAGCTTGCCTGCGGTGCCGACGTTGGGTGGTCGGGCGGCGGGATAGGCGGTGGCGCTGCCCGAACAAGAATGCGGCGCAGGCAGAGCAGACGCCAGATCGCGATCTCACGCACCGGAGGAACCGTCATGACCATCACCCGCCGCCAGTTTGGCGCCCGCACCGCCGCCGCCGCAGCAGCAGCGGCAGTGTCCATGCCCTATCTCGGCAGTGCTGCGCGCGCGCAGGCCGTCACCACCTTGCGCCTGCACCATTTCCTTCCGCCTGTGTCGAATGCCCATGCCAAGCTGCTGGCCCCCTGGGCGCGCAAGGTCGAGGCCGAAAGCCAGGGCAAGATCAAGATCGACATCTTCCCGGCCATGCAGCTCGGCGGCACCCCCGTGCAGCTCTTCGATCAGGCGCGCGACGGCGTGGCCGACATTGTCTGGACGCTGCCGGGCAACACGCCGGGCCGTTTCCCGACCACCGAGGTGTTCGAGCTGCCGTTCATTGCCTCCAAGCGCGGCATCGTCAACGCCCGCGCCGCCCAGGAATTTGCCGACATGCACCTCAAGGATGAGGTCAAGGACGTGAAGATGCTGGCATACTGGGCCCATGATGCCGGCGTGATCCATGCCAACAAGGCCGTCCGCACCATGGATGACCTCAAGGGCCTGAAGCTGCGCAACCCGACGCGCCTCGCCGGTGAAGCCTTGAAGGCGCTCGGCGCGACCTCGGTCGGCATGCCGATCCCGCAGGTGCCGGAAAGCCTGGCCCAGCGCGTGATCGACGGCGCAGTCATCCCCTGGGAGGTCGTGCCGGCGGTCAAGGTTCAGGAACTCGTGCGCTTCCACACCGAGATTCCCGGCTCGCCCACGCTCTATACGGCCTCATTCTTCCTCGCGATGAACAAGGCCAAGTATGATGGCATGCCAGCCGATCTGAGGGCTGTGATCGATGCCAATTCCGGGCAAGCCTTCGCTGCCATGGCCGGCCCGATGTGGGACAACGAGGCCACTGCCGTGTCGGCGATGGTGCGCGCCCGCTCCGGCAACACGATTTCCAGCATCTCAGAGGAAGAGAAAGGCCGCTGGATCAAGGCCACCGAGCCGGTGCTCGCCGCCTGGGTCGAGCAGGTCAAGGCACGCGGCCTCGACGGCACGAAGCTGATCGCCGATGCCCGCGCGCTGGTGGCGAAGTACGAAAAAGCGGCGGGCTGAGGCGGCATTCCACCGTCGCCCTCCCATTCCATCGCTTCTCTGGTCAACATCCCCTTGCTAACGCCCTCATCCTGAGCCTGTCGAAGGATGGAGGCGCGCAGGCTGGGGCGTCTGGAAATCCTCCTGCGATACGCTCAGGATGTGGATCATTGGTTTGCGCGGAAAGCTGCCGATCCGCTTGAAGTTTGCACCTTGCCGAAGGTTCGACCCGCATGACCCTTCCTGATGTCCGGGAGCCCGGCAATCCCCCGCTGATCGAGCGGCTGACGGCGCGGGTGGCGGCGCTTGGCGGAGCGCTGGCGCTGGCCATTGCCGGGCTCGTGGTCGTCAGCGTGCTCGGGCGCTGGCTGTTCTCCACGCCGGTTGAAGGTGATTTCGAGTTCGTCAAGATGGCTACCGCCATCGCCGTGTTTGCCTATCTGCCCTACACGCAGGCCCGGCGCGGCAACATCATGGTCGACACGTTCACCAGCCGGCTCACCGCCCGCACACAGGCCCGGCTCGATGCGGGCTGGGATCTGGCCTATGCTGCTTTCATGGGGCTGTGCTGCTGGGGCCTCATCAATGGCGCGCGCGATGCGTTCCGCACCGGCGAAACCACCATGCAGCTCCAGCTTGCCGTCTGGCCAGCTATCGCGCTGTGCTCGGCCCTGTGCCTGCTGCTGACGATAACCGCTGTGTTGACCGCGTGGCGCCGCCTCGCAAGACCGGCCTGAGGGCGCACCATGAGCGGAACCATGCTGGCGCTCGGCGGCTTCGCCATCATGCTCGGGCTGATCGCACTCAGGGCGCCGATCGGGCTGGCCATGCTGCTGGTCGGAGCGGTCGGCTATATGCAGCTGTCCAGCGCCAATGCCTTCCTTGCCTACATCAAGACCAACACCTACCACCAGTTCGCCAACTACACGCTCTCGGTCATTCCGCTGTTCATCCTGATGGGGGCGCTGGCCGAGCGGGCGGGCATTGCGCGGGCGCTGTTCAAGGCTGCGGAAGGGCTGTTCGGGCGCTTTCGCGGCGGCTTGGGCATGGCCGTGATCGGCGCCTGCACGGCTTTTGGCGCAATCTGCGGCTCTTCGGTCGCGACCACGGCAACCTTCGGGCGGGCCGCGCTGCCAGAACTCGACAAGTATGGCTATGACAAGGGCTTCTCCACCGGCACCATCGCGGTTGGCGGCACGCTGGGCATCCTTGTCCCGCCCTCGGTCATTCTGGTCGTGTTCGCCATCACCACCGAGCAGAACATCGCCAAGCTGTTCCAGGCGGCGCTGATTCCGGGCCTGATGGCCGCGTTGTTCTACTGCCTGACCATTGCCATCGCGGTCCGCCGGCGGCCGCATCTGGCCCCGCTGTCCGACCCGGTCGTGGTCGAGCGCGCTCCGCAGCCGCTCTGGACCCGCCTGCTGGCGGGCGCCATCGCGGCGCTGGTGGCCGCGCAATGGGCGAGGGGCGGGATCGGCGGCGGAATGGCGCTGGCCGGACTTGGCCTTGCCGCGCTGGTCGCGCTGGTCGAGGTCGCTGTGATGCCGGCGATCCTGCTGGCACTGATCGTGGTCGGCGGCATCTATGGCGGCGTGTTCACGCCCACCGAAGGGGCAGCGGTCGGTGCGGTGGCGATGCTGCTGATCGGGCTTGGTCAGCGCTCGCTGAGTTTTGCCGACATCGTTGCCGCCCTGCGCCAGACCGCTGAGACATCGGGCATGATCTTCATCATCCTGCTTGGGGCCGAGGTCTTCGGCGCGTTCCTCGCCCTGTCGCGCCTGCCCACCATCGCGGCCGAGACCATCGGCGCATCCGGCCTTTCGCCTTACATGGTGCTGATCGTGATGCTGGCTTTCTACATCCTGCTGGGCGCGGTGATGGACGAACTGGCCATGATCCTGCTGACCTTGCCGGTGTTCTTCCCCGTCATCCAGGGGCTGGATTTCGGCATGCCGCCCGACGAGGTCGCCATCTGGTTCGGCATCCTTGTGCTGATCGTGGTCGGCATCGGGCTCACGGCCCCGCCCATCGGGCTCAACGTGTTCGTCATCAGCGCCATTGCCCGCACCGTGCCGATCACCGCCACCTATCGCGGCGTGCTGCCCTTCATCCTCGCCGACGTCATCCGGCTCGGGCTGGTCCTCGCCATGCCGGGTCTGGCGCTCTGGCTGGTGAGGTGGCTGGCGTAGGAACTGTCTCCGTCATTGCGAGCGCAGCGAAGCAATCCAGGCTTTCTGCTCCACGCTTCTCATCCTCAGCCCATCAAAGGATGAGTTCCAGTGTTCGCCGAACTGGAAGCCACCCGTCGACAAGCTCTGGATGAGGATGGGTGGCTATCGATGAACGGCTGGATCGCCCGGCGCGCCTTAGCGCGCCAGGCTTTGCCGCCGTTGGCTTTCCTTGGCCATGGCATAGACCTTCGGCACGATCACCAGCGACAGGGCGATGACGATGATGGTCAGCGACAGCGGCCGGGTGAAGAACACCGTCCAGTCGCCGGCCGAGATCGTCATGGCCTGCCGGAAGTTCTGCTCGGCGAGGGGGCCGAGGATCATACCGATGATCACCGGCGCGGTCGGGAAATCATAGCGCCGCATCAGGTAGCCGATGATGCCCACCACATAGAGCAGGATCAGGTCGATGTAGGACTGCGAGATGCCGTAGGTGCCGATGGTGGCGAACACCAGGATGCCGGCATAGAGCAGCGGGGCAGGGATCTGGAGCATCTTCACCCACAGCCCGATCAGCGGCAGGTTGAGCACCAGCAGCATGACGTTGCCAATGAACAGCGAGGCGATCAGGCCCCAGACCAGTGCCGGCTGGGTTTGCAGCAGCAGCGGGCCGGGGTTGATGCCGTAGCTCTGGAAGGCGGACAGCATGATCGCGGCGGTGGCCGATGTCGGCAGCCCGAGCGTCAGCATCGGCACCAGAACGCCGGCAGCCGAGGCGTTGTTGGCCGCTTCCGGCCCCGCCACGCCCTCGATCGCGCCAGTGGTGCCGAACTCTTCCGGATACTTGGTCAGCTTCTTTTCGGTGTAATAGCTCAGAAAGGTCGGGATTTCCGCGCCGCCCGCCGGCATCGCCCCGATCGGGAACCCAAACAGCGTGCCCCTGATCCACGGGCCGATGGAGCGCTTCCACTCCAGCCCGGTCATCAGCAGCGAGCCCTTCAGCGGCGTGATCTTGGTCTCGCTGTTCTTGTAGGTTGCCGCATTGTAGAGGGTCTCGCCCACTGCAAACAGGCCGACCGCCACGACGATGACGTTGATGCCGTCAAACAGTTCCTGCACGCCGAAAGTGAAGCGCGCCTGCCCGGTCTGCAGGTCGATGCCGATCAACCCCAGCCAGATGCCGAAGAACAGCGCCGTCAGCCCGCGCACCGCCGAGCTGCCGAGCACGGCGGAGACGGTGGTGAACGCCAGGATCATCAGCGCAAAATACTCCGCCGGCCCGAATTTCAGCGCCCAGTCGACCACGACCGGCGCAAGGAACGCGATGCCCAGCGTGCCGATGGTGCCGGCCACGAACGAGCCAATGGCCGCTGTGGCGAGCGCAGCGCCTGCCCGGCCATTGCGGGCCATCTTGTTGCCTTCCATCGAGGTGACGATGGAGGAGCTCTCGCCGGGTGTGTTGAGCAGGATCGAGGTCGTCGAGCCGCCATACATTGCGCCGTAATAGATACCGGCGAACAGGATGAACGCCGCCTGCGGCTCGACCTTGAAGGTGATCGGCAGCAACAGCGCGATGGTGAGGGCAGGGCCGAGGCCCGGCAGCACGCCGATGGCTGTGCCAAGCGTGGTGCCGACAAGGCACCACAACAGGTTCATCGGTGTCAGCGCCACGCCGAAACCGGTGATCAGCCCGTTGATTCCGTCCATTTCAGCGCCCCCGCACCGTGGCGATCAGCCACTCGATGCCGTTTTCGACCAGGCCGGCGCCGATGTTGATGTTCAATGTCTTGGCAAAGCCGATGTATGCCACCAGCGCGAACGCCCCGCCGATGGCCGCATCGCGCAGCGGCTGCCGCGAGCCGAAGCCGCGCGTCACGCACACAAACAGCAGCACCGATGCCAGCGTGAAGCCGAGCGGCCCGATGGTCAGCACGTTCAGCGCCAGTCCGCCGAGCACCCAGCCCAGCGCCAGCCGATCCGGCGTGATCGCCCTCTCTTCCTCTGTCTGCCAGCCGCCAAGCACCGCGCTGACCACAAGGGCCGCGCCGAACACCAGCAGCCCGAGTCCCGCCATGATCGGCACCAGTGTCGGCCCGACCTTGGCATAGATCGGCGAGACCGGAATGACCCAGGCCTGCCACAGCACCACGGCGGCCAGCCCGACGACGCCGAGCGCCACGAGCAAATCACCGGTTGCGGGGGCGGCGCTAGCCGCGCCCCGCTGGTTGGAACCCCCGTCCCCCGTCATCGAACTCAGGCCAGCCCGAGGTCTTTGAGAATGCCTTCGATGCGCGTCACTTCAGCATCGAGGAAGGTCTTGTAGGCGTCGCCCGCCAGCGTGATCTGGGTCCAGTCACGCTGCTTGCAGACCTCGGCCCACTGCGGGGTGGCGGCCATCTTGCTGATCATCGCCACCATCGCGGCGCGGTCGGCATCGGACACGCCGGGAGGTGCGAACACGCCGCGCCAGTTGAACAGCTCGACATCGATGCCCTGTTCCTTGAGGGTCGGCGCGTCGATGCCGTCCTGCCGCTTGTCGGCGGAGATGGCGAGAACGCGCAGCTTGCCGGCCTTCACCTGCTCGGCGAATTCGCCATATCCAGACACGCCGGCGGCAACCTGTGCACCCAGCAGCGCGGCCATGGCCGGGCCACCGCCCGAGAACGCCACATAAGACACGCGGGCTGCCGGCACGCCGGCCGCCTTGGCGATCATGCCCAGCATGATGTGGTCAGAGCCGCCGGCCGAGCCGCCAGCCACTGGCACCTTGGTCGGATCGGCCTTGAGGGCGGCGACGAAATCCTTGGCGTCCTTGAACGGCGAGGCCGCCGGCACGGCCAGCGCGAGGAACTCACCCGTGAGGCGGGCGATCGGCACGGTCTGCGTGATCTTCAGCGGGCTCTTGTTGGCGATCAGGGAGCCGACCATGACCATGCCGGCCACCATCAGCGAATTGCCCTGGCCGCGCCAGTTGTTGATGAACTGCGGCAGGCCGACAGCGCCGCCGGCCCCCGCCACGTTGGTGATCTGCACGCCATTGACGGCGCCGGTCGCACGCAGCACGGCTTCGATCGAGCGGCCGGTCTGGTCCCAGCCGCCGCCGGGGGCTGCCGGAATGAACATCTTGAGCAGATCGACGGTCTGCGCCCGGGCGGCCTGCGGGCCAAGCCCTGCGGCCAGCGCGCCGGCGCCTGCCATGCCTGCAACAAAGTGACGACGTGAAATCATGGGTCTTCCTCCGGATGGCGCTCGTTGGCGCCTGATGTGTGCTTGCCTGCCGGCGCGAGCCCTGGTGTGCCGCGTGATCCGCCAGTTCTGGATGATGACAGGCACCCGTGTGCCCGTCTCCGCGTATAACTATAAGGAGTGATCACCGCCGCGCAATTTGAATCGTCGCGATCAGCCCACCACCCGCGTCGCCACCGGCCTGATCCGGTGCAGACGGCGGAGCATCGTCGGCACCTGAGTCGTCCGGCGCCCGGCCTGATCCCAACGTAAGGCCGGGATGACATGGTGCTCAGTCTGCACGCCTCTTGCGCCGGGAACCGGCAAGGCACCGATTCTGGACACCGTCGCCCGTCATCCAGCCCGATTCTGCGGCCCGGACCGGCGTTTGCGGGCTGGTCTGGTTAACGGAACCTTTCCAGACCCCGTCAAAGCGTGGCGATCTTGCAACACCTGTTTTCAAACAGCCCCGATCCACCGGGTGGGCCGTTCATTCCGGTTGATCGGCGGGGAGGGGCGCGTATGTTGCGGTCATGCGAAGGAGGTCAACTCCTGAGCGCTCTTTTGGTGACACCATCTGAAAGGTTGGTTTCACCTGAAGGTCGGGAAAAGGGCTCTGACGAGAAACCCGCAAGGGGGCTGGCGGCAGAAAGAAAATCCTGATCCCGTTTTGGGTCTCGAAAATCCTATTGGAGGTTTCACCATGAAGCTCGTCAAGAGCCTTCTCCTCGGTTCCGCCGCCGGCCTGATGGCCGTCACCGGTTCCATGGCAGCCGATCTTCCGTCCCGGAAGGCCGCCCCTGTCGATTACGTTCGCGTTTGCTCCGGCGGCGCTGGCCACACCGGCTTCATCGTTCCCGGCAGCGATAACTGCCTGATGATCTCGGGTCGCGTTCGCGCTGACTATCAGATCGGCAACCGCTACTCGAACGCTGACGACTCCTACGGCATCGTCGCTTCGTCCCGTCTGAACCTCGACTATCGTCAGCAGACCTCGATCGGCACCGTCCGCGCCTATGTTCGTTTCAACATGAACAACACGGCCGGCCGCTCGGCCTTCGGCTACACCGGCAACACGACTCGCCAGACCAACGCTGGCAACACCTTTGCCCGTCTTGATCAGGCCTACGTTCAGTTCGGCCTCGGCAATGGCTTCGTCACCGCCGGTCGCGCTCCGTCGTTCTTCGACTACTACGGCCTCGACTTCTTCTGGAACTTTGGTGGCATCTCCGGCACCCAGGGTACCGAAGCCAACCTGCTCGCCTACACCGCCAACTTCGGCGGCGGTCTCACCGCCACCCTCGGTATCGAAGACCGTGGCGTGAACGATCGCACCCAGGTTGCTGCTGCTCCATTCGGTCAGCTGATGTACCAGGGCCGTCAGTATCCGGATCTGGTTGGTAACCTGCGCCTCGCCCAGGGTTGGGGCACTGCCCAGCTCGGTGTTGCAGTCCGCAACGTTGCTGTCAGCAACTTCGGCAACCTGCTCGCTGCTCCAATCGCGCTGCGTAGCGGTTCCAAGACCGGCTTCGCCCTGCTCGGTGGCGTGACCATCAACCTGCCGTCCATCGGCCCGTCGTCGGCCTTCGTCCTTGAAGGTACCTACACCCGCGGCATGATGAACTACATCGGTCTCGGCGGTAACGTTCGCGTCGGTTACGGCAACGTCCAGGTTGCTGACTACGGTGTTGGCAACCTCGTCGGTGGTCTCCCGACCGCTGCTCGCCTCGGCGAAGGCTACTCGCTGCTGGCCGCTCTCCGCGCCCAGTGGACCCCGACCCTGCGTCAGCACATCTTCGCTGGCTATACCAACGTGAGCTACGGCTCGTTTGGTAACGCACCGGCCGGCGCTGCTGTCCTGCTTCCAGCCGCAAATGCTTACACCCAGCGTTCGTTCTCGAAGTTCGAGATCGGCACCAACTTCCAGTACACCATGGCCCCTGGCCTGAACCTCGGTGTGGAAGTTGTTTACCAGAACGTCGACCCGAAGGGTCAGTTCCGCTACATCAACAGCAAGGGTGTTGCCGCTGTGACTGGTTCCCAGTCGGCTGTGGAAGGTCGCTTCCGCATCCAGCGCGACTTCTGATAACTCTCCCCTCGGGGATTGTGTCAGGGAAGGCCCGGGGAAACCCGGGCCTTCTTTTTTGCGTTGATCAGATCCGAATATTGGCGTGCTCCGCAAAATGCGGCCCAAACCATGCCAGACACTGTCATCGCGCAGTATACTTGTCGCAAATGCCTTCGGGGCCAGTGACAGCAACCATGTTCTGCGAAGACTTTGGCGCAACACAGTTTATTTCGCGGCTCTACACTTGACTCCCATCCGCTTTCCCAGCCCAAATGATTGATGAAAGATGAAGATCAGTTTGGCTGGTCATCATCCGAAACCGGGGTGGCCCTGCACTCCCCGGGGCATTCCGGCAAGGGCCGCCCGGCGGCTCATCAGAAGAAACATGAGGGGGCGGACGATGTGTCAGCCGAAGAAGTGGTGGTGGGGGCTGTTGCCATTGGCGCTGCTCTGGGTGTTCGCCATGTGGCAGAAGGCCGGCCCGGTTGCCGCCGATGTCAAGGCGCGGGCCGAGAGCGCTGGCCTTGCCGTCGCCGGCATGACGCCGGGTCTCGCTCCGCTGGCCGCCAGCGTTGCCGGCCGCGATGTCACGCTCGCCGGTGATGTCCGCGCGCCCGATCTCCAGCCCGGCACCGTGCGGGCCGTCGATGCCGAGTTTGGCATCCGCCGCGTGGACAGCGCCCTCAAGCTGGCGCAGGCCCAGCGTCCCTATACCTGGTCAGCGCAGCGTGAAGGCAACCGCGTCGCACTGACCGGCTTTGTCCCTGACAACACGGCCAAGGCGGCCAATGCCGCTGCCGCCGCCCGCGCTTTCCCCAATGCTGAGGTCAATGACCAGCAGCGCATCGCCTTTGGCGCGCCGGCCGGTTTTGCCGCCGCCGCCGCAGCGGGCCTCGCCGAGCTTGGCAGTCTCACCAGTGGCAAGGCCTCCATCAACGATGGCAATTTCTGCATCGAGGGTGCCGCCGCCACATCCGATGGCTATCTTGCGCTGCTGCCCCGCCTCGCCAACCCGCCGCAAGGCTTCACGCGGGCGGCTTGCGCGGTGACGCCGCCGACCGTGACGCCTTATCTCTGGTCTGCTGCCAAGGCCGCTTCCGGCGCAATCACCCTGTCCGGCTTCTATCCGTCGGATGCCGTGCGCGCCGAGATCAACACCGCTGTGCGCGCAGCAGCACCCGGTGCTGCCGTCACAGACGCCATGAAGCCTGCGCTGGGTGCACCGGCCAGCCTGATGGGCATGGTCACGGCTGGCATGGGCCAGCTTTCGCGCATGGTGGAAGGCACGGCCTCGATCTCCAACACGATCTTCAATGTCGTCGGTCGCGGCCCCGCCAGCTTCGAGGCGTGCGAGGCGCTTCGCCGCGGCGTGGCTGGCCAGCTGGCGCAGGGCTTCTCGCTCGGCAATGCTGCGATCGAATGCCCAGCCCCGCCGCCACCACCGGCTCCCGTCGTGGCCGCACCGCCTCCGCCTCCTCCACCGCCCCCCGTGGCGCTGAGCTGGTCGGCTGTGAAGAACCCGACCGGCATCGTGCTCTCGGGTATGGCCCCGTCTGCTACGGCCAAGGCTGCTGTGGCCGCCGCCGCCGTGATCGCCACGACCGGCACCGTCACCGACAATCTGGTCGTGCAGGGTAACATCGCCAGCCCGCCGGATTATGCGGCGGCCACCAACTTCGCGCTCGGCCAGTTGGCGGCGCTGAGCACTGGCCAGGCCTCGCTCAATGGCCCGGCCCTGGTCGTCACGGGCAACGCGCCGAGTGCCGCCATCAAGACCGGCGTGGATGCGGCGCTCGCTGCGGCCTTGCCGGCAGGCATGCGCCTCGCCCGCGCCGAGGTCGTGGCACCTCCTCCGCCTCCGCCGCCCCCTCCGCCGGCCCCGGTCGTGGCAGCGCCACCGCCTCCGCCGCCGGTGCCGCTGGTCTGGAGCGCGGTCAAGGACAACAACGGCATCACCCTGTCCGGGCTGGTCCCGTCCGATCAGGTCCGCAGCGCCATCGTGTCAGCGGCCCGCGCCGCCACCACCGGTGCCGTGGTCGATACCATGCGCCTGCAGGCCGTGGTCGCAACCCCGCCGGACCAGACGGCAGCGGCGACCTTCGCCCTCCAGCAGCTTGGCCGGCTCTCGTCCGGACAGGCTGCGCTCGCCGGGCCGGCCCTCACGCTCACCGGTATTGCCGGCACGCCGGACGCCAAGCGTGCGGTCGATCAGGCCATGTCCGGCACCTTGCCGGGCGCGGCCCGCCTCGCTCAGGCCGGCGTCGTGGTCCGGCCCTATGCCATGGAGGCGCAGGCCGACAAGTCTGGCATCGCGCTGACCGGCTATGTGCCTGATCAGGCGACGCGCGCCGAACTGGTCAGTGCGGCCGAGGCCGCCGGCTTCCGCGGCAAGATCCGGGATGAACTCCAGATCGTCGGTGGCGCACCGGCCAACTTTGGTGGCGCGACCCGCGTGGCTCTGTCGAACCTGCTGAGGCTCGATCTCGGCACCGTCCGCGTCGATGACCAGATGATCTCGCTTCAGGGCATGACCTGCCGTGATGTCATCAAGCAGGAGGTCGAGACCGGCTCGCGTGTCGGCCTGCCTGCCGGCTTCGCCGGCCAGGGCCAGGTCAGCATCCGCCAGACTGGCTGCACCAACTGCCAGCTTGAACTGGACAACGCCACCAAGGGCAGGGCCATCCTGTTCCAGCAGAGCCGGGATGAACTTGCCGCCGATGCCAGCACAACGGCGGTCGTCGAAGAGGTTGCCCGCGTGCTGCAGGCCTGCCCGGCAGCGCGGATCGCGGTCGAGGGCCATACCAATCTCGATGGCGAGCGCCGTGGCTATCCGAACAGGGCCTTGTCCGAGAAGAGGGCACAGGCTGTCATCGGGGCCCTCGTGGCGCGCGGCGTCGCTGCAAACCGCTTCACGCCGGTCGGTTTCGGCGCGGACAAGCCGCTGATCCCGCACGGGACAGCAGCCGCCCGCGAGCAGAACCGCCGCGTGCAGTTCACCATCGTCAATCCGTGAGCGAGGGGGCAAGATCATGTATTATCTGATCTCCCAATTTGGCTGGTATCTTCTGGCTGCGTTGATCATCGGCCTCATGACGGGCTGGCTGACCTGCCGCGATGAAAAGCGCCAATGGGGCTGGCTGCCGCTCGGCCTGCTGGTGGCGCTCATCGCGCTGCTGTTGACCTGGTTCCGCGTCATCAATGGCGTCGCGGCGCTGTGGATCGAAACGGGCCTTCTGATGTTCGCGCTGTTCCTAGCTGGCTGCTGCATCGGCTGCCTGTTCAGGCAAGCCTTTGGCGGTCCCGAGCCAACCGGCGGCGTGCGTGAATGGCACAGGAACCTCGGTGATGCCGGTCCAGGCATCGGCGCGGGCCTGATGGCCGGCGGCGTGCGCGAGTGGCACAGGGATCTGACAGGCGCAGCACCCTCCGCACCAACTGCTGCACCGACGGCTGCTACCCCGGCTGCCGCGGCTCCACTGATGGCAGCTGCCCCCGCTGTCATGCCCAAGGTCGAGGGCGAGGATCTGATTGCCGGCAAGCGTCCGCTGGGGTTGGCGTCCCCGCGTGGCGGCAAGGCTGACGATCTCAAGCTCATCCGCGGCATTGGCAAGCAGAACGAAGGACGCCTGCACGGTCTCGGCATCTGGCATTTTGACCAGATCGCCCAGTGGACGCGTGACAATGCGCTGTGGGTCGGCTCCTATCTGGCCTTCCCGGGGCGCATCGAACGCGAGGAATGGGTGGCCCAGGCCGCTGATCTCGCAGTCGGCAAGGAAACGGCCTTCGCGGCGCGCGTCAAGCGCGGCGAGGTATCGACCTCCAAGGATGATGGCACCCTAGGGCAGGGCAATATCGAGAAACTCGACAAGCCCAAGGGCGGCAAGACCTCCTGACCGGCGGTCGCTCCGGTCCTCAGACCCACCGCGGAAACGCAACGAACGACAAGGCCCGGATCACGCATTCGGGCCTTTTCTCGTGGAGGATCAACGGCTTGGAGCAGGTTGCGGCACGATCTAGTGGCTGGCGTCATCCGCCCGGGCGCACAGCCGGGCGATGCGGCCAAGGATATCCTTGCCGGCAAGGATCGGCGCGTGCCCTTGCCCCGCCACGGTGAAGCCCTCGCAGGCCGGGTGGCGCGCCACCATGGCATTGACCGTCGCATCGGAAAGCAGGTCCGAGAAGGCACCGCGCAGCACCAGCATCGGCGCATGCTTCAGCCCGTCGAAGAACGGCCAAAGCACGGGCAAGGGCGCCTCGAGATCAAGCTGTTCAAGCGTTTTCATCAGGGCTGTGTCGTAGTCCGGCACAAGCCGTCCATCGGCTTCCTTCCAGGTGCGTCGGGCATAGCCGTCCCACTCCTCAGCATTCAGGATGGGGAACTGCGCGCCAAAGACCTGCCTGAGGACGTCGCTGGCTTCGGCCCATGTGCGCGGGGCGGGCAGTTTGCCCACATAGCCCCTGATGCGGATCAGTCCCTGCGCGTCCAGCACCGGGCCGATGTCATTCAGAACCACACCCTTGATCGCGCCGGGCCGCACCGGTGCCATCGACATGGTGATCAGCCCGCCGCGGGAGGTGCCGACGAAAACCGCCTCGTGGATGCCGGTAGCGGCCAGCACCTGCAACAGGTCGTCCAGTTCAACCTTGAGGTCGTAGTTGCTCCAGGTCCTGTCGTATTCCGAGCGCCCGCGCCCACGATAGTCGAGCGCGATGACGCGGCGCGGACGCCGGGGATCGTGGCTGAGGGCCAGAGCCAGTTCGTGGAAATCCGCCGAGGTGCGCGCCAGTCCTGGCAGGCAGACCACGGGCAGGGCAGGGTGGGACGGGTCGCCATAATCACGCACATGCAGTTTCAGCCCGTCGCGCGCGCTGATGAACAGGCTGCGATACTCCGCAAGGTCGGTCATGGTGGCGTGGTCCAGGATGCGTGGGTGTGGGCAGGCGCACTGATGGGTGCGGGTGGCGAGCATAGTGCGCTTTGGCGGGCTATTCCACCATCTGGCCATTCGCGGCCAGCGTCATGCTGTGGGCGGTATCAGCCTCGCCGGCAAAGCGCAGCGTGCGCAGCCCACGCTTCAGGTCAAGCCCGATCAGCAGCCGGTCGTGATCGCCGAGTCTGGTACGATAGACCTGTAGGTTCTCCATCACCCGCTGCACGTAGTTGCGGGTTTCGCTGAACGGAATGCGCTCCACCCAGTCCACGGGGTCGACACCGAGGCTGCGCGGGTCACCATAGGCCTCGATCCAGTCCCGCACATTCCCCGAGCCGGCATTGTAGGCGGCGAAGGCGAGCACATACGAGCCGCGCCAGTCACGCAGCAGATCGCCCAGATGGGCCGCGCCAAGCCGGGCATTGTACGCGGGATCGGATGTCAGCCGACCCGCGTCGAAGCCAAGGCCGACACGCCGCGCCGTCTCGCGGGCAGTGGGCAGCATCATCTGCATCAGCCCGCGCGCGCCGGCATGCGAGATCGCCGCCGGGTCGAAGGCGCTTTCCTGCCGCGCAATGGCGAAGACCATGGCGCGTTCCACCGGCAAGCCGATCGGCGCGAAAGCGGGCATGCCATCGACAGGGTAGGCCGTCAGGTCGAGCGGCAGTCCCCGTTGCACGGCGCTCTTGCCGATGCTGACGAGGAGCCGTGCATCGCCCACGCGGGCAGCTGTGGCGGCCAGCCACGCAAGCGCGGCAGGCTCGTCGAGGACGCGCGCCATCTCGATGATGAGACCGCGCGCCTGCGGATGCTGACCGGCAGCTTCGAGAGCCTCGATCACAGCCAGCGCCGGATGCGGCGTGCTCAGGTCCGATGCTGGAGCGACGGCGGGGCTGCGCAGCGGCACATCGTTGCGTCCCAGCCGGGCGCGTGCGAGCTGGCCATAGTAGGCAATCGGGTGCTCTGCTGCCGCCTCGAAATGTCGCCGGGCCAAGGCCGCATCGCCCATCGCCTCGGCGGCACGGCCTTGCCAGAAGGCGGCGCGGGCGCGCGAGATCGGCGTCTCGGCATGGGCAGCCGCCAGATCGAAGTGCGGCATCGCCCGGGCCGGATCATTGAGGAACCGCAAGGCGATCCAGCCGGCATGCCACTCGGCCTCGATGATCGACCGGGGCTTTTCGGCAGCATGACGTGCGGCCACCTGATAGGCCTCAGCGCTGAGCCCCTTGTCGAGCAGTTGCCGTGCAATCAGCCGGCGCTCCACCCACCATTCGTCGCCATCGACAAGTTCGGCGGCGTCGCGCGGCACAGACGCGATCAGCCGGGCCGAGACCTCTGCTTCCTGCTTGCGGCGATGGTGCTGCGCCTGCGCGAACAGGAAGGAGCTGTCCTTATGCAAGGCCGCCGGCACCTTGGCGAGGGCCTGCGCTGCGCCGCCAGCCTTGCGGGACACGGCCAACCGCGCCTCCGCCAACAGCACATGGTCTGGCCCGGCCCGCTGTGCATTGCGCAGAGCGGCCTCGCGGTTGTCGCGGAACAGATACATTTCCATGCGGTTGCGATGATCCCGCATGGTCAGGACCGGGCCAAACGCGTTCAGGATCAGCGCCTCCACCTCCCGTCCCAGATGGTCATCGCGCCAGATCCGGCGCACGAGGCCGTCGGCGCGCTCATGCTCGCCCGTCTGCTTCAGCGCCAGTGCCAGCGCAGCCCGGCCGACGGGGGCCACGGGTTCACGCGCTGCGAAAAAGGCCAGCACACCCGCTGCGGGCAGCTTTTGCGAGAGCATGGCTTCTTCCGCGCGCTTTTGCAGCGGTGCCGCGCCAATCCAGTCCGGGTTCTGCGCAAGGAAGCGCTCGATCCTGGCGTGGCGGACGGATGGATGGCCGCTGCGCACGACGCTCCATTCGCCGGCCAGCCTGATCGTCGCATGCTCGATCCCGGCCAGCACCCCATCGGCTTCAGTGATCTGGCCGCGCTCGACATGGGTGACCACGCGCGCCAGCCTTTCATTGTCGCCCGCAAGCCCCAGCCGCAAGCCCGTGAGGCGCGATGCCAGCACCGAGCCCGTGGCTGCGGAATCGGCGGATATGGGGGCGGTTGCCGACCAGTGCCGCTCGTCCATGGCCCAAGCCGGGACAAAACCGGAGCAGAGCGCAAGGCTCGCTGCCAGCACCATCTGGATCGCAGGCCGGAGCCCGGAGCGAGGTGCGCCAGATGGCGAAGCCGACAGCACGGCAACAGTGCAGGGACGCGAACGCATCCCCTTTTATGATTTGGTTAGGTTGATGAACTCCTAACCCGCCTGTCAGGGCTTCAAGCGCCGCACGCCAGCTTTGGCTTTTCGCGCGGAGCAGAACCGGCTATGAGAACCCCCTTGCATCGCGGGCAATTCTCCCCACCTCTGCGATGACATCCGGACAGGCGCGAAGGAATTCCCATGGCCAAGCATCAGCCCCTCCGCGGCTCCATGACCGCACTCGTCACGCCCTTCCGCGATGGCAAGGTCGATGCTGACGCGTTCCGGGCCCATGTCGCCTGGCAGATCGAGAATGGCACCGCCGCGCTCGTGCCTGTCGGCACGACTGGCGAAAGCCCGACCCTGTCCCATGCCGAGCACAAGGCCGTGGTGGAGGCCTGCATCGCCGAAGCGGCAGGCCGCGTGCCGGTGATCGCCGGCGCTGGCTCCAACAACACGCACGAAGCGATCGAACTCGCCGTCCATGCCGAGAAGGCCGGCGCCGATGCTGTGCTGGTGGTCACGCCCTATTACAACCGGCCAACGCAGGAAGGGCTCTATCAGCACTTCAAGGCCGTCAACGATGCCATTGGAATCCCGATCATCATTTACAACATCCCGCCGCGCTCGGTGGTCGACATGTCGGTCGAGACGATGGCGCGCCTGTTCGAGTTGCCCAACATCGCCGGTGTCAAGGATGCGACCGGCAACATCGCCCGCGTCTCGCAGCAGCGCCACGCCATGGGGCCGGATTTCATCCAGCTCTCGGGCGAGGACATGACGGCGGTCGCCTTCAATGCGGCGGGCGGTGTCGGCTGCATTTCCGTTGTCTCCAACGTTGCGCCACGCCTGTGCGCGGACATGCAGAACGCCACCCTGACCGGTGATTTCGCCATGGCCCTGACCATCCAGGACCGGCTGATCCCGCTGCATGATGCGGTGTTCAGGGAGCCCGGACTGGCCGGCGCCAAGCTCGGTCTCAGCCTTCTTGGCCGCGGCAACGAGGAGGTGCGCCTGCCGCTCCTGCCGTTCCAGAACCCCGCCAACCGCAGCGCTCTCAAGGCCGCGATGGTCCATGCCGGGCTGATCAACGGATGAGATGCCATGTATCAGCCTGAGCATTTCCGGATCGCCGAGACCGAGGCCCTGCATGAGGTGATGCGCGCCCATCCGCTGGCCCAACTGGTGACGGCCGGCCCTGGCGGACTGATGGCCAATCCTGTGCCGTTCATCACCCATGGCGATGAGGGTGAGCACGGCGTGCTGCGCGCCCATCTGGCCCGCCCGAACCCGCAATGGCGCGAGATCGAGGCTGGTGCCGAGGTGCTGGTGATCTTTCAGGGCCACGACGGCTATGTCACCCCGTCGTGGTATGCCTCCAAGCGCGAACACGGCAAGGTCGTGCCGACGTGGAACTACGTCATCGTGCAGGCGCGCGGAACGGCCCGTACCTTCCATGATGGCAACTGGCTGGTCAGCCATGTTGCCGACATCAGCGAGCGGCACGAGGCCAGCCGGCCAAAGCCTTGGGCGGTCACCGATGCGCCAGAAGGCTATGTCGAGGCGCTGGCGCGCGGTATCGTCGGCATCGAGATCAGCATCACCGTGCTGGATGGCAAGTTCAAGATGTCGCAGAACAGGCCACCAGCCGATCGGGACGGCGTGGCTGACGGCTTCATGGCTGAGGCGGGCGCAGCGGCTCCTGTGCTGTCCGATCTGGTGCGCAGGCTTTCGAAAGCAGGCGCATGAACGCCCCCACAGAGCGCTACCGGATTGCGGCTGACAACCGCAAGGCGCGCTACAATTACGAGATCATCGACACGATCGAGGCAGGGCTCGTGCTGACCGGCACTGAGATCAAGTCCCTGCGCGGCGGCAAGGCGACGATCGGCGAGAGCTTTGCCGGGCCGAAGGGCGAGGAACTGTTCCTGTTCAACGCCTATATCCCGGAATATCTCGAAGCGAACCGCTTCAACCACCTGCCCAAGCGTGACCGCAAGCTTTTGCTGCACAAGAAGCAGGTCAACAAGCTGATGGGTGCGATCCAGCGCGAAGGCATGACGCTGATCCCGCTGAAGGTCTATTTCAACGACAAGGGCCGCGCCAAGGTTGAACTCGGCCTCGGCAAGGGCAAGAAGCTGCACGACAAGCGCGAGGCCGAGAAGAAGCGCGACTGGGACCGTGAAAAGGGCAGAATCCTGCGGGATAAGGGGTGAGGCTCCGTTCCGCGCAGCGGATTGAAAGGTCCGGTGGACCTTTCAAAGGAGCCGAACGCCCGAGCACAAGCGAGGGCAGGGGCCGCCGTCCGGCGGCGAGCATAAACACAGCAATCTCGCGTCGAGCATGAATGCCTGGAAAGTGGCGGCGGGCAAGGCCCGCCACGGACCAGCCGTCAGCCCATCGCCTTCTTGAAGTTCTCGCCGGCGACATCCCAGTTCACGGTGCCCCACCAGTCGCGTACGTAGTTGGCGCGGCGGTTCTGGTGCTTGAGATAATAGGCATGCTCCCAGACATCGAGGCCGATAATGGCGCGGGCGCCAGCTTCCAGCGGCGTGTCCTGATAGGGCGTGTTGATCACGGCCAGCTTCTTGTCCTTGTCGATGACCAGCCAGGCCCAGCCCGAGCCGAAACGGCCCATTGCCTGTGCCGTGAACGCGGTCACCATGTTGGCGGACGAGCCGAAGGTGCTGTTGATGGCGGCGGCGAGATCGCCGGACGGGGCCTTGGCACCGCCGGGCTTCATGATCTTCCAGAAGAAGTCATGGTTCCAGTGGCCGCCAAGGTTGTTGCGGACGCCGGTGCGCACCGCTTCGGGCACATCGGCGAGGTTGCTGAGGATCTGCTCGACCGGGGTGGTGCGCAGGGCCTCGAACTGACTGACCAGCGTGTTGAGATTGCCGATGAACGCCGCGTGATGGCCAGAATGGTGAACCCGCATCGTCGCAGTGTCGATGAACGGTTCTAGCGCCTCATAGGCATAGCCGAGCTGCGGCAGGGTAAAGGCGGGCGGTGGCGGTGGGGCAGCGGGCGCTGCCGCTGGGGCTTGTGCGAAGGCGGTGCGTCCGATCAGCAGCGATCCCGCTGCAGCACCGGCACCGATCATGAAATGGCGTCGAAACATGGTTGTATCCTCCAGTTCGGATGGTGCCACCGGAGCGCAGCCCATCCTGTTGTTCTGCAACGTACATCGCTGGACCTGAATCTGGTCGATTCCGTTCCTGCCCTGCGTCCAGCGTGTGACACAAAAAACGCGCAAGGCAAGCCCTGCGCGTCACATTGCATCCACGATCATGGCAGGCTTAGGCGCAACCCGCCTGCAGGCCTCAGGGCTCGACATCCTCTTCGTCGCCGTTGGCCTTGATGCCATAGCGGCGTTCGAGACCAGGAGCGGGCGCGCCGGCGCGCACCGTGCGTTCGACGCCGGCATCGCGCAACGGGCGCTCGGTGGGGTCGCGCTTGACCTTCAGCGAGGCGATGTCGATGAACTCGTCACACTGGCGGCGCAGCTCGTCGGACACCATCGGCGGCTGCGAGGCCACAGTCGAGACGATCGAGACCCGCACGCCGCGGCGCTGCAATTCCTCGACCAGTGGCCGGAAATCGCCATCACCCGACATGATGTAGACCTGGTCGACCTTGCTGGCCATGTTGAGAGCATCGATGGTCAGTTCGATGTCCATATTGCCCTTGATACGCCGGCGCCCCATGGCATCGGTGAACTCGCGCGCAGCCTTGGTGACGACCGTGTAGCCATTATAGTCGAGCCAATCGACCAGCGGACGGATCGACGAGTATTCATCATTCTCGACAAGGGTGGTGTAGTAGAAGGCCCTGATCAGATAGCCGCGCCCCTGAAATTCCTTGAGCATGCGGCGATAATCAATGTCAAAACCCAGCGCCTTGGCGGTGGCATAAAGATTGGCACCATCGATGAAAAGCGCGATCTTGGGCTGCATTGTGGCGTGTCCTCATGGTCCCGGTCGATATCGAGCGAACTCACCGGGAAAGGTCGGAAAGCTCAGGCGACCGAAATTCGTCCGTAATCCCAATCAGAAGAGTCATCAAGTCTTTTAGCTTAACACTGTAAGATATTGATGTAATCTGTCTCCGTCCCATCACAGATTACGGTAATGTGGTGCGGATGTTTGCAAGGTGCCCGGATTCGCCAAGGGGCGAGTGTCCTTTGGGTTGCGTCGCCGGCAGTCTGTCCGGCCAGACCGGTTGGTCATGGCCGTCCATGCCTTAGGCGAGCATCAAGGTGCGAGCCCGCGGCTGCCCGGCTTCACCGCCGGAATGGCCGCCAGTTCCGGGGGCAGCGCATCGGCCGGGTAGGCCGGCACATCGAGCGCCACCAGCGCCACCAGCGGCACGCCGAGGTCCGCCTTGCCGGCCGAGCGGTCGACAAGGCAGGCTGCGCCCACGATCTTGCCGGGCTGGTCTGCAATGGCGGCCAGACATTCGCGTGAAGACAGGCCCGTGGTCACGATATCCTCGACCATCAGCACCGTTTCGTGCGGCGCAATGGCGAACCCGCGTCTGAGGGCAAACACCCCGTTCTCGCGCTCGACGAAGATCGCCCTTGCCCCGAGTTGGCGTGCCATCTCGTAACCCGGCACGATGCCGCCGACTGCCGGAGAGACCACCACATCGATCCGTCCAAAGCGCGCTTCGACCTTGCGGGCCAGCGCGCGGCACAGCCGCTCGGTACGCACCGGGTCCATGAAGATGAACATCTTCTGGAGAAAGATCGGGCTGCGCAGCCCCGATGACAGGATGAAATGGCCTTCGAGCAAGGCACCGGCCTCGCGGAACTCGTTCAGAACCTCGTCATCGGTCATGGAATGCCTGCCTTTTTTCGTCGGCGTCGTGATGGCGCATTGCGCGCGATCCGTCCAGAGGCAAGCCGGTGTCACGCCACGATGCGGTCCACCGCGCTGATCACGGGCTTCTGGCGCAGTTCGCTGATGATGGCATTGAGGTGCTTCAGGTCCCACACCGCCAGATCCACCGTCATGTCGGTGAAATCCGAGTTGGGGCGGTCCATCTTCACGGCATCAATGTTGCCGTCATGCTCGGCGATGACCTGCGTGATCTGGGCGAGCGTGCCGGGCTCATTGATCGACTGCAGCGAGATCCTCGCCGGAAAACGCCGCATCCGCTTGTCCTCCAGATCCCAGCGCACATCGAGCCAGCGCTCCGGCTCGTTGTCGAAGGCCGCCAGCGCCGGCGACTGGATCGGGTAAATGGTCACGCCCTCTCCGGGGCTCATGATGCCGACGATGCGGTCGCCCGGCACGGCGCCGCCATCGGGCGCGAAGCGCACGGCAAGATCGCTGCCCAGCCCGCTGATCGGGATCGCGGTCGGATCATCGGCATTGGGCAGCTTGAACTTGAGATTCTCGCCCTGTTTGAGATCAAACCAGCCCGGCCCCTTGGCCCCTTCGACCGGGGGGCGCTTCTCGGTTTCAAGATCGGGATAGACGGCGCGCACCACATCGCCAGAGAACATCTCGCCGCGCCCCACCGAGGCCAGCACGTCCTCGACGCTGGAGCGGGCCAGACGGCCCAAGGCGGCCTTCAGCTTGTCGTCGCTCAGCGGCCGGCCGACGCGCTCGAACGAGCGGTCGAGGATTTGCCGACCAAGCCCGGCGTACTGGCGTCTCACGGCAGCCCGCGTCGCCCTGCGGATCGCGGCGCGGGCCTTGCCCGTGACCACCAGTGATTCCCATGCGGCAGGCGGCACCTGACCCTTCGAGCGCACGATCTCGACCTCGTCGCCGTTCTGCAACTCCGTGAGCAGCGGCGCGTTGCGTCCATTGATCTTGCAGCCCACGGCCGAGTTGCCCACGTCGGTGTGCACCGCATAGCCGAAGTCGATCGGCGTCGCGCCGCGGGGGAGGGCGATCAGCAATCCCTTCGGCGAGAAGCAGAACACCTGATCGTGGAACAGTTCGAGCTTGGTGTGTTCGAGGAACTCTTCCGGGCTGGCGCTTTCTGCCAGCGTGTCGACCGTGCGGCGCAGCCATTGGTAGGCGCTGGAATCGCTCATTTCCTTGGCGCTGGCGGTGCGGCCATCCTTGTAGATGGCATGGGCCGCCACGCCATACTCCGCCACCCGGTCCATGCCTTCGGTGCGGATCTGGAGTTCGACCCGCTCATGTCCGGGGCCGACGACCGTGGTGTGCAGGGAGCGATAGTCGTTCTGCTTGGGGGTCGAGATGTAGTCCTTGTAGCGACCCGGCACCATCGGCCAGGTGGTGTGGATGATGCCGAGCACGCGGTAGCAGTCCTCGATGGTCGGCACGATCACCCGGAAGCCGAAGATGTCCGACAACTGCTCGAAGGAAATCGACTTGCGCTCCATCTTGCGCCAGATCGAATAGGGGCGTTTGGCCCGACCCTTGACACTGGCCTTGATGCCGCGTTCGGCAAGGCGCTGGTCCAGTTCCCGCTCGATGCTGGCTATGACCTCGCTGTTCGCCGCCTTGAAACCTGCCAGCCTTGTGGTGATCAGGGTGTGCGCGTCGGGCTTGATATGGCGGAAGGCCAGTTCCTCCAGCTCCTCGCGCAACTCCTGCATGCCCATGCGGCCCGCCAGCGGCGCGTAAATCTCCACCGTTTCCTCGGCGATGCGCACCCGCTTGTCGGCCCGCATGTGGTCCAGCGTGCGCATGTTGTGCAGGCGGTCTGCCAGCTTGACCAGCAGGACGCGCACATCGGCCGCCACCGCCAGAAGCAGTTTGCGGAAGTTCTCGCCTTGTGTCGCCTTCTTGGAGACGAAATCGAGCTTCTTGAGCTTGGTGAGCCCATCCACCAACTGCCCGATCTCGGTGCCGAACAGGCTGTTGATCTCGTCGATCGTGGCAGCCGTGTCCTCCACCGTGTCGTGCAGCACGGCGGCCACGATGGTGGCGTCGTCCAGCCGCATGTCGGTGAGGATGGCCGCCACTTCCAGCGGGTGGGCAAAGAATGGATCGCCCGAGGCACGCTTCTGCGTGCCATGAGCCTTCATGGCGTAGACATAGGCGCGGTCAAGCAATCCCTCGTCAGCGTTGGGATTGTAACGCTTGACCCTGTCGACAAGTTCATATTGCCGCATCATGGCAAGGCGCACATCAATCTCACGAACATGGGATGCCCAATATTGAGGCGCGCTCGTCTTGCTTCAAGAAAATTCGGCGGTCTTGGCCAAAAGAACGCAGCCGAGCGCCCGGCACAGCCGTTGCGCAAGAAAAAACCCGGCCTGTGGGCCGGGTCGGTGCGGTGCTTGGAAGGCTGGAGGCTCGGCTGGCAATGCTTGCCAACACGTCGGGACGATCAATCCTCGTCGTCGTCGCGGCTATTGCCGGAAGGGGCAACGAGGCCATCGAGGCCGCGCAGCAGGTCTTCTTCGCTCATGCGGTCGAACTGCACTTCGCTGTCATCGGTCGAAGCCTTCGCCACATTGGCAGCGGGGGTCGACGTGACCATGAGCGGCACGGTTTCGGCCTCCGGCTCGTCCACTTCAACATGCTTCTGCATGGAATGGATCAGGTCTTCCTTGAGATCGCCGGGTGCAATCTTCTCGTCCGCGATCTCGCGAAGGGCCACAACGGGGTTCTTGTCATTGTCGCGCGGGACGAGAATGGACGAGCCCGACGCAATCATGCGGGCCCGATGGCTGGCGAGCAGCACGAGTTCGAAACGATTCTCGACCTTGTCGATGCAGTCTTCAACGGTGACGCGAGCCATGAACGGCGTCCCTCTCAGGTTCGGAATGAATGGAAACGTGACGCGCTGATACACGCCGGACCGGCCAAAGGCAAGGATCGGCCTTTCTTCACCGGGCGCCGTTCAGGCCTCTGGCTCGAAGGTCATCGCCACGCCGTTGATGCAGTAGCGCAGGCCAGTGGGCGGCGGCCCGTCCGGGAAGACATGCCCCAGATGGCCACCGCATTGCGAGCAGTGCACCTCGGTGCGGGTCATGCCCCAGCTGCGGTCGACGGTGGTGCCGACGGAGCCCGGAAGTGGGTCGTTGAAACTTGGCCAGCCGGTGCCGCTCTCGAACTTCCGACCCGCCACGAACAGCTGCTGCCCGCAACCGGCGCAGGAGAATGTGCCGGCCCGCTTTTCGTGGTTCAGCGCGCAACTGCCGGCCCGCTCGGTGCCGTGTCCGCGCAGCACGTCATACTGCTCGGCCGTCAGCAGATGCCGCCATTCTGCATCGGTCTTCTGCACGGGAAAGGTTTCTGTGGGCTTGGGCTTGCCGAAGATCGACATGGGCTTTGTCTCCTGTGCGGCCACAGCCAGAGCAGGCGTGTGCCGGGTTGCATGGATGTTCACTTCGAAACGGCTGTCGGCGCAAGAGGCCCCGATGCCACGGCAGGTGAAGCCTCGGCCCGCGCGCCGCTGCGGCGGTCCCTCCCGCGAACAAGTGTCAGCGCCACCATGAGAAGTCCCGCACCCAGCACCCACCAGGCCGGCCTGATGCTGAACGAGACATCGAGATTGGCGGCGAGCACGCGCGAGACCATCACGCCGCTGCGTGCCGCATACCAGCCGGCCTCGACGAGCGCCGTAGCCAGCCCGGCGGCAACAGCAAGCATCAGCAGTGCGACAAGGCCGGTCCCGAAGCCAAGACGCCGCAGCAGCCGATAGCCCATCAGCCACAGGAAAAGGCCCGTCATCAGCACGGGCTGCGTCACGTCCAGCTTCGACTGCAGGAAGAAATGCAACAACGACAGCGCCGTGAGCCCGTAAACCAGCCCATGCAGCCGATTCCAGCGCACGCTGCCCAGCCGCCGGATCATGCTGTCGGTTGAGGTCAGCCCCAGCGCCAGCAGTCCGAGCAAGGCGACGAACCCGATGGTGAGGTAAAACCGCAGGACGATTTCGCTGGCCACCTTGAACATGTCATAGCGCTGCTCGACGACATAAAGGGCCAGGTGGACGAGCACGTAGGCCAGCGCCGTCACGCCCAGCATCCGCCGGACGATAATCAGCTTGGGCCAGTTGGCGAGGCTGCGCAGCGGCGTCACCAGCAGCGAGATCAGCAGGAAGCGCACGGCCCAGTCGCCGGTGTCGTGAATGGCATAGGTCAGCGGCTTCGAGCCGAGATCGCCTGTCAGCGCCATCAGGGCCAGCAGCACCATCGGGCCGAGGCAGGCGACAAAGGTCAAGAGCTTCAGCAGCGAGAACCGCCCCGCGCGATCTGTCCAGATTATCAACGGCACCGGTCTCCAAGCCCTGCTTGAGATAGTCCGCCAAAGGCTCATTGGACAGGTCCGGTCCTGTCACGAGCCGGTGAAGTGGCGCGCGAGCGGCTCGCCAGCGCCCTGCTGTGATGTCGCATCGTCGCCGACCGGCCTTTCGTCCGGCCGCCGACTTCGCTAGACCGCTCCGATCATCGGGAGGGCAAGGCAGATGCGTTTGCGGTTGGGCGTCAACATCGATCATGTCGCGACGGTGCGGAATGCGAGGGGCGGGCGCTTGCCGGACCCGGTTCGCGCTGCCCATCTCGCCGTTGCCGCCGGTGCTGACAGCATCACGGCCCATCTGCGGGAGGATCGCCGCCATATCCGTGATGAGGACATGGTGCGACTGGCGCGCGAACTGACGGTGCCGCTCAATTTCGAGATGGGGGCGACCGAAGAGATGATCGCACTGGCGGAAGTGCTGAAGCCCCATGCCGCCTGTCTGGTGCCCGAGAAGCGCACAGAGCGCACGACCGAGGGCGGGCTCGATGTTGTCGGCCAGCATGACCATCTGGTGCCAGCCATCGCGCGCCTGGCGGCCGCAGGCTGCCGCGTCTCCCTGTTCATCGAGCCTGACGAGGCGGCGATCGCCGGCGCGGCCCGCCTCGGTGTGCCGGTGGTGGAATTGCATACCGGGGCTTGGTGCCATGCTGTGGCGGATGGCCATCATGCCAAGGCTGCCATCGAACTGGAGCGGCTCAGGGCCGGTGCGCGGCTCGCCTTCGGCCATGGCCTTGAAGTCCATGCCGGTCATGGCCTTGACGATGACACCGCGCGTGAACTGGCGGCAACGCCGGAGTTCGTCGAGTTCAACATCGGCCACTACCTGATGGGCGAGGCCATGTTCACGGGCCTTGAGCACGTCATCCGGCGGATGCGCGCGGCCATGGACGAGGGCAGGGCAGGCCGCGGATGATCGCGCGATCCGGCAGCGGCATCAGACAGTGCCGCCGCTGAAGCGAATCCAGCTCAACCGCGCTGACATTTTGCTTTTCGCTGCGTGCTGCCCGTGCATATTGGCCTCATCGGACCAGAACGGGCGATGGGGGAAGCATGACACTGACACGGCTCACCGGCAGGCCATCTGCCATGCTATGGCTCGGGTTGATGCTCGCTGGGGCCCCACCCGCCACTGCCCAGAGCCCGGCCTCGCCTGCTGTCACGCCGCCGGCCAATGCGCCGATCGATCTGAAACTGTTCGAGAAATCCGAGGTCGACCGCTCGAAGGGCTGCTCGCTTGGCCTGTGGCAGGCCAATCGCGATCCTGACAAGGACAACTTCGCCTATGTGTTTCTCGAAAACATGGTTGGTCAGAACCATGTGCGCCAGCCGGCCCGCATCAAGATCGGTTCGTCCGTGGTGAATCTGACCCGCGTCGCCACCGGTGGGCGCAACAATGGCTACGCGCTCTACGAGTTCCAGCTCTACAAGATGCCCGGCGAGGACCAGTTCGTGGTGCTCGAACTGAAGCTCGGGGAACTGGAAGGCGAGGCCGTCGAGGTCACCGGCGGCACGATGAGCATCATCATGAACGGCAAGCCTGTGTTCCGCTCCTCGGTCAAGGGCGGGGCGGGCTGCATGGGCCCGCCGGTGGCAGCCTCAGCCGCGCCGCGTCCGGCAGCGCCTGTTGCAGCCGCGCCGCGACCCGCGCCTGTTGCAACGCCTGCTCCTGCGCCGGCACCGGCTCCCGCACAGGCCGCGCGCCCGGCCCAGCCTGCAGAGCCAGCTGTGGCGTTCCACACCGGCCCGTTCGAGCGCCGCCCGATTGATCGGCAGTTGGTGGCCCGCGAACTCAAGGCCAGCGCCCGCAAGCAGTTCGGCTGCGAGGACCGGCTCATGAACGCCAATGTCATCGGCTTTGACATGAGCGAGGAAAGCGCGATCTGGGAGATCCCGTGCCAATCGTTCGCGTATCAGGCGAGTTCGGTGTTCGCCAAGGTCTACACTCCCGCACCGGGCAAGGAGCATGAATTCCTCAGCTTCCAGGGGCCGCGTGGCCGCAAGCGCCCCACCGAACCCGGCGTGTTGCTCAATGCCACCTGGAACGTGCGGGCCCGGACCGTGACCAGCATCTCGTTGGGCCGCGCAGCCGGTGATTGCGGCGTGCTGGAACGCCACCGCGTCACCGAGGAGGGCACTTTCCGGTTGATCGAGTATCGCGAGAAGCCCGAGTGCGACGGCAAGGTCGTCAAGCCCGAGAACTTTCCGCTGGTCTACCAGTACCGGCAGCCCTGATGCTCGCCTTGACGATGGCGCTGATCCGGCATCGCGCGCGGCTGTCCCGAGGCATGCTGGCGGCTGGCTGCCTTGTGGCGGGCCTCGTGCCGGCGCAGGCGCAACTCCGGAGCGAAGTCGAAGAGCTTGGTGATTGCGAGAAACTCGCCGTCGCTTTCAGCCGCAAGCATGGCGGCACGATTTCGGCCGCCCGGGTCGAGCGTGGCACTTCGCTTGCCATCAACCGCTTCGACGACAAGGTCGGCAGCCAGCGCGTTTCAACAGAGTATGTCGGCTTTGTCCGCATCACCGAGCAGGGCGCTTCCCGGCGCTTGCGTTTCATTTGCCTGCATGAAGGCGGCATCGGAAGCGCGGTATACTTCGGCCTGTTCTACGAATAGGGCAGGCAGCCATGATCATCGGCATCGGTTCCGACCTCATCGACATCCGCCGGATCGAGCGCTCTCTGGCCCGCTTCGGCGAACGCTTCACCCACCGCATCTTCACCGAAGGCGAGCGGGCCCGCTCTGATCGGAAGGCCACCCGCGCCGCCTCCTATGCCAAGCGTTTCGCCGCCAAGGAGGCCTGCTCGAAGGCTCTTGGCACCGGCATGAACCGCGGCGTCTTCTGGCGAGACATGGAGGTCGTCAATCTCCGCTCCGGCCAGCCCACGATGCGCCTGACGGGCGGAGCCGCTGCCCGGCTGGCGGCGCTGCTGCCGGAAGGCCATATCGGGCACCTGCACCTCTCGCTGACCGACGATCCGCCGCTGGCGCAGGCTTTCGTGGTGATCGAGGCCCGTCCCGCCGAGCCCCGCTGATCGTATTGCACGGCGCATGCGCAGTTATCCGCGCTTGCACTGGGAAGGGCGGCAACCCTATTCTGAGACATGGAATCTCGAAGGGCCTGCTGCGAAGCGGTCGTCTCGTCTGGCCTTGCGCATCGTGCCCAGACCAGCACCCTGCCGGAAAGCCATCACACCACGCATCTGCCACGTCGCACTTCGCTACCTGACACCGATCGAAGAGACCCGCTTGGACATGATCCACCTGCCAGATGAAAGCATGAGAGACCGGCCCATGCAGAGGCAGACGTGACCCGGCCAATCCGGGAAGCGCCGCAGTTCTACCTGACCGCTCCTTCGCCGTGCCCTTACCTGCCGGGCCGCGAGGAGCGGAAGGTCTTCACGCACCTTGTCGGCAACCGCGCCCGCGAGCTCAACGACCTGCTCACCCATGGCGGCTTCCGCCGCTCGCAGACCATTGCCTATCGCCCCGCCTGCGAGACTTGCCGCGCCTGCATCTCCGTGCGCGTGCTGGTCGATGATTTCGCGTTGAGCCGCACCCAGCGCCGCACCATCGCGCTGAACAGCGACCTGATCGGTGCGACCGGACCTAACAAGCCAAGCTCCGAACAGTATTCTCTGTTCCGGCGCTATCTTGACCACCGCCACCCGGAGGGCGGCATGGCCGAGATGACGGTGCTCGACTATGCCATGATGGTCGAGGACAGCCATGTCGAGACCAACGTCATCGAGTATCGCCGCCGCGGCCCCGACAGCTTCGCCACCGGGCGCGGCGCGGGCGACCTGATGGCCATGGCCCTGACCGACCGCATGGCCGACGGCCTGTCCATGGTCTACTCGTTCTACGATCCGGTGCTCTCGGACCGTTCGCTCGGCACCTACATGATCCTCGACCACATCGAACGGGCCAAGAAGCTGGGCTTGCCCTATCTCTATCTCGGCTACTGGGTGCAGGGTTCGTCCAAGATGGACTACAAGTCCAAATACCTGCCGCAGGAGCGCCTGATGGGCCGCGGCTGGGAACGTGTCGACGGTTGAACCGGGCACGGCCAATTTCCACGGCAGCACTTCGGCGGTGCTGACATCCGTGCCCGCGCATCGCGACCACTCGCAAATCGCCACAATCCGGGTTAAAGTGATGATCATGATCCGCTTCGCAATCCTGATCGCATCATCATCGCTGCTTCTCGCCGGCCCTGCTGCCGCGATCCAGGAGGTCGTGCTCGGGCCGCGTGCGCCGAGCTTTGCCGCTGCCGCGAGTGCTGGTCTCGGCTGGGAAACCCTGCCGATGCCGTCATCGGCCCCGGTGCAGGCCTTCGAGACGCCCGGCTTTGGCACCTCCGCACGCGATCCGCGCCAATGGGCTTTCACCTCCGGCGAGACGGTGCGGATGGGATCATTCCTGTTCAACACCAGTTCCGGCCCGTCCTGGTCAACGGCCAGTCCGCTCGGATTCTCGTCGTCGATGTCGCGCTTCGGCGGGCTGGGCGGCGGCTTCGGTGGCGGCCTCGGCGATCTCGGTTTCACCACGCGCTCGACCTCCGCCGTGATGGCCGCCGAGAACCTCATGTTCTATACCTCCGTAGGCCGCACCACCTATGGCGGCGGCGTGTCAGCCGTGCCCTCGATCGGCCTCGGTGTCTCCATGACGCCCGCCACGCAGATGGATGTGCGCACCGGCTTCAAGATGGAACTGATGCCGGGCCTCAGCTTCGGCATGGAAGCAGCCTTCCAGCCAGCGCCGCGCTGACGGGCGGACATAGCAACCGTCTCACGCTCGTCGCCGATGGCGACCCCAGTTATTCTCGTCGCCGACGGCGACCCCGGCCCGCGCTTGCGCTCGGGCGTTCGCCGCCTTTGAAAGGTCCACCGGACCTTTCAATCCGCTGTGCGGACCGGCGGCTCACCCCACAAACCTATTGTTCTTCGGGAAGCCCTTGGGGGGCAGCCGGCCCGCTTCTGCGCGCTGTCCCAGCCATTCGTCGAGTTCCGGCCGTGCCACGGTGTAGGTCCGGCCATCGCTCGATTGCCAGGTCAGCCCGTCTGCCAGCGTGAAGGATTTGGCGTCAGCGATGCCCCCATCCTTGTATCTCTGCAGGCGCACGCCCTTGCCCCGGCCCATTTCCGGCACCTGAACCAGCGGAAAGCAGATCAGCTTCCGGTTTTCGCCGATCACCGCGAGGTGGTCGCCGGCCACCGGCAGCGCGAAGACGCAGGTCAGGCCCTCATCGAGGTTCAGCACCTGCTTGCCCTTGCGGGTGTTGGCCACGATGTCGTCCGCCGGTGCGATGAACCCGCGCCCGTCATTGCTGGCGAAGAGCAGCTTGACGCCCGCCTTGTAGGGGAACGCGGCGATGAAATCGGCCCCTTCCTCCAGGTCGATCGAGAGCCGGATCGGATCGCCGAAGCCGCGCCCGCCCGGCAGCTTGGCCGCATCGAGCGTGAACACCTTGCCGTTGTCGCAGATCACCAGGATCTTCGCCGTCGTCTCGGTGAAGAACGAGAACTTCAGCGCATCGTCGCCCTTCCATGTAAGGCTGGACAGGTCGGCGACATGCCCCTTCAGCGCGCGGATCCAGCCCTTCTGCGAGACCACGACCGTGATCGGCTCGCGCTCGACCATGGCCTCGTTCATGTCGAAATCGGTGGTTTCCGGCGCATCGGCAAACTGGGTGCGGCGCTTGCCCAGCGCGGTTTCAGGCCCGAAGGTCTTGCGCACCTGCCGGATGTCCCAGGCCACGGTCTTCCACTGCTTGTCTTCGGAGCCGAGCAGACCCTCAATCTGGGCCTTCTCCTCGGTGAGCTGGTCCAGTTCCTTCTTGAGCTCCATTTCCTCAAGCTTGCGCAGCGAGCGCAGGCGCGTGTCGAGAATGGCATTGGCCTGAACCTCGCTGAGCTCGAACACCCGCATCAGCTCGACCTTCGGCTCGTCCTCCTCGCGGATGATTTTGATCACCCGGTCGAGATCGAGATAGACGATCAGCATGCCGCGCACGATTTCGAGGCGCTTCTCGATCTGTCCGAGGCGGTAGCGCGAGCGCCGCAGCAACACATCGCGGCGGTGGTTCAGCCATTCGCGCAGGGCTTCGGCCAGATTGAGCACGCGCGGTGCAATGCCTCCGGTCAGCACGTTCATGTTCAGCGAGATGCGGCTTTCCAGCGCAGTCAGCTTGAACAACGTCTCCATCATCAGACCAGGATCGACGGTGCGCGAGCGTGGCTCGAACACGATGCGGATGTCCTCGGCGGATTCATCACGCACATCCGCAACCAGCGGCAAGCGCTTGTCCTGCAACAGCTCTGCGATTTTCTCGATCAGGTTGCCCTTGGCGACGAGATAGGGGATCTCGGTCACGACGACGACCCAGCCGCCCCGGCCCGTGTCTTCCTTCTCCCAGCGGGCGCGCGTCCGGAACGATCCGCGCCCGGTGCGGTAGGCTTCGGCGATCGAGGCGCGGGGCTCGACGATCACCCCGCCTGTGGGGAAATCGGGGCCGGGCACGAAGGTCAGCAACTGTTCGGGCGTCGCGCCCGGATGCTGGATCAGATACAGCGCCGCATCACACAGCTCGGCGGCATTGTGGGGCGGGATCGAGGTCGCCATGCCCACTGCAATGCCCTGCGAGCCATTGGCCAGCAGGTTCGGAAAGGCGGCCGGCAGCACAACCGGCTCCTCATCCTCGCCGTTGTAGGTCTCGCGGAAGTCGACGGCATCCTCATCGATGCCCTCCAGCAGCAGCCGCGCCACCTCGGTCATGCGCGCTTCGGTGTAGCGATAGGCAGCGGCGTTATCGCCGTCGATGTTGCCGAAATTCCCTTGGCCGTCGATCAGCGGATAGCGCTGCGCGAAATCCTGCGCGAGCCTGACCAGCGCGTCATAGACGGCCTGATCGCCATGGGGGTGGAACTTGCCGATCACGTCGCCGACGATGCGGGCGCATTTCTTGTAGCCCTGGCCCGGATCGAGCTTCAGCAGGCGCATCGCATGCAGAACGCGCCGATGCACGGGTTTGAGCCCGTCGCGGGCATCCGGCAAGGCCCGGTGCATGATCGTCGACAGGGCATAGGCTAGGTAGCGCTCCTCCAGCGCCGACTTCAGGTCGATCGATTCGACTCCGTCGGGAGAGGGCGGATCAACAGGCTTTCCCATCGCGGGACGAACTCCTCAACACATGCAACACACGCGATACTGGCAGCCCTTGCGGGCACCAGCATCGGCAATGGCACTGATTCTGCCGGCCATCCTACAGCAGGTGCCGGATCGCGGCATCGCTTGCGCATCGTTCAGGCAGTAGGGCCGGCTTTCCGGCTAAGCAGGAGCCGGCGCAGGGATCGGACATGGGCATCCGGAGGCTGGACCTTTGCCCATGCGCCCGGCCCACCCGCGTAAACCATGACACAGGGACCCGCGGATTTGTGCACAGCCAGACACCTGTTGCCACATTGCTGCCACATGTTAACGACTTTTAAGGGTTCTGATCGTCATCAGGCGGTTGCGTCGGTCGCCCTCTTGGCAGGGTTGGCTGCGTGGCGCGTTCCCGAAACAGGTCATTCTCGGTCCGAATGTCGGCAAGCTCAATCACGCGACTATCCTGTCTGTGTCTGTCGCTGGTGGCGACGGCAGGGCAGGCGCGTGCGTTCGAGGTCACCAATTCGGTTTGGGAGCGCTTCACCCTGGATCAGGGCCAGACGGCAGGCATCAGCCTGCGCGGCTATCGCCTGCCGCAGTTTGCGCCGACCCTCAAACCGATTGTCGGGCTCAATTACGAAAATGCCCAGACAGCAAGCGCTGTGCGCGGCGCCTGGCTGGAGGTAGCCCGCGTCGGCTCCTTCGCCATGGGCCCCGTGGTCGCGGTCGAGCGGCATCTGTCCTTGTCGTCGCGAGCCAGCGCCGCCGCCTTCGAGACCGAGCGGGCGGCGCGCTATGGGGGCTTCCTCGCCTACACTTCGCAAGGCGAGGAGTATGGCCGGCTGTCGCTGACCACAGGCAGGTCCGGCGGCCTCGACATGAAGGCCACGCGCACCTTCAAGCTCAACGACAACCTGTCGCTGGATATCGGCCCGACCATCGCGCTCGGCTCCTATGAGCGCTTCGGCTATTCCCAGCCGGTGACATCGTCTTTTGCCGGGGCCTCCCTTGCCGGCATGACCGCACCTGTCAGCCCCGACAGGGCGCAGCTTGGCGCTTTCGGCCTTGCCACCGCCATCGAGACGCGCCTTGGCGAGCGCACGGTGGCCCGGATGTTCGCCGACTATGCCCGCATCGAGGCCCAGCGCGGCCAGCCCGGCGCGGCCAACCTGCAGGGCCGTGACCGCGTCGATTTCGGCTTCTCGCTCACCACCCAGATCGGGCGCTGAGCGCCGTCAGTCCGGTTTTCCGGCTCTTTCTTCGCCCATCACCGCTGCCAGGAAGGATGCCCGCTCATCGGGCGGCACCAATCCCCTTGGCTCATAGATGTTGCGCCTCAGGAAATGGCCGGTCAGGGCAAATCCGGCTACGATCTGTTCGGATGTCACGTGGTCGCCCATGAATTGGTCACTGACGAAGGCGGGCAGGGCCAGCAGCCGGGCTGCATAGGCTTCCCCGGCGCGGGCCGAGACGGCGCGGCCGGATTTCGGCGAAACGAACACCAGATCCTGCGTTGCGCCGCTCACGGCACAGGCCGAGAGGTCGAGCCCGAAGCCCAGATCCGCCAGCAGTGCCAGCTCGAAACGGACCATCAGCGCTGCTGCAACGTCCGGCGAGTCGAGATGCTCCAGCACGACCAGCAGCGCGTGGTAGAGCCCCTCATGGGGGTCGCGCTCAGGCAGCAATCTGAGCAGCCCCGCCAGATGTCCCAGCCCGAACAGCGAGGCCGCGTCATCGAGAAAGCGCCCGGCCCGAAGCTCCGTCCCTTCGATGGCGTACTGGCCAAGATGGTCGTCCAGCCGCGCCCGCCAGGTCAGCGTCACGCCATTGCCGGGCTGGATCAGCGCGCTCATCCGGCGCGAGCGCCCGCCGCGCACCAGCCCAAGATGGCGGCCATGCCCGCGCGTCATCGCTTCGACGATCACGGAGCTTTCGCCATGCCGCCGCGCACCGAGGATGACAGCTTCGTCGGTCCATTCCATGGTGCTGTTGTGCGGCGCTTCGCTGGCGCGGCGCAAGGGCGCATCGTGCCGCCTCAAATCTTCCTTAACCATGCGCGATGCCTTGTGGAGCCAAACCTGTTCGCTCCTTGAGGTCTCCATGCTTGATCGCCGTCTGATGGCCGCGTTGCCGGTGCCTGCGCTGGCTTTTGCATTGTCTTTCGCAAGCGCTGCCCCTGCGCACGCCGATTTCGACAGTTGCGTTGCCGGCATTCGTGCCTCGGCCCTGTCGCAGGGCGTATCCGCCAGCGTCTTCGACCGGGCCATGGCCGGTGTCACCCCCGATCCGAAGGTGATCGAGGCGATGAACAACCAGCCGGAATTCCGCACCCCGATCTGGGACTATCTCGGCGCACTGGTGGATGAAGAGCGCGTGCAGGAAGGCCGGCAGATGCTGCGCACCCATGCGGCGGCGCTGGCCTCCGCAGAAGCACGCTATGGCGTCGACCGGCACACGATCGTGGCTGTCTGGGGCGTCGAGTCGAACTATGGCAAGGTGCGCGGGCGCTGGTCCTTGCCGCAGGCGCTCTCCACAGCGGCCTGCACGGCCTCGCGCCGGCGCGAGTTCTTCCGGGGCGAGCTGATTGCCACCATGAAGATCATCCAGCGCGGCGACCTCCGGCAGGAGCAGCTGATGGGCTCGTGGGCCGGTGCCTTCGGCCACACCCAGTTCATCCCCACCACCTATCTCAGGCTGGCGGTCGATGGCGATGGCGACGGACGGCGCGATCTGGTGGATTCGATCCCCGATGCGCTCCATTCCACCGCCAACTTCATGGCCAAGGCCGGCTTCCAGACCGGCGCAAGCTGGGGCTACGAGGTCGATGTGCCCTCAGGCTATGCCGGCCCCGTCGGCCGCACGGCGCGCGCGCCGGTCTCGAGCTGGGCTGCGCGCGGCATCACCCGTGTCGGCGGCGGCGCGCTTGGTGGTGGCGGCAACGCCGGGCTGGTTTATCCGGCACGTGGCGGACCGGCCTGGATCGTGTTCAAGAACTACGACGCGGCCTTCTCCTACAATGGCGCGGACAGCTACGCGCTGGCGATCTCGATCCTCTCGGATCGCTTGCGCGGTCGCCCAGGCGTCCAGCAGGCCTGGCCGACCGATGATCCGCCGACCTCGCGCGAGGAACGCCGCGAGTTGCAGCGGCTGTTGATCGCGCGCGGGCACGATGTCGGTGAGCCCACCGGCGGCATCGGCCCGCTCAGCCGTGCCGCGATTTCTGCCGAAGAGCGCCGCCTCGGCATGACAGCCACCGGCCGCGCTGGCGGCAAGATCCTGCAGGCGCTCAGGGCAGGGCGGTGATGCGTCGTCTGATCACCACCGGCTCGCCGTTCGAGACCGCGTTCGGCTATTCGCGCGCGGTGGTCGATGGCGATCTGGTTTTCGTGTCCGGCACGACCGGCTATGACTATGCCACCATGACGATGCCCGAGGATGTTGCGGATCAGGCCCACAACATCTTCAAGACCATTGCTGGCGTGCTCGTTGACGCCGGCTCCTCACTGGATCAGGTCGTGCGCGCCCAGTACTTTGTGACAGACCGGACCTTCTGCGAACCGGTATTGCGTGTTTGCGGTGCCGTCTTCGGTTCGATACGCCCAGCTGCGGGCATCTACGTCGTGGCTGGCTTGCTGAAGCCGGAGATGAAAGTCGAGATCGAGGTGACGGCCCGACGGGGATAAGGTGGACGCTTGGAATGGCGGATTCCAACCCATGTCTTGCTTTGGTGAAACGGATTGCTGTGATGAAACCTGCCGCGCCCGAAACTCCCGCCCCCGCCGATGCCGAGGCGCGCAGGGCCATCAGGCCGGTGATCTGCTATCCCGTCGATGCGTTGGCCCAGCCCGATCTGCCGGCCTTGCGGGCGGCGCGCGATGGTTGGCGGAAGATCGATGAGGTGATGATCCCGCCACGCGATGCACGCAGCTTCGCCGTGCCCGCCGGCGCCTTCTTCCGGATCACCAGCATTGAGGGGCCACAGGTCGGCGATCTCAACCTGTGGAACGCCCATGACACGGCCGAGCGCTTCTTCTCCGGCAAGACCCGCGCGCTGCACGGCACCCACCTGTCGACCGGCGACCGGCTCTGGTCGAACCTGCCCTTTCTGCGCCCGCTCGCCACCATCACGGCTGATAGCCTCGACTGGTATGGCTTCGATGCATATGGCGGCGCGGTGCATGACGTGATCGGCACGCGCTGCGACCCCCACACCCATCGCCTGCTCTCGGGTGGCACCTATCACCACTGCTGCCATTCCAACCTGACACGGGCTTTCGCCGACGCGAGGAAGGTGCCGCTCACCGATGCCGAGATGGCGGTGCATGACGTGCTCAATGTCTTCATGTGCACCGGTTTTGACCGCATCACCGGGCAATACTTCATGAAGGCAAGCCCGGTGCGGCCGGGCGATTATCTGGAGTTCTTCGCCGAGATCGACCTGCTCGGGGCCCTGTCGGCCTGTCCGGGCGGCGATTGCAGCTCTGAGCATTCCAGCGATGTGGCGCGCTGCCACCCGCTGCTCGTTGAGGTCTTCCAGCCGAAGGCCCCGCCGGCAGGCTGGCAGCCGCCCCAGCGCAGCGACTACGACCGCTCCCACGGGCGCTGATCCGGCAAAGCCGCCTGCTGTCCGCGCCATCCGCATGGCAGCCGGGCAGGGCAGGAGCTTGCACGCCGGAAAATTGCGGGTAAGACGCAAGCCCAGAACCGGCTTCCACCGTCTTGCCACCGACACCTGACCCACCTGCAAAGGGCGCTACCATGGCTTCGCACAATCTCCTGATCCTGCCCGGCGACGGCATTGGCCCCGAAGTGGCCCACGAGGTCGAGAAGGTCACGGCCTGGTTCAGCAAGCGCGGCGTGGCCCGCTTCGAGACCGAGCGCGATCTGGTCGGCGGCGCGGCTTACGATGCCTGCGGCGCGGCAATCTCGGACGCGGCCATGAAAAAGGCCGATCAGGCCGATGCGGTGCTATTCGGCGCTGTTGGCGGCCAGAAATGGGCCAGCGTCCCTTACGAGCATCGCCCCGAGGCCGGCCTGCTCAGGCTGCGCAAGGATCTGAAGCTGTTCGCCAATCTCAGGCCCGCCATCTGCTATCCGGCGCTGGCCGATGCGTCCTCGCTCAAGCGCGAGAACATCGAGGGGCTGGATATCCTGATCGTGCGCGAGCTCACCGGCGGCGTCTACTTTGGCGAGCCGAAGGAGATCGTGACGCTGGAAAACGGCCAGAAGCGCGCCGTCGACACGCAGGTTTATACCACTGGCGAGATCGAACGGATTGCGCGTGTTGCTTTCGAACTCGCCGGCACACGCCGCGGCAAGGTCTCCTCCGCCGAGAAGCACAATGTGATGCGCTCCGGCGTGCTGTGGAAGCAGGTCGTTACCGGCATCGGCAAGGAGTATCCCAACATCGAGCTGGAGCATGTGCTGGCCGACAACTGCGCCATGCAGCTCGTGCGCTGGCCGAAGCAGTATGACGTGATTGTCTGCGACAACCTGTTCGGCGACATCCTCTCGGACGTGGCCGCCATGCTGACCGGCTCGCTCGGCATGCTGCCCTCCGCCTCGCTCGGCGCTCCCGATGCCACCACCGGCAAGCGCAAGGCGCTTTACGAGCCGGTGCATGGCTCGGCCCCGGACATTGCCGGCAAGGGCCTCGCCAACCCCATCGCCATGATCGGTTCGTTCGGGATGGCGCTGCGCTATTCGTTCGGCCTGATCGAGGCTGCGGACCTGCTCGATGCGGCCATCGCCGATGTGCTGGCCAGCGGTGTCCGGACCCGCGACATCGCCGGGCCGGGTGTCAACACGGTCGGCACGCAGGGCATGGGCGACGCCATCATCAAGGCGCTCGACGCCCGGAACTGAGGGCGCAGCAAGCCGGCCTCCGCGTCAGCGCAGGCCGGCCTTCTGCAAGCTCTCGGCGAGATCGCGCCATTCGTGGCACTGCCCGCAGAGGCGTTCCAGCCTGGCAAGGTTCGCTCTTGCGGAGGCGGCATCGCCTGTCTCGATGAACCACTCGCCCTGGTACTCCAGTGCCGGCAGATAGTTCGGGTCGAGAAGCAGGGCCTGATCATACCAGCGCTTGGATTCCGGATAGCGCTTGAGCTTGCGATAGGCATAGCCGAGCCAGTTGGCCACTTCGGGCGCAGCGGCTCGCTCGGGTTGTAACCGATGGAAGATCACCAGCGCCTTCTCGTAGTCGTTGGCTTTGATGGCCGCGACGCCGTCGCGATAGTCCGGATCCTGATCCAGTGTCGATGTCTCCGGCCCGACCGCATGGGCCGGGACGGCCATCAGCATCATCACTGCCAGAGGTAGAAGAAACGCACGCAGGCGAACGCGCATGGTGTGGCTCCTTCCAGTTTGGCTGGTTGTCAGCCGCTGACGTGCATCTGCACGCCAAGGCTCGCCAGATCGTCCCAGTAGGCCGGATAGGTCTTGGCCACGCAAGCCGGATCGAGAATCGTGATGCCACCGACCAGCAGGCCGGCCAGCGCGAAGCTCATCGCGATGCGGTGGTCGTCGAAAGTCTCGATTTCGGCAGGATGCACCTGTCCGATCAGGCTGCGGTCAGGGCTTATGACGAGATCGTCGCCATCCTCGTGCGCCAGCCCCGGCTTGATGCGGTTGAGCCCGCCCGACAGGGCACGGATCCGGTCACATTCCTTGACGCGGAGGTTGACAATGCCGGTGAAGCGCACGGGCGTGGCGTTGAAGGCGGCGATCACCGCCAGCGTCGGGATCGCGTCCTGCATCTGCGAGCCTTCGATCACGGCGGGCATCTGCGGCCAGGCGCTGATCATCGCGTGGGCCTTGGCATCGGGCTGGGTGAAGGCCGAGGCCGGCGTGCCCAGATCGATGGCGCCGCCACTGATCTGCTCCGCCGCCCACAGATAGGTCGCGGCTGAAGCGTCGGGCTCGATCGCCATGTCGTGGGCGTGGTAGCCGGTCGCTGCCAGGCGCCAGAGACCGGCGGAGGGCTGCTCGACCCGCGCGCCGAACGCCTGCATCGCGGCGACTGTGAGATCGATGTAGCCGCGTGCCCCGATATGGTCGCCAATCAGCGCCACCTCGATCGGGCCTTGTCCGCAGGCGGCGAGCATCAGCAGCGCCGAGACATACTGGCTCGAAAGGCCGGCATCGATGCTGACGCGGCTGCCGGTGATGATGCCGCGACCATGCACTGTCACGGGCGGGCAGCCGGTCACTGCCTCGGCGCGCACGCCCAGCTCGGCCAGCGCCGTCACCAGCGGCCTGATCGGGCGCTTGCGCATGTTGGCGTCGCCATCGACCACCACGGGGCCATCGACGAGCGCCACAGCCGCCGTGAGGAAGCGCGTGGCCGTGCCGGCATTGCCGAGGAACAGCGGCGCGGCGGGAACGGCCAGCCTGCCGCTGGCCGTGACCACGAAGCTGGTCGCATCCGGCTCGGCCACGCCGACGCCCATTGCGGTCAGCGCCTCGGCCATGCGGGCCGTGTCATCGCTTTTCAGCGCCCCGGTCAGGCGGCTCGTGCCCTTCGCCAGCGCCGCCAGCAGCAGGGCGCGATTGGTGATCGACTTCGAGCCGGGCAGGGCAAGCCGTCCGCTCAACGGCTGGGAGATCGGCGTGAGCCTGACGGCATGGGGGCGGGGGTGAGACATGGCTAAAAAGCGCCCTTCAGGAATGGCACGCCTGCATAGCGGGCCGACAGGCTGCTGCACAAGCGCGGGAGTGCTTGGCGGGTATTCCATCGTTGGCCAACCCAATGCAAAGTCGTCGGGCTCCGGACTTGCTCCTCCCAGGCCAATGTCCGCTATGCAAATTGCCTCGCAGGTTTACCAATCCCGCCATTCCACTCTTGAGGCTGTCGATGACTGTGATCGCAGAAAGAACCTTGTTTCTAAAGCACAAGACAGAAGCCACCCCTGTCGTTGTCCGCGTGTTCAGACCGGAGTTTGATGAGCCGGGCTGGCGATGTCGGTATCAGATTGATTGGCCGCACGGTGTCAAAGAGATGCAGTCTGGTGGTTTCGATGCGATGCAAGCGCTCACCATCGCCCTGCAGATGATCGGCGCGGAGATTTACGCAAGCCCCTATCATCAGAGCGGAAAACTGTTCTGGGAGCGCGCGGGGGGAGGATACGGCTTTCCTGTCGTCTCCTCCTTGCGAGATCTTCTCGTCGGCGACGACGTTGAAAGCGCTGGCTGACCCCTCGCATCCGGGCGGGACTCGCGCCATATTCGGAGCATGGCCAAATCACCGAGCAAACCCGCGCGCGATCCGGCGCGCCCCACCACTGCGAAGGCATCGAAGCCGGCGGTGATTCCGCTGGAGAGCTATCTCGCCGATCTGCTCAACCCCGGCATAAACCGGGGCACGGCAGGGCCCGGTGCCTCCGCCAATGACCGCAACGGCTTCGGCGAGAGCCGGCAGGCGGAGTTCGAGGCCGGCCCGGTCACAGGCGTCGATGGCAAGCTCGCGAAGAGCCTCGGGCTGCCCACCGCTGGCGGCGAACAGCGCAGCCGCATCAAGCCGCCCGGCAACAGGCAGGGCGACGGGGCGGTCTATGGCAAGACCGACAAGACCGAGAAGCCCGACCCAGCCGCAAAGAAGGGCCGCAAGTGGGGCGTCGACGACACCTCGGTGAGCTATGGCGACGTGGTCAACAATGCGCCGCGCCGCGTCCGGCAGGGCAATGTCTCGTCCGATCCCGAAGAGGAGATGGCGGCGCTCACCGGCGCCAGCATCACGGCGGAGGCGCTGGCCGAGCGGTTGCGTGCCGGCTCGCCGTTCATCGATCCGGGCAAGGCCTGGGTGCCGCACCGGCCTGAACGCCCCGAGAAGTCGGAAGGCGGCATCCCGTTCCGCATCGTCTCGGACTACAAGCCGGCGGGCGACCAGCCGACGGCGATCGCCGATCTGGTCGATGGCATCCGCCGCCACGAGAAGGATCAGGTCCTGCTCGGCGTCACCGGTTCGGGCAAGACCTTCACCATGGCGCAGGTGATCGAGGCGACGCAGCGCCCGGCGCTGATCCTCGCGCCCAACAAGACGCTGGCGGCCCAGCTCTATGGCGAGTTCAAGAGCTTCTTTCCCGACAACGCGGTCGAGTATTTCGTCTCTTATTACGACTACTACCAGCCCGAGGCCTATGTGCCGCGGTCCGACACCTACATCGAGAAGGAAAGCACGATCAACGAGCAGATCGACCGCATGCGCCACTCGGCCACGCGGGCGCTGCTGGAGCGCGACGATGTCATCATCGTGGCCTCGGTCTCGTGCATCTACGGCATCGGTTCGGTCGAGACCTACACGGCCATGACCTTCTCGATGAAGGTCGGCGAAAGTGTCGAGCAGCGCCAGCTCATCGCCGATCTGGTGGCGCTGCAATACAAGCGCACGACCGGCGATTTTTCGCGCGGCACATTCCGTGTGCGCGGCGACATCATCGAAATCTTCCCGGCCCACCTTGAAGACAGGGCCTGGCGCATCTCCATGTTCGGAGACGAGATCGAGACCATCGTCGAGTTCGATCCGCTCACCGGCGAGAAGAATGCCGACCTCAGCGCCGTGAAGGTCTATGCCAACTCGCACTATGTGACCCCGCGCCCGACCCTGCAGCAGGCCATCCGCAGCATCAAGGACGAGCTCAAGCAGCGACTCGACGAGCTGATCCGCACCGGCCGCCTGCTCGAAGCCCAGCGGCTTGAGCAGCGCACCGTGTTCGACCTGGAAATGATGGAGGCCACCGGGGCCTGCAACGGCATCGAGAACTACTCGCGCTACATCACCGGCCGGCAGCCGGGCGAGCCGCCGCCGACGCTGTTCGAATACCTGCCCGACAACGCGCTGGTCTTCACCGATGAGAGCCACGTCACCGTGCCGCAGATCGGCGCCATGTACAAAGGCGACTTCCGGCGAAAGGCGACACTGGCCGAATATGGCTTCCGCCTGCCGTCCTGCATGGACAACCGCCCGCTGCGCTTCGAGGAATGGGATGCGATGCGCCCCATGTCGGTGCATGTCTCGGCCACGCCGAGCCAATGGGAAATGGAGCAGACCGGCGGCGTCTTTACCGAGCAGGTCATCCGCCCGACCGGGCTGATCGATCCGCCAGTCGAAATCCACCCGGCCAAGCATCAGGTCGCGCACCTGCTGGACGAGGTCAAGGAAGTGGCCGCCAAGGGCTATCGCAGCCTCGTCACGGTGCTGACCAAGCGCATGGCCGAGGACCTGACAGAGTATCTGCACGAGAACGGCGTGCGCGTGCGCTACATGCACTCGGACATCGACACCATCGAGCGCATCGAGATCCTGCGCGACCTGCGCCTCGGCACCTTCGATGTGCTGGTCGGCATCAACCTTCTGCGCGAGGGCCTCGACATTCCCGAATGCGCCTTCGTCGGCATTCTTGATGCGGACAAGGAGGGCTTCCTGCGCTCCGAGACGTCGCTGATCCAGACCATCGGCCGCGCCGCCCGCAACGTCGACGGCAAGGTCATCCTCTATGCCGACCAGATCACCGGCTCGATGGAGCGCGCCATCGCCGAAACCAACCGCCGCCGCGAGAAGCAGCAGGCCTACAACACGCTGCACGGCATCACGCCGCAGACCATCAAGCGCGACATCGCCGACATTCTCGACAGCGTCTACGAGCGCGACCGCGTCACCGTCGATGCCGGCATCTCGGCGGACAAGGCCACGGTCGGGCACAACCTCAAGGCCGTGATGGGCGACCTCGAAAAGCGCATGCGCGAGGCCGCCGCCAACCTCGAATTCGAGACCGCCGCCCGCCTGCGCGACGAGCTCAAGCGCCTCCAGGCCACCGAACTGGCGATTGCCGCCGACCCGATGGCCAGCCAGCGCGAGATCGAAGCCTCATCCGGCAGCTACGCCGGCGAACGCAGCTATGGCCGCGCCGCCAACCTGCCGGCCACCCGCGCCAGAAAGCCGGGGTTGGACGCGATGGGGCCGGGCACGGACCGCGAGACGCCGCTGGGCGGCGAGGTGAGGAAGAAGGGCGGGGGACCGCCGGGGAAGAGGCGGTGAGGGAGTGGATACAAGCCTCAAGCTAACTTTGGATACCAACTGCCTCATCGACCTTGAGGAACAGAGAGATGGATCTGACGTTCTTCGAGATGCAATTGATAGCGCAGTTACTCGCGGCCTATCGATTGGGATATTGGGAATATCCGCTTCAGAGAAGAGACTGAAAAGCTCTGCTCCAATAGGGCCCGCTGAGCTTAAGGAGCGACTCGGCCGATATGGCCTTGGTTCAGCCGAAATCCTCAAACCGCTTGGCTTTTCGGATTTAACGTTCTGGGACTTTTGTTTTTCTGGATCGGAGGAAGCTAACAATCTGCACGAAAGAATTGCCGATATCCTATTTGGCAATTCCCCCTATCGATACAACAAGCCAGACGAAAGCGACCGATATCAATTAAAGCATCGAAATCAAATTTGTGATTGTCAGGCTATATGGGCGCATATTTTTTATAGTCGCGATGTTTTTGTGACAAATGATTGCAATTTTCATTCGAAGTCAGTTTTGCTTAAATAAATCGGTATCGAAAAAATCATTAGGCCAACGGAAGTCGCACTTCTGTATTAAGTTCAGATTTCTCGCCAGCGATGTTCATATTTGAAGGCGGACCATTCGAAATCGAAATTTCCCATCACGGTCGGGTCAAGCCCGACCATGACAACCGAAAATTCGCCCGCGTTCCCTCTCTCCTTGCGGGGATGGTCAGGGAGAGGGGTTGCACAGAGCTTGTGCGATGGCCTGGTGCGCCAACCGGATGCCCGCGCCACCGCCTTCCCCTCGCCATACAGGCTTGTTCCGCCTTGCCGGCTCTTCTATGGAGAACCGGAACACAGACCCGGATGCACCCATGAACGCCCATGTCCGCAATGCCGACCCCAAGCAGCTCATCAAGGGCGCGACGGGAGATTGGGAGATCGTGATCGGGCTTGAAATCCACGCCCAGGTTACCTCGCAGGCCAAGCTGTTTTCCGGCTCCTCGACCGCGTTCGGGGCCGAGCCCAACAGCCATGTCAGCCTCGTCGACGCCGCCATGCCGGGCATGCTGCCGGTGGTCAACGAGGAATGCGTGCGGCAGGCCGTGCGCACCGGTCTGGGGCTCAATGCGCAGATCAACCGGCGCTCGGTCTTCGACCGCAAGAACTACTTCTATCCAGACCTGCCGCAGGGCTACCAGATCTCGCAGTACAAGAGCCCGATCGTCGGCGAAGGCGAGATCATTGTCGATGTCTCGCCCACCGAGCAGATCACGGTCGGCATCGAGCGCCTGCATCTGGAGCAGGATGCCGGCAAATCGCTGCATGACCAGCACCCGACCATGAGCTTCGTCGACCTCAACCGCTCCGGCGTGGCGCTGATGGAAATCGTCTCGCGGCCCGACCTGCGCTCGGCGGACGAGGCCAAGGCCTATGTCACCAAGCTGCGCACCATCCTGCGCTATCTCGGCACCTGCGACGGCGACATGGAGAAGGGCAACCTGCGCGCCGACGTCAACGTCTCGGTGCGCAAGCCCGGCGCGCCCTTCGGCACCCGCTGCGAGATCAAGAACGTCAACTCGATCCGCTTCATCGGCCAGGCGGTCGATGTCGAGGCCCGCCGCCAGATCGGCATTCTGGAAGATGGCGGCAAGATCGACCAGGAAACCCGCCTGTATGATCCGGGCAAGGGCGAAACCCGCTCGATGCGCTCCAAGGAAGAGGCGCACGACTACCGCTATTTCCCCGATCCGGACCTGCTGCCGCTCGAATTCGATCAGGCCCTTGTCGATTCGCTGAAGGCGGCATTGCCCGAACTGCCCGACGCCAAGAAGGCCCGGCTGATCGCGCAGTATGGCCTGAGCCCCTACGACGCCGCCGTGCTGGTGGCGGAACGCGAGCAGGCCGATTTCTTCGAGGCCGTGGCCAAGGGCCGGGATGGCAAGGCTGCAGCCAACTGGGTGATCAACGAGCTGTTCGGCCGCCTCAACAAGGAAGGCAAGGACGTGACCGCCTCGCCCATGTCGGCAGACCAGCTTGGCGGCATCGTCGACCTGATCGGCGAAGGCGTGATCTCCGGCAAGATTGCCAAGGATCTGTTCGAGATCGTCTGGTCCGAAGGCGGCGATCCGCGCGCGCTGGTCGAGGCCCGCGGCATGAAGCAGGTCACGGACACCGGCGCGATCGAGAAGGTCATCGACGAGGTCATCGCCGCCAACCCCGACAAGGTCGAGCAGGCCAAGGCCAAGCCGTCCATGGCCGGCTGGTTTGTCGGGCAGGTGATGAAGGCCTCGGGCGGCAAGGCCAACCCGGCTGCGGTCAACGAGATCCTGGCGCGGAAGCTGGGCCTGAGCTGACCGTTAGCGCCGCCTGCGGAAGCTGCGCCTGCGCGCCGCCAGCAGGATTTGGCTGCCTTCGAAAAATCGACAGCAACGTCTCCGAGCAGATCACGTCTGTCTTGTCGTCGAACGACACACGGCCGGCGCTGTTGGCGTTGACGCATGAGCTGTGGCTCGGCCTCGCGAAGGCCAGTTGATCGAGCAGGCTGGTCAGGGCCTGCTTGGTGGCCCGCATCCGCGCCAGCCCTTCATCCGCATCGGCGAACCTGTCGATGCTGATCAGGCTGGAGCCGTCCTTGGTCACGCTCGCGTAGATGAAGTTCAGCCCGAAGGCGAAGATGTCGACATCGACGATGACGAGCCGGGCGGCAAACCGTCTCGCGTCGAGCGCCTGCGCATACTCCGGGCCGATGGCCGCGGCGAGCGCGTCGACTTCATACTGAAGCCGGCCATTGCTCAGGCGATTTTTCGTGACGGGCCGAAAGCCGGGATCGGATGTGACGACGACGGTTGCGCCGAGCGATGCCTCGAGGTTGCGCGTGATCGCTTCGAGCGTTCGCTGCGGGATGTTGCCCAACGCCAGGATCGAGACCGGCCTGTCCAGCGAGATCGCCGGCGGGGCATACTCCGTCCAGGGGTTCGGCAGGCCGAGCAGCTTCGCCGTGTGGATGATGTCGCCCGCGTCAGATGGCGCGGCGAAGCGCGAGATATCGTGGAGATAGGCTGCCGCGAGCGCCCTGTTTGCGGAGCCTCCCGCCAGAGCCGTGCTTCGGACCAGCGCCAGCCTGATGTCCAGCGGCTGTGGCTCGAACTGGAGCCCGCGCGCCAGCAACGCCGCAGCACGCTGGTGACGGCCACGATCGGCCTCGATGGCGGCCAGTTCGACATAGATGCCGCCGCGGCCGTAGGGCAAGACGTTGCCCATCCTGTCCAGCTGCCGTACCGCCGACCGAAGCTCCTGCTCCCGTTCGCCCGGATCGCTCGACATCTCCGCAAGCTGTTTGGGCATCTGCAACGAGACGAGCAATTGCTGCCAAGGCAACGCAAACGCGCCGATGGAGATAATCAGCCAGACGAGAATCTTGCGCAGCGACCAGCGGTTCATGACCCTGATCTTGGGAGGGCAGTGCTGAACGACCCGTTTCCGGTGTGTTGGCGCTGACCCGGTTTTCGCTGGAACAGTTTCCGTCTGCTTGACGCTTTAGCTGCAAACATGCTCGATGCTGCGGATACCACGCTTGGTTTTCCCGGGGGCTTTACAATGACATCGCGTTACACACTGCACGGCATCTGGCTGTCTGGCCCGGCCTACAAGGTCGGCCTGATGCTGGCGCTGGCCGGCGAGAAGTTCAACTACGAGCATGTCAACCTGCGCGCCGGGGAGCACAAGCAGCCGGGCTTTGTCGCCAAGCAGCGCTATGGGCAGGTGCCCCTGCTGGAGGATTCCAAGACCGGGCTGAAGCTGGCCCAGTCGGCCTCGATCCTGCAGTATCTCGCCGAGCAGACCGGCAAGTTCGGCGGCGGCTCCGCACAGGAGGCCATCGAGGCGCGCGAGTGGACCTACTGGGAGTTCGACCGCCTCGCCATGCACATCTACCGCATGCGCGGCCAGCGCCTTGGCCTGCGCTCACTGAGCCAGCCGATCGTCGAGATGCATTTTGCCGAGGGCAACGTGGCACTCAAGGTGCTGGACGACCATCTGGCCGGCCGCGACTGGCTGGTTGGCAAGGCCCTGAGCATCGCCGACATCGACATCTATGGCGTTGTCTCCTACGCGCCGGCCGGCGGCTTCGTGCTCAGCCAGTATGCCAACCTCTCGGCCTGGATGAAGCGCATCGAGAGCCAGCCCGGCTTCAAGCCGAATGACCAGCTCTTGCCCAAGGCCACGCAGGCGGCATGAGCCAGCCGATATGAGTAACGTCACTATCCGGCGCGCGGTTTTCGCTGATCTGGAGTCCATCGTCCGGATCTTCATGGCAGACGAGGCCGGTGGCCATGGCGATGACTGGAACGAGACCAGCCGCCCGGCCTATGAGAGGGCCATGGCGGCGGTGCTCGCCAGCCCGGTCAATCGCCTCTATGTGGCGGTGGCCGATCCGGCCATGGTCGAAACGGGCCGCGCGGCGGCTGCCGTTGGTGGCGAGATCATCGGCACCTTCCAGCTCACACTGACGCCGGGACTGGTGGGGAAGGGCCGCACGCGGGCGACGATCGAGTCGGTCCATGTCCGGCCCGAGAGGCGCGGTGGCGGCATCGGCGCGGCGATGATCGCCCATGCCATCGCTGAGGCGCGCGCCGCCGGTGCCGGCGCGGTGCAGCTCACGTCGAACAAGAAGCGGCTGGCCGCGCACCGGTTCTACGAGCGGCTGGGGTTCAGCCGCAGCCACGAAGGCTTCAAGCTCAGCCTATAAACCTCAGGCAACGGCCCAAAATATAAGCTGCCCATCGCTTCCGCTTGGGGCGGCAGGACGCTATCGTCGCGGTCCAGAGCAAATCCGAAGGTTGAGCCATTGGCCGTTCTCGCCGCGATCCAGCACGTCACGCACTACACCTATGACCGCCCTGTCGTGCTGGGGCCCCAGATCATCCGCCTCAGGCCAGCGCCCCACAGCCGGACTCGGGTCGAGAGCTATTCGCTGAAGGTCACGCCGGCCCAGCACTTCGTCAACTGGCAGCAGGACCCGTCCGGCAACTGGATGGCGCGCTTCGTCTTTCCCGAGCCGGTCAGCGAGTTCCGCATCGAGGTCGATCTGGTTGCGGATCTGGCTGTGGTGAACCCGTTCGATTTCTTTGTCGAAACCGATGCCGAGCTGTTTCCCTTCGCCTACCCGCCGGACCTGCAAGAGGAACTGGCGCCATACCTGATTGCCGATCCGGCAGGGCCGAAGCTCGCAGCTTTCCTCGCCACGATCCCGCGCGAGCCGACCAACACCGTCAATTTCATCGTCGATCTCAATGCCCGTCTCCAGCGCATGATCGCCTATGGCATCCGCATGGAGCCGGGTGTGCAGACGCCCGAAGAAACGCTGTCGCTGGCCTCCGGCTCATGCCGCGATTCAGGCTGGCTGATGGTGCAGATCCTGCGGCATCTGGGCCTCGCAGCGCGGTTTGTTTCAGGCTATCTGGTGCAGCTCACCGCCGACATCGATCCGCTTGAAGGCCCGCGCGGCACCGACAAGGATTTCACCGACCTGCATGCCTGGGCCGAGGTCTACATCCCCGGCGCTGGCTGGATCGGCATGGATCCGACCTCCGGCCTGCTCTGCGGCGAAGGCCACATCCCGGTGGCGGCGACCCCGCATTACCGCTCGGCAGCACCGGTCAGCGGCGGTATCACCGGCTTTGCCAACACCAGCTTCGCCTTCGACATGAAGGTGACGCGGGTCCGCGAGGCACCGCGCATCACCTTGCCGTTCTCGGACGAGGCGTGGACAGCGCTCGATGCCCTCGGCCACCGCGTCGATCACGATCTGGCCGCGCAGGATGTGCGGCTGACCATGGGCGGTGAGCCGACCTTCATCTCGATCGACGACTATGAAGCTCCCGAGTGGAACACCGCAGCCGTCGGTCCCGCCAAGCGTGGCCGTGCCGATGACCTGATCCGCCGGTTGCGCGAGCGCTTCGCGCCGGGCGGCTTCCTGCACTACGGGCAGGGCAAGTGGTATCCGGGCGAGACCCTGCCGCGCTGGGCCTTCGGGCTTTACTGGCGCAAGGATGGCAAGCCGATCTGGCAGGACATGAGCCTGATCGCGCCTGAACCGAAGGCACCACAGAAGGCCAGCGCCGAGGCCGGCCCTGCGCGTGACATCGCCACGCACGTCGCCCACCATCTCGGCATCGACCGTGACTACGTGCTGCCCGCCTTCGAGGACCCGGCTGTCTGGGTGCTGAAGGAAGGCCAGTTGCCGGCCAACGTCGATCCGCAGAACCCGAAGCTGGCCGACCCAGAAGAGCGCGCCCGCATGGTGCGCGTGTTCGAGCGGGGCCTCAATGCCGCGTCGGGCTATGTTCTGCCGGTCCAGCGCCAACAGGCCGCGGCCTCCGACCGCCGCTGGCGCTCCGAGCGCTGGGGCCTGAGGCGCGGCAAGCTGTTCCTCGTGCCGGGTGACTCCCCGGTCGGTTATCGGCTGCCGCTCGGCTCGCTGCCCTGGGTCGCGCCGTCCGCCTATCCGCACGTGCACCCGCAGGACCCGCTGGAGCCGCGCCCGCCGCTCCCGGATGTCGACCCCGCCCACGGCCTTCAGGCGGTCGGCGGCATGACGCCGGAAGCCGGCTCGCCCCTGAGCTTCATCGCCTCGTCAGAGCGCGAGGTGCAGCGTCAGGACCGGATCGAGCAGGATCTGGAAGCCGACAGCGTGCGCACCGCGCTGTCCGTCGAGATGCGCGATGGCGTACCGTGCGTGTTCATGCCGCCGGTGGAGAAGATGGAGGATTACCTCGATCTTCTGGCCGCCGTCGAAGCGGCCGCGCGCGCCACCGGAACGCCAGTCCATATCGAGGGCTATGCGCCTCCCTATGATCCGCGCATCGAGGTCATCAAGGTCACGCCCGATCCCGGCGTGATCGAGGTCAACGTCCAGCCTGCCACCACCTGGGGCGAGGCGGTCGCCATCACCAAGGGGCTCTATGAGGATGCCCGCCAGTCACGGCTGGGCTGCGACAAGTTCATGGTCGATGGCCGCCATACCGGCACCGGCGGCGGCAACCACGTCGTGATTGGCGGGGCGACTCCGCCCGACAGCCCCTTCCTGCGCCGCCCCGATCTGCTGAAAAGCCTGGTGCTTTACTGGCAGCGCCATCCGTCGCTGTCCTACCTGTTCTCGGGCATGTTCATCGGCCCGACCAGCCAGGCGCCGCGCGTCGATGAAGCCCGCCATGACGGGCTCTACGAGCTTGAGATCGCGATGGCGCATGTGCCCGCGCCAGGGCAGGGCTATGTCGCGCCCTGGATGGTCGACCGCCTGTTCCGCAACCTGCTGATCGACGTGACCGGCAACACCCACCGCTCGGAAATCTGCATCGACAAGCTCTATTCACCTGACGGTCCCACCGGCCGGCTCGGGCTTGTCGAGTTCCGGTCCTTCGAGATGCCGCCTGATGCGCGCATGAGCCTTGCCCAGCAATTGCTGGTGCGGGCACTGGTGGCCTGGTTCTGGCGTCAGCCGCAGACCGGCTCGCTGGTGCGTTGGGGCACGGCTTTGCAAGACCGCTTCATGCTGCCGGCCTTCGTCAATGCCGACTTCCGCGATGTGTTGGCCGACCTTGCCGGCGCGGGCTATGCCTTCGATCCGGTCTGGTTCCAGGCCCAGTCCGAGTTCCGGTTTCCGTTCTACGGGCAGGTCGAGCATGGCGGCGTGACGCTGGAAATCCGGCAGGCGCTGGAGCCATGGCATGTCATGGGCGAGACGGGCGCAATTGGTGGCACGGTGCGCTATGTGGACAGCTCCGTCGAGCGGCTTCAGGTCAAGGCGACCGGGCTGGTGCCCGGCCGTCATCTGGTCACCTGTAACGGAAGGCGCGTGCCGCTGGTCGATATCAGGGGCGGGGAGCATGTGGCCGGCGTCCGCTACAAGGCCTGGCAGCCAGCGGCGGGCCTTCACCCGGTGATCCCGGTGCATGCGCCGCTGACCTTCGACATCATCGACACCTGGGCCGGCCGATCGATCGGCGGCTGCGTCTACCATGTCGCTCATCCCGGCGGCCGCAGCTACGACACGCTGCCCGTCAATTCCTATGAAGCGGAGGCGCGCCGGCTGGCGCGGTTCGAGGCGATGGGCCACACGCCCGGCCCGATCGCGCTGCCGCCTGTGGAGATCAACACCGAGTTCCCGTTGACGCTTGATCTGCGCCGCCCGGTCGGGGTCTGATCCGGTATGTCCATGTCCCGTCAGGCCGAGTCGCAGCGCAGCAAGGCGGAACGCCGCCGCGCCCTGCTGGGCAGCTATCAGCCTCTGGCCGGCGTCCATGACGAGTTGATGGACGCCAACGGCCATATCCGTCCGCAGTGGGAGAACCTGCTCGACGAGTGGACGAACTATGGCCCCGACGAACTGGCGCGGCGGCTGGCGTTGGCCAACCGCCACCTCAGCGATGCCGGCGTGTCGTATCGCGTCAGGGCTGAATCGGCGCTTGACGACATGCTGTCCGGCGAGCGCTCGTGGCCGATGAGCCATCTGCCGCTGCCCATCACCGAGAATGAGTGGCGCACCATCGAAGCCGGCGTGATCCAGCGTGCTTCGCTGCTCGAAGCGGTGCTGCGGGACCTCTACGGCCCGGCTCGGCTGGTTGCCGAAGGCGCTTTGCCGGCAGCCGCCGTGGCGGGCAGCCCGGATTTCCTGCGCCCGCTCGTGGGCGCGGCAGTGCCCGGCGGCCAGCATCTCCAGCTCTATGCCTGCGATCTCGGGCGCGGCCCCGATGGCAACTGGTGGGTGCTGGGTGACCGCACGCAGGCACCTTCCGGCGCGGGCTATGCGCTGGAAAACCGCCTCGCCATGGCGCGCGCCTTCCCCGATCTCTATCGCTCGATGAATGTCGAGCGGCTGGCCAGCTTCTTCCAGGGCTTCCGCGCCGGCATCGTCTCAGGTGCCAAGCGCGCCGACCCGCGCATCTGCCTGTTGACGCCTGGGCCGCTCAGCGAAACCTATTTCGAGCAGGCCTATCTCGCCCGCTATCTCGGCTTCCTGCTGGTCGAGGGCAACGATCTGGTGATGCGCAACGACATGGTGCATGTGCGCACCATTGCCGGGCTGAAGCGCGCCGACGTGATCTGGCGACGGATCGATGGCGATTTCGCCGATCCGCTCGAACTCAACGTCGCCTCGCGCCTTGGGGTTGCCGGCATGCTCCAGGCCATCCGTGCCGAGAACGTCGTCGTCGCCAACGGGCCCGGGTCCGGCGTCGTCGAGTCCCGTGCCTTGATGAGCTTCCTGCCGACACTGTGCCAGACCCTCCTCGGTGAGGATTTGCGCCTGCCCAATGTTGCGACCTGGTGGTGCGGCCAGCCGCGCGAGCGCGCGACCGTGCTCGACCGTTTGGGCGAGATGGCCATCGCCTCGGCTTTCCGCGCCGATTTGCGCGGATCGAGCAATGGCGAGCCGCTGCTGGTGTCCGAACTGGACGCAGCCGCGCGCAAGGATCTCGTGCATGCTATCGAGGCGCGGGGGATCGACTTCGTCGGCCAGGAGGTGGTCAAGATTTCCACCATGCCCGTGCTGGATGCGCGCGGCTCGCTTCAGGCGCGGCCCTTTGCCTTGCGCGTTTACGCCACCGCCACGCCCGATGGCTGGCGTGTGATGCCCGGCGGCTTCTGCCGCACGTCGGACCGGCTCGATGCCCGCGCCGTCACGATGCGCGAAGGGGCCCGCTCCGCCGATGTCTGGGTGCTGTCGCAAAAGCCGGTCGAACAGATCACCCTGCTGCCCCCGCCGGACCAGATCCAGATCCGCCGCGTGGTCGGCAACCTGCCCAGCCGCGTGGCGGACAACCTGTTTTGGCTTGGCCGCTATCTGGAGCGGGCCGAAGGCGTGCTCCGCCTGACCCGCACCTTGCTGGGCCGCATGATCGAGACGGACACCCGCATGCCGGGCCAGCAGGATGCGATCAAGCGGCTGTCGGGCCTGCTTGTCGCCTGGGGTGCAGCCCCCGGCGCGCGCACCCCGCTGCTCCGGCAGGCCTTCACCGCGCTGCATGGGGCCGATCATTATGGCTCTGCGGCGGCTTGCATCCGCGAGGTCAGGCGCACGGCCTCGGTCACCCGCGAGCGGCTATCGGTTGATGCCTCGCGGCTGATCGATGATCTGACGAGGCGGCTCGAACGCGACACCGAGCAGTTGCCGACCGAAGGCGAGGGCTATGAGACGGCTGATCGCGCGCTGAGGGCGTTGGCAGCCTTCGCTGGCCTTGCCGAGGAGAACATGAACCGCGGTGCCGGCTGGCGTTTCCTCGAAATCGGCCGGCGCGTCGAGCGTGCCGTGACGACCTGCCGCTTTGCCCGCCAGTTCGGCGAGCAGAATGCAACACCTGACTGCCTCGACGTTCTGCTCGACCTGATCGATTCGCAGATCACCTATCGCTCGCGCTATCTCGTCGGCGTCGCCTTTCACCCGGTGATCGACATGGTGCTGTTCGACGAATACAACCCGCGCTCCGTGGCCTTCCAGATTGCCCGGATCGATGGCGAGGTCGCGGCCCTGCCCACAGTGCGCGAGGACGGGCTGATGGAAGCCCCCCGCCGTATTTCGCTCAAGCTGGCGGCCGATGTCGCCACAGCCCGCACCGATCAGGTCGACAAGGCCTATGTCCTGTCGGTCGAGCAGCGCCTGATGGGGCTGTCGGAAGCCGTTGCCAACCGCTATTTCCTGCAAACCGGGGCGGATGCCACCGTCGGGAAGGCGTGAAGCCACGTGCTCTACAACATCCGCCACATCACCACCTACAGCTACAACACGGCTGTGCCCTTCGCGCGCTGCGTGCTGCGCATGTTCCCGCGCGAGGAACCGGGCCAGCGCGTGCTGTCGCGGCAATTGGTGGTGACGCCGCGCCCCTCCGAGAGCCGCGAGGGCATCTGCTTCTTTGGTAACCGCGTCGCGACGCTGACCATTGACCAGCCGCACCGGGCGCTCACGGTCTCCGTTACCTCCCGCGTTGAGGTCATCCATCCGGCGCTGGCCGGCTTCGATCTGTCGCCCTCATGGGAGGCGGTGCGCGAGGAGGCGGCTGCCGGGTCCGGGCTCGAGCCGGAATCACCGGTGCATTACCTCTACCAGAGCCGTCTTGTGCCGCTCGATGCCGGTGCCCTTGCCTACGCTGCGCAGAGCTTTCCGCCGGGTCGCTCGATGCTGGTCGGTGCACGCGACCTGATGGGCCGCATCTATCGGGATTTCGTCTACGATCCCAAGGCCACCGTCGTCTCGACGCCGCTCTCGCAGGCGCTGGAGAACCGGCGCGGCGTCTGCCAGGATTTCGCGCATGTCATGATCGCCGGGTTGCGCGGCCTCGGCTTGCCGGCGTCCTATGTCAGCGGCTATCTGCGCACCATTCCCCCGCCGGGTCAGAAGCGGCTTGAGGGGGCTGATGCCAGCCATGCCTGGGTCTCGGTCTGGTGCGGGCAGGCGCTGGGCTGGGTCGGCCTCGACCCCACCAATGACATGCTCGCCGGCAACGACCACGTGATCGTAGCGCGCGGCCGCGACTATGCCGATGTGTCGCCGCTCGATGGCGTGATCATCGGTTCCGGCGGACAATCCATCGATGTGAAGGTCGACGTCGAACCGCTGGGCTGACCACTTCAATCGCGCCAGGCAATGCTGGCATCCTTGCCAAGCAGCTTGGCGAGTTGCTTCAGGCGGCTGGACACTCGGTCGCTGGCGAGGGAGTTCAGCGCGCGCGGCACCGTCAGGACCACCTTCTTTTCGGTCGCTCCCAGCGTCATGCGCGGCAAGATGCCGTTCATCGCGGCAGAGAGCAGGAAGGCCACCCGCATCACGCCGCCGAGGATTCGGGCGCGGTCGAGCAGGCGAGGGCCGGTCAATTCGCGCAGGCGCAGCGAGATGCCGTCCTCCTTCAGGCCGGCATAGCGATAGAACACTGCCATCGACAGATAGGCCCGGCCCGGATGGTCGAGCCCGATGAACGCCGCGTGCGCAATCACATTGAGACTCTGTTCGCCGCGATAGTCGGGATGTGCCCGCCAGCCTATATCGGCCAGAAGGCAGGCTGCATGGCGCAGGCGGCGCTCCTCAGGGCTCTCATCAATGCCGGTGCTGGCGAAGAAGGTATCGACAAAGCTGATCAGATCGCCGGCATGGGCCGGATCGCGCGAGCGCAGGGTGTTGTAATCCTCGGCGGCGCACAGCAGCGGATCGAGTGCCCGCTCCGCCGGGTCGAGCTGTTCGTGCAGCAGACCCTCACGCACGCCTTGCGCCGAAACCACCACGACCTTGGGCTTGCCGCGCTTGATCAGGTGGTCGAGCACCAGCGCGCCGTAGGCCAGAAGCGGGCGGCGGGCCGAGGACACGGCCTCGATCTGGTCGAGGATGTCGGCATCCACCCGTTCGACCATGCGCGCAAAGTCGGCCACATCGCGGGCCGGCACCGTGTAGGCGTGCATCACGCTGAGCGGATAGTTGGCCTGCCGCTGGTGCAGCTTGGCAAGCGCGCGCCAGGTGCCGCCCACCGCATAGAAGTTCCGGCCCTTCATCGCCTCGACCTGCGGCAGGTTGTCGAGTTCGTCGCGCACGATCTTCTCGGCGGCCTTGAGCGATCCGCCCGAACGGTCAAGCAGGGCAAGGCCACCGAGCGGCACACTGACGCCGCTGCCGACGGATGCTCCGGAAACGCTGACGAGTTCGAGCGAGCCGCCGCCAAGGTCACCCACGATTCCGTCCGGTGCGGCAAACCCGGAGATCACGCCCAGTGCGGAAAGGTTGGCTTCCCTGTCGCCGGAGATCAACTCGATCGGCCGCCCGCAGATGGCTTCCGCCTGCTCGATAAAGGCCGGCCCGTTGCGGGCATAGCGCGCCGCAGCCGTGGCGATGACCCGCACGTCGCGCACATCCATGGCCTCCCACAGGATGCGGAAGCGCTGCAGCGCCTTCAGGGCCTTTTCGACAGCGTCGATGGCCAGTTCGCCGCTTGAGGCCACGCCGCGCCCCAGGCCGGCCATTTCCTTCTCGTTGAAGATAGGGGTCGGCGAGCGCGACAGGTGCTCGTAGACGACAAGACGCACTGAGTTCGAGCCGATATCGACAATCGCAACCGGAGCACCGAAGGAGAGGCGGCCATGGGCCGCGGGACTCTGGGATTCAGCCGCCACGACGGGCGAGGATAAGCGGACTGGAAAGTGCAAGCGATTTACCACGGCCGGACAGACTTGGGTTTGTCATGAAGTATTTGTGCGCGTTGAAAGGAGCCTCGCCTTTCGCCGGGACAATGCGTTGCGAAGAGCCATCAGGCAAGATGCGCCAGCTCTGTTCGTTGTCGAGAAGATTGGCCATCAGGATCTGATCGAGGATCTGCTGGTGCACTGTCGGGTTCATGATCGGCATCAGCGTCTCGACGCGCCGGTCGAGATTGCGCGGCATCAGGTCGGCGGAGGAGATGTAAAGGTGGGCCTTGGCATGCGGCAGGCCGTGCCCGTTGCCGAACGCATAGATGCGGCCATGCTCCAGAAAACGGCCGACGATCGATTTGACGCGGATGTTCTGCGACATCCCCTCGACACCGGGCCGAAGGCAGCAGATGCCGCGCACGATGAAGTCGATCTGCACCCCGGCACAACTGGCCTCATAGAGCGCATCGATGATCACCGGGTCAACGAGGCTGTTGCACTTGCCCCAGATCGCGGCCGGCCTTCCGGCCTTCGCATGGGCGATTTCCTCGTGGATATGGGTCAGAAGACGCTTCTTGGCGGTCATCGGCGAGACGGCCATGACCTCCAGTTCCTGCGGTTCGGCATACCCGGAGATGAAGTTGAAGATACGGGCCACGTCACGCCCGATCACCGGGTCGGCGGTGAAGAACGAGACGTCGGTATAAACCCTCGCGGTAATCGGGTGATAATTGCCGGTGCCGACATGGCAGTATGTGACCAGTTGCGCGCCTTCGCGCCGAACCACCAGCGACAGCTTGGCGTGTGTCTTGAGCTCGAGAAAGCCATAGACGACCTGCACCCCTGCGCGCTCAAGGTCGCGCGCCCAGCGGATGTTGGCCTCCTCGTCGAAGCGCGCTTTCAGCTCGACCAGCGCTGTTACGGACTTGCCAGCCTCCGCCGCCTCCGCCAGCGCCTTGACGATCGGCGAGTCTGATGAGGTGCGGTAGAGCGTCTGCTTGATCGCCACCACATTGGGGTCGCGCGCGGCCTGCTGGAGATACTGCACCACCACGTCGAATGATTCGTACGGGTGATGCACCACGATGTCCTTGCGGCGGATCGCGGCGAAGCAATCGCCGCCATGGTCGCGGATGCGCTCGGGAAAACGCGCCTCGTAGCGCTTGAACTTGAGGGCAGGGCGGTCCACGCTGACCAGTTGGGACAACTCGTTGAGGCCGATCATGCCGTCGATCGCCACCACTTCGGACGGTTCGACCTTGAGTTCGCGCACGATCATGCTGCGCAGGCGGTCAGGCATCAAGGCGTCGACCTCAAGCCGGATGACCACGCCGCGCCGGCGCTGCTTGATCATGTTCTCGAACATCCGGACGAGGTCCTCGGCCTCCTCCTCGATGTCGAGATCGGTGTCGCGCACCACACGGAACGAGCCCTGGCCGCGCACCTGGTAGCCCGGAAACAGCTTGCCCACGAACAGTTCGATCGTGTGCTCGAGCGTGATGAAGCGGTTTGTGCCGCTGCGCGCCACATCGGGCAACTCGATGAACCGGTCGAACCGCGACGGGATCCGGATCAGCGCCTTGAGGTCGCGCCCGTCGCTGGCGCGTGCCAGTTCGAGGGCAATGGTGAAGCCGAGATTGGGTATGAACGGGAACGGGTGGGCCGGATCGATGGCCAGCGGCGTCAGGACCGGGAAGATGTAGTTCAGGAAATGGTCTTCCAGCCACATCATGTCCTGCCGGGTCACGCCCTTGGGCTCGATGATGATGATCCCGGCATCGGCCAGATCGCGCCTCAGTTCACTCCAGCGCCGCTGCTGGTCGCCTGTCAGAGACGTCACCGCGTCGGCCAGTTTTTCAAGTTGCTCGGCAGGGCTCAGCCCGTCCTCGCTCGGCGTCGTGATGCCGGCCTTGAGCTGTTCGATCAGGCCCGACACCCGCACCATGAAGAACTCGTCGAGGTTGCTCGCCGAGATCGACAGGAACCTGAGCTGTTCAAGCAGGGGGTGGTTGCGGTTGGAGGCCTCCTCCATCACCCGGCGGTTGAACTGGAGCCAGGACAGCTCCCGGTTCATAAAGCGCTTGGGATCACCTGCCCATGCGGGCCTGGGCGCGGACTTGGCCGGCTTGCCATCGGCAGGAGGAGCCGGCGGCTGGAGGACGGTTTCCTTCGCCGGGTTCAGCTTGCCGGCCTCTGCCGTTCCGGCCTCGTCCTTGCTGCTCACGTGCCGCCCCTTGCCGCGTTCTTTTGCAGGTAGCGAGCCCTTTGCAGCACGCGTGTGACGATCTGACGACATGGCCCTTGTCACTCCGCTGCCGCAAGCTGGTCGGCATATTCCGAGGCGAACGCTCGCGTGACTCGGCGACCGCGCTCCAGCGAGGCCCGGTCAATGGCATGCACCACCGCCCGCGCCTGGGCGAACGAGCGCGGAATGCGCAGCGCGACCGCGTCGATCACGCCGGTGTCGACGATCAGTTGCCGGTCGAGGAAGAGCTTGACCAGCACCGCCTTGAGCAAGGCATCATCCGGCGGCTGGATGCGCACCGATGGCGCAAGCCGCAGCCGCGAGATCAGGTCCGGCGTGTGCAAGCCCCATGCATCGGGGGCGGTCCTTGCGGTCAAGATCACACCGCCAGCCCTGGCTCGCATGAGGTTCAGCAGATGGAACAAAGCCGCCTCGTCATGCGGGCCGCGCTCGCAGTCCTCGATCACAAGGGCACCGCCTGAGCTGAGTTCCGGCACGCGTTGCGCGGTCACCGCCGAGGCCGGCACGCGCCAGGCATGCGAGCGCGTGGCCCAGATGGCAGCCAGATGGGTCTTGCCGGAACCTTCCGGACCGATCAGCACCAGCGCCGGATCAGCCCAGCCCGGCCAGCTTTCGATCAGCGTGTAGGCATCTTCGTTGGACGGCCCGATCAGGAAATCCTCCGCCCCGTAACTGGGTTCGCCAGCCAGATCGAGCGCGAGTTGTGCAGGCTTCGCCCGGCCTTGGCTGCGATGTGCCGGCCAAAGGTCAGCCATCAAGGCCTCCGAGGTCGTCGGACTTCTTGCCAATCCTTCCGCTGTAAAGCGGACTGGCGAGATACTGGCCCAGCGCGAACCGGCTGAGCACGCCCATGATCGCGGCAAGCGGCACCGCCAGCAGCAGGCCGAGGAAACCGAACAGCGAGCCGAAGGCCACCAGCGCGAACATCAGCCAGACCGGATGCAGCCCTACGGCTTCGCCGACCAGCTTCGGCGAAAGCACATTGCCCTCGATGAACTGGCCTGAGGCGAAGATCGCGAAAGCGATCAGCGGCATCGTCCAGTCCGGCCAGAACTGCACGGTCGCGACACCGACCGCCAGCAACAGCCCGGTGATCGAGCCGATATAGGGGATGAAGCTGAGAAAGCCCGAGACCAGACCGATCAGCACCCCGAAGTTGAGGCCCATGGCCCAGAGCCCGACGGCATAATAGCTGCCGAGCAGCAGGCAGACCATCGACTGGCCGCGCAGGAAGCCGGCGATCGCCGCATCCATCTGCGTGGCAAGTGTCCGGATGGTGTCGCGCTGGCTCCGCGGCAACCAGCCATCGAGCGTGCTGACCATCCGGTTCCAGTCGATCAGCAGGTAGAAGGCCACCACCGGCGTGATCACCAGCAGCGAGATGATGCCGGCAATCGCCTGCCCGCCGGCCAGCGCCGATGTGCCAACCCGCGTGGCCCAGGCCGCTGCCTGCCCGGCAAAATCGCCGAACAGCTTCTGCGCATCCTGAAGGCCGGCACCGGCGACCGAGCCCATGCCAAGCCGCTCCAGCAGAGGGGCACCTCGCTCGCTGATGATGGCCTGCAACTGGGTCAGGTATTGCGGCACCCGCGCCATGAAAGCACCGAGTTGCTGCACGAGAACAGGGGCAAGCAGTACCAGCGCCAGAACGAACAGCAGAACAAACATCGAAAGGATGCCGATGGTGGCCACCAGCCGGCTCAAACCCATGCGCTCCAGCCGGCTGGCCCGCGGATCGAGCAGGTAGGCCAGCGCCAGCCCGGCCACGAAGGGCAGCAGCACATCGGCCAGCACGTAGATCAGCAGCACAACCACAAGGAAGGCCGCCAGCCAGAACCCGAGCTGCTTCTGCAATGTCATCGGATCAACCTGCCATGTGCCGGAGCCAGAAGGCCAGATAGGCCGCTGCCGAGGCCAGCGTCAACGCCGCGATGGACCACATCGCCCACTCGAACCAGAAACCCAGCGAGACATCGAACGCCTTGGCAGCAAGCAGGCCGGCTGCAAACGCGATCTGGGCGAAGGTGTTGAGCTTGCTGACGAGGAAGGGCCGCATTTCCAGGGGGTTGTCGAGAAGCCAGGACAGGATCACGCCCGAGACGATCATAATGTCGCGCGAGACCACGAGAATGGCGACCCAGGCCGGGATGATGCCAACAATGGCCAGCGTCATGTAGATCGAGACCAGCAGTGCCTTGTCTGCGATCGGATCGAGATAGGCGCCAAGTTCGCTGCGCATGTTGAAGCGCCTCGCGATAAAGCCGTCGATGGCGTCGGACACTCCGGCCAGCACGAAAAACGCGAAAGCAGCCTGCCAGTTGCGCTGCGCGATCATCATGATCACGGCCGGCACGAGCAGCAGCCTGCCGATGGTGATGAAGTTCGGGATCGTCATGCTGCGCGTTTCCGGCCCATGTTGTGGGCCACGAGGATAGTCACCGAAATATGGCCTGACGAGAGCATTCGCGCTTGCAGGCCGCTGCGAGGATTTCTATCGCTCTTCAGGGTCTTTCCTGCCTGTCTGAACAAGGTTCCCAGCCAATGTCAAAGCCTGATGCCAATGGACTGACCTATGCACAGGCCGGTGTGGATATCGACGCCGGCAATGCTATGGTCGAGGCGATCAAGCCGCTGGTTAGGGCCACGCGGCGCTCTGGCGCGGATTCCGAGATCGGCGGCTTCGGCGGTCTGTTCGACCTGAAGGCCGCCGGCTTCACGGACCCCATTCTGGTGGCGGCCAATGACGGGGTCGGCACCAAGGTCAAGATTGCCATCGAAACCGGCATGCACAGCACGATCGGCATCGATCTGGTGGCGATGTGCGTCAACGACATCGTGGTGCAGGGTGCCGAGCCGCTGTTCTTCCTCGACTATTTCGCCACCGGCAAGCTGACGCCGCAGACCGGCATCGACATCGTCAGGGGCATCGCCGATGGCTGCCGCCTCGCCGGCTGCGCGCTGATCGGCGGCGAGACGGCCGAGATGCCGGGGCTCTATGCCGAGGACGACTATGACCTGGCCGGCTTCGCGGTGGGCGCTGCCGAGCGCGGCACGCTGTTGCCGAAGCCGGGGCTCAAGGCCGGCGATGTCATCCTCGGGCTGCCATCCTCGGGTCTGCATTCCAACGGCTACTCGCTCGCCCGCAAGGTTGTGGCGATGTCAGGGCTTGGCTGGCGCGACGAAGCGCCGTTTGCCCCCGGGCTTGCCATGGAATCGGCTTTCCTTGCGCCCACGCGCATCTACGTGAAGGCGCTGCTCCACGCCATCAGGACCACGGGCGCCATCAAGGCGCTGGCCCACATCACCGGCGGGGGCTTTCCGGACAATATCCCGCGCGTTCTGCCCGACGGGCTTGGTGCCCGCCTCGATCTGGCCACGGTCGAAGTTCCGCCGATCTTCGGCTGGCTTGCCCGCACTGGCGGCATCGCCGAGCGCGAGATGCTGCGCACCTTCAACTGCGGCGTCGGCATGATTGCCGTAGTTGATGCCGCCGACGCCGACACGGTCATGGCAGCACTGGGATCAATGCAGACAGCGGCCTTCCGCTTCGGCGAGATCATCAATCACGAAGGCGGCGAGCGTGTCATGACCGCTGGCAGGCTGGCCCTGTGACGGGACGGGGGACAGCCATCCTGATCTCAGGCGGCGGCTCCAACATGTTGGCCCTGCTGGAAGCCGCGAGGGATCCGGCCTATCCGGCGCGCCCCTGCCTTGTGCTGTCGAACAACCCGGACGCTCCCGGTCTTGCCCGCGCCGCAGCGCTCGGTGTGCCTGTCGCAGCGGTCGATCACCGGCCCTTCGGCAAGGACCGCGCCGCCTTCGAGCAGGCGCTTGATGCGGTGCTACAGGCCCACGGCACCGAGTTCATCGCTCTTGCCGGCTTCATGCGCGTACTGACCGATGGTTTTGTCGGCCGCTGGCAGGGGCGGATGGTCAACATCCACCCCTCTCTGCTGCCGCTCTATCGCGGCCTCGACACCCATACCCGCGCGCTGGCGGCGGGCGATGCCGAGCATGGCTGCACGGTTCATTGGGTCGTGCCAGAGCTTGATGCCGGCGAAATCATCGAGCAGGCACGGGTGCCGATCCTGCCGGGCGATGACGCCGCCAGGCTCGCGGCCCGGGTGCTGGCCGCCGAGCATGCGCTCTATCCGGGGGCGCTGGCCAGGGCGATCAGCCAGGCTGGCTGATTATCCGGGTCTTTGTATCGGCCAGATCAGACCGGGCGGACGAGCTTGCAGCGGTCGATCTGGGCAAGGGCTTTTTCGCGCGTCGTGTCATTGAACACGCTGGTGTCGCGGAAGGCCTGCACCTCGGCATTGGTCATCGCCTTGACTGTCGCGGTAGCGTAGCAGCTGCAGGCCGAATGCACGGCTTCGCGCGTGGTCTGCTGCAGGCGCGACTGGCTGATCAGGCACGCATCAAAGGCGCGGAGCTGGATCTGGTAGCGCGACATGTTCTTGGTCTTCGGGTCCGGCTGGGGCAGGGGAGCCGGGCCAGCGGCTGCGAACGCCGCCATCGGTGCCAGCGCCAGCGCACCGGCGAGAGCAAAAGTCATCAGCCGCATTTCCATCATCCTGTTGTCAAATTCGTTGAACCCCCGTTCCGTCGCAAACGTGCGCCCCGGCGTCAAGTCAACCACCGTCGATCACGTGTGATTTGACACGTGATCTGCGCCGTTAACCGCGTTGGCAGATGAGGCGGGCCGGCACCCTCCCGGTGCTTGAACCGTCCTGCCGTCCGGCTATGGTAAAGAAAGCCTTAATCATCGGTTCTTGGCTGCTTTCCAGCCGAGCAAGCCGACAGTTCAGGTTTCGCTTGCGGGAGAATCACCGGTGTTTGCACGAATCGACGACGCCTGCCTTGCTCTGACCAATCGGTTTGCGCGCCGCCTTCAGGAAGACATGGGCCTGACCATGCCCGTCATTCTCAGGCAGGTGGCGACCGCAACCATCGTCGCCACCGTGCTGGCTGTGGTGGCAGCAGCGTTGCTGCGCGGGCCCGTCATCCTCGCCATCACCTTGCTGTTCGGCGTCATCACCGTCGCGGCCTATGGCCGTTTGCTCAAGCGCTATGCGCACGACGCCGAGAGGGACTGGAATTCCGATCTCGCCCGCGATTACATGGTTCGCGCCATCGGGGCGATGGAGGGGCAGCGGCAGATGCGCGAGTTCGGCCTTCTGTTCGCGCTGATCGGCATCGGCTTCAGCTTCGCCATCCTTCAGTTCCGCAGCCTTGATCTGGTGGACATGACCATGTTCGCACTGATCCTCAGCACCATGGGCCACATGTATCTCAGTTGCGCCGAGCCCCGGCCTCCGGGCTCACGCCGCCGCGAGGTCAGGCTGGCCATGCAGAACGCAGGTTAAATGAGCAAATAAATCGGGACTGAAACGCTCGGAATTTGAAGCTCAAGCTGCCCCGATGATCCTGATTGGCCAATACGATTCACCGTTCGTACGCCGCGTCGGCATCGCGCTGGTGCTGTACGGCATCGCTTTCGAGCATCGACCGTGGTCGGTGTTCCGCGATCAGGATTTGCTGCGTCCGATCAATCCACTTTTGCGCGTACCGACATTGGTCCTGAGCGACGGCACAGCCTTGAGCGACAGCCACATCATTCTTGACCATCTCGACGGTCTGGTTGCGCCGGAAGTGGCGTTGTTTCCACGAACCGAACCTGCGCGGCATCGTGCGCTGAGGATCGCGACCCTGGCGACGGGGCTGGGCGATCTTGCGGTGGGGTTGTTCTATGAACTGCGCATGCATGCCGAAGTATCCGACAGTTTTGTGGCGCGGCGCCGGGGGCAGATCATGGGCGCGCTGGACGCGCTCGAAGCAAAATGCCGGAGCATGTATGGCGCGTGGTGGTTTGGGGATCGACCAGGGCATGCCGATATCGCCTCAGCTTGCATGATCCGCTTCATCAAGGAGGCGCACCCCGGCCTGTTCGATGCAGCAGACCGACCTGCTCTGGCAGAACATGCCGCCCGGTTGGAGGACATGGCCGTGTTTCGTCAGATCCAGCAGCCGTTTATCGCTCCAGCCTGAGCGCGATCAGGCTGCCCTTACCCAAACCTTGTTGTCATGGAAGGCCGCGCCGCCAAATGGCGCGACCGCATCCGCTCCAGTCAGGGTGTTGATGCCCTCGCCGGTGGCATGGGCCGCGTTCGGGTGGATCGACTCGGCGATCACCACGCCGCGCTGCACGCCGCCAAACAGCCGCACCCGGAGCATGACCTCCCCGCGCCCGTTGCCAATCATCACCGGCGTGCCTTCGCCAAGGCCAAGCCCAGCCGCATCGTCCGGATGGATCAGCAATTGCGGTCCGCCCTCGCGGGCATCCGAGGTCGGGGTCTCGGTGAAGGTCGAGTTGAGGAAGTTCCGCGCCGGGCTTGTGGCGAGCCGGAACGGATGGGCCTCATCAGCCTCCTCGATCACCTCCCAATGATCGGGAAGGGCCGGCATCTGCTGCCACGGTCCCATCGGGCCATCATGCTTGTAGGGCACGGTCGGCCAGTCCGGCTTGAAGCGGAACTTGCCATCCGGCCAGGCGAAACCATCGGCATAATGTGCGCTGCGGAATGAGGGCTGCACATCGAGCCAGCGCGCCGCTTCCAGCTCAGCCAGCGTGCCATGGCCTGAGGCCTGCAAGGTCCAGTCGATGATCGCACGCGGCGACATGCCGAAGCCGCGGTGTTGCGCACCGAGACGCGCGGCAAGGGCCGTGATGACCTCATGGTTGCTGCGGCACTCGCCCGGCGGGTCCACGAGTTTGGCGCCTAGCATCACATGCTGGTGCCCTCCGCCCTGATAAAGGTCGTCATGCTCCATGAACATTGTCGCCGGCAGCACGATGTCGGCCATCAGCGCGGTCTCGGTCATGAACTGCTCGTGCACGCAGGTGAACAGGTCTTCGCGGGCGAAGCCCTTCTTCACCAGCCTCTGCTCCGGTGCGACCGAAACCGGGTTGGTATTCTGGATCAGCAGGGCCGTGACGGGTGGGCCATGGCGCAGCGCGTCGGCATCGCCGGTCAGAACGCGACCGATCTGCGACTGGTCGAGGTTGCGCACCTTGGGGTCGAGCAAATCCGTCCCCTCGATCAGTGACTTGTCCCAGCCGTAGATCGCGCCGTTGTTGTGGAACGCGCCGCCGCCCTCGTGCTGCCAGGCCCCTGTAACAGCCGGAATGCACAGGGCCGCGTGCATGTTGACGACGCCATTGCGCTGCCGGGCAAAGCCGTAGCCAAGCCGGAAGAAGCTGTTCTTCACGCTGCCGACCAGATGCGCGAATGCCTCGATCTCGGCTTCCGTCAGGCCCGTGATGGCGCTGGCCCAGGCCGGATCACGGCTCTTCACATGGGCCTCAAGCTCCGCCGGCGCATCAGTGAAGGCAGCCAGATACGCGCGGTCCGCCAGCCCGTCGCGGAACAGCACATGCATCACCGCACACGCCAGCGCGCCGTCAGTGCCCGGCCTCAGCACCAGCCCGAGATCGGCTTGTTCGACGGTGGCGTTGCGATAGATGTCGATTGCGACGATCTTCGCGCCGTTCTCCTTCCGCGCCTTGATGGCGTGGTGCATGACATTGACCTGCGTGTGCACTGCGTTCGTGCCCCAGATCACCACACAGCCGGCCTTCGACATCTCGCGCGGGTCCACGCCCGCCAGCTTGCCGGTGCCGGCAATGAAGCCCGTCCAGGCCATGTTGGTGCAGATGGTGGAATACTGGCCGGAATACCGCTTGGCATGGCGCAGCCGGTGGATGCCGTCGCGCATCACCAGCCCCATCGTGCCGGCATAGTAGTAGGGCCAGACGCTTTCGGGGCCGTGCGCCGCCTCGGCTGCCAGAAAAGCGCTGGCTGTCAGGTCAAGCGCCTCGTCCCATGAAATCCGGCTGAACTGGCCCGAGCCTTTCGCCCCGCTGCGCTTCATCGGGTAGAGCACCCTGTCGGGATGGTGGATGCGCTCGGCGTAGCGCGCGACCTTGGCGCAGATCACCCCATCGGTGTAGCTCTGCTCCTTGTGGCCTCGCACACGCCCGATGCTGCGCCCATCCAGCACCTCCACATCGAGCGAACACGCCGATGGGCAATCATGCGGACACACCGACACCTGCCGGGAAATCTTGGCTTGCACATTCATGCCCCATGAATTGCAGGGCCACGCCGCGCTGGCAAGAGCCGCCTCAAACCAGCCTTGCTCTTGGCTGACGGGCGGAGCAAGATGTCCGGACAATGCAGGGGTGCATGCGTATGGCGCAACTTGTGCATTGCCAATTTCGGGTGTGTGATGGCGCTCCAGCCGGGCCGCAAGAGCCTGGCAGCGCCAATGGGGACTTGCGATGCTGATGCCGAAGGCCGACACGATCCTGACCGGCGGCAAGGTCTTTGTCGCAGCAGGGCAGGCGCTGGCTGAAGCCGTGGCGCTGTGGAATGGGCAGGTTCTGGCCACAGGCTCGTCTGCCGAGATCGACGGGCTGCGCGGCCCGAATACGCGCGTCATCGATCTGGCCGGCAGGCTCGCGACGCCTGGCCTTTACGAGGCGCACCTTCACTTGTTGCCGCTCGGCCTGATGATGGCTGATGTCGATGTGCGCCCGCGCTTTGCCCGCACGCTGGATGATCTGCTGAAGGCGATCAAGGCCAAGGCCGACACCCTTCAGCCGGGCGAATGGGTGATGGCGCGCGGCTATGACCAGTTCGAGCTGGACGTGAAGCGCCATCCGGATCGCTCCGAGCTTGATGCCGTTGCTCCCAACAACCCCGTTTATCTGGTCAGGGCCTGCGGCCATATCTCCATCGTCAATTCGAAGGCGCTTGAACTGGCCGGGGTCGATACCATGACGCCCGTGCCGCAAGGCGGCGCCATCGAGCAGGTGCAGGGTCGGCTGACCGGCCTTCTGGCGGAAACCGGCCGCGACCCCATCAAGAAGGTGCTGCCCGAGCCCACCCACGAGATGCTGGTGGCGGCCATCGAACGCGCTGCGCGCTACTGCAACCGCTTCGGCATCACCAGCTGCATGGACGCGGCGGTCGGCATGCGCGCAGGCTATGCGGAGATCGTCGCCTATCGCAGCGCCGTGGTCTCGGGCCGCATGCCGATCCGCACCAACCAGTGCCTGCTGGGCGGCCCGGGCGGCATTGTCGAGCGCTGCCATGCCGAGGGCCTCGTCACCGGCTATGGCGACGAGCATCTCAAGGTGGGACCGGTCAAGATCTTCACTGACGGGTCCGCCGGCGGCAAGACCGCAGCCATGTTCGCGCCCTACATCGGCGATCCAGAAACCAAGGGCCTGTTTCTGCTCAAGGACAGCGAGATGGACGCGCTCACGCTCGACTATCACGCCAGAGGCTATCAGCTGGCGGTCCATGCCATCGGCGATGCGGCCATCGAGCAGACGCTTGTTGCCATGGAAAAGGCACTGGCCCGCTACCCCGATCCCGATCGCCGCCACCGCATCGAGCATTGCGGCTTCAATTCCGACGACCAGATGCGCCGCATGCGCAAGGCTGGCATCGAGCCGGTGCCGCAACCGGTCTTCATCCATGATTTCGGCGATCTGTACGTCTCGGTTCTTGGCGAGAAGCGTTCCGCCGAGAGCTACCCGCTGCGCACCTGGATCGAGCGCGGCTTCCAGCCCGCCGCTTCGTCGGACGCGCCGGTCTGCGACGCCAATCCGTTCCCGAATTTCTACACGATGCTGACCCGCAAGACCTCGCGCGGCACCGTCATCGGCGGCAGCGAGGCGGTGACCATGACCCAGGCCTTGCAGGCGTTCACGGCCTTCGGGGCTTACGTCAACAAGGCCGAGCACCATCGCGGCACGCTGGTGCCGGGCATGGCAGCCGACATCGCCGTGTTCTCGCGCGACCTGTTCAGCGCAACCCCCGAAGAGGTGCGCGACGACACGTCCTGCGATCTGACCTTGCTCGGCGGGCAGCCTGTGCACGACCGGCTGGGGCAATGGCATTGAGCACGCCATGCTGAAGCACCTGGCCCAGCGCATGCTCATGTCGGTTCCGGTGCTGCTCGGTGTGCTTCTGCTCGGCTTTCTCTTGCTGCAACTGGTTCCGGGTGATGTCGCCCGCGTCATCGCCGGGCCCACCGCAACACAGGATGTGGTCGATCAGATCAGGGGCGATCTGGGGCTCGACAGGCCGCTGGTGGTTCAGTTCCTGCTCTATCTCGGCCGCGTGCTGCAAGGCGACCTCGGCTATTCGATGATCAACAACACGGCGGTGGCCAGCGAACTGGCGCAGGCGCTCTGGCCCACGGCGGAACTGGTCATCGCCTGCCTGATCTGGGCCATCCCCGCCGGCATCGCGCTGGGCGCGGTCGCGGCCATGAACCGTGGCCGCTGGATTGATCGGGCCGTGATCGCCTTCTCGGTCATCGGCGTCTCGACACCGGTGTTCTTCTTCGCCCTGATCCTGATGATCTGGCTGGGCTATCACTGGCAACTCTTTCCCTTCCTCGGGCGCTCGGGTCCGATCTGGACGCTGGACGGGCTGGCGAGCCTCGTCCTGCCGGCGTTGACGCTTGGTCTGAGCTTCATCGGCCCTGTGGCGCGGATGACGCGCACCTCGGCGCTGGAGGTGATGAATGCCGACCATGTCCGCACCGCGCGCGCAAAGGGGCTTAAGGAGCGCACCGTCGTGCTGCGCCATGTGCTGCGCAATGCGCTGATCCCGGTGGTGACGCTGATCGGTCTTCAGGCCGGTTTCCTGCTCGGCGGAGCGGTCGTCACCGAGACGATCTTCTCATGGCCCGGCGTGGGCCGCATGGCCGTCGGCGCGATCCTGTCCCGTGATCTGCCGTTGGCGCAGGGCGCGATTCTCGTGCTGGCGCTGTGCTTCATCGTCATCAACCTTGCCGTGGACCTGATGTATGCCGCGCTCGATCCAAGGGTGAAGGCCGCATGAGCGACACCGCGCTGGCCCCCGCCCTGCAGGTCTCGCAGCGCCGCCCGCGTCCGGGCATGCTGCGCCGGCTGGCGCGCGACCGGCTGGCGCTCACGGCAGGGCTGGTGCTGCTGGCCATCGTGCTCGCGGCGCTGCTCGCGCCCTGGATTGCTCCGCACGATCCTTATCTGACCACGCGCCGGCGCATGCTGCCTCCGGTCTGGGAGGCGCGCGGCACCTGGACCTATCTTCTGGGCACGGACAGTCTCGGGCGCTGCATGCTCTCGCGCCTGCTCTATGGCACGCGCGCGACCTTGATGGTGGGCATCACTGCGACAGCCATCGGCGGTGCGATCGGCATGCTGATCGGCTTCATCGCTGCCTTCTATCGCCGGCTCGATGGCGTGCTGATGCGCATCAATGACGTGCTCCTGTCGATCCCCGCCATCCTGCTCGGGCTGGCGCTGGCGGCTGTGATCGGCTCGGGCCTGCCGGCCATCATCGCGGCTCTGGTCGTCGCCACCGTGCCGACCGTGGCGCGCGTCACGCGTGGCGCGGCGCTGGTGGTGATGGCGCAGGACTTCATGGAAGCGGGCCGCTCGATCGGCCTGCCGGACCACACCCTGATCTGGCGCTATCTGGCGCTGAACTGCATCTCGTCGGTGTTCGTCTATCTGACGCTGCGCTTTGCCCAGTCGATCCTGCTTGGTGCGATCCTGTCGTTTCTCGGGCTTGGTGCGCAGCCTCCAGCGGCGGAACTTGGCATGATGGCGTCGTCAGGTCGGAACGAGCTGTTCATCGCGCCGCACATCGCCACCATCCCGAGCCTGGCCATCGTCGTGATCGTGCTGTGCGCCAACATCCTGGGCGATGCACTGCGCGATCTGCTCGATCCGCGCCTGCGGAAACTGTGAGGGCGGCATGGGTCTTGCCAGTCATGCCAGCACTACGAATGCCGGTCGATGGTCCCGCCAGCCGGCCCGAACTTTCGAATGTCAGCAACCAAAAAGGGGAGACAAGACATGATGACGAACCGATGGACCACGCGGCTTGCCGCAGCGGCGGCTCTGGCCGCGTCAAGCACCTTCCTGCCCGCCGGGGCAGGGGCCCAGACGCCGAGCAGCATCACGATCGTGCGCGAGGTCGATTCCGACCGCTACGACCCGCATCGCTCCACCGCGCGGGCCGGCACCGAGGTGCTGTTCATGCTCGGCGACACGCTGGTTTCCCTCGATTTCGACATGAACACCATCAGGCCGGGCCTGGCCACGAGCTGGACGGTCTCGCCCGATGGCAAGACCTACACCTTCAAGCTGCGCAATGACGTCACCTTCTGTGACGGCAAGAAGATGACGGCGGCAGACGTGGTCTATTCGATCAAGCGCTGGATCGACCCGGCCACCCGTTCGCCTGTGGTCTGGCGCGCCGGCCCGGTCGACGATGTCATTGCCATTGATGACACCACCGTCGAATACCGGCTGAAGGCCCCGTATTCGGAGCTGCTCTACCAGCTGGCGCAGAGCTTCGGCATCATCATCGACAAGGCCAATGTCGAGGCGCTTGGGGCCGATTTCGGCGTCAAGGGCTTCAACGGCACCGGCCCCTATTGCTGGGCTGACTGGCGGCCGCGCAACGACATGCGCCTCAAGCGCAACGCTGCCTACAAGTGGGGCCCGCCGATCTCCGAGAACACCGGCCCGGCCCATATCGAGGAAATCGTCTGGCGCATCGTGCCGGAAGAAACCACGCGTCTGGCCGCGGTCATGACCGGGCAGTCCCAGATCACGCAATACATTCCCTATTCCGGCCTTGCGCAGATCCGTGCCAACCGCAACCTGCGCGTTCTCGAGACCAAGGAAGCTTTCTGGACCTATTTCATCGGCTTCAAGATCGACAAGGCTGGCGTTGACGATCCACTGGTGCGGCGCGCGCTGGTGATGGCGGTCGATCAGGAATCGATCTCCAAGGACATCAACTTCGGCGAGACCGAGCCAGCCTATTCCTATGTCAGCCAGCTCGCCCGCGACTGGGACAAGAGCTATGACGGCAAGCTGCTCAAGACCAACGTGGCTGAAGCCAACAAGCTGCTGGATCAGGCCGGCTGGGTGAAGGGTGCCGATGGCTTCCGCACCAAGAACGGCGCGAAGCTCTCGCCGCTGGTCTATGGCTTTGCCGGCTCGACCTGGCAGAAGCTGATGGAATCGGTGCAGGGCGACCTGCGCAAGGTTGGCGTCGACATGCGCGTGCAGCTCTTCGATGCCACGGTCGCCTGGGGCAAGCTGGCCACGCAGGAATTCGACATGTTCGGCATGAGCTTCCCGTATGTCACGGCTGGCGAAGCGTTGAACCTCTATTTCCGCTCGCAGAACACGCCCACGCCGAACCGCATGAACTGGAAGAACGAGGACACCGACAAGGCGCTGGTGCGGGCCTCCACCGCCGTCGATGATGCCACCCGCTCAGGCGGCTTTGCCGAGGTGATCCGCCAGGTCCACGATGCCGCTGTCTGGATTCCGCTCTACCACGAGCCGATGAAGATCGCGATGTCGAACCGGCTCGCCCCGTTCAAGGCACACAACATCTACGGCTCGGGCCTCTACAAGGGCCTCGACCTGAAGTTCGTGCGCTGAGGTCGCACCCTCGCTGTTTTGCAATGTCATCACCGGCCTTGTGCCGGTGATTTCAGCAACATGGGCAGCGCACTTCACATCGAGATGGCCGCCACAAGGGCGGCCATGACACTGCGTATGAAGATTTGGACTTGAAAAGGACCAACCCATGCCGATCACCGTGATCAGGAATGCCGACTGGATCGTCGCTTTCGACGAGGCAACCGGCGGCCATGTCTACATGCGCGGCGGCGACGTCGCGTTCGATGGTTCAAAGCTGATCCATGTCGGCGGTCCCTATGAGGGTGAGGCTGCCAAGGTGATCGATGGGGCAGGGCGCATGGTCATGCCCGGCCTCGTCAACATCCATTCGCACCCGTCCTCGGAGGCGATGACCAAGGGCTGGAACGACGAGCTGGGCTCGCCAAAACTCTATGGCTCCTCGCTCTACGAATTCATGCCGCTGTTCCGCTGCGATGCGGATGGCGTGCCGGCCTGCGCCACTGTCTGCTATTCCGAACTGCTCCTCTCGGGCGTCACCACGCTGGTCGACCTGTCGGTGGCATGGGATGGCTGGCTCGACCATTTCGCAGCCTCTGGCCTGCGCGGCGTGGTCGCGCCGATGTATCGCTCGGCCCGCTGGTTCACCCGCAATGGCCACGTCACCGAATACGAATTCGACGCCAAGGCCGGCGAGAAAGCCATGGCCGAGGCGATGGCCCTGCTCGACATGGCCGCAAAGCACCCCTCGCGCCGGCTCAGCGGCATGGTCTCTCCCTCGCAGATCGATACCTGCACGCCCGAACTGATCAAGGACAGCTTCGCCGAAGCCAAGCGTCGGCGTCTGCCGTTCCAGATCCATGCGGCCCAGTCGGTGGTCGAATTCCACGAGATCACCCGCCGCCATGGAATGACGCCAGTGGAATGGCTGCTGTCGCTCGGTGTCCTGTCGCCGCGCTCGATCATCGGCCACGGCATCTTCCTGGATAGCCACACCTCGGCGCACTGGCCCGCCACAGGCGACCTGGAGACGCTGGCCGAGACCGGCACCACGGTCGCCCATTGCCCGGTGGTGTTCCATCGCCGCGGTATCGCCCTGCAAACCTTCGGACGCTATGTCGCCGCCGGCGTCGCCATGGGCATCGGCACCGACACCTATCCGCACAACATGCTGGAGGAGATGCGCGCCGTCGCCATCACCGCGCGCCTGATGGCGGAAGATGTCTACGACCTGCGCACGGCGGACGTGTTCGAGGCGGCAACCCTTGGCGGTGCCCGCGCGCTTGGCCGCTCCGACATTGGCCGCCTCAGCGTCGGCGCCAAGGCCGACCTCGTGCTGGTCGATGTCACGCATCCCAACATGCGCCCCGTGCGCGACCCGATGCGCAGCCTGATCTATGCCGCCGCCGACCGCGCGGTGAAGACCGTGATCGTCGATGGCAAGACGGTCGTCGAGAATGGCCGCGTGCTGACCATGGACCACGAGAAGGCCGCCGCCGATCTCGAAGCGGCGCAGCGCCGGGCGGAACCGAAAGTGGCAGCGCTCGACTGGGCCGGGCGTGACCACCTGACGATCTCGCCGCTGATGTTGCCAGTCCGCGCTTTTCCCAAGGCCAAGGCCAAGGCAAAAGGCAAGGCAAAGGATAAGGCCGTGAAATCCGGCAAGCCGACCGCCACGCCGGCGAAGGCGAAGACGTGAGCATGGCCGACCTCAGCGCCCGGACTTGCGCCGCATGACCACCGATGGGCAGCCGATTCTGGAAGTGCGCGGCCTCAAGACGCATTTCCAGACCGAAGGCGGCGTCTATCGCGCTGTCGACGGTGTCAGCTTTGTGGTCCATGCCAACCGCACGCTCGGCATCGTCGGCGAATCCGGATGCGGCAAGAGCGTGACCTCGCTCTCCATCATGGGGCTGGTGCAGGAGCCGCCCGGCATCAGGGCAGGGGGCGAAATCCTTTATCGGGGCAAGGATTTGCTGGCGATGTCTCGCAGCCAGATGGAGGAATTGCGCGGGGCGGCCCTGTCGATGATCTTCCAGGAGCCGATGACATCGCTCAATCCGGTCTACCGTGTTGGCGAGCAGATTGTCGAAGGCTTGCGTCGTCATCGCGCCATGAGCCGCGCGGAGGCCCGCGCCCGGGCCATCGAGATGCTGCGGCTGGTCCGCATTCCTTCACCGGAAACGCGCGTCGATGCCTTTCCGCACGAGATGTCGGGCGGCATGCGCCAGCGCGTGATGATCGCGATGGCGCTGGCCTGCGAGCCGGACCTGTTGATCGCTGACGAGCCAACCACGGCGCTGGATGTCACCATTCAGGCGCAGATCCTTGACCTGATGCGCGATCTGCGCGAACGCACCGGCACGGCCATCATCCTGATCACCCACGATCTCGGCGTCATTGCTGAAATGGCCGATGACGTCGCGGTGATGTATGCCGGCAAGATCGTCGAGATGGCCGATGTGAAGACGCTGTTCGCTGATGCCCAGCATCCCTACATGCTCGGGCTTCTGGCCTCGATTCCCCGGCTTGATCTGGACCGCGCCCGCCTGTCGACCATCGAGGGCATGGTGCCGTCGCCGGACCAGATGCCCGCCGGTTGCCGCTTTGCGCCGCGCTGTGCGCTGGCCGACGGACGCTGCCATGCCGAGGAGCCGCCGCTGCGCGCCCTCAAGCCGGGTCATCATGTGGCCTGCTGGAAGGCCCCGATCGAGATGGCGGCGCCATGACCGGGGTGCCTGTCCTCACACTCACCGATGTCAGCCGCCATTTCGTGCTTGGCGGGGGCTTTCTCGGGCTTGGCGCGCCGCGCATCGTCAAGGCGGTGGATGGCGTGTCGCTGACCTTGCAGCGCGGCGAAACGCTGGCGCTGGTCGGGGAATCGGGTTGCGGCAAGTCCACGCTCGGTCGTCTGGCGCTGCGCCTGATCGAGCCTACCGGAGGTGGCATCAAGCTCGGCGACACCGATCTGAGGGCGCTGCCGGTCGCGGACCTGCGCCGCATGCGCCGGCACATGCAGTTCATTTTCCAGGACCCGTTCGCCTCGCTCAACCCGCGCATGTCGGTGTTCGACATCCTGGCCGAGCCCATCGTCCTGCATGGTCTGGCGAGCGGGGCGGAGCTTGAAGCGCGCGTTCATGAATTGCTCCGCCTCGTCGGGCTCCAGCCTTTCCATGGCGAACGCTTTCCCCACGAGTTTTCGGGCGGCCAGCGCCAGCGGATCGGTGTGGCGCGCGCGCTCGCCACCAATCCCGAACTTGTGGTCTGCGATGAACCCGTCTCGGCGCTCGATGTCTCGATCCAGGCGCAGGTGGTCAACCTGCTGCATGATCTTCAGGCCCGTTTCGGCCTGACCTATCTGTTCATTGCCCATGACCTCGCCGTGGTGAAGCACATCGCAACGCGGGTCGCGGTGATGTATCTGGGCAAGATCGTAGAACTGGCGCCCAAGTCCGCGCTCTATGCCACCCCGCGCCACCCTTACACACAGGCCCTGCTGGCCGCGGCGCCGCGCCCTGATCCAACCCTGCCGCGCCATGGGCGCACCCTGTTGCAGGGCGACCCGCCAAGCCCGCTGGCCCCCCCTTCGGGCTGCGCCTTTCATCCGCGCTGCGTCCACGCCGTCGAGCGCTGCCGGAGCGAGGCCCCAGCCTTGCGCACCATGCCTGACGGTGCGCAGGTCGCCTGCCATCTGGCCGAGCAGATTCCCCTGCGCGCGCCGGAGCCGGCAGCCGCCCAATCCCCGATCCTGGCCCGCCGGCAGTCCATCCTTGCCGCAGGCTCACTGGCAACACGCAGCGAGACATCCCTCTCATGACCGATCAGACCGAGCAAAACGGCGCGACCAGCCTGGTGCAGACCCTCGTCGCGGGCGGGGCGGACGTGTGCTTCTCCAATCCCGGCACATCGGAAATGCATTTCGTCGCGGCGCTCGACCGGGTCGAGGGCATGAGTTGCGTGCTGTGCCTGTTCGAGGGCGTGGCCACCGGCGCCGCCGATGGCTGGGCCCGCATGACGGGTCGTCCCGGCCTGACCCTGCTGCATCTCGGCCCCGGTCTCGGCAACGGCCTCGCCAACCTGCACAATGCCCGCAAGGCTGGCACACCCCTCGTCAACATTGTCGGCGAGCACACGACGCAGCATCTGGCCTATGACGCGCCGCTCACCTCTGACACCGAAGGCGTGGCCCGTCCGATGTCGCACTGGGTGCGCACCGGGCGTGACAGCCGCAGCATCGCGGCCGATGGCGCTGCCGCCATCACAGCCGCTCGCACGGCCTGTGCTGCCGGGCCGGGCCAGATCGCCACACTGATCCTGCCAGCTGACACCGCCTGGGGGCCGGGTTCGGCTCCGGTGGTTGCTGATGCGCCGCCTGCGCGCGCCGGTGCGGATGCCGCCCTCATGGCCCGTGCCGTGGCGGCCCTGCGCAAGGGCGCGGAGACGCTGATCTTCCTTGGCGCCGATGCCGTCCGCGCCGCCGGGCTGGAACTGGCCGGGGCCATCGCCGCCCGCACGGGAGCCAGCATGATGGGCCGCACTTCGCTGGCGCGCGTCGAGCGCGGGGCAGGGCGGGTCAACCTGCCCAGATTGCCCTATCCGCTCGATGTCTCGCTGGAGACGCTCGCGCCCTTCCGCTCCATCGTGCTGATCGGTGCGCCCGATCCGGTGGCGTTCTTCGGCTATCCGGGCAAGCCCAGCCGGCTCGCGCCTGACCATGCCGAGATCATCCCGCTCGCCGATGGCCGCCACGATGTGCTGGCGATCCTGGGCGAACTCGCCGAGGCGGTTGGCGCACGCGCTGCCGATGCGCCACGGCTTGCCTATAGCCCGCCGCCCTTGCCACGTGGCGCGCTCACGGCGGAAAGCGCGACCGCCGCCGTCGCCGCGCTGATGCCCGAAGGCACGATCATCGTCGATGAGTCGATCACCAGCGGCCGCTATTCCAGCGCCATGACGCAGAATGCCGCGCCCCATGACTGGCTCCAGATCACCGGCGGCTCGATCGGCATCGGCCCGCCCATGGCGCTCGGGGCGGCCGTGGCCGCGCCCGACCGCAAGGTCATCAATCTGCAGGCCGATGGCAGCGCGATGTACACGCTCCAGGCACTGTGGAGCCAGGCCCGCATCCGCGCCAACGTGCTCACGATCATCTGGGCCAACCGCAGTTATGCGATCCTGACCGGCGAGCTGATGGCCGTCGGTGCCTCCAACCCCGGCCGCAAGGCACTCGATATGCTCTCGCTCGACAATCCGGCGCTGGACTGGGTGTCGCTGGCCAAGGGCATGGGCGTTCCCGGCATCCGCGCCGAGAGTGCCGAAGCCTTCACCGCAGCCCTTCGCACCGGCCTCGCCGAGGATGGCCCGTTCCTGATAGAGGCGGTGATCTGAGGCTGCGGGAGGCGGGCAGCGCGAAGCAAGCCAGTAGCGCGCCGGGCGAACGACGACATGGTGGCGACACGCGCCACCAACGAAAAAGGCCGCTCGCGCGACCCTCTCACAACGCAATGATGTTGCTTGGTATTTTGGTCGGGGCGAGAGGATTTGAACCTCCGACCCCTAGTCTCCCAGACTAGTGCGCTAACCGGGCTGCGCTACGCCCCGACAACGGCGCTTATAGAGGCGGCTCCGCCGCTGTGCAACGGGCGATACGGCGGCTGGCCGGGGTTTTCTTCCGCCGCTTAGGCAACTCCCAGTCTTGCGCCGCGCGCCGTCGATTCCGCCACAGCAGTCTCTTTCCTTTCAGGTCTGGTCCCTGTATCCCGCACGGCCCAGCCCCGTGGCCTTGCCTGTGCATCGCCGCATGTTCGCTGTCGTTGCCCGGAGCCCCGCCCATGTCCGATGTTGCCATCGGTGTCGATTTCGGCACCACGAACACCGTCATCGCGGTGGCGCGGCGCGGGCAGGGCGTCCGAATCGTCACCTATCCGCATGGCGGGGCCAATGAGGATGTCTATCGCTCGGTGCTGTGCTTCGAGCGAACCGATGCCAATCGCATCCTCACAGTGGAAACCACCGGCGGGCCCTACGCGATCGAGCATTATCTCGGCTCGGTCGGCGAGACGCGCTTCATCCAGTCGTTCAAGAGCCATATTGCCAGCTCTGTGTTTCGTGACACGCGCATCTTCTCGACCCGCTTCCTGTTCGAGGATCTGTTGGCCCGCTTCTTCGGCCTCGTGCTGGAGGATTCGCGCGGCCAGATCCCGCATGCTGGCGCCACCATCGTCGCTGGCCGGCCCGTGGCCTTTGCCGGTGGCAACCCTGACGAGGCGCTGGCGCACCGGCGTTATGATGCGGCCTATGCCCAGGCAGGCTTGCCAAAGCCGGGCTATGTCTACGAGCCGGTGGGCGCTGCCTACTATTATGCCCAAAGGCTCCAGCACGACGCGACCATCCTTGTGGGCGATTTCGGTGGGGGCACGTCCGACTTCTCGATCATCCGCTTCGAGCGCCGGAACGGAGCCATGCGCGCCATTCCCATGGGCCACGCGGGGCTCGGCATCGCCGGTGACAGCTTCGACTACCGCATCATCAACGCCGTGGTCGCCCCGCTGCTCGGCAAGGGCAGCCAGTATCGCTCGATGGGCAAGGTCATGGAGGTGCCGGCGCACTACTATGCCAATTTCGCCCGCTGGCATCAGTTGGCCATGCTGAAATCGCCTGAGAACCAGCGCGAACTCGACAAGCTCAAGAAGATCGCGCTGAGGCCCGATTTGATCCAGCACCTGATGGATGTCATCGAGAACGACTGGGGTTTCGCCATCTACCGTGCCGTCTCGGCGGCCAAGGTCGCATTGTCGTCCCAGCCGAAAGCGGACTTCGTGTTCAGGAAGGGCGGCATCGTCATCGAGCGCAGCATTGCCCTGCCGGAGTTCGAGGCCTGGATCGCTGACGATCTGGCCCGCATCGATGCCTCGGTCGGGGATCTGCTCGAGCGGCAGGGCGTTTCGCCCGCCAGCATCGACAAGGTCTTCCTCACCGGGGGCTCGTCTTACATTCCGGCAGTGCGGCGGTTGTTCAGCGCGCGCTTCGGCGCTGAAAAGCTCGATTCCGGCGGGCAGTTTGAATCGATTGCGCATGGCCTCGCGCTGATCGGGCTCGAAGCGGACCGCAGCGCCTGGGAGGTCGGCCTGCCGGCCGCATGAAAGGGCGGCCCGGTTAAGGATACCGCGTTACCATCCTGACAGGCTTTGTTTGGTTAACCAATGGTAAACATGCCTTGCTGTGTTCTGACGCAGGAGCACAGGAGGCCACCATGTCAGCGATTGCCGAACGCGATCAACGTGTTGCAAGAACGGCCATGTCCGGCACCATGCCGGCACCGGGCGCCCTGTCCGAACTGATCGGCGAGATGCACCCTGACTGGCACTCGAACTGGGCCTGGAGCCACTACGAGGAACTGGTGCTCCGGCTCTCCAGCCGCTTCGGCCTGAGCGACCTGTGTGAAATCGGTGGCGGGCGCGACCCTGGCTTCCTGCCCACCAACCCGCCGCTCAGGGGCCTGTCCCTGACTGTCAACGACATCGACCAGCACGAACTGGATTGCGCCCCTGAGGGGCTTGCCAAGGCCTGCTTCAATATTGCCGGCGACCTCAGCGAGGCCGATGCAATGCCCGGCAGCTTCGACCTGATGTTCTCGCGCATGGTCTTCGAGCATGTCGACGGTGTCGAGAGCGCCTGGAACAACATCTACACCCTGCTGAGGCCGGGCGGTGTGGCGCTGGCCTTCTTCCCGACGCTCTATGCGCCGGTGTTCATGGTCAACCGCATGATCCCGGAAAAGCTCTCTCGCGCCATCGTGCATGCGCTCTATCCGGCGCGGCGCGACGGCGGCAGCGACCCCAAGTTCCCGGCGCTCTACGATCACTGCGTCTCGTCCGAGCGGACGCTGCGTCCGATGCTGGAGAGGGCCGGTTTCAGCGACATCCATGTCCAGCCGTTCTGGGGCCATGGCTACTTCAAGCGCATGCCGGTGATCCGCGAGGCCGATGACCTGTTCAACCGCTTGGCTGCCCGCATCAACTGGCGTCTGATGAGCACCCACGCCTTCGTGCTGGTGCGCAAGGCTGGATGAACTTACGCCCCGCGCGTCGGCTCAGGCGTGATGGCGCGCAGGCCCCAGACAAGGCCCAGTTGCAGATAGACGTGGCGCCAATGGTCGATGTCGATCTGGACGCCCTGCAGCAGCGAGATGAACAGCACCGACCAGATGGCGATGGCATAGGGCTGCACGGTCGAGCGCCGCCACACCATCGTCCAGCCGGCGATCATGGTCACCACCACCAGCGCGATATAGGAAAAGCCGCCAAGCCAGCCATAGGACGCGAAGGCGTTGATGTAGGTGTTGTGCGGGTCCTCGGGGAAGTGGAAGCGGAAGCGGAGCGGACCCATGCCATTCGGCATCTCCAGCAGCATGCCGATCGACCTGATCTGGTTGCCGAAGCGGCCCTGCACGCCCATGTCGTAGGACTGGTTGAGGCTGGCGCGCTCGTTGAATATCTCGCGGATGCCGTCCACCGAGAGCAGCGCCAAGAGCGCCATCACGGCTGCCATCACGATCAGGATGGCAAAGCCGATGACGCGGCTGCGCTGTGCCGCGGTCGGCGCTGTCAGGAAGGTGAGGGCGAACAGCACCAGTGTCGCACCGACAAGGTTGGCCCAGGCCCCGCGCGAGAAGGACAGGAACAGCCCCAGCACCGGCACGCTCATCAGCAGGATCCCGGCCACCAGCCCGATGCGCTTGAGCAGGATGGCCTGAACCACGAACACGATCGGAAGCACCAGGAACGGGCCGAAGACGTTGGGATCCTTGAAGGTGCCCGAGGCGCGGTTGTAGAGCGTGAGGTATTCGCCCAACCCGCCGACATTGAAGTAGCCGATGATGCCGGCGCTGGCGGCCAGCCAGGCCGAGGCGATCATGCCCTGGCGGATGGTGTTCAGCCGACCCTCGGCATCATCAGATAACAGCGCCGCGAACAGGATCGCCGTGAACATCAGGTAGATGCCGACCACGATGAAGCGCACCGAGTCGGGCTCGTCCATGAACGGGATCAGCGAAAAGATGCCGCCGATGTTGAACAGCAGCAGCAGCACGACCATGGGCAGCAGTTTGGCATTGATGCGCAGGCCCGTGACCATGAACACGAACAGCGTGACGAGGAACATCACCTCATAGGGAGACGGCTCGAACAGCGCAAAGCAGCCGCAGAACACGAACAGCCAGAGCACGAAGCGCTGCACCCGCCCGATCGACAGGCTGTATTGCCTGCCGCCAGCAGGTGCAGCCCAGCCCGCGCCCTGGTCGGGCAGGGCGCTCAATACGCGTTCTCCGTCTTGAGCAGCGAAACGGGCGTCATGATCAGGATGTAGAGGTCGAACAGGACGGACCAGTTCTCGATGTAATAGAGGTCATGTTCGACACGGCGCTGGATCTTGTCCTCGGTGTCGGTCTCGCCGCGCCAGCCGTTGACCTGCGCCCAGCCGGTGATGCCGGGCTTGACCTTGTGTCGGGCGAAATAGCCATCGACGACCTGGTCGTAGAGCTGTTCCTGAGCCTTGGCGTGCGCGGCATGCGGACGCGGGCCGACAAGGCTGAGATTGCCGCTGAACACGACGTTGAAGAGTTGCGGCAGTTCGTCGATCGAGGTCTTGCGGATGAAGCGCCCCACGCGGGTCACCCGCGGATCACCCTTGGTCACCAGCTTCGATGCCGTCGCATCCGACTGCTCGGTGTACATAGAGCGGAACTTGAAGACCTCGATCATCTCGTTGTTGAAGCCATAGCGCTTCTGGCGGAAGAACACCGGCCCTTTCGAGTCGAGCTTCACTGCGATGGCCGTGATCAGCATCACCGGCGAGAGCGCGATCAGGGCGAGGGCGCCGACCACGCGGTCGAACACCATCTTGATCACCATGTCCCAGTCGGCGATCGGCTTGTCGAACACATCGAGCACGGGCACTGCGCCGATGTAGGAATAGGAATGGGGCCTGAAGCGCAGCTTCGACATGTGCGCCGAGAGCCGGATGTCGATCGGCAGCACCCAGAGCTTGCGCAGCATGTGCAGCAGGCGCGACTCTGCCGAGATCGGCAAGGTGAAGATCACGAGATCCAGATGCGTGCGGCGCGCGAACTCCACCAGATCCTCGACCGTGCCGAGCTTGGGGTATCCGCCCACCGTGTCTGGCGAGCGGTCATCGTTGCGATCATCGAACACGCCGACGATGCGGACCCCCGATTCGTGTTGGCCTTCGAGGGCCTCTATCAGGCCGATGCCGGCCTCCCCGCCGCCGACGATGGCGGTGCGGCGCTCCAGCCGGCCCGACCGCGTCAGCGCCCGAAGCATGAACGACAGCGCGATGCGCGACAGGATGATGGCCACAAGTCCGGCCACAAACCACGACACGAGCCAGACCCGCGAGAACTCCTCACCGACCTTGAGCATGAAGAAAGCGGCGATGGCCGCGAGGAACAGGGCCGACCAGCCGGCCAGCAGGCGCAGGCTCTGCGGCGCAAACGAGCGCATCGCCCCGACATGATACAGGTGCAGCGCCTGGAAGATCGCGACGGTCGAGACCGAGATCACCGGAATGGCAATGGCATAGGGCTGGCTGTAGCGGACCACCGGAAAGACGTAGACCGCGAAGATGGCCAGTCCGATGATCGCCACGATGGCCATGTCGAACAGCCGCACCAGCCCCTCGACCATGACAGGCGACAGGCTCTTGCGGAACGGCATGGCTGCAATGCGCTCGGCCAGCGGGTGCAGCGGCCGGTTGCTGCCGCCCATGGCCGCGATGCCGCCGCCATCCGCCTTGGTCTCGCCGCTGGCCTTGATGATGTCTCTGACGTCGAAAGCAGACATGGCGCTCACCGGGTGGTTTTGTTCTGGAAGAAAGGTATTGCGGCAACGAAAGCGACTGATTTCAGTAAATCGCTCGCTATCGGCGCCGTGTTTGCTTGCCCGAAATGCGTGTTCGGAGCTTCATTCCGGTAGCATGGAAGTCTCGACGAAGGCTTAAGGCGGGCCCGCATCATGCGGTCTCCCGCCGTTTTGCGAGGGCGTCGTGGCAGGCGGCCAGCACGCCATCCACCATCGTATCGACCGAGAAATGCGCCCTGACATGGTGGGCGAGATCGGCCGCACGCGCTGCAAGTTCGGCTGGCGGCAAGGCGAGCGTGACCTTGATGGCATCCGCCAGCGCAGCCGCATCCTGCGGCGGGATCAGGCTGGCGGCATGATCCGGCCCGTAGATCTCTGGAATGCCGCCAACCCGCGTGGCGATCAGGGGTTGAGCCGCCGCCGTGGTTTCAAGCACGACATAGGGCAGGCTTTCCGCGCGCGATGGCATCACCATCACCCGTGCGCGTGGCAGAGCTGCGCGGATCGGCCCGGGCAGTGCCCAGGTCAACTGTTCGGCAACGCCGCGTTCGCGGGCCATGTCCTTGAGCATGGCCTCGTGTGGCCCGGCTCCCACCAGCAGCAGGGTTGGCATGAGCCCGTCGCGGCTGCGGAGCAGGGCGAGCGCATCGATCAGGGTATCGATGCCCTTGGCAGCGAGGATTTCGCCGAGGAACAGCAGGTCGAACGTTGCGCCGCGGCTGTCGATGGGCTCGAATTCAGCCTCCGTCAGCCCGTTCAACACGATGCGATGATCGCTGCGAGGCATCCGGCCCATCTGCTCCACGAAACGGTCGAGGATGAACCGGCTCTCGAACGTGAACATATCGGTGGCCGGCTCCAGCAGGCGCTCGACGGCCATGAAGGCGCGGTGGCCGAGGCGTCCGGACGTGAAGTGGAAGCTCCCGCCATGGGGCGTGTAGAGCGTGGCATAGCGCCGGCCCGGCGACAGCCTCGCCGGCAGGCGGCCATAGAGCCCGCCCTTGGAGCCGTGCGCATGGACGATGTCCGGGGCATGCTCTGCGAGGGCCCGCCGGAAAGCCAGCACTGCGCTGACATCGCCCGGCCCCGGATTGCGCGTCATCGGCAGTCGCGTGAGGCCGAGCGCCAGATGCGGGGCAAGCCCGGCCAGCACATCGCTGGCCCGCTGCCCGCCAGTATTCAGATCACAGAACAGGCCGACTTCGTGCCCGCGTGCCATTTGCCCTCGCGCCAGATCCAGCACGTGGCGGAACAGCCCACCCACGGGGGAGCGGAAGACATGCAGGATGCGAAGCGGCTTGTCGGGCCGGGCCATGCGTCAGCCTTTCCGGCGCCTGATCAGAACCAGCGTTCGCGGATGGTGATCGTGTCACCTGGCAGCACGGGCTGCGTCAGCGGCACCTGCCCGGTGAGGATCTCACCGTTGACCTGACGCGAGATCACCGCAACCTGACGGTCACCGCGCGGTGTGAATCCGCCGGCGATGGCGACGGCGGTCTGGACGGTCATGCCATTGACGTAAGGGAACTGGCCTGATGCCGTGACCTCGCCAAGGATGAAGAACGGACGGTAGGCATCGACCTCGACCGAAACCTTCGGCTCACGCAGGAAGCCGCCGCGCAGGCGGGCCTCGATCTGGCGTTCGAGCTGGCCGGTGGAGCGCCCGGTTGCATCGACGGCCCCGATCAGCGGCATCGAGATGCGGCCCTGGCTGTCGACGGCATAGATGTTGGACAGGTTGTCCTGCCCGAACACGATCACCCGGAGCCGGTCACCGGTGGCGAGCTGGTAGGGTGCACGCTGCTCATGCCCGCTGGCGAATTCGCCGGCGAACTCATGGTGCCGAGGCGCGCATGCGCCAAGCACGAATCCGGTTGTGGCCAGAGCCAGGATCAGTTTCCGGAACATGGGACAACACCGTGGGACATACTCAACATGCGTTGATAAGTAGGCTGTTAGGGTTAATAAAATCTCTCCGGCCGGGCTTGCGGCGATGCCCGCTGTCATGGCCCTTCGTTGCCTGAGAGCAGGGCGCTCGGCGGCTCTTAACCCAACATCAACCTTAATCAGTCGTAATTCACCGGCGGGTCATGGCGACCGCCGCGTCTGCGGCGTGCCACCCCGATGTGCAATTTCTGAGTTGAGTGGTGGTGCCATGACATCGGTCGAAGCTTCGGCACAGCGCAGCGCTCCGGCACCGTCCGCCGACGGCATGCTGGATCTCAACGCCCTGTGGCGCGCAGTGGCTGCGCACAAGTTCTGGATCATCATCCCGACACTGGTCGCGCTGGTCGGCTCGTTCGTGCTCGTGCACATGCTGACGCCGAAATACACCGGGGAGGCCAGGCTGCTGCTCGAAGCGCGGGATGGCTTTTATACGCGTCCGGCAGGGGACCGCGACGTCAGCGTCGACCGCATCGACACCGAGGCCGTGACCAGCCAGGTGCAGGTGGTGATGAGCCGCGATCTCGCCCGCGAAGCCATTCGCCGCCTCAAGCTCGTCGGCAACCCTGAGTTCGATTCAGGGGCCGGCCTGTTCGGCAGCGTCTCGCAACTGCTCGTCAAGATCGGTCTGTCGCGCAATCCGGCGGATCGCACGCCTGAGGACCGGGTTCTTGAAAAGTATTACGACGCGCTGCTGGTCTTTCCAGTCACGCGTTCGCGCATCGTAGCCATTGAATTCCAGTCGCGCGATGCCGAATTGGCAGCGAAGGCAGCCAACACCATCGCCGCCGTCTATCTCGAAGCGCAGGAAGCCGCCAAGCAAGAAGGACACCGCGCGCGGGGCCTCCACCTGGCTCGGCAGCGCCATCACGCCGCTGCGCCAGAAGGTCCAGGAGGCCGAAGCACGCGTCGAGGAATTCCGCGCCCGCTCCGGCCTGCTGATCGGGGCCAACAACACCACCATCACCCAGCAGCAACTGGCCGATTTGTCCCAGCAGTTGTCCAGTGCGCGCGCCGTGCAGTCCGACTCGCAGGCCAAGGCCCGCATCCTGCGCGAGGCGATCCGCACAGGCCGCACCTTCGAGGTGCCCGACATCGCCAACAATGAGGTGATCCGCCGCCTGATCGAGCAGCGCGGCACCTTGCGCGCCCAGATCGCGCTGGAAACACGCACGCTGCTGCCGGAGCATCCGCGCATCAAGGAGCTCAACGCCCAGATCGGCGATCTCGAAAACCAGATCCGCGCCACCGCCGAACGCACGGTGCGGACACTGGAGAACGAGGCCCGCATTGCCGGCTCGCGGGTCGAGACCGTCAGCGCCACCATCGAAGCGCAGAAGCGCACGGTCACCGAGGCCAACGAAAGCGAGGTGCAGCTCCGCGCCCTCGAGCGGGAAGCCCGGACCCAGCGCGAGCAACTCGAACAGTTCCTCGGGCGCCAGCGCGAGGCGCTGGCCCGCGACGCCGACAATGCCGCTCCGGCCGATGCCCGCATCATCTCGCGCGCGATCACGCCGATGACGCCAAGCTTCCCCAAGAAGGTGCCGACCGTGGCCGTTGCCACACTGGCGACGTTCTTCGTGGCGCTGGCCTCGGTCATCTCGCGCGAATTGCTTTCGGGTCGTGCCGTGCAGCCCGCAACGGCGGCCGGCCCGGTGCCGCAGCCGCAGTCCGTGCCGCGCGGTGCCGCGCGCTTTTCCAGCATGGGCGGCAGCCGCGCCCAGATGCAGGACGATGCTGACAGCGGCGCTGACGCCTCCGGCGATCAGGCTGTTGCTGCCGCCGACGAGACGGCCCGTGATGCCCGCCGCGCCCGCGTCGCCGGCCTGATCACCCATGCGGGCAGGCTCTCGCATCTCCGGTTGATGATGAACGATGCCGGAAGCTGGGGCGAGCAACTGGCCTCCTGCGTGCGTCCGCGCGGCGACGCCGGTGGCTCACGCCTGCTGATGCTTGATGCCGGCACCCATGCAGGTGCCGCGCGCCTGCTGGGCGGCGAACTGGCCGAAGACCACACCACACTGCTGATCGACCTGACAGCCGGCGAGCGCTCCCGCATGGCCGGCCTGTCGGAGCTGTTGTCGGGCGATGCCAGCTTCGCGGACATCATCGACCGCGATCCCCAAAGCCGCCTGCATGTCATCACCGCCGGCCGCGCCGGCCGCGAAGCCGTGATCAACGCCGACGGCTTGCTCGATGTGGCGCTCGATGCCCTGACCGATGCCTATGACTATGTTCTGATCGAGGTGTCGAGCCGCGACCTGCACCGCTTCCAGCCTGCGCTGATGCCGTTGGTCGATGGCGCGGTCGTGCTGGCCGATCAGCTTGCCAACGGCCATGCCGTCGAGACCGCCTACCGGGTTGGCGAAGGCCACGACATGCCGGTGACGATCGCAGTGTTCGACGAAGGGCTCGACCTCAGTCCTGTGGCGCGCCAGCCGCAGATGGCGTAGGGCGCTGCCGCAGGCGCTTGACGCTCATCAGGGCGGCATAAAGGCGCGGCGAACGCTTGATCGCCCCCTTGGCCATCGTTGCCAGCCGCATGGCAGCGGCCAGCAGCCTGCCGCGGAGGCTGATCGCCACGAAGCTGTCGATGAGATCGTCGGTCTGGTTGCAGAAGGTCGACTTGTAGCGCGCTTCACCGACACCCAGATCGAATACGGTGATTCCATCGCCGAAGCGGTGGCGGATAAGGTCGACGAGCAGGATCTCTCCGGGGCTGAACTTCATTGCCAACGGGTCCGGCTCGTACGAGGTGGCCATGCCACTGAACCGACCCCGGATTTCGGCGCCAATGTAAGTGGCAACCAGGCCGCCATTGAGCTCCAGCGCAGCCAGGAACAAGGCCGGTCTCCCGCCTTCGAGCCCGGCTCCGCGCCTCAGGAAGGCCGCGACACGGTCATCGGCAAAAGGGTTGTCGATACCCATCTGGACAAACCGCAGTGCCTTCTGCCGAAGGAACGTTGCGAGGATGGCCTCTTTTCCGGCATCGGTCTGCGGCACGACGAGGCTGGACGGACCGAGTTCGGCGAAGCGGGCGCGCTTGTTCTTGTGCTTCTTCCGGGCATGCGGGCTCATCGCGCTCTGGAAGGTGGCTTCAATGTCCCCGTCCATCACGAGCTTGTAGGCCGGGTTGGCCGAAGGCTGGCCATCGACCAGTGCGAACGGATTGATGATGCCGTTCCAGCTTTCCGGCTGGCAGGGCAGCACGAAGGCATCGACGCCGCCAATGGCTGCCGCAGCATCCTCGAGCATGCGGCGCACGCCGTCCGCATCAAGCCGCTGCATCACGCCCGGAGCAAACACCGCCATATGGAAATTGGCATGCTTGCCGCCGACGATGGACGCAGTCCTGATGCCAAGGCGCGTGCGCACGGCCAGTGGCAGGATGGCGAGCGTGCGCGCCTGTGCCGAGCGGATCACCACCAGCGCGAGCGTTGCGCCATCGGCCTCCAGCGCATCGGCAGCATAGCTCCTGACCCAGTCGAACGTCTGGTAGGGGGTGAGTTCGCCATGCTGTTCAAGCCAGCGCCAGTCCGTCTCGATCTCGCTGAAATCCACGGCTTGCGCCGACCATGTCGGTGACGTCTCGGACGTTGTCGCCCAGACCTCCACGGCCTGCTCCCGTTGCGCGATTGCCTGCATGGTCCTGTCCTGGTCCCGTCCGTTCGTCCATGGCCTGCCGCGGTCGATTTTGTGCAAACGACCGGTGGACCTTAACCCTCTGTTGGAGGAAGCGGGTGAAGATGGTGTGATGTCAAATACTTCACCTGATCACGCTAAACGCTTTGACAATGAAAAATTGCCGATGAACCTGCGGCACTTCGCCTTTGCGAGCGCCTTCAAGGCGATTGCCGCCACGCGTGCCCATCGCTGGGCGCGCGGCTTCTCACAAGGCGTCGGCGCGATCCTGATGCTGCACAGTGTTCGGCCATGGCAGGGCGACGCTTTTGCGCCGAACCAGCTGCTCGAGATCACGCCGGAATGGCTGGATGAAGCCCTCGCGCTGGTGCGCAGCGAAGGCTACGATCTGGTCGACATGGACGAGATGGCCGCCCTGATTGCGGGGCCGCGCCGCGACCGTTTCGCCGTTGCCCTCAGCTTCGATGACGGCTTCCGCGACAACCGAGACCATGCCATGCCAATCCTCAGGCGGCATCGCGCGCCCTGGACGATGCATGTCACCACCGGCTTTGCCGACGGCAACGCCGCGCTGTGGTGGGTCGAACTGGAAGCGGCGATCCGCGCGCTGCCGCGCGTGACGCTGACTGTAGGAGGCCGTATTCTCGATCACGAGACCCGCCAGCCAGAGGCGATGTGCACCGCTTTCGACGAGATCTACTGGGCCTTGCGTGCTCGCCCCGAGGCGGAACTGCGCAACGCCATCGCTGCCTTGGGCGCGCAGGCCGGCATCGACAGCGCAGCCCTGACCCGCACACTATGCCTCGACTGGGATGAATTGCGCGCACTGGCCGCCGAGCCCGGACTGACCATCGGGGCCCACACCAAGACGCACCTGATGTTGGCGCGTCACCCGGTGCATGTCGCCCAGCCCGAGATCGTCGAGGCGAGGGACCGCATCGCCTTCGAGCTTGGTCGACCTGTCCACCACATGGCATACCCGGTTGGCGATACGACCTCGGCAGGTCCGCGCGAGTTCGCGATTGCCCGTGACGCCGGCTTCCGGACGGCGGTGACGACCCGTCCTGGCCATGTCTTTGCCGAACATGCAGAACATCTGCACGCCCTGCCGCGCGTCTCGCTCAATGGTTATCACCAGAACGCGGACGCCCTGAAGGCTTTGATCTCAGGGCTGCCTCTCATGGCCCTGAACTGGGGCCGGCGACTTCAGGTGGCCTGATCCGTCAGCGCGGAATGACCTGCGGGGGCTCTTCGCCCGGATCGGGCCGCTCCATCCACTTGATCAGCGGCAGCAGCGGCACGATCCAGAACAGACCGAGGAAGGCATACCACAGCGTCTGCCAGAACGTGGACGCTTCGGTGATCCGCCCCTGTGCCAGCGCCATCGCCATCAGCGCGTAGACGCAGACGAACACCAGCATCGCCACGGCGCCAATCAGTTTGCGGGTTCGTTTGCGCATGGTCACTCGTGCTCCGGTTCGGATGTCAGCCATAAGCCCTTGCCGCCGTCCCGGCAAAGGTCGCGATTGCCGCAGCCGGCGGCAAGCCGTGCGGCCACGCAACAAATCGGGGCTTTAGCTGCCCGGGCGGTTGATCGTGAACTTCTGGAAGCCCTTGCCGGCAAGTGTCGGCTTCTTCGAAGAGAGCAGGCGGGAGTTGATTCCCTGCCAGCCGATCTCGCCGGAGAACCGGCCATACTCGATCTTCGGGCAGCGGTTCATCACCACGGTCACGCCGCGCGCTTCCGCCCGCGCGGCCGCCTCGTCGTTGCGCACCGAAAGCTGCATCCAGATCACGCGCGGCAAGGGATCGAGCAACAGCGCTTCATCGGTGATCGGCCCTGCCGCCTCCGAATTGCGGAAGATCTCGACCATGTCGATCGCACCTGGAATGCTTTTCAGATCCGAATAGACCATGCGGCCCAGCAACATCTGGCCGGCCAGCCCCGGATTGACCGGGATGACCTCATAACCGCGGTCCAGAAGATACTTGATGACGATGTAGCTTGGCCGCGCCTCGTTGGCCGAGGCCCCGACGAGTGCGATGCGCTTCACGGACTTGAGGATGTCGCGGATATAGCCGTCGTCGTAGCTGTCATGGTTCATGGCCAAGAGGTGGCGGGCTTCGCCGGCAAATGCAAGACCCCGCTCAGTCCCGCCATCCATGCTTGTTCCGCACAACGACGTGCATTCACGGTTCCCAGACTGGCGCGCGCTTGTCCATGAAAGCACCGATGCCCTCTTCGGCATCACGAGCCAGCATGTTTTCGACCATCACTGCGCTGGCATGGCGATAGGCGGCGTCCAGCGTCATCTCACGCTGCTCGTAGAAGGTGCGTTTGCCGGTCCGGACCGTCGCCGGAGCCTTCGAGGCGATGATCGCCGCCAGCCTCCGGGCCTCCGCCAGCGCCTCGCCGCTGGCCACGACGCGGTTGACGAGGCCCATGCGTGCGGCATCGCTGGATGGCGTCATCTCGCCCAGCAGCAGCATTTCCATGGCGTGTTTGTTCGACAGGTTGCGCGACAGTGGCACCATTGGCGTCGAACAGAACAGCCCGATATGAACCCCCGGCGTGCAGAACTGCGCGTTGGCTCCGGCCACAGCCAGGTCGCAACTGGCCACAAGCTGGCAGCCGGCCGCCGTGGCCACCCCCTCGACAGCCGCGATCACCGGCTGCGGCAGACGCACGATGGCCTGCATCAGCGCGGCGCAGCGCCCAAGCACATCGCTGAAATAGGCCCGTCCCCGGTCCGCGTCGCTGCGCCGGGCGCTCATTTCCTTGAGGTCATGGCCCGCCGAAAACACCGGCCCGTTTGCTGCCAGCACCACCGCCTTGACAGAGCGGCCCGAAGCGATCCCGGCCAATTGCTCGGCCAGTGCCGCGATCATGCCTTCGGATAGCGGGTTGCGCTGGGCGCCCCGGTTGAGGGTCAGCGTCGCGACGCCGTCATGGTCCTCGCGCAGCACGAAGGGCAGGGTGGCCTGGATGTTCATGCCAGATGTCCGCGTTCCGGGAAGTGTCGACTTTGGCTCTGATCCTAGCTGCTATCGGCACGTCCGTCATGTCCGGGCTTGACCGCCGCGCCCGTCTCGCGAGACATGGGCCAGTGCCCATGCCTGCCAGGATGACGATCCGTCCATGACCAAGATGACTGCCGCCGAGATCGATGCCTTTCTCGATGCCGAGTTTCCCCAGATCCATCATGGCGGCAAGACCTTCCATGTCGAGGAGGTAGGGCCAATGACCGCGCGGCTGCGCTGCGACTACCACCCGAAACACGTCCGGCCGGGTGGCACCATCTCCGGCCCCACGATGATGGCGCTCGCAGATCTGGCCCTCTATGTGGCCGTTCTGGCCCAGATCGGGCCGGTCGGTCTCGCTGTCACGACCAACCTGTCGTTCAATTTCCTGCGCAAGCCCGGACAAAGCGCGTTGATCGGCGAATGCCGGCTGCTCAAGCTCGGCAAGCGGCTGGCCATGGGGGAAGTCGCCATCTTCTCCGAGGGCACGCGGGACATCGTCTGCCATGCCACTGGCACCTATTCGATCCCGGCCGGCTGACAAACAAGGCTCGCAGTTACAGCGGTAAAATAATACCGCTTCGAAAAACTACTTCAAAATCAGAATGTTAGAGATTGTATCAACGATGCAGTGTCGTTGACATCCTGAGCCTCTTGCCTCATACAGCGCCCACACCGCCGCCAGGGCCACGCGCTCTGGCGGTATTCGTTTCCAACGTCCTCAAACGGGTAGGGGTCTGTCATGACAGCGCTCACCACAGCGACACGCTCGCTGAAGCCCGCCGAAGTCGAAAAGAAGTGGGTTGTGATTGACGGTTCCGGCCTTGTGGTCGGTCGTCTGGCCGCGATTGTTGCCATGCATCTGCGCGGCAAGACCAAGGCCTCGTTCACGCCCCATGTCGACTGCGGCGACAACGTCATCATCATCAATGCCGAGAAGGTTCTCCTGACCGGCCGCAAGAAGGACCAGAAGGTGTATTATCACCACACTGGCTTCATCGGCGGCATCAAGGAGCGCTCCGCCAAGTTCATTCTCGAAGGCCGCTTCCCGGAGCGTATCGTCGAGAAGGCCGTGCAGCGCATGCTGCCGCGCGGTCCGCTTGGCCGTGCCCAGTTCGGCAACCTGCGCGTCTACAAGGGCGCGGAGCACCCCCACGCCGCACAGCAGCCTGAGGCGCTCGACGTCGCCTCTCTCAACCGCAAGAATGCGAGGGCTTGAGCATGGCCGAAATCCTTCAGTCTCTTGACCAGCTCAAGGGCACGGCAGCTGCCGCTCCCGAAGCCCCCCGCCATGTCCAGAAGCTCGACAAGCAGGGCCGCGCCTATGCCACCGGCAAGCGCAAGAACGCCGTTGCCCGCGTCTGGATCAAGCCCGGCAAGGGCAAGATCATGATCAACGGCCGCGACCTGCCGGTCTATTTCGCCCGTCCGGTCCTGCGTCTGATCCTCAATCAGGCTCTCCAGATCGCCAACCGCGAAGACCAGTATGACGTCACGGTCTCGGTCAAGGGCGGCGGCCTCTCCGGCCAGGCCGGCGCAGTGCGCCACGGCCTGTCCAAGGCCCTGACCTACTATGAGCCCGAACTGCGCGGTGCGCTGAAGAAGGCTGGCTTCCTGACCCGCGACAGCCGCGTGGTCGAGCGCAAGAAGTACGGCAAGGCCAAGGCCCGCCGCAGCTTCCAGTTCTCGAAGCGCTGAGGTCTCGCGCTCCGGCTCCTGCGGGGTTTCCCGCAGGGCCAGGGTGCAAGGTTCACGGTATCAAAGGCGGCCCTCGGGCCGCCTTTTTCATGTCCGGGTTCGGAATCGTCCCTGCGCCGCGTCGGCAGCCGGCTTTGCCCTGATCCTGCATTGCCAAACCCTTCCCCTGGGCAGCCCTGCACCCCACATCAGGCCCGGCGCAGGGGATGCGTCACGAGGGCGAGATCGCAACATGTTCCGCATAGTCGTTGCCGTGGTGGCCGTGGCGCTGATTGCCTTGCCGTCGATCCTGATCTGCCTGCGCTGGCGCGTTGATCTGCCGTTGCGGCTGCTGCTCGCTGTCACGGCCTTCGTGCTGCCGCTGGTGATGATCTGGGGCATCCATCTCGTGCCCTCCTTCAACGGGCAGGCGCCGGAGAACCCCTCGTTCTGGCGCGGCATCGGCATCCTGCTCTCGACTGCGACGCTGATCGTGCCCTGGCTGATCTACACGGTCGTCCGCGATCGGCCACAGCCCTGATCACCGCCTGACGATGTCTGGCGGCTGATGTGCCGCACGAAGGCCTTGAATCAGAATGGCAGCCGCCTGAATCAGTCTTGAAGACGCAGCAGCCAAGTCACTGAAATCGCGAACCGATCGTCATGCCGCGCCAGCCGGATATCGTGCATGCCACCCTGTGCGGCATTGACATCCAGCCCGTTTGCCAGCATATCGCGGCGATGATTTCCTCGCTGACATCACCATTGTCATTGGCTCTGAGCCGACGCCGAAGCGGCCGCTCCGCTGTGCGGGTGCGATGACGCTTGGGATGATGACGACTGGTTGAGCCAGCTGTTTGCCCAAGCCGCGCCATCCCGCGCGGCTCTTTTTTTTGCCCGATCTTCCTTGATCCCGCTTCTCCGGACATCCTGACGAGACCAAGCCCATGAACAATTCCGCGACCAAATCCGCGCGCATCTTCATCGACGGCGAATCTGGCACCACAGGCCTCGGCATCCGCGAGCGCCTGGCCACCATGCCCGGCATCGACCTCGTCAGCATTGCCGCCGACAAGCGCAAGGATGCCGACGCCAAGCGCGAGCTGATGCGTGGCGTTGATCTGGTGGTGCTGTGCCTGCCCGACGACGCGGCGAAGGAAACCGTGGCGCTGGCCGACAGCCTGCCCGGAGGCGGGCCACGCATCGTCGATGCATCCACCGCGCACCGTGTCGCGCCGGGCTGGACCTATGGCTTTCCGGAGCTGTCGCCAGACCACGGCAAGGCGGTGGCGGCTTCGCGCCGTGTCTCGAACCCGGGCTGCTATCCGACCGGCGGCATTGCCCTGATCAGGCCGCTGCTGGCTGCGGGGCTGATGGCATCCGACCATCCGGTCACAGTCAATGCCGTGTCGGGCTATTCGGGTGGCGGCAAGGCCATGATCGAGGCCCATGAGGGGCACAACGCGCCTGCGTTCGAGCTTTACGGGCTGGGTTTGGAGCACAAGCATGTGCCGGAGCTTCAGCTTCATACCGGCCTGACGCGCCGGCCGATCTTCGTGCCGTCCGTGGGGCGGTTCCGGCAGGGCATGCTGGTCAGCGTGCCGCTGCACCTCGACATGCTCGCCGGCAGGCCCACGGTTGCCGATCTTCAGGCCGTGCTCGATCGCGCCTATGCCGGCAGCGAGTGGGTCAAGGTCATCGCCGCCGATCAGGTGGCCAAGGAAGGCGGCAAGATCGAGCCCGAGGCGCTTAATGACAGCAACCTGCTGGAACTGCGCGTGTTCGGCAACGAGACCCGCCGGCAGGCTGTTCTGGTGGCGCGGCTCGACAATCTCGGCAAGGGCGCGTCAGGCGCAGCCGTGCAGAACATCAGGCTGATGCTGGGCCTTTGAAGCCAGCGCAACAGGGCAGGAAACCGGACATGAACGAGACAGACAGCGACATCGCCGCCATTGCCGCCGCCACGCAGACCTATCTCGATGGTCTTTATGAAGGTGATGCGGACAAGCTGGCCGAGGTCTTCCTGCCGACCTCCGCGCTGACCCAGAGCCTAGACGGCGAGGTCGTGATCACGCCGCGCGACACCTGGCTGGCGGCAGTGCGGCAGCGTCCGGCCCCAAAGGCCAGCGGCCTCGACCGCCATGACCGGATCCTGACCATCGACCGGATCAGCGCCAACCTCGCGCATGTCAAGCTGGCCTGCGCGATCCCGCCGCGCTTCTTCACCGACATCCTGTCTTTCGTGAAGACACGGGATGGCTGGAAAATCGCGCAGAAGGTCTTCACGACGGATGTGCGCGGCTAAACTGCCTGTCCTGTCATTGCGAGCGCAGCGAGGCAATCCAGCCTTTGAGCGCTGCAATGGCAGCCGACATGCCCGCAAGCCGCAGCGCTGGATCGCTTCGCTTTGCTCGCGATGACGAAAACGCCGTTGTTACCCCGGATACGCCACGAACTGCTGCTGCTGGACGCCAAGCCCGTCGATGCCGAGACGCACGATCTCGCCGCCATGCAGATAGCGCGGCGGCTTCATGCCGATGCCAACGCCCGGCGGCGTGCCGGTGGTGATCACATCACCCGGCATCAGGCGCATGAAGCGGCTGGTGTACGAGACAATGGTTTTTACATCGAAGATCATTGTCTTGGTCGAGCCGTTCTGAACCCGCTTGCCATCGACATCGAGCCACATGCCGAGGTTCTGCACATCCGGCACCTCATCGGTGGTGACCAGCCAGGGGCCGAGCGGGCCGAAGGTGGGGCAACCCTTGCCCTTGGTCCAGGTGCCGCCGCGTTCCATCTGGTATTCACGTTCGGAAACGTCGTTGCAGACGCAATAGCCGGCGACAGCAGCAAGTGCGTCCTTCTCGTCGATGTATGAGCCGCCATCGCCGATCACGATGGCCAGCTCCACCTCCCAGTCGGTCTTGGTCGAGCCGCACGGAATGACCACGTTGTCATTCGGCCCGCTGATGCAGCTCGGCGCCTTGTTGAAGATGATCGGCTCGGCCGGGATCGCAGCGCCTGTCTCGGCCGCATGATCGGCATAGTTGAGGCCGATGGCGATGAAGTTGCCGGGCTGCGGCACGCACGAGCCCAGCCGCACGCGTGACGAAACCTTGGGCAGTTTCGCCGGGCTCAGCTTGCGCAGGCGAGCAAGCGCCTTTGCGGTGAGCGTTGCGCCACCCAGATCATCGATTACCCCCGACAGATCGCGGATGACGCCATCGGCATCGATCAGGCCTGGCTTTTCCTTGCCCATCGCCCCGAATCGCACAAGTTTCATGATGTCCTCCCAGACCATTGGTTCCGGAACGCATCAGGGCAAAATTGCTGCCCGACCGCAAGCATGGGATGCGGCCTTCAGTTCAGCCATGCGATTTCCACACGGTGAATGTTGCCGTTTTGCAACGATGTTGGGCAATTGCACAATCCGGCAACATTCAGACAGGTCCAGATAAGCTGCGAATGAAGCAGGGGCGCGCGATAGTTTCGATATAAACTATCGAAATTCGTTGAAAACAGCCGCCCCATTCTGAAAAGAGATGCGATTCTGCATCGTTTTTGGCGATTTTCAGATGCCGGCCGGTGCAGATCGCCTTTTTTGAGCGGCTCTTGTGCAAAACCAGCCAAGTTGGCAAAACGATTTCACGAAAAAGGCGCTTTGTCGCCACCAAGCAAAAACCAAGGGTGGACTTGATGACCTCCGTGATCCGCAATCTCCTGAGCCTGACAGCCTCTGCCGCCGTCCTCGCCGTTGCTGCCAGCGCCGCGCAGGCCAGCTCGTTCGCCATCCGCTCGGGGCAGGGCGCTGAAGGTCTGGGCATGGCCTATGCCGGCGCAGCCTCCGGCGGCATCGGCCTCGCCGCCATGGCCTGGAACCCCGCCACGATCACCATGTTCGCCGGCCGCCAGAGCAACTGGAACGCGACGTATCTCAATGCCTACGCCAAGTATGATCTTTTGGCTCCGGGCGTCGGCGGAAGTGCGCTCACCCAGAGACTCAACACCAACAACCTGGGCCTCAACGGTGCCTTCATCCCGGCTTCGTACAATTCGTGGCAGATCACGGATCGCCTCTTTCTTGGCCTGACCAACACGGCCCCTTATGGCCTCCGTTCGAAGCCAGGCTTTACCCAAGTTGGTCAGACCTACGGCCGCTCGGCCACGATCCGATCCGTGAACGTGTCGCCGACCATCGGTTACAAGATCAACGACTGGATCTCGGTCGGTGCCGCCATCCAGATGCAGTACATGCAGGTCGACCAGAAGCAGGCGCTTGGGACGGCCCCCGGCTCATCCGGTCTCCAGCTTCGCGGCGATTCCTATGATTTTGGCTACCGGCTCGGCGTGACGCTGACCCCGTTTGCCGGGACCACTATCGGCATCGCCTATCGCTCGGCCATAACCCAGACAATCAGCGGTTGGGCTGCGACACAGGGCGCTCCGGCCCTGAATGGGGTTGGCAGCCGGTTCTCCCGCGTCAAGCTTGATCTGCCGACTCCGGCATCGGTCGTGGCAGGCATCAGCCACACCATAAACGATCGCTGGCAGGCCCATCTCGGCGTTGAATGGACCCAGTGGAGCGCGCTGAAGTCGATCCCAGTTTATAACACAAATGGAACGCCCTTGATCGTCGGTGTTGCACCGGCGGCCATCCGCTTCAACTACAAGGACAGCTGGTATCTCTCCGGTGGTGTCGAGTACAAGTACTCGCAAGCTCTCACCCTGCGCGCCGGTGTCGCCTACGAATGGTCGGCCGTCACCGATCGCAGCCGTTCGGTCCTGATCTCGGACAATGACCGCCTCTGGCTCTCGACCGGCCTGTCCTACAAGGCCACGGACAAGCTGACCTTCGACCTCGGCTACACCTACATTCATGTCAATACCGCCAAGATCACCTACAACGGTACGACGCCAGCACCCGGAGCCCGCCGCTTCACCGCGGAAGCCGAGCCCCGCATCCACGTCGTCTCGGCCGGCCTGACCTATCGTTGGGATGACCCGACGGTGGCCCAGTCGGTTGTCTCGAAGTCGGCTCCGATTTCGGTCCGTTACTGAGCCTTCACGATCTGATATCGTTCTGGAAAGCCGGCCTTCGGGTCGGCTTTTCTGTTGAGGGCTTTGGCTGACAAGCAGCTTGTGGAGTGTATCTTGAAACAGCCGATCCTGTTCCTGATCAGGGCCAATTCACGGACGGACCGGCCGGAGGGCTGGTATTGCCCTGACTGCGCGCTGGTCGAAGGCGTCCTAGCCTACTACCCGCAGCTTCGCGCGACCATCGACGTGCGCCATGTTGATTTTGGCCGGCCACGCACCGCCATCATCGCGCTGGTCGGCGAGGCGTTCCAGGACTGCCCCTGCCTGCTGCTTGATCCCTCAGTCGGCCCCGCTGAAGCGCCCGTGGTCAACGGCTGGCGCGTCATTACCGAGAACACAAGGCTGCTGCTCGACACCTTGCCCCTGCTCGCAAACGGCGTCGGCAAGAGCGGCACCGGCTCGCTGTTCTGAGGAGTTCTGGGGCTGGCCGCGACAGGGCGGACCTCACTGCAAACGCCTCAGGCCCTGACCTTTACATAGGTTCCGGGCGCGTCGCACAGCGGGGGATTCCGCTTGCTACCCAGCGTGACCCGCGCCGGAACCGTTGCCGGTGCCTGCTTGGTGATCCATGACAGCCAATAGGGCCACCATGAGCCCGGCGTCTCGCTGGCGCGTGCCACCCAGTCCTCGAATTTCCCCTCTGGCTTCCCGCCAGTCCAGAACTGGTACTTCGGCTTCGCAGGCGGGTTGACCACGCCAGCGATGTGGCCCGATCCGGCCATCACATAATCGACCGGACCACCGAAATGGGCGCAGCCGTTGAACACCGACTTGGCCGGCGCGATGTGGTCCTCGCGCGCAGCGAGATTGAAGATCGGGGTCGTGACCTTGCCGAGATCGAGCCGACGGCCCGCCACTTCCATCGTGCCCTTGGCGAGCTTGTTGTGGAGGTAGCAGTTGCGCAGGTAGAATGAGTGGTTCGCCTGCGGCATCCGGGTTGAATCCGAGTTCCAGTAGAGCAGGTCGAACGGGAAGGGCGACTGGCCCTTGAGATAGACATTGACGACATTGGCCCAGATCAGATCGTTGGGCCTGAGCATATTGAAGGCATTGGCCATGCGCGCGCCGTCGAGATAGCCGCGGACCTGCATCTGCTCCTCGATGGACTTGATCTGCTCCTCATCGACGAAGACCTTGAGTTCGCCCGGATCGGTGAAGTCGACTTGCGTCGTGAACAGTGTGGCGCTGGAAATACGTCCATCGCCGACGGCAGCCATATGGGCCAGCGTCACCGCCATCATCGTCCCGCCGACGCAATAGCCAATGGCGGTGACATCCGGCTGGCCGGTGATCTCGCAGGCAGCGCCGACGGCGGCCAGAATGCCCTCTTGCATGTAGGCCTCGAAGCCCTTGTCGCGATGGCGCTCATCCGGATTGACCCACGACACGCAGAACACTGTCAGCCCTTGGCTGACGCACCAGCGGATGAAGGATTTGTCCTGGTTGAGATCGAGGATGTAGAACTTGTTGATCCATGGCGGCACGATCACCAGCGGCCGCGCCAGCACCGTCTCGGTGGTCGGCGCATACTGGATCAACTCGATCAGGTCATTGCGGAACACCACCTTGCCGGGTGTGATCGCCATGTTGACACCGACCTCGAAGCGCTCGGTGTCCGTCATGCGGACCTTGAGTTCGCCTTTGCCCGCGTCGACATCCTCGGCCAGCATCTTCATGCCGCGCACAAGGTTGTCGCCGTTCTGCCGGAACGTCTCGCGGATCAGTTCCGGGTTGGTCGCCAGGAAGTTCGACGGCGCGAGCGCCCCTGAAAGCTGTTTGACGTAGAACTTCGCCTTGTCGCGGGTGTGGTCGTCGACGCCATCAGCGCGGTCGACCACCGCGTCAGCCCAGCGCGTGGTAATCAGGTAGGCCTGCTTGATGAAGTCGAACATCGGGTTCGACTGCCATTCCTCATCGGCGAAGCGGGCATCCTTCGGGTCCGGCTGCGCAACGGGCGTGTAGGGCTCGCCCTGCATCTTCTTCAGCGTCTCAGACCAGAGCGTCATGAAATTGGTGGCCAGCGCTGCCTGCACCTCGATGGCGCGCTGCGGATCGGACAGCACCTTCTCGGCGACCTGTCCGAGCGTCTTGACCATCTCTCCGGCCTCGTCGGCCAGGCCGCTCTTGGCCTCGCCGCGCTCGATCGGGCGCATCATCGCCGCTGTGGCCTTGCCGGCTTCTTCGACGAAACGGGCGACATTGCGCGACAATGCCTCGAAATCGGGCATGGGCGATGCGGCGGTGCCATCGGCGGCAGCTTCCGGCTGAGCCGACGGGGCCGGCTCTGTCTTCGTGTCGGGCTTCGGCGCTGATGCGGCGGTCGCCGCGACGACGGGCTCTTTCGAAGCTTTCGTTGACGGCTTCTTGGCCGTCTTTCTGGCCGGCTGTGTGGCGGCGATCGGCTCGGCACCCTCCGGTGGCTTCGGGGTCGTCCTGTGCATCGGCGTCATGGTCCCTGTCTGCGGCGTCGTCAGGCTGTTGCCACTATCGCACCGCAATTCTCGGTCTATTAACACTTTCGGAACCATAAGGCACAGTCGGGAAAACGGATGATGTGCATGATTTCTTGCCGGTTGCTGGTGATCGCGATGGCCGTGCCGCTGCTGGCGGGCTGCACCGAAAGCAACCCGGTGCGCGATGCCGCCCAAGGCGTCGGGCTGGCAGGTCGTCCTAGCGAGCCGGCCGATTTTGTGCGCACTTCGCGCGCCAGTTCACCCACCGGCTTCATGGCCGTTGGTGTCAGCGCGCCGCCCCGGCCTGTTGCGCGCCGCACGGCCGAGGAGTTCCGCGCCATGGAAAAGGCTCTGGACGCGGACCGGGCCCGCCTGCAAGCTCAAGGCGCGGCAGCCCGGCAAGCTGGCGCAACTGCCCCCGCCAAACCACCTGTCATGCCACAATAGAAAAGCCGCAACTGCGAAAAAAACCGCATGAAATTGCGTTCGCAGGGCCTGATACCAATGCTAAAGCAATTTCATGCAAATCAGACGGGCCCGCGCGACCGCATCGTGCGCCGGGCTGCAGGAGACCCGACATGGCCGATTTCCATCGCATCAAGCGGCTGCCGCCCTATGTGTTCGAGCAGGTCAACAAGATCAAGGCCGCCGAGCGCGCCAAGGGCGTGGACATTGTCGACCTCGGCATGGGCAACCCTGACCTGCCGGCCCCTCGCCATGTGCTCGACAAGCTGATCGAGACGGTCGGCAAGCCGCGCACGGATCGCTATTCCTCGTCCAAGGGCATTGCCGGCCTGCGCCGCGCCCAGGCGAGCTATTATGAGCGGCGCTTCGGCGTGAAGCTCAACCCGGATACACAGGTTGTCGCCACGCTGGGCTCGAAGGAAGGCTTCGCGAACATGGCGCAGGCCATCACCGGGCCGGGCGACGTGGTGCTGGTGCCAAATCCGAGCTACCCGATCCACGCCTTCGGCTTCCTGATGGCGGGCGGCGTGATCCGCTCCGTGCCGGCCGAGCCGACGCCGGATTTCTTCCCGGCGGCCGAGCGGGCCATCATGCATTCGGTGCCCAAGCCGATCGCGCTGGTCGTGTGCTATCCGTCGAACCCGACGGCGTTCGTAGCCAGCCTCGATTTCTACCGCGATCTCGTGGCCTTCGCCAAGAAGCACGAGATCATCCTGCTCTCCGATCTGGCCTATGCGGAGGTCTACTTCGACGACGCCAATCCTCCGCCTTCTGTGCTGCAGATCCCCGGCGCCATGGATGTGACGGTGGAATTTACGTCCATGTCCAAGACCTTCTCGATGGCTGGCTGGCGCATGGGCTTCGCGGTCGGCAACGAGCGGCTTCTGGCGGCGCTCACCCGCGTCAAATCCTATCTCGACTACGGTGCCTACACGCCGATCCAGGTCGCTGCGGCTGCCGCGCTGAACGGCCCGGACGATTGCATCCGCGAGATGCGCGCCATCTATCGCACCCGCCGCGATGCGCTGGTCGAGAGCTTTGGCAAGGCCGGCATCGACGTGCCGGTGCCGGAAGCCTCGATGTTTGCCTGGGTTCCGATCCCGGAAAAGTTCCGCCATCTCGGCAGCCTCGAATTCTCGAAGCTGCTGATCGAGAAGGCCGAGGTTGCCGTTGCCCCCGGCATCGGCTTTGGCGAGCATGGCGACGATTTCATCCGCATTGCCATCGTCGAGAACGAGCAGCGAATCCGTCAGGCTGCGCGCAACCTTGCCCGCTTCATGAAGACGGCAGACACGACGCTGCACAACGTCATCGGCATCAAGCGGGCGGGCTGAACCTCGTCAGGCCACCCGCCTGATCTGGATGAATCAGCTTGAGCCGAGGAAGTCGCGCTTGCCGAGCGGCACGCCGTTGTGGCGCAGGATCGCGTAGGCGGTCGTGGCATGGAAGAACACGTTGGGGTTGACCCAGCGCAGCAGGTAGTCGCCACCGCTGAAGCTCATTTCCTGGCCGGCGACCTTGATGGTGATGGTGCGCTCCTCGCTGCCATCGATGGCCGAGGCCGGGATCGAGGCGAGCAGATCCTGCACCTTCTGGATGCGGGCCTGCAATTCCTGGAAAGTGGTCTCGGTGTCGGCATGAACCGGGATCTCCATCTGCGCCAGCCGGCAGGCCGCGCCCTTGGCCATGTCGCAGGTGATCTGCACCTGCCGCGTCAGCGGAAACATGTCGGGAAACAGCCGCGCCTGGAGCAGCGCGTTGGGGTCGATCCGCAGGGCTGTGGCATGGGCTTCGGCCTTGTCGAGCACAGCGGCGAGCGCCTTCAATGTGTGCGACAGGACAGGCACGGAGGCTGCGTGCAGGGAAAGGGGCATGGGGTGATCCTGTGGTCGGCGCAGGGTGCGCAAGTGGAACCCGACATCAAGGTGATTGGCCATGGCAGGTCAAGCCCTTTCGGTCGGTGCCGGACCGGCGGCAAGACCCTGCGGCAATCGCAGGCTTGACCCGGCCTGCACCCCGTGCGACCCGCCGCTGATGAACAGTGACAAGACACCTCAGCGCCGCAACCTGCTGGTTCCGCGCCTCGTGGCGACGGCGTTTGTCGGCTCCGTTGCGGCGCTTGGTATCGCCTCATGGGATGTTGCGCAGGGGAGGGTGCCAGACACTGATGCACCTTTGCTGCTCGATGCCCTCAACAGTCCCGAGAACCGGACATGCACGCGGGACCTGCCCGAACTGGCGGCGAAGCACTTTCCAGCCGGCATGACGGAAGAGGCCATGCGCGCGCTCATCGCATCCTCTGTGGTGAAGCCGCCGCGACCCTGGCTGTGGACCCCGAAAGGCTCCGACGCGATCTCGCCAACCAGCGGCACCGGCGAGATCAGCTTTGTGCGCACCCTTCGCTACACGCCGTTCGGCAACCATCTGCTGACAGGCACCGTGACGCTCAGTCAGGGCAGCGTCTCGGCGGCAAGGCTGCGCGTGGTCTGCGCGTTGGGCTGAACCGGGCTGGTCAGGCGGCCTGCTTGTCCCAGTTCGGGAAGGGATCGGGCAGGAACTTCCATGCCTCCGGCGTGAATCTGTCGACCATGCCGCATAGGCATGCGTCGAGTTCGGCGCGGATCGCCGCTTCGTTCATCGGCTCGACCCCGATGAACACGATCTCCTGGCGCCTGTCGCCCCAGACCTTGTCGAGATATGGTGCCATGCTGGTGGCCCATTCCTCGCTGTCGGGCCAGCGTTCTTTCGGCACGGCCGCCCACCACAAGCCGCGCTTCGAGGCCTTCACCAGCGCGCCCGCCTGCGCCAGTTCACCCACATGATGCGGTCGCGTCGCCAGCCAGAAGAAGCCTTTCGAGCGGATCACGCCAGGCCACGGCTTGTTGATGAAGGCCTGGAACTTCGCAGGCTCGAACGGCCGCCGTGCGCGATAGACGAAGGAACGGATGCCATATTCCTCGGTCTCGGGCACATGGTCCTTGAAACCATTGAGTTCCTTGAACCAGAGCGGATGGGTTTCTGCCTTGGCGAAATCGAACAGGCCGGTGTCCAGCACCGCCCCCAGTGGCACGCGCGCATGGTCGGCCTCGACAATCCGCGCGACCGGGTTGAGCGCCACGATGATCTTGCGCGCCAGATCGCGCTGCTGCGCTGTCGCCGTCGTGATCTTGTTGAGCACAACCACATCGGCGAACTCGATCTGTTCGACCAACAGGTCCACCAGTGCCCGGTCGTCTCCGTCGCCGGCGGTCTCGCCGCGATCGCGCAGGAAATCGCTGCTCGAATAGTCTTTCAGCAGATTGGCCGCATCGACGACGGTGACCATCGTGTCGAGGCGCGCAATGTCCGACAGGCTGATGCCGGCCTCGTCACGGAAGTCAAAAGTGGTGGCAACCGGCAAAGGCTCGGAAATCCCGGTCGACTCGATCACCAGATAGTCGAAGCGCTTTTCCTCCGCGAGACGGCGGACCTCGAGCAGCAGATCGTCGCGCAGCGTGCAGCAGATGCAGCCATTCGACATCTCGATCAGCTTCTCATCGGTGCGTGAGAGGCCTCCATCCTGCTTCACCAGCTCGGCATCGATGTTCACCTCGCTCATATCGTTGACTATGACCGCAACCTTTCTGCCCTCGCGGTTGTTGAGGATGTGGTTGAGCAAGGTGGTCTTGCCCGCACCGAGAAAGCCGGACAGCACGGTCACGGGCAGGCGATGGTCGGTCATGTCTGTCCTCTTGGGAGATCTTGGATGTTATATAGTAACATTTCGCAAGCGAGCAACCCGCAAGGCGCAAGGCACGTCGCGCTCTCCACAGGTTGACTCCCGGGCACCCATCATGCGACCCGGCAGGTCATGAGCAAGCCATTCCGTCTGGGCGTCGCGGGGCTGGGCACCGTCGGCGCATCCGTCATCGAGATCATCAAGCGGCAGGAGAATGCGCTGGCTGCGCGTTGCGGCCGCGCCGTGCGCGTCGTCGCTGTGTCGGCACGGGATCGCAAGCGCGATCGCGGCATCGACCTGTCCGGCTACACCTGGTTCGACGACCCTGTCGCCATGGCCCGCTCGCCTGAGATCGATTGCCTTGTCGAACTGATGGGTGGCACTGACGGCCCGGCCAAGGCAGCGGTCGATGCAGCCATCGCCGCAGGCAAGCATGTGGTCACCGCCAACAAGGCGATGCTGGCCAGCCACGGCATGGCGCAGGCCGCGGCGGCCGAGGCCGCGGGCGTGGCGCTGGCCTTCGAAGCCTCGTCCGCGGGCGGCATCCCGGTGGTCAAGACGCTGCGTGAGGCGCTGGCCGGCAACTCCGTTACCCAGATCGCCGGCATTCTCAACGGCACCTGCAACTACATCCTGACCCGGATGGAGCTCGAAGGTCTCACCTTTGCCGATTGCCTCAAGGATGCGCAGGCGCTCGGTTATGCCGAGGCCGACCCAACCTTCGACGTCGAGGGCTTCGACACGGCCCACAAGCTGGCGCTGCTGACGGCGCTCGCCTTCGGCACCGAGATCGACGCCGACGCCATCCATGTCGAGGGCATCTCGAAGATCACGCCGCTCGACCTGAAAATGGCCGATGAACTGGGCTACCGCATCAAGCTTCTCGGCGTCGCCGAGCGCACCGCCGGCGGTATCGAACAGCGCGTCAGCCCGACCATGGTGCCGAAGACCTCGTCGATCGCGCAGGTCATGGGCGTGACCAACGCTGTCACCATCGATGCCGACGCCGTGCGCCAGCTCACGCTGGTTGGCCCCGGCGCAGGTGGCGGCCCGACAGCCTCCGCCGTGGTGTCCGACATCGCCGACGTGGCGCGCGGCCTGATCGGTGCCCCCTTCGGCCTGCCGGTCGGCCGGCTAGAAAAGCCGACGCGTGCGCCGATGCAGCGCCACGAGGGCGGCTACTACATCCGCCTCGCCGTGCTCGACCGGCCCGGTGCTGCCGCCGGCATTGCGACTCGGATGGCTCAGGCCGACATCTCGCTGGAAAGCATCGTGCAGAAGCGCTCGGAGGTGGCGGCCAAGTCCGATCCGAAGGGCCGCTCGGGCCAGCCCGTGCCGGTCGTGCTGATCACTTATGCCACGACGGAAGGCGCGATCCGCTCCGCCATCGAGCAGATCATGGCCGATGGACACATCGCCGAGCCGCCACAGGTCATCCGCATCGAGCGGGATTGACCAGGCGCGGGCTGCCGGCCTGAGGCAGCAAGGAAGGCAGCACGCCCGGAATCGCTGGCAATTGGTGGTGTCTTTCGTTAATCCGCATGCAGCAAGGTGCGAGCAAAGACACCGATTCAAGCCCAAGGACCATTCCGATGACCGACCTGACCATCCAGCCGGGCCAGATGATCGAGCGCGTGCTCTCGATGGAACTGGTGCGCGTCACCGAGCGTGCGGCTGTCGCCTCTGCCATGCTGCGCGGTCGCGGCAATGAGAAGGCGGCTGACCAGGCTGCGGTCGATGCCATGCGCCGCGAACTCAACAAGCTGCCGATCGATGGCGAAATCGTCATTGGCGAAGGCGAGCGTGATGAAGCCCCGATGCTGTTCATCGGCGAGAAGGTCGGCAACAAGAGGGGCCCCAAGGTCGACATCGCCGTCGATCCGCTGGAAGGCACCACACTCTGCGCCAAGGACATGCCCGGCGCGATTGCCGTGATGGCCATGGCCAATGCCGGCACGCTGCTCTATGCGCCCGACGTCTACATGAACAAGATCGCCATCGGCCCCGGCTATGCGAAGGGCATCGTCGATCTCGATGCCTCGCCGGAAGACAACATCCACGCCATTGCCCGCGCCAAGGGCTGCAAGCCCCACGAGGTCACGGCGCTGATCATGGACAGGCCGCGCCACGAGGCGCTGATTGCCGCCGTGCGCAAGACCGGGGCCTCGATCCGGCTGATCACCGACGGCGACGTGGCCGGCGTGATCTTCACCACCATGCCGGAGAAGACCGGCATCGACATCTATCTGGGGATCGGTGGCGCGCCCGAGGGCGTGCTGGCTGCTGCTGCGCTGCGCTGCGTCGGTGGCCAGATGCAGGGCCGGCTGATCCTCGACACGCCAGAGAAGGCCGCCCGCGCCTTCAAGATGGGCGTCAAGGACCCGGTCAAGAAGTATGACATGTCCGAAATGGCCTCTGGCGATGTCATCGTCTCGGCCACCGGCGTCACCGATGGCGCGCTGCTGGCTGGCGTCCGAATGGGCAAGGACGTGATCGAGACCGAAACCATCGTCTACCGCTCGATCACCGGCACTGTCCGCAAGATCCACGGCGAACATCGCCAGTTCGAGAAGTTCAAGCTCGATTGAGACCGGGCGCAGCCCTTCCTGCGCTGCTGGCGGCCATTATGTTGGCCGCCGTCGCTGCATTGGCGGGCCTACCCGCGCTGGCTCAGCGTCTCCCCGGTCCCTTGCCGCAGCAGCCGGATGCGTCATCGGGCGGCGTGATTCCGCCCGTGTCGCCGGTCGCGCCACAGGCCGTGCGCCCTGATCTGCAGTCTGCACCGCTGGCCGTGCCGCCCCCGCCGCAAGGCGCGGCCTCGCCTGCCTGCCAGATCCCGTTCGCCTCCCGCAGCCCCGATCTGCGGGCCTATTGCGCCGCGCGCGGGCAATAGGCTCGACAGGTCCTCAGCATTCGCCGGCCCGCCGTTCAGCCCAACCGGGGCAGGGCGTCGAGCGCCGCGAGCATCCTGTCGAGCACGAAACCGAAATCATTGAGCCCGTCATGGCGGCCATCGGCCACCATCACGGACAGGGCATGCATGTGCGGCAGGGCGACCGGGTCGATCAGGGGCAGGAAATGGCGCGCTGCCTCGGCATACTGGTCCGGCTTCAGGGGAAATGTCCGTTCCAGCAGATGAAAGCCGAAGGTCACGCTGTCGAGTGCATTCCAGATATGGTCGGCCTGCACGTAGCTGAAACCGGCACTGCGAAGGCAGCCCAGGATGGCATCGATCATCGCCAGCGACGTCGCGCCGAGGTTGATGCGGCCTGACACCAGCGTCGGTGCCCAGGGATGGGCAGTGAAAGCGGCCCGCATGGTCTGCGCCCTGGCCCGCATCTCACCCTGCCAGTCATGGCCTGCGCGCGGGCGGGCGACATCGCCGAGCACCGCCTCGACCATGCCATCGATCAGGTCTTCCTTGTTGCGGACATGGTTGTAGAGCGACATCGCCTCGACGCCGAGATCGCTCGCCAGCGCCCGCATCGACAGCCCGTCCATCCCCTCGCGGTCCGCGCGGTTGATGGCGGCGGCGACGATCCTGTCGCGGGTCAGGCCTGGGCGCGATGTGGCGGCAGGCATGGGTGCATCTGTAGAATTGACATGCTTACAGCGTAAGTGCTAGGCGGTCTCCCGTCAACTTACACCGTAAATATCAGGACCAACATGACCACCGCACCGCTGCGTGATTCCCGTGCCGACACGCTCCCGCCAGACATGCAGGCCTGGGTTGCGACAGGCTATGGAGCCCCCGACGTGCTGGCGCTCCAGCGTCTGCCGCTGCCGCGGATCGGCGCGCGCGATGTGCTGATCAGGGTCGAGGCCACAACCGTGTCGGCGGGTGACCGTCGCCTCCGCGCCGACGATTTCCCGGAGGGCATGCTGCTTCTGGCGCGGGCCTTCTGTGGCATCACCCGCTTGCGCCGCCCCGTGCTGGGCACAGAGTTGACCGGCATCGTCGCCGCCATCGGCAGCTCGGTCACGCGTTTCGTGCCCGGCGATGCGGTGATCGCCTTTCCCGGAGCGGCCGTTGGTGGCCACGCCGAATACTGCCGCATGGCCGAGACTGGCATGATCGTGCCGAGGCCAGCAGTTCTGCCGATCGAGACAGCCGCTGCGTTGGGCTTTGGCGGCACGACAGCGATGGACTATCTCCGTCGGGCAAACTGTTTGGCCGGAGAGCGGGTGCTGGTCATCGGGGCGTCGGGCACAGTCGGCAGCGCGCTCGTGCAACTGGCTACGGGATTGGGGGCCAGGGTCAGTGCGGTCACCAGCGCCGGCAACCATGTGCTGGTCCGTGCCCTCGGAGCCGAAGATGTCATCGACTATGCGGTTCGCGACGTCACGACCGAACCGGCCCGCTGGGACATCGTGGCCGATGCGGTCGGCGCACTGACCTTCGCCCGCGCCCTTCCGATCCTGTCCGAAGGCGGACGCTATCTGTCGATCGCGGGCGGGCTTGGCGAGCTTCTGGCCCGCCCGAAAGGCACCCGCCGCTCCATTGGCGGGCCCGCCAGCGAGAAAGTCTCCGATCTGGCGGACCTCACCGACATGGCCGCCGCCGGCACATTCCGGCCGCTGATCGACAGTGTCCTGCCGTTTGCGCGCATGCCGGAGGCCCATGCCCGCGCCGATACGGGCCGGAAGCGCGGCAGCGTGGTCGTCAGGCTCGACCATATCCAAGGGCAGTAGACGGCAGCCCGGAACGGATCTGCGTTCCGTGGCTCCGGCTCATTTGCCAAGGCCGTAGGGCTTGACCAGTTCCCGCACGTGCGGCGGGATCATGTAGCGGGCGCGGGCCGGCTCCTCCCTTTCGAGGTGCACGACCGTCTCCACCGCCTTCATCTCAACCCGGGCGCGGGCGAATTCCAGCCCGCGAGGCCCGATGCGCGGCATCAGCCAGCCGACGATAGGGCGCAGCCAGTCAGGCATGGCCCTGAGCGGCAGTCCGCCCGCTGCGCGCTGCACATTGGCGAGAAAGCCCTTCACGGCTCCCTGCCGCTTGCCGGCGCTTCCAGGGCTGGACAGCGCCACTTCGTCGCCAAGCAGATCCAGCAATTCCTGCCCGCGCTCATTGCGCACCAGCAACCATTGCTGCCCTTGCCCGCCCATGTAGCCCACCGTGATGTCGGCCAGCACGTTCGTGTAGTCGACGCAGGTGCGGCAGGTGAGCGGGAAGAAATCGCGCGGCAGCTTCGAGATCGGCAGTTGCAGGAAAGGCACCAGCTTGTGCCGGCCATCGCTGAACCTGAGCTCGACGTGATAGTCGGCCCGGAATTCGAGGTAGGTGATCGTCTCCGGCTGGTCACTGAGCAGGTTGAGAAAGACGTGGAAGTTCTCGGTCGTGGTGTTGTCCGAGCATGGCGTGCCGATCACGTAGAGGCGCTCGAAACCCAGTTCCGCCTCCAGCGACCTGAGGGCATAAACCTGGCAGGGAATGCCGATGATGGCGAGGCGCTTGAAGCCACGCGCCCTTGCCGGCTCCAGCAGTGCCAGCAGCGGTGCATAGCCCATGCGCATGCCTCGGCAACCGGCCAACTCTGCCGGATCGGTTACCAGCACCGGCACCGGCTTCCACGGATCGTCCTTGTCCGGCGCCATGGTCAGCACCGCATCGACCGCGCCGGTCTCCAAGAGCCGCTCGGCGAGGCGCGTGGTGATTCCGGTCCATTGCGCGCCCGTGGCCGGTTGGCGCAGCGCTGCGCGGTGCATGGCGCGGAACGGGCCGAAATGCAGTTCGTCAGGCCGCGAGGAGTCGCGCGGCCGGCCATGAACCTTCGCCTCCAGCGTGGCATAGTCTGGCCGGATGAACTGACAGGCGCTGCCGCAGCGCTTCGGCTCGGACATCCGCGACACGCCGCAATCGGTGCACAGGCTGCGCGGCTCCGGCTCTGCCAGCGGCGGCGTCCAGTGCGGGGGCAGGGGATCGGGAATGGGTAGCATGATGCAGTGTCTGGTCCGGCTATGGCAGGTCGTGCGGCGGGTGGCACCATGGCCCGGCTTGGTGCCGCTGTCACCTTGGGGCCATAACGGGCATCGCGGATGGTGTTGGCACAGGGTCGCCCTGCCGATCGGTGCCATGGCGATGCTCCGAATCGGCTAAAGGCAAGACATGTCCCGATCCACGAACCTGTTTCTCGGCGTTGCGCGCTCGGCGCTGGGCCGGCCCTGGCGCAACCGCCTTGAGGGTCCGGGGTTGGCTTTGGCCGAGAGCCTCGTGCAGGTCGAGGGCCTTGGCGACACGCTGGCGCGGGTGCTGGCGGCTCGCGGGGTCGATGGCGCGCATCTCGCCGCTTTCCTTGAGCCGCGCCTGCGCGACCTGATGCCCGATCCGCTGACGATGACCGACATGGCCGCCTGCGTGGCGCGGCTGGAACAGGCCATTGCGCGCGGCGAGCACGTGGCGATCTTCGGCGATTATGACGTGGATGGAGCCTGTTCCAGCGCGCTGTTGGCCCGCTATCTGGAGGCTGCCGGGGCGCGGCCCCGCATCCATATTCCGGACCGGTTGATCGAGGGCTATGGCCCCAACAGCGAGGCCATCCGCATGCTGGCCGGGGAGGGCGCGACGCTGCTCGTCGCGGTCGACTGCGGCACCACCAGCCACGAGCCTTTTGCCGAGGCTATGCGGCTTGGCTTCGATGTGCTGGTGCTCGACCACCATCAGGCCCCAGTGGAACTGCCGCCGATCACGGCTCTGGTCAACCCGAACCGCCAGGACGATCTGTCAGGCCTCGGCCACCTGTGCGCTGCCGGCGTGGTGTTCATGGCGCTGGTGGCCTTGTCGCGCAACCTCAGGCTGGCCGGCCGCGCGGCACCGCTCGATCTGCTGCGCGAACTTGATCTGGTGGCGCTGGCCACCGTCGCCGATGTCGCATCCCTGACCGGGCTCAACCGCGCCTTCGTGCGGCAAGGGCTGGCCATCGCTCGCGCCCGCGAGCGGCCCGGCCTTGCGGCCCTGATGGATGTGGCCGGGCTCTCCGGGCCGCTTGAAGCCTGGCATTTCGGCTTCCTGATCGGCCCTCGCATCAATGCCGGCGGACGCATCGGCGATGCGTCCCTCGGCGCGCGCCTGCTGACATTGGATGATGACATCGCGGCGCGCGACATCGCGGCGCAACTCAACGAGCTTAACCGTGACCGTCAGGAGATCGAGCGCGCCGCCGTC
>CALRRR020000010.1:0-140360 GCA_943370645.1 Hydrogenophaga intermedia | reverse complement strand
CGGCAAGTCCACCACGGCGGCCAACCTGGCGGTGGCGCTGTCGGTGCTTGGGCTGAAGGTCGGCATCATGGATGCCGACATCTATGGCCCGTCAGTACCGAAAATCTTCGGTGTCACGGGCCGGCCACGGCTGGTGGAAGGCCGCACGCTGGCGCCGATGGAGGCCTACGGGCTGAAGCTGATGTCGATCGGGTTCCTGATCGACGAGGAAACCCCGATGATCTGGCGCGGCCCGATGGTGATCTCGGCCATCACCCAGATGCTGCGGGAAGTGGCCTGGGGCGAACTCGATGTGCTCGTGGTCGACATGCCGCCCGGCACAGGCGATGCTCAGCTCACCATGGCCCAGCAGACGCCGCTGGCAGGGGCCGTAATCGTCTCGACGCCGCAGGATCTTGCCCTGCTCGATGCGCGACGCGGGGTTGCCATGTTCCAGCGCGTGCAGGTGCCGATCCTCGGCATCATCGAGAACATGAGCTATTTCATCGCGCCCGATACCGGCAATCGCTATGACATCTTCGGCCATGGCGGCGCGCGCAAGGAGGCCGAGAAGCAGGGCGTGCCCTTCCTCGGCGAGATCCCGCTTGCCATGCCGATCCGCGAATTGTCGGACAATGGCCGGCCAATCGTCGCCAGCGACCCGGACAGCCCGCACGCCAAGGCCTATGTGGCCATCGCGCGCCAGGTCAAGCAGGCGCTCGAACGCGGCGCAACGCGAGCGGCACCGCGCATCGTGATCGAGTAAAGGCGGGCGAAAGAAGCCGTTGCCAGAAACCGCCCGGCGTCAGAGCCGAACGGATGACGGCGCGGCGAATGCCTCCGAGGCCTGACGCTGCTGCATGTCGAGCACGCCGAACCAGACGCAGGCTGCGACGACGCTGAAGGCGACGGCTGCAAAAAAGGCTTTCATGGCAATTCCCCCATTCTTGTGAGCAGGCGCGAAGCAGGCGCCGCCGTTGGAAGCATTCTAGTCTGCCGGGCGGCGGCATTCAAGGCTTCCGCTGGCAACCGAGCTGCCAGATCATCACATAAGCCCGCGCGACAGCAGGTCTTCAGCGGTCGACAGGTCATCCGGCTCGTTCGCATTGAAGAACGGATCGATCGGTTCGGTGGACCATGTCACGGTTGCGAGCGGGAAGCGCTGCGTGAACCGGTCGATCTTGCGTTCCTGCTCGACGGTCAGGGCATGGCGCAGTTCGTCTCGGACGGCGACGGGCCAGAGCCCGATGACAGGATGGCTCCAGCCACCGGATGCGGCGCAGGCCAGCTGCGCTGCCTCGGCCTGCACAGCTGCGGCCAGCCGGGCCACCAGATCGCGCGGAATGAACGGCGTATCGGCCGCAACGCTGACGACATGGCGGATGGCAGGCCGATGCGCCGCAGCCCAATCTAGCCCGGCAAGGATGCCGGCGAGCGGTCCGGCAAAGCCCGCAACACTGTCAGGCACCACCGGCAGGTGCCACGGCGCGAAACGGGCCGGATCACCATTGGCGTTGATCACGAGATCGCTGCATTGCGGGGCCAGGCGGGCGATCACATGATCGAGGATCGTCTTGCCGGCAATCATCCTGAGCGGCTTGTCGCCACCGCCCATCCTTCTGGCAAGGCCGCCAGCCAGCAGCACCCCGATGACAGGGCCCTCAACCCCGGTGAAAGCATCAGTCATCAGCGCCAGCTCCCTTGCGCCGACTTTTCGCACTCTCGTCCTCCACGAAGTCCAGATCTTGGTCGAAAACGATCCGCTCTGCTCCCGCGAGCGCGAGGAACCGTTTGCCACGTGCGCGGCCAATCAGCGTGAGCCCCGCCTTTCGCGCCAACTCCACCCCCCATGCGGTGAAGCCGGAGCGTGAGACCAGCACCGGAATGCCCATGCGGACGGTCTTGATCACCATTTCCGAGGTGAGACGACCGGTTGTGTAGAAGATCTTGTCGCCGGCCCCGATCTCATGGCGAAACATGTATCCGGCGATCTTGTCGATGGCATTGTGGCGTCCGACATCCTCCATGTAGATCAGCGGCCGGTCGGCCTCGCACAGCACGCAGCCATGAATCGCGCCTGCCTCCAGATAGAGCGACGGCGTGGTGTTGATCTTGTGTGTGAGCGCATAGAGCCACGAGGTCTTCACGGTCGCTGCCGGAAGGCTGATACCTTCGATCACCTCCATCAGATCGCCGAATGCCGTGCCCTGTGCACAGCCGGATGTCTGGGTGCGCTTCCGGAGCTTGCTCTCGAAATCGGTCTGCGTGTTGGTGCGGACCACGACCACACCGAGTTCGTCATCGACATCGACGCCCGTCACCGCATCGGCGGGATCGAGCATGCCCTGATTGAGCAGATAGCCGATGGCGAGTTCTTCGGGGTGATCCCCGATCGTCATCATCGTGACGATTTCCTGCGCGTTCAGGTACAGCGTCAGCGGCTTTTCGTGGATCACGCGCGTGACAACCTCTTGCCCACTCTGGTCGATGCCGCTGACGGAACTCGACAGTCGCGGATCGTCAGGATCGGGGCGCACCAGATAATCTGGCCAGGCATCGGTCGTGGTCGGCATGGGCGGTCCCGCTTTCAGGGAAGGTCAGTTGTCGGCAGATAGTCACGGCCCGACCGATCCGGCAAGCGGGTCGCGTGCGCAAGTCCGCGCGCGTCTGTTGCCTGAACCCCACAGACGCAGCACCCACTTTTGGGTTACGTTGCGTCGAAGGGGCTACCATCCACCTGGCAAAGCAGATGCAAAGCCATGAAGGGTGTGTGACGACGACGCATGATCGACAGACGGGCAACAACCGGGCTTGACCCAGCAAAGGACTCGGCGCTGCTGCTGCAGCGCATGGGCTTCTTCACGCTTGGCATCGCCCTGCCGGTCTCGGCGATGGTTTCACGCAGGGCCGCTGTTGTCCTTGCGCCCATTGGCGTCGCGCTTCTGGTGATTGCGGCCATCCTGTCCGAGCCAGAACGATTCATCCGCTCGCTGAAGCGCCGCAGTGTCAAGGCAACTGCGCTGGTTCTGGCCCTGCTGGTGGGCTGGAGCTTGCTCTCGACCACGTGGGCACCGGCCGGCGCACGCGGCGTTGACCGCATCGTCAACATGCTGTTCGCGCTGGTGATCGGCATCATGGGCGTGGCAGCGCTGCCCGAGCGGGTTCGCGCCGCCAACCTAAATGCTCTCGCCGTCGGGGCCGGCGTGGCCACCGTCATCGCCGCAATCACGCAAGCCACAGGCTACGGGCTTGGCGATACGGAGGACGATGCAACCATCCTGGCGCGCGGCATGGCGCTGATCGTCATTCTCACCGGGCCTCTCGTGGCCTGGCTGTTCAGCCGTGGGCGGACCAAGGGCGCCGTTGCCCTGTTCGCCACCGTTGCCGCAACCTCGGTTCTGGTGCGCGATCCCGTGCTGGTGGCCGCCCTTGTTGCCGGAACAGCTGCGTTTGCGCTGGTTGCGGGCTTTGGCGCCAGAATGGTGTCGCTGGTCGCAACCGGCTGCGTGCTGTTGGTGGTGCTGGCGCCAGGGCTGCCCTGGGTGATCAAGTCCGGCCTCGGCAGCGCACTCGGGCTTGAACAGGCGCTGATCGGCCGCTTCGCGAACTGGGCGTCCACGATTGCCAATGCGCCCGTGAAGCTGATCACGGGCCATGGCTTCGGCGCCGTGCTGGCCCCGTTGTCCGGTGCTGCGCCGCGTGGGCCGCTGCCGACATCCATCCTCGTGGACATCTGGCACGAACTCGGACTGGTGGGCGCTGCTGCCTTTGCGGCAGCGATCTGGTTCGCCATGCGCGCAGTGCGCGTGCTCTCACCGGTCATCCAGGCGGGCGCGATCGCGGCCTACATCGCGGCCCTGTCGCTTGGCATCCTGGGATTTGCCGGGTTCCGGGCCTGGTGGCTGATGACGCTGGTGGCGCTGGTGATCATCACCACAGCCGTGGCGCGCGGACAGGCACGAACGGACCGGCCGCTTGTGCGCTTTGCGCGGGCGGCAACTGCCGCCGCAGAGGCGTCACGGCCGACCATGGCAACCCGTTCGACCACCGGCAATTCCTGACAACGAACCGCAGCGAAAGGCGGGACCTGCCTTTCGCTTGATGGGTCATGCCGCGACAGGATGGGCCAGCGTGCGGCCCTCAACCACCGCATGGCAGGCCACGCCATTGATCGGCAACGGGTTCTCCGCCTTGCAGCGCTCGTTGGCGAGGGGGCAACGCGGATGGAATGTGCAGCCCGTCGGCGGGGTGATCGGGTTGGGGATCTCGCCGGCCACCGGAATGCGCGCCCGACCGCTCATGGCCAGATCAGGCACCGCGTCGAGCAGCATGCGCGTGTAAGGATGCCGCGGATGGGTGAACATCTCCTTGGCGTCCGAAACCTCGACGAGGCGGCCGAGATACATCACCCCAATGCGCGTCGCCATGTGGCGCACGACTGCGAGGTTGTGGCTGATGAACAGGTAGGTGAGCCCGAACTTCTCCTGAAGATCGCGCATCAGGTTGAGAATCTGGGCCTGCACGGACACGTCCAGCGCCGATGTCGGCTCGTCGCAGACGATGAAATCGGCATTCGAGGCCAGAGAGCGGGCAATGGCCACGCGCTGGCGCTGGCCGCCCGAGAACTCATGGGGGAACTTCTTGCCGTCATCGGGATGCAGGCCGACCAGCGTCAGCAATTCGCCGACCCGGGCCACGATGTTGGCTTCGCCCTCGACCACGTTGAAGGCGCGGATTGGCTCGGCGATGATCCGGTCAACGCGCCAGCGCGGATTGAGCGAGGCGTAGGGATCCTGAAAAATCATCTGCATCTTGCGCCGGAGCTTGGCGCGCTGGGCCCTCTGCTCCGGGTCCGTCATCGAGATGCCATCGATGGTGACCTCGCCACCTGTCGGATTCAGCAGACCCACGACCATGCGCGCGACCGTGGACTTACCCGAGCCGGACTCGCCCACCAGTGCGAAGGTCTCGCCTTTCCTGATGTCGAAGGAGACCCCGTCAACAGCCTTCAGGTACTGACGCGGCGCACCTTCCAGAACACGGTTGAGCCAGGGCTTGGAGACATCGAAGGTCTTCTTGAGGTCCGTGACCTCGACATACGGGCGCGGGCTCATCGGGCCACCTCGGCAGTCTTGAGCTGTTCGTTCTCATAAAGATGGCAGGCGACCTGGCGGCCTTGAACTGGCAGCGGCAAAGGCTGATCGACATGGCAGCGTGCGAACACGTCGGCGCAGCGTGGATTGAAGGCACAACCACGCGGGATCGACGAAAGCCGCGGCATCGAGCCCGGAATCTGCACCAGTCTTTCGGTAGAGGCTTCGAGTGTCGGGATCGCTCCCATCAGGCCTTTGGCGTAGGGGTGCATCGGGCGCTGGACGACATCGCGCACCGGCCCGATCTCGGCCACGCGGCCGGCATACATCACTGCGACGCGGTCGGCTGTCTCGGCGATCACGCCCATGTCGTGGGTCACCAGCATCACGGCCATGCCGCGCTCGCGCCCCAGTTTCTTGATCAGCGAGATGATCTGGGCCTGCACCGAGACGTCGAGTGCGGTGGTCGGCTCGTCAGCGACGATGAAGTCAGGTTCGGCACACAAGGCCAGCGCGATCACGACGCGCTGGCGCATGCCGCCGGAGAACTCGTGGGGGTAGCCGTCGACGCGCTTTTCAGGCGCAGGAATGCCGACCTCCGTCAGCAGTTCCACGGCGCGGTCGCGCGCCTGGCGTTCATTCATTGGCAAGTGGGTGCGGATGGTCTCGACAAGCTGCTCGCCGACCCGGAACAGCGGATTGAGCGAGGTCAGCGGATCCTGGAAGATCATTGCCACCTTGCGGCCCCGGACCTTGCGCATATCCTCGGGCGACAGGTTGTCGATACGCCGCCCGTTGAGCAGGATCTCCCCGCCCGAGATGCGGCCCGGCGGCTCGATCAGCCCGATGATGGCAGCGCCGGTGACCGACTTGCCGGCCCCGGACTCGCCGACAACGCCAAGAACCTCGCCCTTGTGGATGTCGAACGACACACCATCGATGGCGCGCAGGGTCGCCCGCCGGGTGACGAACTCCACCTGCAGGTTGCGCACTGAAATGACTGGTTCGCTCATGCCAACTCCACACACATGTGCATCAAGGTCTCACCTCAGTTTCGGGTTCAGCGCGTCGCGCAGCCAGTCGCCCAGCAGGTTGATGGCGAGCGCGAGGATCACCAGCATCATCGCCGGGAAGAACAGGATCCACCACTCGCCGGACAGCAGGAACTTCTGACCGGAGCGGATCAGCGTGCCAAGCGAAGGCTGCGTGATCGGCAGACCGACACCGAGGAAGGACAAGGTGGCCTCCTCGATGATGGCCAGCGCCAGATTGATCGTGGCGATGACCAGCACCGGCCCCATCACATTGGGCAGAACATGCCGCGCCATGATGCCGAAACCGGAAATGCCCATCAGCTTTGCTGCCTGCACATATTCCTTGTTGCGCTCGACCAGCGTCGAGGCGCGGACCGTGCGGGCGTACTGCGCCCAGTTCGAAAGGCCAATGGCGATGATGATGACGAAAACGGCCGTGGTCTCATACTGTTGCGGCGAAATCAGTCCGCGTGCGACACCGAAGATCAGGAGCGCGATCAGGATCGCGGGGAACGAAAGCTGGATGTCGGCAACCCTCATGATCAGCATCTCGATCTTGCCGCCAAGATAGCCGGCCAGCAGACCAAGCCCGATGCCGAGCACCATCGAGAAGATCACCGAGGCGACGCCGACCAGCAAGGACAGCCGTGTGCCATAAAACAGAGCTGAGAAGATATCTCGCCCTTGCTCGTCCGAGCCCATGACGAACAGCATGTTTGAGCCCATGCCGCGCTCCATTGGGTGAGCGAAGCCGTCAAGCAGGTTCAGCGCCACCGGATCGAACGCATCCTGCGGTGCGAGAACGTCGGCCATGAGCGCCATCAGAACGATGATCAGTGTCACGGCTGTCGAGACAATGGCCACGGGAGACGACTTGAAGGACAGCCACAGGTCGGAGTCGCGCCAGATAGCGACGCGCTCGCTGAAGCTCAGCTTCAGTCTCGGTGGCGCTGTCGATGGCGCATCAGCCGGAGACGGTGGTTTGGTGGCGAGATCGCTCATGATGTTACCTCGACGGCACGGTGATGCCGCCGCGAAGCCGCGGATCGACGAGGAAGTACAAGACATCGACGATCAGGTTCACCACCACGAAAACAAGGCCGACGAACATGAGATAGGCCGCCATCACGGGGATATCGACCACCTCCACGGAGCGCACGAAAAGCGCGCCAAGGCCGGGCCAGTTGAAGACTGTCTCCGTGACAATCGCGAAAGCGATGATCGAGCCAAGCTGAAGCCCCGTGATGGTGATCACCGGGACCATGGCGTTGCGCAGGGCATGACGGAAATGCACCGAGCCATCCGAAAGACCGCGGGCACGCGCAAACTTGATGTATTCAGTGCGCATCACCTCAAGCATTTCGGCCCTGACAAGGCGCATGATCAGTGTGAGCTGGAAGAAGCCGAGCGTGATCACCGGCATGATCAAGGACTTGCGACCCGAATCCGTCAGCAGTCCGGTCGTCCACCAGCCAAACGCGACCACCTCGCCGCGACCGAACGAGGGCAGCCAGCGCAGATAGACCGAGAACAGGAAGATCAGGCCGATACCGATCAGAAACGTTGGCAACGACACGCCGATCAGCGAAAGGCTCATGACGATATTGGCGATGACGCCTCGCCTGTTGAGGGCGGCGTAGATGCCAAGAACGAGGCCAAGTCCGAGTGCGACAGCTGCTGAGATGACGGCAAGCTCGATCGTAGCCGGCAGGCGCTCGATCAACAGGTCAGCGACCGGCCGCCCCTGACGATACGAGATGCCAAAATCGCCTTGCAATGCATTGCCGAGGAAACGAGCAAACTGCAGCGGAAACGGGTCATTGAGCCCGAGCGATTCAGTCAGCTCCTGCCGATCCTTCAGCGTGGCGTCCTGACCGACAATCGAGGCGACCGGATCGCCGACATAGCGAAACATCGAGAAGGCAATGAACGCGACCGCCAGCATCACCAGCGTGGCCTGCGTCAGACTTCTCAGAATGTAGGCCAGCATGGGCGTCCGTTTCAGGTTTGGAAAGAAGAAGGCCGGAATGGGCGCGTTTTGCCCATCCCGGCCTGGGGATTTGATGTCAGATCACGAACCGCGTGCGTTGAGGAAGCGCATCTTCGGGGTGTTTTCGACGTCGGTCGGAATGTTCCACTCGGAGCGCATCGCACCGGCGATGAACTGCATGTGGATTGGTGCGTAGACGTCGTTCTCCTTGATCCACTTCCAGATCGCCGCGATCGTCGCGTTGCGCTTGGCGGGGTCGATCTCGGAGTTCAGGCTGTCGATCTGCGCGTCAAGCGTTGCGTTCGACAGGCCGGTGCCGTTCCAGGTGCCTGCACTTGGCGTCTTGGTGCGGTAAAGGTCATTGAACACATAGTGGCTGTCGAAGGTCGGGATGCCCCAGCCGAGCAGATAGAAGTCGTATTCGCCCCTCTGGATGGCCGGGAAATGAACGCGCAGCGATTGCGCTACAAGCGTGGTCCTGATGCCGATCTGGCCGAGCATGGAAACGGCCGACTGACAGATGCCCTCGTCGTTCACATAGCGGTCATTGGTGCAGTGAAGCGTGACCGAAAAGCCGTTCGGATATCCGGCATCAGCCAGCAGCTTGCGGGCAGCCGCGACATCATACTTCGGCCAGGTGTCCAGTTCCTTGGTGTAGCCGTTGATGTAAGGCGTGGCGATGATGCCCAATGGGGTTGACTGGCCGCGCATGGTGACGCGCTGGATGGCCTCACGATTAAGAGCCGTGTTCACGGCCTGACGCACACGCACGTCGGCAAACGGGTTCTTGCCCTTGACGTCGGAAGACCGCAGTTCAGGCAGGCCGATGTTCATGCCGAGGAAGATCGGACGGTTCTCGGGGCCGGGATTGACGCGAATGCCCGTCGAAGTCTGGAGACGGGCAATGTCCTGAACCGGCACATCCTGGAGGTAGTCGATTTCGCCGGAGAGCAGCGCGGCAACACGCGTGGCCGCCTCGGCAATCGGGCGATAGACGATCTCGGTGATGCCATGATTGGCTTCTGCGACGCCCCAATGGGCTGGATTGACGCGCATCACGGTGCGCACATCGGGCTCCCGGCTGGCCAGGATGAAAGGCCCGGTGCCATTGGCCTGGCGGGTTGCGCCGTTCTCGACCTTTTCGCGCAGGTTCTGCGGCGTGGCGGCGTTGTTCGCTTCGGACCACTCCTTGTCCATGACGAAGAGGTTGGTCAGGTTGTTGACCAGCAGCGGGTTGGGGCCGTTTGTCTTGAAGTGCACCGTCAGGTCATCGACCTTGGTGATGTCGGTGACGCCGACCAGCAGCGACTTCATGTCAGCGGCCGGCATGAGCGCGCGCTTCATCGAAAACACCACGTCATCGGCAGTGAAAGCATTGCCGTTGTGGAACTTGACGTTCGGGCGAAGCTTGAACTCCCAAGTGGTCGGGTCGTTGGGCAGCACGCGCCAGGAGATGGCCAGAGCCCCGGTCAGTTTGCCATCGAACGAGCGGATGACGAGCGGCTCGTAGATGTTGTGTGCAAGCACATGGTTCGGGCCGGTATTGCCGGCATGCGGATCAAGCGTGGTGGCGTCCTGTGAACGCGCCCAACGCAGCGTCTTCGCATCGACCGCCACGGTTGTCAGGAACGTCGCAGCCATCAATGTGCCTGCGATAGCGAGTGTCTTGAAGGGCTTCATGTGGTTTCAACCTCCCGATCCCGCTTCATGCGGGCCATCAAAAGACGCAAGCTAGAGCGCGCTTGACGTTCTGTCACGTGGGACACCGGACAAATAAGTCGATGCCCTGCTCGATTCGTGAAATCTGCGCACGTTTTCTAGGCTGCATTCAGCGCAGCTTGGGGTTCAGCGCATCGCGCAGCCAGTCACCAAGCAGGTTGATCGCCAGCACCAGGATGGCGAGCGTCAGGCCCGGAAAGATCACGACCCACCATTCCCCGGAAAACAGGAACTCGTTGCCGAGCCTGATCAGCGTGCCGAGCGACGGCTCGGTCGGCGGCAGGCCGACACCCAGAAACGACAAGGTGGCTTCCGTGATGATGGCCAGCGCCATGTTGATGGTGGCGATGACCAGCACGGGACCAACCACGTTCGGCAGCACGTGGCGGAACAGAATGGTGATGTTGCCGAGGCCGATCAGGCGCGCGGCCTGAACGTATTCCTTGTTGCGCTCGACCATGGTGGAGCCGCGCACCGTCCGGGCATACTGGACCCAGAAGGACAGGCCGATCGAGACGACCAGCACCCAGAACACCAGCACCTCGGACCGCGCCGTGCCAACCAGCGCGCGCATGGTGCCGTCGATCAACAGCGCGATCAGGATGGCGGGAAAGGTGAGCTGCACATCTGCAATCCGCATGATCACGCTGTCGACCGTCCCGCCCAGATAGCCTGCGACCAGACCCAGCGTGATGCCGATGCTGGCTGCCAGGAGCACGCCGAGAAACCCGACGATCAACGAGATCCGCATGCCGAACAGGATCGATGACAAGACGCAGCGGCCCTGCTGGTCGGTCCCGAGTGGAAAGCGCCACTCTCCGTCCGCTGACCAGAAGGGCGGCTTGGAACCGTCGAGCAGGCTGAGCGACTCAAGGTTGAAAGGGTCGTTCGGAGCAATCTGGTGGGCGAAGATCGCCGAGACGATCAGCACTACCGTGATCAGCGCCGCCACCATCGTGATCCACGAGCGGGTGAACGAGTACCAGATGTCGGAATCGAGAAAGCTGGCCATGACCGAACGGCTGCCCTGCACCTCGCGGGTGGAGAGCGTCGCCGACCTGGCATCTTCGGGTGTGATCTGCATGGCGATTTCCCTCAGGCGGCGCGTCCGGAAATCCGGATGCGCGGATCGACCACCACGTAAAGCAGGTCAACGATCAGGTTGATGAGGACGAAGAGACTGGCGACGAGCAGCAGGTAGGCGGACATGATCGGGATATCGACGGTCTGCACAGCCTGGAGGAACATCAGCCCCATGCCGGGCCACTGGAACACCGTCTCGGTGATGATCGCGAAAGCGATGATCGAGCCCAGCTGCAGGCCGGTGATGGTGATCACGGGGATCAGCGTGTTCTTCAGGGCGTGGCCGTAGTTGACAGCACGCGGCTTGAGCCCGCGCGCCTTGGCGAACTTGATGTAGTCGGTGCGCAGAACTTCCATCATCTCAGACCGCACCAGACGCATGATCAGCGTCATCTGGAAGAGCCCCAGCGTCACGGCCGGCAGGACCAGCGAGCGCCAGCCTTCAATCGTCAGGAAACCGGTTGTCCAGTAGCCGAGATTGACCGTGCCCTGCCGACCGAATGACGGCAGCAGGCCGAACGAGACGGAAAACACGAAGATCAGCAGGATACCGATCAGGAAGGTCGGCAGCGAGATGCCGATCAGCGACACGGTCTGGAAAAGGCGCGCCAGCAGCGATTGCGGCTTCAACCCGGCATAGACGCCCATCGGAATGCCGGCGAAGAGCGCGAACAGGGCGGATGCGAAAGCCAGTTCCATGGTGGCCGGAAAGCGGTCGCCGATCAGCGTGGCCACCGGCTGGCGTGTCTGATAGCTCAGGCCGAAATCGAACCGGGCCGCCTTGCCGACGAATCGCCCGAACTGGACGATGACCGGGTCATCGAGGCCGAGATTCTTGCGGATTTGGAGCCGCTCCTCGAGCGTGGTGTCCTGGCTGACCATCTGCTGGGTCGGATCACCGACGAAGCGGAACAGCGAGAACGAAATCAGCGCGACTGTCAGGAGGACCAGGATGGCCTGTCCGATCCGTCGCAGGATGAAGGCGAGCATGAACGCGAACCCTTGAAAGAGAAGGAACGGCGGATGACCGCCGTCCCCTTGATGTCAGCAGGTCATGCCGTGACTGGACCCTGCCTGGTGAGGCACGATCCATGCCACGGTCATGTCGCGATCACTTCTTCTGGACCCAGTAGAACAGCGGCTGGTTGTCGGCGCGCTGGGTGAGTTCCACGCTCTTGGCAACGCCCCAGGCCAGGGCCTGCTGGTGCAGCGGGATATAGCCCACCTCGTTGTGCAGGATGGTGAAGGCTTCGAGGATCATCGCATCGCGCTTGGCGGTGTCGATCTCGACCAGCACCTGCGATGTCAGCGCATCAACGCGGGCATTGGAGTAGCCCCCGTTGTTGAACTGGCCGCGACCACCCGAGCCATCGGCCGTACGGGTGTGCATCAGGTCGATCAGCACGTTGTGCGCGTCACCGGTGCCGGGCGTCCAACCAAGCAGGTAGAACGGCGTGTTGTAGATCGGCGAGTTGATCTTCGCGAAGAAGGCCGCGCGCGGCACGGCCTGCAGGTTGATCTTGACGCCGATGCGGGCAAGCATCGCTGTCACGGCCTGGCAGATCGGACCGTCATTGACGTAGCGGTCGTTCGGGCAGTCGAAATCAACCTCGAAGCGGATGTTGTCGGCACCGGTGCGCGGATAGCCGGCCTCATCCATCAGCTTGTTGGCAGCAGCCAGATCGAACGGATGACGCTTGATCTGCTCGATCTGCGGGAAGAACAGCGGCGAGATCAGCGAAGCTGCCGGGACAGCCGCGCCACGCATCACCTGGCGACGGATCGCCTCGATGTCGATGGCCTGATAGAAGGCCTTGCGCACGCGCACGTCCTTGAACGGGTTCTTGCCCTTCACGGAGGAGGCGGTGAGTTCGGGCCGCATCTGGTCGAACGACAGGTAGATGGTGCGGACTTCCGGCCCTTCGAGGACGCGGGCATTGGCCGAGGCGTTGATGCGCGGCACATCCTGCAGCGGAACCGGATCGATCACGTCGACTTCGCCCGAGAGCAGGGCCGCGACGCGGGTCGGTGCCGAGGTGATCGGGGTGAAGATCACGCGGTCGAGGTTGTGCTCGGGCTTGCCCCACCAGTTGGCATTCTTCTCGAACACGGTGCGCACGCCGAGCTGGTGCTCGGTGATGCGGAACGGACCCGTGCCATTGGCATTGATCGTGGCAAAACCGGGCGTCGTGGCCTGTGGAGCCGGTGGGATCTGGGCGTTGTTCGCCTCGGTCCACTCCTTGTCCATGATGTACCAGGTGTCCCAGGCGTAGTGCAGGATCGGGTTCGGGCTCGTGAGCTTCACATCGACGGTGAAGTCATCGACCTTGATGAACTCCGGTCCGCCGGACAGGCGGCTGGTGAGCTGCGAATTGTTGGCCACCACACGCTGGGCGGAGAAGACCACGTCATCGGCGTTGAAGTCGTTGCCGTTGTGGAACTTGACGCCCTTGCGCAGGTAGAAGCGCCAGCGCAGGCCGTTGTCGAGAACCTCCCAGCGCTCTGCCAGGCCCGGGATGATCTTGAGATCCTTGCCGCGCTTGGTCAGGCCTTCATAGACGTTGCCCTGAAGGCCGAGGGTGGTCGTTTCGTTGATCCCGTAAGGATCGAGCGTGTTCAGGTTGCCCTGGAAAGCCCAGCGCAGTGTCTGCTGGGCGCTGGCGGGCGCGGCGCCGAAGCTGGCACCTGCGACCAGCGCGACGCCGGCGGCGAACGAAAGAAGCCGTCGCTTTGAAAGCATGATGGGTAGTCTCCCTGTTGGATGGAACCGGTCCCTCTGAAGAACCGCGCCCGATCTGTTTCCGATCAGGCTTCCCGTCAGTAAATAGACGAACCGCGCCCGCGTCCAGCACTGACGTTGGGCTTTGTTTCACGCAGCTTTGCCGGCGACCTGTCGGGGCATGGTCTGGCCGGACTAGACCCCGAACCGGGTCCGCCACGCAGCCAGATCGTCCAGCGCCACGTTCGAGCCGCACAGGATGAGGCCGACCTTGGCACCAGCACCAAACATCTCGCGCCGCAGCAGGGCTGCCGCGAGCACGCAGGCCGCCGCAGGCTCGACCAGCACGCGTTCATTCTGCAACAGCCAGACCAGTTCGCGGACAGCTTCCGCATCGGGTACAACCACGATCTCGTTGAGGAACGCGCGTGCTGCGGCCATGGTGCGTTCCGTTGCGAAGGGCGCTCCAAGCGTGCGCGCAATCGAGGTCGGCCGCATCGGCACCGGCTTTCCCGCGGCCAGCGCCTCGGTCATCGTGGTCGCGCCCTCGGTTTCCACCCCGATGATGTGGAGAGCGGGGTTCAGTGCCTTCATGGCAGCGCCGACACCAGCCGCAAAGCCGCCGCCGCCGATCGAGATGAACAGGTGGGTCAGCCCACTCGCCAGTTCGGCCAGTTCGAGGCCCAGCGTGCCGTGGCCGGCGATGATCAGCGGGTCATCGTAAGAGTGGACGTTGGTCATGCCGCCTGCGGCATAGTCATCGGCCTTCGCAAAGGCAGCGATGGCATCCTCGCACAACTCGACCGTGCCGCCCGCCGCTTCGGTCAGGGCAATGTTGAACGGGGCCACCGTCTTCGGCATCAGCACCAACGCCTTTGCACCAAGCGACTGGGCCACCTGGCTCACGGCAATGGCATGGTTTCCGCCGGAGACGGTCACCACGCCGCGTGCGCGCTCTGCGGGCGACATTGCCAGCAGCTTGTTGAAGCAGCCGCGCACCTTGAACGAGCCCGCCTGCTGGAGGCATTCCAGCTTCAGCACTGTCTCGGCACCAAGCCGCGCCGAGACAGCCAGACTTGTATAAGCCGGTGTCGTCCGGACACGGCCGGCGATGCGCTGGCCTGCAGCACGGATGTCGGCGAGGGAAACGTCAAACTGCATGTGATGAGGTCCGTGACATGCGCAACCTGCAGGCTGCGGCGGCGCATCCAGCGGCGCTGGCGCGCTTGTGTCAAGCCGGTCGTGGCGCTACGCCTTGGACCAAACACGAGGACGATGGAATGGCCCTGACCCTGACACCCACCGACATGCTGGCCCGGCTTGTCGCCTTTCCGTCGGAATCACACCGCAGCAATCTCGATATCATCGGTTTCGTGCGGGACTACCTCGAAGGGCACGGCGTGGCGTCACAGATCGTGCCGAGCCCGGACGGCCAGAAAGCCAACCTCTTCGCCACGATCGGACCTGCAGTCGATGGCGGCGTGGTCCTGTCCGGCCACACCGACGTGGTGCCGGTGGCTGGGCAGAACTGGTCGAGCGATCCATGGACCCTGACCGAGCGGGATGGCCGGCTTTATGGACGCGGCACCTGCGACATGAAGGGCTTCAATGCGCTGGGTCTTGCGCTGGTGCCCGAGATGCTGAAGGCCGGCCTGAAGCGCCCCGTGCACATCGCATTGTCCTATGACGAGGAAGTCGGCTGTTACGGCGCGCCGATCATGATCGACGAAATGGTGCGGCAAGGTCTCAAGCCATCCGCCGTGATCGTGGGCGAGCCCTCGATGATGCAGGTCGTGACCGGCCACAAGGGCGGCACGCGCATCATGACCACGGTTCGCGGACATGCCGTGCACTCGAGCCGGATGGACCTTGGTGTCTCGGCGGTGATGGTCGCGGCAAAGCTGATCAGCTGGTTCGAGGACCAGATGGCGCAGCGTGCGGCCAGCGCTGACCCCGCTTCACCGTTCATGCCGCCCTACGCGACCTTCCATTGCGGCACGGTCGAAGGCGGCACGGCAGCCAACATCACGGCGGAGCATTGCCAGTTCATCGGCGAGTGGCGGGCCATTCCACCGGAAGACCCGATGGACGACTATCATCGCTATCTGGCCTACATCCGCGATGTGGTCGAGCCGCCGCTCAAGCTCAAGTCTGCGGAGGCCGGCGTGACGGTGGAATTGCTCAGCTCCATCCCGCCGCTCAGGCCCGAAGTCGACGGCGAAGCCGAGCGGCTGGCGCGGCGTGTCACCGGTGACAACGGCTCGCACGTGGTCGCCTATGGCACCGAAGGCGGGCAGTTCCAGGCCGTCGGCTGGTCGACCGTGATCTGCGGGCCCGGTGACATCGCGCAGGCCCACCAGCCCAACGAGTTCATCGCCGCAAGCCAGATGGCGGCCGGCGAGGCCTTCGTGCGCCGCATCATGACCGAACTGTCGCGTTGACAGGGCGCGCCTTGCGGCGCTTTCCTGTTGACCAGCCAATTCTTATCCCTCCACCACCTGCCAGGATACAGCCATGACCATTCACCCCCGCATCGAGGCCATGTCAGGCGAGATCGCTGAATGGCGCCGCGATTTTCACCGCAATCCCGAATTGCTGTTCGATGTCCACCGCACCGCACAGGTCGTGGCCGAGAAGCTGAAGTCGTTCGGCTGCGATGAGGTCGTGACCGGCATCGGCCAGACCGGCGTGGTGGCCGTCATCAAGGGCAAGCGCCAGGGTTCCGGCAAGGTTGTTGGCCTGCGGGCCGACATGGATGCCTTGCCCATCGAGGAGCAGACCAACCTGCCCTATCGCTCCACCGTGCCGGGCAAGATGCATGCCTGCGGTCATGACGGGCACACAGCCATGCTGCTGGGCGCGGCCCGATACCTGACCGAGACCCGCGATTTCGACGGAACGGCCATCCTGATCTTCCAGCCGGCCGAAGAAGGTGGCGGCGGCGGGCGTGAGATGGTCAAGGACGGCATGATGGAGCGCTTCGGCGTGCAGGAGGTCTATGGCCTGCACAACATGCCGGGCCTGCCGATCGGCTCGTTTGCCGTGAGGCCTGGCCCGATGATGGCTGCTGCCGACCGTTTCCAGATCACGCTCGAGGGGCGCGGTGGCCATGCGGCCAAGCCGAACGAGACGATCGATCCGGTGGTGGCGAGCGCGCAGATCATCTCCGCGCTCCAGACCATCGCGTCACGCAACTGCGACCCGCTCGATTCGGTCGTGGTTTCGGTGACGGCGGTCAAGGCCGGGGAGGCCTACAACGTCATTCCGCAGACGGCTGAACTGAAGGGCACTGTCCGCACCCTGTCCAAGGACATGCGCATCCAGGCCGAAAAGCGCCTGCGTGAGATCGTCATGGGGGTTGCGGCAGCCATGGGCTGCACGGCCGTGATCGATTACGAACTTGGCTATCCGGTGACTTTCAACAATGCCGAGAAGACCAGCTTCGTGGCCAAGGTGGCAGGCTCGCTGGTTGGCAGCGACAATGTCGATCTCGCTGTGCCCCCGACCATGGGCTCCGAGGATTTCTCGTTCATGCTCGAGGAACGGCCCGGCTCCTACATCTTCATGGGCAATGGCGATTCCGCCGGATTGCATCACCCCGCCTATGATTTCAACGACAAGGCCATCCCGGTGGGCGTCTCCTACTGGGCCAGCATTGTCGAAACCGCGATGCCGGCCTGACCGACGCCGACGTGGCGGATATCGGTTGCATTGTTGCTGGGGCCGGCGTTGTCGGCCTCGCTGTGGCACGCGCGCTGGCGCTGGCCGGCCATGAGGTCCTCGTGCTCGATGCCCGCGAAGGCATCGGCACACAAACATCCTCGCGCAACAGCGAGGTCATCCACGCAGGCCTCTATTATCCCGAAGGCTCGTTGAAAGCGCGCCTGTGCGTGACCGGCAAGATCGCGCTCTATCGCTATCTCGCCGAGCGAGGCCTGCCGTTCGCGCGTTGCGGCAAGCTGATCGTGGCGACGGACGAGGGGCAGGTGCCGCGCCTTGACGCCATCATGGCGCGTGCGTCGGCAGCGGGCGTTGCCGATCTCAGGCTGATCGGCGCTGACGAGATCAAGGCGCTGGAGCCGGAACTGTCAGCCATCGCCGCGATCGTCTCGCCCTCGACGGGGGTGCTGGATTCCCACGCGTTCATGCTGTCGCTGCAAGGCGACATCGAGAATGCCGGCGGGCTTTTCGCGTTCCAAGCGCCGGTGATCGGCCTCAGGCGCGATGGCGCAGACATCGTGGTCGAGACAGGGGGTGCGGAGTCGGCCACGATCCGCACCCGCCTGTTCGTCAATTGCGCAGGCCATGGGGCACCGGCGCTGGCTGCGCTGCTCACCGCCTATCCAAAACAGCTGCTGCCAACGCAGGCCTATGCCAAGGGCAACTATTTCTCGCTGCAAGGCCGCCAGCCGTTTTCACGCCTGATCTATCCGACACCGGAAGCCGCCGGCCTCGGCGTGCATGCCACGCTCGACCTGGCAGGGCGCGTCCGGTTCGGGCCGGACGTGGAATGGGTCGCCAATGATCAGGATCTCGCCGTCGATCCGGCGCGCGCGGCAAGTTTCTATGCCGCCATCCGCAGTTACTGGCCGGCCCTGCCGGATGGTGCGCTGACGCCGGACTATGCCGGCATCCGCCCCAAACTGCACGGCCCCGGCGAGCCGATGCCGGATTTCCGGATCGAAGGGCCGCGCGACCATGGCGTGCCCGGATTTGTCACGCTGTTCGGCATCGAAAGCCCGGGCCTGACAGCCAGCCTGGCGATCGGGGACGAGGTCGTGTCGCGGCTTGCGGTGGCTTGAGCCTTCACCCACCGGGCGGACAGCCGGTCACGGCGGTCAGGATCAATCCTTGGCGCGTTCCACGTAGGTGCCGTCCTCGGTCTGCACCACGATACGGGTGCCGACTGCGATGTGGGGCGGGACCATGACACGCACGCCATTGTTCATGATGGCTGGCTTGTAGGAGGACGACGCGGTCTGATTCTTGATCGCAGGTTCTGTCTCCACCACCTCGAGCACGATGCGTGCGGGCAACTGGATGCCGACGGCATTCTCCTCGAAGATGGAGAGCTGGCAGATCATGCCTTCCTGCAAATACGGGGCGTAATCGCCCACGACATCGGCCATGACAGTGAGCTGCTCGTAGTTCTCGGGGTTCATGAAGACGAAGTTGTCGCCATCTTGATAGAGATAGGAGAACTCGCGGTCTTCGACGAAAGCGCGCTCGACCTGCTCGGTGGTCTTGTAACGATGCGAGGTCTTCACGCCATCGGACAGGCGGCGCATGTCGATCTGGGTGGTCGGTGTGCCCTTGCCCGGAAAGAAGCTCTCGGCAGACAGCACGGCATAGAGCCGGCCTTCGACTTCGAGGATGTTGCCCTTGCGGACGGAGCTGGCGATGACTCTGGTCACGGGATGTCCTTGGCGGTAGATCAGGCGCGGTTGCGCCGAGCAAAGCGTTGTTTCGGGCGCGTCACTGACAGATTTTGCACCACAAGGGAAGCCCCGATGGCCGATCAGGCAGCGCGTCCGTTGTCCGCCCGCCCCGTGCCATCGCGGCCCTGGTGGTCCCGCGATGAGCATCTGCGCCGCCGCCCGTTCCTGCTTGGCCGCAACCGCATCATGGCAGCGCTGCGCAGCTGGTTTGCCACGGAGGATTTCGTGGCGGTCGAAGGTGCTGCACTCCAGATTTCGCCCGGCAACGAAACCCATTTGCACGCGTTCGCCACTGCCGAGACCGATCTCAGCGGCAATGCAGGGCAGCTTTACCTGCACACCTCGCCGGAATTTGCCGCCAAGAAGCTGATCGCCGCCGGCGAGACACGAATCGTCGATTTCGCCCGCGTCTTCCGCAACCGCGAGCGCAGCGCGCTGCACCATCCCGAGTTCACCATGCTCGAATGGTATCGGGCGAACGCTCCATACGAGAGCCTGATGACCGATGCGGCGACCGTGCTGGCGCTGGCCGCGCAGGCGGCCGGCAAAAGCCAGTTCAGCTTTCGCGGCCTTGCCATGGACCCGTTCGCCGAGCCTGACCGCCTGACCGTGGCCGAGGCCTTCGCGCAGCATGCCGGAATCGACCTGATGGCCACCTGCACGGGCACGGCCGGACAGGATGTTGCCGCGCTGGCCCGCGCAGCCCATGCCATTGGGCTGAGGACAGCACCAGACGACAGCTGGAGCGACATCTACAGCCGCATTCTGGTCGACCGGATCGAGCCCCGTCTCGGCATCGGGCGCGCCACCATCCTGTGCGAGTATCCGATCAGCGAAGCGGCACTGGCGCGGCCCAAGCCGGGCAACCCGGCTGTGGCCGAGCGCTTCGAGCTTTATGCCTGCGGCGTCGAGCTGGCCAATGCCTTTGCCGAGTTGACCGACCCTGTCGAGCAGCGCCGCCGCTTCGAGGCGGATATGGCCGAGAAGCTGGCCATCTATGGCGAATGCTACCCCATCGACGAGGAATTGCTGGCGGCCTTGCCGCTGATGCCACCGACGGCAGGGATCGCGCTGGGGCTCGACCGGCTGGTCATGCTGGCTGTGGGCGCGAGCCGGATCGACGATGTGATCTGGACGCCAGTCGCCGAACCCGTCATGACCACGCGATGAGTTCCAGCATCCGTCATGCCCGCATGCATCTTGCCGAACGGCCTGCCCCGGGCCCTGTGCGGAATGCCAGGCCGGCTGTGCTCGTGTCCGGGCCCGATGCTCCCGCAAACGGCCAGACCTTGCGCGGCATTGACGATCTGGTGGCGGCAGGGCTTCTGCGGGCCGATGCGGGCCCTGAGCTCGCTGAGGTCGCAGAACGCTATGCGATCGCCATCACGCCGGCGATGGCGGCGCTGATCGATCCGGCCGACGGGGCCGATCCAATCGCGCGGCAGTTCGTGCCTGACCTGCGTGAGTTGAGCGCCATGCCGGAAGAGCTGGCCGACCCGATCGGCGATGAGGCGCATGCGCCGGTCGACGGCATCGTGCACCGGTATCCGGACCGGGCCCTGATCAAGATGCTGCACGCCTGCCCGGTTTATTGCCGCTTCTGCTTCCGCCGCGAAATGGTCGGACCGGGCGGCAAGGCGCTTGCCGGGGCCGCCTTCGACCGGGCCATGGCGTATCTTTCAGGACAAGCGGGCATCTGGGAGGTGATTATCACCGGCGGTGACCCGTTCATGCTGTCGGCGCGCCGGATCGAGACGCTGATGCAGGCTCTCGCCGCGATGCCGCACATCAAGGTGGTGCGCTGGCACACGCGCGTGCCGATCGTCGATCCGGACCGTGTGACGCCACGGCTGGTCAAGGCGCTGACCTCTGGTGGAAAGGCGGTCTATGTCGGCATCCATGCCAACCATCCGCGTGAATTCAGCCCGGCTGCGAAGGCCGCCATCGGCCTGCTGGCCGAGGCCGGAATCGCTCTGCTCAGCCAGAGCGTGCTGCTGAAGGGCATCAATGCCGATGCGCCGACGCTGGCGGCGTTGATGCGCACCTTTGTCGAGAACCGGGTGCAGCCCTACTACCTGCACCATCCCGATCTCGCGCCCGGCACGGCGCATTTCAGGCTCAGCATTGCCGAGGGGCAGGCGATCATGCGCCAGTTGCGCGGGCATCTCTCCGGGCTGGCACAGCCGACCTATGTGCTCGATCTGCCCGGCGGCCACGGCAAGGTGCCGATCGGTCCCGATTTCCTGATGCCGCAGGCTGACGGACGCCATCTCGTCAGCGATCGCAATGGCGCGGTCCATGTATATCCGCCCGATGCTCCGGCCGGCCCGGCCTCATGAGACCTGCACGATGAGCGCGCCAGAGCCCCTGCGCGACGTGAGCGAAGGTCCAGCCGCGCGGCGTGCCGCCGTGATTGGCGGCGGTCCTGCGGGATTGATGGCCGCGGAGGAACTGGCGCGGGCCGGCCTGTCGGTCACGGTCCATGAGCGCATGCCCTCGGTGGGTCGCAAGTTCCTGATGGCGGGTCGTGGCGGATTGAATCTCACCCATTCCGAACCGCTCGAACGCTTCGTGACGCGCTATGGCCCTGCGGCGGACTGGATCGCGCCGATGCTCGAAGCCCTGCCACCGCTGGCGCTGACTCGGTGGTGCGAAGGCCTTGGCCAGCAGACCTTTGTCGGCTCGTCGGGCCGTGTCTTCCCGAATGCGTTCAAGGCTTCGCCCCTGCTCAGGGCCTGGCTGTCGCGGCTGGGCCATCTTGGTGTCCGGATCGAAACCCGGCACGACTGGCGCGGCTGGAACGCCGATGGCAGCCTGGCCATTTCAGGCCCGGGCGGCCCGCTTTCCGTCAGGACCGATGTCACGGTTCTGGCGCTGGGCGGCGCAAGCTGGCCGCGCCTCGGCTCCGATGGGGGCTGGGTTGGCGTGCTGCGGGCGGCCGGCGTCACTGTCGCCGATCTCGTACCGGCCAATGTCGGGGTGCTGATCCGCTGGTCGGATGTTCTGGCGGCGCGCTTTCACGGCGCACCTCTCAAGCGCATCGCCATCACGCATCAGGGTCGCACCGTGCGCGGCGAAGCGATCCTGACCCGCGGTGGACTTGAAGGCGGCGTGATCTATGCCCTTGGGCCTGCGATCAGGGCCGCCCTGGCACAAGACAAGCAGGCGCATCTGACGCTCGACCTGCGCCCTGACCTCGGCGAGGCGGCATTGGCAGGCAAGCTGGCAGGACCACGCGACGGGGCAACGCTCGCAACGGTTCTGCGCAAGCGCGCCGGATTGTCGCCTGTCGCTGCGGGTCTTGTGCGCGAGGCAGGGCCGGTGCCAGGCGAGGCGGACGCGCTGGCTCAGCGCATCAAGGCCGTTCCGTTGACCGTGACCGGGCTGTCAGCCTTCGACCGCGCAATTTCCTCGGCGGGCGGCGTGCAGCACTCGGCAGTGGACGAACGGCTGATGCTGAACGTCAGGCCCGGCGTGTTCGTGGCCGGCGAGATGCTGGATTGGGAAGCGCCGACCGGGGGCTATCTGCTGCAGGCCAGCTTTGCCAGCGGGCTTGTTGCGGCCCGTGGCGCACTGGACTGGCTTGCGGACCAGCGACGGCCCTGAGCGCGAAAGCTCAGCGGCGGCGCGGAGGCGGGCGGCGATTGCCACCGGCGGGCATGCCCACGGCGGCGGTCTTCTGGCGGAAATTGATCCGGCCCCGGTCAAGGTCGTAAGGCGACATCTCGACGACGACACGGTCACCGGCAATGGTCCTGATCCGGTTCTTCTTCATCTTGCCGGCAGCATAGGCCAGCACCATGTGATCGTTGTCCAGCTTGACGCGGAAATGGCCATCCGGCAGCACTTCGGCGACAGTTCCGTCAAACTCGAGCAGTTCTTCCTTTGCCATCCAGGCTCCATCCGATCTCAGTGTTGGCGGTCTTCTGTCTGCGCACAAACGCTGCGGGGCCCGCGACAGCCCGCTTCTGTGCGCTGCTCATAGCGCTTTGTGGGGCAAAGGAAAAGCGGCATGACGCGCGGGGGCATCATTGCCCTTGACCGATGCGCACCCCGCCACCCATCCGAGGTTTCAGCCATGACGACCGATCCTGTCATCACTCTGGGCACAGCCGCCTTCACCGCGCGCCTGTCGCCGGCGCATGGCGGCATCATCACGGCGCTGAACTGGTTCGCGCCATCAGGCCGCCGCCATGCCCTGCTGTTCAGCCCCGAGGGGGTGGTTCCGGGCCTGGCCGCGCCGAACCGATTCGGGCTGTGGCCGATGATCCCGTTCGCCAATCGTGCCTTCGGTGGCCTTGTCGATGACGGCAACCAGGTGCTGCATCTGCCGATCAACGACCCGGCCATGAATGCGACGATCCATGGCTTTGGCTGGCAATCGCGCTGGGAGGTCGAGCAGCAAGAGCCTGCTCGCATCACGCTGGTGCATGCACGCCTCGCAGGCGATGATCCTTACCGCTACAGGGCAGCCCTGACGTTGACGCTGCACGACGAGCACGTGCGCCTATCCCTGATGCTCACCAACCTGGCGGACCGCGTGCTGCCCTTCGGAGCGGGCTTTCACCCGTGGTTTGCCTGTGCTGACGATACCGAACTGACCCTGACCAGCCGGCGCGAACTCGTGCTCGGCCCTGGCTATCGCGCCACCGGTGTCCGGAGCCTGCCGGATGGCGGGCCATTCGGTCGGGCACGTCCGATCAGGCAGGTCGGCGAACTGGCCGTCAGCTATGTCGACTGGGTTGGCGAGGCGGTCTTTTCCACGCCGTCCACCGGACTGGCGCTCGGCGTCGATGCCAGCGACAGCTTCCGTCACCCGGTGCTGTGGACGCCGCCCGATTCCGGGTTCGTCTGCTTCGAGCCGCAGAGCCACGGCATCGGCGCGCCCAGCGATGCGGCGGCCCGCGCCGTCACGCCGCTCAAGGCGCTTGGCCCGGGCGAGAGCCTTGAAGGCTGGATGACGATCACGCCGCGCGAGCTTTAAGCGCACAACGGCTAGCCTGTCAGGCCCTGAAATGTTTCGACAGTTTGAGGGACTGACCCTGGTAGTTGGACTTGAGATCAGCGCCGTAGAGGGCACGCGGGCGGGTGGCCATATGCTCGTAGACCAGCCGGCCCACGATCTGCCCATCCTCCAGGATGAACGGAACATCGCGCGAGCGCACTTCGAGCACGGCACGGGCACCTGAGCCCCCGGCACTGGCATGACCGAAACCGGGGTCGAAAAACCCGGCATAGTGCACCCGGAACTCGCCGACCAGCGCATCGAAGGGCATCATCTCGCAGGCATAGTCGGGCGGCACATGCACCGCCTCCTTCGAAGCCAGAATGTAGAAATGGCCAGGATCGAGGATCAGGGAGCCGGTTCCGTCGGCATCGAGCCGTTCCCAGAAATCGACCACCGGATAGGCGCCGACGCGGTCGACATCGATCAGCCCGGTGTATTTCTTAGCACGGTAGCCGATGATGCCGTCGAAGCCGGAGAGGTCGACGCTGACCGCCACGCCGCCCTGGATATTCGGCTCGCGCGCTGCCACCAGCGTCTCGCGCCGGTGCAGCAGCAGCAGTTCCTCGTCGCTGAGCCGCGCACCGCCACTGCGAAAACGGATCTGGGAGAGCCGGGAGCCGGTGCGCGCCAGAATCGGGAAGGTACGCGGGCTGATCTCGATGTAGAGCGGGCCGTGATAGCCCTCCTCGACCAGATCGAACTCGCGCGCCCGGTCCGTGATGATGCGCGTGAAGACGTCGAGACGACCGGTCGAGCTTTTGGGGTTGGCCGCTGCTGCCAGTCCCTTTGGCAGGGCAAGGCCTTCCTGCAATTCGGCAATGTAGACGCAGCCGGTTTCCAGCACGGCGCCCTTGCTCAGATCGATCTCGTGCAGCGCTACCTGCTCAAGGCGCTGTGACAGCAGCCGGTCCCGGCCCGGCAGGAAGCTGGCCCGCACCCGCCAGGCCCTTCGGCCAAGGCGCAGATCAAGGCTCGATGGCTGGATCTGGCCCGCCAGAACCGGACTGGCCACCGTGATGATGCCGGCTTCCAAGAACCCGGCAATCGTCTCATCGGACTGGATGCCTGGCAGGATGGCCGGCATTTTGGCAGGGGAAGCAGTAGACATGCGCTGTTCTTGAATCCTGCGGCCAAAAGCGCAACAGGTGCGCGCCTGCCTGCCCTCAATCGTGGAAGGTTGTCCACGCGATTATCGACCGGCTGAGTGCGGTGACAATCACAAGCGCTGCAAACCCGTACGCCAGAACGGCAAACCATTCGGGCAGCAGCAGCATGGCGATGAACACGGCGATGGTCTCGGAACCCTCGGCCAGCCCCGCCGTGAAATAGATGGTCTTGTGGCCGCGCGAGGTGGTTTCCAGCCCGCGCTTGGCCGCGATCGCGGCATAGGCGAGGAAGGTTGCGGCGTTGACATAGAAGCTGAACAGCAGGACGGCGGCCGGAACAGCGTTGGCCGCCGGATCGCGCAAGGCAAAAGCCAGCACGACCGCGCCGTAGAACACGAAATCGCAGACGATATCGAGAAAACCGCCCCTGTCCGTCCGCTGCCGGGCTGCGGCGACCGCACCGTCCAATCCGTCGCAGAGCCGGCCAGCGAGCAGCAAGGCCAGCGCCAGCATGTCGAAGCCCAGCCAGATCGCGGCAGCACAGCCGAGCCCGAGCACAAGGCCGAATGCGGTCACTGCATCGGCCTGCACGCCGTTGCGGGCGAGGACCCGGCCCGCCAGCAGCAGCGGCGGATCGATGATCTGGCGCATCAAGCCATCAAGCATGGCAAGGTCCAGAGCCTGATGTTCGCAACGACACGTTCGGGCTGCGGCTTTGTCTGTGATTGCATGGCGGTTCGATGGAGACTAGGACGAGAGAGAACACCAGACCGGAGCAGCCCCCGGCTTCGGCTTGTGTATGGCATGACTTGGGCATGGAAAGGGTATCGCCATGTATAGCGCCAAGACGCGCGGCGTTCACGTCTCCGTGACGCCATCCTTCATGGAAAGCGAATCCTCGCCAAAGGACAACCGTTACTTCTGGGCCTACACGATCGACATCGTCAACGAGGCTGACCAGACCGTGCAGCTCATCGCCCGGCACTGGCGCATCACCGATGGCCACGGCCAGTTGCACGAGGTCAAGGGCCCCGGTGTCGTCGGCGAACAGCCGGTGCTGAAGGCGGGCGAACGCTTCACCTACACATCGGGCTGCCCACTCGACACGCCCCATGGCAGCATGACCGGCGTCTACCAGATGGTGGCCGAGGATGGCGCTTCCTTCGAGGCGACGATCCCACCGTTTCCGCTGCAAAGCCCCTATGCGCGCGTCACGCTGCACTAAGCCGCTTCTCGGCCTTTTTGCGGCCATCGCACTGGCTCTCGCGCCGATGCCGGCGTCTGCGCAGCAATTGCGCGGCCATGGCGGGCCGGTGCGGGCCGTGGCGATCCTGGCTGACGGGCAACGGGCCGTCACCGGTTCGTTCGACCAGTCGGTCATCGTCTGGCGCACCGGTGCGGGCAATGCCGAAGCCGTGCTGCGCTTCCATGACGGTTCGGTCAACACGGTGCTGGCGCTGGCCGATGGCCGCTTCGCCAGCGCCGGAGAAGATGGCCGCATTGCCATCTGGCGGATCGGCAGACCTGAGCCCGAACAGGTCATCGAGGGGCATACCGGGCCGATCGTCGCGCTGGCCCAATCGCCGGATGGACGGCTCATCGGCTCTGCCTCATGGGACGGGACTGCTCGTTTGTCACCGCTGGCAGGTGGTTCGGCGCGCGTGCTCAGTGGCCACAGCGGCAATGTGAATGGAATCGCCTTCCTTGCCGATGGAACCGCGGCCACATCGGGCTACGATGCGACGGTGCGTTTCTGGCCCGCCGACGGCACAGCCGCCCGGGTGGTGACGCTGCCAGCTGTGCTCAATGCAGTCGTGTCGGCACCTGACGGCGAAGTGGCTGTCGCGGGCGGCGATGGGCAACTGCGCTTCGTCGGCAGCGATGGCCGCATCAGGGCCGAACTCGAGATCGCGCCCACGCCGCTGGTGGCGCTGGCGATCACGGCCGATGGCAGCGCAGTGGCAGCGGGCGGCATTCGCGGCAACGTGGCCATCATCGAACGCGCCAGCCGCGCTGTGCGCGCCAACCTTGTCGGGCCGGGTCTGCCGGTCTGGTCGCTGGCCTTCACGCCGGATGGACATGAGCTTTTGTCCGGCGGAGCGGACCGTCTGGTCAGGCGCTGGAATGCGCGCACGGGCGAGCATGTCGGCGAGGTGGTGCCGCGCTCCGAAGCTGACCCGCTGGCGGCGTTTCGCGGCGAGCGGGGGGCAGAGGTGTTCCGTGCCTGCGCGGCCTGCCATACTCTGACGGCTGACGGTGGCAACCGGGCCGGCCCGACGCTGCATGGCATCTTCGGGCGGCGCATCGCCACGGCGCACGGCTACAACTTCTCGCCGGCTCTGAAGGGCATGGACATCGTCTGGAACCGCGAGACCATTGCCCGCCTGTTTGAGATCGGACCCAATGCCTACACGCCCGGCACCAAGATGCCGGAGCAGGTGATCACCTCGGCGGACGACCGCAAGGCACTGGTGGAGTGGCTGGAGAAGGTGACGCGCTGAGCCAAGCGGCTCACATCAGCCTCACCCCAGCGGGTCTTCGCCGCGCTCGCGCCGCTCCCTGAGATAGTCTTCGGTCGTCCTTGGAGCGGGCCTTGGCCGGTTCTCGTGCGGATCGAAGCTCTCGTTGACCACCACTTCAACCCGGCAATCCTCGCACATGCGGATCAGGGAGGTGCGCTTGGCGAGGTCGCCGGCGAACATCCAGTGCTTGTTCTCCAGCTTGGCGACGATGCGATCGATGGTGGACTGCACGCCGAAGGCCTTGCCGCAGTTCAGGCAATGGGCCGGCTCTTCCTGCTTGATGATGCGCGGAGGCGCGGCCCAGACCTCAAAGTCGAGCTGCGGCGCCAGACTGATCACCTTTTCGGGGCATGTCGCGGCACACAGGCCGCACTGAACGCAAAGGTCTTCCTGGAATTTCAGCGTCGGCTTGTCCTTGTCGTCCTGAAGCGCCTGGACCGGGCAGGCCGAGACGCAGGCCAGACACAAGGTGCAACCCGAGGCCTCGATCACAAGACCGCCGAAGGGCGCGCGGTCCGGCATCGCCACGCGGGCAACCGGCTCTGGAGCGGCGCGGTGCATCTCGACAATTGCGCTCTTGAGCAGCGAGCGCCCCTCGCCCATGGGACGGAAACGCGCCGGCTGGCGCAGTGTCTGGGCCGGCACGATCGCATCGAGCGCGGCGCGGAGCTGGTCAGGATCATCGGTTTCGATCAGCCCGCAGCGCGCCTCGCCATAGCCGAGCGCGCCGGCAAGGGTGTTGGCATAGTCAACATTGCGCATGAGGCCGGACAGGTCATGCTTCGGTTTCGCACGCCCGAGAAAGCGCACGGCGGAAGCCCCGAAGGCGAGCGCGGCAGCGCTCAGTTCAAGCCCGGCCTGCGTCACCTCGTTGACGCGCAGGGGCAGCACATTGGCCGGCAGGCCGCGCCCATGGCGGGCGAGAGCGTCGAGCAGTGGCTCGCCGTGGTCACCGTCATGGACCAGCACGACCGGCTGCTTGCCGCCTGCTTCAGCATACGTGACGAGCAATGTGCGCAACTTGCGCAGCACCACATCGGCCGGGGGAAGCGCATAGGTCACGGCGCCTGTCGGACAGACCGAGGCGCAAGCGCCGCAACCGGCACAGATCTCGGCGGAAATCGCGACATGGTCGCCGTTCGGCGTGATGGCGCCCACCGGGCAAAGATCAAGGCAGCGGGTGCAACCGACCTTGCGGGAGCGCGAATGGGCGCAGAGCCCCTCGTTCAGGGCCACATACTGCGGCTTGTCGAATTCGCCGACGAGGCCAGTGGCAGCGGCGATCAACGCCTCGATACCCGCCCGGTCGCCGGGGTCGGCGCGAAGGTAGCCGGCGCGAAGGTCGCCACCGCTGAAAAGCGGATTGCCGCCTGCCACGTCGATGACGATATCGCATTGGGAGGTTGCACCGTTGCGCGGCTCGCCGAACACAAGTTTGGCTCGCGACGATGCACTGGGTGCCGCGAAGTCGTTGATGGTCAGCTCGAAGGCCCCGAGCCAGCCGGTGGCAGCAGCGACCGTGCCGCGAAACACCGGGAAATCGGCGGTGCTCGGCGGAGTCACGTCGCCGGGCCGCGACAGGACCACGGTCACGTCCAGCGTGTCGGAGAGGCGGCGGGCAATCTCGATCGCGGTTTCGTCTCGCCCGTAGACTAGCGCCACACCAGCGCTCGTCAGCGTGGTGAAGCGGGTGGGCGCCATCGGCTCGGTGCTGGCAGCGAGCAGGGCGGCCATTTTCGGGCCGGTCGCTTTTGCCTGATCGGACCAGCCCGCCAGTTCGCGGATGTTGGTGAAGCCGATCTCACCAGCGAACCCCGTTTCCTCCACGATCTCGGTGAACAGCGGGGCTTCCTGCGTGCAGGCAACGAGGATCTGCCCGGGGGCAGCCTGTGCCGGGGTTCCGGCAAGCATCGCCTTGAAGGCATCGACCTGGCTGCGGCACAGATGTCGCGCCGTCTTCAATTCGGCTCCCTGACAGCCTGTGGCGATGGCAGCCAGATCGAGCGGCATTGTGTCCTCACAGGAGCACACGGCAACGATACGGCTGCCTTCGCCATCCCGGTTTGCTGCCATAGTGTCCTCCAACCCGACGTTTCTTGTCACAGCGTCCGCCTGGCGACCGCCTGCGGTGGCTGCTCTTGCCTGAAGGTCGTCTTATATGGAATTGAAACAATTCCAAGACAGCCCATCCAAGACAGCCAATGGTTGCCAGCCGCCCGAGCGGCAAGGCCGATGGCCGCATCGCCAAGGAAAGACGTTCCCCATGTCTGCCAGCGCTTCGTCCCGAACGGCCTCGCTACGGCGCGATCCGCTGATGCCTCCCGGCTTCACCTGCACCACCTTGCGCGAATCGGGCGACGCCTTTGCCCATGCCGTGGCCAACGCCGACGAGCTTGGCGCCGCCTCGCTCGTCTGGGTGCGGCGTTTCGATCTGGTTGAGTTCGCGGTGGTGCTTGAGCCTGAAGAGCCACTGATGACGGCCAGACTCGCGCACTACATGGGCATGAACGCCCTCGCCGATACCATGGCGATCCATTGTCCGCCCGAGCGGCCGATGATGTTTGCGTGGCCCGACGCGCTTCTGATGGATCACGGCCTGCTCGGTGGCGGACGCACGGCGTGGCCCGCCGATTGCGCTGCCGATGAGGCGCCGCGCTGGCTGGTGTTCGGCGCCATGCTGCGTGCTGCATCCCTGCTTGACCTGGAAAGCGGCGAGCGCTCCGCCAAGCCCGGCGCGGGCATCGCCATGGATGAGCTCGGCTTCGAGGATGTCGCTCCTGTCGATCTGGTCGAGAGCTTCTGCCGGCATCTGATGCTTGGCACCGATGAATGGCTGACGCGCGGACCCCGCGCCGTGGTCAAGCGCTGGCTCGACCGTCTCGGCCGGGAACCCGGCCTGCGCCACGGTATCGAGCCCAATGGCGATCTCCTGATCAAGAGCCAGCATGGCGAGGAACGACGCAGCCTGATCGATGCGCTGGGCCGGGCCGAGTGGTTCGATCCGGTCAGGCGGGAACCAAAGCTGTGAGCGGGATGAAGCTGCTTCGGACCATCCGGCTAGACCCGTCGGACACGTTTGTCTTTGCCAAAGCGGCGGAGGCGGGCGAATGGTGTGTGCCGGGCTCCTTCATGTTCATGGAGGCCGACATCGAGACGCTCGGGCCCAAGGAGCGCTCGGCCTTCCGGTCGGGTTTTCTCGGCATTGGCAGTTTTGGCTGGGCGACACTTGCCATCGTCACGCCTGTGACCGACGAGGAGCGGCAAGCGCTGGTAACGGCCTTTGCCGAGGCCCTGATGCGCGAACTGGGCGCACCGGACATGGCGAGCGCGCGCGCGGCCGCCGAGGAGGAAATCGCCTTCTCGGCCTCGCTGTGCGACCATCCTGCCCAGACGCTGGTGGCGCTGCACCGGAGCATCGAGGACGGCGAGGTCAAGGAGCGCTTCCGCACGCTGGTGCCCCGCGCCGAAGCACTCGGGCCGGACGCACCGCGCGGCGGCTTCCGGGCGTTCGATTTCTTCGAAGTCGAGGGCGAGGAAGACGTGGTCTCCGAAGAGGTGGACCTGCTGGCGATGATGAAGGACAAGACGCCATGAAGACCCGGTTCCGGAGGAACTTTTCGTGAGCAAGCACTTCTGGGCCTCGTCTGGCCATGTCCTGCTGGAGCATGATGCGGCTGGCGGGCTGGTCGTCACCGACGAATACCTCAAGGCCTATCTGGCTCGGAAGGAACTGATGCCGCCGCCGGAAGCCTGCGACGCAGAGCGCGCCTTGCACGCCCGGTTGCTGGATGATCCGCGCAGCGCCGTCACGGAGGCCGAGATCATGGCGCTGGCCGATGCCGACGCGCAGGAGAACTGGCGGTTCATGGTCGGTTTTCGCGACAGGCTGGTGGCGTCACCAAGCTTGGAGGCTGCCTACATGAGCCTGACGCGCGAGGGCTGGAAGGGTGTGCCGCCGCTGTTCATGCTCCAGATGGCCCATGTCATCGCGCGCAATGCCTTCGATGCCTGCGATGACCCATTCGTGGTGCGTGCGGCAGAATGCCTGTTCCGCTCCCAGCGCGTCACGGTTCAGGACAATACGATCCTGCTGGCTGATTCCGACATCGTCGAGATGCACGAGGAGGAGCGCCACGCCTCGCCACTGCTCTCGATGATGGGTGAAGCCGCCTCGAAGAAGCTCGATGTGCTGAAGCCCGCCAACGCTGACGGCTATTGGCAGCGCTCCGATGCCTTCGACATGGTTCTGGATCTGGGCGGGCAACCCTCGGGCCGCGCAGCGCTGGCATCCGCGCTGGCCATCTGGATCGGGCATCTGCACGGGACAGAGGTGCGCATCGAGGCGCTGGACCGGATCGAGGATGGCGACTGGCGCTGGTTCGTCGGGCTGGATGCCGACGCAACCAGGATCGGCAACGCGCTTTGGGCCGGAAAGGCCGTGCCGCCCGATCTGATGGCCCGCGTCATCGGCCTGTTCCGGCTGACCTTTTCGGAGACCTCGCGGGTCTCCGAGGAAGCGCGCGACAAGCCGGTCTACCTGCTGATGGCCATGACGGAGGATCGTCATCTGCGCCTGAAGCCGCACAATCTGGTCACCGGCCTGCCGCTCCTGGCCGGCCACTGACCGCCAGCGAAGGAGTTTCATCCATGGCTGTCGAGCATCTGACCGTTGGGGTCGTCGTCGAGCGCCGCGAGATCGACAATCCGTGGATCGATCACACATGGGCTCCGGTGGCGGTGCTCGCCGATGCGCCGGATGTTCCGGCCTGGACCTCGCTCGGCAAGGACGGTCGTTCGGAGCGCTTCTATGCCGGCCCGTGCGCGCTGAGCCTGTATTCGTCGGACACCGCGCAACTGATCGAGAACTTCACCTCCGGCCACGGCAAGCTCTGGGTCAGCGTCCGCCCCACCGGCATTGATCCGCCTCTCGAAGTGGTGGGCGTGACGGCCGATCCGACCGAAGGCGAGGGCTATCTCGAAGGCATGGGCGACGTGGTCGAGGTGGTCGCCATGCCTGAAGGCATCGCTGACCACGTGCTTTCATTCTATAAGGCACATCACATCGAACGGCCCTTCATCAAGCGCAAGCGCGACAAGGCCAATCGCGATGCTTTCGCCGGACGGCCCGATCGTCCCGACAGGGTGATGCGCACTGAAGGCGGACGCCCTGTCGGCAGCGTCGAGGACGAGCCATGAGCCCCGCCGGACCGCCAGAGGATGATGGCGACCGCGGCAAGGGTTTCCTGGCCCGCTGGTCTGACCGCAAGCGCCAGACGGAAGCCGAGGCCCGCAATGCCCTGACTGCGCCACCGAAAGCTCCGGCGCAGACAGCGGACGAGACAGAGCCTGACACCCGCCCGCGCGACCCGGAAACCGGCGAGATCATCGATGCCGAGTTGGTGAGTTCCTTGCCCTCCATCGCGGACCTCAAGCCCGGTGCTGACCTTGGCGCGTTCATGCGCAAGGGTGTTCCCGAAGCGCTCCGCCGCGAGGCCTTGCGGACCCTCTGGGCCACCGATCCCGCGATCCGGGATTTTGTCAGCCCGGCACTCGACTATGCCTATGATTACAATACTCCCGGAGCGGTGCACGGCTTCGGGCCGCTGACCGAATCCGATCTCGAACAAGCCAGGAGCTTTCTCGCAGAGGTGTTCAGCACTGTGCCTGAACAACCGAAAGACGAGCAGAATGCCCAGCAAGTAGGCAATCGCGACAATCCGCCGCAAGATCGCCATGATCCAAGCCTCCAGACTGTGCGCCTGACCGATGCTGCAATGCAACATGTCAAGGCCACGCACGTGGACGATGCGCGGGATCTGGACGCGAACACCCCCGAAACAGCCAAAGAGACGGCTGAAAATGGCACTTCGGAAAGTGTGCAGCGCACCATGCGCGCCAGCTCGGAGGATGCCACAAGTGCCGCCGAAGGGCGCTCGAACAAGGTCATCCGACGCCGGGGAGGCGGTGCAACGCCGATCTGAGGCATCCTTGGACGATTTAAAGGGACCAGAACTGGTCAAAAAAACACCGGACCGGACTTTGGAACTGTTGCAATTTCAATCGATAAGCGCTTCTTATCGCGCACTCGAAGAGACCGGCATCAGATCGGTCGAACCGATGTCGTGGGGAAACATCTTGACCGCAAGAGATCCTGGTCTGGACAGGGCGATCGAAGCTGCTGGCGGCGTGCGTGCGCTGGCCCGGCAACTCGGCATTTCCCAGCCCGCCATCTCCTCATGGAAGCGTGTGCCTTCCGACCGCGTGATCGCCGTCGAAACCGCCACCGGTGTTCCCCGCCGCGATCTCAGGCCTGACCTTTACGATCAGTCTCCCGCGCTTGCTGACGACAAGGCTGCGGTGATGGATGTTGCTCCAGAAGACATCGCGCGCGCAGACGAATATGCCCTTCTGGGTGCGCTGCTGTGGCGTGCGCCAACCGCCGAGGTGCTGGCCCAGGTCGCGCGCTTCCGCGGTGATGGCTCGGAACTTGGCACGGCTCACCTGATGCTGGCCGAAGCCGCGGCCAACGCCGACCCTGCCGCCATCCAGCGTGAATTCTTTGATCTTTTTGTCGGCGTCGGGCGTGGCGAATTGCTGCCCTATGCCTCCTTCTACCGCACCGGCTTCCTGCATGAACGGCCGCTGGCCGAAGTGCGCCGCGACATGGAAGCGCTCGGGCTGGCCCGCGAAGAACGGATCGGCGAGCCGGAAGACCATGTCGCCATGCTGTTCGACGTGATGCGCGGGTTGATCATGGGCGAGTTCGCCTCTGACCAGATCGACGACCGCGTGTTCTACGAGCGCCACATCAAGCCGTGGGCATCACGACTTTTCGTTGACCTTGAGATGACGCAGACCTCGGCCTTTTACCGGACGGTTGGTGCAGTCGGCCGGGTCTTTCTGGATATCGAAGCCGGCGCCATGGCGCTGGCTGCGTGACAATTCTGCTATTTGGGGAGGACAGACAGATGTCTGAGAAGAAGACCAAAGAGGCGCTTGATCGCCGCGGCTTCATGAAAGTCGTCAGCCTCGGAGGCGCGGCTGCGGCTGCATCCGTGGCACCAGGCATGGTCACGCCTGCCGCTGCCTACGATCCGGGCAAGGAAGAGACCAAGGCGCGCTACCGCGAAAGCGAGCACGTCAAGGCCTTCTACCGCACCAACAGCTACTGAGGGGAGCGACACATGCTCATCAAACGCAAGAGCGCCGACGCCTCGCGCGGCAAGCTTCAGGCAGCACTCGGCGGCCTGTCATCCGGTGTGATGGACCGCCGGTCCTTCCTGCGCCGTTCGGGCCTGGTGGCTGGCGGCCTCGCTGTGGCCGGCTCGATCCAGATCGGTGCCGTGCGCAAGGCTGAAGCTGCCGGCTTCGGCCCGGCGACGGGGACCAAGGTCGTCAAGAACATCTGCACGCACTGCTCCGTCGGCTGCACGGTCAAGGCCGAAGTCGCCAACGGCGTCTGGGTCGGGCAAGAGCCCGCCTGGGAAAGCCCGATCAACCGCGGCACCCATTGCGCCAAAGGCGCATCGGTCCGTGAGCTGGTCCACGGCGACCGCCGCATCAAGTATCCGATGAAGCTGGTCGAAGGCCAGTGGACCAAGATCTCCTGGGAACAGGCGATTTCCGAGATCGGCGACAAGATGCTCGAAATCCGCGCCAAGTCGGGCGCTGACTCGGCCTACCTGCTCGGCTCGGCCAAGTTCTCGAACGAGGGTGCCTACCTGTTCCGCAAGTTTGCGGCCTTCTGGGGCACCAACAACGTCGACCACCAGGCCCGCATCTGCCACTCCACCACGGTGGCCGGCGTTGCGAACACCTGGGGCTATGGCGCCATGACGAATTCGTACAACGATATTCGCAACGCCAAGACCGTGATCTTCATGGGCTCGAACGCAGCCGAGGCGCACCCCGTCTCGATGCAGCACATCCTGGCCGGCAAGGAAATCAACCGCGCCAACGTGATCGTGTTCGATCCGCGCATGACCCGCACCGCAGCGCATGCCACCGAGTATGTGCGCTTCCGCTCGGGCACGGACATCGCCGTGATCTGGGGCATGATGTGGCACATCTTCAAGAACGGCTGGGAAGACAAGGAGTTCATCTCCCAGCGCGTCTACGGGATGGCCGATGCCCTGAAGGAAATCGAGAAGTACGACCCCAAGACGGTCGAGGACATCACCGGCATTCCAGAAGCCCAGCTCAAGCGTGCGGCCGAGACCTTCGCCAAGGTCAAGCCTGCCACCTTCATCTGGTGCATGGGCGTGACCCAGCACACGGTTGGCACGGCCAACGTGCGCGCCATCTGCACGCTGCTGCTGGCCACCGGCAATGTCGGCGGCATGGGCAACGGCGCCAACATCTTCCGCGGCCACTGCAATGTGCAGGGCGCGACGGACATGGGCCTCGATGTCGGCAACCTGCCGCTCTACTACGGGCTGGTTGAAGGGGCCTGGCGTCACTGGGGCCGCGTCTGGGATGTCTCCTATGACTATCTCCAGAGCCGCTTCGACGAGGTGCCGGCCAAGGGCGGTCGCCCTGCCCGCAACCGCAAGGCCAACATGGAGACGTCGGGCCACACCTCAACACGCTGGTTCGATGCCGCCTCGCTGCCGGCCGAACAGGTCGACCAGAAGGACAACCTCAAGGCGATGATCGTCTTCGGCCATGGCGGAAACACCATTCCGCGCATTCCGGATTCCGTGAAGGCGCTTGAAAACCTCGACCTGCTGGTCGTGGCCGATCCCCATCCGACCAACTTCGTCTCGCTGGCCAAGCGCAAGAACGGCACCTACCTCCTGCCGATTGCGACCCAGTTCGAATGTGACGGCTCGCGGACCTGCTCGAACCGCTCGATCCAGTGGGGCGAGAAGGTCGTCGAACCGATCTTCGAATCCGCCAACGACTACTGGGTCATCTACAAGCTGGCCGAGAAGCTCGGTTTCGCCGGCGACATGTTCAAGAACATCCAGATGGTCAAGGGCAAGTACGGCATGGAGCCCCAGGCCGAATCCGTGCTGCGCGAGATCAACCGCGGTGGCTGGTCGACCGGCTACACCGGCCAGTCGCCGGAGCGCCTGAAGCTGCACATGCAGCACCAGGACAAGTTCGATCTGGTGACACTGCGCGGCGCCAAGGGCTCGCCCGTCGAGAACGACTTCTTCGGGCTGCCATGGCCATGCTGGGGCACGCCGGAGATGAAGCATCCCGGCACGCACGTGCTCTATGACACCTCGCTCGAGCCAATCAACGGCGGCGGTGCCTTCCGTCCACGCTTCGGCGTGACCCGCGAGGAAACCCGCGCCGACGGCAGCAAGGTCAACGTCACGCTTCTGGCAGAGGGTTCATGGCCCAAGGGCTCGGAAATCCGTGACGGATACCCCGAGTTCACGATGGGCATCCTCAAGCGCCTGGGCTGGGACAAGGACCTGACGCCGGCAGAGGCCGCCACCATCAACTCGATTGGCGGTAACAACCCCGATGGCGTGAGCTGGGCGGTCGACCTTTCGGGCGGCATCCAGCGGGTGGCCCTGATGCATGGTTGCGTGCCCTTCGGCAACGGCAAGGCCCGCGCCAATGCGTGGAACCTGCCCGATCCGATCCCGACCCACCGCGAGCCGATCTACACCCCGCGTGTTGATCTGGTCGCCAAGTGGCCGGCACGTCCGGACGAGCGCACGCTTCGCATCCCCAACCTGCATACCACCTTCCAGAAGGCGGCCATCGAGAAGGGTGTTGCCAAGAACTTCCCGATCATCCTCACCTCCGGCCGTCTGGTCGAATACGAGGGCGGCGGCGAAGAGACGCGCTCGAACAAATGGCTCGCTGAATTGCAGCAGGACATGTTCGTCGAGATCAGCCCGGATGACGCCAATGCGCGCGGCATCAAGGACGGCCAGTTCGTCTGGGTGTCCGGCCCCGAGAACAACAGCAAGGCCCGCGTCAAGGCGCTCGTCACCGAGCGTGTCGGCAAGGGCGTGGCCTGGATGCCCTTCCACTTCGGCGGGTTCTATCAGGGCGTCGATCAGCGCGGGAACTATCCCAAGGGAACGGACCCGATCGTGCTCGGCGAAAGCGTCAATACGGTCACGACCTACGGCTATGACCCGGTCACCGGCATGCATGAAGGCAAGGTCACCCTTGTCCAGATCGCGGCGGCTTGAGGAGGAATGTAATTATGGCTCGGATGAAATTTCTCTGCGACGCTGACCGCTGCATCGAGTGCAACGCTTGCGTCACCGCCTGCAAGAACGAGAACGATGTGCCCTGGGGCATCAACCGGCGTCGTGTCGTCACCATCAATGACGGCAAGCCTGGCGAGCGTTCGATCTCGATGGCCTGCATGCACTGCACGGATGCGCCCTGCGCCGCCGTCTGCCCGGTCGACTGCTTCTACGTGACGGTCGACAAGGTGGTGCTGCACTCCAAGGACCTGTGCATCGGCTGCGGCTACTGCTTCTACGCCTGCCCGTTCGGCGCGCCGCAGTATCCAAAGGTCGGCAACTTCGGTTCGCGCGGCAAGATGGACAAGTGCACCTTCTGCGCCGGTGGCCCGGAAGCTGACCTGTCGCCTGCCGAGTTCCAGAAGTATGGCTCCAACCGACTGGCAGAGGGCAAGCTCCCGCTTTGCGCCGAGATGTGCTCGACCAAGTCCCTGCTTGCCGGTGATGGCGACATCATCGCCAAGATCTACAAGGAACGCGTGGTCAAGCGCGGTTATGGCTCCGGAGCCTGGGGCTGGAAGACGGCCTACAAGGAAACCGTCGCCATCTGACGAGACAAAGGCCGCCAGCGAGACTGGCGGCCTTCGCTCGTTCGAAACCCTCATGCTTTTACGTCAATTTACAGTTTCTGGAGGGACATCATGCGTCTGACGCGGTCCATTCTTTCGTTCCTAGCCATGGTTGCCATGGTCATCGGCCTTGGCCTGTCGACCCCGGTCGGCGCTCAGCAGGGTGCCCAGATCAACCCGACCGCCAAGTCGGTGACCGAAGACCAGCTTCTCAATGCCCTGAAGCCCGGTTCCGCCGCTGAAATCGGTGGGCGCGTGACAATTCCCGATGCCAAGTCTGCGACACTGATCCGGCCCGCCGGGCGCGAATGGCGCGAGTTCCACCAGGGCACCATGCACCTGATCGGCGGCATTGCCATTCTTGGCATGCTGGCCCTGCTGGTTGTGTTCTATTTCACCCGCGGCAAGATCATGATCGCGGGCGGGCCGACCAATCGCACGATCACCCGGTTCGGTGGTTTTGACCGTTTTGTGCACTGGACGACGGCGGGATGTTTCATCGTGCTGGCCCTGTCCGGCCTCAACATCACCTTCGGCAAGTCAATCCTGATCCCGCTGCTTGGCGAATCCGCTTTCGCGGCGACGGCCCAGCTGGGCAAGTATGCGCATAACTATCTCGCCTTCCCGTTCATGATCGGACTGGCGCTGATGTTCCTGATCTGGGTGAAGGACAACATCCCCGGCATGATCGATGTGCAGTGGTTCGCCCAGGGTGGCGGCCTGATCGGCAAGGGTCATCCGAAGGCCAAGCGCTTCAACGGCGGCCAGAAGATGGTGTTCTGGTCTGTCATCCTTGGTGGTGCGGCCCTGTCGGTTTCCGGCTGGTATCTTCTCTTCCCCTACACCGCGGGCGGCGTGCTGAACCTCCAGTTCTGGAATGTCGTGCACGGCGTGGTCAGCATGCTGCTGATTGGCGCGATGCTGGCGCATGCCTACATCGGCTCGATCGGCATGGAAGGCGCGTTCGATGCCATGGGTTCGGGCGAGGTCGATCTCAACTGGGCCAAGGAGCATCACAGCCTTTGGGTCGAGGACGAGATGAAGAAGGGCGTTGTGCCGGCTGCCATGCAGCCTGCCGAGTAAGAGACGCACCTTCCTCCTCAGTCCCTTTTCCAAAGCCGGGCTCGCTGCCCGGCTTTTTCGTTTCTGAGGCTTTTTCGTTGTCAACGCAGGCCGGGCAATGGCAAAGCAGAACTGCACGTGAGGCGATGTCTCCTCCGCAGACGTATTCCGCAAGATGATCGATCCTGACGCCATGGCCGTTCCAACCAACAACACAACGACCCGCGTGATCGGACTTGCCGGCTGGAGCGGCGCCGGCAAGACGACGCTGCTGACCCGATTGATCCCGCATCTTGTGGCACATGGATCCAGCGTCTCAACCCTCAAACACGCGCATCATGCCTTCGATGTCGATGTGCCGGGCAAGGATTCCCACAGCCACCGGCTCGCAGGTGCCAGCGAGGTTCTCATCTCGAGCGGTCGCCGCTGGGCGCTGATGCATGAGCTGCGGGGCGAACCGGAGGCGAAGCTTGGCGAGCTCCTTGGCAAGCTGTCACCGGTTGATCTGGTAGTGGTCGAAGGCTTCAAGCGCGAGGCCCACCGCAAGATCGAGATCCATCGCGCCGAGAATGGCAAGCCTGCGATGCATCCGGGGGATGCCAGCATCGTGGCCGTGGCGTCCGACACGGCGTTCCCGGCAGCGGGCCGGCCGGTGGTGCATCTCGATGATATCGAGGCGATTGCCGCCATGGTGCTTGCCTTTGCGGAGCCGCTCGCCGATGTCTTGTCCAGGTTGAACGCGCAGGCACCGGCCCATGGCCCAACTGACCGATGATTGCTTCGCCTTTGGCGGCCCCCTGCTCACCATCGAGGATGCCTCCCGGCTGATGGCCGAACGCATCGCGCCGGTGGCCGGCGCCGAGATGGTTGCGTTGTATCAGGCCGATGGGCGCGTGCTGGCCGCCGATCTGGTGGCGGGCTTGCCATTGCCGCCCTTTGCCAACTCGGCTGTCGATGGCTACGCGGTCCGCCACGCCGATCTGGATGCGGCCGGCCGGACGCGGCTGCCCGTTCTCGGGCGCGTTGCTGCCGGCGCAGCCGCATCACCTGTTCCAGTCGCCGGTGGGGCGGTACGCGTATTCACCGGCGCGCCGATGCCGCCCGGTGCCGATACCGTTTTCATGCAGGAGGACGTCAACGCCGATGGCGAAGCCGTCGTGTTGCCTGGCGGGTTGAAACGCGGAGCAAACATGCGCCTCGCCGGGGAAGACATCGCCGTGGGCGCCCGGGCGCTCGCAGCCGGCACGCGGCTTGGCCCGCAGGAACTTGCGATGGCGGCGGCCCTTGGCAAAAGCCAATTGTCAGTGCGCCGCAAGCTGAAGGTTGGTGTGTTCTCGACCGGCGATGAACTGACCGAAGCGGGACACCCGCTGCCCGAAGCCGGCATCCACGATTCCAACCGGATCATGCTGCTGTCGCTGGTACAACGCGCCGGGGCGGAGGCCGTCGACCTCGGCATCATCAAGGACAGGCAGGGCGAACTGGCGCTGCGTCTGCGGCAGGCCGCCGCGCAGTGCGATCTGGTGCTGACCTCGGGCGGTGTCTCGACCGGCGAGGAGGATCACGTCAAGCCGGCTGTCGAAAGCATCGGATCGCTGGTGTTCTGGCGCATCGCCATCAAGCCTGGTCGGCCCGTGGCGCTTGGCGTCATCGACGGAAAGGCGTTCGTGGGTCTGCCGGGCAATCCTGTTGCGGTGTTCGTCACTTTTGCTTTCGTGGTGCGCCCCTTGCTGGCGCGTCTTTCCGGCGCGCTCTGGCACGAGCCGCGTCGGATCCTGGTGCGGGCAGGTTTCAGCTATCGCAAGAAAAAGGGCCGGCGCGAGTATGTCCGCGTCACCCTGACGGCGCTTGCGGATGGCCAGTTCGAGGCGCGCAAACATCCGCGCGATGGCGCAGGGGTGCTGAGCTCGCTCACCGAGACAGACGGTCTGATCGAACTCGCCGATGATATGACCGAGCTTGCCGCGGGCACGACCGTGCCATTCATCGGCTACCGCGATCTGAGCTGATACCGGCCCGAAGGCTGCGCTTCAAAGTCCGCGGCGCACGCCGGTTTCCACGTCGAACAGATGAACCTTGGCCGGATCGATGGACAGGTTGAGTGTCTTCGAATCGGACGGCACCAGCCCGGATGCGGCCTGGATGACCAGCGCCGCGCCGCCGAGCGTGCCGTGGAACAGCTGGGTTGCGCCCAGTTCCTCGATGAAGTCGACGGCCATGGTCAGCGAGCCGTTGGGCGTCACGACGAGATCTTCCGGCCTGAGCCCGACTTCGATGGCGGCACCCGGGACCAGATCAGCAGCCATGTCGGACACCGGCAGCACGACATCGCCAATGCTGACAGCCCCCTTGCCCTTGACCATGCCCCTAGCGATGTTCATCGGCGGCGAGCCGATGAAGGTGGCGACGAACCTCGACGCAGGCTTGCGGTAAACATCGTTGGGCAGGCCCATCTGCTCCACCCGCCCGGCGCTCATGACCACCAGCTTGTCGGACAAGGTCATGGCCTCGACCTGATCATGGGTGACATAGATCGAGGTCACACCCAGCGCGCGCTGCAGTTTCTTGATCTCAACGCGCATCTGCACGCGCAGCTTGGCATCGAGGTTGGACAAGGGCTCGTCGAACAGGAAAACCTGCGGCTTGCGCACAATGGCACGGCCCATGGCGACACGCTGGCGCTGGCCTCCGGAGAGCTGGCGCGGCCGACGTTGGAGGAAGCTCTCGATCCCCAGGATCTTTGACGCCTCCTGCACACGACGCTCGATCTCGTCCTTGGGTGTGCCGCGGTTGCGCAGGCCGTAAGCCATGTTGTCGTAGACGCTGAAATGCGGATAGAGCGCATAGTTCTGGAACACCATGGCGATGTCCCTGTCGGAAGGCTCGATGTCGTTGACGACGCGCCCACCGATCCGGCACTCGCCCGAGGTGATGGTTTCAAGCCCCGCCACCATGCGCAGCAACGTGGACTTGCCGCAACCTGACGGGCCGACCAGCACGCAGAAGCCGCCATCCGGGATGTCGATGGAGACACCCTTCACAGCCTCGACATTGCCGGCATAGACCTTGCGGAAGTTGGTGATGCTGACTTCAGCCATTTCAGTTCACTTTTCCTGATCCACGAGGCCCTTGACGAACAGCCTCTGCATGAGAATGACCACGGCCACCGGTGGCAGCATGGCCAGCACGGCCGTTGTCATCGCAAGCTGCCATTCGGTGAGGGCGTCGGCAGTCACGATCATTTTCTTGATGCCGATGACGATGGTTTGCATCGAATCCTTGGTGGTGATCAGCAGCGGCCAGAGATACTGGTTCCAGCCATAGATGAACTGGATCACGAACAGGGCCGCGACCGTGGTCATCGACAACGGCAGCACGGTGTCCTTGAAGAAGCGGAACGGGCCGGCGCCGTCGATCTTCGATGCTTCCAGCAACTCGTCCGGGATCGTCATGAAAAACTGGCGGAACAGCAAGGTGCCAGTGGCCGAGGCGATCAGCGGCACGGCCAGACCTTGATAGGTATCGAGGAAGCCGATGTCGGCGACGACCTTGAAGGTCGGGAAAATGCGCACCTCGACCGGCAGCATCAGGGTCAGGAAGATGAGCCAGAAAGCCGCCATGCGGAACGGGAAGCGATAGTAGACCACGGCATAGGCCGAAAGCACGGAGATGAAGATCTTGCCGAGTGCAATGGTCATGGCCATCACGAACGAGTTCATCATCATGTTGATGACAGGCTCGCGCGTGGTGCCGGATGTTCCGATGAACAGCGTGCGGTAATAGTTCTCGACAAAGAATGGACCGGGATAGAGCGGCATCTGACCGTTGATGATCGTCGCCGCATCCCATGTTGAGGCGACGAACGTCAGATACACCGGAAAGGCGAGCACCAGCACGCCGATGGTCAGGATCAGGTAGGCGAGCCGGTCGCCGAACGTGCGGTTCTCAACCATCAGCCATGGCTCCAGAGGCTTGCATCAATCAACCGCTCCGCCAGAGCTTCGGCACACAAGGCCAGCAAAGCCTGGCCTTTCTCGGCTGTTGCCGTGCGCGCATCACCGATCACACCCGAAGGCGTAATGGCCTGAAAGGACCGAAACTGCTGAACATCGCTGGCAAGGATCGACCGAACATCCGTGAAGCCCGGGCAGTGTGCCTCGCCGAGACGCTCCGGCTTCACCGTCGACCCGGCCACGGCCATCATCATCGAGGTCTCGACCTCGCAAGCATGCATCACGCTCTTTTGCCGATCGAGAACAGCGCCAATCCGATCATTGGCCAGCATGAAATAGGTCGTCGCCCGGACCACGAGACCGAGTTCCCTGTCGAAATCCGGCAGAAAGGCATTGAGGGCACTGATGTTGCCGCCATGGCCGTTGACAATCATTACCTTGACAAAGCCCGCCCGCTTGATGCTGCCGAGAAGAGCCAGCAAGACCGCGCGGTATGTCGGAATGTCGAATGTGAACGTGCCCCCGAAGGCGACGTGATGCTCTGCCATGCCGCACCACAACGTGGGTGCGACAACGACCGGGCTGGTCTGAACCGCGATCCTGGCTGCCTCCATGCAAACAGCTTCACACAGGATCGTGTCGACCCCCACTGGCAGGTGCGGGCCGTGCTGTTCGATCGAAGCGACCGGAAGCACGACAACGGCACCCGCGCCTGCGCGCTGGTTGATATCTTCGGCTGTCAGTTCCTTCCACATGACGCCGGTCATCAGTAGGTGACCTTGCGCTCGATGTATTTGAACTGCACGGCAGTGAGCGCCACGACGATGAACAGCAGGATGACGGACTGCGCCGCCGAGCCGCCCAGATCAGCCCCGCCCTTGCCATCGGAATAGACCTTGTAGACCAGCGTTTCGGTCGCCTTCGAGGGGCCGCCCCCGGTGATGGTGTCGATGATGCCGAACGTGTCGAAGAAGACGTAGACCACGTTGACCACCAGCAGAAAGAACGTGGTCGGCGAGAGCAGCGGAAAGACGATCGTCCAGAAGCGCCGCAACGGCCGCGCGCCATCGATCGTGGCCGCCTCGATCACGCTTTTCGGGATGGCCTGAAGGCCTGCGAGGAAGAACAGGAAGTTATAGCTGACCTGCTTCCAGACGGCGGCCATGACCACCAGGCTCATCGCCTGGTTGCCGTTGAGCAGCGGGTTCCAGTCATAACCCACGCTGCGCAGGCCCTTGGCCATGATGCCGAGCGATGGATTGAACATGAACATCCACAGCACCCCGGCAATCGCAGGAGCCACGGCATACGGCCAGATCAGCAGCGTCGTGTAGACCTGATAACCCCTGATCTGACGGTCGGCCATGACGGCCAGAAGCAGCGCAATGGAGAGCGAGAAACTGGTGACCAGGGTCGAGAAGACCACCGTGTTCCACAAGGCCTTGTAATAGTCGGGCTTGCTGAACAGCTCCTTGTAATTCTCGAACCAGACGAACTCGGTCGAGGTTCCGAAGGCATCCTGCACGAGGAAGGATTGCCAGACGGCCTGGCTGGCGGGCCAATAGAAGAACACCAGCGTGATGGCCAATTGCGGGGCCAGAAGCAGGGCGGGGATCAGGTAGCCCTTGAAGGTGGCGGTCTTGTTCATGTCACCCGAAGCCCGGCGGAGAAACAGAACCGGCAGCCATGATCATCACGGCTGCCGGCTGATGTGGTTCAGGCTGTGATCAGCGCGATACAGTCCGCTCGAACTGGCGCAGCACGGCGTTGCCGCGTTCGGTGGCAGCATCGAGGGCGGCCTTCGGGGCCTTCTGACCATTCAGGGCCGCTTCGATTTCCTCGGACCAGATGTCACGGATCTGGACGAGATTGCCGAAACGGACGCCGCGCGAGTTATCCGTCGGCTCCTTGTTGTTGAGCTGGAGCAACGGAGTCTCGAGGAAGCCCTTGTCCTTGTAGAAGCCCGAGTCCTTGACCTTGGCATAGGCGGCCTTGGTGATCGGCAGGTAGCCCGACTCAGTGTGCAGCTTCACCTGACGGTCGACATCGGACAGGAAGGTGAAGAACTTGGCGACGCCCTTGTATTCGGCGGCCGACTTGCCACCCATCACCCACAGCGACGCGCCGCCGATGATCGAGTTCTGCGGAGCGCCGGCCTGATCCGGATAATACGGCATCACGGTGTTGGCCCAATCGAACTTGGCGTTCGCCCGGACGTTACCGAAGAAGGCCGAGGAGGTCAGGAAGATTGGGCACTCGCCGGAGGTGAAGCGGCCTTCACCGGTATTGGTGCGGCCGGAATAGGAGAACACGCCTTCCTTCTGCAGGTCCACCAGGTTGGTGAGGTGCTTGACGTAGAGCGGGCTGTTGATCTGGAAGACGGTGTCGAAGCCGTCAAAGCCGTTGGCCTTGGTGCCGACCGGCACGTTGTGCCAGGCGCCAAGCTGTTCGATGTTCAGCCAGGTGATCCAGGCCGTCGAGAAACCGCACTTGTCCCAGCCTGCTGCCTTGAGCTTGCGGGCGGCATCGAACACTTCCGGCCAGGTCTTTGGTGGCGCATCGGCGTTGAGGCCGGCCTTCCTGAAGGCGTCCTTGTTGTACCACATCACAGCGGAGGACGAATTGAAGGGGAAAGACAGCATCTCGCCCTTCACGGTCGAGTAGTAGCCGGTGATGGCTGGCAGGTAGGACTTCGGATCGAAAGCTTCGCCAGCTTCCCTCATCATGTCCTGAACCGGCTTCACGGCGCCCTTGGCACCCATCATCGTGGCGGTGCCGACCTCGAACACCTGCATGATGTGCGGAGCCTGATTGGCGCGGAAGGCTGCGATGCCGGCATTCAACGTGTCAGGATAGGAGCCCTTGTAGGCCGGAACGACCTTGTAGTCCTTCTGGCTGGCATTGAACTCTTCGGACAGCCGGACGATCACGTCATTGTTGGCGCCGGTCATGGCATGCCACCACTGGATCTCGGTCTGGGCCAGCGCCCCGGTCGTGGACAGAACCAGTGCAGCCGTCGCTGACAGATTGCGGAACTTCGTCATCAATACCTCCCGTATGCGTCCAGTCCGGACGCTTCATTGTTCTTGGTGAAATGCTAGCACGAAACCGGGGTGACATTTCAATGACAGATTGATGACGTGATGCCGAAATCCGAAATGCCCGGCTGCGGCGGCAACGCGCCCGTGCAGAAACCACGATCCGGCCCTTGATCCTGCCGCTTCCGGATGGGCCGAAAAGCTGGCAGACTTGTTCCGCACAAGGAGACGATGACCCATGGCGCTGCATCGACGCGACATTCTGGCAGGTGCGACAGCTCTGACCGCCGCCGCGATCACCGGCAAGGCCGGTGCCCAGGTGGCAGCGCCGCGCAGCGGCGGCATCCTCACCGTCGCCGCCGACACCGAGCCGCGAAACCTGAACCCGGCGATGGTGGCATCGAACGGCGTCTTCTATGTCGCCTCGAAAGTCATCGAACCACTCGCCGAGATGATCGACGGCGGCGACGGACTGGCCCCGCGCCTGGCGACGCGCTGGGAGGGATCGCCCGATGGCCGCACCGTCACCTTCACCCTGCGCGACGGCGTCAGTTGGCATGATGGCAAGCCGTTCACCTCGGCTGATGTCGCCTTCAGCGCCATGCGCCTTTGGAAGCCACTGCAGAACCTGGGGCGAATCGTCTTCAAGAACCTCGAAGCGGTCGACACGCCAGATGCCCGCACTGCGGTGTTCCGGTTTTCGGTGCCGACCCCCTTCCAGCTTGTCCGCAATGCCTTGCCCGGCCTTGCCAGCGTGGTGCCGAAGCATCTTTACGAGGTTGGCGACATTGCCACCAACCCTGCCAACACGAAGCTCATCGGGACCGGGCCTTTCCGCTTCGCCGAGCACAGGCCGGGTGAGTTCTACCGGCTGGAAAAGAATCCGGCCTACTGGGAAGCAGGGCGGCCCTATCTCGACCAGATCATCTACCGGGTGTTGCCCGATCGCGGAGCCATTGCCGCTGCGCTCGAAGCCAACCAGATCCAGCTGGCGGCCTTTTCGGCGGTGCCGCTGGCCGACATGGAGCGGCTCGCGAAGGTGCCGGGCATTGCCGTCATCCCGCAGGGCTATGACGGCATCACCTACCAGCTCACCGTCGAGATCAACCATCGGCGCAAGGAGTTGGCCGATGCCCGGGTGCGCCGGGCCATCGCCCATGCGATTGACCGCAAGTTCGTGGTGGACACCATCTTCCTTGGCTATGCCAAACCGTCGAACGGCCCCGTGCCAGCCTTCGACAAGCAGTTCCACCGCACCGATCTGCCGGACAGCGGCTTTGACCGACGCCGCGCGGAGGCCCTGCTCGACGAGGCCGGGTTGCCGCGCGGAGCCAATGGCATGCGCTTTTCCGTGAGGTTGCTGCCGGCACCGTGGTTCGAGCAGACCCGCCAGTTCGGCGACTATCTCAGGCAGGCCCTGAGGGCCGTGGGCATCGACGCGCAGATCGTCAATAACGACCCGGCTGCCCATCTGAAAGCCGTCTACACCGACCACGCTTTCGATCTCGCCATCGGCTCGCCGGTCTATCGCAACGATCCGGCGATCTCGACCACCATCCTGTACGAAAGCGGATTGCCGGCAGGGGTGCCGTTCTCCAACCAGTACGGCTATGCCAGCCCTGCCATGGATGGGCTGATCCAGCGTGCGGCCAGCGCGGTCGATCCGGCTGAACGCACGTCACTGTATCGCGACATGCAGATGCTTGCGGCCACGGACCTGCCGCTGATCCATGTTGCCGAGTTCACCTTCCTGACCGTGGCTAGACGCTCTGTCATGAATGTCGCCAACAATCCGCGCTGGGCCACCTCGCACTGGGCCGACACGTGGCTTTCAGCCTGATCGTGAGCCTTGCCACTCGTCCTGCATCCTACATGGAACAGGGCGCGTGACGCGCGTCTTGCGCCTTCTCGCCCTGCGCGGTCTCAGCGCCATTCCAACGCTGCTGATCGTGGCGTGCGGTGCTTTTCTGCTGCTTGAATTCGCACCCGGGGATGCGGTCGACGCCTATCTTGCCCAGACGGGTGGCGATGCCGGCTTTGCGGCGGAACTGCGCCGTTCACTTGGCCTTGGCGGCACATTTGCCGAGCGACTAGCGGGCTTTCTGGTGTCGCTAGCAACGCTCGATCTTGGCCAGTCGGTGGTGTTCGCGCGGCCCGTGGCCAGCGTCATCGCCGAGCGGCTGCCCAACACGCTTCTGCTGATGGCCAGCACAACGCTGTTTGCCGCGGGGATCGGGCTCGGGCTCGGCATGCTGGCCGGCCGGCGGCCCAACTCGTTGGCCGATCACGGCATCTCCACAGCAGCGCTGGTGCTGCTGGCGATTCCGAACTTCTGGCTCGGCCTTCTGCTCGTGGTCGGGCTGGCGGTGAGCTGGCCGCTGTTCCCGGTCGCCGGCATCCGCAGCCTGACGACCACCGGCGGTCCGACAGCAGCTCTGCTCGATCTGCTGCATCATCTGGTCCTGCCCACGGTGGCGCTGGGGGCGGGCTACATCGCGCTGTATCTGCGCACGCTGCGGGCCGGCATGGTCGAGGCCTGGCAGTCCGACCATGTCCGTGCTGCTCGGGCGCGAGGCCTGAGCGAGGCCTCCGTGCTGCGGCGCGGCGTGGTGCGCCCCGCCCTGCTGCCAAGCCTTGTCGTGGCCGGCCAGAACATCGGCACACTGGTGGGCGGCAGCGTGGTGGTCGAAACCCTGTTCGCCATTCCCGGCATGGGAAGGCTCGCCTTCGAGGCCGTCACGGGTCGCGACACGGCCCTTCTCGTCGGCGTCGTGATGAGTGCCACGCTTCTGGTGCTCGCCATCAATCTCGTCGTCGACATCGCAATGGCATGGCTCGATCCTCGGCTGGGAGCAGCCCATGCGTGACAGCCTCGCCGCCCGGCTGCTTGGCACGACAGCGGGCCTTGCCGGGCTGCTTCTGCTGCTTGCGGCAGCGATCGTGGCGCTGGCAGCGCCATGGCTGTTCCCGGCCGATCCCTTCGATATCGTGGCGAGGCCGCTGCTGCGCCCTTTCAGCCAGATGCAGTACCCGCTCGGCACGGACCGCCTGGGCCGGGATCTGCTCGCGATGATCGCGCATGGCACGCGGCCGAGCCTCATCACGGCGCTCAGTGTGGCAGCGGTCGCGCTTGGGATCGGGCTGGCCGCCGGCGCGCTGGCCGGCATGTTCGGCGGGCTTGTCGATGAGCTGATCATGCGGCTGGCCGATGCCTTGCAGACGGTGCCATCCTTTGTGGTGGCGCTGGCCGTGGTCTCCGTGCTCGGCCCGTCGCTGCCCGGACTGGTGGCGGCGCTTTCGCTCAGCGCCTGGACGGCGCCGGCCCGTGTAGTGCGGGCGGAGGTGATGCGGCTGCGCAGTGCAGCTTTTGTCGAATCGTCGCTCCTGCTGGGCCGGAACCGCGCCATCGTTGCGCTGCAGGTGGTCTTGCCGAATGCCATCACGGTAGCGCTGGCGCTGGCGGCCGTGATCGTGGCAGGCGCGCTGCTGTCAGAGGCGGCGCTGTCCTTCCTCGGGCTTGGTGACCCCAATCGCCCGAGCTGGGGCGCACTGATCGCCGAAGGCCGGCAGGTGATGCGGACCGCGCCCCATGTCATCATCGCGCCAGGAATAGCGCTGTTTCTCACTGTCCTCGCCGTCAGCCTGGTGGGCGAAGGCGTGGCGAAAACCCTGTCCCGACGCAACAGTTGAGGTTTCCATGCCGGCATCCCCTGAAACCCTCCGCCGCGAACTGAGCGATGCCTTCAAGAACCGGGCGCATCTTTACCGCCTGATCTTCGATGTGCTGAACGAACGCCACGGCCCGGACGAAGCTGAAGCCGTGCTCGCGGAAGCCTGCGACAGGCGTGGGCGTGAGGTTGCACCGCTGCTTTTCGGCGGAGTGCCAGCAGAGCCCGAGGCCATCGCGCGGCGCTTCTTGTCTGTCAGCCCCGATGGCGGTGATCTTTATCCCCACGAGACATCGGCGACGGAGACGAGCTTCATGATCTCGGTGCATGCCTGCCCCCTCAAGCAGGCCTGGCAGGAAGCGGGCCTGCCGCCGGAACAGGTGGCGCGCCTGTGCCGGATCGCCGGCGCCTTCGACAAGGGCTTGTTCGAGGCGGCGGGCGTCGGCTTTGACAACTCGACCTGGAGCGAGGAGCGCGGCGGGGGCTGCTGCCGGATTACACTGAGCGCGCCCTGAGCGAGCCTTTCCCAATCAGTCACGCCGGAAGATGACGGTGGCGAGCCAGCCGAAGATCAAGGCCATGATCGCGGTGACGAGCCCGTAGGTCATCGACCAGTTGCGCGCCACCCAGGCCACCTGCTGCTCGAAGCCGATCTGCACGACCTCGAAGCTGGTTTGCTGCCGGGCGAGCGAGACGGAGCCCGAGACCAGTTCGACAAACACCTCATAATTGCCTGTCGGGGCCGTCGCCGGCAGCACGATGTTGGAGCGGAACAGACTTGGTGTCAGGAAGGTCACACCGCGCTCGATCTCCTGATAGAGCTTGTCCTGCGCCTTCAGCCGGATCAGCGCGTCGACAAAGCGCAGCAGTTCGGGATCGGCCTGGGCCACGGATGAGGCTGGCAGAAGCCGGTTGCGAAGGCCGACCTGAAGCCGCCTTGCATCGTCGGCGTTGCCCATCTCGCCCACCGTGCGGTTGGTCATGCTGGCCAGGAAACTGGGGGCATCGGCAAACTTGCGCTGCGCGTCATTGAGCCAGAGCGGGCCATGATGCGATTTCTCTCGCACGACCACCTGCTGGCGCGGGCCTATGACCGTGACGATGATGTCATAAGGATCGGCGCGTCCGACCGAGCGGCCCTCGCGCTCCACCGAGCCGAACACGGCGATCTGCGCACCAGTGTAGTTGGAGCCGATCAGCACACGGTGTGTGGAAAGGGAAGCGACCAGTTCCTCGGCACGGGCGGGCAGTGCCTGGCAAAAACCAAGGACAGCGAACAGACACGCGGTTGTCAGCGCCCGGCCGGCCATCAGCGTGACCCCTGCACCGTGATCGAGAAGACCTCGTCGGGCTTGACCACGGCTTCGGAGGCAAAGCGCATGCCGACCGCCAGCAACAGCAGGGCCAGCAGCAGGCGGAAGCTCTCGCCCTTCAGGTTGCGGGCAGCCCTTGTGCCGAACTGCGCCCCGACCACGCCGCCGATGATCAGCAGGATGGCGAGCACGATATCGACGGACTGGTTGGAAGCCGCGTGAAACAGCGTCGCGGCAGTCATCGTCGTGAGGATCTGGAACAACGAGGTGCCGACCACAACGGCTGTCGGCACGCGGAACAGGTAAAGCAGCGCCGGCACCATGATGAAGCCGCCGCCGATGCCCAGCACGGCTCCGATAAAACCGACAAGCGCCGCGAACCCGAGGATCGGCCAGACGCTGGCATAGAGCTTCGAACGGTAGAACCGCACCCGCCAGGGCAGCTTCAGCCAGGCAGGATGCTGGCCGGCACGCGCCAGCCTGACCGGCGTGCCGGCGCGCGCAATCAGCATCGCCTTCAGGCTTTCGAACAGCATCATGCCGCCGATCACCACGAACAGGCCGAGATAGGACAGCATGATCACGGCATCCAGTTGGCCGGCGCGGCGGATGGCGTTGAACGCAAGAACGCCCAGTGCCGTGCCGATGAGACCGCCCGCGACGAGAACTCCGCCCAGCCTCAGGTCGAGTTGTCGCCGGCGCCAGTAGGTCAGCGCGCCCGTCATGGACGAGGCCGCGATCTGGGCCGTCACCGTCGCCACGGCCACGGCGGGGGGGATGCCGAGGAAGATCAGGAGCGGCGTCATCAGAAAGCCGCCGCCGATGCCGAACATGCCGGAGATGAAGCCGACCGCAGCACTCATCGCCAGGATCAGCAGCACGCTGATCGGCATTTCCGCGATGGGCAGGTAGATCTGCATCCGTTAGATCTGCATCTGTGTCGGCCCGACCGCGGCGCATCCGGCGGCAATGATATCAGTGCCGATCATGACACTGTCTGGATGAACGCTTCCCTGCTGGATGAGACAAGGCGACGCAAGGGCAACCTGCGCCAGGCGGCAACGGGCCGCTTTTGCCTTGATCTCAGCTTGCCTTGGGGCGGGCGGGCGGGCGCTGCGGGCGCGGTGCCGGGTCCCAGCCATCGGCAGGAGCACTGATTTCGTTGGCCACCGGATCGGGCGTTTTCGGCTTCCATGTCAGCGATGCCGTGCGCCCTGCTGCGAGATCGACGGCAGGCAGCTTTGTGCCCACCTCGTCGCGCTTCTTGGCGGCGTCAGTGTCGCCATCCCGGGCCGCCACGGCAAACCAGGTGTAGGACTGCATCAGATCCTGTTCGACGCCGAGGCCGCGACCCAGCAGGATGGCAAGATTGTACTGGCTGTCGCGCACGCCAAACTCGGCGGCCTTGCGGAACAAGTCGGCGGCAGCGGCATAATCCGGTCTGCCATCAGCTCCTTCGGCGATCAGCACCGCCAGATTGTGCATGGCCTTGGCGTTGCCCTTGTCGGCAGCCCGCCGATACCAGGTCATCGCCAGCTTCGGGTCGCGGGCCGTGCCGATGCCCTTCTCGTGCATGTTGGCGAGGCGGAACTGCGCCGGGCCGGAGCCTGCGGCGGCGGCGCGCTCGAACAGGCGGAGGGCCAGCTTCTGGTCGCGGGCCATGCCGGTGCCTTCGCTTGCGCGGTTGGCAAGCTCATAGACGGCGTTGGCGTCGCCTTCCAGCGCGGCCTTGCGCAAGCCCGGCGTGCCAAGCGTGGGCACGAGTTCGCCCAGATCCGTCACGCGGCCCGGGGCTGCGGAGATGCGCGAGGCTTCCGGTGCAGCGCCAGCTGGCGGCAGCGACGCAACCTCGACCGGCGCAGGCCGGACCGAAGAGGTGGTCTCGGGTGCGCGGACGGCCGGTCCGGTGGGCGCGCGGCCATCTTCGCCCGACATCGAGGTCTGGTCCTTGGGTGGCACGGCGGGCGTCGACGTCGCGGGAGCGCTGCTCTCGGAGCGCTCGCTGCCGGCCTGAGCCGGAGCCGTGGCCGGGTCCGACTGAGCTGGCGCGGCGACGGGGCGCACCTGTGCCGATTGCGGCGGATCGCCCAGAAGCGTTGTCGCCACCTGTCCGGCACCGATCGCCAGCACGATGGCGGCGAGGCCGAGAAGAATCGGCTTGCGGCGCTTTTCGAGGGTCTCGCGCAAGCTGATCGGCAGCGAGGTCCGGGCGGCGCCGTCCTTTTGCCCCTTGCCCTTCTGGGCCTTGCCCTGATCGGCCGCGAGAGCGCCCGATTCAGCGCTGGCCGCCATTGCCGCGCGGCGGGCAGCGGCAATCAGGTTGGGGTTGATCGAGCCGGCCGCAGGCGGCGGAGGCGTTGCTGCGACAGGCTGTACGCTGCCCGCTTCGCTGCGCCCACGTGGACGCCCGGAGCCGGGCTCAAGCGGCAAGTCAGGCCCGGCATCGGGTTCAGGCTCGAACGCCTGGGACGGTTCAGGGGCCTTGCGTTGCGGAGCCGCCGGCATCTGCCGCATCTGCTCGCGCAAAGACGCAACCATCGCTCCAGGCCCACCGCCGCGTGCCGGTTCAGGAACCGGTTCGGGCGGGAAGCTTGCGGCGGGCGACGTGTCGAGGCGCTCCTCGAAGCGATCTTCGAGGCGAGCACCCGAGGCAATCCGTTCATCGGAGAAACCCGACAGGTCGGGTTCGCGGCGGCTGCGGACCGGCGCGGCATCAGCTGCGACCCTGCCTCGCGACAGGGCTGCCGGCTCGGCCAGAGTCCGCTCCCGGCCGATATCATCCTCAAGTTGCGCGAGGCGCTGCACGATCTTTTCGAGCGTATCGTTGACGGCGCCGATGGCGCTATGGGTGCGCTGGTCAATCGAGACGTGCACATCCTTGAGGCCGGCCAGGTCGTGCCGCAGCAGGTTCAGGTCAGCAGAGCTATCAGCACCTGGCCCTCGGCTGAGCGCATCGGCGACGGCTGCGCGCGCCGCACGGTCGACGGCTGTGGTGGTCTCCTCGCGCAAGCCGCCGAGGTAGCGCATCAGATCCTGAAGCGTCGTCTCCAGTCCATCGGTCCGGGCTGTGCCGGCGGGCTTGGCATCAAGTCGCTCGGTGAGGGCTGCGATCTGCCGCTCAAGTGCCTCGAGACCCTGGGCGCTGGCATCGGGGCGGGCTGCCTCATCGATGCGGCGGGCCAGATCGCCGATCATCTCCTCGATCGGGCTCAGATCGAGCCGTGTCGCTCCATCCGGCAACACGACCGGCTGCTGGTTCCTGGCCAGCGTCTCGATGCGGGCCGCCAGCATGTCGATCTGCTTCTCGATGGCTGCCGGACCGCGCGCGCTGAGGGCATCGATCTGCTGCGACAGCCGCTCGACCCGATCGATCATCTCGGTGGAGCCGCGGTCGGACATGCTGTCGAGCTTGAAGGCGATGTCTTCGATGCGGCGGGCCAGTTCACCGGATTCAGGCTGGGTGCGCTGCGCCAGCTGGTCGAGCTTCGTGGACAGCAGTCCCAGCTGCTTGCGGTCATCCTCGTCCATGCCGGTGGGCGGCAGCGAGCCGAGCGCATTGGAGACATGATCGAGCTGGAGCAGGATACGCTGCAGCAGACCGTGTCCGATGCCCTGGGCATCGCGGGTTTCGCGCAGCAGGTCGGCGCGCATCTGCTCGATGGCTGCCTCGACCTCGTTGCCGGGGCCGCCGCGCGCCATTTCCTCGCGCACCCGCCCGATATCGACGGCAAGGGTTGCGATCTGGCCGGAGAGCTCGTCGAGCCTCGGCATGTTGGTGCTGCGCGAGAGCGCATCCTTGAGCCCGGACAGCTCATGCACGGCAGCCGCCAGCAGGCGCGGCTCCTGCGACATGGCGGCGAGAGATTCGATGCGATCACCAAGACGGTGGATCTCGGCCTCGATCCGCCCAGACGGGCCGCCGGAATCCTGCGTCTGGAGGCGGCTCAATTCAGCTTCGATGCGCGCCAGAGGGCGGGCCAGTTCATCCAGTGGCGCGAGGCTGCTGCGCTGATCGAGACGCTGTGCCAGATCGCGGATGCTATCTTCGAGCCGGGACGAGGCCGGTGCGCTGGACAGCGAGGCGATCTCGCTGCGCAATTGGGCGAGATCGGCGCGCAATCCGTTCATCAGCGGTGTCACATCGGCACGGCGCTCGCCCTGACGGCGCTCCGGATGCTGAAGACCCGCGATGCGCCCGACGTCGGCGCGCAGGTTCTGCATGATCGACGACGGCTGGTCTGGCTCGGCAAGCTGGCGCTGCCGGCCCTGGATCTGGGAGATCGCGTCAGCGAGGCCATCGCGCGAGAGCGCGGGGCGGCGCGGCCCGCCTGCAGCGCTCGATGGAGCGAAGGAGGTTGCACCAGCCGCAGGCCCGCGTTGCATGCCGCCTGACGGACCGCCCTGAGCGAGGCGCTCGACGTCCGAAACGCGGGAGCTGACCGTCTTGATGGCATCCGCGATGACGCTGGTGGCGCGCTCCTGACGTTCAGCGGAGGCACGCTCGGCGGCAGCCATCCGGCCTTCTGCCTTTTCGATCCAGCCCACGATCGATTCGAGTGCAGTCGTCGTGCGGGCTTCGGAATCCCGAGTCCGGTGTTCCAGCTGTGCCGCGTGCCTGAGCAGGGCGTCGATGCCATCCGCGTTCTGGCCCGAGCGGACCTTGCCACGTTCCATGGCTGCGCCGGAGCCGGACTGTGACAAGCGCCGCAGGCGCGCCTGAATATCGCCGCCCGATGCCGTCAGGGCAGTGGTCTCATCGTCGGTGCGCTTTTTCGCCTCTTCGCGGATCACGTGCTCCAGCCAATCGCTGACGCTCATGCCGGCGCGGCGGGCCGCTTCGCGGGCCGCCTCGCGTGTGTCTGCGTCAATTCCCTTGACGCTCCAGGGCAGGCTCTGGGCCATCGATCACTCGCTACGGGGCGGCGCTTCATGTCGGACCCCGTGAGGGCGCGCCCCGCTGCGGCGCCATCGCGATGGGTGACTGGCACCCCGCGAATCGCGTGCAAGGCGCAGCCGGAACCCGACGCGGTAACTTTTCCGGTTTATGGTAAACAGAGCGTTAAGGGTCGTTGCGATTTCGTTAAACGAAGGGCTGACTTGCCGGCTACTCTTGGGGCTGGACCATGATTTCCCGTTGTTTTAATGTGGTTTAAAGTCATCGGACTGAATCGGCGTTGTTCACGTATCTCGAACGGGAAGCCCGGATAGCGGTCAGTGGCTGAGCTGCCATAAATCCGACCTCTTGACAGGGTATCGACCCCAATGGCCCGAACCAACCAGACGTCTGCCTCCGACCGGGCTGCTGGTGCACCAGTTGCCGCTCCGCAGGGTTCCGACTGGGCATCCATCAGCGATGTTGCCCGGGACTTCGATGTCACATTGCGCACGCTGCGGTTTTACGAAGCGCGTGGCCTGGTGTCGCCCCGCCGGGAAGGCATGAACCGCTACTATTCCGAACAGGACCGCGCGCGCTTGGCGCTGATCCTGAAGGGCAAGAAGCTTGGATTCACGCTGACCGAGATCAGGGCCATGGTGTCCCAGAATCCCGGCAGCAAGGGCGGGCTGATCCTGTCACTGCCGCAGATCGACGAGCAGTTGACGCTTTTGCGCAGTCAGTTCGCCGAATGCCAGGCCGCCATCGCGGAACTGGAAGAGCGCCGCATTGCGCTTGCAGGCACGAAGCAGGGCTGATCTGGAGCGGGGCGAGCCGGCCAGCCGACGCTGCGCCCATCACGCCATCCCCACCCGCATGAGCCGGACCGGCCTGCGCCGGCGCTCCTTGCCATGACCTCGCGCGAAGAATTTGGCGTGCGCCTGATTGTCAGCCACGACAAGATAGTTTATATGTGAACAATCTTGCTGTCACAGAGCCGATGCGGGTGTCATGATCACACCATGAACGTCGGATCAAACGGGCGGCAGCACTTCTGGGAGAGCTACCATGCCGGTCTACAAGGCCCCTGTCGACGATGTGATGTTCCTGCTCACGGATGTGTTCCAGATCGAGCGCTACAACAATCTGCCGGGCTTTGCCGATGTCACGCCCGATGTGATCGAGGCCGTCCTCAGCGAGGGTGCGAAGCTGTGCGAAGAGGTGTTCCAGCCAGTCAACCTGTCCGGTGACAAGCAAGGCTGCACACGCCATCCGGATGGTTCGGTGACCACGCCAAAGGGCTATCGGGAAGCCTATGAAGCCTATAAGGCCGGCGGCTGGCTGGGCCTGCCCGCACCCGAGGAGTTTGGCGGACAGGGCCTGCCCTCGACGCTGAACGCCATCATGCAGGAATTCCTGTCCTCGGCGAACCTGGCGCTCGGCATGTATCCCGGCCTCACTCAGGGTGCCGTCGCAGCGATGCTGGAACACGCCTCGCAGGAACTGAAAGAGACATATCTGCCGAAGATGATCTCCGGCGAATGGACCGGAACCATGAACCTGACCGAGCCCCATTGCGGCACGGATCTGGGTCTGCTCAAGACCAAAGCCGTGCCGAACGGGGATGGCTCCTATGCGATTTCCGGCACCAAGATCTTCATCTCCGCCGGCGAGCATGACCTGGCCGGGAACATCGTGCATCTGGTGCTGGCGCGCATCGAAGGCGCGCCGATGGGCACGAAGGGCATCACGCTGTTCGTGGTGCCAAAGTTCATCGTCAACGCCGACGGCTCGCTCGGCGCTCGCAACGGCGTGTCGTGCGGCTCGATCGAACACAAGATGGGCATCCACGGCAATTCGACCTGCGTCATGAACTATGACGGCGCGACCGGCTGGATCGTCGGGCAGGAGAACAAGGGCCTCAACGCCATGTTCGTGATGATGAACGAGGCACGGCTGGCGGTCGGCATCCAGGGCCTTGGCTGCTCGGAGGTCGCCTACCAGAACGCCGTCGCCTATGCCAAGGACCGCCGTCAGGGCCGGGCGCTCACCGGCGCTGCCGAACCGGACAAGCCCGCAGACACACTGCTGGTCCACCCGGATGTGCGGCGCAATCTCATGTCGATCCGCGCCTTCAACGAGGCCGCCCGCGCGCTGGTGCTGTGGACGGCACTGAAGGCCGATGTCGCACATCGCTCGGATGACGCAGCCGCCCGGCAGGCCGCCGATGACCACATGGGCCTGATGACGCCGGTGATCAAAGGCGTGCTCACCGATGTCGGCTTCGACAACGCGGTCAAGGCCCAGCAGATGTTCGGCGGCCATGGCTATGTCGAGGAGTGGGGCATGAGCCAGTTCGTGCGCGATGCCCGCATCGCCATGATCTACGAAGGCGCCAACGGCGTTCAGGCCATGGATCTGGTCGGGCGCAAGCTTGGCCGCGATGGTGGACGCGCGATCATGGCGTTCTTCGGAGAAGTCGGCCAGTTCTGCCAGGAAAATGCCGGCGATGAGGCAATGACGCCGTTCGCCGGCCCGCTCGGCTCTGGGCTCCAACAGCTTCAGGCCGCCACGATGTGGTTCATGCAGAACGCCATGGCCAAGCCCAACAATGCCGGCGCGGGCGCCCATGACTACATGCACCTGTTCGGCCTGGTGGCGCTGGGCTACATGCACGCCAAAATGGCGCGTGTCGCGCTCGACAAGCTGAAGGCCGGAGCCAATGGACAGACCGAGCGCATGAACGGCAAGCTGGTCACGGCGCGCTTCTTCATGGAACGCGCCATGCCGGAAGTTGCCGCCCATGTTGCGCGCATCCAGACCGGCTCGGACATGACCATGGCGTTCACGGCTGAGCAGTTCTAGGCTGGCCGTTCGCGGCTCTCGCGCCGGTCGGAAAAGCGTCCGGCAGGGCGCCATTTCTGCAAGAATCACGGTCGCCGGGTGCCATCCCCGGCGACGCCACAAGCGGCGGGAAGGGGATCCACCGCCGCGCACCCCCCAGGATCCCCTTCCCCTCCGCTTTGCTCCGGCCGGGGATGACAACGGGAGCACCCGGAGGACCACCATGGCCGAAGCCTTCATCTACGATCACGTGCGCACGCCGCGCGGCAAGGGCAAGGCCGATGGGTCCTTGCATGAGGTGACCGCGATCGAACTGGGCGCACAGACCCTGCGTGCCATCCGCCAGCGCAGCGATCTTGATGTGTCGCTGGTCGAGGATGTGGTTTTCGGCTGCGTCGATCCTGTCGGAGAAGCGGGCGCCGACATTGCCCGCACCGTGGCGCTGAAGGCCGGCTACGGCAAGACAGTGCCGGGCGTGCAGATCAACCGCTTCTGCGCTTCGGGCCTTGATGCCGTGAACCTGGCTGCAGCCCAGGTGATGAGCGGGAACAAGGAGCTGGCGATCGGCGGGGGTGTCGAGAGCATGAGCCGGGTTGGCATGGGCGCGTCGGGCTTCGGCATTGCTGTCGATCCATCGGTCGCCATCGATACCTACTTCATGCCGCAGGGTGTCGCGGCCGACCTGATCGCGACCAAGTTCGGGTTCAGCCGCGATGATGTCGATGCCTACTCCGTGCGCTCGCACAAGCGCGCCCATGCCGCGTGGGAGAAGGGCTACTTCAACAACTCCGTCATTCCGGTGAAGGACATCAACGGCCTGACGATCCTTGGCCGTGACGAGACGATCCGGCCCGGTGCGGACATGCAGGGCCTCGCCTCGCTGAAGCCGGCCTTCGCCATGATGGGCGAACAGGGCGGCTTCGATGCCGTCGCGACCTTTGCCCATCCGGATGTCGAGTTCGTCAACCACGTCCACCATGCCGGCAATTCGTCGGGCATCGTCGATGGCGCGGCTGCCGTGCTGGTGGGCTCGAAGAAGGCCGGCAAGGCGATGGGCAAGGCGCCGCGCGCCCGCATCAAGGCCTATGCCACCATCGGCTCCGACCTCGCCCTGATGCTCACCGGTCCCGTCGACGTGACCGAACTGGTGCTGAAGAAGGCGAAGATGAGCCTGAAGGATATCGACCTGTTCGAGCTCAACGAGGCCTTCGCCTCGGTGGTGCTGCGCTACCAGCAGGCTTTCGATCTCGACCCGGAGCGGCTCAACGTCAATGGCGGCGCCATCGCCATGGGCCACCCGCTGGGAGCGACCGGCGCGATGATCCTCGGCACGGTGCTGGACGAACTCGAGCGCACCGGCAAGCAGACGGCCCTGATCACGCTATGCGTTGCCGCCGGCATGGGCGTCGCCACCATCATCGAACGCGTCTGAGAGCGGAGCACAGCACCATGAAACTCGCCAATTTCCGCTTCGAAACCGACGCCGACGGCATCGCCCTCGCCACCTGGGACATGGCCGGCCGCTCGATGAACGTCATCACGCCCGAGGTGATGGCTGACCTTCAGGCCCTCATTAAGGCCGTCGCCGAGGACGCCGCTATCAAGGGCTGCGTGATCACCTCCGGCAAGCCCGACAGCTTCTCGGGCGGGGCTGATCTCACCATGCTCCAGGGCCTGGGCCTTGAGTATGCCAGGCTCGTCAAGAGCAAGGGCGAAGAGCCCGCGATGAGCTACTTCTTCGAGGAAAGCCGCAAGCTGTCCTTGCTGTTCCGGGCCCTTGAAACCTGCGGCAAACCGTTTGTCGCGGTCATCAATGGCGTCTGCCTCGGCGGCGCGTTCGAACTGGCGCTGGCTTGCCATCACCGCATCGTCTCGGATGATCCGAGGACTCGCGTCGGCCTGCCAGAGGTCAAGGTCGGCCTGTTTCCCGGTGCCGGCGGCACGCAGCGCGTGGCCCGCCTGATGCAGACAGGCGATGCCCTCCAGATGCTGTTCAAGGGCGAGCAGATCAAGGCGTTGCCGGCCCGCAACATGGGCCTCGTTCATCAGGTGCTGCCGAAGGAGGCCATGGTCGAGGCCGCCCGCGACTGGATCAAGGCCGGCGGTTCGGGCATGGCACCATGGGACGAGAAGGGCTTCAAGCTGCCGTCCAACAAGGTGCACTCGCCGGCTGGCATGCAGATCTGGCCTCCGGCCAACGCCATCTATCGCCGCGAGACGCAAGGCAACTATCCGGCTGCGCAGGCCATCCTGTCCGCAGTCTACGAAGGGCTGCAACTGCCGATGGATCTGGGCCTGAGGGTCGAGAGCCGCTACTTCGCCAAGATCCTCCGTTCCACCGAAGCGGCGATGATGATCCGCACGTTGTTCATGTCGATGCAAGACCTGAACAAGGGCGCACGCCGCCCGAAGGCCGAGCCAGCGACGAGCCTCAAGACCGTCGGTGTCGTCGGTGCCGGCTTCATGGGTGCGGGCGTTGCCTATGTCACTGCGAACGCCGGCATGAACGTGATCCTCGTCGACCGCGACCAGGAGGCAGCCGACAAGGGCAAGGCCTACTCGCACAAGCTGATGAGCGACCAGATCATGAAGGGCCGCGCCAAGACGGCCGATCGTGACGCCCTGCTCGAACGGATTACCGCCACAGCCGACTACAGCGCGCTGGCGGCTTGCGACCTGATCATCGAGGCTGTTTTCGAAGATCCGAAGGTCAAGGACGAGGTCATCCGCAAGATCGAAAGCCACATCAGGCCGGGCACGATCTTCGCCTCCAACACCTCGACCCTGCCGATCACCGGGCTGGCGAAGTCCTCGAAGGCGGCAGACAAGTTCATCGGCATCCATTTCTTCTCGCCGGTCGAGAAGATGATGCTGGTCGAAATCATCATGGGCAAGAAGACCGGTGATGCCGCGCTCGCCATGGCAATCGACTATGTGCGCGCCATCAAGAAGACTCCGATCGTGGTCAACGACGCGCGCGGCTTCTTCGCCAACCGCTGCGTGCTGGGCTATATCGCCGAGGGCTACGAGATGCTGCTCGAAGGCGTGCCGCCGGCCATGATCGAGGCTGCAGGCAAGCAGGCCGGCATGCCCGTCGGCCCGCTTTCGCTGAACGACGAGATCGCGCTCGATCTCGGGCTCAAGATCATGAAGGCGACCGAGGTCCAGCTTGGCCCGAACGCCATCGACCAGCGCCAGAAGGCGATGCTGGTCGAGATGGTGGACAAGCTTGGCCGCATGGGCCGGAAGGCGAAGAAGGGCTTCTACGACTATCCGGAAGGAGCTCCGAAGCGCCTGTGGCCCGATCTGGTCAAGTTGCAGCCGGCCCACCTCAAGCCTGAACAGGTCGACATGACCGTGCTCAAGAACCGGCTGCTGGCCATCCAGGCGCTGGAAGCGGCCCGCACCGTAGAGGAAGGCGTGGTCACCGACCCGCGCGAAGCAGATGTGGGTTCGATCCTCGGCTTCGGCTTTGCGCCCTATACCGGTGGCACGCTGTCCTACATCGAAGGCCTCGGCGCCGCCCGGTTCGTGGCAATGTGCGACGCACTCGCCAAGAGCTATGGTCCGCGCTTCAAGCCCAACAAGCAGTTGCGCGCGATGGCGAAGGCGGGCGGCAGCTACTACGCCGCACCCAAGGCCGCCTGAATGGGTGCACGTCCGGCAAGCCAGAACAAGGACGACCCTGCGCAGAGGCTCGTCGCTTGAACCTGTGGTTGCGGCTTCTCTGGCTGGTGGCGACCGCGCGTTTGCGGGGCACGCTGGCTGCGCCCTTCGAGGTCTCGCGCCTGCCCTTCCGGGTCTGGCCGCACGATCTCGACACCTCGCTGCACATGAACAACGGGCGCTACTGGACCTTGATGGATCTGGGGCGCACCGATCTGATGCTGCGCATGGGCCTGTGGCGGGCGGTGCTCCGGCATGGCTGGACGCCGGTGATCAGCGCCGGGAAAATCCGGTTCCGCCGCGAGTTGCGCTTCTGGCGGGCTTTCACGCTCGAAACCCGGATCCTGTGCTGGGCCGAGACCTGGCTGGTCATGGAGCACAGGCTTGTCTCGAAGGGCAGCAGCGGGCAGGAGGTGACCAACGCGGTGGCGCTGGTCAAGGCTGGCCTTTACGACCGCAAGACCAAGGGCTTCGTGCCGGTCCAGACGCTCCTCGGAGAGATCGGCAGCGATGCGCCAAGCCCATCGCCGAGCGCCGATGTGCAGGCGTTCCTCGACGCCGAGGACGCGATGCGGCGGGCAACATAGGGTCGCTTTCCTCAGCATCCGTTCCCGCGAACCCGTCGCGGCAAGCGTCCCGCGACCTACTCCGCCGCCATCCGCGTGATGCGCCACTGCGACAGCAGGGCCCTGAGCGCTGCCGGTCGCAGCGGCTTGTTGAGCATCTGCACATTGTCCTGCTCGGCAGCGAGGCGGACATCCGGCGAGCGGTCCGCCGTCATCAGCGTGGCCGGGATCTCGGCACCAAGCGTCTGGCGCATCTGGCGCACGGCATCGAGGCCGTTGCAGTCGTCGAGATGATAGTCCGCCACCAGCGCATCGGGCCTGCGTCCGAGTGCGGCCAGTTTCGCAAGGGCCTCGTCAGCTCCGGCAGCCGTGACCACCTCGCAGCCCCAGCCTGACAGCACAAGGCGCATGCCATCCTGGATCGTGGGTTCGTTGTCGATCGCTACGACCAGCATGCCTTTCAGCGGTGACAGCGCCACCTGTGGCCGCTCTGCCTGAACAGCCGGAGCGGGCAAGGCTGCAGCCTGCGGGGTCACGATCTCGAAGGTTGAGCCGCGGCCCGGCTGTGAGCGCAAGGTCAGCTTGTGGCCCAGCGTGCGGGCGATGCGCTCCACGATCGACAGGCCAAGCCCAAGACCACGCGCCACCCGCGCGCCCTGATCCAGACGCTCGAACTCCCTGAACACGGTTTTCTGCTTGTTCGTGGGAATGCCGAGGCCGGTATCGATCACGGTGATGGCGAGGTTGGTGCCGCGCTTGCGGCATCCGACCAGCACCTTGCCGGAGGGCGTGTACTTGATCGCGTTGGAGATCAGGTTCTGGAGCAGGCGCCGGAACAGCCTGCGGTCCGACCGGATGGTCGCCTTTGTGGGCACGAAGACCAGATCGAGGTTCTTTTCCTGCGCAATCGGCTCGAACTCACGCTGCAACTGTTTCAGCACCTCATCGAGGCGGAAGCTGGTGATCTCGGGCTTCATCGCGCCGGCATCCAGGCGCGAAATCTCCAGCAGTGCGGTGAGGATTTCCTCGACCGCATCAAGGGATGCCTCGACATTCTCGGCGAGTTCGGGGGCGCCAGCCTGCCGGTCCCGCTCCGTCAAGGAGTGGGCATAGAGGCGCGCCGCGTTCAGTGGTTGCAGCACATCGTGGCTGGCCGCCGCCAGAAAGCGGGTTTTCGACAGGTTGGCGTTCTCCGCCTCCTGCTTGGCAAATTGCAGGGCTGTGTTGACGCGAGTCAGCTCTTCGGTGCGCTCCTGCACCCGCTGTTCGAGCGCCTCTTCGACGGCAACCGAATCCGAGATGTCGGTATAGGTCGTCACCAGGCCGCCATCAGGCAGGGGATTGGAGCGGATCTCGATGACGCGCTCGGAGGGGAAAAGCCTGAGCCTGACCGGCTCGCGGTCGTTCAGGAAGCTTTCGAGCCGGGTCGAAACCAGATCATCGACCGGGCCTTCGCCATAGGAGCCGCGCTCGGCATTGAAGCGCACGATCTCGTCGAGGCCGCGCCCGACACGCATCATGTCGACCGGCAATTCGTAAAGCTCGATAAAGGCCTGGTTCCAGCAAAGGACCCTGAGTTCCTTGTCGATCACCGTGACGCCCTGCCCCGACTGGTCGAGCGCATGCTGGAGCAGGTCGCGGTTGTATTGCAGGGCGGCGGAGGCATCATCAAGCAGCTTGAAGGCCGTCTCGCTGGACAGGTTGCGCCGCTTGAGCAGCACTGACAGCACCAGCCGCGAGGAGGCCGCACCGATGGCGGACGCCAGCAGGTGCTCACCGAATCGGATGGCGTGAATGTCGGCTTCCTCGTGCCCCTTGGTGGCGGCCGTGGCAGGCCTGCCGCGCGAACGGCCGAAGCCGGCGAAGGCGGACCGGGTGCGGTCCGCACCCAGATAACGGGCGATGGTGCCCTGCAACTCGTCCATGCTGACCGAGGAGCGCCAGAGCCGAAGATTCTGGGCCATGCCTGGCCCTGCCTGGCTGACGAAGCTGGCGGCCTGCAGCCGCTCGATGGCGTTTGCCGGCCGCAGCAGCGAGCCGACGACGAAGGCCAGCGTGTTGAACAGCAGGCTCCAGACCACACCATGGGTCAGTTGCTGCAGATCCGAGCCGAACAGTGCCGTCGGCTTGAGGGCCTCGATGCCGAGCGGGCCGTTCTGGAGCAACGAAAACCAACCGGGATCGCTGCCGACCACGTTGGGCAGCAGCAATGTGTAGATCCAGACCAGCAGGCCGACGACGAGGCCGCATGACGCCCCCATCGCGGTTCCGCGCCGCCAGACCAGCCCGCCAATGAACACAGGCCCGATCTGGGCCGTGGCCGCGAAGGAGAGCAACCCGATCGTGGCCAGCGCGGCATCACCCGCTGCGCGGTAATAGACGTAGCCCAGCAGGACAATGACGACGATGGCCACGCGGCGCGTGGTGATGATCAGGGATCCCAGATCGCCGCTGCCGGACTCCAGCGTTGGTACCGTCTGCTGCGTCCCTCGCAGGCTTGCCGCCAGGCTGCGCCCGCGAACAACGAAAGGCATGACGATGTGGTTCGAGATCATGATGGCGAGAGCCACCGACGCCACGATCACCATGGCCGTGGCAGCGCTGAGCCCGCCGAGGAACACGATCAGCGCAATCACACCCGAGCCCTGGCTCAGCGGCAGCAACAGCATGGTCATATCGCGTTCGTCAGGGCGCAGCACGAGCAGGGTCTCGCCCGAAATCGCGATGGGCAGCACGAACAGGTTGATCAGCACCAGATAGAGCGGGAACATCCACGCAGCGCGCCGAACGTCGCGGACATCGCGGTTCTCAACGATCGCCATGTGGAACTGGCGTGGCAACAACAGCGCTGCGAAGGCCGACAGCAAGGTCAGCGTCAGAAACGAACCGATGCTGGATGTGCGTTCGAAGATCGGGATGATATCCGCGTTCGGCGGATTGGCCGCCTTGTGCAGCAGCGAGCCCAGCCCGTCGTTCATCCAGTAGACCACAAACAGGCCGCCGATCAGGAAGGCCAGCAACTTGACCAGCGATTCCAGCGCAATTGCCACGACCAGCCCGTCCTGGTGCTCCGTCGCGTCGATATGCCGGGTGCCGAAGGCAACGGCGAAAGCGGCGAGCACCAGCGCCACGAGAAGGGCGAGATCGCCGAGCACCGGAAACTGCTCGCTCAGGCGCATGCCGTCGGACGCTTCCAGAAACACCAGAAGCGAAGAGGACACGGCCTTGAGCTGCAAGGCCACGTAAGGCAGCGCAGCAAGCGTGGCGATGATGGTGACCAGCGCAGCCACGCGTTCGCTCTTGCCGTAACGCGCCCCGATAAAGTCGGCGATCGAGGTGATGTTCTGGGCCTTGGCCAGCGTCACCACGCGTGCCACCAGGCGGTGGCCGAAGCCAATGACGAGAATCGGGCCGAGATAGATGGCGAGGAAGTCGAAGCCGGCGCGGTTGGCAAAGCCGACGGAGCCATAGAACGTCCAGGATGTGCAATACACCGCCAGCGCCAGCGCATACATCGTGGTGCGGGCCGGGCCACGCATCAGCTTGCGGCCGGCACCGTCGGCGATATGCGCCACGGCGAACAGCATGAACAGATAGATCAGGGCCGCAAGGACAATCGACCAGCCAGGAAGCATGCGCAGGACTCCAAGGGCGTCATGCTACTTGGTCCTGCCGGTTGCGCCAACAGCAACGCGTGTCCGGCGGAGCGTGGCTGAGCAGAGCGGATCTGGCCATTAATCGATGCAAAAATCCGGTTCTACTGCCGGAGAACGCAATTTTCCCTCTTCTTGCATCAAAGCAAATCATCTAACAGTCTAGACACAGCCTTGCTGGGTTGGGCTACTGTATCCCCCGAATCTACCAACGTGAAGGACAATACGATGCTTCAGGAATTCAAAGATTTCGCCATGAAGGGCAATGTCGTTGATCTTGCCATTGGCGTGATCATTGGTGGCGCCTTCGGCAAGATCGTCGAATCGATGGTCGCGGATATCATCATGCCGATCATCGGCGCGATCACCGGCGGTATCGACTTTTCGAACCTCTATCTGTCGCTTGGCGCCAAGGTCGCCGCGGGCACCGGCTATGCCGATGCCAAGAAGGCCGGTGCCATGCTCGGCTATGGCAACTTCCTCACCTTCGTCGTGAACTTCCTGATCATTGCCTGGGTCCTGTTCCTGGTCGTCAAGGCCATGAACAGGATGAAGAAGGCAGAGGTGCCCGCCCCGGCGGCCGCACCAGAGCCATCCGATGAGGTCAAGTTGCTCACCCAGATTCGTGATGCACTGAAGAAGTGATCCACTCCGCGCCCCTCGGGCGCTGAGTATTCCGCCCCGCAGGCCATGCCTGCGGGGTTTTTTGTTGGCGCAGCCGCGCGATGCGGCATCGGTCTTGTCATGATCGGATCAGCCAACCTTGGTGCCGCTCGCGCACATTAATCCGGCACATGCCGGTTGCGTGCTCCGCCAGATCGTGCCGATTTCCCTTTGGCACCGGATGCTCTATCTGACCGCCATGATCAGGAGCCTTCTCGACATGTCCACCATGCCTGCCGCCTCAAAGAACCCGACAGCACCGCTGACGACGCCCCCATCGGCCAGCGACCTGAGGCCCGAGGCAACAAGCGCGCCGCCGAGTGGCATCGTAGATGTGGTCAACCATGGCCGCACCAAGCCGGGCCTGATTCCGCTCTGGGTCGGCGAAGGCGATCTGTCGACGCCTGCCTTCATCACCGATGCCGCCACCCGATCGCTGGCGGCCGGCGAAACCTTCTACACCTATCAACGCGGCATCCCGGAACTGCGCGAGGCGCTGGCTCGCTATGATGAGCGCGTTTATGGTGCGCCGACCTCACCCGAGCGCTTTTTCGTCACCGGATCGGGCATGCAGGCCGTGCAACTGGCTGTGCGCATGATCGCAGGGGTGGGCGACGAGGTCCTGATCCCGACGCCGGCATGGCCCAATTTTGGTGCGGCAATCGGAGTCAACGGAGCCACTGCCGTTGGCGTTCCGATGGACTTTGGCAACAACGGCGTGACGCTGGATATCGACCGGCTGGCCGCTGCCGTGACGCCCCGCACGCGGGCGCTGGCGATCAATTCGCCCGCCAATCCGACGGGCTGGACCGCATCACGCGAAGAGTTGGCCGCCATTCTGGCGCTGGCGCGCAAGCATGGGCTCTGGATCATCGCGGACGAAATCTACGGACGGTTTGTCTATGACGGCGCGCTCAGGGCACCCTCCTTCAAAGATGTGATGGATGCCAATGACCGGGTTCTGTTCGTGCAGACCATGTCGAAGAACTGGGCGATGACCGGGTGGCGCATCGGCTGGCTCGAAGCACCCGCGCAGTTCGGACAGGTGATCGAGAACCTGATCCAGTATTCGACCTCAGGATCGCCCGTGTTCGTGCAGCGGGCCGCCATCGCGGCGCTGGACCATGGCGACAGCTTTGTCAGCCACCAGATCGACCGCGCCCGGCAGGGACGCGACATCGTCGTGAACGGCCTGAGGGCGACCGGAAAGGTCTCGGCGCCCGCGCCGGTCGGCGCCTTCTACTACTTCTTCAAGGTTGACGGCATCACCGATTCGCACGCCTTTGCCATTCGTCTGGTGGACGAGGCCAATGTCGGCCTGGCGCCCGGGGCCGCTTTTGGCGGCGGCGGGGGCGAAGGTCTCCGGCTGTGCTACGCCCGCCGTCATGATGACCTGCACGAGGCCATTGCCAGACTTCAGCGCGTGATCGCCGCAATCTGAAATCTTTAGATCCATCGCTTTTTGAAATCGCTTTTCTGCAACCCTGTGTCAAAGTGTGACCCATGGGCTGGTCGCGCTTGCTTTTTGTTCCATATGTGTGAGAATTCAATCGTTATAAAATTTAAAACAATCGGGGCGGAATAACGAGATGCAGGCCGTTCGCAGGCCCACCCTATCTGAAGCGCGTCTCGAGAGCGTTCTCGAAACCGCCCCGGACGGCATCATCGTGATGGACGAAGGCTCGCGGCTGTTGATCTTCAACAAGGCCTGCGAGCAGCTCTTTGGCTATGAAGCCGGCGAGGTGTTGGGCGAGAACGTGGCGATGCTGATGCCGCAGGAGCATCACGACAACCACGATCTTTATGTGCAGCGCTATCGCGCAACCGGCGAACGCAAGATCATCGGCATCGGCCGAGAGGTCGAGGGACGCCGCAAGGATGGCTCGATCTTTCCGCTCGATCTGTCGGTTGGCGAGGCTCTTACCCCCAATGGGCGGCAGTTCATTGGCGTGATCCGGGATCTCAGCGCGCGGCGCGAGACCGAGCGCCGCCTTGCCGCCGTGCAGGCAGACCTGATCCGCATGACGCGGGTGTCGGCCCTTGATGAAATGGGCTCGGCCCTCGCCCACGAACTCAACCAGCCGCTGACGGCCATCATGCTCTATCTCCAGGCCCTGGAGCGCGAGGTTCAGCGCCTGCAAAGCGCGGAGACGAAGCTCGAGCCACGGGCCGTCGAGCTCCTCGGCAAGGCAACCCGCGAAGCGCAGCGGGCCGGTTCGATCATTTCGCGCGTGCGCCAGCTCGTCGAAAAGCGGGCTCCGGAACGCAAGCGCTCCGATCTCAACACTGTTGTGGACGAGGCGCTGGAACTGGCCATGCTCGGCCGGCGCCGGTCGATCATCCTCGAACGCCATGGACCCGAGGTTCTGCCGGTCGTGTTCGTCGATCCGGTGCAGGTGCAGCAGGTCGTGCTCAATCTGGCCCGCAATGCGGTCGAAGCCTGTCAGGACGCGGATCGGCCGACACTGACAATCAAGACGTGGTTCGAGAGCGACAGTGTCTGCTTCAGCGTTGGCGACAATGGTCCAGGCATCGCGCCGGAGCAGATGCGCACCCTGTTCAGCGCTTTTCGCAGCGAGAACGGAAACGGCATGGGCATCGGCCTGACAATCTCGCGGGCCATCGTCCAGAACCACAAGGGCGAACTGCTGGTCGATCCGGGCGGGAACGGACATGGCGCACGGTTCACCGTGAGACTTCCCATAGCGGCAGACGAAAAGGTCGCCAACCGTGACAGCGCAGCCGCCATGCCCTTGGCAGCCGCCGCTGAGCCGGACAAAACCTGACAAGGGAGGCACACGTGAACCAGTCCTTTCACGACTTTGAGCTCGATGTCGTCGTCGTTGATGATGATGCCGCGGTGCGTGACGCGCTTGCCATCCTGCTGGAGATGGAAGGCCTCAGGGTGAAGACCTTTGCGACAGGCGATGCATTCCTGGGCGAGGCGATGCGGCTCAAGCCAGGTTGCGTGCTGATGGACGTGCACATGCCGGGTCGCTCCGGACTCGAGATCCTCGATGCCATCGGCGGGGCGGCCTATCATGCTCCCGTGGTGATGATTTCCGGTCAGGGCGATGTGCCCATGGCGGTTCACGCCATGAAGCACGGCGCTTTCGATTTCATCGAGAAGCCCTTCGATGGACCTGTCGTGCTGAAGCGCGTGCGCGAGGCGATTGCCCGCGTTGCCAGCAACTCGGCTGTCACCATGCATGGCCGTCTGCCCGCCTTTCCGGGCCATGATACCTTGACGGCCCGCGAGGTCGACGTGCTGGAGCACATCGTCGGCGGGGCCTCCAACAAGGAAGCAGGACGACTTCTCGGCATCAGCCCGCGGACCATCGAGGTTCACCGGGCGCGGATCATGGAAAAGCTCAAGGCCCGTAACACAGCCGAACTGGTCAGACTGGTCTACCGCGAAGTTGCGCGCGTCTGAGTTCTGCCACGTCACGGACCGGCTTGACCGGTGCTGCCAGTCCATTCTGGCGAAGCTGTGATGGGCACTGCGTGGCTGGCCAAGGCCCATAGGTATTTTGTGGGATACCGCCAGCCCGAGAAAACTGCGATGTCTGCCTGATCAGACATTTTGGCAGCGGTGCGACGCGAGGCGAGATGACGGTTCACATCGTCGAGGATGATGACGGTGTGCGTGATGCCCTGTCGGAACTGTGCAAGTCGGTCGGCCGCAAGGTGCGGCTCTACCCCGATGGCGAGACGTTCGGCGCTGGCACCGACGTGTCACCAACAGATGTGGTTCTGGTGGATCTCGGGTTGCCGGGAGAGCATGGCACGGAAGTGATCCGCAGGATCAAAGCCCTGCCGACCCCTCCCCGCGTGATCGTCATCTCGGGCCTGCCACTGGCCGACATCCATTTCGCCATGCGCGAGTTCGCCAATGTGGCCGTGATGCGCAAGCCGCTGACGAGCGAACTGCTGTCCTTGCTGATGTGAACCTTCATGGGGCGGCAGTCCATGTCGGTCCGTCAGGAACTCTGCTTAAGCGCTTGTCCCAACCTGCGTGGTGGCCGTGAAGCGGCTAACCTTGTGGGCGTCCTTGCCTGATGTCCGCCCCGGCACGCGGCAGGACGGAGCCAAAGCGTAATGTTGCCATCCCCCCTCATCCCTTCTCAAAAGCCCTGGCAGCCGTGCGAGCGCGACCGTCTCCGCCTCGTCTCGCAAAACTATCAGGTCGGCCAGGTGCTGCCGCGTGGCAGGGCGCGCGGCGACGGCATGCATGTTGTCGAGCGCGGCCTTGTGGCACTCAGCATGCGCCATCTGGACGGCCGCCGACAGATCATCTTCCTGGCAGGGCCAGGCGATGTGATCTGCCGTTGCGGCGAGGACAGCATCGACGCCGATGCGGAAGTGTTGTCTCCGAGCCAGATCCGATTTTTTCGACAGGACGTGCTGCAACAGGAAGCAGCCCTGCGCTGCCAGTTGCTTGAACAGGTCCGGCGGCAGCATGAGCGCGCCATGCAGCATGTCTTTGCCATCGGACAACGCGAGGCGCGCCAGCGGCTGGGCTGGTTCCTGGCCTCCTTTTCGCCCGGTGCCCGCGAACTCGACCTGCCGCTGAGCCGGCAGGACATAGCCGACTATCTCGGCCTGACCATCGAGACTGTCAGCCGCGAGTTCATGCGCCTGAAACGGATGGGCAGCATCGCCTACGGCCGCAGCGGCTCAATCACCATTCTGCGCCCGGACCAGCTTCAGGCCTGACGTCAAGAACGCGACCGGATCGGAAAGCGCTCGGCCTAGCTCCCCCGAGACTAGGCCGAGCGCCCGGGACGCTGCATGCCTGTGAGGCAAGCCGGCGTCTTCCGGTGCCATGAAGGCGATCCACAAGACCAGCCTCATGCGCAGGCAATCATCTGACGCGCAATTGCACTCTGCCGCATTGATTGCGCGCAATCACCGCTATTTCCGCATCGGATGCATAACAATCATCCGGGGAGCCGCCCGGCTGGCGACAACGCCCTGCACGGCTGGCGGTCGGGGTCTGCATGGCCGAGTGGTGACAGGCGAAGGTCCATCAGGCACAGGAGATTCCATGTCTGCCGCTTTGTCAGCCCCTGTGCGCGTTCTCGCCGAAGATGCCGCCCTGCTTGCCGTGGCGGGTCTGGGCGGACTGGTCCTGCATCTGGCCGGTGTGCCTGCGGGTTGGCTGACCGGCGCGATGATCATCGTGGCGATCGTGGCCCTCAAGCGGCCTTGGACCGGGCCGTCAGGCCTGACAATCAACGCCGGCATGGTGCTGTCCGGAGCCCTTCTGGGGGCTTCAGCGACACCGGAAGCGATCGCAGCGGCGGCGCGCTATCCTGGCAGTCTCGGATTGCTGTTCGTGTCGATCTTCGTCACCATTCTGTTGACCGGAGCGTTCCTCATGCGCGTCGGAGGGTGGTCGCGGCTCGATGCCCTGCTGGCATCCGCTCCGGGCGCCCTGTCCGCCGTGATGATTGTGGCGCGCGAAAGTGGAGGCAGCGTGGCGCAAGTTGCGGTGATCCAGTTCTTCCGCCTGTTCATTCTGGTCGCGGCGATTCCCAGCGTGTTGGTCATGGCCGGCGTCGGTGGCGGCAATGCCGGCGGCTTTTCGGTAATCGATCCATCCTGGCGCGATGCTGGCATCATGATCGGGGCCGGAATAGCGGCCGGACTGGCCTTTGCGCGGCTGGGTGTCATTGCTCCCTACATCCTCGGCTCCACAATGGCGAGCATGGTCCTGCATGCGACCGGGCTGGTCCATGGCGCCCTGCCCGAACCGCTGGCCATTCTTGCCTTCGTGATCATTGGCGGCATGGTCGGCACGCGGCTTGGTGGGCTTGACCGGAAGGCGTTGCGCCTCCTGTTGCCGCTGGCCATCGGGGCCTTTTTTGTCTCCGTAGGCGTTGCGGCGCTGCTGGCGTGGCCGGCGGCAAAGATCGCGAAAGTCAGCTATGATGCGGCGTTCATTGCCTTCGCGCCGGGCGGGATCGAGGCCATGGCTATGCTAGCTGTGCTGCTCGACCTCGATCCACTTTATGTGGGCGTGCACCATCTAGCTCGCTTCATGGCGGTTGGTTTCCTGCTGCCGGTCGTGGTCAAGCTTGTCATGCCGCCCGCCAGCCGCAGCTGATCCGTCATTCACACGGCACCGGGCCGCGAGATGCTGGTCCTGAGTTCGGCATCGGCGAGCAGGGCTGCATGCGAGGCCGGATCCGCATCATGCTCGCCTGCGCGGATGGCAGCAACCAGAACGCCATGGCCATCCGCGCGGGCCGACAGTGCGGCAAGCTCGTCGCGCAAGCGCCATTCACGCATCACCATGCGGATGGCACTGGCCGCCATCAGAACCTTGAATCGCGCTTCGGAGGATGACGCGCCTTCGGCCAGGAGCGGGCCGACCTCGTTGACGAGGGTCTGCTCGACAGTGTGGAGCAGGTCCAGTCCAGTGGTTTCAGGCGTCATGCGGGGCTCCGTTCGGAAGGCGCGGCTGGCGCGGTCATGCGCAGCACCGCCAGTTCGAGTTCGGCAGCGATACGCCCGGTGAGGGCGTGTTCCAGGGAAAATTCCCGGCCCGAGGCATGGCGTTCGCCTTGCTGAAGGGCGATCACGGCCCAGCGGATGTGCGCCATAACCTCCCAGACCGCCACCGCATCAGGGTCGACAGGCCGGCCACCGGCCTGCTGATAGCCTTGATAGAACGCGGCGCGGCTGCCAATCCCGCCCGCCTCCAGATCGGTGCGTCCGAAGCGCCAGCAGGTCGCACAGAACCAGCCGAGATCCGACATCGGATCGCCCCAGCCGGCAAACTCCCAGTCGAGGATCGCAGTCAGCCCTTCGGCATCGACCATGTAGTTGCCGGTGCGGAAATCGCGGTGGACCAGCGTCACCTCGCCACGTTTCAGCGGCCGGCATTCACACCAGCGCAGTCCCCACTCCAGCGCCGGGCGGGCAGTTCCAAGCCGGTCCAGCGCCTGCCTCAGGCCGGCAATGTCGGCGCGCAGCGGGTCGGCTGGTGGTTGCCCGAGGAAGTCGAGGCCCGTGTTCGATGCAGGCACGATGGCGTGGATGCGCGCCAGTTCGGCACCGAGCCGTGCGACCAGCTTTTCGCGGTCACCGCCGAGGGCCATGTCCTTGACGATGCGTGGCCCGAAGCCGGTGCCTCCAACCTTGGCCATCACGGCGAACGGAGTGCCGAGCACAACCGGATCGGCGCAGAACGCCACCGGTTCCGGCACAAGGACGCCGGCCGCATGGGCCTGCCTGATCAGGGCAAACTCGTGCTCGCGGCTGTGGCTGGCGGCGATGGTGGCAGCGGCATCCTTTCGGACCACGAAGGCGCGCGGTTCGCCATCAACGTGCGCCGTGACCTGCCAGTTTTCCTGAATTGCGCCACCGCTGAGGCGGACGGCTCCGGTCACGGCCAGCCGCGCCCCAAGCGCCTGGCCCAGCCAGTCGGCCAGACGGGCGCGGGCCTGCTCATCCATCAGCCCGGCCCCAGGACCAGAAGCCATCGCCATGCCGGCCATAGGCATTGGCCAGCACCATGGCGTGGACCTCCGAAGCGCCGTCGACCAGCCTGGCCTGCCGCGCATAGCGGTAGATCCATTCGAGCACCGTGTCCTTCGAATAGCCCTTGGCGCCGCACAACTGGATCGCGGTGTCGGAACACAGATGCAGCGTGTCTGCCACCTGGACCTTGGCCATCGAGACCTCGGTCTTGGCGTGGCTTCCATTGTCCAGCGCCCAGGCAGCCTTCATCGTCAAGAGGCGACCGATCTCGATGGCGCTGGCTGCCTGCCCGAGCTTGATCTGAACGCTCTCCCGGTCAGCCAGCCGGATGCCGAAGCCTTCGCGGTGGCTGACATACTCCTGGGCGATCTCGAGACAGCGCTTGGCAAGGCCGAGCCAGCGCATGCAATGGGTCAACCGTGCCGGGCCAAGCCGAATCTGCGTCACCTTCAAGCCATCGCCGACACCCATCAGGACGTCGGCGTCGCTGACCTCGAGCCCGTCGAAGGCGAGTTCGCAGTGGCCGCCATGTTCTTCCGGGCCCATGATCGGGATGCGGCGGACGATCTCCCAGCCAGGCTGATCCTTGTGGAACAGGAAGGCGGTGAGGCCCTTGCGCGGATCATCCGAGGTTCTCGCCATCAGGATGAAATGGGCAGCGATGCCGGCGCCGGTGATGTACCATTTGCGGCCGCTGATCCGCCATCCGCCGGCGGTACGTTCGGCCTTCGTCCTGATCATGGCCGGGTCTGAGCCGCCGCCGGGAGCAGGCTCTGTCATCGCGAAGGCAGAACGCACCTCGCCAGCCACGATCGGGGCCAGCCAGCGCGCCTTCTGGGCATCGGTTCCGACCATCGCCAGCAGGCGCATGTTGCCGTCATCGGGCGCAGCGCAGTTGAAGCAGACCGGCCCGAAGATCGAGCGGTTCGCCTCTTCGTACATCGCTGCCTGGCCGACCATCGGCAGACCCATGCCGCCCAGTGCTAACGGCACCTGCGGACTCCACAAACCCTGGGCCTTCGCCAGTGCACGAACGCGCGCCAAAGCCGGCTCGGCGATGTTCTCGTGCTCGTCACGGGCTCCCGGATCCTGTTCGAGCGGAAGGATGTGGTCGGCCACGAAGGCGCGCGTCCGGAGCCGGATGTCGTCAAGGGCGGGCGGCAGCGAGAAGTCCATGTGATCCTTGCCCCTTACAGCGGGTTGATGTGGTGCCCGCCATCGACCGTCAGCACCGCACCCGTGAGATAGGCTGAAGCCGCGCCAGCCAGCAACAGGAAGGGCGCATCGAGTTCATCGATCCGGCCAATCCGCCGCGCCGGAATGTTGCGAACCATCGCTGCCCCAGCCTCTGTCTCGAAGTATCCCTTGTTGATCGATGTCTCGATGTAGCCTGGTGCCAGAGCATTGACGCGAATGCCATGGCGGGCCCATTCGATGGCCAGCGCCCGCGTCATCTGGATGATGCCGGCCTTGGAGATCGCGTAGCTCGCAAGACCGGTCCCAACGCGCAATCCCAGGATCGACGCGATGTTGACGATGTCTCCGCCCAAGCCTGCGGCCACCATCCGGCGGGCAGTCTCCACCGCAACCAGCCAGGGCCCGCGCAGGTTGGTGTCCAGAACCGTGTCAAAGCCGACCGACGTGGTTTCGAGCGCCTTCGCGGTCTCGGCGACGCCGGCATTGTTGACCAGAAGGTCGACACTGCCCAGAGCCTGCCACGCGTCAGAGATCGCATCAGCAATGGCCGCTGCATCGGTGACATCGACAACAATGACGGCTACCTGGCCAGCACCTGCCTGCCGGCAATCCTCGGCGACCTCGGCCAGGCGCTCGGCGTTGCGCCCGGCAAGGGCAAGCCCTGCTATGCCCTGCCCGGCCAGCAACGTGGCGAAATGCCGCCCGAGTCCGGAGGACGCGCCGGTAATCAGTGCCTTCCGGCGGCTGAAGTCATAGTGGAATTGCATGCTTGCCCTGTCCGGTTTCGAGCCCGCCAGGCGAGCCGGCTGGCAGCATGCCCGCAACCACACCCCGGCAGCAAGCTGCCCTCACGCAGGAAGAGAGCCGGACAGGCGCGAAATTGCGCCTTCACCCTTGGCTCTGCATGTTCTACAGCGGCAGGGTCTTTTCCAGCGCAACAGGAACCCACGCCATGACACCCGTCCGAGTGATTGCCGGCCCCTACACCTTCACGGGTCATTTTGAGGAAAAGCTGGCACCGAAGACCTGCGCCGCCTTCATCAAGGCCATGCCCTTCGTCAGCAAAATCATCCATGTGCGCTGGAGCGGAGAGGGCGTCTGGTCCCCGCTCGGTGACCTCGATTTCGGCGTCGGATACGAGAACAACACCTGCTATCCGTCGCCCGGCCAGATCATCCTGTATCCCGGCGGGGTCAGCGAGACCGAGATCCTGATGGCCTATGGCAATGTCAACTTCGCATCGAAGGCAGGGCAGCTGTCCGGCAACCATTTCATCACACTGACCTCAGGCCTCGAGAACATCTATGCGCTCGGGCGCAAGGTGCTGTGGGAAGGCGCGCAGGACATTCGCTACGAACTGATCTGACACAACAGTACCACCGCTACGCACACAAAAGCCGGCCACACAGGGCCGGCTTTCTTTTGCTCCGGATGCCCTCGAAGGGCAGCTTGTGCGGGCAACGGCATAAGTTTGATCTAAGTGCTTATTTTTAATAGTATATTTTTCTCCCTGAACCGGGACTGCCATCAGATCGATGGATGCGCACCTGTTGCCGGTTCATGCCGGCAAGACAAGGGGCAGCCCCGTTCAACCGGCGCTGTCGCGCGTCGTGATCCGGACTGGAAGGTGCTTTGCGCCGGCGAGTTCGGCTGACCAGGCAGGCGTTTGCGGGGGCGTTGGCAACGTGCCCATCCCGCTCAGAGTGACCTCGGCGCCCTTCTCGTTCCAATGCCAGTCAATCGCAGCCTTCAGGCAATGCCCGTTCCGGAAGGCCCAACTGACACCATCGTCTTCGAAATGTCGGCCAGCGCCGATGCCGTGGCTGGCCGCAGCAGCGAGATACAGGCGGCGAGCGGGTGCATCATGCGGCCTGACATGAGGTGTCGCACTCGCGAGCACAAGCGCTGCGCCATTGCGGATGAAGACGGGCGGCTGGCCCAGATCGGCCTTGACCGTTACCTCCGTGCCGGCCGGATGGACAGCGCCGGTATGAAACTCGATCCAGGCGGACGGGCCAGCCGGGAGATACTGCGTCTTCGTGTGCGCGCCTTCCGTGACGACCGGCGAGAACAGCACGTCAGGCCCAAGCATCATGGCGTCCTGATCCCGATAGGCATGCGGATCGTCCGGGAAATCATGGAAGAGCGGGCGGATGATCGGCGAACCATCCAGATGTGCCTGATGCGCCAGCGTGTAGAGCAGGGGCAGGAACGTGGTGCGCAAATCGAGCGCCTGCCGGATCTGTGGCAACATCTCGGGATAGAGCCAGGGAACCGTTGCGGCCTGCCAGCCCTCTGCGACATCCGGCTTCCATGAGTTCATGACAGCGCGCGGATGCAAGGCCGACATCTCGATCATGCGGCACAGCAGCTCCGGCGAGGGGCGCGGTCCGGTGAAACCGCCGACGTCATGGCCGACATTGGACTGGCCTGACAGGGCAAGAGAAAGCCCGTTCCGGAGGTTCCATTTCAGCGTGTGCCAGGAGGTGAAGTTGTCGCCGGTCCAGGTCTCGCCATAGCGCTGGAGTCCGGCTGGACCGGCACGGGTGATCGTGAATGGCCGCAAATCGGGCTTGCGCGCTTGCGTCGCCTCAAAGGTCGCCCGCGTCATCAGTAGTGCGTGCAACGGCCGCGCGGCAATCGCCGGAAATGGGCGCCCGAAGCCGGTGGCCGTGGCATCCTCGCGCCCGATCTCGTACTCGTTGTTGTCGTTCCAGCCCGCGGTGAAGCCGACATCGAGAACCTGTGCCTTCAGACGCTCCTGCCACCACGAGACGGTCTGAGGGTTTGTGAAGTCGAGGAACGAGCCCATGCCATCCCAGAACTGTTCAAGCACGGGGGACCCGTCCGCATCCTTGATGAAACCGCCGGCATCCTTCAATTCGGCGTAGTTGACATGGTCGTCAATCAGCACTGGCTTGAGGTTGGCGACGGTCGGAAAACCCATCGCTTCAAGCTTGGCAAACAGGGCCTTCGGGTCCGGGAACTTGTCCTTGTTCCAGGTGAAGACGTAGCGTCGCTTGCCGCGGCTCGAATAGCCAGAGCCGAAATGAATTGCGCTGATCGCGATCCCCTCGGCCCGGCACCGCGTGGCAAACGCCTCGATGACGGACTGTGCATTGGGATCATCGGCATGGTGCATGGTCGTGAAGGCAAAACCGAAGCTCCACTTCGGCGGCAGTGCAGGGCGACCTGTCAGCAAGGTGAAGCGGCGGGTAACGCTGGCCAGATCCGGACCTGCGATGAGCCAGAGGTCCAGCCCGCGTTCCTCGATCTCAACATGGCGATAGATGCCGTGATAGTTGGAGCGTTCGGCGCCCAGATCGAAGCTCATGGGTGCGAGGCTGTCATAGAACAAGCCGCCCACGACATCTCCGGACTGCACCGCCATGTAGGGCACATGCTTGTACAGTGGATCGCCAATCTCGGCGTCATAGCCAAGCGCATCGAGTTGCAGAACCCGAAAGCGCCTGCCGGTGCGGTCGAGCGGGCCGGTCTTGTCACCAAGGCCGAAATGCCGGTCGGTGAAGGGACGATGCTGGTAGTGCCTGAGGCGCGTGTTGCGCTCAGCCAAGGCAAAGCCGCCTGTGGCGCGATCAGCAATCCACGGATGCCATGCGCCGTCCTTGAGTTGCTCAACGGCGAGACGAAGCGGAGAGCCTGTGAGCGTGAGCCTGAATTGCCCCGCGATCAAGACGGTCTGGCCGTCACGCGTTTCGAGCTCAACCGCGGGTGGCGAAAACCCCGCCAGATCATCGCGGTTGCGCCCCTGCCATGGCGTATCTCCCTCGGGCGCAACCATCCAGCTGCGATCCAGCGGCAAGCCTTCAGGCGGCGCAATCACCACACGCAACAGTGTTTCCGACATGGCACGCAGGCTGAGCCGCCAGCCATCCTCAAGCGCAGCCTCACATCCGTTGGCGCTGGGCGTCAGCGCAGCAATGCTGTTGAAGATCTTCATTGTGTGGGTCTCAGGTCAAAGGCGGGAGCGCCAGTCCCGTTTCGGCGTGGAAGAGATGCCGCAGGGCAGGATCGGCGAGACCGAGACCGACGGTATCGCCGCGCACGACCCGGGTCTGGCCCGCCAGCCTGACGGACAAGGTCTCGCCGGATGGCAATGTGCCGTGCAGATAGCTCTCGCCGCCGAGTTGTTCGGTGATCGTGACGGACAGCGAGACATCGCCGCCGGCGTCCTTCAAGCCGATATGCTCGGGCCGGACACCGAGCTTGACGGCGCTGCCGGGCGCAAGTCCTTCGAACTGGCACGGCACGGTCACCTCGCCGCCTGCCTCAAGGACGACCACCACGCCCCCGCTGCCAAGTGCCTTGACCGTGCCGTTGAGGAAGTTCATGCGCGGGCTGCCAATGAAGCCGGCGACGAACAGGTTGGCCGGGCGGTTGTAGAGATCAAGCGGTCGACCAAACTGCTCGAGGCGGCCATCTTTCAGGACAGCGATCCGGTCGGCCATGGTCATGGCCTCGACCTGATCATGGGTCACGTAGATCATCGTGTTGCCCAGCCGCTGGTGAAGGTTGCCGATTTCAACGCGCATCTGCACACGCAGCTCCGCATCGAGATTGGACAGCGGCTCGTCGAACAGAAAAATCTTCGGCTCGCGCACCACGGCCCGACCAATGGCGACACGCTGGCGCTGGCCTCCCGAAAGCTGGCCGGGTCGGCGCTCCAGCAGTTGCTCCATGCGCAGCATCCGTGCTGCTTCGGCCACCCGGCGCTCGATCTCAGGCTTGGGCGTCTTGAGGTTCTCAAGGCCGAACGAGAGGTTCTGCCTGACGCTCATGTGGGGATAAAGCGCATAGCTCTGGAACACCATCGCCAGCCCGCGTTCGGCGGCCGGAACCTCGTTGACGACGGCATCATCAATCCTGACCTCGCCGGTCGATACGGGTTCAAGCCCAGCGATCATCCTCAGAAGCGTGGACTTGCCGCAGCCGGAGGGGCCTACGAAAACGACAAACTCGCCATGGTTGATGGCAAGGTCGATACCCTTGATCACCTGCGTTGCCCCGAAGGACTTCGTGACCTGCTTCAACTCCAGCGTCGACATCACTTCAATCCTGTATTGGCGATGCCGGTGGTGATGTGTTTCTGAAGCACGACAAACACCAGCGTGACCGGCAGCAGTGTCAGAACCGTCATGGCAAGCAGGTGGTGCATGTTGTCGTTGAGCTCACCCTTGAAGGTGGACAGGCCCAGCTGCAGCGTGAACACCTCGGACTGCGTCAACACGATCAGCGGCCACATGAAATCGTTCCAGCGCCACATCACCGACAGGATGGCGAGCACGGACAGCGCAGGCAAGGAGAGTGGCAGCATGATGCGCCAGAAGATTTTCCACTCCGAGGCGCCGTCCATGCGCGCCGCTTCCAGAAGCTCGTCAGGGATGGTCAGCATGTACTGGCGTAGAAGGAACACCCCGGTCGGCGTCGCAATCGCCGGGATGATCACGCCCCAGAGTGAATTGAGCATGCCGAGCGACGACACCGTGATGAACAACGGCACCAGGATCACCGTTGGCGGGATCAGCAGTGTCGAGACGATGACGATGACCATCGCGTCGCGCCCGCGAAACCGGTATTTCGAAAGCGCGAACGCGGCCATGGCATTGACCACCAGCGTCAGCAATGTCGCCACCACGGTGACGAAGGTCGAGTTCCAGAAATAGCGCAGGAAGTTGAAGTTGCGCGACTGGGTGGAGCCGATGGTCGGTTCGCTGTAATTCTCCCAGCGCGGTTGCACGACCTCCTTGCGGACGATCTGGGAGCGCGGGACCTCGATCATCTCAGCAGGCTTGCCGATCTCGAAGACCCGGGCATTGACGCCACGCGGACCAATGAAGCCGACATCGACCTGGCTTCCATCCGGCTTCGTCCAGAGGAACACGCCATGGCTGCGGCTGCCATCTGCCGATGGTGTGGTCAGCTGCTCGTAGGGCAGAAGCCTTGGGTCGTTTTCGACCAGCGCGCGGGGCGACTTGATCGAGGACATGAACATCCAGAAAATCGGCAGCGCCACGAGCAGGACGCCGAGAGCCAGATACGCGTAAGACAGCACGTCGGTCCAGTCGACGCCGTGCCGTGCGCGCTTTCGCGTCAGAAATGATGAGACGTCCGTGGAATTGATCATCCGCCGGCCTTTTTCCGTGTGGCTGCCAGCTGGCCGAGGGTCAGGATCAGCAGCAGACCTGCCACCAGCATGGATGAGGCCGCAGCGATGCCGTAGCGCTTGGCATCGCCGATGAAGGCGCTTTCGTAGATGTGCTGGATGATCATCTTGGTGGCCTGCCCGGGCCCGCCTCCGGTGAGGACATAGACCTCGTCAAAGACCTGGAAGGCACGGATGAGCGACAGCACCAGCACCACAATCATGGTCGGCATCAGAAGTGGCAGCGTGATCCGCCAGAAGGCACGGGATTTGGAGGTGCCGTCCATTTCGGCGGCTTCATACAAGTCCTTCGGGATCGCTTGCAGTCCTGCCAGCAGGATCAGCATGTAAAAACCCAGATGGCCCCACGTGTAGACGAAAATCACCCAGAACATCGGCCAACCGGAGCGCACATCGATCAGCCAGTTGATCGGGCGGTAGGGCTCTAAGGCAAGATTTGTCCGGAATGACGTCAGGATAAACGCCATGACCAAGGCACCAAGGCCTGTTCCGACCAGCTTCAGCCACACTGGCCGATCCCGGAGCAAGCGCTGGCAGAAAGCCCATGCAGCCAGCGCTGAAAGCCCTGCCAGCATAGGCACAAACAGGTTGCTGCCGACGAACGCATTCCAGCCATCAACCCCGTCGCTCAACAGTGCATTCAGGATGCCGCGCCGCTTCAGCACCCAATCCCAGATCACGGCGACAACGACAGGCGAGAGCATCACGGGATAAAAGTAGACCGCCCGCCAGAATCCGCGGGCGCGGATGTCGCGGTTGAGGATCAGCGCCGTGACCAGCGCCACCACGATCATGATCGGCACTTGCACCACGGCGAAGAACAGGGTGTTCCAGACACCTGTCCAGAATGAGAAGCCGGCAACAGGGCAGGTTTTCGGGTCAAGCCAACTCGGGCAGTCGAGCAACTCGCGGAAATTGGCGAGGCCGACGAAGGGCCTTTCCGCCAGAATGACCGACTGCCCTCCGGTGAAGGCGATGTAGAAATTGAGCAGCATCGGCCAGAAGGAGAAAAGGCCGAAGACCAGCACATTGGGCGCCAGAAAGACATAGGCCATCCGGTTGGCGCCGATATGGCGCTGCAACGCCCTGAACGGGCCATCCAGCACATCGCCGAGCTTACCCCAGAGCCAGCCAACGAGGTTGGCTGGCGCACGGGATGACATTGGGATGGATGGGTCAGCCATATCGCTGCGCCAGTCCCGTCAGAAGGTTATCTGGCGCACGACGCCCTTGCCGCGATCAACAGCGTTCACTTCTTGACCGCGTTGTCGATCTCTTCCTGGATCTTGGCATAAGCCTGCGGCAGCGTGAGCGTGTCCGTGATCGCCTGTGCCACATAGTTCACCGTGGCATTGAAGATGGCGACATTGCGCTGATAGGCTTGGAGCTGGTGCGCAACCGGAGAGATCTTGGCGAAGTCCGCCGTGAACTGCTTCAGCGCTGCGACCGTCTGCGGGGCGACCTCCTTGCCATAGGTCAGGCCCTTCTCGGCAATGCCCTTGTGCGCCGGGATCTGCACCGTGCGCTCGTAGTACTCCTTCAGCACGGCTTCCGAGACCATGAACTCCATGACCTTGGCAACTTCCGCCGGGTGCTTGGTCGCCTTGAAGGCCACCATGGCGGCACCGCCCGGCATCGCCGAGCAGCCTGCGGGACCGCAAGGCTGTGCCGGCACCACCCACTCGAACTTGTCGCCGATGTCAGCCTGGAAGCGCTGGATCATCCACGAGCCGGCAATGTGCATCGCCGTGTCACCATTGATGAACATGTCGCCGGCATTCTTCCACTTGGCGCCGGCAGCGCCTGGCCAGATATCGGCCGGCATCAGCCCATCCTTGTGCCATTTCACGATACGCTCGGCGGTCGCCTTGAAGCCGTCGTCGACAACGGCGCTGGGGTTGCCCTGCGCGTCGAAATACTTCGCACCCATCGAGATGGCCATGCCAGCGAAGCGGTGGCCTGTCCGGTCCAGCGCCATGCCGGAGTAGATCTTGCCCTTCTTCTGAACTTCCGTGAGCGCCTTTGCCCAGTCATCCCAGGTCGCGCCTGCGGCTGGCATCTTGACGCCGGTCTGGTCGAACATCGTCTTGTTCACATAAGGACCGGTGACCGTGAGCTGCGTCATGAAGCCGTAGATCCCTTTGTCGGCTGCGCCAACGCGCATCCAGGGCAAGGTCGAACCGAAATTGTCTTCCCAGTACTTGGCGTTGATGTGCGGGGTCAGATCGAGGTAGTAGCGGTTGAGACCGCCAAGATTGGTGACACGCGCCATGTCAGGCGCTTCGCCGCCCTGCAGCCGTGTCTCCAGCTGTTCGCGGATCACCGCGAAGCCGACCTTGTCGACGGTCACCTTGATGTTCGGATTGGCTCTTTCGAACCGGTCAAGCTGTTCGCGGGCGACGTCACATTCATTAGCGTCAGCATAGCACAGATAGCGAAGATTGACGGTTTGCGCCGAGACCGGCGACGACAACACGGCGACGGATGCCGCGAGCGCAAGTGCAAGAAAACCTCCCTTGCGGGACACAGTATTGATCATGACATCCTCCCGATGTCCGCACTTTGCGGACGTGTTTTTGGATCGCAGCATGATCGACTGATGCAGCCATCATGCAGCTCCTTCTTCATTGCCGACAAACTTGGCAAACGTTTGCCAATCATGTCAAGCTTGGCTTGCAAGCCGATCCGCCAAGGACTGCAAGACCCGGAGTGCCGATGCCGTCGACTGGAAATCCGATGCGAAGGATGCCGCCCGCGCGCGTGTCGCTGTCGAGCATCGCGGGCGAGGCAGGAGTGTCGATCTCCACCGTCTCGCGCATTGCCAATGGCCAGATCCACAGGGCGAACCCGCGGACTGTCGAGAGAATCCAGACGTTGCTGGAGGCACGTGGCTATCGGCCCGACAACATTGCCCGTTCGCTCAGGCGTGGGCAGAGCCGCATCATCGCGATGCTGGCTCCCAACCTGAACAACCCCGCCATGGGCGCCATCGCCACGTCGACGGAAGCGGCGCTGCGCCAGGCTGGCTATGTCATGATCCTGTGCGACACCCATGACGAGAAAGCGCTTCAGGACGAGTATCTGATGGCGATGCGAGCCCAGTCCGTCGAGGGCTACATTGTCGTGTCCGCCATCCAGAGCGCCGTGCTGACAAGCTTCATCGACCGTGGAGACCCCGTCGTATTGGTCGGAAGACGCTTGGCGGACGGGCGCAAGGCCGCGCCTTTTGTGGGGATCGATGACCGTGCGGCCGGATCTGCGGCAGCTGATTTCCTTATGGATGCCGGGGTCGCGAACCCGGCCGTGATCCACACATCGACCCCGTCCTCGGTAATTGCTGACCGGGTCGCAGGCTTCCTTGAGCGCCTGCAAGCCCGAGGTGCTGCTCCAGGCAGCATCCGCACCGCCTCGTCCGATCAGCGCCAGCATCTCTTCGCGGGCCATGAGGCGATGCAGCGACTGATCGCGCATGGCGGCTGGCCCAGAGGCTTGTTCTGTGTCAGCGACCTGATGGCCTATGGCGCCTATCGCCTTGCCGGCGAAAGCGGTGTCCGAATCCCCGAGGATTGCCTCGTCGTCGGCGTCGATGACAACCATCTCAATGCCTGGATTGCCCCATGGTTATCATCCGTGCATGTGCCTTATGAGGACTTCGGCAACGCCGTGGTCGTTCAGCTCATCGCCTTGCTTGGCGGCGATCCCGGCGGCGTGCAACTCCTGCCGCATCGTATGGTCGCCCGGGGCACACGAGCACCCGCCTGAGGCGTATCAGCATGGCAGATCAGGCAGCAATTGACGATGATCAAGCGAGAGCGCGCACCAAACTCAGGCGTTTGCTCGGCCGCTTTCCGCGCGAGGTCCTGACCCTTGAGTCGTCGGAACGGCTCACGTTGGACCAACCCGGCATGCGGGCCGAAAAGCTGCAACTGCGAACATCTGCGGGCGCATCAATCCGGGCGATTCTCACCGGGCCCGACAGCGATTGGAGCGATCAGCCGGCAATCCTCTATTGCCATGCGCATGGCAACCGATACGCGATTGGTGCCAGCGAACTCATCGAGGGCCGGCCGGCCTTGCTCCGCGAACCCTATGGCCAGGCCTTGTCCCGTGCAGGGTTTGTCGCGCTTTCCGTTGACATGCCCTGCTTCGGAGGCCGTGCCGGTGATGGCGAGCAGGCCTTGGCGAAGAAGCACCTTTACGAGGGAAGGACGCTGTTCGGCCAGATGCTGGCTGAGCTTGGCGGGGCGTTGGATTTCCTGTCCGGGATCGACGGGATCGATGCCACCCGTGTGGGCGTCTTCGGCTTTTCGATGGGGGCCACCCATGCGTTCTGGCTGGCAGCGCTGGAGCCGCGCGTCCGCGCTGTTGCCCATGCCTGTGCGTTCGCTGATCTGGAAACGCTCGTGACCTCGGGTGCCCATGACCTGCACGGTCTCTACATGACGATTCCCGGCCTGCTGAAAGAGTTCAGCACCGGACAGATCGCGGCGCTTGTTGCCCCGAGACCGCAACTTGCGTGCCTTGGTCTTGTCGATCCGCTCACACCAGCGGATGCCGTTGGGCGCGCGATAGCGGAGGTTCGTGCGGGATACAGCCAGTTGAACGCACTTTCGCAGTTTCAGAACTTGATCACCGATGATGTCGGCCACACCGAAACCGAAGCCATGCGCCAGAAGGTGCTCGGGTTCTTCAAGAGCCATCTTTGAGAGGGGCCGGTTGCCGCGGGCGCTGTCAGACAGGCAAGAAGTCGCCTCGGGGCGCGCCTTGACCCAGCATCGGTCAGACTGAGGCCGTCGGTCCGCCAGTTGTCCTGCGATCAACTCCAAAGGCTGCCGCACTGTCGAGGCAGAACAGAACGTCCCTGTGGCGCTGCAGAGCGCTGGCTGGGCAGCTGGTGCGCGGCGGCGCGGCCAGGGCTCGCGCCACAGCCTGCTTCTTGTCGGTGCCGCTCGCGATCAGGATAATGCGGCGTGCCTCCAGAATGGTCCCGATGCCCATCGTAAGCCCTCGCCGAGGCGGGGCCGCGGGCGCGAAGGCCCGCGCGGCGAGTTTGATGGTCTGCGGTGCCAGAGCCACCACCTGCGTGCGCGACTCATGCGTGGAGCCCGGTTCGTTGTAGGCAATGTGGGCGTTGCGACCGATGCCGAGAATCTGGAGGTCGATGCCCCCGGCAGCAGAGATCTGCCTGTCGTATGCAGCTGCAGCGGCTTCGAGATTGTTGGCCATCCCGTCAGGCATGAAGCAGCGTTCCGGGTCCACATCGACCAGGTCGAACAGGGTCTCGCGCATGAAGCGCCGGAAAGATTGCGGGTGATCTGCGGGCACGCCAACATGATCATCGAGGTTGAAGATCATTGCCCTTGCGAAAGAAACGCCTTCGCTCCGGTGCAACCTTGCCAGTGCTGCATGGAACGCACGCATCGTGCCCCCGGTGGCAAGGCCTAGCACCAGTTCCGGTTTGGTGCGAAGGCCCTTGATCACCTCGCTTGCTGCGGCGGCACAAGCCTCCTCTGCCGTCGGGTGCACCGAAACCCTGATCATCTCAGGCTGCGCCGCGTGTCCGCATCGGTTCCGTCCGCAGTGCCTCCGCGAGTGCACAACTCGCTGCCCCGGCAATCGCTGCTCGCCCATCCAGCGTGCTGACTGCCAAACGTGGCGCGAACGGGTGACCGGAAGCAATCTGGCAAAGGTGCTCCAGGACCTCCGGTTGCATCCCGATACTCCCTGACAAGACGATCAGTTCGGGGTCGACGATGGCCTTCACCGCGCCGAGCGCAAGAAACAGGGTGCGCGCAGCGTCTGCGATCACCGATGCTGCCTTGCCGTTCCCGGAGCGGGCAAGCTTGAACAATGTCTCAACGTCATCGACGGCCTCCAGCCCTGACTGCCTGGCACTGTGCACCAATCCTTCGCTGCCGATCGCCGTCTCCAGTGGTCCGAGCCGATGGCTGCTGGCAGCGAACGGATCCGCTCCAATGGGCATGAGTGCGATCTCACCCGCGAGCCCCGTCGCACCGCGCACCAGCGCGCCATTGAGCACAAGACCAAGACCGATGCCGGTGCCCAGCGCGACCAGTGCGAAGTTCTCAATCGCCTTCGCTGCACCCTCAGCCTGTTCGCCCAAGGCTGCAATGTTGACATCGTTTTCGATGCGGACGGGCAAAGCAAGCCGCGCACGGATCGCGCCTGCAACGTCAAAAGTGTCGAAATCGGCGATGTTCGGGGCCATGACGATCCTGCCGGTCAGGGGCTGGACCGTTCCGGGCGAACCGAGTGCCGCAGCCGCGATCTCGCTGCGGCGAAGGCCTGCCTGGACCGCAATGTCATCGCACAGCATACCGATCTGGTCGATCACGGCACGCCCACCGCACTTGTTCGTGGCTTCAATCCGTTCGCCAAGCGTCTGGCCTGTTTCGTCGACCAGTGCGACGTGCAGCTTTGTGCCGCCAAGGTCTATCGCCAGAAGCCGAACCGGCCTCGCCGTGCGTCTCCAGCGGCCGTCAGGACCGCGAGCGACGAACCCTGCGCGTGCCAGCGCCTCGACCAGCGAGCGCGCTGTCTCCGGCTGGACGCCGACACTGACTGCGAGCTTCACCGGATCGACCACATCGCCGGACGTGGATCCATACAGCGCGATGCGTGCCAGTTTCGGCACAAGCATATCGTGATCGGAATGGGAGAATGCCATGGCTTTGCCGTCTTCGCACAGAGCAGGGCCGGCCGCCGTGAAGCGACCGGCCAGATTGAAGGCTCAGCTGCGGTAGTGGTCGTCGATCATCTTCTGCTCGGCCTCGCCCATCTGGCGCACCGCAGCCAGGGGGTCCTGATTTTGCAGCAGGATGCGGTCGAGCATGTCCTGGAAAAGCTGCCCTTGTGCCTCTTCGGCCACGAAGTCGGTCGTGAAGGCGGTTTTCAGCCCGGAGATCATCGGGCCAGTCAGTGGATCAGCGAGGTTGGCCGGGGTCAGTGCCGAAGCGCGCTTGGCCGGCAGTTCGCCAGTTTTCTCGAACCAGAGTTGCATGGCGGCGTCACTGGTGACAAAGGCGAGGAACTTGAGCGCAGCCTCTTTCTTGGCGCCGGTAGCCGTGGCTGCGAGACCATTGACCCAATAAGACGAGTAGTTGCCGCCCATGCCTTTGTGGGTTGGCAATTCGGCAACGCCCCATTCGAAGCCACGGGCATTGCGGAAGGTGCCAAGCCGGAACGAACCATCGACGTGCTGCGCGGCGCGACCTGCGCGGAAAGCTGCCTGGCTCTCCGAAAGGAACCCGGCCTGAGCCACGCGGTGCTTGCGCTGAAGGTCGGTATACCAGGCAATCGCCTGAGCACCCGCCTCGCTGGCATAGGTCACCTTGCGGAAGTCATCGCTGTAGGGTTTGCCGCCATGCTGCCGCACCAACACTTCGCGCCACCAATGGTAATCCTGCGAGGGAATGCCGATCGTGGCGCCTGCCTGAGTGAGGTTTCCGGAGCGATCTCGCTTTGCGGCTGCAAGCGCGTTGCTCACATACTCGTCGAGGGTGGCTGCCGGCTTGTCGCCAAGGCCGGACTCCTGCATCAGCTTCTTGTTGTAGAACATGCCGAGGCTTCGCACGGCTGTGGGCAGGGCCCAGTAGCCATCGGAGGTCTTCATCAGCTGAACCACGTCAAAATAGTCGCGATCGATGGCAGCGGCGTTGAACATGTCAGCTGGCAGTGGCTGGATCAGCTTGGCCTTGGCATACTCACGCATCCAGCCGAAGAACAGCTGCATGACCGTCGGTCCTTCGCCAGCTGGAACAGCGGCGGCGGTCTTGGTGCGATACTGGGCATAGGGGAAGTGCGTGTGCTTGACCTTCACGCCCGGGTTGGCGGCTTCGAACTGCTTGATCAGTTCGTCCATGACCTCGACGCGTTCCTTGAAGAAATACTGCCAGTATTCGATCTCGACCGCCTGCGCGCGCAGCACCGCCGGTGCACTGAGCGTGAAGGCCGCTGCTGCTGCACCGAGTGTGACGGTGCGGCGTGTCGGCACGAAACCGGCGTTAAGCTCTTGTTGATCCTTGGCCATGACGTTTCTCCCTTGTTGCTGGTTGGTTGGATGGGACCTGTCGGCCAATCAGGGCCTCGGGCAGTTTGGTTGAGGATGGGCACCGATGATGAAGCTTGAGCTGGATGGCTGGACTGTGCTCAGCCTGACAGATGCCGCCCCGCCACCGGTCGCTTGGACCAGTGCCTTTCCACACGATGCACCGGCTATGGACGATACGGCCCTCTCGCAGGAGGCGCCGGACCGGATGTTCCATACGCGTTTCACGGTCCTTGCCCTGCGCCGCGGCGACCGGGTCGCGTTGGTCGATGCGGGGATCGGTCCGGGTCCAAGTGCCTATTTCGGAGGCCTTGAAGGTGGGCTGGACCGCGCGCTCGCTGACCATGGCATTACGCGCGAGCAAGTGAATTGTGTCGCCTTCACCCATTTCCATCTCGATCATGTCGGTTGGGCGAGCCATGACGGCAGCGCCTGGTTTCCCAATGCGCGTTACGTTGCCCCCGCAGCCGAGCTTGCCCACTGGGCCGAGGCCGGCTCCGCGGCTGCCCTGCCCCATCATGTCGAGGCGTTCGAACGGCATGTGTCTCCGCTGATCGCACAGGGCCGGATCGTGGCGGCGGATGACGGCTGCTCGCCGGAGGGGTGGCCTGAACTGGCTTACCGGGCCGCACACGGCCATACGGTCGGCCATTGCGCGCTCGTGCTTTCGGCCCGCCGCCCGCTGCTGATTGCCGGCGATGCCTGGCACAGCCCTGTCCAGATCCAGCGTCCGGACTGGTGCCATCGCGCCGACCGGAACCGGCCAGCCGCGATCCGCGCGCGATCCGCGCTGGCCGACTGGGCCCTTGCCAACGATGCCGTCGTTGCCGCCGGTCATTTCCCGCCCGGTCGTGAATTTGGCCGAATTCTCCGGACGGCCGGCGGGCAGAACCGTTTTGAGGCGATCGAAGGCCCCGAGGGCTGACCCGGGGCTCATCGTGCCAGTTCCGCTGTGATAGCGCGCCGGCGCGCGGCGCGCGGCTGCGGTGTCAGGGCATGGAAGAGGGGCAACGTTGCCCCGCCGAGCGCCGACGCGACACGGCCCGAGCGCCCGAGCAGCAGCCTGGGATGGTGCCGGTCGCTGCGCCCGCTCACCGAGGATGCCAGAGGCTGCATCCGTGCCAGCAATTTCGCAAGCTCGGATGGCGGAAGCGGCCCGCCCAGAACGATGGCATCCGGATCGAGCAGGTTTTCGATGTTGGCGACCGCAAATCGCAAGGCCGCCGCCGCGCGTGTGCGCCAGCGCTCGGCCAGGGCAGGGCTCGCCGCGAACAACGCGTCCGCATCCAGACCCACCCCGCCAATCGACCCGTCGCGCATCAGCCGGCGCAGCGCGTCGAGCGAGGCGACGGCCTCGAGTGCAGTGCCGTGTCCTGGATGATCAGGGTCGGGGACCAGCATGCGCCCAATCTCGCCGGCATTGCCATACGTTCCGGTCGCTGGATGGCCTTCGATGAAAAGGCCGGCCCCCACACCCTCGCCGAGATAGAGATAAACGAAATGGCGCAGGTCTCGTGCCACACCGTCGAGATGTTCGCCGACAGCCGCCGCCGTCGCGTCGTTGCCGACGAAAACCGGCATCGCCAGGGCCTCTGCGAAGCTGTCCCGGAATGCGGAGCGGGACCATGATGGCATCGCAAGCGGGTCATTCTCGACGTTCTCGACATTGCCGAACGGTCCTGGAATGACGATGCCGACACCCAGGAGGCGCTGGCGTTCGATGCCGGCCTCGGCGATGATCCGCGTGAGCAGACGATCGAGATGTGGCAGTGTTTCGGTCGGGCTTCCGGTCGCGCAGGTCTGGCTGAGTTCGGCGCAGACCCGTCCCCTCAGGTCTGCAAGCACGGCGTTGAGCCGGCCCTGCTCGACCTGCACGCCGATGGCAAAGGCGCCTTCCGGATCAAGGGCGAGATCGATAGGGGGCTGCCCGCGGGCCGCCTGTCGCCGCCCGACCTCACGCACCAGCCCGTCCGCGATGAGTTCCTCGACCAGCATCGTGACCATCTGGGGCGAAAGTCCGATCATGGTGGCGAGTTCGGCCCTGCTCGCGGCATCGACCCGCCAGAGCGCATCGACGATCAGCCGGCGCTGATGGCCGCGCCGGTCGAAAGGTGCCAGTCCTGACAAGAGCTCCAGTCTCGATCCCGCCAAGGTTTCCTCGCTGGGGTGCGCCGTCTGCGCACCGGATTTCTCCTTGCATGATGGCTGGGTCTTCCTATTAAATCAATGGTACGGATTTAATGGCCGCGGATCGTCGGCAAGACCATGAAAAGGCCGAAACGGGTGGGTGAGGGGCTGACCATTGAGCGCAAGCTCGCGATACAGGCCTGGATCTTCCTGGCGATCCCGATCCTGTTCTTCAGCGTGATCCGCTTCTACCCTGCGTTCGAATCCTTCGCGATTGCGTTCACCGAATGGAACCTGCTCTCGCCGCCGCGCTATGCCGGCCTGTCGAACTTCAGCCGCATGCTGAGCGATCCCGTATTCTGGATCGCATTCCGGAACACCTTCCTCTATCTGGCCATCGGCGCGCCGGTCAGTCTCGTGCTGGCTTTCATCATCGCCTACTATCTTGATCAGATCCGCTTTGCTCACGGGCTGATCAGGGCCTGCTATTTCATTCCGCACCTGACATCGACCGTGGCAATGGCCTGGGTCTGGCGCTGGTTCTATCAGCCACCACCGATCGGTCTGTTCAACAACCTGCTCAACACAGTGGGGTTCGATACGCAGCCCTTCCTGCGCTCTACGGTGCAGGCTTTGCCAGCCGTGCTCGCGCCTGCGGTGTGGGCCGGGCTTGGTTTCCAGGTTGTGCTGTTCATGGCAGGATTGCGCGCCATTCCTTCGAGCTATTACGAGGCCGCGCGTATTGATGGTGCTGGCCGCTGGATGGTGTTGCGAGAGATCACCCTGCCTTTGCTGCGGCCGACGATCGTGTTTCTGGTGGTGATCTCGTCGATCGGGTTCCTTCGCATTTTCGATACGGTCTACAACATGACCGACAACGGCGCAGGCGGGCCACTCAACAGCACCAAGCCGCTGGTGCTCTATATCTACGAAACTGCGTTTCGCTCCTACCAGATGGGTTATGCTGCTGCGCAGACCATCGTGCTCTTTCTCATCCTGCTGGCGATCAGTCTGGTCCAGCTCCGCTTGATGCGCACGAAGGAGGCGTGATGACAGTCCCACGCTCCGGTTCCCTGTTTGATGCCGAGCGCCCCTGGCGGATTGCTCTGGCGGCGCGTCCAGGACTGGTCGTGGCCTGGACGCTGCTGGCCATCGGCGCAATCGTGATGATGACGCCGCTGGTCTACATGATCGGCACCTCGTTCAAGGCCGCCCACGAGGTCTACGACATCAACATTGTGCCGCATGAGCCGACCTTCCAGAACTACCTCTTCATCTTCGGGAAGACGCGCTTCGGCCTGTGGTTCGTGAACTCACTGGTGACCAGCCTGCTGGTAACCGCCTCCGTGCTCTTCTTCGATGCGCTGATTGGCTACACGTTGGCAAAGTTCAGTTTCCGTGGCCGCGAAGTCGTGTTCATCGCCATCCTCACGACACTGATGATCCCAACCGAAATGCTGATCGTGCCGTGGTATGTGATGGCCAAGAACTTCGGCTGGCTCAACAGCTACTGGGGCATCATGTTCCCCGGGCTCATGACAGGCTTTGGCGTATTCCTCATGAGGCAATTCTTTCTTGGCGTGCCGGATGACTACATCCATGCCGCCCGCATCGATGGACTGGGCGAATTCGCGATCTGGTGGAAAGTGGCACTGCCCCTGGTCACGCCGGCGCTCTCTGCGCTCGCCATCTTCACCTTTCTCGGCAACTGGACCGCCTTCCTGTGGCCACTCATCGTCACCAATGACCGCGCCCTTTACACGCTGCCTGTCGGCCTCGCCTCCTTCTCGGGTGAGAACCTCACCGAATGGGAACTGGTCATGGCCGGTGCCACCATCGCGACGTTGCCGACGCTCATCGTGTTCATCATTTTCCAGCGCTACATCATCCGCGGCGTCGTTCTCGCCGGACTGAAAGGCTGAGCATGGCTCACCATCCTGACGCTGCGCCCGAAGGCTCGGACCATCGCTTCCCCGCGCCCGCCTATGCGCGAACGGTGTTGGCCCCGGCCTTCGCGCACAGCCTGGCACATCACGTCCGGCACCTCATGGAGTTGCATCGCGCCCATGGGATCATGCTGCATGAACGGGGCCTGCTGAGTGCCAGAGACATCGCAGCTCTGCTTGACGCGCTCGACCGGATCGAGGCCGAGCTTTCGGCCCGATCGGAGCCGGTTGCATATACCGGCGAGCACGAGGATCTGTTCTTTTTCGTCGAGGCTCAACTGGCCCGACACGTTGGCGCCGACACGTCGGCGCGCCTCCATACCGGCCGCTCGCGCAACGACATTGACCATACCCTGTTCAAGCTGGCGCTGAAGGAGCGGCTCGATGCCCTGACAGGCCAGCTTGCCGGGCTGATCGAGACATTGATCGTGCGCTCGGAGATCGAGAAGGGCACAATCATTCTCGCCTACACCCATGGCCAGCCGGCGCAGCCGTCCACATACGGGCACTATCTGGGTGCCGTCATCGAGATGATGCTGCGCGATGCCGAGCGCCTGGAACAGGCGCGTCAGGTCGTCGACCTCTGCCCGATGGGCGCGGCCGCCATCACAACCACCGGCTTTCCGCTCGACCGGGCGCGCGTGGCCGCGTTGCTTGGCTTTTCCGGCATCCTGCCCAACTCCTATGGCTGTATCGCTGCGGCCGACTACACGGCCCAAGTTTATGCCGCAATCAAGCTGATGGCGCTCAATCTTGGCCGCGTGGCGCAGGACATGGCCTTCTGGACCTCCTTCGAGGTTGGTCAACTGCGCTTCTCCGACGGTTTCGTGCAGATCAGTTCGATCATGCCGCAAAAGCGCAATCCGGTGCCGGTGGAGCACCTCAGGTTGATGGCTTCCCTGTGCGCGGGACGGTGCGACACGGTGTTGATGGCCCTGCACAACACGCCTTTCACCGACATGAACGACAACGAGCACGAGGTTCACGGCCAGGGCTACGAGGCCTTCGCCATGGCCGGGCGCGTGCTGGAACTGATGCAGGCGGTGACAGCCAGCGCCACCATCGATGAGGGCCGGGCACGCGGCAACATTGCACGCTCCTTCGCCACCATCACCGAACTTGCCGACACACTGGTGCGAGAGGAGGGCATTCCCTTCGGTCGTGCCCACCATGTTGCGGCGCAGCTTGCCCGCATCATGCAGGAGAGCGGCGATGACCTTGCGAGTGTGCCCTATGCGCGCTTTGCCGAGGCTTTTGTCGAAAGCTGTGGTCGGCCGCCGGTGCTGGGCGAGCAGCGCTTCCGCGAGGTGACAAGCCCCGAGCACTTCATCTCCGTCCGGCGGCTGCCGGGTGGGCCGGCCCCGGATGCGCTCGCTGAGGCGGCAGCCAGCCACCGTGCAGCGACTGCGCGGCTGCGCAGCCGACTCGCGGCTCACCAGGCCAGCAGGCATGCGGCGCATGTAGGCCTGGCCGCGCAGGCAGCGCGTCTTAAGGAAGGGCGCTGATCGATGGCCAGTCTCTCACTGCAAGGCCTCGTCAAGTCCTATGGCCAGACCCGGGTCGTCCACGGCATCGACCTCGACGTGGCGGATGGCGAGTTCATCGTGCTCGTCGGCCCCTCGGGCTGCGGCAAGTCCACCACGCTGCGCATGATCGCGGGACTTGAAAGTGTCACCGAGGGCACCCTGCGCATCGGCGAGCGCGTGGTCAACCGGCTGGAGCCCAAGGACCGTGACATCGCCATGGTGTTCCAGAACTACGCGCTCTATCCGCATATGAGCGTTTACCGGAACATCGCCTTCGGCCTCCTTGCTGCGAAGAGGCCAAAGGACGAGATCGAGCGCAAGGTGCGGCACGCCGCCGAGATGCTCGGGCTGACGGAGTATCTGCAGCGTCGACCCAACGAGCTTTCCGGCGGGCAGCGCCAGCGCGTGGCCATGGGTCGGGCGATCGTGCGCGACCCCAGCGTTTTCCTGTTCGATGAGCCATTATCCAATCTCGACGCACAGTTGCGGGGCCAGGTCCGCACCGAAATCAAGCGGCTACACCAGACCCTGCGCACCACGACGGTCTACGTCACGCATGACCAGGTTGAAGCAATGACGCTCGCGGACCGGATCGTGATCATGCGCGACGGCCGGATCGAGCAGGTGGGGACGCCACTCGACGTTTTCCATGCGCCAGCCAGCGTCTTCGTCGCCGGCTTCATCGGGACGCCGACCATGAATCTCCTTACCCTTCCGGTGGAGCGCGGGGATGGGGGCACATCGCTGGTCCTCGGCGATGGAGCGACGGCGCCGCGCATCCCGGTTCTCTCCAGCACTGTTGGTGCCCGCGAACGGGTGGTCTTTGGCGTCCGACCGGACGATCTGCGCGTTGGTCCGATCGCGTCCGGTTCAGTCCCACGGCATGGCGAAGTGCGGTTTGAAGCCGTCGTGATCATCGCCGAGCCCCTTGGTGCGGCGACGCAGGTGACGCTCCAGGCACATGGCCACGAACTGGTGGGTATGGCCGACGGACGACTGCTGCCAGCGAGCGGCGAAACCGTTTCCGTCGCCATCGACCCTATGGCAAGCCATCTATTTGATCCTGAGGGGCGACGGCTCGGCGCCCAGCCCATTGCGTATCCCGGACTTGCGTGATCGATCATGGCCGCAGGCTAGCACAAGTCCTGGCTGCCTTCGGCCCTTCCGGCGTTGGGAATCCACCCCCGCTGAATCGCCCGGATCTATGCTGGATGTTCCCCGACCAGGCAGGCGGAGTTGCGCGGACCCAGGTCCGCTTATCAAGCTGATCGACCGATCCCAGCCGGGCGCGAACCATATGAAGCTGTTCTTTGGAAACCCGGGCCACGCCTCTGGTCTGCGCAAAAGAGACCGGCTCTGACAACGTGTCCCGCAGGTTCCCATGCCCCGACCCACTCAGGCCAGCGGCACCCAACGCGCGCCGCTGGCGGATGAGCGCACAGCCGCCTCGATGAAGGCGACACCCCTGACTCCGTCGTCGATGGTGGGGAAGTGTACCTCGGGTGCAAGCGCAGCGCCGCTGCGGGCCGCGATGATGGCGCGCGCGACCTCGCTGTAGATTGTCGCGAAGCCCTCGAGATAGCCCTCCGGATGACCGGACGGGACGCGCGTCACCCGCGCCGCCGCGGCATTCGCCGCGCCCGTGCCGCGTGAGATGACGCGCGGCGCCTCGCCAAGCGGCGACCAGAGGAGCTGGTTGGGATGCTCCTGGCGCCACGACAATCCACCCTTCGCGCCATAGACTCGGATGGCCAGCGCGTTCTCGTTGCCGGGCGCCACCTGGCTTGCCCAGAGCAGGCCGCGCGCGCCATTGGCATAGCGCAGCATGATCTGGGCATTGTCGTCGAGCGCGCGACCTGGCACGAAGGCGCTGAGTTCCGCGCAGAGCGCGCTCACGGGGATGCCGGTGATGTAGTCGGCGAGATTGTAGGCGTGCGTGCCGATGTCGCCGATACAGCCTCCCGCGCCGGCGCGCTTCGGGTCGGTGCGCCAGCCGGCCTGCTTCTGGCCACTGTCCTCCAGCCTGGTTGTCAGCCAGTCCTGTGCGTATTCGACCTGCACGACGCGGATGTCACCCAGTTCGCCTGCCTCGACCATCGCGCGCGCATGCCGCACCATGGGATAGCCGGTGTAATTGTGCGTCACCGCGAAAATCAGGCCTGACTTTCGGGCGAGCGCCCGCAGCTTGTTTGCCTCCTTGAGTGTCGTGGTCAGCGGCTTGTCGCAGATCACATGGATGCCCGCCTTCAGGAAGGCCGTCGCAGCCGCTGCGTGCATGTGGTTCGGCGTGACGATGGACACGACCTCGATGCCATCTTTGCGCCGCGCCTCGCGCCGGGCCATGCCGGAGAAATCATCATAGATGCGGGCTGGATCCAGTCCCAGCGCTTGCCCGGAGCGTTGCGCCTTCTCTGGCGTCGAAGACAGGCAACCGGCAACGAACGTGTAGTGGTCGTCCAGCCGTGCAGCCATCCGGTGCACCGCGCCGATGAAGGCGCCTTCGCCGCCACCGACCATGCCGAGGCGGATGCGATCATGCCGGGCATCATCTCGTGCTTCAACCATGATGCCGCTCCCTCAACCCTGCACGAGGAGACGGTCGATCTGCGCCTTGTCTATCGCGCCGCCGGCAAAGTCATCGAAATGATCCACCCCCATTGAATTTCTCCACCTTGAAGTGACTTGCCACCCGCTCGATAGACCATGCGCACCACTTGCTGCCAATCGGATTGACGACCGGAAGCGAGCCGCCGGAACCACCATGTTTGGCCGATGGCTTGAGTGAACGGATTTTTGCATCGCTCAGAGGCATGTGATGGCATCCGGCTCGGTGTCTGATCGCATCTCACCAAGATGCCGTCAGTTTGTCTGGATGCCCCCGGTCAGAGCTGGACGTCACCGGACGCGAAACATGCAAGACTCAACAAAAAACCCCGCTTTCGCGGGGTTTTTCGGACGGATGCGGGCAATGTCGCATCTTGAATTGGTGCCCAGGAAAGGACTCGAACCTTCACAGCTTGCACTACTGGTACCTGAAACCAGCGCGTCTACCAATTCCGCCACCTGGGCAGTGACGACGCGTTTATTGGGCGCGGGCGGCGCTGTCAACGGAAACAAGCTGCCATGCGCCGCGATGGCTGCACAGGCAGGGACTGTACGGGCCACTTGCGACCGATGGCGTGCTTCACAGTGTGACGCATATCCACTAGAGCATGCGTCAGACGCCCGATTTTGGGCTGCAACGCAAGGATGGCGGGCGTGAACGGAAAGCTTGTGACGGTGTTTGGCGGCTCGGGTTTTGTCGGCCGTCATGTGGTGCGGGCCCTGGCCAAGCGCGGCTACAGGGTGCGCGTGGCCGTGCGCCGGCCCGATCTTGCGGGGCATTTGCAGCCGCTTGGCGTGGTTGGCCAGATCCATGCTGTCCAGGCCAACCTGCGCTATCCCGATTCTGTCATGGCAGCGGTCGCGGGCTCGGATGCCGTGATCAATCTGGTCGGCATTCTGGAGGAGACGGGCCGCCAGACGTTCGGTTCGGTGCAGGCCGCAGGGGCGAAGGCCGTGGCCGAGGCTGTGGCCCGGTCAGGCGGGGCAAGGCTCGTGCACATGTCGGCCATCGGCGCGGATGCGGCTTCGGCATCGCTTTATGCACGCAGCAAGGCCGATGGCGAAGCTGCCGTTCTCGCCCATGTGCCGGATGCTGTGATCATGCGGGCGTCGATCATCTTCGGGCCTGAGGATGGCTTCTTCAACCGTTTCGCGGCACTCGCCCGGATGCTGCCGGTGCTGCCGCTGGTGGGTGGCGGCGAGACGCGTTTCCAGCCGGTGTTTGTCGGCGATGTGGCCGAGGCCATTGCGCGCGCCGTCGATGGCGCTGTCGCTGGCGGCAAGGTCTATGAACTCGGCGGGCCCGAGGTGAAGACCTTCCGGCAATTGCTGGCTTATGTCTGCGAGGTGACTGGCCGCAAGCGCATGCTTGCGACATTGCCCTTCGGGCTCGCATCGCTTCAGGCGGGGGTGCTCGAATTCGTGGACAAGCTGACCTTCGGGCTGATGCCTGACGCCATCAAGATGACGCGCGATCAGGTCGTGCTGCTCAAGTCGGACAATGTCGTTTCGGACGCGGCCATCGCCGAAGGGCGGACGCTGGCCGGCATCGGCATCACGCCATCGAGCATTGAAGGCATCGTGCCGAGCTACCTTTGGCGGTTCCGCAAGTCCGGGCAGTTCGAATCGGCCCGTCCGTCCTGAGAGGCGAACGGGTCAGGCTGAGCGAAGCCCCCAACTGATGCGCCGCCTGCTTGGCAGACAGACGATCAGTGGGCGGATCACAGCATGCTGGGCAGAACCCGGTTCGGCGGCCTGTGGCCATCCATCATGGCGCGGATGTTGACGATCACCTTCTCGCCCATCTCGTTGCGGCCTTCATGGGTGGCTGAGCCCATGTGCGGCAGCAGCACGACGCGGTGCGCGCGGGCGAGCTTCAGCAGGCGCGGATTGACCGCAGGTTCGTGCTCGAACACATCAAGGCCGGCCCCTGCCAGTTCGCCGGCATCAAGCATCTTTGTGAGTGCCACCTCATCGACGATCTCACCGCGGGCGGTGTTGATCAGGAAGGAGTCGGGCTTCATCATTTTCAGCCGCCTCGCCGAGAGCAGGTGATACGTCCCCGGCGTATGGGGGCAATGCACGGTGACGATGTCCATGCGCGCCAGCATCTGGTCGAGCGAATCCCAATACGTGGCTTCGAGTTTCTCTTCGGTCTCCGGAGAGACGCGGCGGCGGTTGTGATAGTGGATCGACAGGCCGAAGGCCTTGGCACGGCGTGCCACGGCCTGGCCGATGCGGCCCATGCCGATGATGCCGAGGCGCTTGCCGGTGATGCGCGTGCCGAGCATCCAGGTCGGTGACCAGCCCTGCCATTTGTCGTCCGGCACGAGGCGCGCACCTTCAGGGATGCGGCGGGCTACGGCCATGATCAGCGCCATCGTCATGTCGGCGGTATCGTCCGTCAGCACGCCGGGCGTGTTGGTCACGTCGATGCTGCGCGCGGCAGCCGCCGTGACGTCGATGTTGTCAAAGCCATTGCCGAAATTGGCGATCAGCTTGAGTTGATCCCCGGCGGCGGCGATGATCTCGGCGGTGATTTCGTCCGTCACGGTCGGAACCAGCACATCAGCCGTCTGCACGGCCTCAATCAGCGCTTCCCGACTCATCGGCTGGTCATCGAGATTGAGGCGGGCGTCAAACAGTTCGCGCATGCGCGTCTCGACCGCTTCGGGCAACTTGCGTGTCACGACCACCAGCGGCTTTTTCTTGTGCGGCATCGCGTGCTCCACAGGTGACAAATCCGTCCCGCCTTCACCTCGCCTCAACCTGCCGTTAACGCCGTTTCGGTGAGAGTGCGGCTCGTCAGGCTGGGTTATGCCCATTCCTGTGGCGATGTCCAGAGTGTGGCGCCGGGGGAGCCTTCGAGGTTCCGGCAGCACACCTCGAAGCGAACGGGACGAGGATGGCGATGCGGTTGGACCGGTTTGTGAAGGCACTGGCGATGACGCTTGCGGTCATGATGTCCAGTCCGGCATGGCTGGCGACGACGGCTGCGTCGGCACAGGCGGCGGGCGAGACAGCTGGCAGCGTGACCGGACTGCCCGTGCCGCGCTATGTCAGCCTGAAGAACGACCGGGTGAACCTCCGCGAAGGCCCTTCCAAGGAGAACCGCACGAGCTGGGTGTTCCAGCGCGCGGGACTACCGGTCGAGATCACGGCCGAATTCGAGACCTGGCGCCGCATCCGCGATGCAGAGGGTGCGGAGGGCTGGGTGCTGCACAGCCTGCTGTCCGGCCGGCGCACGGCGCTTGTGGTGCCCTGGTCGAAGAACCGTGAGGAAACCATCGCCCTGATGGAGCGGGCCGATGAGCGCGCGACGCTGGTGGCGCGGCTCACACCCAATGTGCTGGCCAACGTCAAATCCTGCGCCGGAAGCTGGTGCCGTGTCACGGTCGCCGAGCACGAAGGGTTCATTCGGCAGGACAGGCTCTGGGGCGTTTACCCCAACGAACGGGTCAACTGACCGGCCTGGCTGAAACAGACCGAGCGCAGGAACTGCCTGCTCTTCAGACCGACTTGGGCTTGAGACGCACGATGACCTCGACGCGCGAGACTTCCATGCCCTCGGGCAGAGCCGGCAACTCGGCCACGCGGATCGCGTCGGACGGCACGTCGATCATCCGGTCCTCCCCTTCGATGAAGAAGTGGTGGTGATCTGACGGATTGGTGTCGAAATAGGTCTTGGCCCCATCGACAGCCAGTTCGCGCAGCAGGCCTGCCTGGGTGAACTGGTGCAGCGTGTTGTAGACCGTGGCCAGCGATACGGGCACACGGGCGCGCATGGCTTCCTCATAGAGCATCTCGGCGCTGATGTGCCGATCGCCCTTGGCGAACAGCAGCCAGCCCAGCGACGTGCGCTGGCGAGTGGGGCGCAGGCCAACTTCGCGCAGCTTCTCGCGCAACGAGTGCACCGGACAACCAGCCAGCGACCGCCGCAGCGGTGCGGCATCCCGGGACGGCTCGATGATCATCGGGGTCACGCTCATGTTGATCCTGAAAGTCGATCCTGCACGTCGCTGCCGGAGGCCAAAACGCCGACCGACATCTCCATGACATATCATATTCACGCAGACGGCCCAGTTCAACCAAGGATAAATACGGTCAGTTGACGCGGGTGGCTTCACGCGCGCCGGCGCGGGTGCTAGGCGTCGCGCAAGGCGGCTGTCATCAGTCCGTCATCCGGGAGCGAACGAACGCTATGGCAAACGACATGACAGGCAATCTGGCAGGCAATTCGGCGAGCAGCACTGAACGCCAGTCGAGCTTTTCGCATGAGGAAATCCTGGCGTGCGGGCGCGGCGAGCTGTTCGGCATGGGCAATGCCCAATTGCCGCTGCCGCCGATGCTGATGTTCGACCGCATCACCCATATCAGCGAGACCGGCGGCATCAACGGCAAGGGCATCGTCATGGCCGAGCTTGATGTGCGCCCCGACCTCTGGTTCTTCCCGTGCCATTTCCGCGGCGATCCGGTGATGCCGGGCTGCCTTGGTCTCGATGCTCTCTGGCAGCTCACGGGCTTCTTTCTCGGCTGGCTCGGGTTGCCTGGCCGTGGCCGGGCACTTGGCGTCGGCGAGGTCAAGTTTGCCGACCAGGTGCTGCCGACGGTCAAGAAAGTCGTCTACGGCGTCGAGTTCAAGCGTGTCTTCAAGTCCAAGCTGGTGCTCGGCATCGCCGATGGCTGGCTCGAGGCCGATGGCAAGCGCATCTACACCACAACCGACATGCGCGTGGGGCTGTTCAAGCCTGAAGCGGCCTGAGTACGCTGCCGGAGAGGGTACCTCGCCAGCAGGTCTGGTTGCGGTCCATGCACGGTGACGGCGGACGCATCATCCCGTTTCTGCGCTGTTGCCATGAGCGCACCCAAGAAGATGCTGCGTTGTGCTTGCAGTTTCGCACCAGCCGCGCCATGTGGCTGAGGTGTTTTGTCGCTGGAATGGGCTCACAGCCTTCCAGTTGGTCCACTCGGGAGGCCCCCACATGAAACGTGTCGTCGTCACAGGGATGGGCATTGTCTCATCAATCGGCAACAACACGCAGGAGGTTCTCACCTCCTTGCGGGAGGCAAAGTCCGGCATCACGACCGAAAGCGACTTCGTGGCGCATGGCTTCCGCAGCCACGCGGCAGGGCGGCCAACGGCCGATGCTGCCGCGCTCGTCGACCGTCGCGCCATGCGCTTTCACGGTGGCGGCTCGGCCTGGAACCATATTGCCATGGACCAGGCCATTGCCGATGCCGGCCTGGAGACTTCCGACATCTCGCATGATCGCACCGGCATCATCATGGGATCGGGCGGACCCTCGACCATCGCGCTGATCGAGGCTTACGAGAAAGCGAAGGAGAGCGGCAACACCAAACGCATCGGCCCGTTTGCCGTGCCCAAGGCGATGAGCTCCACCGCCTCGGCGACGCTGGCGACCTGGTTCAAGATCCGCGGTGTCAACTATTCCATCTCGTCGGCCTGTGCGACCTCGAACCATTGCATCGGCAATGCCTACGAGATGATCCAGTATGGCAAGCAGGACGTGATGTTCGCCGGCGGTTGCGAGGAACTCGACTGGACCTTGTCGATGCTGTTCGACGCCATGGGCGCCATGTCGACCAAGTACAACGAGACGCCCTCGCGGGCGAGCCGCGCCTATGATGCCAACCGCGACGGCTTCGTGATCGCGGGCGGTGCCGGCGTGATCGTGCTTGAGGAACTGGAACGGGCAAAGGCCCGCGGCGCGAAGATCTACGGCGAAATCGTCGGCTATGGCGCGACCTCGGATGGCTATGACATGGTGGCTCCGTCCGGCGAGGGCGCGGTGCGCTGCATGCGTCAGGCGCTGGCGACCTATGGCGGCAAGATCGACTACATCAACCCGCATGGCACCTCGACACCGGTGGGTGACGCCAAGGAAATCGAGGCCATCCGCGAGGTCTTCGGCGGGGCGGACAAGTCGCCGCTGATCTCGGCCACCAAATCGCTGACCGGGCACTCGCTCGGCGCGACCGGTGTGCAGGAGGCGATCTATTCGCTGCTGATGCTCAACCATGACTTCGTCTGCGAGAGCGCCCACATCGACGAGATCGACCCGGCCTTCGCCGACATGCCGATCGTGCGCAAGCGCATCGACAAGGCCGGGCTGGGATGTGTGCTCTCCAATTCCTTCGGCTTTGGCGGCACCAACGCCACCATCGTGATGAAGCGGCTGGAAGCCTGAGAGCCCGGCCAGAGCCGCCCGTTCACTGTTCTGGTCCCTGTGGGCCATGATACCTGACGCCTTCTGACGAGACAGGTCGCGATGAACCCTTTGATGCACAACAAGCGCGGTCTCATCATGGGGGTCGCCAACCAGAACTCGATCGCCTGGGGCATCGCATCGATGCTCGCCAAGCACGGGGCGGAATGCGCCTTCACCTATCAGGGCGAGGCGCTGGGCAAGCGTGTCAAACCGCTGGCGGAGAGCATCGGCTCGAAGCTGGTGATCCCGTGCGATGTCGAGGACATTGCCTCTGTTGATGCGCTGTTCGAGACACTTCGGGCCGAGTGGGGCCAGCTTGATTTCGTGGTCCATGCCATCGGCTTTTCCGACAAGGACGAGCTCAAGGGCCGCTATGCCGACACCAGCCGCGCCAATTTCTCGCGCACCATGGTGATTTCCTGCTTCTCGTTCACCGAAGTGGCCAAGCGCGCCGCAGCGCTGATGCCGGCAGGGGGCGCGATGATCACGCTCACCTATGGCGGCTCGATGCGGATCATGCCGAACTACAACGTGATGGGCGTGGCCAAGGCAGCACTGGAAGCGTCCGTGCGCTATCTGGCCAGCGATTTCGGCCCGCACGGCATCCGCGTCAACGCCCTGTCGCCGGGCCCGGTGCGCACGCTGGCGGGAGCCGGCATCGCCGATGCGCGCTCGATGTATTCCTGGCAGCGGGCCAACTCGCCGCTGCGCAAGTCCGTGTCGCTGGAAGATATCGGCGGCTCGGCGCTGTATTTCCTGTCGGACCTGTCGGGTGGGGTGACCGGTGAGGTTCACCACATCGATGCCGGGTTCCACATCACTTCGATGCCGGTGCTCGATGTGCTCAAGACCATCGACCTGAAGGGCGAAGCGGAGTAGCACACGCCTCATTCGCCCGATGACGCATCGCCCATCGGGTGCAAATCGCGCACCATCGCCTTCAGGCGCTCGTCCAGCACATGCGTGTAGATCTGGGTCGTGGAGATGTCGGCATGGCCGAGCAACTCCTGCACGACGCGCAGGTCAGCGCCGTTCTGCAAGAGATGGCTTGCGAAGGCATGGCGCAGCACGTGCGGGCTGACAAGATCGGCGCGCAGCCCGGCCGCCCCCGCAAGAGCCTTCAGGTCGCGGGCGAAAGCCTGCCGGGTCAGATGACCGCTCTCGCTGTCCGCCGGGAACAAGTGCGCAGTCGGTTTTGCGGTGCCGCGGCGGCTCATCGCCTCCCTGAGGTCAAGATAAGTGCGCGCCGCAGCCTTTGCTGTGCCGGTCAGCGGCACCAGCCGCTCCTTGGCACCCTTGCCGCGCACGATCAGGAAATCATCGCGGGTGCGGGCCGCCGACACCGGCAGGGCCATCAGTTCGGAAACCCGCAGGCCCGTGGCATAAAGCAGCTCAAGCAGGCAGCTCATCCTGGCCGAGCGCAGCCGCTCGCCATCCGTGCTGGCAGGATGGTCGAGGCCTTCGCGGGCCACGGCCAGCAGGCGGTCGACATCCTTGACGCTCATTGTCTTGGGCAGAGGTCTGGCGCGCCGTGGGCCTGACAGGGCGGCGGTGGGATCATCGCTGCGATGGCCCTCCGCATAAAGAAAGCGATGGAGCTGACGCACGGCCGAAAGCCGCCGCGCCGCCGAGGAGGCTTTCAACCCACGATGGCTGAGATCTTCAAGATAGGCCCTGACCAGATCAGGGCCAACTGCCAGAATGCCGCCGGACGGCTTCGTGAAACCGGCATAATCCGCGAGATCCGCTTCATAGGCCGCCATCGTGGCCTTGGCGGCTCCCCGCTCGGAGGCCATCATGTCGAGAAACAGCCCGACCAGTGACCTGTCCCGCCCGCTCACAGGCCGGGCCCGCTCACCGGGCGAACTTCTTCGGGTCGATCGGCACGCTCATCTCGCGTTGCTCCGGCTCGACCAGAATGGTCAGCGCCAGCATCGCGGCGAAGCCAATCCCGCCGAGAACGGCGAGGACGCCAAGAAATCGAAACAGTGTTGGCACTCTGCCGCCCCCATGCCGCGCGACGCGCTGAAGAACACGCCATAGATGAGCGCACGACGCACACTGCGCAAGGCAAAGATGGAGCCGGTTGCCGCTACTCCCAGTGCGGAGGCCCGATCCTGAGCCGAAAACCTGATTCCCCTTTTCCGCAACATGGTCTAGAGGCCTTTCATGAGCGAAGAGGCCATCTCGTCCGTGCCGGCTGACCCGGCTTCGACCCTGCGCGGGCGGCTGGGCACACGCTCGATCGTCCTTGTCGGCATGATGGGTTCGGGCAAGAGCACAATCGGGTCGCGCCTCGCGGCGCGCAGCGGCCTGCGCTTTGTCGATGCCGACAGCGAAATCGAAACAGCAGCAGGCATGACAATCCCGGAGATCTTCGCCAGCCGTGGTGAGGCAGAGTTCCGTGCCGGGGAGCGCCGCGTCATTGCGCGCCTGCTGGGCCAGGGGCCCCAGGTGCTGGCCACCGGCGGTGGCGCCTTCGTCAGCGAGGAAACCAGGCGGCACGTGGCGGAGGCCGGCATATCCGTTTGGCTGAAGGCCGACCCCGAGATCCTGATGCGGCGCGTGCGCAAGCGCAGCAATCGCCCGCTGCTCCAGACGGCCGACCCCGAAGGCACACTCAGGCGGTTGCTGATCGAGCGTGAACCGATCTATGCCATGGCCGACATTACCGTGCAGTCACGCGAGGAGCCGCACGAGAACGTCGTCGAGGCTGTCCTGCAAGCCGTCGACCAGTTCATCAAGGTTTCCCGATGAGCCCAACCTTTGCCACCGTGCCAGTGCCCTTGCCCGGGCGGGCCTATGAGATCGCAATCGGGCGCGGCCTGCTCGGTGAGGCCGGACAGCGGATTGCGGCCTTGGGATCGGTCCGCCATGTGGGGATCGTCACGGACGAGACCGTTGGCCGCCTGCATGCCGAATCGCTCGAGAACGCGCTTTCAGCGGCAGGCTTGGCCTCCAGCCGCATCACCATCCCGGCGGGAGAAACCTCGAAATCCTTCGCCATGTTCGCCGAGGTCTGCGACGGCCTGCTTGCCGCAAAGATCGAACGCAAGGATGTGGTTGTCGCGCTGGGTGGCGGCGTGGTCGGCGACCTTGCCGGCTTTGCGGCGGCAACCCTCAGGCGCGGCGTCCGGCTGGTCCAGATCCCGACCACGTTGCTGGCGCAGGTCGATTCCTCGGTCGGCGGCAAGACCGGGATCAATTCCCGGCACGGCAAGAACCTCATCGGTGCCTTCCATCAGCCAGCGCTGGTGCTGGCAGACACGGCACTGATTGATACGCTGCCGCTGCGCGAGCGCAGGGCCGGCTATGCCGAAGTCGTCAAGTATGGCCTCATCAGCGACCCGGACTTCTTTGAATGGTGCGAACGGCATGGCGAGGCCGCCATGGCCGGCGGCGCCGAGCGCGATCATGCGGTGAGGATCAGTTGCGCGGCCAAGGCGGCCATCGTCCTCAGTGACGAGCACGAGCACGGCGAGCGCGCACTGCTCAATCTCGGACACACCTTCGCCCATGCCATCGAGCGCATCGTGGCCTACGATAACAGCCGCATCGTGCATGGCGAGGCGGTCTCGATCGGCCTTGCGCTGGCCTTCCGGTTCTCGGCGCGGCGCGGCCTCTGCCCGGGGCAGGATGCAGTCCGGGTCTCGCGCCATCTGGCACGGCTGGGGATGCCCACCACGCTCGCCGACGTGCCGGGCGGTGTCGGCTCGGCTGGCGCCATGCTGGATGCCATGGCTCAGGACAAGAAGGTTTCGGCCGGACAGCTGACCTTCATCCTCGCTCACGGCATCGGACAGAGCTTCATTGCCCGCGATGTGCCGGCGACAGAGGTGCTGGACTTTCTGGATGCGGAGTTGTCTGCAGCCTGATCGCCCGCCGCACGAGGTGACTGGCAACAGCGACCCGGAAGCGCTATTTCAGCGGCATGGAAAATCTCGATTTCACCTCCGATCCTTGGATAGCGCTGGCGCTCGTCGTGTTCGGGCTGTGTCTCTCCGCGTTCTTTTCCGGCAGCGAGACGGCGTTGACTGCCGCATCCCGCGCCCGCATGCACGCGCATGAAAGTGCCGGCGACAAGCGCGCTGCAACCGTGACGCGCCTGCTCGCCTCGCGCGAGCGTCTCATCGGCTCGCTGCTGGTCGGCAACAACATCGTCAATGTCGGTGTCTCGGCCTTTGCCACGATCGTGCTTGTCGGCTTTTTCGGCGATGCTGGCGCCATCTACGCCACAATCATCCTGTCGATCGTGCTGATCATCTTTGGCGAAGTCACACCCAAGACCCTTGCCATCATGAAGCCGGACCAGATGGCCTTGCTGGTCGCCCGACCAGTGTCCTTCATTGTGACGCTGTTCACGCCGGTAGTGTTCGCCGTCGAGGCCATCGTCAAGCTGATCCTGCGCCCCTTCGGCGTGGTGATCGGCGAGAACCAGTCAATGCTGTCGGCCCATGACGAGATCAAGGGCACCGTCGATCTGCTTCACCGCGAGGGTGGCGTGGTCAAATCTGACCGCGACATGCTCGGCGGCCTGCTCGACCTGAAGGAGCTCACGGTCGAGGATGTGATGATCCATCGCACCAAGATGCGCACCATCGATGCCGATCTGGGGCCCGCCGAGATCGTACGCGAGGTCCTGGCTTCGCCCTACACTCGCATGCCCTTGTGGCGCGGCACTTCTGAAAACATCATCGGCGTGCTGCATGCCAAGGATCTGCTACGGGCGCTCGATGCCGTCGGAGGCGATGCCTCCAAGCTCAACGTGCAGCAGATTTCGTTCCTGCCGTGGTTTGTGCCGGTCAACAGTTCGCTCTCGGGCCAGCTCAAGGCCTTTCTTTCCAAGAAAACGCACTTCGCGCTGGCCGTCGACGAGTATGGCGAGGTCATGGGGCTGGTGACGCTCGAAGACATCCTCGAGGAGATCGTCGGCGACATCAAGGACGAGCATGACGTTGCGGTGCAGGGCGTCAGGCCCCGCCCCGATGGCTCGGTGATCGTCGATGGCTCGGTGCCGATCCGCGACGTCAACCGCGCCATGGACTGGTCCTTGCCGGATGAAGAAGCCACGACCATTGCAGGCCTCGTGATCCATGAGGCGCGCCTGATCCCTGAGGCAGGGCAGGCCTTTACGTTCTATGGCTTCCGTTTCGAAGTCATGCGCCGCAGCCGCAACAAGGTGACATCGCTGATGATCACCCCGGTCAAGGCCAAGGAGGCAGCCTGAGACGGGCAATCTGAGACGGATGTTGTGGGACTGGCGGCTTGACGCGGCCGGCCTGCGGCGGCGCGAAGCAAGGCAGGTTATCCTTGGGCGGGCAGAATTGCCGGACAAACAGGCCCTCGCAACTGCGAGGGCCATGGTTGGCAAACCACACGCGCTTCTGCCGCCGGTTCCCAGAAAACTCCATATTGCCGCTCGCCTGCAGATCAGCTATCGCTCTGGTCGGTTCGGATTGGCCTGCCCATCGGCGTCATGCACCCGTAGCTCAGCTGGATAGAGCGCTGCCCTCCGAAGGCAGAGGTCACAGGTTCGAATCCTGTCGGGTGCGCCATTTATCTCATTGAAATAGCTATCGATTTTTTATCCCGCTAACGGTGTTTGGCTGCTGACGCTTTCAAGAATAGCCACCGGATAGCCACCGGGTCGAATTTCGCCGCCCTATTCAGGTCTGTGATGCGACAAGGCTCCACCAAACTCCGGCATGGCCATAAGCTGTCGGGCTAACGCAATAGCACGCTCATCAGGTCCGCCAGCGTCGGCAGGCTTCGCCAGTCCATGGATGATCTCCCGCTGCCGGTGAAGCTCGACCTGTCCATATGACATGAAGGTCGTCAGAACCTTTTCATGGCCAATGTTTTGGCTCCACGCCTTGAACGCTTCTGGGGTGGTGCAGACGCTTTGGCCCAGCCGAATAAGCGTCTTCCTGAACGAATGCGGGTTGAAATATCGAAGTCCCGCCAATGTGAAAGCGTCACGAAAGACCGCGCGGATTGGTGCCGCTGATTTCCAGCAATTGCGTGTCAGGCCGTTCGCTTCAAACCCGCCGCTGGCCCCGCGCTCGATCCGGGTTGACGGAAACAGCGGATCATCAAGCCCCCACTGCCTTTCGGTCTGAAGGAAGACGATCCAGTCGACCACGATCTTGCGCACGTCATCACCGACAGGAAAGAAACAGGTCGGGATGGTTTTCGATGCCTTTGTCCGGACGTCCCGCGCATCCTGCGTGATCTCGCCAGCGGCAAGGTCGACATGCTTCAGACGCATCGAGGCAATGGCGTCGTCACGTGCGCCAGTCAGAAGCGTGAAGGCGATCAAGGCCCGGTTGCGGCGTTCCACATCGCTGCCGCTTGGCATGGCTGCAAGGACATGGCGCACCTGTTCGATGGTCGGTCCCTCGATATCGCGAACGGTCTTGGCAATGGCCGTGTCCTTCAGCGAAAGACTGAAATAGTCGGCATCCGAAAACTTGATGCGCTTGCGGTAGCCGGGTTGTTCTGCCAGCCAGACGATGAAGGCGCGAAGCACCGAAAGAATGTGCAGTTGTGTCGACTTGCTCAGGGGCTGCCCTGTTTTGGGGTTCAGTTGGGTGGCCAGGTTGTCCTTGAAGCCTATGGCCTGTTCGATGTGGAACTGTGCAAGGTCGCGGTGGCGAGTGTAGGCTTCAAAGCGCGCGATGGCGGCAGCGGCCATGTCAACGGACGTGACATTGAGGCGCTTTGCTTCCTTCAGATGCCGGAAATAGGTCCGCTTGATCCGCTCATTCGGTGCATTGAGTTTGGGCATGCGTGTGTATCCTTTGCGATGGAGAAAACGGAAGAACAGACGGTTGATGGTTAGGCGGCGATGACGTCGGCGCGGCTGGCAAATGGGCCAGACAATGCAGCCCTCCCGTCGTCACAATTCACGGGGCGTGCGGGTGCTTCACCTATGCGCGGCAGGGCGTGCGTGTGGCTGACGTCCAGTCCCGCCGTCAGCATGCCGATCTTGTCGAATCGCATGCGCCTGTGCATCAGGCGTCCGCAATCCGGACACAGGGCGCGAAGATTGCCGCTGGTCGGTGTCAACGGCAGATATTCGGCCATCCCACCAGCGGGTGCTTTCGGTGCACGGCACGGCAGGCAGAAGATGTGGCCAACACCGCAAGGCTGCTTTGCCGCGTTGCGCCGCTCCCTCAGGAAGGCCACGACGATGCCGCCCTTGAACAGGATCGGCCTGCTGTCATCAATCGGTGTCAGGCCTGCCTTTTGCCAAGCCCGCACCGTGTTCTTGTGCAGCGTGAACAGCCGCGCCAGTTCCTCGATGCTGTAGGTCCGGTGCACCTTCACCAGTCGATAATTCGGGTGCCGCGTGCCCATGCCTCAGGCCATCCCGCCAGCGGGCTTGCGCGGCACGTCCGACGTCGAGCGCTGTGGCGCGCCGATCCTGTCCTTTGCCCATGTGTCGAGGTCTTGCGGGGCATAGATCGGCGTGCGCCCTGCCTTGCGAAACGTAGGTCCGCCGCCGATCACGGCAAGTTTGGCGAGCCACTGGCGTGAACAAGGGAAGCCATAGGTCTGGCTCACGTATAGTGCAGCATCAGCGCGTCGCAGGAAGCGCGTGGACGCATCGGTCTCGGTTTTCAGAAATATTGGCGACATGGGAAACCTCCAGAGAATGCCCGGAGATGCCGGGCGTGCGCTGGAGAGGTCGGAGATTCGAAGGCCCCGAAAAAGCGCCCTGAAATACCCCTGAAATTATCTTTTCAGGGCTTTTTGAGGCTCTTGTAGTCCGGTCGCAGGGCGTTCTCGATGGACTTCTGGCTCATGGCCGGGGCTTCGGGATGTGCGGCTGCGAGCCATGCCGACAAATGCCGGGCCTCATTGGCAAGACTGACTTCAAGCGTTCCGGCCAATGCCCGGCGCTTCAATTCGTTGGCGACCAAATGACGGGAGCTAGGGCGTCCCGGTGCGCCTGTCGAAAGAATGGGCGCATCCTTGTCCAGTTCGCCGGGCCAACTGGTCAAGACTTGCTGGCTCGGAAAGCGCAGCGCGTCATAGCGCAGGCCCGTCAGTCCGGTGGGATCAGTCATCAGATAATCGCGGTTATCCCGGCCCACAAAGGCGTGGAGATCGCACCACGTAACCGGCGCGATTGGCTCGCGGATGCCCGATGCGTTGCTGATACCGGACGAAGAAATTGCCCCCGCCTGCAAGGCCCTCCAGAGGTTCCTTTTTGCATCGGCAACAAACTGGAACGGGTCCGCGCTGTCAAAGACCTTGCTGTGAACTTCCGATAGTGCGAGCCAGCCGAGATTGGCAGGCCTTCGCTCTTCGATCCAGACGTGCATCTTGATAGGACTATCAGGTCCGCTGCGGTAGTTCTCATAGTGCCAGTCGTCACAGGCCGAACGGTATTCTTCCCAGACTTCGCGAACAGCCTCCTTCGTTCGCCAGCTGATCCACGCGACCACCATCGTCAGCGCCCAGAAAGGCTCTTGCATGGGATCGAAGGCAACCGGATCGGGCTGACGCCGCAAAGGGCCGATGCCAAGGCGTTCAGCCTCCGCTTCGGCCTCGTCACAGGTCAGATCGCCTTCGGCTACGCGCTGGATCAGGTCGGCAACGGTGTTTGCCATGGCGTCCCCCTGGGCCATCTTGTCAACGTTCGACCCTTCGCATGGCTTTGGTGATAGCCACCGTCTCCTCCGAAACGCGGGTCACGCGCATCAAGAGGTCCACCACCTTCTCCTTGTAGTCGGCGAAGCGGTAGGTGTTGAACTTCTCGCGCCGCTCTGTCTTGCCGTAGTTGGTGTCCTCGACTTGCTCCGGCATGTCGCAGTCCACCCGAAACCCTGCTTAGGAATAGCGTTCAGAACTGTCCAACCCGGTACGGTAGCCGTGGATTCGAGTTTCGGTCGCCGGCCAGCGTGGGGTAATATTTTTAAGGAACGGGTCTTCCAGCATCTCCTTCCTGATCGAAGCAAGGTCGCTCTCGTTAAGACCAAGCACAGAACCAACAAGGGCATCGATCTGATCAACCACGTCCTCAATTGCCTCGGCGTGATCTTTGTCGCGGAACTCAGCCAACACGGCGGCAAAGGCCATGCGGGTGGCATAGTCATGTGGGATCGGCATGTTCAAAATCTCTTCGCGGTCAAGCGAGCCCTTGCTCGTACCCGATCGAGCGGAAAGAGCCAACGTCAAGCCGTTAGCTGATGTCTCATCCGGCACCGACACCCAATCGAACAGGTAACTTGACAGGTTGATCTTCAATGTCTCGCCGTCGGGCGCTGCGGTGATGTTCGCCGCAAGTTCCACCTTCTCGGTGCCCTTTAGCAGGCTTTCGGACCATTCCACCTTGCTGCCCTTACCCTTGGAGCAATCCTTAAACACTTCCTTGAAGGGGCGCAGGGACAACTTGTCCAAGGCGGCAAAGGTCGCGGCTTCGGTTTTGAAGCGATTCTCGCAAGCCGCAAACAGAGCAGGCCGCAGCGCTTCCAGTTGCGCAGTCAACTTGGCAAGACCTTCGTTCCATGGAAGTAGGCGCAGGTTTGCCGGATAGACATGGCTTCGATACATATTCAGATAAGACATTCGGCAGGACAGGGCATAGTAGTAACGATAAACGCGCGATATGAATATAATATCGAATGGAACATCCTTAAAATCAGATTGAGGCGCAAATATTGTTGCTGTATTGGTGAATGCAATTTGGCTAGGATTGAAGCTAACTGCATTGGGGCAAGCCGCAATTTGCGCTATTGCGAAGCAACGATCTGGAAGATTGGCTTCGAGTTTGAATAAACCCATATCGCTGGCGGTCGAAATCTCGACGGCAGTGTCTTGCGGATCGCCGGTCAATCCCGATGCAAGAATGTTTTCAGCCTTGTAGATCAGGACGCCCTTGCCGCTCTTGGAGAACGTCTTCTTTCCGCGAAAAGCTACCCCCGCGCCAATCATTCTTCGCGCCTCCCATTGGAAAGCATTCAAATTCGGCGCTGCTAACCGAACCTCCCCCCGGTCTGCCCCCTTTCGCTTTACCCAGTACTGAGCGGCGGCATTCTCCAGTTTATCGTTTGCTCGTATTTTCGCCAGGATGGAATGTCGCTGGTCTGTGGTTCTGGTCAGGATTCTTCCGTCTGGTGAAAACAGGTCGCCATAGTCCATTGAAATTTCTGGCAAGCAGGTGAAATCAAATGAGGGTCGCGCCGATCCATCACCAAAGTCGATGCAAGTCTTGTCAGCAAGTTTGATGCTGACCTTGTCGGCTTCCCAGCGCGCCCGGTTACGCAGGGCCAACTTTTCCCAAGCCGCTTTTCGGGTTGGCGATGACTTTCCAAGCCGAGTGTCGATCCACGGTTGCAACCTTGCCGCATTGATACGGTGGGCGATGTCTTTTTCTTTGGGCAGTGGCGTTGTCTTATCCAGCATGACCGGATCAAGCGGCAAACGCGGGGGGCGCGCTTCGGCAATCAGGATAACTGGAAGAACATCAGCATCGAATACATGCTTCCAGATTACTTCCAGATCGACAATTTCCTTGATTGTCCAACGCCCAGTTGGTCCGAAAAGGTGGCGAAGTTCGGCATTCTCCTTTGTGCCGCAAATCGCCAAAGGAAGCACAAACCCCAGCTTGCCCGCATCTTCGCCCCACTTGTTCCCCGGTTTGCACCAGTGATCCAAGGCGCGATAGACAAACAGGGCGTAAACGTTGGCCTCTGCCGAAATCCCTTTCCAGCGATCAAAGCCGCCTTCAAAGTACTTGCGCGTTGCAACATCGGGTTCGGGTGCGCGCTCGGGCCTAACATAAGGCGGATTGCCACCAACGCCCGCATAGATCGGGCGATCCAGTTCGATGAAGCGACCATGTTTTTCAAGTTCGGCGCTGACCGTGGCGATGCTGTTGGCTTTGTCGCTAATGACTATGTCAGGAAACTCTTCCGCTGCCAGCAGATCATCCTTGAAGCTGAGGAGGTGCCATAGGATTTGGATTTGCGCCAAGACCGCCGAAAATGTGTTCAAGTCATTGCCGTTGATCCCCTCAAGGGCCTTGACCGCTTCGGCATATGTGGCGAGCCCCTGATCGGCGTCTTCGCCCACAACTTGCTGATACCGTTCGATCAGGAAGGTGCCGCTACCGCAAGACGGGTCAATGAAGCGGTCACCGGGCTTTAGGTTTAGCCGATCCACGATGTAGCGGGCGATTGAAGGGGGCGTATAGTATTCGCCAAACCGCTTGCGCTGTTCCCGGTCAAGGAAGCGGTCATAGACCCCTGTCAGGATGTCACCCTTGACTGTGGTAAAGTCAAAGCGCGACAGTTGGTACATGGCCCATTCAATCGCGTTTGACAGGTTTGGGTCATTGGTCGCGAATACCCAGTCGAGTTCGGTTTCGTCAAAAGCTGCGGCATAGAGGGCTTGGGCCTTCTCATAGGCCATTTTCAGCAGGCGTGTGTAGCCGTAGCTGAACTTGTCTTTCAGCTTCTGGAAGGCTTCAACGCCGCCGTTGCACAAGTAGCGGTCAGGGCCAAAGAAGCCGTGATCTTCGAAGAACCGGATCAGCAGGATGCGGGCAAGGATTAGGTTTGCCGTTTCGGTGGCAAACATCTCCAGTACCTGTTTTTCCTCTTTGGCACTGGTCCTTGCGCGGAACTGGGGAAGTCCATCCAAGGCTAGGCGCGCAACGCTGCCCGCCTTCTTTAGTTGGCGGTTCAGTCGCGCCACATCCCCCCCATAGGATTGGGCAAGTTCCCATTGCCCTGGCTTGGCAGAGGCCGAAAGAGTGTATGGATCAAACTTCGCTTCTGGGTACTTGTCGCTGAACGTTTGCCAAGCCTTTGCAATAGCGTTGGCTGATCCCAGCACCGACTGTAGTGTTCCGAGGGTAGATTCCTGAAGGTGAGAAGTTGTAATCCGCAAAGTTTCGTAAAAATTGCGTCGGGCAATCGCAACTTGGTTCTGCTGCTGTTTGCTGGGATCATCCGGCATGTTCAGCTTCTCGGTGGCGATCAGGGATACATCACCTTCGCGAAAAGACTTCAGGCGTTGCGGCACCCCGGCAACGTCATAGGCCATCCGGGCAAAGACGGTCTTGAAGCTTTCTTCGTCGACAGTCGCACCGAGGGGGAAAACGATGTCGTTTGCAATTTCGTGCTTCGCCCCCATAACGGGCCGCGCGATGAACACTTTTGGGTCAACCATCACGAACCAAGCTGTGTCCGGTCGTATATACTTGGCCTTCTGTCCGAAAATAGCTTCCCTTTTTGCAGGAGAAGAGAAGGCGTCGTGTTCGTCCTTGGCTTCGACAACGACCCAGTCGATTTCAAAAGCTTTGCCGCTGCGGTCGGCAATTCCACTTGGCGCGCGGCACGTCACATCGGGCCTGCCGGCCTCCCCTGTGATATCGATCAGCACCGATCCTTTGGGATATCCCAAAACGTCGCAGAACAAGTCCCGGAGCGGGCCATACATCGCCGCTTCTTGGCCTTTCTGCGTGGCACAAATCAATTCTACAATGGATTGCAGCGTTGTCGCAGACTTAGGTGTTTTAGCCATTATTGGGAAATTCCCGAATCCAGCACTGCATAGCGATCAAATAAAGCACGTCTGGTCCGAACTGAACATGTCTCAGGACGGTCAGCCATGTTTGCGAATACGATCATTTGGCGCAGCGCTGCGATCATAGTTTAACGTGCGAAAGCGTCCGTCTCAGGTTTTGCGCAACGGCACCACGTTGTTCGCTTGGTCTTCCGTCGGCTCCTTCATCGCTGCCGCCAGCGATGCTGCCACGGTATTCGCCGCGCGGCGCATGGGGTCGGAATCAAAATGGCTGTAGCGGTTCGTGGTCTTGACGTCGGCATGGCCCAGCAAGCGTCCGACAATTGTCAGGCCCATGCCAGCGGCAGCGCCGTGGCTCGCATAGGTATGGCGAAGGTCATGGATGCGAAGGCCCTCCAGCCCCGCTGCGCGCGTCACCAAGGCCCATGGGCGCTTCAGGTCGCTGCGCGGCTTGTCGTGTGAATTGCCAGCGATGACGAACGCGCAGCCCTCGATGCGTGGCAGGTTGGCCAGAACAGCCAATGCAGGCGCGGCCAGAACAATGACTTTCGCGCCGGTCTTTGAATCGGGCAAGCGCAGCAGGCCGCGTTCCATGTCGACGTGCTGCCATTGCAGGTTGAGGATTTCACGCAAGCGGCATCCTGTCAGGATCAGAAGACGGATGGCGGCGGCGGCATGCGGCCCAATGACTGACCGCTGGTTCGCAGGGTTGTTGGGCAGATGCTTCGCGCCGGGTTTGGCTGGATCGGTGTTCCACGCAATGCCGTCAGTTTCCCCCTGCCGAAGTGCATCGCCCAGCTTCTCCAGTTCCGCCGAATTCAGGAAGCGCTCGCCTTGCTGATCCGCATACTTGGCGACGCCATGCGTCGGGTTGTCGGTGCGGATGCCTTGCTGGATCGCGTAGCTGAAGATGCCGCCCAACAGGCGCACGGTGCGGGTCGCAGTGCCCTTGCCGCCTGTGACGATGGCGCGGCCATGCTTTTTGGTCTTCAGGTCGGTGGCGGTCTTGCCATTGGCGACGTCGCGCAGGAAGCGCTCGATATCGGTCCGCTTCACGTCTCGGGCCAGCTTCTTGCCCAGAAGCGGCTTGATATGCCGCGCAATGCGTCCCTTGTCGGTGGCAAGTGTCGAGGCCTTCTTGGCAGCGCCGCGCTTGCTGATGATGTTGCCGCGTGCGGCATCGACCAGATAGTCGTCGCAAAGCTCAGCCATGGTCTTGGCCGCCTTGTCGTTAGACTTCTCGACGGCAGGGTCTTGCCCAGCGGTCACAAGCGCCAGCTTCTCCTTTGCTTTGGCCCGCGCGGCATCAGGTGTCAGCATGCCGTGCTTGCCAAGCGTGAGGCGGCGCTTTGCGGCTTTTCGTCCGCCAGCACCGGGCCGATACTCGACAATCCATGTCATGACGCCCGACGGCATGACCTTCAGGCCGAAGCCCTTCACGTCCGCATCATACCAGAACACGATTTTCGCTTCCGGCTGGATGGCATCGACCGTCCGTTTCGTCAGCTTTGCGATTGGCATGGCAGCACCCCTGCGCGTTCCGCCGAATAGCCACCGAATAGCCACCGTTTCGGAACTCAGGGAAAATGCCAGAAATCAGCGGAAATTGAAAATGAGTAATTTCAATGGGTTGAGCATCACCAGAAAGCCAGATCGATCCCCAGATGCCTTCGGCCCCAGCCCTCCGAAGGCAGAGGTCACAGGTTCGAATCCTGTCGGGTGCGCCAATGATTTCAATAACTTAGTTTTTCAATATCCGCTTTGTATGTAACCAGTATGGAAAACAGGGGGTAGCCTTCCTGCTTGTCCGTCTGCCACTCACGCTTTGTTGCTCCGCTGCCTGTGAGGCAATGGCTGCGTCTTGAGGAGGGCGACGCGTACCATGAGGACGGTCGAGACAGCGCCTTCGGTGGAGAAGGTCGCATTGCATCGTCTTTGAAGGGCGATTTACCGATCGACCCGAACTGACAGGAGTTCAGGTAGCTGCTCTTGAAGGCGCCTTCACCCTTTTCAAGAGCGTAGGGATGAACTGGGCGCGCGTCGGGACCACAACAGGCGTTGCCGTCGCGGTTGGACAGCCCGTTGTTTTTCAGCTGCGTCCAACCAAGCCTATTGAAATCCCCGGTCGTCCAAGTTGAACTCTCCTCATCAGAAGGAGGCTTCCAATGGAAGAGTCGCGCCTGGGTGCTCAGGTTGCTGCCGAAACGCTGCTGCAGCCAACAGCCACGAGGAAGCATCTGGACAGTGTGTGGATCGGCATCGGTCTGGCATTGGACTGGATCGCGATGCGCGGCCAGCCGATGCCAGCGCAGGACTACAACGCCCGGCATGATGAAGCCGCTTCTGCGTTGGTAGACCTTCTCGCCAACATGCCGCCGGCAATCGCTGAAGCCGTTGTTCGAGGAGCAGCCGAGGGACACCTGGAGGAACTTAAGCCGATACCATCAGGCATTTGGCCGCAAACCGCAGCGAACGCCTCCAACGAAGCCAATCGTCCCTATTGGCTGATTGACGTCGATGACGATGATGAAAACGAAGGCGCAATCCTCGGTCCTCAGGTGAGCGGATACCGGAGGGTTCAGATCCAGGCTGACTTCATTGCTGACAACTGGCCTGAAACCACGCTCGCAATAGCGGGAGCGAAAATCCGACCTGCGGTCGCAAAACAGACAATTCGAAACATGATCAATGAGATCAATGCAGCAGCGCCTAAGGAACTCAAACCACTCTCCATGTACGAAATAGTGGCCCTCGTCCGGCGACGGCTGCCGCATGCGTCGGAGAAAATGGTGCGCAAATGTATCCACGAACGTGAGCCCAAGCCAAAGCGCGGGCCGAAAGGCCCACACAAATCTGATCGCCAGGCCCGGCTTCAGGAATTAAGTGACAAATTGCTGGCTCCACAATTATAGAATTAGATTTCCAGGTCTCACTGCTTCAGCCTCCGCACATCTACCCGGATTCGTCGGGGAACCAGCGGAGACAGCGTCATGCTAAACTATGAGACATTTTCGATTGCGCAGGCTGTGCGCTTTCTCGGCATCGGCCGATCAACTCTCTACCAGATCATCAAGGAAGGGCGGTTGCCTGTCCGTAAGCTCGGCAGGCGCACGCTCATCATGCGCGACGATCTCGATCAGTTCATTGCCACGCTTCCTCAGACAACGCAGACGGACTGACCCGGCGTGCCAGCCCATGCAACCGCATGCGGCAGATGACAGGACACGGTGACAGGCCTCGGTGACAGGCCGCGCCGCGTCCCCACTCACACATCTCATTCAATGCTTTTCTAACGAACGGGTTCCTCGAGCCCGGCGGAGATGACCCATGGGCAATGCAGATCCTCCAGATCACGACCATCAGCACGCGAACGCGATCAGCAACTCCCATAATTGGGAGCAGCGACCAGTTTACCCGCAGTCGCTTGCGGAAAGGCATGGCGCGATCGAAACGATCGAGCCATGCAGTCGCTGCGGCGAAACCGGGATGGCATGTTATGCCTGTGACTGTTGGGGTTTTACCCCCCGCTCCCGCTGTGGCGATCCGCGCAAGTGCGGCGAGAAGCCAAGCATCAATGCCGGTCCCTTCCTCCACATTGTCGGGGGGCGGCCATGAGCAGGCGAGGTAACCTTGATTTCGTCGCCATCAACCGCGCGGCCCTGTCGGTAGCGCCCGCCGTCCTTCACCGCCTTCTACCCGACGGTCGGCTTGAAGGGCATGAGTTCACGGCCCGCAATCCGCGTCGGGCTGATCGCAACCCTGGTAGCTTTCGGATCAACGTCCGCACGGGCCGGTGGGCGGATTTCGCGACGGGTGACAAGGGCGGGGACTTAATCTCGCTGGCTGCCTACTTGGCCTGCCTGAAACAGGCTGAAGCTGCCCGCGCTTTGGCCGAAATGCTTGGTCTTGATGGAGGCGTGAAATGAACTTCGCCCGTCTTTCAGATCACGAACTCGCGGCCGTCGTACCGGTCGAAACAAAGGCCGCCCTCCAGATTATCACGCCTGTACCTGCCGATGCCCCAGCGCCTTGCTTCGATCATCCTAAACATGGCGTGCCGTCCGGTATATGGCACTACGACGACGCCGACGGGCGCGTCCTCGGTTACATCTGCCGCTTTGATCTGCCTGGCAAACAGAAGGAATACGCGCCTCTGACGCTCTGGCGTGATAAGAAAGGCGTCTTGACGTGGCTCTGGAAACACGGGCCGGAGCCGCGTCCGCTCCTCAATCTGTCAGGCCTCGCCAGGAACCTTAGTGCTCCAGTGCTCGTGGTCGAGGGCGAGAAAACGGCCCATGCTGCTTTGGCGATATTTCCCGACCATGTCTTCACGACCTCCCCCGGCGGTGCCAAAGCGGCGTCCAAGGGGGATTGGCTTCCGCTGGCTGGACGGCACGTCGTGATCTGGCCGGATGCCGATAAGCCCGGTGCTGGCTATGCGAATGACGTGCTTTCGGCGCTAAAAAAAATCGACGTCGCTTCTGTCGTACTGGTCAATGTCGATGGTCTGCCGGACAAATGGGATTTGGCCGATGCGGTGCCAGGCGGCGTCAACCTTGCCGACATGCTGGCGAGTGCCGAGCCGGTTTATGATGGATCTGCCCCCAGCCCGGCACCTGAGGCCTACCAGCCGCCGCGCTGGCCGGCTGACTTCGACATGCGCAAGAAGGGGCTGTTCCGGAAGAGCGGCGACGACAAGGCCGATGAGTGGATCAGCGGTCCGTTCCATGTGGCCGGCGAAGCGCGCGATCCAGATAACGGCGCATGGGCGCTGGCGCTGGCGTGGCGTGACCGCGACGGCGTGCAGCATCACAGCCTTATCGCCAAGGCTGATCTTCTCGGCGATGGCGTTGATTGCCTGAGGCCACTCGCGGCACGCGGACTGGAGTTGTCCACCAAGCCGAAAAACATCAAGGCACTAAAGGAGGCTTTGGCAGGCGTCCGCTTGGATGCGCGTGTCCGGCTCGTGAACAAGACCGGCTGGCATGGCGGCGTGTTCGTGCTGCCATACCGCACATTCGGGACAACGACCGAGAGTGTCATCTATCAAGGCGAGGCGCGCGCCGCCCGATATGGGGAAGCGGGAACGCTGGAGGAATGGCGCGACCGGATCGCGGTGCGGGCAGCGGGTAATTCGCGGCTCGTGTTCGCCTTGTCAGTCGCCTTCGCCGGGCCGCTGGCGGACCTGCTGGAGGAAGAGCCCGGCGGCGTGCACCTTGTCGGCGCATCGTCCAGCGGCAAGAGCACAGCGCTGATCGTCGCAGGCTCGGTCTGGGGCGGCGGCGGTCGCAACGGCTTTGCGCAGACATGGCGGGCGACCGGCAACGGGCTGGAGGGCGTCGCCAAGCTGTATTCCGGGACCATGCTGGCTCTGGACGAATTGGGCGAGATGGACGCGCGAGAAGCCGGCGCGGTCGCTTACGCTCTGATGAATGGACAGGGCAAGGCACGGGCGGGACGAGATGGCGAGGCGCGGGCGCGAGCCGAATGGCGTTGCATGATCCTGAGCACTGGCGAAATCCGCCTTGCCGACAAGATCAAGGAGGCAGGCGGCAGGGTGAAGCAGGGCCAGCTTGTCCGTTTCGTCGATGTGCCGGCGGATGCGGAGCGTGGGCTTGGCTTGTTCGAAGACTGCCATGGCGAGAGCCCTGATCGGTTCGCAGCAACCATGAAGGCCGACGCAATCGCCTGCTACGGCGTCGCCGGGCCGGCCTTCCTCGACGCGCTGGCACGGGATCCGCAACAGGCTCGGACGGCAGCCAGCGCCGAGATCAGACGGACGGTACAGGCCTGGACATCTGCTCAGGCAGACGGACAGGTCATGCGCGTGGCGCGGCGCTTCGCCATGATCGGGGTGGCTGGCGAGATGGCCCGCGCGGCGCTGTCATTACCGTGGAGCGAGGGCGAGGCGATGGCGGCGGCGCGGACCTGCTTCGACGCATGGCTCGGCATGCGCGGGGGCGATGGAGCAGGCGAAATCGCGGCGGCGCTTGACGCCATCAGGGAGGCGGTGGAGCGCCATGGCGATGGGCGTTTCGTCGTCTTGCATGAAAGCGGCGAGCGGGCGAACCCAACGGCCCTGATCCGTGACGTGCTCGGCTGCCAGTTTGAGCAGAATGGCGAACGGCTTTGGGCCTTCACCGCCACCGGCTGGGACGAAATCCTCCGGGGCGTCTGCGATCCGGCATGGGCAGCGCGAGAGCTGGCGGCGGCTGGCGCGCTTGCGGTCACGCCTTCGCAGGCCAAACGATACCAATTGGTCAAGAAGATTGCAGGTGAGTGCAAGCGCCTGTTCGCCGTCAAGGCTTCGTACCTGAACAATGGGGCCGAGGCATGAGCGGGCTTGGCGCATTGTTCGTGAAATGGAACGCGGAAGCCATCGCTTCAGGCTCACTCAAAACCGCCTGTAACCTTGGTAACCCTGTAACCGCAATGAAATCAACGACTTCGCGGTTACAAGAGTATCCTGCACCCTGTAACCGTCAAGTCATTGAAATTGCAGCGGTTACAGGGTTACAGCGGTTACACGGAGAAAATCAGGGGGACGATACGCGGGCTGAGTGGTGGCGCGACCCCGTCGAGTTGCGCGCGCGGTTCGATGAGATCGCCGGATATCTGGAGTTCGACAACCACTGCGACCGGGACGCAGCCGAGCGGCTCGCCCTGGAGGCGCTGGCCCGCGAGCTTCGGGACGAGCACTGCCTGTCCAAGCTGGCTGCAATCCAAGCCTTGAAGCTCATGAAGGAGACCGAGCGATGAAGACCAAGCCCCCTGTTGTTATAGGGCAAAACAGGCAATCCGCGCCGAGCCTGCGCCATTGCAGCTCGTCCTTGATGAAGGCCAAGACCCGACTCTCCGCGTTGGCCGCAGCACTCCAGCCGCTGGAGCCGCGGCGCAGCGTACCTCGCTGGGTGAAGCACCACCACGCCGGTTGGGGCTGCCAGCTGGAAGGCTGAAGCTATCGCCGCCCTTTCAACCTTCGAGATCCACGAGAGGGGGACATCGCCATGACCGCCAAGAAACCTCCCAACACGCCGACAACAGTGGTCGCCGACGGTTCCGACGACAGCGACGGGCAGCTGAGAACCATCGGGGGTTCGCAATGGGATCAGTGGAACAACACGCTCGCCAATCAGACAGTGCAAGCCTTGTGGGTGAAAAACTCAAGTGCCGACGAACGCGACAAGCAACTAAGCGCCACCAACGCCGCGCTAATCGGGATCGCGCCCAAGGTCGAACATCGCACGCGCCTTCCACACTAACCGACAGACCATCTTGCGCGTCAGAGCCGAGTGTTCATCTTCCGTACCGACTTGCCATGTCAGCAGCGACAAATCCTGTCGGCATCTCAGCCTACAAGTTCGGAGTTCCCAACTGGGCAGCAGCGCCGGGGGCGGCTGCTCGGGACGCGAAGGGCAAAGCGGCGGCCAAGCGACGCGCAGAAGCCGCCCGTCGACCCGGCGCAGCCCGGTCAGCTACCGCATGCTGAGGACAGATTTGCAACAAAATCCGATTAGGTTTGATTATGGTTTTTGGTCGTTGCACCGCTGAGGCCATCGCGGACCTGCTGCGCGGGATGAAGGGATTTATCGACGAGGTGGACGGCGAGGATTGGACCGTCCCGCCTCCATACATTGTTCGCTACTGCTATAGAGCGAGCGCCCGGGCATACTTTGCCAGACGTTCGTGATCGCATTCCGTCGGTGTCGAAATCCGCGAAATATCGCTGCTGTCGACCAGATCAGAGGTTTTCGACAGCTCCGACCTTCATTCAGATGCCGATGAATGAAATTGCGTTCCTCACCACTGAGGTGATTGTAAACTTGGCCCATCACTCACCCAATAATCCGTCAGGTGATGCACTTCGAATGTGAGACGGCCAAGGGAATGGACTTTCTGCAACTGGGTAATGCGCCTGATGGCGACGCTTGCGGGGCCGCGACGCGACGGCAGGAAACCGCGCTGCAAACGCAGGGAAATCTCACCATCCTGAGCACCGCGCTCAACGCGGCGCAATCCAACTTGGCATGGAGCGAGAAGCGACCGGAATTGATGAAGCACTCGCTGCTTCCCATCAATCAGGCCCTCCAAGCCCAAGACGTCTGAGATGAAGGGGCTATCCTGGCGCGGGGTGAGACGCTGTTCGCGCGCGCGCGTCAGATTTGGCGGTGGGGCTGCTTCCATCGCTTTGCCTTGTTCGAACTCCTTTCGGTCCTCGGAGTGCCTTGATCGACAGCATGGATTTAAACGCCTCGCCTCCCGGAACGGTCTGCTACTTCAAGAGAGCGAGCGCCCGCGCATATTTCGCAAGACGCTGATGATCACGTTCTTTCGGCTGCAAAATCCGCGAGATATCACTGTTGTCGATGAGATCAGCGATTTTCACTGCCTTGCCAATCCCGTTTCTCGAGGCCCTGAGCACGAAGTCGTCGTAACTCTCTCCCTCGATCTTTGTCACCGAGCGCAAGGCGTCGATCACGATCTCGGAAAAGCCTTCGCGGCGGAGCCGGTCGAAATCCCAACCTGGACAATCCTCGCAAACATCATGCAGGACGCCAACGATGCGCTCTTCATTAGACGATAACGCAAGCATCACACGGAGGGGATGTAAAATATAAGGCGTCCCGGCCTTGTCGAGTTGCCCGACATGAGCCTCGACTGCAATTGCAATGGCGCGTTCGAGTGTGCTCATGTGATCTCCTTACCAATTGGATCAGCTGGAAGCATAACATTCATTACAGGAGAATCGCTTTGTGCTCCGTGGCCACCCGTACAATTTCCAGAAGTTTGCCATTTCACACAACGATGCCTGATTGGGTTCTTTGCGGTGTAATGACTATGTGGACGGAGCCAGCTCGGGCTTTTGCCAGCGGTAGACATGTGCACCGGGTACTCACCGAATGCAGCCGGTTCGGATCTGTGCCGGCATTCGATGTCGACTTGAATAGTTGAAGGGTCCGCCTTGCGCGATGGATAAACGAAGCCTCACCGAACGCGATATCTGCACCAAGTTCATCACGCCGGCCCTGCGCAAGGCCGGATGGGACGAGATGTTGCAGGTGCGCGAGGAGGTTTTTTTCACCAAGGGCCGCATCATCGTGCGCGGCAAGCTGGTGACGCGAGGCAAGGCCAAGAAGGCCGACTTCGTTCTCTACTACAAGCCGAATATCCCGATCGCGCTGATCGAAGCGAAGGACAACACCCACTCGGTCGGCGACGGCATGCAACAGGGCCTCGACTACGCCGCGACGCTCGATATCCCCTTCGTATTCTCCTCGAACGGCGACGGCTTCGTGTTCCACGACCGCACCGGCCAGAGTGCCACGATCGAAACGAACCTCGGACTCGACGCCTTTCCGTCGCCTGCCGATCTATGGGCACGCTATAGCGCCTGGAAGGGCCTCGACGCCGAAGCCGAGCAGATCGTTCTTCAGGACTATTTCGACGACGGCAGCGGCAAGGCTCCACGCTATTATCAGGTGAACGCCGTCAACGCGGCGATCGAGGCCATTGCAAAGGGCCGCGACCGGGTTTTGCTGGTCATGGCGACCGGCACCGGCAAGACCTACACGGCGTTTCAGATCATCTGGCGCTTGTGGAAGGCGGGCCGCAAGAAGCGCATCCTGTTCCTCGCCGACCGCAACGTGCTGATCGACCAAACGATGGTGAACGATTTCCGCCCGTTCGGCGCGGCGATGGCGAAGCTTTCGACCAACGCCAAGACCATCGAACGGCAGGACGGAACCAAGATCGATCTGACGCTGGCGCTCGACACCAAGCGCCGCATCGACACCGCCTTCGAAATCTATCTCGGGCTTTATCAGGCGATCACCGGGCCGGAGGATCGGCAGAAGCTCTATCGCGAGTTTTCGCCCGGCTTCTTCGACCTCATCGTGATCGACGAGTGCCATCGCGGCAGCGCTGCGGCAGATTCGGCCTGGCGCGAGATCCTTGATCATTTTTCCGGCGCGACGCAGATCGGCCTCACCGCCACGCCGAAGGAAACCGAATACGTCTCCAACACCGATTACTTCGGCGAGCCGGTTTTCACCTATTCCTTGCGGCAGGGCATCAGCGACGGCTTCCTCGCGCCCTACAAGGTCATCAAGGTTCATATCGACCGCGACGTGGAAGGCTATCGCCCGGAACTCGGCCAGCTCGACCGCGACGGCAACGAGATCGAGGACCGGATTTACAACACCAAGGATTTCGATCGGAACATCGTGCTTGATGACCGCACGAAGCTGACCGCGAAGAAGGTCACGGAGTTCCTGAAGGAAAGCGGCGACCGCTTCCAGAAAACTATCGTCTTCTGCGTCGATGAGGAACACGCGGCGCGGATGCGGCAGGCGCTCATCAACGAGAACGCCGATTTGGTCGCGGAAAACGCCCGCTATGTCATGCGCATCACCGGCAGCGACAAGGAGGGCCAGGATCAGCTTGGCAACTTCATCGACCCGGAATCAAAGTATCCCGTGTTGGTCACGACCTCGCGGCTGCTTTCAACCGGCGTTGATGCGCAGACATGCCGCCTGATCGTGCTCGATCGCGCGGTGGGCTCGATGACCGAGTTTAAGCAGATCGTCGGGCGCGGCACCCGCGTGCACGAGGACACGAAGAAATTCTATTTCACGCTGATCGACTTTCGCGGCGCGACCGGCCATTTCGCCGACCCGGATTTTGACGGCGACCCGGTGCAGATTTATGAACCCGGCGCAGGCGATCCGATCACGCCGCCCGATGATGCGCCGGAAGGCGATGACACGCCGCCGACACCCGGCGCGGATGAAACTGTGGTCGATCAGCCGGGCTTGCCGTTCCCGCCCGGCGATCCGATCCGCAAAATTTATGTCGATGGCGTCGGCGCGCGCATCCTCGCCGAGCGCGTCGAATATCTCGACGAGAACGGCAAGCTCGTCACGGAAAGCTTGCGCGATTTCACCAAGACGGCACTGAAGAAGCGCTTCACCAGCCTTGATGATTTCCTCAAGCGCTGGAAATCCGCCGAGCGCAAGCAGGCCATCATCGAGGAAATCGAAGCCGAGGGTTTGGCGCTCGACGCCATTGCGGATGAACTTGGCAAGAACCTCGATCCCTTCGATCTGATCTGCCATATCGCCTTCGATGCCAAACCGCTCACGCGCCGCGAGCGGGCCGAGAACGTGAAGAAGCGCGACGTGTTCACGAAGTATGGGCCACAAGCCCGCGCTGTGCTCGATGCGCTGCTGGAGAAGTATCGCGACGAGGGCGTGCTCAATCTCGACGACGCCAATGTGCTGAAGATCGCGCCTTTCAGCGGCATGGGCAGCGTCGTTCAACTCATCAAGGCGTTCGGCGGCAAGGAGGGCTTCGAGAAAGCCGTTCATGAATTGCAGGACGCGATTTATCAGGAAACCGCCTAACCCATGTCCGTCCGCACCCTCGTCAAATCCATCCAAGACATCATGCGCCAGGATTCCGGCGTCGATGGCGATGCGCAGCGCATCAGCCAATTGTGCTGGATGTTCTTCCTCAAGATCATCGACGATCAGGATCAGGAGCTTGAACTCACCCGCAACGGCTATGTCCCGCCAATCCCGGAGAAATTCCAGTGGCGCAACTGGGCGGCGGACCCGGAGGGCATCACCGGCGAGGCGCTGCTCGCCTTCGTCAACGGCGAATTGTTCCCGGCGCTGAAGGGCCTCGCCCTTTCGGCCAAGCCCGGCGACCGGCGCAGAATCGTCCGCGACGTGTTCGAGGATGCCTACAATTATATGAAATCCGGCCAGTTGATGCGGCAGGTGCTCAACAAGATCAACGGCGTCGATTTCAACACCCTGGCCGACCGCCAGCACTTCGGCGAGATTTACGAGCAATTGCTCAACGATCTGCAATCGGCGGGCAATGCGGGCGAGTATTACACGCCCCGCGCGGTCACCGCCTTCATGGTGGACCGGATCGACCCGAAGCCCGGTGAAACCCTGTTCGATCCCGCCTGCGGCACGGGCGGCTTTCTCACCTGCGCCATCCGGCACATGGAGAAAAATCACATCCGCACGCCCAAGCAGCGCGAGACGATGCAGGCGGGCTTGCGCGCGGTGGAGAAAAAGCCCCTGCCGCATATGCTCTGCGTCACCAACATGCTGCTGCACGGCATCGAGGATGCGGGCTTCGTGCGCCATGATAACACGCTCGCGCGCCCGCTGATTTCATGGGGCAAGGATGAGCGCGTCGATATCGTCCTCACGAACCCGCCGTTTGGCGGCAAGGAGGAAGACGGCGTCGAGAACAACTTCCCCGCCTTCCGCACCAAGGAAACGGCGGATTTGTTCCTCGCCCTTATCGTGCGGCTGTTGAAGGATGGCGGGCGCGCCGCCGTGGTGCTGCCTGATGGCACGCTGTTCGGCGAGGGCGTCAAGACGCGCCTGAAGGAACATCTGATGGAGGCGTGCAACCTCCACACCATTGTTCGCCTGCCAAACTCGGTGTTCAAGCCCTATGCCTCGATCGGCACCAACCTGCTGTTCTTCGAGAAGGGCACACCGACGAAAGACATCTGGTTCTACGAGCACCGCGTGCCGGAAGGCCAGAAAGCCTATTCGATGACCAAGCCGATCCGGCTGGAGCATTTTCAGGGCTGCATCGACTGGTGGGGTGGCAAGGAACGGAACGGCCGCGAGGAAACCCCGCAGGCATGGAAGGTGAGCGCCGATGAGATCAAGGCGCGCGGCTACAATCTCGACATCAAGAACCCGCACGCCGTGGCGGATGACCATGGCGACCCGGAAACGCTGCTGGAAGACCTCACCCGCGCCGAGGCCGAGACGGCGGGCCTGCGTGATGAGTTGAAGGCGATCCTTGCCGAGGCGCTGGCCCGATGAACGCCGAGCGCCTGTTGCAGCACTACGAGCGGATCGCCGACGCGCCCGACGCGATTGCCCATCTGCGCCGCTTCATTCTCGATCTGGCGGTGCGCGGCAAACTCGTGGTGCAGGACGCAAACGACGAACCGGCCTCGGAACTGCTGAAGCGGATCGCGAAGGAGAAAGCGCGGCTGGTGAAGGCGGGCGAGATCAAGCTTCGCAGCATTTCCTCGCGAGACCGACAAGAGCCAATTGTTTTTGAAGCCCCGATTGGTTGGTCGCTTACAGAGCTTGGCGAAGTTGCACTGAAGATCACCGACGGAGCACACAAGACGCCGACTTATGTGGAACGCGGTGTGCCCTTCGTCAGCGTCAAGGACTTCAGCGCAGGAAAGCTCGACCTGTCGAGCACGCGCTTCATTCCCGAAAATGAACACAAACTGCTCTATCAGCGTTGCGACCCTCGCCGAGGCGATATTCTTTTGGGCCGCATCGGGACTCTCGGCAAAGCCGTGCTAGTCGATACAGATATCGAGTTCAGTTTGTTCGTGAGCGTTGGACTAATCCGTTTCGACCATCGCTTCACAAACCCGGATTTTTTCCGGCTGTTGTTGAACTCGCCGTTTGTTGAGGCCGAGTTTGACAGGATCAAGATCGGTGGCGGCACGCACACAAACAAACTGAATCTCGGTGATCTATATACCATTGCGCTTCCCCTCCCACCGCTCGCCGAGCAGCACCGCATCGTCGCCAAGGTCGATGAATTGATGGGCCTGTGCGACCGGTTGGAAGCGGCGCGGGCGGGCCGCGAGGCGGTGCGCGACCGGCTGGCGGCGGCGAGCCTCGCCCGCCTCAACGCGCCCGATCCCGAATCCTTTCAGGCCGACGCCCGCTTCGCCCTCGACGCGCTGCCCGCCCTCACCACGCGCCCCGACCAGATCAAGCGCTTGCGCCAGACCATCCTCAACCTCGCCGTACGCGGGAAGTTAGTGCTGCAGGATGCGAACGACGAACCGGCGGCGGAACTGCTCAAGCGGATTGCGAAGGAAAAGGCGCGGCTGGTGAAAACGGGGGAAATACGGAAATGCCAACCATTGTCAGCGATTGCCGCTGGCGATCTACCTTTTGAATTGCCTGATAGGTGGGCGTGGACGCGACTTGGTGATGTGATCCATCTGGTATCGGGCCAGCATTTGCAGCCACCTGAGTATTCTGAAGATCCGAAAGCAGGACTTCCCTACATCACGGGCCCTTCAGACTTTGGCGCAGACGGGCTCGAAATCTCACGATTTGCACTTGTCCGCAAAGCTGTTGCCAATAAGGGCCAGTTGCTCCTCACGGTCAAAGGTTCGGGCGTCGGTAAAACAACAATCTGCGACATTCCAGAGGTCGCAATCAGTCGGCAGCTTATGGCGTTGACCGCCATCAATTGGAATGATCGCTTCTTGCTGCTCATCACTCATCGTCTTGCCGAGAAGCTTCAAGCCGAAGCACGCAGCCTGATCCCCGGCATTTCCCGTGAAGATGTGGACGAGTTTGTCGTTCCCCTCCCGCCGCTCGCCGAGCAGGACCGCATCGTCGCCAAGGTAGATGCGTTGATGGCGCTTTGCGACCGGCTGGAGGCGAGCCTCACCGCCACCGCCGCCACCCGCCGCCGCCTTCTCGACGCGCTGCTGGCCGAAGCCCTCGCGCCAGTGGATGTGCGGGAGATGGAGGCGGCGGAATGAGTGGGAAAACTGAAGAAGGGGCGTTTGAAAAATGGATCCATACCCTGCCGGTGCGATGGTCCATTGGCGGTTTGTTGATTGGACTGCTCTGGTCTCTGGTCTCGGCTTTGCTCCAGGGCTCCTTTTCGGACCCGGTAGGCGGCAATTTTTCTGGGTTCCTAAGGGTGCTTGGCCATATCCTTCTTCCATTTGCCCTTATCGGTTTCGCTTGGGGCTGGTCGGAAAGGGCTCGCCTTCATCGGCAAATCACAGCGCAGGGGCGAGCGCACACTGACCTTCAAAAAAATTGGGTACTGCGCCAGGTCATTATGGCGATGATCTTCGGTGCCCTTTTTGCCATGTTCACCTATGGATTTGGTTCGTTTCGGGCTTTTGGACCATGGAACAGCGCAGACGGCGTCCGGGCGAACCTTTCTGTACTCCTTGCCTCCGCAATCCTCGCCGTTCCGATCGGAGTCGCGGTTGGGATTGTTTCGCGACGAAGGCTACGACAGTTGTTGTCGACCGCCGATGCCGAAAAGGCGGCCGGATGAACGAAAAGTTGGAAGCATTGGGCGACGATCTTTGGGTGAAGATCGTTGGCATCTTGCAGCAAAATTGGGCCGGTATCGAGCCCGTTCACGCCGGCGTTTGCGTCTTCTTTATTTCCGATATCGGTGACATCTTCGATGAGATCCCATTTGAAAATACCAAAACGGCAGAAGCTGCCCTGTTGCGGAATGGTTTCCGCCGATTCCGCGAAGCACCTGATTTGCAGAGTTTTCTGAGGGCTCCCGTTCCGCCGTTCACCCAAGGCAGCCACCCGAATGGACCAATCTACTCGTCTGGGAGGTTCTGGCGATGATCGGAATAGGTTCATCTGCCAAAAGCTGCATCTGCAGCCAGTACGACCGGCTGGGGGCGAGCCTCAACGCCATCACCGCCTCCCGCCCTTGCCCGCTCGACGCGCTGCTGGCCGAGGCGCTGGTGTCGGAGGACGTGGCCGACACGGAAGCCGCGGAACGATCTCTTTGCCTGCGATAGCCACGAGGTAAGCTGCGATGTCCTCAAGCGTTAAGATAAACATCTTGGTCAATAGAGATGGATGACTTGAGGGTGACGGCTACAAACACGGCACGGTTAAGCACGGCGCGAAGGAGTGGGCGTACTACGACTATCGCCACAAGGCGACGCACCACACCAACCACGTGGAAAGCTTCTGGAAGCTGTTCTAGGCGTCTGTGCGGTACTCATATCCACGTGTCGAGCAAGCACATGCAGCGCTATCTCAACGAGCTTCCGTTCCGCTCAAACCATCGGAAAATGCAAAACGCGATGTTTGATCTTCTGATTTCGCGGCTGTAACCAGCTGGGATAAGGCATCGTCAAGCTCACGAGTGACGGCGGGGCCACCTCTTCTTGCAGGACAAATTCCTCAAGGCGACCAAAAACTTGCGCTTCTGATAACGATAAGTGTCTGTGACTCTTGACGCAATCGACCAATCATGTATCCGCTATACCATTAGTGGCCGATATGCGAACGCACACCGACCCCTAAGGCGAGCAGCCAAATTAGCGGCTCATGTTGCTATATTAAGGCGGCTTGCCGCATAGGGTTTCTCGCTTTCTAGGCGCCTGGCCCAAGTTAGTGTTGACCTTAGACGGCTTGGGGTGCGCAAGACCCCGCATCGTCAGTTTCTGGGGAGCCGCAAGGCTCCCCATTCTCATTCAAAAAGGTTGTGCGCCTCTTTGGAATTGAACAAACTAGCATATTGATCCCAGTCCTTGGAAATCGGCGCTTTTTCTAGCAACTCGGCCCCAAGCTCTGTAAGTGCGTAGCCTTCGGCGCCTCCGACGATTTCGCCATCTAGAGCGCCGGACCTAAGGCAGTCTCGCAAGAACCTTGCATCTATATCCGTCTTCCGCACGGCATCTGAAATAGCCGCGAGCGACGTAACGCCGTTCGCGATCATCTGAAACACAACGCGCTTCTTTGGTCCAAGTCGCATCCGTCGTTTACCCGGTGCGGCGTATGTCGGATTGGTCTGTTGCGCTTCTTCCTGCTTATTCTTGTCTGAACCAAGAGTGGCGACGATAGCCCCACCGCTCAGCAAACCGACAATTTCCTTCATGCCATCAAGCTTTGAACTTTCGATTTCAATCCTCGGCTTGATTGCCGCGATTTCAGCGTTGGCTCGGGATACCACATCAGACAGCGCTGTTACGCGCGCCTCAAGAGCGGCGATTTTCGCCTCTTGTTCGTTTATAGCGCGCGCTGTCGAATCAATCATAGTTAACCCCGGCCTTTCGGCATCGTTATAGCCGCAAACCACTAGTGCGTCAACGTGGTAGTCGTACCTTTATCTGCGATGGCGGGAGCTACCCACGTGGGTAGCCCTATTAACTTGCGTCAAGGGGATAGCCCCCTTTCTATTTCTCTAACTGGCTGTGGTCGTCTCGTTGATAACGGTGATATTTCCCGGATCTTGACGCCGACGGAACGCGATCACAAACGTCTGGCAAAGTATGCCCGGGCACTCGCTCTTTTGCAGCGGAGAACAAAAGCCGAACTGACACTCTTGACCCAAACAAGCCGTTCACACATGAACAGTGCCGTATTTGCCTAAGGCTCCAACTTCTGAGTAGCGCCGCCACGTTCGCTGGAATGCAGCCCATAATAAACGGCTGCTTGCTCAAGCGCAGGAATTCAATGGCTAAGTCGAACAGAACCCTGCAGTAATTCGAGGAACGAGAACTGTTCGAGTATCCGATGCGCATTCTTCACACAGCCGACTGGCACATTGGCCAGACACTGAATGGATGGTCTCGCGACCATGAACACCGGGTGTTTCTGGATCGTTTGCATGATGTGATCCTGGCGGAAGAAGTGGATGCGCTGCTTGTGGCGGGGGATGTCTTCGACGGGATCAATCCCTCTGGCGAAGCGCAGAGCCTTCTTTATCGGGCCATCGCGCGCATCGTTCGCTCTCGCCCACATTTGCAGATCATCTTGACGGCGGGGAACCATGATCCGGCACAACGTCTGGAAGCACCCGAGGCAGTGCTGAAGGAGTTGGGCGTCCATATCCTTGGCACCTTACGGCGCGGCGCTGAAGGGGTCGATCTTGACCGACATCTGATCCCACTGCGGGACCGCCATGCGGCAATCCGCGCTCACGTACTAGCGATTCCCTTCCTGCGCCAGGCCGACCTGCCGGGCTTGCGCCTTGGCGCGGAGGATGGTGACGAACCCGCCATCACGGCTGCTGTGCGCGCCCTGCACCGCGAGATGACCCAGGCTGCCGTTGCCCTTGTGGGTGGACTGCCGCTTCTGGCTATGGGCCATCTCACCTGTTCTGGCGGCATCGCCTCGGACGGAGCAGAACGGCGCATCCTGATTGGCGGGGAACACGCGGTGCCGCCAGATGTGTTCCCGGTCGAGCTTGCCTATGTCGCGCTTGGTCACCTGCACAGGCCGCAATCGCTGGATGGTGGGCGGGTGCGCTATTCGGGCTCGGCCTTTCCACTGTCCGCCTCGGAGATCGCTTACGATCATGGAGTGACTTTGATCGATTTGTCGGATGGGTTGGCGCATCGGCATATCCCCATCGACCGGCCCGTGCCGATGTTTCGTCTCCCGCGCTCCGGGTCGGGCAAGCTGGAGGATATGCTGGCAGCGCTTGCCAAAATCACCTTGTCCCCCAACACCCCGCGCGATGAGCAGCCTTTCCTGTATCTGTCGCTGTTGGCCGATCGCCCAGTCACCATGCTAGCAGCCGCGATTGAGACCCTGATAGAGCGGACTCCCGCGAGGCTCGCTGGTCTGTCGATCATGCGCAGCAATCAACCGGTATTGGAACGCCCGCCCGCGACGCTGGCGGAAACCTCGCCAGAGGCTCTGTTCCAGACCGCCTTCCAGGAGGTGCATGGTATCCCGCCCGATGCACATCACTTTGCGGCCTTCCGCGATGCTATGTCGGAGGCCTGATCCATGCGCATCCTATCGATCTCCGGCCAGAACATCGCTAGCCTGTCAGACCGTTTCGAGATCGATTTCAACGCATCCCCCCTGAATGGCGCAGGGCTTTTTGCCATCACAGGCGAAACCGGGGCGGGCAAGTCCTCGATCCTCGATGCGATGTGTCTGGCGCTCTACGGCGATGCGCCACGCCTTGCCACGGGCGCGTCTAGTGACGAGGTCCCCGATCCGTCTGGTGATGCCATCAAGGCCAAGGATGCACGCGCCATCCTGCGGCGCGGCGCGGTTCAAGGCTGGGCTGAGGTGCGCTTCACGGCTTTGGACGGGCAGGATTACATCGCCCGCTGGCAAGCCCGGCGTGCCCGCGACAGGGCGGATGGCAAACTGCAGAATGTTTCAAGATCCTTGGCGCGGGCCGCAGATCAGCAGGTTCTGGCCAGCCAGACCACGGCTGTAACCGAGCAGATCATCACCCTGACCGGCCTGACCTATGAGGAATTCCGCCGGACCGTCTTGCTTGCCCAGGGGGATTTCGATGCTTTCCTACGCGCCGATACCAATGAATGCGCGGGTCTTTTGGAAAAGGTCACTGGCACCGGCCTCTACCGCGCTGTTTCCACGCGCGTGTTTGAACGGACTGAAGCAGCGCGTCAGGCGCATGATGGTTTGGCCCTACGGCGGGGCGAGCATCGGTTGCTCTCTGAAGAAGAGCAAACCGCGCTGGCCGCGGAAAGTGCCGCGCTAGTGGCAGAAAATGCGGCTGCCATCACAAAACGGACCAAGCTGCAGGCAGATCTGGCACACCATGCCCGGCATGCCGAAGCGGCCCGTCAGGTTGGTCTAGCCGAGGTGATGGAATCCGCCGCGCTTGTCGGATTGGCCGCAGCAGTCCCGCAACTTGAAAGACTAGCTTTGATCGACAGGGCTGATCCGCTGCGGCCGCTTTGGATGAGGTCAAAGGAGGCCACGTCACGCATTGCAGCCGACAAGGCCGCCCTTGAGACAAGGCGTGGCCGTCGGAGCCAGGCAGAAGCGCGGGCCGAGGAATTGCGCGAGGCAGCAACTCTGTTCGTGGCCGACTTTGCCGCCAAAGAAGCCGAGTTCAAGGTTCTGGGCCCACAGTGGGATGAAGCGGCGGCGCTAGATTCGGAGATTTTGTCGGCTGCAAAAGAACTGGCCACGGCACAATCCATGGCCGATTCAGCGGGGGTGGAAGCCAAGATCGCAGGAGACGCCCTGACCGGGTTGCACGCGGTGGTAATGCAGGCGGAAGCCGATCTATCCGATGCGGATGGCGAGATCGCTGAGCTTGGGACAGCACTGCCCCTTGCCGATCGTTGGGAACAGGTCCGGGGAGATATTGGGGCGCAGGCCGACGCGCAGGCCGCAGCGGCCAAGGCGGAAATGCAGGCTCTTGATTCCGAAGAGAAGCTCGGGGCGTTGCAGGCACAGGTCGACGCCCTGACCGCGGCCATCACTGAGGGAAGCGACAAGGAAGCCGCCCTTCAAGTTGAGGCCACCCAGCTTTCCGAGCAGATGACCGCCTTGGAACTCAAGCATCCTGTGCAGGCATCGCGCCAACTGGCGGACCTGGCTGCTGCCCTTGGCAGAATGCACCGCGCTGGGGAAGACCATGCCGCCGGCAAGCGTGATCAGGCCTTGGTAATAGCTCAAGAACAGGCCGGCCTGACAGGGGCAACCGTGGCAACCGCAGCAATTGCTGGCGCGGTCGAAGCAGTGACCTGGGCCGAGGCCCAAGTAGCCGTCCTTATTGCCCCCTCACAGCAGGCCGACTTTGCCTCATCGGACGTGGCGCGGAGCCTGCGCCTGCATCTCGAGCTTGGCACGCCCTGCCCTGTCTGTGGTTCTGCCGAGCATCCGATCCATGCCGATGCGGCCTTGGCCGATTTGGCGGCGCGGTTAAGGACAGATCTGGCTGCCGCCCGGACGGCAGCGCAAGAAGCTCGCGCGGCGCAAATGGAGGCAGAGCGGCAACTCGCCATACATGATGCTCATTGTGCGCAGGCCAAGACGGCGATCGCCTCGACCACCGCCAGCCTTGAAAAAGCTAAAGGCGAATGGACCGCGGCACGGTCACAAGCCCTCGCCCAGCCCGGTTGCCCTGATGGCCTTCCCGAAAGTCCGGACGAAGAGCAGGGTGCAATCGGGGCTGCTCAGTTGCGCATCACTGCCGCACAGCAGGCCGCGGCCCAGGCACAGGATCGCATTAGCCAAATGCGCAAAGATCTGGCCGCGATGGCAAGTCGCCGGGACGAAATCCAGGATGACCTGAAGACAAAGGCCAAAGACCGTGAAGCCGTGACAACCGCGAAGGCGGACGCCGACCGCATGCTCGGCCTGGCGCGGCAAGCGGCACAGAATCATCGGGCGACAGCAGAACGGCATGCATCCGCAATTGCTCCATTCTTGGCACCGTTGGAAGAGGCTGGCGATGCCCTGAATGATCCGGAGCTATTGGATCGATTGGAAATTCTTGTTAGCCGTGTCACCAAGGCGCACGAAGCCCAAAGATCCTCGAGGGATCTCTTGGCGCAGCTTGCCCCGAAGGTCTCTGGGCAGGTCAGCAAGACGGATGCTACGCTGCAGTTGGCGGAACGCGCGCGAAAGGAAGCAGACGCCCGGCAACTGGTTCTAAACAACTTGCGAGAGAGACGCGCTCCGCTCCTTAGCGGGGAACCTACCTCGACGCATCGCACACGTTTCAACGACAACCGGAAGGCAGCACTTTCGGCGCGTGATGACGCACAGAAGGCCTATATTGAAGCCTCGAACCTGGCCATTGCTGCGATCACCGAACATCAATCTGCAGAGGTGGACCTGTCTTCAGCAGAAAACCTGGCTGCTGTTGCGACGACGGAATTTGATCAGAGACGGTCAGACCTCGGCCTTTCGGTAGAGGATCTAGAAACCCTGTTCGCCGTAGGGCGCGATGAGGTTCAAGCAATGCGCGATCATCTGCGTAGCCTCGATGACGCCCTGACCGCCGCCCGCGCTGCCCTGAACGAACGCAAGCAAGATCTCTTGCGTCATCAACAAGATCTCCCCGAGACCCCGGCCGATGACCTGCGCACGCGCATCGAGGCGGTCGACGCTGCCACAGTGCAACTTCAACAGCGGCAAGGCGCCATTGAAAACCAGATCGCCATTGATGCCGAGAACCGAGAGAAACTTGCCGGGTTAGAAGCGGAGATTACCAAGGCCCGCGCCGAACTCGATGTTTGGCGGGCGGTCAATGCCGCGGTTGGGTCCAAAAACGGGGATCGCTTTGCCCGTTTCGCACAATCGATCACCCTCGATGTGCTGGCAGACAGCGCAAATCGCCACCTCGCAGACTTGAACCCGCGCTATCGCTTGCGCCGCGCCGCCGACCTCACTCTGCAGGTGGAAGACATCGACATGGGCGGCGAGGCAAGGGCAACCCGTAGTCTTTCAGGTGGGGAGCGTTTCCTCGTTTCCCTTGCCCTCGCACTGGCCCTGTCCCGAATGGGCAGTAAGGGCGGCTTGGCCGCGACATTGTTCATCGACGAGGGCTTCGGCTCCCTCGACGCCGCCAGCCTCGACCTCGCCATCGACGCTCTGGAAGGTCTGCAATCGCAGGGCCGACAGGTCGGCGTGATCAGCCATGTCGAGGCCATGAAAGATCGCATCCCGGTCCGCATCACGGTGACCAAACAAGGCGGCGGAAAAAGTGCTGTCAAGATTGCAGCGGGCGGAACTACATGACGATTGCCAGAATCCTGTCGGAAGCGGCAGCATCGACGGCGCCTTCTCGGCGAACGCACCGACCTCCAATACCGATACTGCCTCGCGCTGATATCCAGGGCTGAATCGCGCGTAGACGCGCTCCGTGATGCGGCTGTCTTCGTCGCCCAGATGATCGGCGAACTGCTTGGCCGACGTGCCCCGCCGCCGTTCACCAGCCCCAGTGCGGAAATCAGGGCAGCTATAGTATGTTTGTAAGCGTCCTGCCATGGGTATCCATCCGGCGGCGGCCGCCTTGTTTGGGGGCCGAAGAACCACTCTTTTGAGCGCTCGTAGGAGTGCGAACAGGAGCGGTCGGTGGGCCAGATCACTGTGTTTTCGGGACCGGAGCGTCGTCGGCGTTGGACCGACGAGCAGCGGC
>CALRRR020000009.1:0-143907 GCA_943370645.1 Hydrogenophaga intermedia | reverse complement strand
CTCGCTGTTCGGGCTCCAGGCTTTCGGCAACATCTACACCCGCATCGGCAACCCGACCAACGCGGTGCTGGAAGAGCGCGTTGCTGCGCTGGAAGGCGGCACGGCGGCTCTGGCGGTGGCATCCGGCCACGCTGCGGAGTTCCTGACCTTCCACTGCCTGCTTCAGCCGGGCGATGAGTTCATCGCCGCGAGGAAGCTCTACGGCGGCTCGATCAACCAGTTCAACAATGCCTACAAGAACTTCGGCTGGAACGTGGTCTGGGCCGAGTCCGACGATCCGGCGAGCTTCGAGGCCGCAATCACCGAACGCACCAAGGCGATCTTCATCGAGTCCATCGCCAATCCCGGCGGCGTGATCGTGGACATCGAGGCGATCTCGCGGATTGCCCGCAAGGCGAATATCCCGCTGATCGTCGACAACACCATGGCTTCGCCATACCTGATCAAGCCGTTCGAGTTCGGCGCTGACATCGTCATTCACTCGGCCACCAAGTTCCTCGGCGGTCACGGCAACTCGATCGGCGGCCTCCTGGTCGATGGCGGCTCGTTCAACTGGGTCGGCGACAAGCGCTACCCGATGCTGTCCGCCCCGAGGCCCGAATACAACGGCATGGTGCTCGGCGAGACCTTCGGCAACTTCGCCTTTGCCATCGCGGCGCGCGTGCTCAGCCTGCGCGATCTGGGCCCTGCCCTGTCGCCGTTCAACGCCTTCCTGCTGCTGACCGGCATCGAGACCCTGCCGCTCCGGATGCAGCGCCATTGCGACAATGCGCTCGCCGTTGCGACCCACCTGAGCAAGCATCCCGCCGTGAGCTGGGTCAACTATCCCGGCCTGCCTGGCGACCGCTACCATGAGCTGGCGAAGCGCTATTCGCCCAAGGGCGCGGGCGCGGTGTTCACCATCGGGCTCAAGGGCGGCTATGCGGCCGGCGTCAAGCTTGTGTCGAACCTCAAGCTGTTCAGCCACCTCGCCAACATCGGCGACACCCGCTCGCTGGTGATCCACCCGGCCTCGACCACCCACAAGCAGCTCACCGATGCGCAGAAGAGCGCTGCCGGTGCCGGTCCTGAGGTGGTGCGCCTGTCGGTCGGCATCGAGGATGTCGCCGACATCATCGCGGATCTCGATCAGGCCCTCGGGGCCTGAGGCGGAAAACGCCATCCTGACGACAGCCTTGTGTCCGGCAAAACCCGGCCACGAGGCTGACGGGGATCAGGCCCTGACAGATTGAAGGGGCGCGCGAGCAGGCTCGCTGCCGACCGTCCTCGTGCGCTCCACATGCCAGGCCGCAACGCCGAGCAGCACGATCGCGAAGCCCTGATGGGCAAGACCCGCCCAGAGCGGAACCGCTGTCAGCAGCGTGACCACACCGAGCGCGCCCTGACAGAGCACCAGCCCGGCCAGCAGTCGCGCACGGAAGGCGGCGCCGGAGCCCGGCATCAGCCGGCTGGCGCTGACCGCATGCCAGAGCGCGAGGCCCAGCAGCAGATAAGCGCCGATGCGGTGGTTGAACTGCACCAGCGCCACGTTGCCGGCGAAGTTCTGCACCCAAGGTTGCTGCGCGAATAGCGTCGCCAGACCGGGCGCGAGGCCGCCATCCATCAGCGGCCAGGTGTTGAAGGCCAACCCCGCATCGAGCCCGGCCACCAGCCCGCCCAGCGCGATCTGGAAGAAGATCGCCGCCAGCATGACCCGCGCAGCGATCCTGACCTTCGGGGCCGGCGCAGCCTCCCGCGCCGAATCGAGCGTGGACCACATCCAGATGATTGCCGCGAAGATGATGCAGGCGAGGCCAAGATGCAGCGTCAGCTTGATCGGCGCGACGGCGACCATGCCGGGCTGCAAGCCTGAATGCACCATCAGCCAGCCGATGCCGGCCTGAAGCCCGCCCATTGCGCCGATCACGGCGAGCGTCAGCAGCAGCCGCCCGCGCACCACGCCCTTGAAGGCAAACCAGAGCAGCGGCGCGAACCAGGCGAAGCCGATGAAGCGGCCGAACTGGCGGTGGCCCCACTCCCACCAGTAGATGAACTTGAACTCGCCCAGGCTCATGCCCTTGTTGAGCAGCTGGTATTGCGGGATCTGGCGATACTTCTCGAACTCGATGGCCCAGGCCGAATCGCTGAGCGGCGGCATGGCCCCCATGAATGGCCGCCATTCGGTGATCGAAAGCCCTGAATCGGTCAGGCGTGTGGTCCCGCCGACCAGCACCATCGCGAACACCAGCAGCGCCATGATGGCGAGCCAGAGCCGCACGCGCGCCATGGCGGCGGCCTGATCAGGCAGGGACAGGGACTGGGTCGGGAAGGTCGCAGCGCTCATGAGCGGCGGTTTAGCGCTGCCATCCGGCAAGCTCAAGGCGCGTTTCGGCGCAGGCACGGAGCGCGAACACCCCGTTAACCACCCTTCGCAACACCTCCTTAGGGTTAAATCGGGTTCACCATACAACTTGAGGAAGCATTAGGAGGCGCTGGCCAGTCTGGCAGGTGGAACGGCGGGCAGGAGCTCGTGCAATCCAGAAAAACAGACTTTGGACCCAGAAAGGATCCTCACAATGGCTATCTCGCTTACCACCGGCATGCGCAATGCCCTGAACTCCCTGACCGATCTCCAGAGCAACATCCAGAACACGAACAACCGCCTTGCCACCGGCAAGAAGGTGAATTCGCCGCTGGACAACGCTCTGGCCTTCTTCCAGGCAGACTCGCTCAGTTCCCGCGCTCGCGGCATCACTTCCCTCCAGGACAACATCGGTCTCGGCATTCAGGTCATCAAGCAGACCGACAAGGCCCTCAGCTCGATGAAGGCCTCGCTCGAGCAGGCTGAAGGTGCCCTCCGCGGCGCTCTCAACAGCACCGGCACCAACGCCAAGGCCGTCTCGACCTTTGCTTTCCGCAACGGCTCGACCGGTGTGGCAGATGCAACGGCCCTGCTGACCGAAGCAGCCGCCGGCACCAGCAGAGACCGCCTGCAGGCGGGTGACACGATCACGGTCAACCTCGTCCGCGTCAACGCCGCTGGCACTGCCACCGTCGTCGGCACCGGCACGACCCTGACCACCACCGCGACGACCACGGTCCAGAACCTGCTCGACAACGTCAACAGCAACACCTCGTTGAACGTCGCCGGCCAGTCTGCCCGCGTCTCGGCTTACCTGAACGACTCCGGCAACATCGTGGTCGAGAATGGCGTCAACGGCAAGGATGCCGCCACTGGCGACACTTTCGCCCTTCAGTTCGTGGTCAACACCGCGGGCGGTACCGGCACGCAGAACAACACCACCGATGTCTTCGCCTTCTCCGGCGCTATCGGTAGCCTGCCAACCTCGGCCGGTACCGGCACCCAGACGGTGACGATGCTGGGCGGCGCAACCGAACAGACCACCCGCGCAGCAGCTGCAAGCTCCTTCCGTGAACTGCTGACCCAGGTCCGCAACACGGCGCTTGACGCAGGCTACAACGGCACCAACCTGCTCCAGGGCGACTTCCTGCGCACGGCGTTCAACGAAACCGGCTCGACCTCGGTCACGACCCAGGGCCGCCGTATCGATGCGACGTCGCTGGGCTTCGCGCTCGACAACCCCACGGCCCAGTCTGGTGATGCAGCCCGCAACTTCCAGAGCGACCGTGAAATCAACGCCGCCCTGACCAAGATCACGGCTGCCAAGGCCACCGTGAACGCCGTCTCCGCGACGTTCTCGAACAACGCGACGATCCTGCAGAATCGTCAGAACTTCAACAACGAGACCATCAAGACCCTCAACGAAGGCGCAGATCTCCTGACGCTGGCAGACATCAACGAGGAAGGCGCCGCCCTCACCTCGCTGCAGACCCGCCAGCAGCTGTCGATCACCGCGCTCTCGCTGGCCAACCAGTCCGACCAGGCCATCCTGCGTCTGTTCTGATCCAGACCACGCCGTTCCGGCAATCGAAACGGCAGAAGGCGAACCGGCGGGGCAACCCGCCGGTTTGTCCGTTTAAGGGCAGGTTTTCTTCGCTCACGCCCGCCTTGCGAATCGCATATCCCAGTGCCGGGCAGGAGATCCCGGCATGAGCAGCAAGACCCCCGTCAACATCCTGATCTGTGTGCCCAGCATCCGCGGCACGGTCATGAGCCACACCATGGTCAGCCTGTCGCGCACCGCATTCCTGCTGGCGACGCTCGGCATCCCTTGCGACGTGATCAACATCGACAGCGCCGAAATCACCGTGGCGCGCAACACCATGGCTTCGCACGCCCTGCGCGAGAAGCATGTGACGCACATGCTCTTCGTCGATGACGACATGAGCTTCGAGGCGGACGCCGTTGTCGATCTGCTGCGCGCCGACAAGGATGTGATCGGCTATATCTACCCCAAGAGGCTGTTTCATCACGACCAGTTCTTTGCAGCCGCAAGGGCGGGCAAGACGATGGAAGAGGCTTCCACCGCCGCACTCGAATTCGTGCATCGCCACCTGCCCAACGCGACGCTCCAGGTCACCGAGGGGCTGTGCCCCGTCGCCGGCATCGGCATGGGCCTGTGCCTGATCAAGCTCAGCACCTTCCGCACGATGATCGACAAAGGCGTGGTCAAGACGCCGGAGCCGAACAAGACCGAGAACAATGGCGGCTTCTTCGATGGCGCTGTCACAGGCTTCTTCGACCCGGTCTTTTCAGCGGAAATGAACCGCTACCTGTCCGAAGACCTGTCCTTCTGCGACCGCTGGATCAACCAGTGCGGCGGCGAGGTCTGGGCCAAGGTCGACCGCAAGATCGGCCATATCGGCATGCAGATGTTCGCCGGCAACTACATGGACCGGCTGCGCACCGGCACGACCTGACGGGGGATTGGTCCCTCGATCGCGCTGCCGAAAACCACGCTTCCGTCATGGCGAGCGCAGCGAAGCCATCCAGAAGTGCCACGACAACATGGCTTTAGCCGCATGCTCTATGTCGAAATGGCCAGATACATGCACGAAGCGCGCTGGATTGCTTCGCTGCGCTCGCAATGACGGAATCGCTAACGTGTTTCAGCAAACCGCTGTCACGCTGCTTGAAGCTGGTTAGCCCCGCTATCGCGCTTCGCGCTGCTTGAGCGGGGGCTGCCTGAGCGGGAGGGTCAGCTGAACGAGATGCTGTCGGAGGCGGCCTGAGGCTGCGATGGCGACTGGTCGAAGCGGGTCGCTCCGCCCTTGCGGCCGTCCGACACCGGATCGAAAACCACATCGAACTGGCCAGAGCCGTCATCCTTCGGCGTGATTTGCCATTCGAAGATGTCGCTGCGCGTACCCACGACCACGTCCTGATCGGGCAGCACAAGCAGGCGGCGGCTGGTCTCGACCACCATCACCAGCCGGTTCTCCGACAGGTGGCGCACCGCAAGCTGCTTGAGAATCGAGTAATAGGGCTCCAGCTTCCAGGAATTCGGCGCTTTCGGGTCCGGGTAGATCGTCAGGCATGCGCCTTCATATTCCCAGGCCATCACGAACTTGGCAGTGCTGGGCTTCCACTCATCGCCCAGCCAGTCTTCGGCAAGCCACAGGCAGGAAAACTCGCGGCACGGCTTGGGACGCAGCTGATGGATGTCGCAGCCGCTGCCGGCCCGGAAATGGCGGCACCACTGACCAGCAGGCTTGTAGACCGCCGGCACATCGAGCACCTTGCAGCACAGCGAGCAGGAACCGCATTCACGACCGGGCATGTCCGTTTCCTCGCAACCGTGCGCCGACCCTCTTTCGGGCCATCGCCCATGCCTAGCGTGCAAAGGCAAACGATTCGTTAACCATGATTGCCCATACGATGGACGCCTGACGCAGCGCTTGTGACGCAAGGTCCGCGATGCCGGGAGAGCCACACCGATGAGCGCCAAACCGCAGACCCTCGTCTTCAACCAGCCAGCGCCCGCCCCGCCCAACCTCGGCGGCATCGCCAGCGCACTCCAGCCCGCCTCGCGGCTGGCCCCGGACCATGAATGGCTCAAGACCTTCCTTGGCCTCGACAAGCCGCTCGTCATCGCCGACATCGGCGCGGCCTACTATGGCGAGCCCGATGCCTTCGCCGACCTCGCCGCGCGCGGCCATGCCCGCAAGTTCGGTTTCGAGCCTGAAGAAGCCTGCTTCAACGATCTCGTGCGCACCAACAACGAGCGCCAGACCTACCTGCCCTATGCGCTTGGCGATGGCGGCATGCACACCTTGCACATCTGCCCCGCCGGCATGACCTCGCTGCTGGAGCCGGACCCGGCGGCGCTGAGCTTCTTCAACGGTTTCGAGGGCTTCGGCCAGGTCAACCGCACCGTGCCGATGCAGACCCGCCGCCTTGCCGATGTCGAGGAGGTCGACCCGCTCAACTACATCAAGATCGATGTGCAGGGCTCCGAGCTGATGATCCTCCAGCACGGCGGGGCCAAGCTCGACGACCTGGCCATGATCCAGATCGAGGTCTCGTTCGTGCCGCTCTACAAGAACCAGGCGAGCTTCGGCGAGATCGACTGCTTCATGCGCGCCAAGGGCTTCATCCCGCACCACATGCAGGCCTGCAAGCGCTGGATCATCGCGCCGACCGTGCTGGGCAATGACTTCCGCCGGCCGCTCAACCAGTTGCTTGAGGCCGACATCGTCTACATCCGCGACATCGTCCATCCCGACGCGATCAGCGAGGAGACGCTGCGGCACACCGCCTATCTGGCAGAAGTGGTCCATGAAAGCGTCGATCTTGCGATCCGCTGCATTCTCGAACTGGTCAAGCGCGGCAAGCTCCCGGAAGGCAGCCACGTCGCCTATGCGCAGGGCTTTGGCGAACGCAAGGCCGCGCGCCAGCAGCGCCTCGCCCTGCCCCGCTGAGCCGGGCCATGTCGGAATCGAGAAAAAGCATCGCCGCCGCGCCCACTGAGGGCCGCTTCGACGCGATCCGCACCGCCTATGCCTGCTGCCCGCTCTGCGACAGCACCCAGATGCGCCACGTCGGTGCTGCCGCAACCACATCTTACGTCAACTGGCACGATCGCCTGCCGCCGACACTGGACTGGATGCGCTGCGACGATTGTGGCCACGTCTTCACCCAGCACTACTGGACCGAGGCTGGCCTCGCCGAAGTGTTCCGCAAGTCGCATCCGTCGCAGGTTGCAGGCGGCGATCCGGACCAGAAGCGCCAGGTCTGGCGCCCCACCGTGCAGAACGCGCTGCGCCTTCTGGGTGGCTACGCGCCTGCGATGGCCGGTCCGGTGCTGCCGACCTGGCTCGATGTCGGCTGCGGCGACGGGGCGCTGGTCATGACGGCGTCGGAATTCGGCTTTGCGGCGCTCGGCCTCGATGCGCGGGCAGAGCCCGTGGCCGCCATCCAGCGGCTCGGCTATGCCGCCGCCCAGAGCGAGTTCATGGCCGCGAGGGCTGAGACGCCTGTCACGGTGATCTCGATGTTCGACGTGCTCGAGCACATGATCTTTCCGCGCAGCGCGCTCGCCCACGCCCATGAGTTGCTGGCACCGGGCGGCCTGCTGATCATTTCGCTGCCGAACATGGATTCGGCGAGCTGGCGGCTGATGGACCAGGCCTCGGCCAATCCCTACTGGATGGAAATCGAGCACCACCACAACTTCACGCGGGCCTCGCTGTCGGCCTTGCTGGCCCGCCAGGGTTTCGCGGTCGAGCTGTTCGACATTCCGGGGCGCTACAAGGCCCAGATGGAGCTTTACGCCCGCAAGCCGGGCTGACGCGCCGCGGCACCTTTCCACCGCTCACGATATGCTTACAGGCCGGGCCACAACCCGGCCTTTGTCTTGTCGGGAGCACCGGCGCAAGCAAACATCGGGCGGTTTACGTTCTGTTAAGGTTAACAAATCATGATCGGCATCAGGCGATTCAGAAGGATCGCTGGTCCAGAATGGGACATCCGATCCGATGAACGACATTGTTCTTTCAAAAGGCATCCGCAGCAACCTGCTGTCGCTCCAGAACGCCTCTGCACTTCAGGACAAGACGCAGGTCCGCCTGTCGACCGGACGCAAGGTCAATTCGGCGCTCGATGATCCGCTGAACTATTTCCAGTCCGAAGGGCTGTCGATGCGGGGCAAGGACCTCACCCGCCTGCTCGACAACATGGGCCTCGGCATCAAGACCATCGAGGCCGCCGATAATGGCCTGAAGGCGATCACCCGCATGGTCGAGCAGATGCAGGCCGGCCTGCGCACTGCCCTGAATTCGAGCGCCACCAATGCCAAGCTGGCCTCCGGCATGGACCTCGCCAACCGCCGCGCGGTCGATTTCGGCACCAATCCGAACCTGCTCAACTCTGCGACCCCTCCCGGTCCGCTGCGGGCAGGTGACCAGATGAGCGTCACCTTCACCGTGCCGTCCAACCCGGTCGTGGCCGCGACCACCATGACATTCACGTTTCCAGGTGCAGCGCCTGGCATCAACACAGCACAGGATCTGGTGGCGGCGATCAACGCCGATCCGGCCAACAACAATGCCACCACGGGCGAGCGCTACGTCAACGCCTCGGTCGACGCCGGTGGCCGCCTGATCATCGACAACACGACCATGGGCTCGTTGCGCCTGCAATGGACACCGGCAGCCGTGGTGGCGCCCGCCCTGCCGACCAACCTCAACAGCCTGTTCGGCACCTTCGAGCCACCGCTGACCGGCTCGACACCGACAGACACGGGCAGCATCACCGCGGCCACCAACCAGACCCGCGCGAAATTCGCCGAGCAATACAACGACCTCCTCCAGCAGATCACCTTTGCCGCCCGCGATGCCGGCTACAACGGCACCAACCTGCTCTACGGGCAGAGCCTCGACATGATCTTCAACGAGGAGGCCTCGACCCGCATGATCGTCCGCGGCGTCGTCTTCGATTCGGCGGGGATCGGGCTTTCGGCCAATGACACCCGGCGTTCGATGCAGTCCGACACGGAGATCAATGCCGGCCTCGCCAAGCTGACAGAGTCCATCAAGATCATCCGCGCCCAGGCCGCGACCTTCGGAGCCAACAACACCGTGGCGACCGTCCGGGAATCCTTTACCAAGGAAGCGGTGAAGCTGATGAAGATGGGAGCCGACAATCTGGTCGTGGCCGATCTCAACGAGGAAGGCGCCAATCTTCTGGCCTTGCAGACACGCCAGCAGCTGTCCACACAGGCCCTTTCGCTGGCTTCGCAGTCCGACCAGGCCATCCTCCGGCTGTTCGGCTGATCAAGACCGCCGCCCGCAACCCGCCCACAAGGCAAGGACCATCGCCATGGCGCTGAAAGTCGAGCTCAAGCCGCATGAACGCATCATCATCGGCACCGTCGTGATCCGCGCCGATGACCAGCGCACCCGCCTGTTCATCGAGGGCGAGGCCCCGATCCTGCGCGAAAAGGACATCCTCACGCACCGGACAGCGGACACCCCGGCCAAGCGCATCTACCTCGCGGTGCAGCTGATGTATCTCGATCAGGATGTGGCCAAGCACCACGAGATCTATTTCACGCTGGTGCGCGAGTTTCTCGAAGCTGTGCCCAGTTCCGCCCCCGCGATCAGCGAGCTCAATAACCGCATCTTAAATGGTGACCTCTACAAGGCTCTGAAAGCAGCGAAGAAACTGATCACATACGAGAGCGAGCTCCTAGCCCATGTCCTACGCGGCCAACGCCTACGCGAAGACAGCCCAAGCGGCACCGACCAGCCCACGTGATCTCGAAGCCCATGTCCTGATCAAGTCGGCAGCCCGCCTGCAGGCGATCAAGGACAATTGGGACGAGAAGAAGGACGAGCTGGACGCGGCCCTTGTGATCAATCGCAAGATCTGGACGATCCTTGTGGCGGCCGTCAGCGACGATGAGAGCCAGTTGCCGCTGGACATCAAGCGCAACATCATCGGCCTTGGCATGTTCATCTTCAACCACACGATCGCGCTGACAGCGATGAACGACGTGGACCCTGCCAAGCTTCAGGTGCTGATCAACATCAACCGCGAGATCGCATCGGGCCTGCGTGTCCGCGTCGAAGCCCCCACCTCGCCCGACGCAGCCTGAACCGGGGCAGGCGTTCCTGCCCGGGCACGGCGGCCCTAGAGGCCGACAGCCCTGACCTCGCCAACCTCGATCCCGTTCCAGTTGCGCATCCTCAGGTGCGCAATGTCGCCGACGATGCGGGCCGCCTCCCCGTCGAGTGCGAGATAGCGCGCCAGCAGGCTGGCCATCACCGCCTCTGATGCCCGCGTGCCGCCATCGTCGATCTTGAGCGCAATGCCGTAGCCGAGTTCCGGCAATGTCGCGCAGAACACCGCTTCAGCCCCGGTCTTGGTGAAGGCGCGCGCGCCGAGAGCGCCCATCACCACCGTGTCAAAGCGTCCGGTTCCCGCCACCATCTGCGGGTTTGCCGCCACGGCGGCCCGGATCCGGGCTGCGGCACGCGCCCGCTCGGGGCCCATCACCGCGCCCTTGCCGCCGCCGGCACCGAAGCGCGCAAAGCCCAGCGCCATGGCGGTGAGGCTGATGGCGTAGGTCGGGATCGAGCAGCCATCGATGCCGGCCAGCGCCTCGTCATGGGCAGCTCCGGTCATCTCGACCAGCGCGCCGCGCACCTCGCGCTGCACCCGGTGATCGGCCTTGATGTAGCCGGCAGGGTCCTCGTCAAGTCCGCAGGCGAGGCAGACGAAACCGGCATGCTTGCCCGAGCAATTGTTGTGCAAGGCCGATGGCTGCGCTCCGCTCATGGCGAGCGCGCGGGCCACCTTGTCGTTCATCGGCCAGTGACTGCCGCATTCGAGGCAGGAGACATCGCGCCCGGCCTTGGCCAGCATCGCAGCGGAGGCCGCCACATGGTGCGACTCACCCGAATGCGAGGAGCAGCACAGCGCGATTTCGGCATCGCTCAGCCCGAACCGGTCGGCAAGACCACTTTCCACCAGGGGCAGCGCCTGCAAGGCTTTCACCGCCGAGCGCGGAAACACCGGCCGCGTGACATCGCCGGCGGCCAGCACGGTTCCGCCATCGGCATCGACCACCACAAGCGAGCCGCGATGCCGCGATTCCACTGCGCCTCCGCGCGTGACCTCGACGAGGATCGGATTATCCATGGTGTTCTCCTTGGCAGCGCCCCGGTGATGTCCGAACCGGGCCGCCATGTCAAAGCTGTTTGCCTGATCCCAGACGGCTGCCTGCGCACCTTCGCTGCTCGCCATTGGCGACAGACTGCCTTACATTGGCAGGAGAGGTGTCTGGATGGCCGACTACGAGACCGAGTACAACAACCGCGCCCGCGTTCCCGAGCATCCGGCAATCATTGCCGGCTGGGCGCGCGATGCGGCTGCCTATCGCGAGGCGGCCTCTTGCGAGCTTGGCGTGTCGTATGGCCCGACCGCTCGCCAGTTTTATGACCTTTTCCGCCCCACCGACATGGCAGCCCGCGCGCTCGCCGTGTTCTTCCATGGCGGCTACTGGCAGGCGCTCGATCCATCCTTCTTCAGCCACATGGCGCGCGGCCTCAACCAGCGCGGCGTGGCTGTGGCCGTGGTCGGCTATAACCTGTGTCCCGTGGTCACCATTGCCGATATCGTCGGCGAGACGCGCTATGCCTGTGCCATGCTCCATCAGCGTTTTGGCCTGCCGCTGGTCTGCTACGGCCATTCCGCCGGCGGCCATCTCGCCGCCTGCATGCTGGCCACCGATTGGCGGCTGGTGCTCGCCGACCTGCCACAGAACGTGGTGGAGGCGGGTTACGGCATTTCCGGGCTCTACAACCTCAAGCCATTGACCGAAACCACCATCAACACCGCGCTGAAGCTCGGCTTCGACGAAGCCGAGTCACAGAGCCCGTTCTTCTGGCCCGCGCCCTCGCGCCTGAGCTTCGATGCCGTGGTCGGCGGTGAGGAAAGCGAGGAATACCTCCGGCAAAGCCGCCGCCTCGTCGATGTTTGGGGGCTGGAAAGCGTCATCACGCGCTATGAGGAAATGCCCGGAGCCAACCATTTCACGGTGATCGCCCCTCTTGCCGACCCGGCCAGCGCCATGACGGCGCGCATCGCGGCCCTGTGCGGCGCTTGATCCCGTCTCAGGATCGTTTATGCCGGGACACCGGAACCGGAGAGCCGCCATGCAGACATTCTTCGTCGAGATCAAATGCAAGCTTGGCAAGACCTACGAGGTCGCCACAGCGCTCGCTGACCGCGAGATCGCCTCGGAAATCTATTCGACGGCCGGCAACTATGACATTCTGGCCAAGTTCCACATCCCCAAGGATGTCGACATCGGCCACTTCATCGCCCAGAACGTGCAGACGGTGCCCGAAATCCAGGACACCCACACGATCATCACCTTCAAGGCGTTCTAGCAGGCTGCAGCAAATCTCGCTGACCGCGTCATTGCGAGCACAGCGAAGCAATCCAGCGCGCTCCGATAGCGACGAGGTAACTCGTCCGCTCGGTTCCGGATCATCCCGGTGAGCCACAGGCCTCTGCCACGAGCCTGGCGAGAAACCGGTTGCACTGGGCCAGATCGTCGAGCCCGATGAACTCATCCGCCTTGTGGGCCGGCTCGATCGAGCCGGGGCCGATCACCACGGCGGGAATGCCGGCGATCGCCGTGAACAGCCCTGCTTCAGTGCCGAACGCCACCTTGCTGTGTCCGTTGCGCCCCGCCAGCCGCTTGGCCAGCGACACCACCGGTGCGCCCGGCTCGGTGTCGAGCCCGGAAAAGCTGGTGTAGACCTCGAAATCGATGCCGGAAGCCGGATCGACGCTGCGCATTTTCGGCTCCAGCACATCGCGGGCATAGGCCCTGGCCTCTTCCACCAGCGCGTCGGCATCGTCCTGGGCGATCACCCTATACTCGTAGACGATCTCGGCGCTGGCCGGCACGATGTTCAACGCCGTGCCCCCTGAGAATATCCCCACATGGGCGGTCGAATGGGTGATGTCATAGAGGTCATCGCGCGCACCGGTCGCCGCCAGCCGCTCGGCCTGATCGCGGATGAACCCGACCAGCCGCGCACCGAACTCGACAGCGTTGACATAAAGCGGTGCCAGCGACGAATGCGCATGGCTGCCGCGCACCTTGACGCGGATGCTGCGCTTGCCCTTGTGGCCGATCACGACGTTCATCGAGGTTGGCTCGCCGATGAAGGCCGCCAGCGGCGGGGCAATGCCGAATGCGCCAGCCGCCAGCCGGTGCAGCATCGGCCTGACTCCAACACAGCCGACTTCCTCGTCATAGGACAGCGCCAGATGGATCGGCTTTGTGAGCGGGGCCATCACCATCGCCGGCACGGCCGCGAGGCAGCATGCCAGAAAACCCTTCATGTCGACCGCGCCGCGCCCATAAGCCTTGCCGTCCCTCACGCTGAGCGTGAATGGATCGCTGGCCCAGACCTGCCCGTCCACCGGCACCACATCGGTATGGCCGGAGAGCACATAGCCGGGCTGGTCCTTTGGCCCGATGCTGGCAAACAGCGAGGCCTTCTGCCCGGTCGGGTCCGGCGTCCGGTGCGAAGCGATGCCATGGCGAGCGAGATAGGCTTCGATCCAGTCGATCAGCGCGAGGTTTGAATGGCGGCTTGTGGTGTCGAAGCCAACCAGTGCCGCCAGAATCTCCAGCGTCGCCGACATCTGCGGCGTGGTGTCAGGGCTCATGGTCGTGTCCTATCGAACCGGAGTGGTCAGCCCGTCCTCGGGCTGGCTTGCCTTGAGGGCATCGGCGAAATGCCGCGCGGCAGGTGATGCTGCACCAGCTGCCGGGAACAGCAGCATCGTCACATAGTGGATTGCCGGCCGGAACGGGCGCGCCACCAGACCCGCCAGCCCGTTGCCGAGCGTCAGCGGAAACGGGTTGACCAGGGCAAGGCCGACACCCCGGCGCACCAGTTCGGCCACGAAGGCGGATGTGGCCGCCTCGGCAACGACCTTGGGCTGGGCCCCGGCACTGGCGAAATGGCGGTCCCCCTCGACCCGAGAAGGAAAGCGCCGGGCCAACGCGATCATCGGCTGCTCGTGGAAATCTGCCGGCACGATGACGTCCCGCGCCGCGAGCGGATGACCTTCCGGCATCAGGCAATGGGCCAGCGCCTCGCGCATCACCTCGGCCCGCACGCCCGGATGGTGCAAAGGCGTGTCGGCGATGCCGATATCGGCCAGCCGGTCGGCCACCGATGCTACCACTGCCGTGTTGGTGCCGATCTCGACATGAATGGTCAGGTCGGGCTGCTCAATGCGCAACTGCGCGAGGATGTCAGGCAACAGGAACTGCGCCAGCGTCGGCGACACCGCGACACGCAGCACGCCCTGCCGGGCGACGCCATCCGGCCAGACCCTGATCCGGTCGAGGGCGGCGAAGATCGGGCGGGCCTCCTCCTCCAGCGCGAAGGCATCGGCATTGGGGATCAGCCTGCCACCTTCCCGGCTGAACAGGCTGCGGCCCATGCGCCCTTCGAGCGACGCAATGGCTCGGGAAATGGCCGGCTGCGAGACGCCAAGGCTGACCGCCGCCGAGGTTGTCTTGCGCGACTGGATCAGCGCACGCAGGACCTCAAGCTCACGCAAGCTCGGCTGGCCATCACCGGCATCATCATCGGCAGACATGGAACGATACGTTTGGATTATAGTAAAGCATCCTCTGAATGCTATCGTCGCATAGAGGCGATGTCAAACGCCCGCGCCGAGCCAGCAGACCACCGAGGGCTGGGCGCGGCAGGGTCTTGCGGCACGGATTGCGGAACTTGGCTGCACGCTGCAACCCGATCACTGTCGTGCGCGAGAGCCGCATTCCATCACATAGAAGTATGCGCGATGTTTATTTGAATCAGGATGACAAATAACAAGACCGCATATTTACTGGGGAAACAGACCAATCGCGCGGCATGCCCCTTGCTCCTGCGCGTCACACATGCAGATTTGTCGATCGGACGCGCAGCAAGGACCCGATGAACGGACCGCCGCGCCACGTTAACAGGGAGACTATCTCGATGACATCCATCAGGCTTCTGGCGCTGGCAGCAACAGCCGCGCTGACATTGGGCTCGGCAATCAGCGCCGTACAGGCTCAGGAACTGCGCATCGGCCTGTCGGCGGAGCCCAGCTCCATCGACCCGCACTATCACAACCTCAGCCCCAACAACATGCTGTCGCGGCAGGTCTTCGAGACGCTGGTCGGCCAGAATGAGAAGCAGGCGCTGGAGCCCGGCCTTGCCGAAAGCTGGAAGACGCTTGACGACAACACCTGGGAATTCAAGCTGCGCCGCGGCGTCAAGTTCTTCGACGGCTCGGAGTTCACCGCCGATGACGTGCTCGCGACCTTCAAGCGCCTGCCCGCCGTGCCGCGCTCGCCGTCGAGCTTCGCACCGTTCATCGCCGGCCAGACCATCGAGAAGGTCGACAGCCACACAGTCCGCATCAAGACCGCAGCGCCCGCCCCGCTGGTTCCGACGAGCCTGTCCACCTTCGGCATCGTCTCCAAGGCCTGCGCCGAAACCCTCTCCACCGAGGATTTCAACGCCCTGAAATGCCAGGGCGGCACGGGCCCGTTCAAGTACAGCGAGTTCAAGCCCGGCGACCGCGTCGTCATGGAGCGCAACAACGCCTACTGGGGCAAGAAGCCGGATTGGGAGAAGGTCAGCTTCCGCTTCCTGACCGCAGCCCCGACCCGCGTGGCTGCCATCCTCGCCGGCGACGTCGACGTGATTGAAGGCGTTCCGCCGTCCGACATGGCGCGCCTCAAGAGCAACGCCAACCTCTCCGTGGTCGAGGAACTGTCGAACCGCGTGATCTACTTCCACCTCGATCACTTCCGTGAAGTCTCGCCCTTCATCACCGCCAAGGACGGCTCGCAGATCAAGAACCCGCTGCGTGACCTGCGCGTCCGCCAGGCGCTGTCCATGGCCCTGAACCGCCAGGCCATCGTCGACCGCATCATGGAAGGCCAGGCCGTTCCCGCCGAACAGGTGCTGCCATCGAGCTTCTTCGGCACCTCCAAGACGCTGAAGCCGACCCCGTTCGATCTGGCTGGTGCGCGCAAGCTGCTCGCCGATGCAGGCTTCCCCAACGGCTTCAAGATGAAGATGCACGGCCCCAACGGCCGTTATACCAACGACACCAAGATCCTTGAGGCCGCCGCCCAGATGTTCACGCGTCTCGGCATCGACGTCGAGATCGAGACGATTCCGCCGGCCAACTTCTTCACCCGCGCTTCGCAGGGTGCGAATGGCGATCCGGAATTCTCCTTCATCCTGGTCGGCTGGGGCGCAGGCACCGGCGAAACCTCCGGCTCGCTCCAGGCTCTCGTCGGCACCTTCGACCGCAACCGCGGCTGGGGCGCTGCCAACCGTGGCCGCTATTCCAACAAGGCCATGGACGAGGTGCTGACAGAAGCCCTGCGCACCGTCGACAACACCAAGCGCGCAGCCCTGCTCGCACGCGCCTCGGAACTGTCGATGAACGATCTGGGCATCATCCCCTCGCACTACCAGACCAACGTCTGGGCCTCGAAGAAGGGCATCAAGGTCACCGCGCGCGCTGACGAGTACACGCTCGCCACTGGCATCACGCGCTGAAGGCTCGAGCCTGACACTGGTCATCCCGGCCTTGAGCCGGGATGACTGAGGCTGCCAACACCTCCCGTCTCGAGGACTTCTCATGCTTGCCTTCATCATCCGGCGCATCGGGCAGGCCATGCTGGTCATCGGCGTGATGGTCGTGATCGTGTTCTTCGGCGTCAACGTCATCGGCGATCCGGTCTGGATGCTGATCTCGCCGGAGATGGATCAGTCTGCCGTGGAAGCGACCAAGATCGCGCTCGGCCTCGACAAGCCGATCTGGGAGCAGTTCATCTACTTTGTCGGCAATGCCCTGCAAGGCGACATGGGCCGCTCCTTCGTGCATGGCGAGCCCGCTATCAAACTCATCCTCAGCCGCATGCCGGCGACCATGGAACTGGCGCTGGTGGCGCTGTTCATGGCCATCCTGATCGGCATGCCGCTCGGCGTCTATGCCGGCCTCAAGCCGGAAACCCGCCTTGCCAAGGGCATCATGGCGGTGTCGATCCTCGGCTTTTCGCTGCCGACCTTCTGGGTCGGACTGATGCTGATCATGTTCTTCTCGATCATGCTCGGCTGGCTGCCAGCCACCGGCCGCGGCGACACGGTCCGCGTTCTGGGGATCGAGACATCGCTGCTGAGCCTCAATGGCTGGACCTACATCGCCTTGCCGGCGCTCAACCTCGCGCTGCTCAAGATTTCGCTGGTCATCCGGCTGGCCCGCGCCGGGGTGCGCGAGGCGGCGCTGATGGACTATGTCAAGTTCGCGCGCGCCAAGGGCCTGTCGCAGCGCCGCATCGTCGGCGTCCATATCCTCAAGAACATCATGATCCCGATCGTCACTGTGCTCGGTCTCGAGTTCGGCAGTCTTGTCGCGTTCTCGGTCGTGACCGAAACCATCTTCGCCTGGCCGGGCATGGGCAAGCTGCTGCTCGAAGCCATCCAGCGCCTCGATCGGCCCGTCATCGTGGCCTATGTCATGGTCGTGGTCGTCCTGTTCGTGGTCATCAACCTGGTGGTCGATGTGCTCTACTCGGTGCTGGACCCCCGCGTCCGGCTGACCGAGGCCAAGGCGTGAGGAGCTTGCCATGACCGACACTCCGATCAGCCCCGCCATGCTCGCCAGCGCCGCCGCGCCGGTGCCGAAGGAAGAGACGCCGTTCACGCGCTTCCGCAAGGGCTTCTTCGAGGACAAGGTGGCTGTTGCCGGCCTGATCCTGTTCAGCATCATCGTGGCGCTGGCCTTGCTCGCGCCGCTGATCACGCCGCAGAACCCCTATGACCTGCGCAGCGTCGACCTGATGGATTCGCGCCTCAAGCCCGGCTCGGTGGCCGGCGAAGGCTTCACCACCTGGCTCGGCACCGATGGCGTCGGGCGCGATCTCTATTCCGGCATCCTTTATGGCCTGCGCATCTCGCTGATGGTCGGCTTCCTGTCGGGCCTGATCGCCGCCTCGATCGGCATGGCCGTGGGGCTGATCGCCGCCTATGCCGGCGGCCGGGTGGAAACCATCCTGATGCGCATCGTCGACCTGCAATTGTCCCTGCCGGCCGTGCTGATCGCGCTGATCCTCGTCGCTGCGCTCGGCAAGGGCGTCGACAAGATCATCTTTGCGCTCGTGGTCGTGCAATGGGCCTATTATGCACGCACCGTGCGCGGCAACGCGCTGGTCGAGCGCCGCAAGGAATATGTCGAGGCGGCCCAGTCGCTCGGCCTGTCCAATGCCCGCGTCGTCTTCCGCCACATCATGCCGAACTGCCTCGCGCCGGTGATCGTCATCGTCACAGTGCAGACAGCTCATGCCATCGCGCTGGAGGCGACCTTGTCCTTCCTCGGCGTCGGCCTGCCGCAGACCGAGCCCTCGCTGGGCGTGCTGATCGCCAACGGCTTCCAGTACATGCTGTCCGGCAGCTACTGGATCAGCTTCTTTCCGGGCCTCGCGCTGCTGCTCACCATCGTCTCGATCAACCTGATGGGCGACCGCATCCGCGATGTGCTCAACCCGAGGCTGGAAAAGTGATGCAAGGCCCCGTCATCGCCGTCGAGAACCTCAAGACCCATTTCCTCACCCGTGCCGGCACGGTGAAGTCGGTCGACGGCGTCTCGTTTCATGTCAACAAGGGCGAGGTGCTCGGCCTGGTGGGAGAGTCCGGTTCGGGCAAGTCGGTCACCGGCTTCTCGATCATGGGCCTGATCGACCCGCCGGGGAAGATCGTCGACGGCTCGATCAAGCTGAACGGCAAGGAACTCGTCGGCCTGTCCGATGACGAGATGCGCAAGGTCCGGGGCCGCGAGGTTGCCATGATCTTCCAGGACCCGATGATGACGCTCAACCCGGTGCTGCGCATCGATACCCAGATGATCGAAGCCATCACCGCCCATGAGAATGTCTCGGAGAAGGCGGCCCGCGCCCGTGCCCGCGATGCGCTCGCCCGCGTCGGCATTCCCTCGCCCGATGAACGCCTGTCTGCCTATCCGCACCAGTTCTCGGGCGGCATGCGCCAGCGCGTGGCCATCGCCACGGCGCTGCTCAACAGCCCTTCGCTGATCGTCTGCGACGAGCCGACCACGGCGCTCGATGTCACCATCCAGAGCCAGATCCTCGCCGAAATGCAGCAGCTTTGTGCCGAAACCGGCACGGCGCTGATCTGGATCACCCACGATCTCACGGTCATCGCCGGCCTCGCCCAGCGTGTCGCCGTGATGTATGCCGGCCGCATCGTCGAGACCGGGCCGGTCGATGCCCTGCTCGACGCACCGATCCACCCCTACACGCGCGGCCTGCTCGGCTCGCTGCCATCGGCAGGGGTGCCCGGCCAACCGCTGATGCAGATCCCCGGTGCGACACCCTCGCTGGCGCGCCTGCCGCAGGGCTGCGCCTTCGCCCCGCGCTGCACACTGGCCAGCGATGTCTGCCGCACCGTGGCTCCGGAGAGCCTGTCGCACGGTCAGGATCGCGCCGCACGCTGCCACCATCCGCTCGATGCCCCGAAGGTGGCCGCCTGATGAATGCACATGCCCCAACCCCGCTGGTCGAGCTGAAAGGCGTCTCCAAGCGCTTCGTCAAACCGCTGGACGCGGCGGCCCGGCTCGCCAACCTGCTGGGGGCCAGCAACCGCGAGCAGGTGGTGCATGCGGTCGACAGCGTTGATCTCGGCATCATGGAGGGCGAGGTCGTCGGCCTCGTCGGCGAGTCAGGCTGCGGCAAGTCCACCCTTGGCCGCGTCGTGGCCGGCATCCATGCGCCCAGTTCAGGCGAGATGCTGTGGCAGGGCAAGCCGGTCTCGACGCTGGACGGGCCTGCGAAGAAGGCGGCGACCCTCGCCGTGCAGATGATCTTCCAGGACCCGATGTCCTCGCTCAACCCGCGCATGCGCGTCACCGACATCGTCGGTGAGGCCCCGGTCTTTCACGGACTGGTCAGCAAGGCCGAGCAGGAAGCCTACGTCGAGAATGTGCTGGAGCGCGTCGGACTCGATCCGACCTATCGCCGCCGCTATCCGCACCAGTTCTCGGGCGGCCAGCGCGCCCGTATCGGCATTGCGCGGGCCCTTGCGGTCAACCCCCGCTTTCTCGTCTGCGACGAAAGCGTTGCAGCTCTCGATGTCTCGATCCAAGCGCAGGTGCTCAACCTGTTCATGAAGCTCAGGCAGGATCTCAAGCTCACCTACCTGTTCATCAGCCACGACCTCAGCGTCGTCCGGCACCTCTCGGACAAGGTCGTGATCATGTATCTGGGCCGTGTCGTCGAGGCTGCGACCGCTGCCGACCTGTTCCGCGGCCCGAACCATCCCTACGCACAGGCCCTTCTGGCCAACGTGCCGACGCTGGCCTCGCGCCACAAGCGCTTTGCCCCGCTCAAGGGCGAAATCCCCTCACCGCTCAACCCACCCACCGGCTGCCATTTCCATCCGCGCTGCCCGATGGCGGGGCCGCGCTGCGCCAGCGAGCGCCCGGTGCTGCGCGAGATCGCGCCGGGCCATGTCAGCGCCTGCCATCTCAACGATGGTGGCGTCGGGGGCTGAAGCCCAAGGCTCGTCAGCTTTCGCGATAGGACCAGTCGTCGATTTCGAGGCTTGGATCGGCCAGATCGGCAATCGGATCGACTGGCGCCCGGGTAACAACCTTCCCGATCGCGGAGCCTCCCGGCATTGCGGCAAAGCGCACCTGATCGCCTGCCTCCACGCCAAGGATGTTCCGCACCGCGAGCGGCAGGGTGATGCGGCCACCAGCCGATACGGCCACAGTCCGGACCTGCCGTGAGATCTCGGCGCGGGTCCGTGTCATCCGTGTTCCTCTTCGCTGTCACCGCGCCGCAGGCTGCAAGCTTGGCACGGCCTGCTCCGCACCACCCGGCAAATCCTGCCGACCTGACCGGTTGCGCAGGCCGGTCCTTGCCGGTGTAACGGAGCATTCACCATCCAAGTCATTGAAAAGACGAGCCAACACTGATGGCACGATGGCTGCACTGCCCCGTCCAGCTGTTGTGTGCGGTGCCGTCGCGCCGCGATCTGGGAAGGATACGTTTCATGGGCGTTTTTGGTGCAATGACCACCGCGCTGTCGGGTCTTCGGGCCCAGTCCTACGCGCTGGAAAACATCTCCGGCAACATCGCCAACTCGCGCACGACCGGCTTCAAGCGGCTGGAAACCAGCTTTATCGACCTGATCCCCGATGCACCCCAGAACCGCGAACTGGCCGGCTCGGTCCTGGCGCGCTCGTCCGCCACCAATTCGGTGCAGGGCGATATCTCCAGCACATCGATCGCGACCAATGTTGCCATCAACGGTGACGGCTTCTTCATCGTTGCCGAGAAGCTTGGTGAACTGAACGGCTCGCCGAACTTCAGTCAGAGCAACCTCTACAGCCGCCGTGGTGATTTCGACTTCGACCGCAACGGCTATCTGGTCAACGGCGCCGGCTATTACCTCAAGGGCCTCAACATCAACCCGACCACGGGCACACCCTCTGCCTCCGAGGCTTCGGTGATCCGTATCCCGAACGATGCCCTTCCGCCGCGTGCCACCACGACCATCGACTACCGTGCAACGCTTCCGGCGACACCACAGACGACCGCCTATCAAGCCGCAAACGGCGCGCCCGGCTCCGAACTGATCGGGGCTGCAGCAACCTATCCGGCCAGCCCGGCCACGCTGGCCACGATCGCCGCGTCGGACACCGCCGCATTCGAGGCGCGTTCGATCCAGGGCGGAACCATCACGGCCTATGACACCCTCGGACGCCCCGCCCCTGTCCGTCTGGCCTGGGCCAAGGAAACCGCCGGCCTCGGGACCGACACCTGGAGCCTGTATGCACAGACCGATCCAGCAGCGACAGGCGCAGCCGCCATGTGGACCCGCGCCGGCGCCGCTGGGTCGTTTGCCTTCGATGCAAACGGCAATCTCACCTCGGCTGCCATCACCGCCCTGCCCCCCGTCAACGTCAACGGCATCGTCATCACCGGTGTCAGCCTCGATGCTGGTTCGGGTGGCAGCGGCATGAAGCAGGTCAACTCGACGCAGAATGTCGGCCAGCTCGAAGCCAATGCCATCCGGCAGGATGGTTATGCTGCTGGCGTCCTGCAGCGCACGAACATCACCGAAGATGGGCTTGTGATCGGCACCTACTCGAATGGCCAGGTCGCCACGCTCGCCCAATTGCTCACAGCACAGTTCTCCGCACCCAACTCCCTGAAGCGCCTCGATGGTGGTGCCTTGGCCGAGACGGCCGAGTCCGGCCTGCCGCTTGTCGGGTCTGCCTCGTCAGGCGGATCACGCCTCGTCGGATCAGCAACGGAGCAGTCAAACACCGACATCGCCGAGGAGTTCTCCAAGATGATCGTGACGCAGCAGGCCTACACGGCCAACACACGCGTCATCACCACCTCGCAGCAGATGCTGTCCGACATCCTCAACATCATTCGCTGAACAACGGCAAAGGTCGCGGCGTTCCGGCGATCAGGGAGTTAGACCATGGGCCTCAACGGGGTCATGACCAATGCGTTGTCGGGGATGCGGGTCACGCAGTCCGGACTCGATGTGGTGTCGCAAAACATCACGAACGCCGACTCGATTGGCTACATCCGGCGCAGTGTCAACGTCGTCGAGCAACCGGTCGGCGACACCTCGGGCTTTGCCCGCACCAACGGCGTGCAGCGCATGCTGGACCGCGTGGTGCAGCGCCAGCTCTGGAACGAAACCTCAGGAGCCGCCTACACCGCCACGCGTTCCAACGTGCTTGATGCGCTCGATCAGGTCTACGGCCCGCCGGATTCCACAAGCACGCTGGGGGCGGTCTTCGGCCGCTTCACACAGTCCCTGCAGCAGCTCAAGGCCGATCCGTCGAGCACCGCGCTGCGGGCCGGTGTTCTCTCGGCCGGGCAGGAAATGGCGACCCGCCTGTCCAGCCTGTCCGCCGGTGTGCAGGACCTCCGGCTTGAAGCCGAGGAGGGCATCAGTGCCGGCGTGACCCGGGTCAACGAGTTGCTGGTCGAAATCCAGGCCACCAACAGCAAGATTTTGGAGACCGCCGATCTCAACTCAGCGGTGGCGCTGCGCGATCAGCGCGACCGTCTGGTGACCGACCTGTCGCGCTATCTCGACATCCGCACCACCGAGAACGAGTCGGGCGGGCTCAACATCTTCACTTCTTCCGGCGTGACGCTGTTCACCGGCTCCAACGCCTCGGTGCTGAGCTTCGATGCCGCCGCTGCCGTCAGTGCTGACCAACTCTGGAACGCCGACCCTGCCCTGCGCGGTGTCGGCACCATCCGCGTCCAGAACGGCTTTGGCGGCTCCACCGATCTGATTGCCACCAATTCCATCCGCTCCGGCGAACTGGCGGCCTTCATCGAGCTGCGCGACAAATCGTTTGTCCAGGCCCAGAACCAGCTCGATGAACTGGCTGCGGCGATGGCCAGTGCCCTGTCGGACCGCGAAGTGGCCGGCACCCCCGCTGTCGCAGGCGCCGCCACCGGCTTCGATATCGATCTGGCTGGCCTTGCCGCCGGCAACCAGTTCACGCTCGACTACACCGACAGCATCACCGGCGCGCAGGGTCGCTTCACCTTCGTGCGGGCCGACAGCGCCGGCGCGGTCGCCAATGTGGCGGCATCCGGCCTGAGCTCCAACGACAACCGCGTCATCGGCATCGACTTCGCTGGCTTTCCCGGCTCGATGGCCGGCATCGTCGGCCAGATCAACACGGCGCTGGGTGCCGGCTTTGCTGCCAGCAGCCCTTCCGGCACCACCCTGCGCATCGTCGATGACGGGGCTGCCAACACCCGCGATGTCAACGCCCTGGTGGCAAGGCCGACGACAGGCGCGTTCTCGACCGCATCGCCCGGAACCGGCACAGCCGAGATGCCGTTCTTCGTCGACACGGGCGCTGTTGGCGGGCTCTACACCGGCTCGTTCGAGGGCCGCTCGCAGATGCGCGGTCTGTCCGCACGCATCGCGGTCAACCCGCTGGTGGCGCAGGATACCTCGCGGCTGGTTGTGTTCCAGACCGGCGCCGGAGCGACGCAGCAGGGCGACTCGACCCGCCCCGACCAGATGTACAACCGCCTCACCGGATCGGTGCGGACATTCTCGCCGCAGACCGGCGTGGGCGGCACGGCCTCGACCTGGCGCTCGACCATCGCGAACTTCACCCAGCGCGTGGTGGAAACCCAGGGCAACGTCATCGAGAGCGCCCAGCGCCTCAACGACGGCCAGCAGATCGCCGTCAAGTCGGTCGAGGCCCGTTTCACCGAGAAGTCCGGCGTCAGCGTCGATCAGGAAATGTCGAACCTGGTCGAGTTGCAGAACGCCTACGCCGCCAATGCCCGCATCATTTCCGCCGTCAAGGAGATGATGGATCTTCTGATGCGGATCTAAGTGCGGCCTGACAAGAGGATAGCCCGATGTCGATCGATCCGTTCATTCCCTCGTCCAACACGGGCCGGCGCAATGGCGACATGTTCATCCAGATGCGCGCGCGACTGGATGATCTCCAGCGCCAGTTGGCCACGGGCAAGAAGGCCGACAGCTTCGCGGAGCTTGGCCTTGGTCGCCGTGTCAGCCTGGATGCGCGCACCAAGCTCAGCAACATCGAGGGCTGGAACAAGTCGATCGAGCAGGGCGACCTGCGCATCCGCTTCATGATGCAGTCGATCGAGGGCATCAACAAGAACGCCCTCGACGGCAAGGGCGACGCCCGGCCCGGCGCCTTCGTGGTCGGAGCCAACAATCAGGTCGCAGGGCAGGTCCTCGCAAGGGACAAGCTGTCCCAGACCATCGACATGCTGAATGTCGAAGTTGGTGGCCGCTATCTGTTTTCCGGCCGCAGCCATGATGTGAAGCCGGTCGAGAACATCAATCTCATCCTCGACGGTGATGGTGCGGGCATGGTCGGCGTCAGGACGCTGATCTCCGAGCGCCAGCAGGCCGATGCCGGCGTCGGCAACATGGGCCGGCTGACCAGCACGTTGGCCGGCAGCACCATCAGCGTGGCGCGCGAGGCGGCCAATCCGCCCTATGGCTACACCATCCGCGGAGCGACCAGCAGCACGGCCGCGATCACCGCGACCTTCGGTGCGGCTCCGCCAGCCACCGCCGACTTCACCGTCACCGCCAACCCGCAGGCTGGCGACAAGGTCACGCTGGCGCTGAACCTGCCCGACGGCACGATCGAGACCATCGAACTCGAAGCGCGGCTATCCAATGTCTCGGGTCCGGCGGAAACCGGCTTCGCCATCGGTGCCACGCCGGCGGCCACAGCCGCCAATCTCTCGGCATCGGTCACTGCCGCCCTGCAGAAGAAGACGGCGACCGCCCTCAATGCGGCATCAGCCACGATTGCCGCGCGCGATTTCTTCAACGGCAGCGCCACCAGCCCGCCTGTCCGCGTTCCAGGTCCCGGCTTCACCACCGCAACCGCGCCCCCGGTCGCGCCCACGGTGGCCCTCAACACCACCATCATCTGGTACAAGGGCGACGACGCCACCTCGATCCAGGCGCGCAATACCTCGCCGTTGCAGGTCGATAGCGGTCAGGTCGTGGCCACGGGCTCGCGCGCCAACGAGCAGGCCTTCCGCGAGACCATGACGGCCTTCACCGTGTTTGCGACCACCAGCTTCGTCGAGGACACAAATCCGGCCAGCACCACCTACAATCCATCGTCGCGGGATCGCTACGAGGCAATGGCGGAGCGCGTGCGCACGACGCTCTCGTTCAATGCGTCGCAGAAGCCGCAGGACATCGGGATGGAGATTTCCATCGCGCAGGTCTCGATGAAATCGGCGACCGAGCGTCACACATTCTCGCTGAATTTCTTCGAGACAGCCCGTGCAGGCGTTGAGGATGCCAATGACGAGGAGGTCGCTGCCTCGCTGCTGACGCTCCAGACCCGGCTGCAGGCCACCTACCAGACAACCTCGATCCTGTCGCGCCTGAGTCTGGTCAACTACCTGAACTAGGGTTGGCCGGATTTGCCTGTCTGATCCCTGGCCTCGCCGCCGGGAGCGGCTGACAAGAGGCCCGACGCCACATCTCCCAGCGTCGGCGCGCTCGCCTCGACGAAGGGCAGCGGGCGCGAGACCGAGAGGGCCGCCAGCCCGAACCGCGCCGTCATCAGGCCGTTCAGCACGCCTTCGCCCAGCTTGGCGGACAGCCGCGCCGCCAGCCCCTGCCCGACAATCTGCTGGATCACCGCGTCGCCGGCGGCCAGCCCGCCTGTGACCAGCAGATGGCCGATGCTGGCGCGGGCAATGCGCAGGCTGCCGAAGAGGCCAGGCCTGCCGCCATAAATGCCGGTGATGGCTTTCAGCAGCCGGGCGCAGGCGTAGACCACAAAGACAAGGTCGATGACAGCGCGCGGGCTCACCGCCGTCACCACCGAGACCTGCCGCGCCGCCCGCGCGATCTCGTCTGCCGCCAGCCGGTCCAGCGGCTCGAGCAGTTCGCGCTCGGCCAGCGCGATGATGTCGCGCGCGTCGCTCATGCCCGGCAGCGCCGCGGCAAAGCGCGCCCGATTGGCGGCCGTGTCCGGGCGGCCCTTCTGCAGGGCGACGAGTGCTTCGGCGACCTGCCGCGCGGCATCACCCGACCGGCTCGTCAGGGCTGCCGCTGCATCAAGGCGCAGGCGCTCGATCCGGCGTTCACGAAGCCAGTCCCGCATGAAACGCCAGACCAGCACCGTGGCCGCCAGCACGATCACGCCCGCCAGCGCAACCGCGACCAGACCCAGCACGTCAGACCGGCGCACGGCATTGATCACCGCATCCTGCACCCAGACAAAGGCTGATACAGCGCCAAGACCCAGCAGCGCCGAGACCAGGGCCAGCAGCCAGCGCATCGAGCGGCGGCGCGGCGAAGGCTCTGCCGGACCCGTATCGACAGGCTCCACCTCGGCCACGATCGCCACCTTGGGGTCACGCGGCTGGAGCACATCCGCACCGCCGTCCGGGGCTGGTTCCAGACGGAAGGCGCGCGGCTTTTCGGGTTCTGGTTGCCGGCTCATGTCAGTTTGTCGCCCATCAGGAAGTCCAGCACGCGATCCAGCCTCAGGTGCGGCAGTGTTGGCAGCCGCCCTCCCGCATCGGGCAGCAGCAGCGGTGGACGGAAGCGCGGCGCACGCACATGCCAGCGCGGCGCAGCCCTGTCGAACACAGTGGCGGGATTGGCCGGCAACTCGCCGGGAAACACCGCCGCCTCGGTCTGGCCATCGAACCGGTCCTTGCCGACGACCTCCCCGGCCTCCGGCATGCCGGCAATGGCAGGCAGGCTCTTGCCGCGATCCTCGACACGGACCTCGCGCGTGGCGCGCACGGCGGCAAAGGCCATGGCCCGCACGTCGGCGCCTGACCCCGCTGCTCTGCCAAGCGCCCTGCCCACGATCATCTCCATGATCTTCTCCAGCCGCTCATGCTCGGCGTGATGAACATGGTCCGCCTTCGTGGCGGCAAAAAGCACCCGGTCGATGCGCGGGCTGAACAGGCTCGACCACAGGGAGTTCCGCCCGACCGATAGCGCCGCCAGCGCATCGCCCAGCGCCGCTTCCAGATCGGCCAGCGCCGTCGGCCCCGAATCCAGCGCGGCCAGCACGTCGACCAGCACGATCTGCCGGTCGAGCCGCGCGAAATGATCGCGGAAGAAGGGCCGCGCCACCACATTCTTGTAGGCCTCGAAGCGGGCCTGCATCAGCCCGGCCAGCGTGCCGGTGGCCGCCACGCCATCCGCCGCGATGTCGAGCGGCGCAAAGGTCAGCGCTGGCGAGCCTTCGAGATCGCCCGGCATCAGGAATCGTCCCGGCGGTGTCACGGCCACCATCTCCGGATCAGCGCGCAAGGCGGCGAGATAGGCCTTGAACGCGTCGCTCGCCGCCAGCGCCACGGCCTCGTCCGCCTCGCCTTGCGGGTTCAGCCCCTTGATGAGGTCGAGCCATGGCGCGGCCAAAGGCAGCCGATGGGCCTTGCGGGCATCGGCAAGCGCGCGCCGGCACCACTCGCCATAGCTGATGTCGAGCAGGCCGAGGTCCAGCAGCCATTCGCCGGGATAATCGACGATGTCGAGCGTCAGCGTCGAGGGCCCGCTGCGCCAGCCGCTTTGCCGCTCGAAGTCGATGTCGAGGCGCAATTCGCTGATCCGGCGGGTCGATTGCGGCCAACTCCGGTCCGGACCGGTCAGCGCCGCCAGATGCGTCTCGTAGGCAAAGCGTGGCACTGCCTGATCAGGTTGCGGCGACAGCCGTGCCCGCGCGATCCGGCCTTCCGCCGAAGCCCTGAGCAGTGGCAGCGCCGTGCCCATCATCAGATGATGCACCAGCGCTGTGGTGAAAACGGTCTTGCCCGAGCGCGACAGGCCCGTGACACCGAGCCGGATGGTGGGGTTGGCCACCCCGGTCATCGCTTCGCCCAGCGAAAGAGCCGCCAGCCGGAGGCTGTCCAGCCAGCCGAGATTGGCGGCACTCATTCGTCCGGTCCGCTCCCCAGCGAGGCCGGCGTGACGAACCGGTCAAGCCGCGCACCGCGTTCCGCCACCGCCGTCCAGTCCTCGACGTCAAAATCAAGCACGCAGAGCCCGGCCGTTGGATACTTGGCGCGCATGCGCTGGGCGGCGAAACGGTCGCCGAAACCGGTCAGGGCCTCGCCCAGTTCTTCCATGCCGGGATTGTGCCCGACGACCAGCAAGGTCCGCACCGCAGGGCCCACATCGTGGATCGCCGCCAGAATCGTCTCGAAAGGCGCTTCGTAGATGCGGGGATCGAGGCTGTGCGGCACCACTTCCCCGAGTTCACCCGAGACCAGATCCCAGGTTTCAGCCGTGCGCCGCGCCGCCGAGACGATCGCCAGATCGGGCAACAACCCTTCGCTGCGCAGATAGCGGCCCATCAGCGGTGCAGCCAGCCGACCTCGCGGCGCAAGCGGACGCTCGAAGTCGCTGAAGCCATTGGGCCAGTCTGACTTGGCATGGCGAAGAAGCATCAGTCGGCGCATGAAAAGGGATGGCGCTCTGTTCGAGGGCAGGCAATCGACACCCTACATAGTCATGCGCATGGCTGCTTGCCAATACGGCTTGCCACGCCCGCCGCGTTCAGCCACATAGAACCAATGTCAAGCCCGTTAACATCCGATCTGGCCGCGCGGAAAGGCTACCATCATGGCAACCTTCGCGATGCGCTGATCGAGGCGGCGCGCCAGTTGCTGAGCGAGCGCGGGGCGCAGGGCTTCTCGCTGGTCGATGCCGCGCGCCGGGCTGGCGTGAGTGCCGCCGCGCCCTATCGCCATTTCCGCGACAAGGACGCCTTGCTGGCCGAGGTGGCCCTTGGCGGTTTCAAGGACTTCGCAGCCCGCCAGAAGGGCGCGCTCGCTGGCCATTCCGACCCGATTGCCGCCTTTCGCGCCATGGGGCTCGCCTATCTCGCCTTCGCGCAGGAGGAGCCGGGCGCCTATGCCGCCATGTTCATGGGCACGCATGGCCCGCTGGGCGCCGGCGACAAGGCGGTCGGCGACAGTGGCTTCGAGGCCCTGATCAAGGCATTGCGGGCGATGATCGGCGATCCGCCTCCCCCCGGGCTCGATCCGCTGAAGCTGGCCTGTCAGGTCTGGGCGCTGTCGCATGGCGTGGCCATGCTGGCCGCCAGCGGCCAGTTGCAGCACGGCTTCGGAGTGAACCCGCAAGAATTGCTGACCGAGGGCGTCGGGCGTCTGGTTGCCGGTGCGCTGGCCCAGGCTGGCCAGCCGGCCACCGCAGCGCGCGTCTGATCGCCCTGACCGGCCTTCCGCCCTGCCCGCCGCAAATCCTGATCGCGCGCTCTTGAAATTCGCGGCCCCTACCTTTATGTGAATGTGCGTAACATTTACATGGGAGCACAAGATGGGTCATTGCAGTCAGGGTTGGGATCGCGAGGCACGCCGCGCATGGAAGCGCGAGCGCCGCGAAGAGTGGCAGGCACGCAAGAGCGAATGGCGCGGCAAGTGGTATCGGCCCGGCTATGGCTGGTCCGGCATCAACATCGCCGCGATGGTCATCGGCTTCATCATCTTCTGGCCGATCGGTCTGGCCATCCTGTTCTGGAACATCATGTCGTCGAAGTTCGCGCCCGGCGAGCCGGCTTTCGCCAGCATGCAGGGTCTGGCCGGCATGGCCGGCGCGCCCTGGGCATCGCAGATCAACCGCGATCTGGCCCGCAACAGCGGCAATGCCGTGTTCGAGGACTACAAGCAGGCCACGCTGGAGCGGCTTGAAGAAGAACGGCGCAAGCTGGTGGCCGAGCAGGAAGCCTTCGCCTCCTTCCTCGACGACCTGAAGCGCGCCAAGGATCGCACGGAGTTCGAAAGCTTCATGCAGGAGCGCGAACGCAGCCGCGAGCAGGCCAACCGTGGCCCGGGCAACGACACCCCCGCCGCCTGACGCCTTGTCAGGCTCCGGTCAGCGGCGCGATCCGCGCAAATCGCTGAGAACGAGTTGCACGGCCATCGGCCTCATGCCGGTGGCCGTTTGCCTGTCGGCAGGCCGGCAATCGTCCAGTGGATGTCAGTTGGCGCGCCGGTTCCTGATCAGCAGGAACAGCCCGACCAGCACGGCCATGTTGGCCAGCATGATCGCCAGTGTCAGGCCATCGATGGGCATCAGGTCGGGGGGCAGCATCGTCTGTCTTCCGGCAGGGCACCTGTCGTTCGGACCAAGGATATCGGGATGAGGCCCCCATCCAGCAACGCATGCTTTGGGCCTAGGCCTTAAGTCCAATCCGGCTGTCGACGATCCATGGCGGCTGATTTGGGCTCCATGCGTCTGCAATCAGTGTCAGGGCGTTGGATTTTGGCACGCAAAGCGCCTATGACGGCGCAACGCACTGTCACCCCAACCCCGTTGCCGAGCCTTCATCCATGACCGACACGCCCTCCAACGAACCTTCCGCGCCCGAGCAGGCCAGCGCCGACGCACCAGCAACGAGCCCGGCGATGCCGGACCGGCTGTCGGTCAACCCGCGCAGCCCGTTCTACAATCCGGAGGTGCTGAAGCATGATGTCGGCATCCGCTTCAAGGGCACCGAGCGCTTCGATGTCGAGGAATACTGCATCTCCGAAGGCTGGGTGCGCGTCGCCGCCGGCAAGTCGAAGGACCGTTTCGGCATGCCGCTGACCATCAAGCTCAGCGGGCCTGTGGAAGCCTGGGTCAAGCGCTGAAGGGAACGGCCCTCAGCGGCCCTCGCGCCGGACCATGAAGGCCAGCTTCTCGAACAGGCTCACATCCTGTTCGTTCTTCAGCAAGGCACCATGCAGCGGCGGGATCAGCTTGCGCGGATCGCGCTCGCGCAACACCTCTGGCCCGATATCCTCCGCGACGAGCAGCTTCAGCCAATCGAGCAGTTCTGAGGTCGAAGGCTTCTTTTTCAGGCCCGGCACGTCGCGGATCTCGAAGAACAGTTTCAGCGCCTCTTCCATCAGCCGCTTGCGGATGCCGGGAAAGTGCACCGCGATGATCGCTTCCATGGTCTCTGCATCCGGAAAGCGGATGTAGTGGAAGAAGCACCGCCGGAGGAATGCGTCGGGCAATTCCTTCTCGTTGTTGGAGGTCACGATCACCACCGGCCGCCGCGCAGCCTTGATGGTTTCGCCGGTCTCGTAGACATGGAACTCCATGCGGTCGAGTTCGAGCAAAAGGTCGTTCGGGAACTCGATGTCGGCCTTGTCGATCTCGTCGATCAGCAGCACCGGGCGCTCAGGCGCGGTGAAGGCCTCCCATAGTTTGCCGCGCCGGATATAGTGGCTGATCTCCGAGACGCGCGGATCACCGAGCTGGCTATCCCTGAGCCGGCTGACCGCATCATACTCATAGAGTCCCTGCTGGGCCTTGGTCGTGGATTTCACATGCCAGGTGATCAGCGGGGCCTTCAGCGCTGCCGCGATCTCCTCGGCCAGAACGGTCTTGCCGGTGCCAGGCTCGCCCTTGACCAGCAGCGGACGCTCCAGCGTGACGGCGGCATTGACCGCGATGCTCAGATCGTCGGTGGCAATGTAAGAGGCGGTGCCCGAAAAGCGCATGGAGTGTCTTTCTGTCAGTCGATGATGTCTAGGTCGGCCACGTGGAGACTGCAAGAACGTGCCATATCGTCATTGCGAGGGCAGCGAAGCAATCCAGACCGCTGCATAACAAGGCTGGATTGCTTCGCTGCGCTCGCAAAGACAGATGTGCGCACCATGCGGGCATTTGCGATGCGACCGGAGCGCCCATATCCGCTACACTGGCCGTCAACGCGAAGGATTCTCCATGTCGAAAGCCCGATACTCCAAGGATCGCATCGGCAACCACGCCCTGCATCCCGAAACCATGATGCTGGGCTATGGTTATGACCCGCTTCTCTCGGAAGGCGCGGTCAAGCCGCCGGTGTTCCTGACCTCGACCTTCGTGTTCAAGTCGGCGGAAGATGGCGAGGAGTTCTTCCACGTGGTGGCCGGCCGCAAGGCCGCGCCCAAAGGTGAAGCGGCGGGGCTGGTCTATTCGCGCTTCAACCATCCCAATTCCGAGATCGTCGAGGACCGCCTCGCCATCTACGAGCAGGCGGAAGCAGCGCTGCTGTTTGCCTCCGGCATGGCCGCGATCGCCACCACCATCATGGCCTATGGCCGGCCCAATGACGTGATCCTGCACTCGCAGCCGCTCTATGGCGGCACCGAGACCCTTGTCACCCGCACCCTTGGCACGTTCGGCATGGTCGGCGTAGGCTTCGCCGACGGGCTCTCGGGCAAGGCCGTCCGCGCCGCCGCGCGCGAGGCGCTGACCCTGGCCCGCAAGCGCAAGGGCCGGCTCTCGGTGATCATGATCGAGACACCGTCGAACCCGCTCAACACTCTGGTCGATGTCGCCCTCGTGCGCGCTGTCGCCGAGGAGATCGCGACCCGGCAGGATGGCATGCGCCCGGTCATCATCTGCGACAACACCCTCCTCGGGCCCGTCTTCCAGACCCCTCTCAAGCAGGGTGCCGATGTCTCGGTCTATTCACTGACCAAGTATGTCGGCGGCCATTCGGACCTGATCGCCGGCGCGGCGCTGGGTTCGTCCGAGATGATCAGGCCGGTCAAGGCCCTGCGTTCCGCCATCGGCACGCAGCTTGATCCGCACTCGTGCTGGATGCTCGGTCGTTCGCTCGAAACGCTTGGCCTGCGCATGAACAGGGCCGCCGAGAACGCTACGAAGATGGCGGCCTTCCTGCGGGCCCATCCAGCCATCGACAAGGTCCACGACCTGACAGCGCTGCCGCGCGGCTCGGCCGCAGCCCGGGTGCACAAGGCCCAGTCCACGGGTCCGGGCTCAACCTTCTCGTTCGATGTCCGGGGCGGCAAGGCGGCGGCCTTCAAGGTGCTCAACAGCCTGTCCATTTTCAAGCTCGCGGTCAGCCTTGGCGGCACCGAATCGCTGATGTGCCATCCGGCCACCACCACCCATTCGGGTGTACCCAAGGAGGTACGCGACCGGATCGGCGTCAGCGATGCCACCATCCGGGTCTCGATCGGCATCGAGCAGATCGACGACCTGATCGCCGACATGACACAGGCGTTGAAAGACATCTGAATCGGCAATTCCGGCGGATGCGCAACGCCTCTGCGCCGATTGCGGGTTCGCAGGGCCTGAAACGTGGTCTACGGTCCAAAATCACTCCTGCCAGACCGTTGCCTGCAAGACCAAGCCCTTGAAGCCGCTCCTCGGAATCTCGCTGAAGCTCCTGTCCACCCTGGCCTTCACGCTGATGGCCGCGGTGGTGAAGACACTCAGCGTGCGCTATCCGGTCGGCCAGTTGATCTTCTGCCGCTCGTTCTTCGCGCTGGTGCCGCTGCTGGCCTGGCTGGCCTTTCAGGGACCGCTGCTCGCCAACATCCGCACCGCTCATTTCGGCGACCATCTCAGGCGCGGAGTCGTCGGCAGTATTGGCATGCTCTGCGGCTTCATTGCGCTCGGCAGCCTGCCCCTGCCCGATGCCATTGCCATCGGCTATGCCGCACCGCTGGTCGCGGTGGTGCTCGCCGCCGTCTTGCTGAAGGAGACCGTGCGCATCTATCGCTGGTCTGCGGTCGCCTTCGGCTTCATCGGCGTGCTGATCATGCTGTCGCCTCACCTCAACCTCGGCACCCTGACCGCCGTTGCCAGCGGCGGGGCCGCAACCGGGGCCGCTTTTGCGCTCACCGGGGCGTTCTGCTCGGCCTGGGCCATGACCGAGGTCCGCCGCCTGACTCGGACGGAGACCACCGGGGCCATCGTGTTCTACTTTACCTTGCTCAGTTCGATGCTTGGCCTGGGCAGCATCGTGCTGGGTTGGGTGGCGCCGCTCAGCCTGGCTGATGCCGGGCTGATGCTGCTGATGGGCATCCTCGGCGGCATCGGGCAGATTCTGCTGACCAGCAGCTACCGCCATGGCGATGCATCGCTGGTCGCACCGTTTGAGTATTCCTCGATGATCTGGGCCGTGGCGCTGGGCTGGTTCCTGTTCGGCGACATTCCCCAGCAAGTGGTGCTGACCGGCGCGGCCGTGGTGATTGCGGCCGGCATCTTCGTGATCTGGCGCGAAAAGCAGCTTGGTACGCTGAAATCCGTGAACCGCGAGGCCGGCGCCTCGATCTCGAAATAGGTCCAGCGTGATGCGGCTGTCTCGTCTGAACATGGGCTTCGATGGCTGGCCGCCCGGCGCGGTGCGCGCACTCGTGGTCCTGTCCATCACCATGATCATCGCCTGGGGAACGCTGTTCTACGGCATCACCTTGATCGGCCCGCGCATCATGGCCGAGACGGGCTGGAGCAAGACGCTGATTTTCGGCGCGTTCTCGCTGGCGATGCTATGCTCCGGCCTGATCGCAACCCGAGTCGGGGCCTGGATCGATGCACGCGGTGGACGCGGCCTGATGGCGCTGGGCTCGCTGGTGGGCGGACTGGGCTATCTCATGCTGGCCTTCGCCCATTCGCCTGTGGTGCTCTACGCGGCCTACGCGACAATCGGCTTCGGCATGGCCGGCAGCCTCTACGACCCTGCCTTCGCGACACTGGCGCGGATCGCGGGCAGCAAGTCCCGCACCGCCATCACGCTGCTCACATTGGGTGGCGGCCTTGCCTCCACCGTGTTCTGGCCGCTCGGGCTCTGGCTGCTTTCGTTCATGGACTGGCGCGCCCTGTGCCTAGTCTACGCCGTTCTCAATGGTGTTGTCTGCGTCCTGCTGCATGGGCTTGGTCTCGGCACTGGCAAGGGCGAGGTGGCTCAGGCCACAACAAAGAGCCCCGCAGACGCCAAGGCAGCCTCCCCGTCAGAGGCCGGCGGCAGCGCACCCGAAGCCTTGCGCGGTCGGATCATCGCGCTGCTGGCACTCGTGTTCATGATGCACGGGCTCGTCAGCAACGGGATGTCGGTCCACATCACCACGTTGCTCGGCGCGCTTGGCCTCAGCGAAGCACAGGCGGTCTCCGTCGGCACGATGATCGGACCGGCACAATCGGCGGGCCGGCTGATCGAATTGGCCATGGGCGGGGCCTACCCGGTGATGAGGCTGGGCTATGTCGCCACCGGCATGCTGCCGCTGGCCTTCGCAGCCCTGCTGACGCTGGCCGGAACGGTCATCGGCGTCGTGGCCTTCGCGGTGCTCTACGGCATCTCGAATGGCCTCGTCACCATCGCGCGCGGCGTCATCGTGCTCGGCCTGCTCGGCCGTGCCAACTATGGCCGGACGCTCGGGGCCATTGCCATGCCGACACTGGCCGCCAAGTCACTCTCGCCCATGGCCTTCGCCGTGCTGATCGATGGGGCCGGAGCCGGGGTGGCGCTGGCCGTGATGGCCCTGTGCGGCCTGCTGGCCTTCGCGGGCATGGTGGCGCTCGGGCTGATGCTGCATCGCAACGGCGGATCGGCGTAACCGCGTTCGCTCCCCTTGCGCCAGCGCCCCTTCGCGGGCATGGTCGTCCTGATTGTCAAACGCACGTTCGTTTTGACGGACAACAGGACCAAAGCCATGGGGATCGAGATCAAGGACAAACCACGCGAGCTGGAAAGCGGCGCGCAGATCATCTCCGGCAATCTTGGCAAGACCATCCAGCGGCTGCGCAAGGCCTATAACCTGTCCCTGTCCGAGTTGGCCGAGCAGTCCGGCGTCGCCAAGTCGATCATCAGCCAGATTGAGCGCAACGAGACCAATCCCACGCTCGCGACCATCTGGCGGCTGTCACAGGCGCTTGATGTCTCGATCGAGCGCGTTCTCTCCGATGCCGAGGAAGAGGCCTTCATCGAGAAATCGACCAAAGCCGACACACCGATCCTTGTCTCGGAGGATGGCAAAATGCGGCTTGCGATCGTTGGCTGGATCAAGACGGTGGAATGGCTGCAATGGTATGCCGTCACCTCCGAGCCGGGCGGTGCGCTCGAATCCGAAGGCCATCAACGCGGCTCGGTCGAGTGCCTGTCGGTGAACGCCGGCGAGTTCGAGGTCGAGGTTTCAGGCGTCACCCAGCGCGCCAGGGCCGGCGAAACCCTGCGCTATCGCTGCGACCGCCCGCACACGGTGCGCTGCGTCGGCGATGTTCCCGGCGAAGCCAGCATGGTCTGCATCCTCAAGGCAGCGGTGATGGAGTGACCTTGCCGGCTGGTACGCAGTATACCGGCCCCGCTCCCCCGCGATTGACGCGCCGGCGATCCTCTTTCACTGATAGCAAGCCATCCATCGGATATTGTCCATGCCCACCATCACCTGCATCGAAGATCTCCGCATCCTCGCCAAGTCGCGCGTGCCACGCATGTTCTATGATTATGCCGACAGCGGCTCATGGACCGAGAGCACCTACCGGGCCAACACCACGGACTTCGAAAAGATCAGGCTGCGCCAGCGCGTCGCCGTGAACATGGAAGGCCGCTCGACCCGCTCCAGCATGATTGGCGAGGATGTGGCCATGCCCGTGGCCTGCGCGCCGACCGGCCTCACCGGGATGCAGCATGCCGATGGTGAGATCCTTGCCGCAAAAGCCTGCGAGGCCTTCGGTGTGCCGTTCACGCTCTCGACCATGAGCATCTGCTCGATCGAGGATGTGGCACAGGCCACCAAGCGACCGTTCTGGTTCCAGCTCTACGTGATGCGCGACTGGGATTTCACCAAGAACCTGATCGAGCGGGCCAAGGCCGCCGGCTGCTCGGCGCTGGTGGTCACCGTCGATCTGCAGATTCTCGGCCAGCGCCACAAGGACATCAAGAACGGACTGTCCGCCCCGCCGAAGCCGACCATCGCCAACATGATCAACCTGGCGACCAAGCCACGCTGGTGCCTCGGGATGCTCGGCACCCAGCGGCGCACTTTCCGCAACATCGTCGGCCACGCCAAGGGCGTTACCAACATGAACTCGCTGTCGAGCTGGACGGCTGAGCAGTTCGATCCGCGCCTGTCTTGGGCCGACATCGCCCGCATCAAGGAGATGTGGGGCGGCAAGCTTGTGATCAAGGGGATCCTCGATCCGGACGACGCCGAACTGGCGCTCAAGATCGGGGCTGACGCGATCATCGTCTCGAACCATGGCGGGCGCCAGCTCGACGGCGCGATGTCGTCGATCGCAGCGCTCCAGCCGATCCTCGACCGGGTCGGCGACCGCATCGAGGTGCACATGGATGGCGGCATCCGCTCAGGGCAGGATGTCCTGAAGGCCGTGTCGCTGGGCGCCAAGGGCACCTATATCGGCCGCGCCTTCCTCTACGGGCTGGGTGCCATGGGCCAGGAAGGCGTTACCAAGGCGCTTCAGATCATCCACAAGGAACTCGACCTGACCATGGCCTTCTGCGGGCTGCGGGATGTCAAGGCGCTCAGCCGCGACATCCTGATCATGCCGGAGCGGATGTGACGCCATGGCTTTCGAGGCCCTTCGCAGGCCGATCTCGCCCCATCAGTGGCGCAATCGGCAATCCGAATCCGCCTTGCCGGCGTAGGCAGGTCAGGATGCTTCTGACAGCCTGCGGCGGGCCACCCGAATGACAGATCAAACCGGCACGCCGGTCTATGGCGACCATCCCTCGCGCGCAGCGATCCTCAGCGAGCTGCACGCACGACCCTTCGCCACCATGGACACGCCAAGGCGTGTTTTGCACTTCGCCTTCACCACCGATGGCGGGCAGGCGCTGGCCGCGACAGCCGCCCTCGCAGCCTTCTGCTCCAAGCGCAGCCTGCCGGCTCCGGCGGAAGGCGCGCGCCATCACCGCGTCAGCATCCAGGGCGCGATCCTGCGCTTCGAGCGGCACAGCGAGTTCTGCACCTACAGCTGGGAATTCGATGCCGCAGCCGGCGCCGATGACGCACCGTTCCGTCCCGCAGGGCGGGAGTTCTCGCGGCTGATGAACCTCCTGCCCCAGCCCGGCCCCCTGATGGTGGCGGTCGACCTGCATCTGGTGAAGGCGTCGAAGGTCACGGACAGCCTGGAGGCGATCTTCGGTGTCGCCAATCTCGCCGCATCGCAGGTCGAGGACAGCGCCGCCATCCTCGCCACCGACTTCCGCAGCGATCCGGACGGTTTCGTGCGCCTGCTGATTCTCGATGAGGGGCTGACGCCGGCAAAAGCGGGCGCGCTCGTGCAGCGCGCCATGGAAATCGAGACCTACCGCACCTTCGCCCTGCTCGGCCTGCCCGAGGCACAGGCCCTCTCTCCCTCGATCCGCAAGATCGAACTGCAACTGCCCTGGCTGATGCAGCAGATGCAGGCCACCGAGGGCTTTGAGGCCAACCGCAAGCTTTTGTCCCGCCTCACCGAACTCGCGGCCGAACTGGAAGGCGGCGCGGCCGGGTCGCTGTTCCGCTTCGGCGCGACACGGGCGTATGACGATCTCGTCCGGCTCAGGCTGGAGGCCATCGGCGAAAAGGCCCTTCCGGGCCAGACCACGCTGTCGGGCTTCCTTTCGCGCCGGCTGGCTCCGGCGATCCGCACCTGCGTGTCCACCGAGGAGCGGCAGGCCAACCTCTCGCGCAAGCTGGCACGCGCCGCGCAATTGCTGCGCACCCGCGTCGACATCGATCTCGAAAGCCAGAACCAGGAACTGCTGCGCGCCATGAACGAGCGCGCGCAGGTGCAGTTGCGCCTCCAGCAGACCGTGGAGGGCCTTTCGGTCGCAGCCGTCAGCTACTACGTGCTCGGCCTGCTGGGTTACCTGTTCAAGGCCTGGAAGGATGCCGGAGGCGGGCCTGATCCCGTCCTGTCAACCGCTGTCGCCCTGCCGTTCGTGGTGCTGGCGGTGGCGCTTGCCGTTCGCCATGTGCGCCGGGGCGGCGGCGACAAGAAGGGCTGAGGCGCGCCCCGTCCCTCACTCTGCCGCCAGCAGCACGTTCTTGCGGGCAACCGGTCCTGTCACCGGCACATCAACGAAGCCGGCCTCTTCGAGCACGCTCGGCATAGGCCCGCCCGTGGCCCAGTCGATCAACTCGGCGGTGTGCACCACCGGGATCGCATGCCCGCCATCGACGAAGCCCTTGCCGATCTGGGTCATGCAGCCGATGTTGCCGGTGGCCACCAGATCGGGGCGCGTCTTGAGGATGTTGCCCACCTTGCGCTCTCGGAGCTGGCCGGCAATCTCGGGCTGGAGGATGTTGTAGACACCCGCCGAGCCGCAGCAGATGTGCCCTTCCGGCACTTCGCGCACCTTGAAGCTGGCAGCACTGAGCAGCTTCTTCGGCCCGTCCTTGAGCTTCTGGCCATGCTGCATCGAGCAGGCCGAATGATAGGCCACGGTCAGCCCGATCTGCCGCACAGGCACGATCTGCAGCGTCTCCAGAAACTCGCTGACATCCATTGCCAGCGCCGAGACGCGCGCCGCCTTCTCGGCGTAGGCGGCGTCGTCCTTGAGCATGAAACCGTAATCCTTGATCGTCGTGCCGCAGCCCGAGGCGGTGATCAGGATCGCATCCAGCCCCTCACCGTCGATCTCGGACATCCAGGCGTCGATGTTGCGTTTGGCCGCCACATGGCCCGCATGCTCCTGGCCCATGTGATGCACCAGCGCCCCGCAGCAGCCTTCGCCCTTCGGCAGGACAACCTCGACCTGATGCCGGTTGAGAAGGCGGATGGTGGCATCATTGATCATCGGGTTGAGCACGGGCTGGGCGCAGCCAGAGAGAATGGCAACCCGTTTGGCACGCGTGCCCGCCACCGCATAGCTGCGGCCCGGCTCGGCTTCCGAGCGGGGCGGCACCGAGCGCGGGGCAAGATCGAGCATCGCCTTGATGCGGGGTCCGACCAGTGGCAGCGCGCCCAGCAGCGGCGCGAAAGGCCTGCCGATCATGGCGCCCAGGATGGCGAGACGGAAGCGGTTGGGATAGGGCAGGATCATCGACAGCACCTTGCGCATCAGCCGGTCATGCCAGCTGCGCGTGTAGGTTTCCTCGATGTGCGCCCGCGCATGATCGACGAGGTGCATGTAGTGCACGCCGGAGGGGCAGGTGGTCATGCAGGCAAGGCAGCTCAGGCAGCGATCAACATGCTTGACCACCTCGGCGGTGGCCGGCTTGCCGTTTTCCAGCATGTCCTTGATCAGGTAGATGCGGCCGCGCGGGCTGTCGAGTTCATCGCCCAGCAACAGATAGGTCGGGCATGTGGCCGTGCAGAAGCCGCAATGCACGCAGGTGCGCAGGATCTTCTCCGAGGACGCATTGCGCGAATCAGAGGCAAGTTGCTCGGGTGTGAAGTTGGTCTGCATCGCTCACACCCCCGCATACATCCGGCCCGGCTCGAAAATTCGGCCCGGATCGAAACTGGTCTTGATGCCGCCGGTCACAGCCGCGAGCGCACCAAGCGGCTGGAACACGTCGATGCTGGCGCGCACCTCACGCGGTGCGCGCACCAGCGTGGCGTGGCCTCCAGAGGTGGCGACAGCGGCACGAACGGTGGTGGCAGCAGCATCGCCGCCCGGCGGCACGGCCAGCCAGACCAGCCCGCCGCCCCAGTCATAGAACCAGCGCGCACCCGCAACCGCCGCCGCAATGCCCGCGACCATGCCGGGCGCCCGCGTCGGCGCGGTCGAGATGCGCCAGATCGCGGCTTCCTCCGGCGCGGCGAGGAACTCCACATCGCGGATGCCGCGCCAGAGCCCGGATGAATCCTCGCCTTCGAGCACGATGATCTCGCCATAGCCGGCCAGCAGTGCCCGCAACTGCGCGATGCGGTATTCGAGCGAGACGCTGAAGCCTTCCAGCCTGAGGATCGTGCGGGCCACGGGCCGGCCCAGCCCGGCTGGCAGATGCGCCGCCGCCGTGGGCTCGAACGGCGAGCCTAGCGCCGCCGACAGCGCCGCCACCGCGCGTGCGTCGTCGAGGTTCTTGATGAGCAGCGTCAGGCTGCGCTCAGGCCGAGGCAGCACCTTGAAGGTGACTTCGGTCAACAGGCCGAGCGTGCCCCACGAGCCGGTGACCAGCTTGGCCAGATCAAGCCCGGTGACGTTCTTCATCACCCGCCCGCCCGACTTGATCGCTTCACCACGACCATTGACAAGGCGCACCCCGATCAGGCTGTCACGGCAGGCCCCGGCCTGAATCCGGCGCGGGCCGGAGTGGTTGCCCGCCACCACGCCGCCGATGGTCGGCTCGCCGCTGGTGCCGAACAGCGCGCGGTGGTCCATCGGCTCGAACGGCAGCATCTGGTTCTTGGCCGCGAGCACCGCCTCGATCTCGGCTACCGTCGTGCCGCCGCGCGCGGCAATGACCAGTTCGGCCGGCTCATGCAGCGTGATGCCGCTGATCGCCTTGGTGGAGATCGTGGCCTCGGTCTGGATCGGTCGCCCGAAGCCGGCACGCGTGGCACCGCCCTGGATAGTGACGGGTTTTCCGGTGAGGGCGAGATCGGCAACGAGTTGCGCCGCCTCCGCCTCGGATGTCGGGGTAAAAAGGCTCATGTCCACACGCTCACGCCGCAACCCGGCCTTCGAGCGGGAAGACCTTGGCCGGGTTGAGCAGCCAGGCCGGATCGAACACGGCGCGCACGCGCATCTGCTGGTCGAGATCGGCCTTGTTGAATTGCACGGTCATCAGGTCACGCTTCTCCACGCCCACGCCATGCTCGCCGGTCAGGCAGCCACCAACCTCCACGCAGAGCCTGAGGATGTCGAGACCGCAATCCTCGGCCTTCTGGCGCTCCACCGGATCGTTGATGTCATACAGCACCAGCGGGTGCAGGTTGCCATCGCCGGCGTGAAACACGTTGGCGACGCGCAGGCCATAATGCGTCACCAGTTCGTCGATGCGCGTCAGCACATAGGGCAACTGCCCGGTCGGGATGGTGCCATCCATGCAGATGTAATCGGCGATCTTGCCGGTGGCTCCGAAGGCCGATTTGCGGCCTTTCCAGATCGCGGCGGTTTCCATCGCCGACTTGCTCTCGCGCACCGTGGTCACGCCATGGCGCTTGGCAATCTCGATGATCCGCACAAGCTGGTCGTCCATCTCCTGCTCGGAGCCTTCAACCTCGATGATCAGCAGCGCTTCGGCATCCATCGGATAGCCGGCCTTGGCAAAATCCTCGCAAATCGCGATGGCCATCTTGTCCATGTATTCCATCGCCACCGGGATGATGCCGGCACCGATGATGGCCGCCACGGCTTCGCCAGCCAACTCAGGCTTGGGAAAGCCGAACAACACCGGCCGCGCCCCTTCGGCGGAGCGCAGGATGCGCACAGTGGCCTCGGTGACGATACCCAGCTGCCCCTCGGAGCCGACCAGCAGCCCGAGCATGTCGAAACCCGGCATGTCGAGGTGATCGCCGCCGATCTCGACCACATCGCCGTTCAGCAGCACCAGCTTGAGGCCCATGATGTTGTTGGTGGTGACGCCATACTTGAGGCAATGCGCGCCGCCCGAGTTCATGGCGATGTTGCCGCCGATCGAACAGGCCAGTTGCGAGGACGGGTCCGGCGCGTAGAAGAAACCATCGGCCTGCACCGCACCGGTGATGGCGAGGTTGGTCACGCCGGCCTGCACGCGCGCCGTGCGGTTGGCATAGTCGATGTCGAGGATGCGGCTCATCTTGGCGACGCCGATCACCACGGCATCTTCCTGCGGGGTCGATCCGCCCACCAGCGAAGTGCCTGCACCGCGCGGCACAACCGGCACGCCGGCCTGCGAGCAGAACTTCAGCACCGCGGCGACCTCTTCGGTCGTCGACGGCAGCACCACGGCCAGCGGCATCTTGCGGAAGGCCGTCAGCGCGTCGCTCTCATAGGGGCGAAGCTCGTCCTCGGCTGTGATCAGCGCCTCTGCCGGCACCAGCGCGGCCAGACCGGCCAGAATCTCGGGGCGACGACGGATGATCGACAAATCCGGTGCCGGAAACGCGATGGCGCTCATGGTCTCTGCTCCCTGACAATCAGCAGGCGTTCTGTAGCGCGCCTGTCGGATGGCTGCATAGTAGACTATTCGCTTTGAACTTGAAGCGCGACAAAAAGGCGATCATTGTTTCCTGATTGGAAAGAATGGCCACGCCGGATGACCGATCAGACAAGCTTGCGACCCCCTCCCCGCCGGGCTGATTCCGGCCCCGGCAATCAGGATCGCCGCTGATGGACAGGCTTGGCGATCTCGATGTCTTTGCCCGTGTGGTGACGGCCCGTTCGATGTCGGGGGCTGGACGCGAACTCAATCTCTCGCCAGCGGTGATTTCGAAGCGCATCCGCCGGCTGGAGGAGCGACTGGGCGTTCGGCTTCTCCAGCGCACAACGCGGCAACTGTCCCTGACGCAGGCCGGACAGGGCTTCTACGAGCGCGTCATTTCCATCCTCGCCAGTGTCGAGGAGGCAGAGGCCTGGGTCGCATCAGGCACCGACACGGCGCGCGGCATCCTGCGCGTCACGGCACCGACCTCGTTCGGACGGCTGCACATCGCGCCGCACCTCGCCAGCTTTCTTGATCGCAACCCGCTGGTCTCGGTCGATCTTGTGCTGAGCGATGCCTTTGTCGACATCGTCGGCGAGAGCTTCGATCTTGCGGTGCGCATCGCCGATCTTCAGGATTCCAGCCTGGTGGCGCGGCGCCTGGCTCCCAACCACCGCGTGCTCTGCGCCACGCCGGGCTATGTCGCCAGAAAGGGCGCTCCTCAGGCCCTCGATGACCTCGCCCACCACACCCTGATCGCCCACAATGCCGATCAATGGCGGCTGGACGGACCCAAAGGCCCGGTCAGCGTCAAGATCAACGGGCCCTTGCGGACAAATTCCAGCGAGGTCGTGCGCGAGACGCTGCTGGCCGGCCTCGGCATTGCGCTGCGCTCGACCTGGGATGTCGGCCCCGAACTCAGGGATGGCCGGCTGGTGCGCCTGTTGCCGGCCTACTCCGGCGGGCGTCGTGTGGCGATCCACGGGGTCTATCCCAGCCGCCGCCATATGGAACAGAAGGTCCGCAGCTTCCTCGATTTCCTTGCAGGCCTCTATGGCCCGACACCCTCCTGGGATGAAGGTCTCGGGCTGGGCTGAGGCTTGGCGCAGGCTCTTACTCGGCAGCGGCAGCGCGCGGCCTCGGCTGAAGCGTGGTTTCCAGGCCCGGAGCTGGATGGCGCGGCACCAGGAAAGCCAACGCGAGCGACATGCTCGCGATGCCCATGCCGATGTAGAACACCACCGACGGATCGATCCTCGTCCACAGCACGCCGAACGTCACCGGCAGAGCCACGGCGGCGATGTGGTTGATCGAAAACGCCACGGCAGCGGTTGGCGCGATGTCAGCAGCATCGGCGATCTTCTGGAAGTAGGTTTTCTGGGCGATGACCAGCGTCACGAAGATGCCATCGATGATGAACAGGGCACTCACGACCATCGCCCCCGATGCACCGAACATTCCCTGGCTGGCCAGCGCATAGCCGAAGAACACCGCGACCAGCGACATGTTCTCGACCTGAATGGTGAGCCGTTCGCCAAGCTTGCGGATCAAGCCGCCGATGATGGGCGCCGCAAAGACGTTGGTGGCATAGGTCACCAGCATGAGCGCAGCGATGGCGGACAGGTCGTAGCCGAACCGCTCGACGAGCAGGAAGCCGCCGAATGCCATGAAGATCTGCCGCCGCGCGCCACTCATGAAGGTCAGCGCATAATACAGCGAGTAGCGTCGGCGCAGCACGAGGCCCTTGTTCTGCGGCACGGAGCCCTGGAAGCGCGGAAAGAACGCCCAGGCCGCCGCCGTGAGCAGCACCGTCACGCCGCCGGCCCACAGGAATAGCACCTGCCATGAGGGCTGGAACAGGTGCCATGCCAGCGCCACCGCGCCGAAGGATATGAGCTGCGCCATCGCGACCGCGCTGGCCACCTTGCCGAGCGCCTGCGCCGCATGCTCCTTGGGGATGACCTGCAAGGACAGCGCCTGCTGCGACGTCTCGAAATAGTGGAAGCCCACCGACATGATGAAGGTGGTGATCAGGATGCCGGTGAGCGAGGGATAAAAGCCGGTGAGCGCAATGCCGAACCCCAGCATCAGCAGGCTGAGATAGGCCAGCAACTGCTCCCGCATGAACAGGAACAGGATGATCGCGGTGAAGGCCAGGAAGCCGGGAACCTCGCGCACCGACTGCATCAGCCCGATGTCGAAGCCGGTGAAACCCGCATCCTTGCCGAAATTGTTGATCAGCGCCTGCCAGCAGGCAAAGCCGACCCAGTTGCTGAAGCCGAGCGTCATCAGGAACGTCACCGGCGAGGTGCGGGAAAACACGGCGGGTGCGGGCGTCGACATGGGCAGGCTTTCGAACGGCCAGGATGTCCCGTCAAGGACATTGAGGCAGGAACCCGGCACCAAAGCATCCGGCGGGGCGTCCGGCACAAGCCTGATCCAGATCAATACCCGGACGGAGACGCCTTGTAGGGTCTATCCATCAAACAGGAGGCGTTGCCGATGTTCAAGACGATTGTGGTGCCTATCGACCTGGCTGATGTGGCCGTGGCCAAGCCTGCCCTCGACGCAGCCATTGAGCTGGCGCGCATGTCAGGGGGTGATCTGCGCCTTGTCACGGTGCGCTCGCTGATGCCGGTCACCTACATGGAATATGTGCCGGTCGATTTCGACGCCACCGCCAAGGCCGAGGCTGAAGCCGAGTTGAAGGTGCTCGCAGCGTCACTGGCGTTGCCGAAGAACAAGGTGAGCACCGTCGTGCGCGTTGGCTCGGTCTATGGCGAGGTGCTCGAAGAGGCCAAGATCTCGGGCGCCGATCTCATCGTGGTCGGCTCCCACAGGCCCAGCATGGCGACCTATCTGATCGGCTCCAATGCCGGCACCATTGTGCGCCACGCCACCTGTTCGGTGCTGGTGGTCAGGTGACCGACTGAAACTCAGCGGCCGGAAACGCCAGGATCGGCACCGGGCGCAGTGCCGGCCGCCACAGGCATCAGATGCGCCGGCACCTCGCCGGTGCGGAGCGCCATCGGCCGGTTGAGCTTAACCATCGGCCACATCTGCCAGGACGCAATCGCACTCAACAGAACACCAATGCCCATGGCCCCGGTCGCGCCCTGTATGAAGGCGCGCCAGGTGAAGAACACCATCAGGGCAACCGAACCGGCAGCCACCGCCGCGAACACGAGCCAGACCAGCGGCGGTTTTCCGGCCACGAACACGGCTTTCGGGTTGGCCTTGGCAATGGCCTCGCTTAATGCCGCGATGAAATTCACATAGCGCGCGCCGCCGCGCTCGATCTCCACCATCGAACGCCACGAGATATCGCCGATGCTCATGGTCTTGCCGTCCTTCAGCCTCAGCCGCGTGATGAAGCCGGTGGAGGCGATGTTGCCGGGCTTGAAGGTGAAGCGCACCTGCTCGATCTCGCCGACCGGCACGGTGTTGAGCTTGCGCTGGGAATCCACCAGCAGGTTGGTCCCGTCGAGCGTGTAGGTCAGCTCGAACCCGATCGGTCTCGGCTTTTGCCGATAGCGCGGCAATCCGTCATCTTCGGCTTCGCCGGGCAGCGCATCGAGCAGGGACATGCCAGTCCCATAACGGAACCCGGCTGCCGATGCCACTGGCGAAACGCTGGCACGGCGCCAGCGGCTTGCCTCAGCGCGCCAGCACCCTGATCGCCCTCTCCAGCCCATCGAGTGTCAGCGGAAACATGCGACCACCCATCAGCTTGCCGATCAGCCCGATCGAATGGGTGTAACCCCACTGCGTCGGTGGCACCGGGTTGAGCCACACCGAGGCGGCAAAGCGCTCGGTCAGCCGGCTCATCCAGACATGACCGGCCTCCTCGTTCCAGTGCTCTACCGAGCCGCCCGGCTGCACTATCTCGTGCGGACTCATGGCTGCGTCACCCACGAACACGCAGCGATAGTCGGACGGGTAGGTGCGCAGCACATCCCAGGTCGAAATCATCTGGTCATGGCGGCGGCGGTTCTCGCGCCAGACGCGCTCATAGGGGCAATTGTGGAAATAGAAGTGCTCGAAGTGCTTGAACTCGGCCCGGGCTGCCGAGAACAGCTCCTCGGCCTGCTCGATATGCCAGTCCATCGAACCGCCGACATCGAGAAACAACAGCACCTTGACCGCGTTGCGCCGCTCAGGCCTGAGCCTGACATCGAGATAGCCGTGGTCAGCAGTGGCACGGATCGTGGTGTCGAGGTCCAGCTCATCGGCAGCACCAGTGCGGGCAAAGCGCCTGAGCTTGCGCAGGGCCAACCGCATGTTGCGCACGCCAAGCTCGCGCCTGTCGTCGAAATCGCGGAACACACGCTGGTCCCAGACCTTCACGGCGCGGAAGTTGCGGTTGCCCTCCTGGCCAATCCGAACGCCCTCGGGATTGTCGCCATAGGCACCGAACGGGGATGTGCCGGCGGTGCCGATCCACTTCGAGCCGCCCTGATGGCGTCCCTTCTGCTCGGCCAGTCGCTGTTTCAGCGTCTCGAACAGCTTGTCCCAGCCCAGCGCCGCGATCTCGGCGCGTTCCGCCTCGGTCAGGTGCTTTTCGGCCATCTTGCGCAGCCAGTCTTCGGGAATGGCGGTCGGTTCGAGCCCCTGCGAGAGCGCTTCGATGCCCTTGAAGACATGCCCGAACACCTGGTCGAAGCGGTCGAGATGGCGCTCGTCCTTGACGAGGCAGGTGCGGGCCAGATGATAGAAATCATCGACCCGCATGCCGGCGATGTCCGCCTCCACGCCCTGAAGCAGGGTGAGGAACTCGCGCAGCGAAACCGGCACCTTCGCGGCCCTGAGTTCGGTGAAAAGGTTCAGGAACATGCAGCAACGGTAGGACGGGACACGGGCCTTGTCACCCCTGCCGGACGCCTGTTGTCATCTCACGGCGGATCGGTTGGGGGCGCGGCAGCCGGCTTTGCCGTGGAGCGCGGCCCGGCCTTCTGCCGTTCCCTGATCCGGGCCACGCCGGTGCGTGCATCGCCACGATCGATGGTCTGGAATTCGGCCCGGAACTGGTCGCGCCGCTCATGGACCGAGGCGATGGCCAGACCCAGCGGCACCCCTGCGCCGATCAGCGTCGCCTCCGCCAGATGCAGGCTGGCCTCGAAGGCTTCAGGCACCGCTTCGGTCACGCCGCGCTGATAGAGCAGTCGGGCATGGGCCCGATCCTTGGCACGCGCCACCAGGATGACGTCCTCACGCAAGCTGCGGACGGTTTTCGAAACAGCCTCGACCGCCGTCCGGCTGTCCATGGTGACCACGACGGCGATGGCCTTGCTCAGCCCGCAGCGTGCCAGGAATTCAGCCCGAGCCGCGTCGCCATAGTAGACTGGCTTGCCGGCCTGCCGCCCAACCGCCACCGAGGCCGGATCGGTATCGACCGCGATATAGGGAACCTTGTTCTCCTCCAGCATCGACGCCACGAGCTGGCCAACGCGGCCAAAGCCGGCAATCAGCACGCGCGCGGTCGGCTCGCCATCCGGCTCTACCAGCGCTTCGGCAGGCAGCACCTTGGCCGTTTCGATGCGTTTTGCCAGCCGCCGCCCGGCAAGGCCGACCAAGGGCAGGATGGCCAGCGACAGCGAAGCGACAGTGATCGCGAAACCGCCAAGATCGGTGCCGATGACTGACAGGCTCATCGCCAGCCCCAGAACCACGAACGCGAATTCGCCGGCCGGCGACAGCAAGGCCGCGCTTTCCAGCGCCGCAGGCCGGCTGATCCGGAACAGGCGCAGCACGGGGTATGTCACCAGCCCCTTCAGCACCAGCAGCGCCACGACGGCCCCGGCAATCGCCAGGGGCTGCGCCAGAATCTTGCCAACATCCAGCGACATGCCGACAGCGAAGAAGAACACCCCGAGCAGCAGCCCCTTGAACGGCTCGATAGTGACCTCGATCTGCCGGCGATACTCGGTTTCGGCCAGGATCAGCCCCGCGAGGAAGGCCCCCAGCGCCATCGACAGGCCGCTCGCCGCCGTGATCAGGCTGGTGCCGAAGATCACGAGCAGGCAGGCCGCCATGAACAGCTCGGGGCTGCCCGTTGCCGCAACGCGGCGGAACACCGGCCTGAGCAGATAGCGCCCTGCGAGCACGATCACCGCCACGGCCAAAGCGGCCTTCAGGCCCGCTGTGCTCAGAACAGCGACCAGGCCGCCCTCCCCGGATGCGCCTAGCACGCTGACCAGAACGAGAAGCGGTACGACCGCTATGTCTTCCAGCAGCAAGGTCGCAAATGAGGCACGTCCCGTGGCGGTGCCCAGCCGCTTCTGCTCGGCCAGCACCTGCACAACGAGCGCCGTCGAGGAGAGCGCGAGGCAGGCCCCGACCACGAGCGCCTCCTGCGGGCTGCGGCCGAACAGGACAAGGCAGGCACCGATCACCAGTGTCCCGAGCCCGACCTTGATGCTGCCCATGCCGAACACCAGCCGGCGCATGGTGCGCAGCCGCTCGAAGGAGAGTTCCAGCCCGATCATGAACAGCAGGAAGACGATGCCCAGCTCCGCCACATGCTCGAACTGCTCGCGGTCGCTGACGGTGACATAGCCAAGCCAGGGCACGGCCCCGGCCAGCCTTGCCAGACCATCGGGGCCCAGAAGCGCACCCATCAGCATGAAGCCGAAGATCGGGCTGACCTTGAGGCGGTGAAACGCCGGCACGACCAGCGCCGCCGTTCCCAGCACCAGCAGGACTTCCTTGTAGATCAGCGGATCAACGGTGGCGGCCATATGCGCCAGACTAGAACAGGGCCGGAACCACTGGCAACGGACTTTTCAGCGCGCGCTGCGCTAAATTATTGCGAATCATCAGTTTATCTTTGGAACGGCAGCATCTGGCATCCGGATGGACCGCCGGCTCCCGACGAGCGCTGCGCCTGCCGTCAGAATTCTTCAGCCAAAGATCAGCGCCTTGGCCGTGGTCGGCATGGCATCGATCTGGGCCAGCGACACCTTGTCAGCCGGATCGGCAGCGGGCTCGCGGAGCGGCTTGGCTGTCATGTCAGCGACAACGTCACTCTCCTGATCGTTGATGACGAAATCGACTTCGAGACAATCCTCGTCATCGATCACCATTGGTTCGTCATCGGTCGCCATCAGGTCGGTGGCGGTCTCCATCCCGGGCAAACTGTCTGAGGCACCCGCGACAGCGCGAGGACCGGGTGCAGCCTGATCCGGCGCGACCAGGTCCATGGCAGGCGCATGGCTGTCATCGGCGACATCGACCAGTTCGAACGCGACATCATCATCATCAAGCTGCGAGGCATGATACGTCGGCATCGCACCAATCGCGGGAAGAACGGCAGCGGCCACCATCTCATCGACATCCGTAACGGCCTCGGCCATGGCGAGAGAGGCCTCGACATTCGCAGGGATGGGTGCAGGCGCGTGGGCCTCGGCTGGCGCGGCACCGGCAAAATCATCCTCAATGATGACGATATCGACGTCGGATTGCGACAGTTCCGGCGGGATCAGCGCATCCGATGCCATGGCAGGCTCGGCAGCGCGCTCTGGCGCGGGCCCGGACGCGGGCTGAACCGGCCCGGCATCCTTGCTGACCCAGGCGTCGACCAGCGCATTGATCCGGCCTTCAAGGAACCGCAAGGTGCGCACAACCTTCTGGGTGCGCTGTGCTGTCAGGTCCTGAAAGCCGCAGGCGGTGTAGATGTCGGTCGCGAGCCTGTCGATGCGGTCACAGGTTGCCTCGTCGTACTGCTGCTCGCGCAGGTTCCAGGCAATCTCCTGCACCTGCTCGGTAGCCCCCAGGATGTTCGAGGTCGCCTGTTCCGTGGTCCGGACGATGGCATCAAGCGCGCTGGTCGCATCGCCGAAGCGGCTGTGCTCGGCTCCGCCATCGTCGTGCATATCGAGTTCGATCTTGAGCCCGGCAATCGACTTGGCCATTTCCAGCAGGTCGAAGCGAATCCGCTCGATGTGCTCCATGGCGCGCTCGCCGCTGACCGCGCCTTCCAGCCGGTTGATGGCCTGAAGCAGCATGGTCGTGTCGGCCTGACGGTTGCGCGCCGCAAATTCGCGCAGGAACCAGCGTCCGCGCGCCGTTTCCATCACGGCGAGTTCGATGGCCTCGTAGTCGGACTCGGCCAGGGTCGGGAGCGAGCGCGGATCGTGTGTCATCTTATGCCATGCCCAGAACACATGCGGCCGCCGGCGAATCGCGGCTATTATCCCCGAATAGCGCAGGTTAGTAACATCGCCGGGTAAACAAACCCTCCTTTGTCGATTCACGTGGCGGAAGGCCCATGATCTTCGCCTTTTCCGGCGCGCATCCGCGCCCATGAGCAGCGATCCTGCCACCAGCCGCCCCGCCTGGCATCGTCGCCCGGACGTGCGGCTCAGCGCGCTCCAGGCCGCCAACTTCGCTGGCATCGGCATCTACATGCCGTTCATGCCAGCCTGGCTCTCGGCGCAAGGCCTCAGCGACCGCCAGATCGGCCTGACGCTGGGTCTGGGCATGATCATCCGCATGCTGACCTCCCAGCCCGTGACCGCGCTCGGCGATGGCAAGCGTGGCGCGGTCCGTGTCCTCGTGCTGCTGCATGTGCTGGGTGCCGCCGGCTATCTGGCACTGACGCTGCTGCCGACACCGTCCGCCATCATCGCGGCCATGGTGATCATCGCGGTGATCAATTCCGGCGTCGTCCCGCTTGGCGACCACTTGACCATGGCCGAGGTGCGGATCCGCCCATCGCTGGATTTTGCGCGCATGCGGCTTTGGGGCTCCATCGCCTTCCTGCTAATGAGCACGCTGTCCGGTTTCGCGGTGGCGTGGCTGGGGATCGGCATGGTGCCGCTGGCTCTGGCGGCCTGCGGCGTGGTGGCGGCGTTGGTGACCCTGGCAGTGCCCGAGCACCGCAGGACCGGTCCCCTGCCCGCGCATGACCTCGACCCGGACGATGTCTCCGCCCGCGCGCGTCTGCTCTGGCTCGCCATCATCGCCTCGGCGCTGATCAATGCCAGTCATGCCGCGCTCTATGGATTTGCGACGCTGCACTGGCGCTCGATCGGCATCGGCGACGGCACGATCGGCGTGCTGTGGTCCGTAGCCGTCGTGGCCGAGATTGCAATCTTCTGGGCCATGGGGCGGCGCGCCTCGTCCAGCATGGCCGCCGCCATGGGCTTCCTCGCCATCTCGGGGTTGGCAGCGGCATTGCGGTTTGCCGTGCTGCCCTTCGCCGACACGTTGCCGCTGATCTTCGGCCTCCAGTTGCTGCATGCCTTCAGCTTCGGAGCGCAACTCCTCGGCATCATGGCGATTGCCAGCATGCTTGCGCCAGAGGGTCGGCGGGCGCGCATTCAGGGCCGACTCAGCGCAGCCAACGCCTGCCTGATGGGCTTCGCCACGCTGGCATCCGGCTTTGCCTATGAATGGCTGGGTGCCATGGCCTTCATTGTGATGGCGCCAGTGGCGCTGGCAGGTCTGGCTGTGCTGGCCATGGCCTGGCGACTGGCAAGAACCATCACCCTGACCACTGTCACGGCAGATGACACAGCCAACAGCCCGGTTTCGCTCGACAGCACCGGCCATGGCGCGCTACCTGTTCGGAGCATGGGCGCGAACCGCTAGCGCTGCGCCCGGAGCGCTTTCACCGAGGCCCGGAGCCAGCCTCGCCCGCACCGGGCAATCGGCCAGGACTGACGATGCCACAGACCATCGCCTCGCCAGGGTTCGAGATTCGCCGCGATGGCGAGCGCGCCGTTATTGCGCTTGCCGGCGAGTGGACGCTCGATCATGGCCGCAGGCTGGAACGCTTGGCCGAGCAGTTGCCCGTCAGTCTCGGCGAGGTGCGGCGCGCCGTGCTCGATATCGGCGGCATCCAGCGCCTCGACACGCTGGGAGCCCGTGTCATCGACCAGTTGTCCCATGAACTCGGCAGCGAGGGCGTCAGCGTCGAGATCACCCATGCCAGGCGCGAGCATGCCAGCTTGCTCGAGGCCGTCAGAACACGCACGGCCGTGGTCGCACGCCCGCGGCGCTCGCGACTGATCGAGATTTTGGCCGACATCGGTCGCACCGTGGTCTCCGCCGGGCAGGATCTGGTGCGCGGCATCAGTTTCATCGGCGAGGTCGTGATTGCCATCGGGCGGGTCCTGATCAGGCCGCAGCGCTTCCGCTGGGCGGCGTTGATCAACCAGCTCGAACAGATCGCCTTTCGCGGTGCGCCGATCATCATCCTGATCACCTTTCTGGTGGGCTGCATCGTCGCGCAACAGGGCATCTTCCAATTGCGCCGCTTCGGGGCCACCGCATTCGTGGTCGATCTGGTCGGCATCATCACCTTGCGCGAACTCGCCCTGCTGCTCTGCGCGATCATGGTCGCGGGGCGCTCCGGCTCGGCCTTCACCGCCGAGATCGGCTCGATGAAGATGCGCGAGGAAATCGACGCGCTCAGGGTCATGGGTCTCAACCCGGTGGATGTGCTGGTGGTGCCGCGCATCCTGGCGCTGATCATCGCCATGCCGATCCTGACCTTCCTGGCTTCTATGGCGGGGCTGTTCGGAGCTGGCCTGACCGCCTGGTTCTATGGCGGCATTGCGCCGGAAACCTTCGTGGCGCGGCTGCAGAGCGTGATCAACTATCGCCATTTCTCGGTTGGCCTGATCAAGGCTCCATTCATGGCAATCGTCATCGGCGCCATCGCCTGCATCGAGGGCATGAACGTCAAGGGCTCGGCCGAGTCGCTCGGCCAGCAGGTCACCGCCTCCGTGGTCAAGGCGATCTTCATGGTCATCGTGGTCGATGGCCTGTTTGCCATGTTCTTTGCCTCGATCCGGTTCTGAGCGATGCCCGACGCCACGCCGCCCCTGGCAACTCCGGACACGGCCACCCTGCCCAAGCCCATCATCCAGGTGCGCGATCTGGTCGTCGGCTTCGGCGACAAGATCATCCTCGATGGCCTCTCGCTCGATGTCATGGCCGGCGAGATCCTCGGCTTTGTCGGCGGCTCCGGCACCGGCAAGTCGGTGCTGACCCGCACCATCCTCGGGCTGATCGAGAAGCGGGCCGGTCATATTTCGGTGTTCGGGCAGGACCTTGACGAGATCCAGGACGCCGAGCGCCGCAGTCTGGAGAAGCGCTGGGGTGTGATGTTCCAGCACGGCGCGCTGTTCTCCTCGCTCACCGTGGCGCAGAATATCCAGGTGCCGATGCGCGAATACCTCGACCTCTCGCCGGCAATGATGAACGATCTGGCCGCGCTCAAGATCCAGATGGTCGGGCTGAAGTCCGACGCTGGCGAGAAGTATCCCTCCGAATTGTCAGGCGGGATGATCAAGCGTGCGGCGCTGGCCCGCGCGTTGGCGCTCGACCCGGAGATCGTTTTTCTCGACGAGCCGACATCCGGCCTCGATCCGATCGGGGCGGCGGAGTTCGACATCCTGATCCGGACCTTGCAGCAGACTTTGGGGTTGACCGTGTTCATGGTAACCCATGATCTGGATTCCCTTGCTTCGGCCTGCGACCGGATTGCCGCACTCGCCGACCGCAAGGTGGTGGCGGTGGGGTCGCTGTCAGAGATGGTGGCAAGCTCCCACCCTTGGGTGAAATCGTATTTTCGCGGCGAGAGAGCCCTCGCCCGCCTGAAAGGTTAGCCGGAAAGCCCATGGAGACGCGCGCGAACTATGCACTTGTGGGCCTATTCACGCTCGCCGTGCTTGGTGCGGCCTTCGGCTTTGTATCTTGGTTTTCCGGGCTGGGCGGCAGCAGCGACCGGCGCGAGGTCAGGATCGTGTTCTCCGGCTCGGTGACCGGCCTCACGCGTGGCTCCAGCGTGCTGTTCAACGGCCTGCGCGTCGGCGAGGTCAAGGACATCCAGCTGTTCCCCGATGACCCGCGCTCGATCTACGCAGTCGTAGATGTCACCAACAGCACTCCAATCCGCAACGATACGCGGGCCCGCATCGAGTCGCAGGGGCTCGCCGGCGTGGTTGCGATCCAGTTGCTTGGCGGGTCAGTCGATGCGCCGGCGCTACAGGCCAGGGAGGGGCAGGCCCTGCCGACCATCATCGCCGAACGCTCGGAAGTGCAGGATCTTCTCGAAACCGTGCGCAATGTGGCGCGACGGACCGATGACCTGTTCGAGCGCCTCGGACGCTTTGTCGATGACAACGACAAGTCGATCTCTACGACCATCCGCAATGTCGAGAAGTTCTCGGCGGCGCTTGGCGACAATGCGGACGGCGTCAACAAGATGCTGTCCAGCATTGCAGTAGCCGCCGAGCGCATCGGACCGCTGGCAACGCAGCTCGAAAGCTTCACGCGGGATCTTTCCGAGATCACCCGGCAGGTCGACGTGGCCCGCGTCAACCGCACACTGGAGAATATCGACCGCTTCGCCGCCGCACTCGGCACGGGCTCTGGCGATGTCACCAAAACCCTGCAGTCGGTGGCGGGCATTACCGAAAAGCTCAACCGCGCCGCCGATCAGGTGGAAGGCGTGCTCAAGGGCGCGCAAGCCTTCCTCGGCTCTGCCGCCGGCGGCGAGGGCCAGGGTGCGCTGGCCGATGTCGGGGCAGCGGCCCGCTCCATCCGCGCACTGGCCGATAATCTTGACAAGCGCACGGCGGAGATCACCACGGGCATCAACCGTTTCACCGGCCCCGGCCTGCGCGACATTGAAGCGCTGGCCAATGATGGCCGCAAGACCCTGAACGACCTCAACCGCACCTTGCGCAGCTTCGAGCGCAACCCGCAGCAGCTGATCTTCGGCAACCGCCCGGCCATTCCGGACTATAGCGGCCGCCGATGAGTGTTGCCGGCAACCGTCGGACAGCCACGTTCAGCAACCTGTTTGCAGGTGACCTTGCCACCGTCTGGCCCTATGGTCAGGTTCGGATGGCTCGCAGGTGGCATGCGTCGTGCCGCTCCGCTGCACTAACTTCTGTCCAACGTCTTTGCCCGAATCCGTGATACAAACTCCGTGATGAATCCGCGCTCCCGCTGCCCAGGTTTCCTTTTGCGCCCCACGCGCGTGGCGCTGTCTTGCGTGCTGCTTGGGGGGCTGCTCGCCGCATGCAACAGCCAGCCTCAGCGGACAACATTCGATCTGACCGCTCCCGGTGATGTCGGCAGGGCCGGTGGCTCACGCAGCCAGATGGTGGTCAACGAGCCGACCACGGTGCAGGCCATTGATTCGGACCGCATCCTCGTCAGCGATGGCGGCGCCTTGTCCTATCTGCCGGATGCGCAATGGGCCGACCGCCTGCCCCGGCTGTTCCAGACCCGGCTGATCCAGACCTTCGAGAACGCCTCGCGTCTGGGCCGCGTCGGTCGCCCCGGCGACCGTGTCGTGGCCGATGTCGCGCTCAATGCCGACATACGCCGCTTCGGCATCGAAGCCGCCTCGTCGCAGGCCGTGGTCGAGGTCACCGTGCGCCTCGTTAGTGACCGCACGGGCCGCGTCGGTGCAGCACGAGCCTTCTCCGCGCGCGTACCGGTGGCCGGCATCAGCGGGCCGGCAGCAGCGCAGGCGCTCGATCTGGCCATGTCACAGGTGCTGCGCGAGATCGTGCGCTGGGGCGGGCGGGCCTGAGGCTTTCCCGCTCCTGAGAGCGCACCACTGACGCCCAAAGCAAAGCCGCCCCGAGGGGCGGCTTTTTTCGCGTCAACCGTGCCGTATGGCCTTATTCGAAGCGGCCGCTTGCGTGCGCCAGCATGGTGTAGACCTTGCCGGTTTCCGACGTGAGATAGTCGTTGGCGATGGCCTGATCGCGTCCACCCTTGCTGGCGTCGTCGAGCAGGCGCTCGAACTCCTCCACATAGCGGTCAACCGTGTCCTTGAACTCCTCGTCGCGGCGATACTTGCGGCGGATCTCGTCGAAGGTCTGCTGGCCCTGAAGCGTGTAGAGCCGCCGCGTGAAGACGTTGCGTTCGCCACGCTTGTAGCGATCCCACAGCTCGACCGCCGCGTCATGGTCGATCATGCGGGCGATGTCGACCGAGAGCGAATCGAGCTTCTCCAGCGCCGGGACGCTCGGCTTGGGCTGGGGCCGCTCGTCGCGGCTGGCCCTTGTCAGCAGGTCCGATAGCCAGCCGCCGCGCGGGGCAGGCCCGGTATCGGCGACAGGGCGCACAGGCTCGGGCCGGCTGGCGGGCACCAGCCGTTCCGGGGCGCGGGCAATGGCCGTCTCGCGCGGCACTTCGGCCATGCGTGGCGGCGCAACCGGCACCGGGGCTGGTTCGGGCGCACGGGCCACGCTGCGGGACCTGACGGGCTCTGGTGCGGAGACATCAAGCGAGCGGCCCGAACGGGTGACGATGTCGGACAGTTCGTTGAGGGCCTTGATCTGGTCGCCCACCACGCGGCGCATGGCGGCCGTGGTTTCCTGCGTCTCGCGCGGCATGTCGAGCACGCCCCGGCGCAGTTCGGCCCGGGTTGCTTCCAGCTCGCGCTGGATCTCGGCATTCATGGCGCGCAGTTCCACTGCGGTCTGCTGGAACTGCTCGGTCGCCTTGGCAAGCCCGCTGCCGAGATCGCCCGCCACGCCCTCATAGGCGGCGCGAAGGGCTGCTGCCGTGCGCTCGCGCTCCTTGCCGGTATTGGTGCGAACGGTTTCGAAATGCTCGGTGATGGCATGGGTCGTCGCTTCGGCGCTGTCGGCCAGCACGCCGCCGATCTGGCGGGCGCGCTGCTCGGCAGCCTTCAGCGAATCCTCGACCAGCGCCGTGAACGACCGGGTGATCGACTCGACATCGCCGGTGCGATCCGAGATCGCTTCAAGCAGTTCTTCCAGACCCTGCTTGCGCTCGGTCAGGGCGGAGCCGACGCGGGCCTCGACTGTTTCCAGCCTGAGCGCGGCTTCGCCGAGCGCCTGGATGTTGGTCCGCGTGGATTCGGCCAGAGAACGGCCCTGTTCGTCGAGGCGGCCCACAAGGCCGGTGGCCTCACGGATCGCGCCGCTGGACACGCCCTTCAGCGCGTCGACCTGCTGTGCCACCTGCATGCTGGCGCGCCCGGTCTCGTCGGACACGGCACTGAGGATGGTCTCCAGTTCCTTGACGCGGTCTGCAAGGCTGTTCTCGACGCCGCTCAGGTTGGTGTTGGCCGTAGCGACGATCTGCTGCATCAGCCGGTTGGCCTCGCCCAGCCGTTCCAGCGTGCCGCCCAGTTCGTTGCGGATGCGCTCGTTGGTGGCGACCAGCGTGCTGACGGAGCTGCTGGTGCCGCTCTCGAGCGTGGTGCGCAGCTGATCCTGCGATTCGGCCAGCGCGGTGGTGATTTCGCTGCCCCGCTCTCGCAAACCATCGACGATGGACGCACCCCGGCTTTCGATGGTCGAGACAACGGCCTGGCCGATGGCGGCCACATCGGCTGCGATGGCTTCGCCCCGTGCGCCCAGCGCGCTGACGACACCCTGCCCTTCGACATCGAAGAGCTGGCGCAGTTCTTCCGCGCGCGCACCCAGCGTGGCCGAAATGCCATCGGATTTGGCCTGCAGCGTTTCGGCGATGAAGCGGCTGCGTTCGTCCAGCGTACCGGACACGGTGTCGAGCCGGTTGACCACACGCTCTTCGAAGCGGCCGATGCGCTGGTCCAGCGTGTCGGCGATTTCCAGTGCGCGGCCACCCAGTGTCTGGTTGATCTCGTCGGCCTTGGCCGAGAGCGTCAGCGTCAGCGCCTCGCTCTTGGAGGTCACGACATCGCCGATCTCGTCGGCCTTGGCGGCGAGCGCCTGCGTCACATCGCGGCCACCTTCTGCCAGGACGCGGGCAATCTCGACCGTGCGCTCCACCAGCGCCTCGTTGAGAACCTGCGCCCGGTTGCCGAGATTGGTGTCGATGCGGGCGATCAGGCTGTCGAGCGAGTTGGCGATTTCGGCGCTCTTGGCGCCGGAACGATCCTCGAAAGCCTTGATCTGGGCTTCCATCGCAGCGGCAGCCTCGTTGGTGCGGGCAGCGAGAGTGACAGCAGCCCCGTCGGTGCGCTGGGTCAGGCGTTCGATCAGTTGCTCACCCTCTGTGGTCAGCAAGGTCTCGATCTGCACGAGGCGCTGGCCCATTTCATCGGTGAAGCGGGCCGAGTCGGTCGCCAGCTTCTGCGCCAGCGTGCCGCCACGGTTGACGATGATGTCTTCCAGCGCGACGAGCCGTCCGCCCATCGCGGTTTCGAGATCGCGGCCTCGGGCCTCGACCGTCTGCAGGATCGACGCGCCATTGGCGGCCAACGCCTCGTTGACGCGCGCACCCTGGCTGGCCAGGGCCATGACGATGTCCTTGCCGGTGCCGGCCAGAAGGTTGCGGGAGCTTTCGCTCTCGGTGGCCAGGCGCTGCTGCATCTCGCTGGTCGCGGCGGCAAACAGGCTGCGGGCCTCGGCGGTCTGGCTGACCAGAACATCGCGCAGCGCCTCGGTGCGGGTCTCCAGTTCCTCGGTGACCGCCTTGCCGTTGACATGAAGCGTATCGCGCAGGGTCGCGGTGCGGGCTTCCAGATCGTTGGCAAGGGTCTGGCCACTGACGCTCAGCACCTCGCGAAGGCTTATGGTGCGGGCTTCCAGGTCGCTGGCAAGGTTCTGGCCACTGACGCTCAGCACCTCGCGAAGGCTTGTGGTGCGGGCTTCCAGATCTTCGGTAAGGGCCCGACCGTTGACATTGAGCGTCTCGTGAATGCGGTTGCCGGTTTCGGCAATCTGTTCGTTGAGGGCACCGCCGCGCTCGCTGATCAGGGCTGCGAGCTGCACGCCGCTTTCGTTGAAACGTGCCACGACATCCTCGCCGCGCAGGGCGATTTCGCCGGTGAGCTTCTCGCCGGTGCTGGCCAGCGCCTCGTTGACCTCAGCGGCCCTGAGCGCAATCGCCTCGGCCACGGTGCGGCCGGTCTCGGCAATGGTGCGGGTGACTTCGCGCGCGCCGCCGGACAGGCCTTCGGTCAGCACCGAGCCGGTGCGCTCGAGCGAGGCCGTGATGTCCTGGGTGCGGGCATCAAGCTGCTCGGTGACATTCTGCGTGGTCGCCTCGAGCCGCGCGGCCATTTCGGCGGACTGCTCGTTGAGCGTGGTCGCCATCCGGCCGCTGGCCTGCTCCAGACGCTCGGTGATTTCCGATGAGCGCTGGTCGAGCGCTGACGCCACGGTGTCGCTGGCCTTCGACAGCCGCTCGCTCACCTCGTTGGACGTGATCTGGAGACGATCCACCAGATCGGACCCGCGCGAGCCGATCTCGTCGACCATGCGGTCGCCGGCCCGGCCAAGCGCGTTGGTGATCTCATCGCCCTTGTTGCCGAGCGCACCGGTCACGCGGTCGCCGGCAGTGTTGACCGCCTCTGCAATCGAGCGGCTGGCATTCTCGAGGTCGCGGGCAAGGTTCTCGTGAGCGCCGCTGATCGACACCTTGACCCGCTCGGAATTGCTGGTGATCGCCTCGCGCTGGGTGACCAGTTCGTCGATCAGCACACGAAGGCGCACCTCATTGTCTGAATAGGCACGCTCCAGCGTCGAGATTTCGGAGCGCACGATGGTTTCCAGTTCGCCGGCGCGCGCCACGGCTCGTTCGATTCCGTCGCCCATCGCCGCAACCTCGCGGCGGATGGCCTGCGACAGCGAAACCATGGCATCGGCCGTTACCGTTTCGGGCTGGGCAAGGCGGATGGCCGCATTGGTCATGGCCCGCGAGGCAAGGCGCATTTCGCCGACGCGCATGTAAATGCCGGCAAGCGCGAACATCAGCAGGATCGGCAGGAGAAGAACGCCTGCCAGCATCGCCCACTGGCCGACATTGAATGACGACACGGCCGCCATGGCCGCTGCCGCGTCACCGTGCTGCGCCATCAGCATGAAGCCGATGCCGCCGGCCCAAAGCAGCGAGCCGAGCACAGCCGACAGATAGGGCTTGCGCGAGGGGCGCGCCGAGAAGGCCTGAACCAGGTCGTTCATCGTCCGGCCATCATCGTTGGCGACGCGGCTCGCATCGGGGGCAACCAGCGATGGCGGCACCATCGCGGCGCGGCTGCCGGCTTCCTGCGTGTTGGCCGGGGCGGGCGGGGCCAGCGGCGGCAGCGGCTTGATCTCGTCGGGCGCGACGGCGGCGGCCCGCGCGGCGCTCAACGGTTCGGTCCGTGGCAGCGGCTGGGGCTCGAACTGGCTCAGATCGGCGCTCATCACCGACGGCATGCGCGGATCGGCAGACTCCGACGGGCGAGAGGCGGCCTTCGACGATGCCTTGGCGACCGCATCATCCGGTGCATCAGCCGTCGCATCCTTGGCGGAATCCGTGCCAGAGGTCAGATTGTCGAGCTTGAGCGCCTCTTCGATGGCCGAAAGGGCTGCCTCGGTGGGATCGACCACCTTCTTCGTCTTGGACATGAGTTCCGCCTTTTTCACGCCACACCACCGCGCGCGGACATGGGAGTCCACGCGTTTACCATGGTTAAAGGTAAATGACTGCCGGGGATATTGGAACCGCCGAGGCCGATTCTTTCCAAAACGTCGTTAACGGCTTGGTTACCATCCCGGTGGACCATGGAGACCACAGCTGTCATCCGCACGCTCGCCGTGACGCGCCCAAGCATCAGCCTTCACAACCACATCGAGACCAGAGAGCCTGCCATGACCGCGTCCGCCCTTCCGGTGTTTGGCCAGTCGCCCATCGACATGGTCTACCTGGCACGCCAGAGCGGCGGCGATCATGAGCTCGAACAGGAGCTGCTCGCACTCTTCGCCGACCAGTGCGTCCGTCACCTCGCCACCATCCGGCAGGCCAGCACCGAGGCTGGCTGCGACGCAGCCCACACGCTCAAGGGGGCAGCCCGCGCCATCGGGGCATGGCAGGTGGCCGATGCCGCCGAACAGGTCGAGAAGGCGTTGTCGGTTCAGTCTTCACCGCAAGCGCCTGCCGCGCAGCAAGACCTGACCGCACTCTGCACAGCCGCCGAGCAGGCCCGCGCCGCCATCAGCGCCTTGCTCAAGGCAGCCTGAGGCCAAAGGCCCGGCGCTTGCCCACAAGGGGCCGAGCAAAGCCGCTTCACAAGCCGGTCGTCCCGTATTAACTCAAGGGTCACGCAGGGCGCGCTGGCACAGGCAGTCGCGCCCGTTTTCATGGTTGGGAGGCAGGCCCGCGCGGCCTGCCCGCAGACGGATCAGGGCTGATGGCAAAGATCACCTATATCGACGCAGGCGGTACCGCCCGCACCATCGAGGCCGAAACCGGCTCGACCGTGATGGAAGCGGCGATCAAGAATGCCATTCCGGGCATCGAGGCCGAATGCGGCGGGGCCTGCGCCTGCGCCACCTGCCATGTCTATGTCGCTGAGGATTGGACGGCCGCTGTCGTCAAGGCCGAACCGATGGAAGAGGACATGCTCGACTTCGCCTTCGACGTGAAGCCGACCTCGCGCCTCTCCTGCCAGATCAGGGTGAAGGACAGCCTCGACGGACTGGTGGTCCACACCCCGGCCAAGCAGGGCTGACGGTGCAAGCAGCAGGGCGTCGCCTCGGCGACGTTAGCGCATTCAGAGGATGCGGCCACCCATCAGGGTGATGCCGCCGAAGACAATCACCACAGCGGCCATCAGGCACCCTAGGGCCAGAACAGGATGGCCCCCGCTTGCCTCAGGCTGGTCCTCGTAGGCGGCCATTGGCTTGCGCCCGGTGACCATGGCCGTGATCAGCTTGTCCTTGGCCAGGTGCTGGTAAAGCACATTCGCCAGTACATGCAGCGCGGCCAGTCCCAGAATAACGTAGAATCCGCGCCCATGGAGGCTTTGCACCAGCTTGGTCGTCACTTCGTCATCAAGGATCAAGCGCTGCAGAGGGCCAGCTGTCACCTCATTGTGTTCCAGCGTGAACAGGCCCAGCACGCCCTGCCCCATGACCACGACGATGAGCGCCACGATCATCCATGAGCCGGCCGGATTGTGGCCGAGGTAGGCCCGGTGCCGTCCGGCAAGCGTGTCCTTGAGATAGCCCAGAGCCACCCAAGGCCAGCGGATGAAAGCCGCGAACCGCGATGTCGAGCCGCCGACAAAGCCCCACAGGATCCGGAACACCAGCAGGATCAGGATGGCGTAGCCGTTCCAGCGGTGCCAGCGAAGGGTCGGATCGCCGAGCTTTCCGGCATATTCGAATGAGACCCAGGCGCTGATGATGCAGAAAACCAGTGCCCAATGGAACAGACGCGTGGGCAAATCCCACGCGCGGACCGATTGTGGCGTCTGGCTTCCGTGCATCTCAGCCCCTCGGTCAAATCACTCAGCGTGCGCGATACGTCGTGTGGCAGGTGCCGCAGCTGCCCAGAACCTTGGGCATTTCGGTCTTGAAGGTGGCCTCGTTGGTGATCGCCGTCATTGCGGCCTTGGAATCAGCTTCGAGCTTGGCGAAAATGGCGTTGAACTTGTCCTTTTCCTGCCAGATCACGGGCAGCGCCTTCGTGTCGCCGGTCTGGGAGTCATTCGGGAAAAGGGCAGGCAGCTTTGGAGCGCCTTCAGCAAAAACCTTCAGGGCGGCCTGCACGGTGGCCAGATCGAACGGCTGCTCGCCACGCAGCATCAGGCCCGGCGCGCGGGATGCAGGCCCGAACGTCTTGAGGACGTCCTTGCGTGCCTGAATGGCGGCAGACTGTGCCAGTGCAGCAGAGGCCCCGCCAGCAATGACAGCGGCGACAAGGGCAAGGCGACCAAAAGTAACAAGACGACCAGACATGCAGCGCTCCAGGCTCGAATGGAATGTCGGCCCTGGCGGACGATCCAGCCAGAACACCAATCAACATTCCTTTTGCCGGAAAAGAGCAGCGCATGACATCGATCAAGACGCCACTCTCAACTTCGTGAGATAATCACCAAAACTGCAAATTGATCATTGCATCAACGCAAGATCATCTCAGGCAATCAACTTGCGCAGCTTGGCCGGCGTTGCGGGCATGTCGATGCAGGTCGGTTTGCCGGCCCTCTTCAAGGCATCGACCAGTGCGTTCATGACCGCCGGGCACGCCCCGATGGCGCCGGCTTCACCAGCACCCTTCACGCCGAGCGCGTTGGTCACGCAGCGCACGTTGCGCGTCTCGAACGAGAAGCTTGGCACGTCGGCGGCGCGCGGCATGGCATAATCCATGAAGCTCGCCGTCAGCATCTGCCCTTCGGCGTCGAAGCGCACCTCTTCCATCAGCGCCTGGCCGATGCCCTGCACCGCGCCACCATGGACCTGCCCGGCCAGCATCAGCGGATTGAGCACATCGCCGAAATCGTCGACCACGCAGTAGTTGACGATGCGGGTCGCACCGGTGTCGGCATCGATCTCCACTTCAGCCACATGGGTTCCGTTCGGATAGGTCGCTTCCGGCGGCTTCCAGGTGTCCTTGACAGTCAGCATCGCCGCCGTCGCGCCCGGCAGCGCCGCGATCTCGGCAAAGCTCAGCGCCTTGTCGGTGCCTGAGATCATCACCTTCCCGGCAGCGATCTCGAGGTCGGACGTTGCCGTCTCCAGCTTGTCAGCCGCGAGCTTCTTGAGATTGTCAGCCAGCGTGCGCGAGGCATGCGCCAGAGCGGCCCCGCCCACGGGAATCGAACGCGAACCACCGGTTCCGGAGCCATGCTCGATCTGGTCGGTGTCGCCTTGCAGCACCTTGATCTTGTCGAGCGGCAGGTCGAGTTCCTGCGACACGAGCTGGGCATAGGCCGTCTCGTGGCCCTGCCCGTTCGACTGGGTGCCGATCTTCACGGTGGCAGAGCCATCCGCCTCGATGGTGACCCAGGCGCTCTCGGGGCCGCCGCCGCCGCACGCCTCGATATAGCAGGCAAGTCCGATCCCGCGCAGCTTGCCGCCTTTGGCAGCCTTCCGCGCCCGCGCCGGGAAACCGGCCCAATCGGCCCGCATCATGGCCTGCCGCATGTGCCCGTCGAACTCGCCGGAATCATAGGTCGGACCGGTCTGGGTCTTGTAGGGCATCTGTTTTGGCTTGACGAAGTTCTGCGTGCGCACTGCCTCGGGCTTGCGCCCCGTCTTCAGGGCGATCTCGTCAACGAGGCGCTCGATCAAGTAGGCCGCCTCGGGGCGTCCGGCCCCGCGATAGGCATCGACCGGGGTCGTGTGCGTCAGCACCCCGCGGAACACCACATGCACCGCCGGAATGTCATAGCAGCCGGAGGTCATCGTGGTCCCGACCCAGGGGATGAACGGCCCGTACTGCGACAGCATCGCGCCCATGTCGGCATCGAGCTGGACCCGGAGGCCAAGGAACTTGCCCTTCGCGTCGAGCGCCATCGTGGCGGTCGCGAGGTTGGCGCGGCCATGGGTGTCGGCCAGGAAATGCTCGGTGCGCTCGGCCACCCAGGCGATCGGGCGCTTCAGCTTCTCGGCTGCCGTCAGCACCAGCGGATACTCGCTGTAGAGGAAAATCTTGGTGCCGAAGCCACCGCCCACATCGGGCGTGATCACCCGCATTCTCGACGGATCGATCTTGAACACGCTGTTGCACAGCAGGTCGCGCACGCCGTGGCTGCCCTGGCTGCCCAGCGTCAGCGTGAACCGCTTGGTCTTCGTGTCATATTCGGCGATGGCCGCACGCGTCTCCATGTAGCTGGAGACCAGCCGGTTGTTGACGATCGTCATCGATACGGTGCTGGCGGCCTTCGCGAAGGCCGCATCGGTGCGGGCCTTGTTGCCCTGCTCGGCCGTGAAGGCGATGTTGCCGGGCCGGTCCGGCCAGACCTGCGGCGCGCCTTTGGCCGTTGCTGCTGCAATCCCGGTGATGGCGGGCAGCACGGTGTAGTCGATGCCGATGGCTTCGGCCGCGTCGCGCGCCTTGTTGACGGTGTCTGCCACGATGAACGCCACCGCCTCGCCAACATGGCGCACAGTGCCCTTGGCCAGGATCGGATGCGGCGTCGGCTTGACGGGCGTGCCATCCGTGGTCTGGATCAGGCCCTTGCAGGGCAGGTCGCCAAGATGGGCAATGTCCTCGTGCGTCAGGATCAGCTTGACGCCCTTGATGGCCCTTGCCGTGGCCAGATCGGTGAACCGGAAGCTGGCATGGGCATGCGGGCTGCGCAGCACGAAGCCATGCAGGGCGTTGGCGGGAATCAGATCGGAGGTGTAGCGGCCCGCGCCGGTGATGAAGCGCTGGTCCTCGAGGCGGCGAATGGGCTGGCCAACTCCGAATTTCATGGGTCGCATGGGCTGGATGATCCCGATCTGAAAAAATGACGCTGCACTATAAGGGCAGAAAAACCGCCCTGGCCACAAGCCCGGATTGCGCACTGCGTCCATGTGGCAAGATCAATGCGACCGGAACCGGCATGGCGCTCAATCGTCTGGCGCGGGATGCCTTTGCCGCCCACACGGCTCAGCCGCGATCGACAGGCCCGCCGGCACCAAACCATTCCTTGAACCCGCCGCCATAATGGCTGTCATGGGCGAGGCCAGCAGCGTTGGCCAGCGCGATCGCGTGCTGCGAGCGCACACCGGCAGCGCAGGAGAACACCACCTGGCGGCCCGGCTCGTCGGGCAGCGCCGACGGGTCGAACTGCGACAGCGGCATGGAGACCGAGCCGGGGATATGGCCAAGCGCGAACTCGTGCGGCTCGCGCACATCGACAAGGATAATGCTGCCGTCGGCCAGGCCCGCCATGACCTCGTCCATGCTCCAGTCCGCAATCATACCGTCCTCCGGTGCGCCGCGTGAGCTGCGGCTCCAAAGAGCTAGAGCATGGCGCAGAGCTGTGGCAACCGGTTTATGGCGCCATCAGCGCGGGGCAGCGCCTGCCGCTGAAAACCGCCGACGGCGGCGCGCCCGGTCTGGCCGCAAAAGTAAACAGGTGCTTTGCCAAATTTTTCATCTTTTTCGATATATGCCCATGATCTGCCCTTTAAGCTGGACCTCGAGCCTTGCCTTATCGCGATGATCACCGACCCCCGCCATCGCCCGGCGCGCCGGAGTCTGCCAGCCCGGCCCTTCCCAAAGGCATGGAAGCACCGGCTGCCGACTCGTTGCCAGGCGGCCCGGCGGCCTCCATGGCGCTGCTGGTGGCAGGATCGGCGCACCGGCTGCGCCAGATCAGCACCTCGGGACGTCTGTCAAAACGGCTGGAACGGCTGGAGATTGCTGCCCGGTCCATGGGTGCGGAGCGCCGCATGGGCCCGCGCATGCCCCATGCCTGCCGTACCGTCATCAAGCTGGATGGCATCGAGCATGTCACCACGACCATCGATGTTGGTCATCAAGGGGTGATGCTCGAGCGGCCTCCTGCCCTGCTGGCGCTTGGCAGCGTCGAGGCATTTGTCCGCATCGAAGGCATCGGCTCCTTTGCTGCGCGCCTCGTCGCCCTCGACGTGCAGACCATTTCGCTGAAGCTGCTGCATCCGCGTGATCCGGCCTCTGCCGAAAAACTCACGGCACTGATGCGGCAACTGGACCTTGCCAATGCGGCCGTGATCGCCACCGCCAAGCGGTTTGCCGATGATCTGGCAGGCATCTTCACTAAAGCCTTGGCCAACCACAACATATCGCAGGCGGTGCTGTTTTCGAGCGAACTCATCCCGGTCGACGGCACCAGTCCGCGGCAATTCATTCACCCTGCACTCGGCTTTTTCGAGGATGTCCTGCCGCCGATCGCCGCGCGTTACTATGCGCCCGACAAAGGCATCGCCTATGCCGTCGCGACAGACCAGAACTGCTACGTGCCGGTGCATCACCCGGCCTACCAGCAGCAGCAGCGGCTGGATGATCCGCGCTTCACCCATAGCTTCTCGCGCCATCGGCGCATCTACGATGACCGCTGGACACTGCGCGCGGCGCGTTTCTCGCCCTGGCCCGTGGTGCAGGCCTATCGCCGCGACATGCCCCGCGGCTTCGGTGAAATGGTCCGGGAAGTTTCCGCGCCCGTCACCGTCCTCGGCAGGCGGTGGGGCGCGGCACAGATCGCGTATTCGATGGATATCGACGACTGAACGGGTCGCCGGGCACGGTGCGACCGGGCCCGTCAGTTCTGCGGCGGAATGCGCAGCACCCAGCCCGGCATGATCAGATCCGGGTTCTTCACCGGCGGCGAATTGGCGGCGACGATTTCGGTATACATCGCGCCCTTGCCCTTGCCGTAATGCGTCTCGGCAATCTTCCAGAGCGTATCGCCCTTCTTCACCGTGTACATCACGGACGGGGGAACCTCGTTGTGGATCAGAAGGTTGCTCTCGACCTCGCCAACGCCCACCGTGTTGCCGAGCGCCAGGATGATCTTCTCGGCTTCCTCGGTTGTCATGGCCGCGCCGCTGACGGTCACCTTGTCGCCGTTGACATCAACCTGCACGTTGGCGGGAAGGCCATGGCTGGCAAGTTCCTTCTGCAGGGTTTCAGCATCGGCCGCCTTGGCCGCGCTGCCCCCGAAGATCTTGGCGCCAGCATCCTTGATGAATTTGAAAAGTCCCATGTCTTCCTCCGGTTCTCGTTGGGCCGCAATCAAGCACAGGCAGGCTCGATCAATCAAGCACCGCGACGCATAGGGACAGGGCAGCAAACGGGCAGCGCCTGAACCGGTGCCCCTGCCCTCTTGGCCATCCCCCGGCCCCGGACCCTCGGCACCGGCCGCCGCGCATGCAGGACTGTCGCTGACGGTTCTGTGATCGTTGCTCACCGCCGCACCGCTGGCTGTGCCTTATCGCTGCCCTATTTCGCAATGCAACATGATCAACGCACGCATCATGCTGGTGTCGGAATTTGGCCTCTCCGAGGCTTGTGCCGACCCTGCCATGGAACTGCAAGACGTTCGGACATGGTGCTGGCCATGGGCTGCTTCCGATGCCTGCAAGAGACGACTGGAGACATCCTGAATTGAACCGGAATGCTTGCCGAAACGACAGAAGCGACAGGGATCGCGCAAATGGCCAGGACACATGCTGCCTGGACCATGTCATGCGGTCCGCTGGCCTGAGGAGCCGTCATGCACGCCATTCTTGAAGCTCTCCGCGAATCCTTCACGCTCTATCTGGCGGCAGGTATCCTGTTCTCGGCCGCCAGCGTCTGGGCTGTGATCCGTGCCGGTCAGGTCAGCGAAGCCGGCAAGAAGTCAAACAAGCCGGAGTGAACGTCCTGCCGGCGGCTTTTGACGGCATGCCACCATGGTCGCTTGCTGATTTTCATGTGCGCAACCCGGCTTTTCCAGTGTTGCGCCCCTGCCCAACCTGGCGGATGGCAGACTATCTGGGGAACTGGCCGCGTTCTGCACGCCGGCGCTGTTCACACCCGAGGACCTGCCCATGCCCCTGACCCTTGCCGCTGCCCAGACCATTCTTTCTGCCGCTCTTGCCGAGGGCCGCGCCAAGGGCATGAATGCGCTCGCAATCTGCATTCTCGACGAACGCGGCGCGATCAAGCTCTCTGCTTCCGAGGATGGCACCAGCCTCAAGCGCGGCGACATCGCGCGCGGCAAGGCCATGGGGGCGATCAGCCTGGGCGTCGGCTCCCGCGCCATTGCCCGCATGGCTTCGGAGCGCCCGCACTTCATTTCGGCCGCAACCCACGCCATTGGCGGCGCCCTGATCCCGGTGGCCGGCGGCGTGCTGATCCGCGATAGCGCCAAGGCCATCATCGGTGCGATCGGCGTCTCGGGCGACACCTCCGACAATGACGAGATCGCAGCCATGGCCGGTATTGCTGCGGCAGGTCTGGTTGGCGATCCCGGGGCCTGATCGGCCCTGCCATCCGGTGCCGGATGGGGCCGACTGACGGCGGCGTGCTTCAGGGCACCATGGCGACGTCGGAAGAGGGCTCGTCCTCTTCCGGACCGAGCACCTTTTCCCGCAAGTCCGCCATCAGCCCGTCGAGCGGCCTGAAGCTGAAGTGCACAATGCTGCGCCCCTCGGCCACCTGCACCGCACGGAACAGCACGTTGGCCTTGAGCACCTCGGCTTCGACGTTGTTGACGGTGGCTCCCCACCAAGGGTGCCAGATGTCATTGAGCACCACGAAACCGGCGCGCGGCGCATCGACCTCGATCACGACCTCGGTGTTGGCATACGAGACAAGCCGGACCTTCGCTGGCCTCTCGGGGCCATTCTCGGAGGTGCCGGTCGGCCCCTGATGGACGGCGCTGAGCGGAAGCTTCAGGTCGAACCCGTCCGGCACCTGTTCCAGCAGCACGCTGGTTCGCGGATTGAAATCTGCCGGCAGACCCTTGTCGAGCTTCTCTTCGAAATCAGCCAGCCGCACCGCCGGCACGAACAGCGCGCGCGGCAGTGCGCGGGTGTTCTCGTAGATGAAGCCGTCGCGGGTGCGTGCCAGCAAGTTGAGATCACTGGGCTTCAGCGAGCGGTCGACCCGCTCGATCGGCACCGCCGAGACGATGAAGCGCAAGCCCAGCATGTCGGCAAAGGCCGAGCGGAACGACGGGAACATCGGCGTGAAGGTGCGGTCCTGTGCGCCGCCCATGTGGTCGCGTGCGCCGGTGGCCTCGGTGAACTCGGCCATGTGCAGCGGGTTGTAGCCGAAAGCATGGTCGAAGCCGTGGATCATGCCGAGGTTCGGCCAATGGAACGCCATGCCCAGCAATTCCACCCGGTCGCGCCGGTCGGTTTCCCGATGGCTGCGGGCCAGAACGGATTTCAGATACGCAATCGTGTCATTGTCGGTGTTGGGTTCCAGTTCGGCATAGAGCGCTGGTGGCAGTGCGGTGGACTCGTTCGGCCCGTTGTTGACCCTCAGATCGGCAGCGAGAAACACACCGAGGACAACCGCCAGCACAGCCCCCGGCAAAGACCCTGGCGACGTTGTCGGGAAGGGCAGAACCAGCAAGGCCAGCAGGCCAAGGGACGCGGCAAGCCAAAGTGCGGCGCTGCCCAATGCTGGCAGGGCCACGACAAGTTGCCCATGTGAGGCGGCGACGGTCGCTGCAGCGCCCCACGCCAAGAACGCCACCAGGAGCGTCAGGCCGAGCGCCCGCGCCTTGTCGCGCCACTGACCTTCTGTTTCGTCAGCCACGCCGGCGCGCAGGCCCGCGTTCAGGGCATGCCCGCCGAGCAGCGCCAGCAGTGCGCCGATCATGAAGGTCGCATCCGCCGGCCTGCGGAACAGGTCCGCTCCCGGCAGCGCATTGAAGATCAGCGGATAGAGCGGCGTATAGGCGCCGATCGCGTAGACCACGGTGGTAAGCAAGGCCCCAAGCACAAAGCGCGCCTCGCCCCTTTCAGCCCAGCCGCCCCGCGCCAGCCAGAACACGACGGCAAGGACCGGCAGCGCGCCGACATAGATCTGGCCCATGTTCTGCGACAGTGTCAGGTTGGCCGGCGACCACGCGTAGCTGGATGGCCCCCAGAACTCGACCGCCGGATCCTTGGCCCCGAACAGATCCCCGATGAAAGCCGTCAGCAGCGAGGCTGGGTGAAGCGAGCCACGCGCCGCTTCGGCATAGTCGATCTCGGCGCGGCTCGATGCCTCCGAGAACAGAAGCGTCATCGCCAGGGGAATGGCCACCAGCACAAGGCCGACAAACCCACCCGCAAGCAGGGCCGGTGCCGAGCGCCGGAGCGCCGCCAACGGGGCACCGTCATGCAGGATGAACCATGCAGCGTAGGCTGCCAGCACATAGACCCCGAGGAACGCCACCTGATCGGGTGTCACCACCATCACCGCAGCAGCCGCGCCCGCGCCAAGGCCGCTCTTCCATAACCCATGGCGGAGAGCGCGCGCCAGCAGCCAGAAGGCCACCGCGAAGCAGGCGAGGCTCTGGACCTGCCCGACATGCTGCAGTCGCCAGGAGGCTGAAGCGCCAAAGGCAAACACCAGCGCTGCCAGAACCTGCGCTGCCGGATGCCAGCCGCGCTCGCGCCCGAACTGGGCGAAGGCCAGCCCACCGATCAGCAAAAGGCCCAGCACGTAGCCATCCATGCTGCGGAAACTGGGCGTGGCATCAAGCAGTGCCAGCAGGATGGCGGGCGAGAAGATCAGCGATTGCGGATCGGCGATCTGGGGCGAGCCGCCGAAGATGTTCGGCGTCCAGAATGGCGAATCGCCCCGGTGCAGCGCATTGGCCAGAAACTGGATCTGCGCCTGGAAATGCGCCTTGGCATCGTAGGGGATCGTGACCTCACCGCTCAGCCACGGATAGGCAATCCAGCCCCAGAGCAGTCCGACGAGTGCAAAGATACCAAGCCCGCGCGCCCATGGGCTGCGGTACAGCACAGATGACAACACGGAAGGCCAATCCCCCAGCCTGCGTGGCAAACGGAGCCACAGGCTTAGGGTTTAGCTGTGCGGGGCTGAATGCAAGCTGAATTGTGCGAAAAACACACCGGCTCAGGCGGTGAACGAATCAACGAGGCCGAACAGCGGCGGATTGTTGCGTCGCCTGAAGGCGAAGCCGTCGCCATCTGTTCGCAACGGCCCCTATCGCCTGACGATTTCGACGCGCCGGTTCCGGCCCTGACCCGCGGGCGTGTCGTTCGGCGCGACCGGCGATGACATGCCGGCTCCGAAAGCCGTCACGCGCGCCGGAGCGATGCCGGCGGCACCAAGGGCCCGCGCAACCGCCTGCGCCCGGCGCTGCGACAGCCCGACATTGTAATCGAACGCCCCCTGATTATCAGTGTGGCCGGCGACCACAACGTTCAGGCCAGGATTTGCACCGAGGAATGCGACAATGGCATCGATCTGCGGCTTGGACTCCGGTTTGACCTCGGCCTTGTCGACATCAAAATAGATTCCGTACAGCGCCACCTTGCCGGTCGCATCGATGGCGGACTTGAGTTCAGACGCACCGAGAACGCGGATGCGGTCCGCCTCCATGCCGCGCACCTCGATCACTTCGACGCGCGTCTGGATCATCTGCGCGGCTTGCTGGACATAGATCGAAACGAACACATCGCCTTCTGCCCGCTTCAGGCGAAGCGCCGTGTAGCGGCCTGTATCCCAGCCGGCATTCATGGACGATGCCAGTGCACGGCGGTCGATCAGCGTGAACCACAGGTTGCTGCCGGTGCGGTCGCCGCAGGTTTCGCGATGACATTCGAACAGCATCTCGAAACCGCGGCCTGCCAGTGTCTGCTGGAAGTTGCGCAGCACCTCCAGCGGCGAACGATCCACCGCCGCCCTGTAGCTGATCGTTGTTTGCCTGCCGGATGCCTGGATGATGTTCTGTTCGCCGAGGACATCGCGCCGGATCACCGGCCCGATGATGACGCGCCCCTCTTCAAAGGCCACCTGCTGATAGGCGTGAATGCGGCTGCCCTCATAGCGGCCCACGAGCGGATGATCACGAGAGCCCTGCGGCTCCGGGCGCGGGGCCTGAGCCTGCGCAGCCAGCGACATCGGGATGAGCACGCTCAAGGCAAACAGCAAACGGACCAGCATCGGCGTCAACCCCATCATCAAACAGATGATCACGCTTACTGGATGCCTGCGGGCTTGTCAGCACCCTGCCGGGCTTGGGCAAAGCCCGTCCACGCCAGTCTGATCTAGCGGCGCAGCCATTCCGCCACCGCACGCCGCTCGGCCAGCGTCATCTCGCTGAGATTGTTGGGCGGCATGGCGTGGGTCAGCACGGCCTGCATGCGGATCGCGTCGCGCTGCAGGGCGATACGCTCCGGCGTGTGCAGCATCACGCCCTTGGGCGCGATCTGGATGCCGGTCCAGCCCGGCTCGGGTGCATGGCACATGGCACAGCGCCCGGTGATGATGTCGGTGACGTGGGCCGGCGGCAAGGCAAGGCCCGCCAGCTGGATGCGCTTCTCGTCAAGCTGGGCCAAGCCAAGCCGATCGCGCCCGCCGGGGCTCGACGCCATCGCCACATAGAAGGCGAGCAGCATTGCCACCGCTGCGACCGCCCAGGCCCACCAGGGCGATTTCGCATGGTCGAGGTGCCGTACATTGTAGAAATGGCGGATGATGGCACCTGCCACGATCACCAGCGCGGTGATGAACGGGATCACAGAGTTGTTGGCGTAGGTGACCGGGTAGTGGTTGGCCAGCATCATGAACACCACCGGCAAGGTGATGTAGTTGTTGTGGGTCGAGCGCTGCTTGCCGATCTTGCCGTATTTCGCATCCGGCACGCGCCCTGCGATCAGGTCCGCCACGACCTTGCGCTGGTTGGGGATGATCACCATCAGCACATTGCCAGCCATCATCGTGGCCATCAGCGCACCGATATGGATCATCGCGCCGCGCCCGGAGAACACCTGCGCATAAAGCCATGCCATCAGGACCACGAAGCCGAAGCCGCCCAGCGCGAGCAGGGCCTCGTTCTTCGCCAGCGGCGAGCGGCACAGCCCGTCATACACGGCCCAGCCGAAGACCAGTGACCCGATGCCGATCCCGGCAGCCTGCCAGGCCGGAAGGACCATCACGGCCGGGTCGATGAGATAAAGGGACGATTGCGCGTAGTAGATCCAGACGAGTAGGAAAAAGCCCGAGAACCAGGTCCAGTAGGCCTGCCATTTGTGCCAGGTCAGTTCAGCCGGCATGAAGGACGGGGCCACAAGATACTTCTTCATCTCGTAAAAGCCGCCGCCGTGGACCTGCCAGGCATGGCCGCCCTTGCCCGCCGGAATGTCCGGCGCTGGCCTGATCGACGCGTCGAGATGCATGAAGAAGAACGACGAGCCGATCCAGGCGATCCCGGCAATCACATGCAGCCAGCGCAGCAGCAGCGAGCCCCATTCCAGAAGATAGGCGTCCAGCATCACGTCCCTCAGACTGTCCCGGCAGCGCCAGGCCGATCAGGCCAGATTGGCGGTGCGTAGCGCGCCATCCGCTGATGGCCGAACTTCTGCTCTTGCACAAGCCGCGCCAAACGTCACATTTGCACGGCGCAGTCCCGCTCCGGGGTTGCGTGTTTTGCTCGCTTCCGGAATTTGCACGCTTTCAGGTCAGGGCCAGCCGCATGGGCAGATTGTCCACCCATATCCTCGACACCGTCAACGGCGGGCCGGCCAAAGGCGTCCGTATCACGCTGCACCGGATCGATGGCGAGGTGCGCTTGCCGATCAGCGATGTCCTGACCAACGCCGACGGGCGCACCGATGCGCCGCTGCTCATCGGCGAGAGCTATGCCACCGGCACGTATGAGCTGGCCTTTCACGTCGGCGACTATTTCCGGGCGCGCGGCACGGCGCAGGCCAGCCAGCCCTTCCTCGATGTCGTGCCGATCCGCTTCACCATGTCCGAGCCGGACGGGCACTACCACGTGCCGTTGCTGGCCTCGCCATGGTCCTATTCCACCTACAGAGGCTCGTGAATGTTCAACCCCGCCACAGCGCCCTACCCGCGTGACCTGATCGGTTACGGACGCAACCCGCCCCATGCCGCGTGGCCGAACGGGGCGCGAATCGCCGTCCAGTTCGTGATCAACTACGAGGAGGGCGGCGAGAACTGCATCCTGCACGGCGATGCGGCATCCGAGGCGTTCCTGTCCGAGATCGTCGGCGCAGCGGCCTGGCCAGGCCAGCGCCACATGAACATGGAATCGATCTACGAGTACGGCTCGCGCGCTGGCTACTGGCGGCTCTGGCGGCTGTTCACCGAGCGTGCCATGCCGGTCACGGTCTACGGCGTGGCCACCGCCATGGCGCGAGCCCCCGACATTGTCGCCTCGATGAACGAGGCGGGCTGGGAGGTCGCCACCCACGGCCTGAAATGGATCGACTACCGCGACCATGCCCCCGAGGCTGAGCGCGCCGACATCGTTGAGGCGATCCGCCTGCACCGGGAGGTTGCCGGCAGCCGCCCGCTTGGCTTCTATCAGGGGCGCTGCTCGGCCAACACACTCACCCTGGCCATGGAGGAAGGCGGGTTCGTCTACAGCGCCGACAGCTATTCGGATGAATTGCCCTACTGGATCGAAGGCCCGCGCGGCCCGCATCTGATCACGCCCTACACGCTCGATGCCAACGACATGCGCTTTGCCACGCCGCAGGGCTTCAACAGCGGCGACCAGTTCTTCAGCTACCTGAAGGACACGTTCGACATGCTGCACGCGGAGGGCGCGACCGCGCCGAAGATGATGTCGATCGGCCTGCATTGCCGGCTGGTCGGCCGGCCGGGGCGCGCCGCCGCCCTCGCCCGCTTCCTCGATTATGTGAAATCCCATGAAACCGCCTGGGTGGCGACACGGCTGGACATTGCCCGGCACTGGATCCGGAATCATCCGCCAGAATGCGGTTATGTGCCGTCCCGCCTGTCGCCAGCCCTGTTCGCAGAGCGTTTCGGCGGCATCTGGGAGCATTCGCCCTGGGTGGCCGAGACGACCTTCGCCGCCGGCCTGACCAGCCGCGAGGACTCAGCGGAAGGCCTGCATGCCGCCATGTGCAAGGCCATGCGCGCAGGCTCGACGGAGCAACAGCGCCAACTCATCCTCTCCCACCCCGATCTTGCCGGAAAGCTGGCTGCGGCGCGGCAACTCACGCCCGAATCGACCGATGAACAGGCATCTGCTGGGCTTGATCACCTCAGTGATGCCGAGAGGGCACGGTTCACCAGCCTCAACGAGGCCTACAAGGCGCGCTTCGGCATTCCCTTCATCATCGCTGCGAAGGACAACACCAAGGCCTCCATCCTTGCGGCCTTCGAAGCGCGGCTCAAAAACAACACCGAGCAGGAATATGCTGCGGCACTGGCCCAGATCGAGCGCATTGCCCGGATCAGGCTCGATCTGTTGCTTTCGTGAACACCGGGGGCGGTTGCAGTCGGCGTCAAAGTGTGTTGCGACGCAACAAGACGCGATCAGACATCGCAACTGACAAACTCAGTGAAGACGAACAGAACCATGCCTCGCCTGCCCATGATGCCCCGTCACCGCTCAGCGACCGAAGCGCCCTCGCCGACCAGCCTGCCACGCCGGCAATTTCTGGCCCTTGGTGCTGCGGCGGCGCTGGCAGCCTGCACGCCGCCCGAGCCGCCCGAAGGCCAGGTTGGCATCGCGCCGGCTTCCCGCTTCGGCGGGCTCGATTTCGACCCTGACCGCATCTACGCCTCGATTCCCGATGAGCGCTTCCCGCTCGAAGGTGCGGACCTGCGCGAGGTCGACGAGCAGTTCCTGAGGACGATGGCCGAGGCACCTGCAGGCTACGCGCCCGGAACCATCGTCATCGATACCTCGGACCGCTTCCTGTATCTGGTCCAGTCCGGCGGCAGGGCCATCCGTTACGGCGTCGGTGTCGGCCGGCAGGGCGCCACCTGGCGCGGCCGTGCCCGCATCGCCCGCAAGGCTGACTGGCCCGGCTGGACCCCGACACCAACCATGATTCGCGTCGACCCGGCCAAGAACGGCCCATGGGCCGGCGGCATGCCGGGCGGCCCCGAAAACCCACTGGGTGCCCGTGCGCTCTATCTCTATGATGGCAGCCGCGACACGATGTATCGTATCCACGGCACCAACGAGCCCTGGAGCATCGGCCAGAATGTCTCCAGCGGCTGCATCCGGCTGATCAACCACGACATCATCGACCTGCACGCCCGCGTGCCGATCGGCACCCCCGTCGTCGTGCGGGACTAGTTCATCATCCCGCCAGGTCGACTCCGGTTGGCGGACAAAGATAACTCCAAATCGAAGGCCAGAGCGGCTCAGGCCAGCCCGGCCTTGGCCATCAGCAGGCGCGAGGCGGCATTGTGCGCCTCGACCTGCCGGCCAAGATCGATTGTCTGCAGCTGCCCGTCGCGCACCACGATGCGCCCGTTGATGACGCTGAGGCTGACCTTGCCCGGCGTGCAGAACACCAGGGCTGCCAGCGGATCGGCCTGTGCACCGGCAAAATCCAGCCCTCGCACATCGAAGGCCACCAGATCGGCGGCATAGCCCGGCGCGATCTGGCCGATATCGTCACGGTTAAGCACCTTCGCGCCGCCGCGTGTGGCGATCTCCAGCGCCTCGCGCGCGGTCATGGCCTGAGGCCCGAAGCCGACCCGCGCCAGTAGCATCGCCTGCCGCGCCTCGCCCAGCATGTGGCCGGAATCGGCCGAGGCCGAACCGTCAACCCCAAGCCCGACCGGCACGCCCTCCGCCCGCATCTGCCGGATCGGCGCGATGCCGGAGGCCAGCCGCATGTTGGAGCAGGGGCAATGCGCCACCCCAGTGCCGGTGCGCCCGAACAGGCCGATGGCAGCGTCGTCAAGCTTGACGCAGTGGGCATGCCAGACATCGGGGCCGACCCAGCCCAGATCCTCGACATACTGGCCCGGCGTCTTGCCATAGACATCGAGCGAATAGCGGATGTCGTTGTCGTTCTCGGCGAGATGCGTGTGCAGCGATACGCCATGCTGCCGGGCCAGCGTCGCACTCTCGCGCATCAGGTCGTCGCTGACCGTGAACGGCGAGCATGGGGCCAACACGACCCTGAGCATGGCGAAGCGGGCCGGATCGTGGAACGTCTCGATCAGCCGCTGCATTTCGGTGAGCACCGCCGCCTCGTCCTCGACGATTGCGTCCGGTGGCAGGCCGCCCTTGCTTTCGCCCACGGTCATCGCCCCGCGCGCCGCATGAAAGCGGATGCCGACACGCTCCGCCGCCGAGATTGCGTCATCCAGCCGTGAGCCGTTCACATAGAGATACAGATGGTCGCTCGATGTGGTGCAGCCGGACAGCACCAGTTCCGACATCGCCGTCACCGCCGAGACGTGGATCATGTCCGGCGTGATGTGTGCCCAGATCGGATAATGCGCGGTGAGCCAGCCGAACAACTCTGCGTCCTGCCCTGCCGGCGTCGCCCGCGTCAGCGACTGGAACATGTGATGATGCGTGTTGACCAGACCCGGCAGCAGGACATGACCACTGAGGTCGATGACCTCGTAGTATGGCCCATGATGGGCGGCCTCGATCTCGTCGATGGTGCCGACAGCAATGATTTCAGGCCCGCGCACCAGCACCGCCCCATTGGCGATCTCGCGCCGCTCGTCGTCCATCGTCGCCAGAACAAGGGCGTTCTTCAGCAAAAGCGTGCGTGGCCCAGGCGTGGACAGTTTCATGACAAGATCCGCAAGAAAGGAGCCCGCCGTCAGCCTGCGGGGCCGCCGGCACAGTACCCGCCTGGTCCCGATCCGGGTCCTGGGCGGCGCACAGTCGCAGGACCATGACACAACCAGCTTGGCAACCACAATCGATGCGTGACATGGCAGCAAGCCAGGGCAACAGCCGGGCGCCGCGACCTTCCGCGAGGCGCCTCTGGTGATGAAGATGCTGCAGGACAGAGGGCTCGTCGCCAGCCTGACAGGACGACCCGCAACTATGGTTGACGGCGGCGGGGCCGGATCAGCCCCGCGTATGGCCCCAGAAGCGCTCCGGCGTCGCCAGCAACGGACGGAACCCGCCCCGGTCGAGCATCAGCTCGGCCTCGACCTGCGCCGTCGCCAGCACCTTGTCCTCGTTGACGAACTGCGCCTTGCCGTCCCGCATGGCGATGCGGCCATCGACAATCACGGTGGTGACATCGTTGCCATTGGCGAAGCACACCAGCCGGAACAGCGGCATGTGCAGCGGATACATGTGCGCCTTGTGCAGGTCGACCAGGATCACGTCGGCCTTCTTGCCGATCTCCAGTGAGCCGATCTCGCGCTCCATGCCCACGGCCTTGGCAGCGTCGATGGTGGCCATTTCCAGCACCTTGCCGGGCGGCATCATCTTCGGATCGCGGAAGAAGGTGCGATGGTAGTGCATGCACTGCTGCATGTGGCGGAACATGTCGCTGTTGCGGTCCGGCGCGGTGGCATCGGAACCAATGGCCACGGTCACGCCGGCATCGATCAACTCGGGCGCCGGGCAGCGGCCCAGCACCGAGGCGATGGCGCTCGGATTGTGGGCGATGCAGGTGCCGGTATCGGCGCAGATCGCGATTTCGTCGGCAGTCAGGTTGGTCGAGTGCGACAGCAGCGCTTCGGGCCCGAGGATGCCCATTTCGTGCGCATAGGCAACCGATCCCTTGGTGTGCCCGTCCTGCGTGAACACCAGCCCGTGCTCGCGGGCGAGCGCGCTGGTTTTGATGGCCTGCGCCCGCGCACGCGCCATATCATCGGCGGACAGGTCCTTCGCGTGTTCCTCGCGCAGGGTGGGCGTGATCAGCGCGATGTTGAGGCGCTGTCCGTGGCTGCTGTGCCAGCGGCTGATCAGCGTCTGGCAGGTGGCGAACTGGCGGTCGAAATCCACTGGCCAGGTTGTCGCCGTCGCGCCATCCCAGGTACCGTAGGTCAGCGGATGCGGCGGACGCGTGGGGCCGATGGCCACGATCGAGCGCGTGCCGACCTCGGCCACGCCATCGCAGTGGGCGTCCCCATAGATCGGGTCGTCGGTGCGCAGGATGGTATCGCCGCCACCCAGCAGCGAAACGCCGGTGGTGACGCCGAAGCGCAGGCGCTCCAGTGACGCAAGCTGCGCCTCCGCCCGCCAGAAGCCGGGCGTCGAGCCTTGCGTGTAGGTGTAGCCGCAGGCCTCGTACCAGGCCTTGGAGTCGCCGCCGCCGAGCGTCTTGATGAAGCCGTGCCCGGCATGGGCATGGGCATCGATGAAGCCGGGCATCACGATCTGCCGCGAGGCGTCGATCACGGTCGGCGCATGGTGCCGGGCCATGATCTCGGCTGTGGTGCCGATGTCAGTGATCCGGTCTCCGGTGATGGCCACGGCGCCGTCCTCGATGACGCGGCGTGACGGGTCCATGGTCACGACAATGCCGTTGGTGATCAGGATATCGGCCATCTGGCTCTCCTTGGGTATGGAAGCCCGCTCACAGCCGAGCCCCGATCCGGTCGATGCGTGGCACAAGTGCGAGAAGTTCGCGGGTATAGGGATGCTGGGGCGCGTCGAACAGCGCTTCGCTGTCGTTGAACTCGACCACGCGTCCGGCCTGCATCACCGCGACCCGGTCGCACATCTGGCGGATCACCGCCAGATCGTGGCTGATCAGCAGCAGGGTCAGGCCGGCGGTTTCGCGCAGGTCCTTCAGGAGGTTGAGCACCTGCGCCTGCACCGAGACATCGAGCGAGGAGGTCGGCTCGTCGCAGACCAGCAAGGTCGGGCGCGCGCCCAGCGCCCGCGCGATCGAGATGCGCTGGCGCTGTCCTCCCGAGAAGGCAAACGGAAAGCGCGACGCATGCGCCGGCTCCAGCCCGACGGCCTCAAGCAGCAGTTCAGCATCGGCTGCAGCCTCTGCCGCCGTCGCCGCAAGGCGATAGAACAGGATCGGTTCGGACAGGATCGAGCCCACGCGCATGCGCTGGTTGAGCGAGGCGTACGGATCCTGGAAGATCATCTGCATGGCCTGGCTGCCGGTGCGGCGCACACCCTCCCCGGCGACAACCTGCCCCTTGAACACGACCGAGCCGGCAGTCGGCCGGACCAGCCCCGCCACGACATTGGCCACCGTGGTCTTGCCCGAGCCGCTTTCACCGACCAGCCCCATGACCTCGCCGCGCCGGATGCTGAACGAGACATCGTCTACCGCACGGAAGGCCTTGCCCTTCGCGCCCGGCAGCCAGCCGCGTGTCACATAATCGACGCTGACCCCGCGAACCTCCAGCAGAGCCCCATCATCGGCACCGCTGCCGGCATCCGGCAGGCGGCTGGCAATGCGGCTGCGCGCCGCCCTGCCGCGCTCGCCGGCACTGTCATCGACGACCGCAAAACGCTCGAGCCTCTCACCAAAGCGCGGCACGGCGGCCAGCAGGTTACGTGTGTATTCATGCTGCGGGGAGGCCAGCACATCCGCGACGCGGCCCTGCTCGACCGCTTTGCCGCGCCACATCACCGTGACCTGATCCGCCGTCTCGGCCACCACGCCCATGTTGTGGGTCACCAGCATCACGCCTAGCCCGCGCGCCGTGGCGAGATTCCGGATCAGCGTCAGGATCTGGGCCTGGATCGAGACATCGAGCGCCGTGGTCGGCTCGTCGGCGATCAGCAGGCGCGGCCCGCATGATAACGCCGCCGCGATCACGACACGCTGCCGCTGCCCACCGGACAGCTCATGTGGATAGGCCCCCAGCCGGCGCTCCGGTTCGGGGATGCCGACATCATGCAGCAGCGCCAGCGAGCGGACACGCGCTTCGGCCTGACTGATGCCGAGATGGTGCCGCATCGTCTCGCCAAGCTGGCTCTGGATGGTGAAGAGCGGATTGAGGCTCGTCATCGGGTCTTGGAAGATCACGCCGATGTCGCGGCCAAGCGCCAGCCCTTCGCCCTTCCCCGTCACCGGATCGAGCAGCACCCCGCCAACCCTGATGCGGCCGCCCGTGATCCGGCCCGGAGCCTCGATCAACCCCAGCAGCGCATTGGCGACGGTCGTCTTGCCGGCGCCGGACTCGCCCACGACCGCATGGATCTCGCCCGGCCTGATCACGAGCGAAAGGTTGTCGACCGCGACAAGGCCCGGCCCCTCCAACGCAGGATAGGCGACGGTCAGGTTCTCGATGTCGAGAGAAGGCGGGCTGGCGGGCGCGGTCATCCACGGCCCCTCAGCTTGGGGTTGAAGCGGTCGCGAAGCCAGTCGCCAAGGACGTTGACCGCCAGCACGAGGATCACCAGCGTCAGTGCCGGAAACAGCGCGATCCACCAGATGCCGGAAAACACGAACTCATTGCCGATGCGGATCAACGTGCCGAGCGAGGGATAGGTGGGCGGCATGCCAACGCCGAGGAACGACAAGGTTGCTTCCGTCAGCACGGCACCGGCCAGATTGATCGTGGCCAGCACCAGCACCGGGCCCATGACATTGGGCAGGATGTGACGGAACATGATGCGCGCCGGGCTGAACCCGATGACACGCGCCGCCTTGATATAGTCCTTGGCGCTTTCCACCATGGTTGCAGCGCGCACGGTGCGGGCATACTGCACCCATTCGTGGATGGTGATGGCCGCAATCAGGATCAGCGGTGCCAGCCTCGGGTTCGCGGCCTCCGGGATCAGCGCCCGGGCCAACCCGGCCACCAGCAGCGCCAGCAGGATCGTCGGAAACGACAGGATGACATCGCCCATGCGCATGATGACCGCATCGACCCGGCCCCCGACATAACCCGCGACAAGGCCGAGCGAAATCCCGATCAGCGCCGCTAGCAGAACAGCACCGCCCCCGATCATCAGCGAGACCCGTGCGCCATAAAGGATCGCCGACAGCATGTCGCGGCCCTGGTTGTCGGTACCGAGCAGGAAGCGCGGATCGCCGCCCTCGGCCCAGCGTGGCGGAATCTCGCTGTCCGCGAGGTTGTAGCTCGCCAGATCGAGCGGGTTGGCCGGCGCGATCAGTGGCGCGAATGAGGCCGCGAGGATCATCGCAATGGCCACAAGGCTCGCGATCCAGACCGAAAGTGGCGCTCCGGCCCGGCGCACCCGGCGCGCGAGCCCGGCACCGCGCCGGATGCGCAGCAGCCCCATCAGTGATTTGGCGATGCCTGCCAACCCCATGCTGCTCATGCCCGCGACCTCAGGCGGGGATCGACCATGGCGTAGACCACATCCACCAGCATGTTGATCACCACGAACAGGAAGCCGACGAAGAGCAGGTAGGCCGCCATCACCGGCAGATCGACGAAGGAGACGGCCTGGATGAAGAGCAGGCCCATCCCCGGCCACTGGAACACCGTCTCGGTGACGATGGCGAAGGCGATCAGCGAGCCGATCTGCAGGCCGGTGACGGTGATCACCGGCATCAGCGCATTCTTCAGGGCCAGCCGGTAGTGGATATAGCCCGATGGCAGGCCCCTCGCCCGCGCATAGCGGATGAAGTCGCTCGACAGCACATCGATCATCTCCGAACGAACCAGCCGCATGATCAGCGTGAGCTGATAGAGCGACAATGTGATCGCCGGCAGCACCAGCGAACGCCAGCCGCTACCGGTGAGCAAGCCGGTCGACCACCAGCCAAGCTGCACCACCTCGCCGCGCCCGAACGACGGCAGCACCTTCAACGTGACGGCAAAGATCAGGATCAGCACGATCCCGGTCACGAAAGTCGGGGTCGATATGCCGACCAGCGAGACGGTCTGGATCAGCCGCGAGAGCAGTCCGTTGGGTCTGAGCGCCGAGACCACGCCAAGCGGAATGCCCACGCCCAGCGAGATCAGCGTCGCGATCAGCACCAGTTCGAGCGTGGCCGGCAGGCGTTCGGCGATCAGCGCCGCCACCGGGCGCTGGTTGCGGAAGCTGACCCCGAGATCGCCCTGCGCCACCCGTCCGACGAAGCGCGCAAACTGGATCACGACCGGCTGGTCGAGCCCCAGCGCCACGCGCATTTCCGCCTTCTCGGCCTGGGTCGCATCCTCGCGCGCCATGATCGAGACCGGATCGCCGACATAACGGAACATCACGAAGGCCACGGCCGTGACCACGAGCATGACGAGCGCAGCCTGCATCAGGCGCGAACCGAGAACCCTCAGCATGCGGGCGCTTTCGCCATGTCGTGTGGTCCGCGCTCGCGGCCTCGCGCCGCGCTCACTTCACCTGCGCGTACCAGAGCCGCACATACTCGTCGGCAAAGACGGGAACCTCGACACTGCGGCGCATCGCCCATGCCACCGGCTGCTGGTGCAGCGGGATGAAATAGGCCTCGTCGCGGGTGATCTTGAACGCCTCGGTCATCATCGCGCGGCGCTTGGTCTCGTCGAGTTCGACGGCGGCGGACTTGGTCAGCGCATCGAGCTTCGGGTCATTGAGGCCGTTGGGGTTGTTGCCGCCGAACGCGCCTTCGCGGCTGTGCAGGATGGCCGACAGCACCGAGAACCCATCCATTGGCGGCAAGGTCGCCCAGCCGAGGATGTAGGCATCGCTCTCGCCCTTGTCGACAAGCGGGAAGTAGGTGGCGCGGCTCTGGGTCTTGAGGTCGACCTGAACCCCGGCCCGCGTCCACATCGCCGCAATGGCCACGCAGGTCTGCTCGTCGGCGATGTAGCGATCGTTCGAGCAGTCAAGCTTGGTCTTGAAACCGTTGGGATAGCCGGCCTCGGTCAGCAACTGCCGGGCCCTGGCCACATCGAACGCCAGCGGCTTGTCGATCTCGGCCGAATAGCCGGGGATCGGCGGGGCCACCATGGTGCCGACCGTGCGCGACTTGCCGCGCATGATGCGTGTCTGGATCGTGTTGAGATCGATGGCGTGCCACAGGGCCTGCCGGACGCGCCTGTCCTTCATCGGGTTGGGCTTGCCCGGATCGCCGATCAGTTCAGCACGATGGTTGAGCCCGAGGAAGATCAGCCGGAGCGAGGGCTCCTCGATCACCTTGAAGCCATCCGCTGCGCCGATGCGCGCCAGATCCTGAAGCGGGGCCGGCGCCATCATGTCGATCTCGCCAGACAGCAGCGCAGCCACGCGGGTGGCATCGGAGCGGATCGGGCGGAACTCGATGCGGGTCAGGTTGTGCGCCGGCTTGTCCCACCAGGTTGGGTTGACCGTGAGGATGGTGCGGCTGTCGGGCTGGTAGGTCTCCAGCCGGAAAGGCCCGGTGCCGTTGGCATTGGTCGAGGCGAAGGTGGTGAGGTTCCGCGTCATGTTGCCGGGCGTGACGGCGTTGTTCGCTTCCAGCCACTCCTTGTCCATGATGAAGATGCCGGACAGGTCGTTGAGCAGAAGCGGATAGGCCCCCTTCAGCACGAAATCGACGGTGAAGGCATCGACCTTCTCGGCGCGCTCCACGTTGGCGAGGTTGCCGCGCGCCCGCGCATCCGGATGCAGCAGGCGGGTGATCGAGGCCACCACGTCGTCGGCATTGAAGGCGTTGCCGTTGTGGAAGGTCACGCCCTGCCGGAGCGTGAAGCGCCAGCGGTTCGGCTCGACGATGCGCCAGGCCGTGGCCAGCGCCGGCTCGATTTGCAGATCACGCCCACGCCGCACCAACGGATCGTAGATGTGGTGGTGCATGTTCGAGGTGAAGCTCTCGGTATGCGCGTAAGGGTCCATCGTCGCGATGTCGCCTTGCGAGGACCAGCGCAGCGTGGTCGCCGTCGCAGGCAGGGCCGCAAGGCCAGCACCGGCGAGGCCAGCAGCGAGAAGTGATGCCTTGAGTGTCGTCCGGATTGTCGCGCGCATGGTTCTCCCCCGAAATGCCTCTGGTGCGGCCAGACCGAACCTGCCGGTCAGCCGCCTCGGCCCGCATCATGTGCCGGCTTGCAAAGAGTAGGCAAGAAGCAGTCCACTTGGCCAGTGCGGATCGATACCGCGCACCGCCGCTGCACGCATGGCAGGGCGATGCCGGACGCGGGGGCCGCCGATGCCATCCCGCTCAGATGATCAGGAAATCGGAGGCTTTCAGCCCACCCAGCGCCTGAATCTGCGCAAGGTTTAGGGAACTGAACGTCGCCAGCAGCGCGCTGCCGCCAGCTGCGCTGCCGTTGCTGTCGTAAAATAGCTCGCCCGTGGTCGCATCGAAGATGATGCGGTCAAGAGGCGTCAGCACCTCGCCGACCAGCGAGAACTGGCTGGGCAGCAGCGGCCCGGTGCCAAGTCCGAGGCCGGGCATGACCGCGTTTTCCAGCACGATCTTGTCGACCCCGACGGCAAAGTCGCTGATCTTGTCGGCATTCGCAGCGCTCGGGGCCACGTTGAACACGAAGTGATCTGCCCCCGCGCCGCCAACCAGTTCGTCGATGCCGCCGCCGCCGGCCAGCGTGTCGTTGCCGTCCCCGCCGAGCAGGCGGTTGAACAGGGCGTCTCCGGTGAGCCGATCATCGAATTGCGATCCAGACAGGGTTTCGAAACCGGAGATCACGTCGATGCCAGCGCTGATTGTGTTCTGCGCCGTGGTGATCGCCAGGCTGACGGTGACCCCGCCGGCAGAGCCAATGTAATCGAGCAAGTCACCACTGCCGGTTCCCGGCGAATTCAACCCTCCGATCAGCGTATCATTGCCGAGACCGCCGCGAATGACGTCATCGCCAGCGCCGCCGTCGATGCGGTTGTGGCCGTCATTGCCGACAAAAACGTCCCCAAACGCGCTGCCGAGCAGGTTCTCGATGCCAAGCAACTCGTCCCCGGTCGCATGGCTGCCAGCGACAGTCTGGAGAACATCCCTGAGGTCGACCAGGACAGCCGCGGTCGACGACGCATAGCTCGCCGTGTCATCGTTGCCGGCCAAGCCATCCAGCGTGTCGGCTCCGTCCCGGCCTTCCAGCACGTTGGCCCCGAGACCGCCGAACAGGTAGTTGGCGCCGGCATCGCCCCTGAGCGTGTCGCCAAAGGCCGAGCCGAGAACATTCTCGAAGCCGCTCAGCCGGTCGCCAGCCGCGTCGCCACCGCTGGTCTGCGCGGTGCCATTGCCGACGCCGGTGCTGACCAGCGCGAGATCCACGGTCACTGCCGCTGCCGAATTGGCATAGCTCAGCGTGTCAATGCCGCCGCCACCATCGAGCACATCGGCCCCGCCGCGCCCTTCGATGAGGTTGATGCCGCTGTTCCCGGTCAGCGTGTCGCCCAAGCCTGAGCCGATCAGGTTCTCGATGCCAATCAACAGATCGCCCTGCGCATCGCCGAACTGGCCCGAGTTGGTGACAAGCGAGACATTCACGCCTGCCACCGAGGTGAGGTAACTTGCAGTGTCGCCAAGCCCGTTGAGTGCCTGACCGTCGCCAAAAAGGGCATCCGCGCCGGCCCCGCCGATCAGCGTGTCGTCGCCGTCATTGCCAAAAAGCGTATCGAGACCAAGGCCGCCGCTGAGCACGTCGTTGCCGATGCCGCCAAAAAATCTATTTGCAAGGCCATCGCCGGTCAGCGTATCATTGAAGCCGGAGCCTTCGAGGTTCTCGATTCCGGACAGCACATCGATGCCGGCTCCCAGCGTGTTCTGGGCCGTGGTGATCGCCAGGTTGACAATCACGCCGACCGTGGCGTCGGAGTAGCTGGCCAGATCTCCGCCGAGAGCCGCATTCAGCCCCCCGATCAGCGTGTCGTTGCCGCCACTGCCCCGGATAACATCATCGCCGCCGCCGCCATTGATGATGTTGGCCGCCGCACCGCCGATGAGTGTGTCACCCACGTCACTGCCGATGATGTTCTCGAAGCCGAAGATTTGATCGCCGTCAGCATCGCCAAACAGCGCGGCCTGGTTGGTCGACAATTGGACATAGACACCCGCCACCGAACCCACATAGCTCACGGTGTCGGATGTGCCGGCCCCGCCATCAAGGAAGTCGGCTCCGGCACCGCCCCTGAGCACATCATTGCCCATCCCGCCGGTGAGGCTGTTGTCACCATTATCGCTCGTCAGTGTGTCGTTGAAAGCCGAGCCGAGGATGTTCTCGAAGCCGATCAACCGGTCGCCAGACGCATCGCCGGCGCTGACCTGCGCGCCGAGGGCGCCAACGGTCGTTGACAGCCGCGTCAGGTCCACTGTCACTCCCGCCGCCGAGTTGGCATAGCTCACCGTATCAAGGCCGCTGCCGCCTGTGAGGCTGTCAGCCCCGCCGCGCCCCTCGATGATGTTGGCCGCACCATCGCCGGTCAGCGTGTCGCCCAGGCCTGATCCGATCAGATGCTCGACGCCGACCAGAGTATCGCCTGCAGCATCGCCACCGATGCCGACAACGTTGGCCACCAGCGAGACATTCACCCCCGCCGCCGAGGTGAGATAGCTCACCACGTCGCCGATGTCTTCGCCGCCGTCACCGCCATCCAGCGAATCCGCGCCCGCCCCGCCGATCAGCGTGTCATCGCCAAGGTCGCCAAGTAGGGTGTCATTGCCGCCGCCGCCGCTGATCAGGTCTTCCCTGTCACCGGCTAGAATGGAGTTGGCGTTGCCATCGCCGGTCAGCGTATCGTTGAAGGACGTGCCGATCAGGCCCTCGAAACCAGAAATCACCACCGCGCCGGCACCGATGTTCTGCGCCGTGGTGATTGCCAGATTCACCGCAACTCCGACGCCAAAACTGCTGAAAAACACACTGTCGAAACCAGTGCCGCCAATCAGCGTGTCGTTGCCACCCCTGCCCTCGATGTCATCGTCACCGCCGCCGCCATTGAGGATGTTGGCGTCGGCCGTGCCGGAAATCGCATCGCCAAGTTCGCTCCCGATGACGTTCTCGATGCCAATCCAGAGGTCTCCGCTGGCATCGCCACCAGTCTGCACTTGCTCCCCCACGTTGACGGTAACACCCCCGGCGGTCGAGCCGGCATAGCTCGCCGTGTCGGAGGTGCCTGCCCCACCATCAAGCGTATCGGCTCCGGCACCGCCCTTCAGCACGTCATTGCCGAGCCCGCCGGTCAGCGTGTTGTTGCCAGAGTCACCCGTCAGCGTGTCGTTGAAGGCCGAGCCGAGGATGTTCTCGAAGCCGCTGAGCCGGTCACCCGCCGCATCGCCGCCGATCTGCAGACCACCTGCGCCGGCCACGCCCTGCTTGCTCAGGTCGACATTCACGGCCGCCGTCGAGTTGGCATAGCTCGCGATGTCGCCTTCCGGGCCCTGCCCGCTGCCACTCAGAATGTCAGCCCCGCCGCGTCCCTCGATGATGTTGCTCTCGTCATCGCCGGTCAGCGTGTCGCCGAAGGTCGAGCCGATCAGGCTCTGGAAGCCCGCCAGCGTGTCGCCTTGCGCATCGCCGCCCAGTCCCGTGCCCGCGAGAAGTGACACCGTCACACCCGCTGCCGATGTCAGATAGCTCACGGTGTCGTCGGCGCTGCCCTGAAGGAGGTCCGCACCGGCCCCGCCGATCAGCGTGTCGAACCCGGCATCGCCAAACAGCCTGTCATCGCCAGCCGCGCCGATCAGCAGGTCATCGCCTCCACCCCCGACAAGGCTGTTGGCAAAGCCATCACCCGTCAGCGTGTCGGCAAAGTTCGTGCCCGTGATGTTCTCGAAACCCGTCATCACATCCAGACCGGCACCGACATTCTGCGCCGTGGTCAGCGTCAGGTTGAGCGCGATCGGACCGGATGCCGCCGAGAAATTCAGTGAATCAACACCCAGGCCGCCGATCAGCGTGTCGTTGCCGAGGCCGCCCGAGATGGTATCGTCACCGTTGCCGCCGTTGATGATATTGGCTCCGTCATCACCGGCCAGAGAGTCAGCATTGCTGCTGCCAATCAGGTTCTCGATGCCGACCAGCGTGTCGCCCTGCGCGTCACCGCCGGACAAGCCCGCAAGGTTGGCAAGACTGACGATTACACTCCCCGCCGAGCCTTCATAGCTCGCCGTGTCGATGCCCGACACGCCGCCATCAAGCCGGTCACCGGCAACCCCGCCCCTGAGCACATCATTGCCGACCCCGCCGAACAGCTGGTTGGCGTCAGAGTCGCCGATCAGCGTGTCGTTGAAGGCCGAGCCGATGATGTCCTTGAAGCCGCTCAACCGGTCGCCAGCCGCATCGCCAGCGCTGACCTGCGCGCCGCCCACCAGCAATGATCCGTCCAGCAACAGACTGACCGTCACGCCCGCCGCCGAATTGGCGTAGCTCACGGTATCGACACCAGAAAAGCTGCCCGAGCTGATGAGCCGGTCAGCCCCGCCGCGCCCCTCGATGACGTTGGCCCCGAAATCGCCGGTCAGGGTGTCAGCAAAGGCCGAGCCGATCAGGTTCTCGATGTCGTATAGCGTATCACCTGCCGCATCGCCGCCACTACCAGGCACTCCGCCGAGCGCGATGTTCACGCCTGCTGCCGAAGCGAGATAGCTCACCGTGTCGCCGACTGTCTCAGTGCCTTCGCCGCCATCAATGGAATCTGCGCCAGCCCCGCCGATCAGCGTGTCATCGCCCTCTCCGCCAAACAGCTCGTCATTGTTCAGGCCGCCATTCAGCAGGTCATTGCCATTCCGGCCTTCGAGCCGGTTGAGACCGCCATCGCCCGTCAACGTGTCGTTGCTGCCCGTGCCGGTGATGTTCTCGAAACCCGAGATGACATCGAGACCGTCACCCGTATTCTGCGCCGTCAGGACGGACAGGTTGACGGTGACTGCGGAAGCAAAATCGAACCTCAGCGTATCAACACCGTCACCGCCGATCAGCGTGTCATTGCCATCCTCGCCCTCGATGGTGTCGTTGCCTTTGCCGCCATTGAGGATATTGCTGCCGAAATCACCGGACAGAAGATCATCCCCGTCGCTGCCGGTGATGTTTTCGATGCCGACAAGCGTGTCGCCATTGGCATCGCCGCCAGTGGGCGAAGCGCTGTTTACGTTGATCTCATACAGATCGACGGTGATGCCGCCGGTCAGCGAACCCGCATAGCTCGCCGTGTCGGAGGTGCCCGCCCCGCCATCGATCAGGTCACCCAATTCCCCGCCCTTGAGCACATCATTGCCCAGCCCGCCGGTCAGTGTATTGGCACCGCCATCGCCCGTGAGCGTGTCGTTGAAAGCCGAGCCGAGGATGTTCTCGAAGCCGCTCAGCCTGTCCCCTGCGGCATCGCCGCCGCTGATCTGGGAGCCATTGAGGCCAGGCATGAAGGACAGCCGGGTGAGGTCCACCGTCACGGCCGCCGCCGAGTTCGCGTAGCTCACCGTGTCGGTGCCGAGGCCGCCGACCAGCACATCAGCCCCGCCGCGCCCTTCGATGATGTTGGCCTCGCCATCGCCGGTCAGCGTGTCGCCCAGCGCCGAGCCGATCAGGTTTTCGATGCCACTCAGGCTATCACCAGCCGCATCGCCGCCGATCTGCAGCCCGGCCGGCCCGGCAAGCCCTTGCTTGGTTAGGTCCACATTCACCCCGGCCAGAGAGCCGAGATAGATCGCTGTATCGATGTTGTCGCCGCCCTGGATCACATCGGCACCGGCACCGCCGTTCAGCACATCGTTACCGTCATAGGCGAGCAGGGCATCTTCGCCGTCGCCGCCGTTGAGTGTGTCGTCACCGCCTCCCAGCGCGCTGTCGCCAGACAGGACATCGTTGCCGCCCCCGCCATTGATCAGGTCGCTGCCAGCAGCCCCGTTCAGATTGTTGATGGCGCCGTCACCGGTCAGTGTGTCATTGCTGCTTGTCCCGATGATGTTCTCGAAACCGGAAATGACATCAAGACCTTCACCGGTGTTCTGCGCCGTGAGCACAGAGAGGTTGACGGAGATATTGTTGGCAAAAGTGAACCTCAACGTATCGACGCCGGAACCGCCGATCAGGGTATCATTGCCGTCCTCGCCCTCGATGGTGTCGTTGCCGCCGCCGCCATTGAGGATATTGCTGCCTAAATCACCGGACAGAAGATCATCCCCGTCGCTGCCGGTGATGTTCTCGATGCCGACAAGCGTGTCGCCATTGGCATCGCCGCCAGTGGGCGAAGCGCTGTTCACGTTGATCTCATACAGATCGACGGTGATGCCGCCGGTCAGCGAGCCCGCATAGCTCGCCGTGTCGGAGGTGCCCGCGCCACCATCGAGCCTGTCTGCGCCCAACCCGCCCCGGAGCACGTCATTGCCCAGCCCGCCGGTCAGGAAATTCTGATTTAGGTCACCTATGAGCGTGTCGTTGAAGGCCGAGCCAAGGATATCAACAAATCCGATCAGCCGGTCCCCCGCCGCATCGCCGCCGCTGACTTGCGCGCCGAGGGCGCCAACGGTCGATGACAGCCGGGTGAGGTCCACAGTCACGCCCGCCGCCGAGTTGGCATAACTCACGGTGTCGAAGGTGCCGCCGCCGCCAATGAGGCTGTCGGCCCCGCCGCGCCCTTCGATGATGTTGTTCTGGTTGTCGCCGGTCAGCGTGTCGCCGAGCGCAGAGCCGATGAGGTTCTCGATGCCGGTCAGCGTATCGCCAGCGGCATCACCGAGGCTGCCCACGCCGGTTGCCAGCGAGAAATTCACACCTGCCGCCGAGGTGAGGTAACTCACCGTGTCGCCGACGCCGACAGCCTCGCCGCCTTCGCCGCCGTCCAGACTGTCCGCCCCGGCCCCACCGATCAGCGTGTCGTCTCCATCCTCGCCAAGCAGCGTATCACTGCCAAGGCCGCCATCGAGCAGGTCACTGCCACTCCGGCCTTCGAGTCGGTTGAGACCGCCATCGCCCGTCAGCCGGTCGTTGCCGCCCGTCCCGGTGATGTTCTCGAAACCCGAGATGACATCGAGGCCTTCACCCGTGTTCTGGGCCGTGAGCACAGACAGGTTGACGGTGACTGCAGAAGCAAAATCGAACCGTAGCGTGTCGATGCCGGCCCCGCCGATCAGCGTGTCATTGCCGTCCTCGCCTTCGATCGTGTCATTGCCCGAACCGCCGTTGAGGATGTTGCCGCTTAACGTTAAATCGCCAGACAGGAGATCATCGCCGTCACTCCCCGTGATGTTTTCGATCCCGACCAGCGTGTCGCCCGCGGCGTCCCCGCCGGCACTCGAAGCAGGGTTGCTGTTCTGATTGACCTCAAAAAGGTCGATGTTGACCCCGCCGCCGAGGCCCGCATAGCTCACGGTGTCGGAGGTGCCGGCACCGCCATCGATGAGGTCGCCGAAGCCACCGCCCCGGAGCACGTCGTTGCCCAGCCCGCCGGTCAGCGTGTTGGCACCGCCATCGCCCGTCAGTGTGTCGTTGAAAGCCAAGCCGAGGATGTTGGTGAAGCCGAGCAGCCGGTCCCCTGCGGCATCGCCGCCGCTGACCTGCGCGCCAAGGGCGCCCAACGTCGTTGAAAGCCGTGTCAGGTCCACCGTCACAGCCGCCGCCGAATTGGCGTAGCTCACGGTGTCGAGGCCGCCGCCACCTGTAAGACTGTCGGCCCCGCCGCACCCTTCGATGATGTTGGCTGCGCCATCGCCGGTCAGCGTGTCACCCAGCGCAGAGCCGATCAGGTTCTCGATGCCAGTCAGCGTGTCGCCCGCAGCATCGCCGAGGCCAATTTGCGCACCACCGAGCGTCAGATTGACAGTCACCCCCGCAGCCGAGGTGATGTAGCTCGCCGTGTCGCCGATGGTTTCGGTGAACTCAAAGCCATCCAGCGAATCCGCGCCTGCCCCGCCAATCAGCGTGTCGTCGCCAAGGCTGCCCGCCAGCGTATCATTGCCGCCACCGCCACTGATCAGGTCCTCTCCTGGGTTGCCAAAGATATTGTTGGCATTGCCATCGCCGGTCAGTGTGTCGTTGGAGGCAGAGCCGAAGAGGTCCTCGAAACCGGAGATCACCATCGTGCCTGCACCGGTGTTCTGCGCCGTGGTGATCGACAGGTTGACGGAGACCGCCACACCAAGATTGCTGAAATCGACACGGTCCACAGCCGCGCCACCGATCAGCGTGTCGTTGCCGCCCCCGCCCTCGATGATGTCGTTGCCGCCGCCGCCATTGAGGATATTGGCGTCAGCCGTGCCGCGCAGGGTATCGTTGGCTTCGCTGCCAATGACATTCTCGATGCCGACCAGCACGTCGGCATCGCCTAAACTTTGAAACGTGACTCGCAGATCAATTCTGATGCCCCCCGTCGAGCCTGCATAACTCGCCGTATCGGAGGTGCCGGCTCCGCCATCCAGCGTGTCAGCGCCAGCACCGCCCTTGAGCACGTCATTGCCGAGCCCGCCGGTCAGCCTGTTGGCAACCCCGTCGCCGGTCAGCGTGTCGTTGAAGGCCGAACCAAGGATGTTCTCGAAGCCGATGAGTCTGTCACCCGCCGCATCGCCGCCGCTGACTTGCGCGCCAAGGGCGCCAACGGTCGTTGACAGCCGGGTGAGGTCCACCGTCACGGCCGCCGCCGAGTTGGCATAGCTCACGGTGTCGAGGCCGCCGCCACCATCGAGAACATCGGCCCCGCCACGCCCTTCGATCGTGTTGTCTGCGCCATCGCCGGTCAGCGTGTCGGCGAAGGCCGAGCCGATCAGGATCTCGATGTCGAACAGCGTATCGCCCAAAGCGTCGCCAAGGGTGCCGGCCGCACCGCCGATCGTCACGTTCACGCCGGCGGTCGAGCCAAGATACGTCACCGTATCGCCAGCCCCTGCGCCGCCCTCCAGATTGTCAGCGCCGGCCCCGCCGATCAGCGTGTCATCGCCATCTTCGCCGAACAGCACGTCATCACCGGCGCCGCCGCTCATCAGGTCGTTGCCAAGCCCCCCAATGAGCAGGTTCTTGCCGCCATCGCCCGTCAGCGTGTCGTTGAACCGGGTGCCGATCAGCCCGCCGATGCCGATGAAAGTGTCGGTGCCGCCCGCGCCCGTGTTCTGCGCCCCGGCAATGGCCAGGCTGGCATTGACGCCGCCAGCGACGCTCAGCGCCGAATACGACACGACGTGCAAATTGCCCGGTGTCAGGACCGAGACATCACCGATCAGCACGTCATTGCCGACGCCACCATCGAGCAACGAGCCATCGGGCGAATAGCCATAGAGGGTGTTGTTGCCCTGCGTCAGCACCCGGTTGACAGCAGCGGAACCGCCTTCCGGAGATCCGGGGATGTTCAGGGCTGACAGGCTGTAATTGAAGGCATCAATGGGCAGTTCCCCACCGACAAACGCACTAAAGCCTGTCCAGGTGATATTGTCTGAAGACGATTCCAGGATGCCAACCGTGAACACGCCGTGGACGAGGCTGCCATCGACAAAACCAGAGCCGTTGAAACGCCAGCGCCAGAAATTCGCATCCCCCGCAAATGTCAGCGGCACGATCAGCGTGGTGCCGTCCGGCGACGCATCCGGCGCGCCCATCGTGGCCGGCAGCGCACCACCGACCGGGCCAGCAGCGAGAAAACGATACTCATCGGCCGCGCGGGCCAACTCCGTCAGGGCCGCCGCCATTCCGGCCATCTGGGCCGGATCGACTGTCATTGTCTCGATAACCGCGCCCGTATCGCTGACAAGCTGGACCGAGCTGATCACGCCCGTGATACTCGCGGGATTACCAGGGACGGTGCCATAGGCCAGGTTGCTGCCGACAAGCCGCCATGTGGAGCCGGGAGCCTGCCCGATGGCCGCGAAGCTCATCGTGTTCGTGCCGGTCGGCGACAGCGCTGTGACCACAGGAGCGGTGAAGATGTCGAAAGCAATCGTCATGGTCGCCACTCCGGCAATAATATGTCCAGTAGTGGGCTATTCAGACAATTTTTACAATGAACAAATGTTTGATTGTCCGGACATCTGCCGGCGAACCTAACGAAACAGCGGCATCTCGATGGTGAGTACAAACGACCGCCGCGCGCGCTTCAGGCGCGCATTGATCTGTCTGGCTTTTGGGCTGGCAACGGCACCTGCAAGCACGCTATATCCCCTCAGCACGCGAAGGGAGCTATGAAGCGGGCCGTCATTGGTTGCGGCCCTGCTGGCTATGTGCGCTGATTGTTTATCGAGATCTCGATTGTCGTCGTCCTGACCGTCATCAACGGTCTTCTCGCCATGTCGGAGCTTGCAGTCGTCTCGTCTCGACCAGCCCGGCTCAGGGTTCTTGAAGAACAGGGATCACATGGGGCGCGGACTGCACTGCGCCTTGCGGAGAATCCGGGTCGCTTCCTCTCCACGGTTCAGATCGGCATCACACTGGTTGGTGTGATGTCCGGCGCTTTTTCTGGCGCCACACTGGGTGCGCGCCTGGCAACGTGGTTGCAGCAAAAGGGCGTGGGCGATGGTGTTGCCGATGCTCTTGGTGTGGGCCTTGTCGTCGTAGCGATCACGTATCTTTCGCTCATCATTGGCGAACTGGTGCCCAAGCAGATCGCCTTGCGTGATCCCGAGCGGGTGGCGGCAAGGGTTGCCCCGGCGATGGCGCTGCTATCGAAGGTCTCCTTGCCCCTGGTCTGGCTGCTGGACGGTTCCGGCAAGTTCATGCTTCGCCTGCTCGGCCAGAAGGGCGCAGCGGAGGATCGCGTGACCGAGGAAGAGGTCAAGACGATCATCGCCGAGGCCGAAAGCGCCGGCGTTCTCGACAGCGCGGAAAAGGAGATGATTGGCGGCGTGATGCGCTTTGCTGATCGGTCGGCCCGTGCCCTGATGACGCCGCGCCGCGAGGTGGAAGTCATCGACCTTGCCGACAGCCCGGCGGAAATCAGGGCGCAGGTCCGTGCGACCCGGCGCACACGGCTCCCGGTGCAGGATGGCGAGGCTGACTCCATCATCGGTGTCGTCAACACCAAAGACCTTTTTGATGCGCTGGCTGACGGCAATGGCACGAACCTCAAGGCACTCACCCAGGAAACGCCTGTGGTGCTCGACACATCCAGTGCCCTCGATGTGCTGAAGCTGATGCGTGCGTCAGCCGTTCACATGGTGCTGGTGTTCGACGAGTTCGGGCACTTCGAAGGTGTCATCACATCCGGGGATGTGCTGGAAGCGATAACAGGCGCTTTCCAGGACAACACAGACGACGAACCGGCCTTCGTCATGCGGGACGACGGCTCCTTCCTGGTGGCGGGATGGATGCCGATCGACGAGTTCAACGAGAAGATCGGCTTCCCGGTCGATCGCGACCCGGGCTACGAGACAGTGGCCGGCCTCGTGCTCGACAATCTCAATCGCTTACCCAACGTTGGCGAGTATTTCGACACGGGAGGATGGCGCGTCGAAGTTGTCGATCTGGACGGCCGCCGTATCGACAAGGTACTTGTTTCACGCAAGGTGTAGCGCGCGTTAGGGAACGGCAGATGTCCTTCAGCTTTATCAATCTGGCCCCGGGCGATCCGGCGCCGTGGTTCCGGGCGCCGTGCACCAGCAATCCCGACTTCGCCTTTGACACCGTCGGCGGGCGCTACATCGTGCTGTGCTTTCTCGGCTCCGCGTCCGATCCGGCAGCGCAGGCGACCTTGTTCAGCGTCGCCGCCCATCGCCACCTGTTCGACGACAGCCGCATCAGCTTTTTCGGTGTCACGGCAGACCCGGCCGACCGCACGGAAGGGCGGGTGAAGGAAAGCCTGCCCGGCATCCGCTTCTTTTTCGATGTCGGCGGCGCAGTCTCGCGGCTTTATGGCTCGGTCCCGCGCGAGACGGAAGGCGTCACCGAGGTTCCCGTCCGGCGGCTGTGGATCGTGCTTGATCCGACGCTGCGGGTGATGCGCACCATCCCGTTCGCGCCTGATGGCTCGGACGTCTCCGAACTGATGGCGTTTCTGTCAGCCCTTCCAGCCGTCGACCAGTTTGCCGGCGTGCCCTTGCAGGCTCCCGTCCTGTTCCTGCCCAATGTCTTCGAGCCCGAATTCTGCCGCAAGCTGATCGGGCTCTATGACGCCAATGGCGGCGAGGAGAGCGGCTTCATGCGCGAGGTCGGCGGCAAGACGGTCGGCGTGACGGACCCCAACCACAAACGCCGGCGCGATTACACGATCGAGGATCAGGCGATCATCAGCGCCACGCAGGCCCGCATCAAGCGCCGCATCGTGCCGGAGATCGCCAAGGTTCACCAGTTCCATGTCACGCGCATGGAGCGCTATATCGTCGGCTGCTACACCGCCGAGGATGGCGGGCACTTCCGGGCGCATCGCGACAACACGACCAAGGGCACCGCGCATCGCCGCTTCGCCATCTCGATCAACCTCAACGCCGAGTTCGAGGGCGGCGAGGTCTCGTTTCCGGAATACGGCCCGCGCAGCTTCAAGCCGCCGCCGGGCGGGGCCGTGGTGTTCTCGTGCTCGCTGCTGCACGCGGTCTCGAAGGTCACGCAAGGCCGGCGCTACGCCTTCCTGCCCTTCGTCTATGACGATGCGGCAGCGGCCTTGCGCGAGCAGAACAATCCGTTCCTGTCGGAGTCGGTCGGCGAGTATCGCCGCGCCTGATCGGCTTTCGGTGCATCCGATGGCGGCGGCGCAGGTGGAGTCAGAGGTGATCAAGGGAATGCAGAAGACAGACGGGGTCAGTCAATGATGCTTTCAGCGTACTTGCGAAAGAACCGATTGGTTCTCGTTGCCCTGCCGGCAGTTTTGGCGGTGGCCGCGAGTTTCTGGGCATTCGATGCTAGCGCCAGTGATTCTGCGCCAACGATCAAGGTCGAGATCAATGGGCGAATGCTTTACTTCCCGGTCGCTTGGGCAGGCTGGCTTGCGATGGGTGGCGCACAGCCAGCATATGACAGTCATAAACCGCGAAGCGACGTGATTTATCGGACGACATCTATGGTTCAAGGTAACAGAGCGACTCGTGCCTGGAACGAAGGGCGTGTCTTCTGGAACACGGATCTCTGGCCTGACTTTAGGGTGACCGCAATAGAGATCAGAAGAAACCACGCCGAGCCTTTCAACCAGCCTTTGAGCCAAGCCTTTCCAGAAGGGTGGTGGCCCTTGCCTGGCACTGTTGATCTGGCAGCCAACGGCGTGGGGAAGATCGAATGCCAGCGCGAACCAAGCACAATGCGGTTTGAACTCGGCACCTATGCGTATCTCGGCTGCACGGTCATGCGCCGCGTCGCCGATGGGCTGGGCATTCGCTACCTATGGAACCGCCTCGAAGTCGGCGAACAGAATGAGCGCGAGCAGGATCGGCGCGTGCAGCATCTCGTGGAATGGCTGTTGACGCCTCCGGACAGGCGCTCGTCGCGGCCCATCGATTGATCAATGAATTCGCGAGCATAGGGGACAAGCATGGCACGCAAGGTTGCGGTGACGGCTGCGCGGGTCAGTTTCTGATTTCCTACACGGTTCCGGAGCGCTGGTTTCCCCGCGAGCGGCTGCCGCAGTTGCATGATCGTCTTGTCGCCTTTTTCCAGGCCATACTGCCCGACTCTCCACTTGAGGTTTTCCCATGAGCAACGTGATCACGAACACGGTTTTTCTCGTGCTGGCGCTGGGCTGTTTGCCAGCACTCGCCCAACCGCGCGGCGCTGCTGTCACGTCCTGCGCGGCCTGCCATGGCGAGGATGGCATCGCCCGCGAGGCAGATGTGCCGCACCTGGCGGGCCAGAACGCGGCCTACATGCTCAACCAGATGGCAAACTTCAGGAACGGCAGCCGCCGCCATCCGGAAATGCGCATCATGGCCCGCGAACTGGGACCACAGGATATCAGGGACATCATCGCCTACTACGCAGCGCTTCCGGCCAGATGAGGCATCGGGGTCGAGTGTCCGCGGCGAAAGCGTGCAGCCGCGCTGGTTCCACGAGCCGGAACTGACCAGCAGCCGCGATGCCCGGCGCGCGGATCGGCGCATGCCGGCGACCATGATCTGGTGACAGATCCGCCCTGCTGCGCACGATGCTTGCCAAAAGCCGGCATTCGCGCAATCTTGCATACGAATGCAAACACGGTCAGCAAGGCCGGGTAACGGGAGGACATCATGAGCATCAACAGACGTGATTTCGCCATCGGCGCTTCAGCGCTCGGTCTTGCCGGCGCACTGCCCCGGCAGGCACAGGCGCAGGCGGCGGCATTGGCCAACCTGCGATCCGGCAAGCCTTTCGCCGGACAGGAGATCAAGATCCTTTGCGTGGTGGCCACGCAGTTCCGCGCCCACGAGGCGCGGGCAGCGGCTTTCACGGAGGCCACGGGCATCACGGTGAAATACACCTATGTGCCCTTCGCCAACATGCGCGAGGCGCTGACCGCCGAGATGGTCGGCGGCACGGGCGGGTTCGACATCGTTGTGGTGATGGACCAGTGGGTGCCGTCGCTGGTCAATCTGATGGACCCGATGGACGCCCGCATCACCGCCAAGAAGATCGACACGGCACGCTACCCCAAGGCTTTCCTTGATCTCGGGGCCGTCGACGGCAAGCAACTCGGATTGCCGACCCGCTCGCATGTGCAGCTGCTGTTCTACCGCAAGGACCTGTTCGCCAAGCACAACCTGGCTGCGCCCAAGACATGGGACGAGGTGGTGAGCATCTCCAAGGTCCTACAGGACAAGGAGCAGATCTCCGGCATTGCGCTGCCCTATGGCAAGAGCAACGGCCAGAATCTGATGGTCTGGTACAATTTCCTGTGGGGTCGCGGCGCCGATGTGTTCGATGCCAAGGGCATGCCGCTGTTCGCCAGCGAGGCCGGCCTACGCGCCACTCAGGACTACATCGACATGCTGCGCACCCACAAGGTGACGCCGGCGGCTGCCGTGTCGTTCAACGAGCAGGATGCGGTCAATTCCATGCGCGGTGGCAACTCGGCCATGGTCGCCGTCTGGTGGTGGGTGCGTGGCGGGCTGATTGATCCGAAGGTGTCGAAGCTGACGGAAGAGCAGGTCGGTTTCACACCCCTGCCCTCGTTCGCAGGCGGGCCGCGCTCGACCTACATCAACAACTGGATCTACGGCATCGCCCGCAACAGCAAGGCCAAGGATGCGGCGATGGAGTTCGTGACCTTCGTCACCGAGCCGTCGCTGGAGCGCGATATCCTGCTCGATCCGAAAGAAAGCGATGTGATTGCGACCCAATGGTCGAACCTGCGCGATCCGGAGGTCAACAAGCGCTTCGGCGGCATGCATACGTTTGCAGCGGAAGCACTCCAGAACACCAAGGTCGTGCCGTACACCGCAGACTGGCCGCAGATGATGGAGGCCATGGAAACCGCGATGTCCGAGGCGGCCTCCGGCACCCGGTCGGTGTCCGACGCCTTCAAGGCAGCGGAAGCCACCGTGCGCCGGATCGCACGGCGCGGCTGAGAAGCCGGCATACTGACAGCACCGGCACAAGGCCATGCCAGACCGCATCATGCGCTACCTGCTGCTTATGCCGGCGCTCGTCATCGTGCTCGGGACAACGTTGTGGCCGCTGGGTTCGGCGATCACGACAAGCTTCCGGAACTGGCGGCTGAAACGCTCGCCGGTCCCGCAAGGCTGGGTCGGACTGGACAACTACGCGTTCGCCTTCGAGGAACCCGAATTCTGGAATGCCCTCCAGGTCACGGCGGTTTTCGTGACGCTTGATGTGGTGATTGCGGTGGCCGTCTCGCTTGGGCTCGCGCTGCTGCTGCGCCGTGCCGGGGTGCTGCAAAGCCTGACGCGCGCTGTGCTGATCCTGCCCTTCGCGATGAGCCCGGCGCTGATCGGGGTTTCGTTCCGTTTCATGTTCAACGGCGAGTATGGCGTGCTGGCAAAGGGTATCGGCTGGCTTTTCCCGCCGCTCGCGGATGTGATCTGGCTGGCCAGCCCCGGCTATGCGATGGCGGCCCTCATCCTGTCCGATGTCTGGCATTGGTTCCCATATCTCACCCTGATTTTCCTCGGGGGATTGGCGGCCGTTCCCGTCGAGACCGAGGAGGCGGCGCTGATCGACGGCGCGACGCCCTGGCAAACCACCCTTCTCGTCGTGCTGCCGCAGATCAAGGGCGTGATCGCGGTGGCTCTGGTCCTCAAGACGATCTTCGCGCTGAAGATGTTCGACTCGGTCCAGACGCTCACAGGTGCCGGGCCAGGCATCACGACGCAGACATTGGCGCATTACGTCTACACCATCGGCTTCGTGCACTACGACATGGGCCATGCCTCGGCATTGGCGATCGTGCTCACCGCCATCCTCGTCGGGATCGGCATCCTCTACACACGGCTGGTGATGCCGCCGAAGGTCATCGCCCGGTGACCGCGCGTTCGCCTCTCGCCACCGCGCTCCAATCAGCGGTCCTGCTGCTCTTCTTCGGCATGATCGTCTTTCCGATCGCTTGGATGATGCTGACCGCCTTCAAGCTGCCGCGCGACGTCTACCAACTGGGACTGGGCTTCAGCCCGACCGTCCAGAACTTTGGCATCGTCTTCGAGGCCCCCTGGAACATCGGCTTGCGCATCGTCAACAGCATGGTGGTCGCCTTCTTCACGCTGGCCATCGCCATTCCGGCCGCGATCCTGTCGGCCTATTCGTTTTCGCGCTTCGAATTCACCTTCAAGCGCAGTCTGTTCTTCCTGATGCTGGCAACGCAATTCATCCCGGCTGTGGTGATCATCCTGCCGTTCTATCTGATGTTCCGCGATCTGGGCCTGCTCGACACCCGGACCGGTCTGGTCATCGTCAATCTGGCCATCGTGACACCCTTCGCGGTCTGGATGCTGAAGGGCTATTTCGATGCGGTGCCGATCGAATGTGACGAGGCCGCCCTCATCGATGGCGCATCCCGGCTCGCCATCATCACCCGCGTGATCGTGCCCATGGCGCTGCCGGGCGTCATCGTGGCGTCGGTGTTCTGCTTCATCCTGACCTGGAATGAGTTTATCTTCGCCCTGATCCTGACCCGCGACAAGGCCGTGACCCTGCAGGTCGGCCTCGTGAGCTTCCGCACCGAGCGCGGCGATCTGTGGGAACTCATGGCGGCAGCCGGGATCTTCATCACGGTGCCCGCCTTCATCGCCGCCATTGCGATCCAGAAGCATTTCGAAGCCGGCCTGACTGGAGGAGCCGTGAAGTGACGCGCAATCTTGCCCCTGATGTCCTCGCCGCCCTGAAGGCGGTCGACACGCCAACGATCTGCAATGCCATCGAACTGATCGAGGGCCGGCGCCGCAACACGGGCTTCACACGCACCACGATCTTCGCGGCTGAGCCCTTGTTGCCCCCCATGGTCGGCTTTGCGATGACAGCCCGCATCCGCGCGGACGGGCCTTCCAGCGAAGATGCTGCCGTGGTCAGGGCCCGCCGCCTGAACTACTACCGCTACCTGGCCAGTGAGACGCGACCCCGCCTTGTCGTCATCGAGGATCATGGCGACGAGCGGGGCATCGGGGCATTCTGGGGCGAGGTCAACGTGGCGATCCACAAGGGTCTTGGCCTTCAGGGCGTGCTGACGAATGGGTCCATCCGCGATCTGGGTGCCATCGATCCGGGATTTCATCTGCTCGCGGGCAGCATCGGGCCAAGCCATGCCTTCGTGCATGTGACCGGGTTCGATGTGCCGGTCACAGTCTTCGGCCTCGACATCGGGCCAGGTGATCTCATCCATGCCGACCGCCACGGTGCCGTGATCATCGAGCCGGGCATCGAGACAGAATTGCCGCGCGCCATCGATCTGGTTACCCGCAAGGAAGCGCCGATCCTGAAAGCGGCACGATCCCCGGATTTCGATATCACCCGGCTTCTCACAGCCTGGGGCGAAGCCGAAGATGTCCATTGAACAGGCCCCAGTGAACACAGGAAACATGCCATGATCGACCTGATGAGCCGCATCGTCCGCTACGGCGATCTGAGGCCGTGCAAGACCGCCTTCATTGACGCGCACACACCGGGCTCCGACACCAAGGAGAATTTCACGATCATCGGTGGCGGCGTCTCGGAGAGCCCCGACCAGCATGTGCACATCAAGGAGACGCCCGGCTTCAACATCGGTGCGGCCGGACAACCGCCCAAGTGCCGCAACTCCTTGCATTCCCATCGGACTGCCGAAGTGTTCTTCGCGCTCAAGGGCCGCTGGCGCTTTTTCTGGGGCCGCTGGGGCAAGGCCGGAGAAGTCGTGCTGGAAGAAGGCGACATCATCAACATTCCCACCGGCATTTTCCGCGGTTTCGAGAACATCGGCACCGACTACGGGATGATCATGGCGGTGCTTGGCGGCGATGACGCCGGCGGCGGGGTGATCTGGGCCCCGCAGGTGATCGAGGAGGCGAAAGCCCACGGCCTCGTCCTGGGCCAGAACGGCAAGCTCTACGACAGCAAGAAGGGCCAGAAGCTGCCTGACGGCATATCGCCCATGCCGCTGCTGACCGAGGCTGAACTGGCGACTTATCCCGAACCATCGACCGCTGATGTCGTGCCCGGGCATGTCGCCCGCTATTGGGATCTGATGGCGCTGTCGGACCGCCAGCCAGCCAAGGTGATCGGGGCAAAGGGCAAGCTTCGCGACAGGCCGGGCTTCGAGGTTGAACTGCTCTCGCGGCATTCGCTGCCGGAGACCCCCTATGTGCTGGATTGCCATGAGATCCTGATGCCGATGCGCGGCCACTGGCGGCTGACATGGGCTGGGGGTGAAACAGTCCTCAACCCCGGCGATACCGCTGCCATTCCGCCCGGTCTGAGCCACGCGCTGACGCCTTCGATGACCGGAGAAGCCTCGCTTTACCGCGTGATGAACACGGCCGACCCGGCCGGTGCCACCGGACGCCTGCTGTAGCCCAGGGACGAGGCGCCTTTCAGTCCGGACTGGCGCCTCGGCGGCTTGTGTCGCAATCTACTGCACCAGACCTTGCCGCAAGCGGCTCGCTTTCGGCTGCCCTTTCCCGTGCCGAAGAGCGCCCCTCAACCCAAATGGCCGATGAAACCGGGGCACGGTGCCGTGCGCCGTCGCAAACGCGTGCCATCGGATCAACCGCGAGGCAGGCAAACATGATTGATTGACTCTCCAAAACGTTTTGGATTAGCCTTCAAAACGTTTTGAGGTGAACCTCATGGCATCATTGCGCAGCCTTGCCCTGGATCTCGGCCTTTCGATCACGACCGTTTCGCGGGCGCTGGACGGCTATCAGGATGTGGCGGCGACAACGCGCGAGCGCGTGGCAAAAGCCGCAGCAGCAGCCGGTTATCGACCGAACTCGGCAGCCCGGCGTCTGCGCAAGGGATCAAGCGAAACGATCGCACTGGTGATGCCGACCGAGCCGGGGCGCTTTTACGAGCCGGTGTTCGTGGATCTCCTGAGTGTCATTGGCGAACGCCTTGCCACCCGCCACTATGACCTGATGCTGCTCGCGGCGCGCCCCGGCGCCGATGAAACGGCGGCCTATGCGCGGATCATCAAGGATCGCCGGGCAGACGCCTGCATCGTGGTTCGCACCCGGCGCCATGACGAGCGTATCGCCATGTTGCAGGCAGCCGGCTTGCCGTTCGTGTGCCATGGCCGCACCGAGACGCGCACGCCCTATGTCTATGTCGATGGTGATGGCGAAACCGGCTTCCGGGAGATCACCTCCCGCCTCATCGGCCTCGGGCATCGCCGGATCGCCCATCTCGGCGCCCCGGATGTGTTCACCTTTGCCGAGTTGCGTGCCCGTGGCTGGCACATGGCGATGCGGGCCGCGGGTCTCGCCGATGATCTCAAGACCATCTGCGCCTCGACCGAGGAGGCCGGCGAGGCCGCTGCGTCCGCACTGCTGGCTGGCCCGGACCGCCCCACTGCATTGATCTGCGCAACAGACCGGATTGCCATCGGAGCCGTGCGGGCGGCGCAGGCCGCCGGGCTGATCGTGGGCCGCGATATTGCCGTCACCGGGCATGACAACATTCATGCTTCGGGCTTCACCAACCCGGCCGTGACCACGATGGAACTGGACGTGCGCAGCGTCGGCGAATGCCTCGCCGACAAGCTTTTGTGCCTGATCGAGAACGGCATGCCGGATCGGCCGGGCGAGATTTTCCAACTGCGCCATGTCCTGCGCGCCTCTTCCGGAGAGGCGGACTGACCTTCTTTTCTTGACCGACCACGACCGGAAAACCGGCGAACGAAAACCCAGGGAGACGACCATGACGACCATCAAGACACTTCTCGCCATCACCGCCCTGTCGAGCCTGACCTTGACCGGCGCGCTCGCGCAAGAAACCATTTTCCTGTCGACCCAGCTGCGGCCGGTCGAAGAGGCGACAAAGGTCCGGCAGATCATTCTGCGTGGTGCCCCAAATCCGGTGACCTTCGTGGTCGAGGAGCCTTCGCCTTTCCAGACACGCATGGATGCCGAAACGCAGGCCGGGCGGCGCACGATCTCGATGGTCGGCGCCTTGCATGGCGAACTGTCGCCGCTGGTCGGCTCGAAGGGGCTGGATCCGGTCGATGACCTCGCGGCAAAGGCCAGGGAACGCGGCGTGCCGGACGCCATGATGGCGCTGGGCAAGCTTGGCACCGACAAGCAGATGTACATCCCCTGGATGCAGGCGACCTACATCATGGCCGCGAGGAAGGAGGCCCTGCAATATCTCCCCGCCGGCGCGGATGTGAACGCGCTGACCTATGCGCAACTCAAGGACTGGGCAAAGAACATCCAGGACAGGACGGGCAAGCGCGCGCTCGGATTCCCGGCCGGGCCGAAGGGGCTGATGGCCCGGTTCTTCCAGGGCTACCTTTATCCCTCCTACACCGGCGGCGTGGTCGCGACATTCAAGAGCGCGGATGCCGAGGCGATGTGGACCGCCTTCAAGGACCTCTGGACGCATGTGAACCCGAACTCCGCTTCCTATGATTTCATGCAGGAGCCGCTGATGGCTGGCGAGGTGATGATTGCCTTCGATCACGTCGCGCGCCTCAAGGATGCCCTCGTCGCAGCGCCCAACGACTACGTCACCTTCCCGGCACCGTCCGCCGGCAAGGGCCGTGGCTTCATGCCCGTGGTCGCCGGCCTTGGCATCGCACCCGGCGCACCGAACCGGGCCGGCGCGGCAGCAGCCATCGATCACCTGCTGAAACCCGAGACGCAGGTGGCGATGGCGCGCGAGCTGGGCTTCTTTCCCGTGGTGAAGGCCGATCTTCCCGCCGATCTGCCGGGCGGCATCAAGCTGCTGGTTGAAGGTGTCGCCAAGACGCAAGGCGCGAAGGATGCCCTCGTCTCGCTGCTGCCGGTCGGCCTCGGCGCCAAGGGCGGCGAGTTCAGCAAGGTCTACATGGACACGTTCCAGGCCATCGTCCTGCGCGGCGCCCCCATTCGCGCCACGCTCGACGCACAGGCGGGCACACTCCAGACAATCATGAACGAGACGAAGGCCCCATGCTGGGCGCCGGACAAGGCTTCCTCCGGAGCATGCCAGGTCAACTGACCGGGCAGGTTCATCCCCTCCCCTCTCTGCCCCTCGGCAGAGAGGGCGACCTCTGGAAGGAAGCGACGCATGACACGAACGCGCGTGCTGCCCTATCTGCTCATCGGGCCGGCCACCGTCTTTCTGGTGCTGCTGTTTGTCGTGCCTCTGGTGCAGACGATCGCACTGGCCTTCACGGACAACGGCGCAGCTTCGCTGACCAACTTCCGCAAGATGGTCGGCGACCTCAACTTCGGCCTTTCCGTCCGCAACACCTTCCTGCTGGTTCTGGCCGTCATACCGCTTCAGCTCTGCCTTGCGCTGACAATGGCCATGATGGTGCAGAAGCTGGACAAGGGACGTGATCTGGTCCTGTGGATCATGATCATCCCGCTCGGCATATCGGATCTGGCGGCAGGCCTTGTCTGGCTGACCATTCTGCAGGACCGGGGCTATTTCAACACCGTCCTCAACATGCTTGGCTTGATCGACGGGCCGGTCAACTGGCTGTCCTACGAGTCTCCGATCAGCCTGTTCGTCGGCGTCATGCTGGCCGAAATCTGGCGCGCGACGGCGATTGTCGTCGTGATCCTGATATCGGGACTTCAGTTGATCCCGAAGGAGTATTCGGAGGCGGCGGAGGTCTTTGGGGCAAGCTCCTGGACGCGATTTCGCAAGATCACGCTGCCATTGCTCAAGCCCTCGATCCAGTCTGCGCTGATCCTGCGCACGGTGCTGGCTTTCGAGGTGTTTGCGGTTGTCTATGCCCTGTCAGGGCGCAACTTCCCGGTGCTGGTCGGCGAAGCCTATGCCTGGCAGCACGTCAACCAGAACAACGGCGTGGCCGCCGCTTATGCCATCCTTGTGATGGTCATCTCGCTGGCGGCAACACTCGTCTACATCAGGACGTTGCGGACCCCTCCGGAGATGCAGCCATGAGCCAAGCAACGGTCTCCCTGCGTCTTCGCCGTGTCATGTTCTGGTCCGGGATCGCCGTGCTCTGCACCTGGGTGCTGGTGCCGATCTACCTGATTGCGCTGGGTGCCTTCGGCGGGCGCAGCGGCGTATTCCGCTGGCCAAAAAACCTGCTGCCCTGGGATTCAGGGCTGGCGGCGATGCAGACGTTCCTTGCCGTGGAAGGTGTCTGGGCAGCCGCGTTCAATGGCGCATTTGTTGCCGGCCTGACGATGCTGTTCTCGCTGCTGCTTGGTGCACCGGCCGGCTACGCCCTGGCGCGCTACAGGTTTGCCGGGCAGGACGCCTTCCGGATGCTGGTCATCCTGACGCGCGCCTTTCCCCTGGCAGTCCTCGCCCTGCCGCTGACGGCTACCTTCATCCGCACCGGGCTGTATGACACTCCGGTCGGCGTCGCCCTTGTCCATACTGCCCTGGCGCTGCCTTTCACCGCTCTGGTGTCGTCGAGCCTGTTCATGGGCATCCCCAAGGAACTGGAGGAAGCCGCCTGGGTGTTCGGCTGCACCGGCTTTCAGGCCTTCCGCAAGATCGTGCTGCCACTGGCCTTGCCGGGGCTCGCCGCGGCGGCGATCTTCGCCTTCGTAATCTCATGGAACGAGGTTTTTGCCGCATCGGTGCTCACCGTGCGCAACAAGACACTCACCGCCTATCTGCTCACGGTGCTGGCGGAGTCACCCCTGCACTTCCGCTTTGCTGGCGGCTTCCTGCTCATCCTCCCCTCCATCATCTTCATCTTCGCGGTGAGAAAATATCTCTTTGCGATGTGGGGAATTGCGAACCGATAGGTCTGACATGGCTGGCATCACAATCGACCGGATCGAGAAGAAGTTCGGGGCGGTCACTGCACTTCAGCAATTGTCGCTGAAGGTCGAGGATGGGGAATTCATCGCCCTTTTGGGACCATCCGGCTGCGGCAAGACCACGCTGCTGCGCATCATTGCCGGACTGGAAAACCAGACGTCGGGGCGCGTCCTGATCGGCGAGCGCGATGTGTCGGCCTTGCCGCCACGCCAACGCGGGCTGGCAATGGTCTTCCAGAACTACGCGGTGTTCCCGCACATGACGGTCTATGAGAACGTCGCCTTCGGCCTGCGCATGAAGGGGGCCAGCGATGCCGAGGTGAAGAAGCAGGTCGAGCGCGCGGCTGGCCTGCTGCACATTGAGCCTTATCTTGAACGCTATCCGGCCAAGCTCTCCGGTGGCCAGCGCCAGCGTGTTGCTGTGGCCAGAGCGCTGGCCGTCCAGCCCGCTGTCCTGCTGATGGACGAGCCGCTGTCGAACCTCGATGCGCTGCTGCGCCTCGAAATGCGCTCGGAGTTGAAAGCCGTGCTGGCCTCGTCCGGCACGACAACGGTGTATGTCACCCATGACCAGACCGAGGCGATGGGCCTCGCCGACCGGATCGCCGTGATGCACAAGGGCGTCATCGAACAGATCGACCGGCCTCAGGCGCTCTATGAGCGACCGGCAACCCGCTTTGTCGGTGGCTTTGTCGGCTCGCCCCCGATGAATTTCATCGACCTGCCCGTGGCGGACGGCACAGCCCGGCTTGGCGGATTTTCAAGCCCGGTGCCGCTGCGCGCCGGCACTGTCACCGCCGGCATCCGTGCCGAAGACATCGATGTCACGGAAGATGGCGGACTGCCGTTTGATGTCGGCGTCTGCGAGCCGTTGGGTGCAACACTGCTCCTGACCGGCCGGATCGACGGGCAACTGGCACGTGTCTCCGTTCGGCCTGACGCGCGCGTGCGGCCCGGCGACCGGCTGGGGCTGGTCCCGAATGCCGGCCGCATCGTCTGGATCGACCCCGCGGACGGCAAGGCGATGGGAGCCGCAGCGTGACCCTCATGACCATCTCGACGGACTTGATGTCCCGCGCAAAGGCCATTCTCGCCAACAATGATCGTGGCGGCTACACGGTCCCGACCCACGGGCTTTATCCCTTTCAGTGGAACTGGGATTCAGCCTTCGTGGCGATGGGGTTCGCCACCTACGATATCGACCGGGCCCTGTCCGAACTGGAACGGCTGGCAGAGGGGCAGTGGGACAACGGGATGATCCCGCATATCGTGTTCCACGCGCCGGCAGACAGTTATTTTCCCGGCCCCGAAGTCTGGGGCACGCATCACCGCATCGCCACGTCAGGCATCACGCAGCCGCCGGTTTTCGCCATCGCGTTGAAGTTCATAGCAGAGCGCGCGGATGCGTCCTTCGCTCCGCGCATCCGTGCCTTGTTTCAAGTGGCTGACCGCTATCATCGCTGGTTTGCCGAGGCGCGTGATCCTGCAGGAACGGGCCTCGTCTCGACGCTGCACAACTGGGAAACCGGCCGTGACAATTCCCCGGAATGGGACGGACCTTTCGCGCGTGTGCCAGAAACGACAACGACCACGATCCGCCGGCGTGACACCGGCCATGTCGACGCCGCTATGCGCCCGACAGATGCCGAATACCGGCGCTACATCCATCTGGTCGACATGTATCGCGATCTTGGCTGGCAACCCTCCCCGATGCTTAGCGCCACGCCGTTTCGTGTGGCCGATGTCGGCACCAATGCCGTTCTGCTTGCGGCGGAAAATGCGCTTCTCTCGTTCGCGCCAGTCTACGGAACACATGGTCTTGAGCACGCCATACAGGCCCGGATCGGGCGATTGTCGCAGGGGCTCGCGGGGCTCTGGCATGAGGAGAAGGGCTGGTTCCTGTCGCGCGACCTGATCACCGGCAAGCCCATCCCCGTTCGGACATCGGCGGGGCTGCTGCCGCTGCTGACCGGCATACCGACACCGGCGCAGGTGCGGCAAATGCAGGCGGTCGCGACCGAGCATCTGGGCAGCGTCGCTTTTGGCATGGCGTCGACGCTGCCCACGGAGGTCGGCTTTGAACCCAGGCGCTACTGGCGTGGGCCGGTCTGGGCCATCATGAACTGGATGATTGCCGAAGGCTTCGCGCGCCATGACTGCCCGGGCGCTGCGGAACGAATCCGGACGGACACGGTGGCAGCCATCTCTCGCCATGGCTTTGGCGAATACTTTGATCCAACCACCGGGGCTTCGCTTGGTGGAGAGGCGTTCTCCTGGACAGCAGCGATCTATCTGTTGCTGTCGGGAAACGATGAATAGTCCGGGGGGAACCCCATTGTCACGGCGTTGCCGCCGCCAGAATGTGAAACGGCTTGCCTTTTGACCCCTGATCGGCTCCGGAAGACAACCCTGTCCGGGCGCCGGCAAGGCACCGATGCGGCGCAATGACGTGCGGTCGCAACGGGCTCACTGTTGGCCGCCTGAAACGGTTGAACGCCGAAACCGATTGAGACGGAGCGGGCCGGATGATGAGCCAACATGCTCACATCCGGCCGACCGCCGTTCAGCCCTTGGCCTTGGGCTTTTCCTTGGCCTTGTCCTTGGCCTTGCCGGCTTTGGCCTTCGGCGCGCCATCCGCCGCCCGGCGGATATCCCGTTTTTGGGGCACAAGGCCCTTGTCGCGCTCCAGATCCTGAAACACGCGGCATGCGGCCTCAAAGGCAGGCATGCCGCAGGGCAGCGCCGCCATGAAGGAGGCTTCACGCACCTCGTCCCAGGTCGCGCCGTACTGCATCGCGCGCATCGAGGCCCATTCGATGCCCTCGCGATCAGCCCCACGCGCGGTGGTCACGCCCACCATGACGAGGAAGCGGGTCTTGAGGTCGAGATGGCGCCCCTCCTCGGGCCCGAAGATCACATAGGAGGACAATTCGCCGTAGCGGCGCAGGAATTCCGGGTTCACATCGGCCATGACCTCGTGGAGTGGCAGCGTGTAGCCGCGCACCTTGCGGATCTTGTCCAGTTCCTTCTCGCCTTCGGGTGTCATGGCGTGGGGTCTCCTCTCGGGGTTGGGTTGACGGATTGTCAGAGACGGCGGGCGGCTCGCTCGCCTTCACGGATGGCGTCGCTCACGCGGCGCGGCGCCATGGCGTCGCCGATCAGGTGAACGTCGGCGTGGCCGGCGGCCTTGAGCCGGTGGAACAGGCTGTCTTCCGCGCTGGAGCCCAGCACCATCACGACCGCGTCGGCCGGCTCGGTGAAGAGTTCCTTGGTGTAGAGGTCGCGCTCGGTGACCTCGCCGGCGGCTACCGCCACCAGCTCTCGGTCAGTGCGGAACTGCACGCCCATCCGCCGTAACCGGCCATACACCTTGCCCCAGTCACGGCTGGCGGCGAGGTTGGGGCCGGGCTGGCCCAGCGTGGTGACGAAGCTGACCTTGCGCCCGAGCTCGGCCAGATGATCGGCTGCGACCATGGCCTGCCGGCCTCCGATGGAGTCATAGATCACCACCCGCTCGCCCTCGACCAGCGGCTGCGACGCGCCAAGCACGTCGGCCAGCGTGTACACATGGGGCAAATCGGCTCCCGGCAGCGGAGCGCCGGCCCAGCGGTCAGGCCGAAGCGGCGTCCAGCCATGGCGCAGCGGCGTCGAACCCGTGGCGACGATGACGCTGTCGAAGCCGGCAAGCTCCGCCTCGCCCGGCGCATGGCCGAGCCGGATCTCGACCTTTGCCAGGCGCAAAAGACGCTCCAGATGGGTCAGGATCGAGCGCAGCTCCTTGCGCACCGTGGCGCGGGACCACCAGGCCACCTGCCCGCCCAGCTCCGCGCGCTGCTCGAACAGCACCACCTCATACCCGCGCCTTGCCGCGCTGGCGGCTGCCTGCATGCCGGCAGGTCCGGCTCCGACCACTGCCACCCGCTTTGCGGCCTTCGCGGGCTGAAGTGTGCCCTCGCCCAGTTCGGCCTCGGCGCCGGCCGCAGGGTTGTGGATGCAGGCGATCGGTGCCTGCGCGAAAATCGACTCCATGCACCAGTTTGCTCCCACGCAGGGGCGGATGTCCTCACTGCGGCCCTGCTCGGCCTTCATGCCCCACATCGGGTCGGCGATCAGCGCACGGGAGAGGCCAATGAAGTCGCAGTCGCCCCCGGCCAGGAAGCCCTCCGCTTCCTCCGGCATGACGATGCGGCCCACCGCCACCACCGGAAGACCCACGGCGCGCTTGACGACCCGCGTGGCAGGCACCTGATACCCATGCGCCTCGGGTGATGTCGGGTAGATCATCATCCGGTTGAGGTAGGTGCCCTGGCTGCAGGAGATGTAGTCGAGATGGCCAGTGGCCTCCAGCCGGCGGGCAATCTCGGCCCAATCCTCAGGCCCGAGCCCGCCCTCCATCCCGTCATCGGAGTTGATGCGGACGCCCACGACGAAGTCCGGCCCGGTCTCGGCCCGCGTTGCGTCGAGGATCTGCATCACGATCCGCAGCCGGTTCTCGAGCGAGCCGCCATACTCGTCCTCGCGGTGGTTGGTCGCCGGCGAGAGGAACTGGTTCAAAAGGTAGCCATGGGCCATGCCGTGGACCTCGATCCCGTCCAGCCCGCCCTCGCGCGCATAGCGGGCGGAGAGCCTGTAGCCCTCCACGATCTCGGCGATGTCCTCGCGGGTCATCACATGGGGCGTCTCGCGGTAGACTGCGCAGGGGATGGCGGAGGGCGCCCAGACGGGGATGCCGTTGGTGACCGAGTTGGTCTGCCGGCCGCGGTGCCAGGGCTGCGCCAGGATGAGCGAGCCATGGGCGTGCACCGCCTCGGCGATGCGCCGATACTGCGACACCATGCGCGGGTCGAAGGCGAAGGCCTTGCCCTTGTAGGGCTGGGTTGTGGGATGGGCGGCCATCGCTTCCATGGTGATGACGCCTGCCCCGCCGCGCGCGCGCTCGACGTAGTAGGCGATGTGCTCCTCGGTGAAGAGATGATCCTTCACCAGCAAGGTGGCGTGCGCGGTCATCCAGATGCGGTTGCGCGTGCGGCGCTTGCCGAGGCGGCCGGGCTCAAACAGATGCGGAAACGGATTCACGTGTGGGCTCCCATCAACGAGGCGAGATCGTCGCCCGCGCGCAGGCAGGCGACAGAGCGGGCGTGGTCAAGCGCGACCAGTGGCGGCCTTTGCGCATGGCAGGCCTCGAGCGCGGCGGGGCAGCGCGAGGCGAAAACGCAGCCGCCCGGCAGGTTCAGCGGGCTTGGTATCTCCCCGCGCAGCGGGATGCGGCGGCGGCGCTGGCGCGGGTCGGGCGAGAGATGCGCCGACATCAGCGCCATGGTGTAGGGATGACGCGGCGCGGCAAAGAGTTCGGCGGTCGTGCCCGTCTCCACAACCGTGCCGAGATAGAGCACCATGACCCGGTCGCAGATCAGCTTGATCGTGCCGAGATCGTGGCTGATGAAGATGGTGGCGACGCCAAGGTCACGCTTCAGTTCGCCCAGCAGCTCAAGGATCCCAGCCCGCACCGAGAGGTCGAGCGAGCTGGTCGGCTCATCCAGCACCAGCAGGCGTGGCCTCGTCACCAACGCCCTCGCGATGCAGGCGCGCTGCAGTTGCCCGCCCGACAGGTCGGCCGGGTGGCGCGCCAGCAAAGCGGCCGACAGCCGCGTGCGCTCAACGATTTCGGCTACGCGCGACGCGCGCTCTGCCGCCGAGAGGCTGGTGTGGAGCCTGAGTGGCTCCTCGATCTGGTAGCCGATGGTGAGGCGCGGGTTCAGCGCGGCCCACGGATCCTGGAACACCACCTGCACATCGCGGCGCAGCCTTCGCATCGCCTCAGGCGGGAGCGCGGCCAGATCGGTTCCGTCGAAGCGGACCGCTCCGGCGCTCGGCTCCAGCAGGCGCAGGACCAGGCGGCCAATCGTGGACTTGCCCGAGCCGCTCTCGCCGACCAGCCCTAGCGCCTCGCCCTCGCGCAGGGTGAAGTCGACGGCGTTCACCGCCTTGAGCGGGCCAGCCGGCGTCTCGAAGACCTTGGACAGGCCCGAGACCTCGAGCAGGGGCGCTTGGGAGGGCTCCGTCATGCCAGCGCCTCCCGCTGGGGGGCGATATGGTGGCAGAGGGCCTGATGGCCCTGGGCCAGAAGGCGCTGGGGCGGCTCTGTCCGGCAGGAGGCGTCGGCAATGGGGCAACGGTCCGAGTAGACGCAGCCTTCCGGCAGGGCGCGCAGATTGGGAGGCAGGCCGGCGCGTGGCGCCTTGCCACCAGCCTCGATCCGCTCCGGCGTCGCGGCCAGAAGGGCCTGGGTGTAGGGATGGGCGGGCGCGCCGAAGACCTGCTCAACCGGCCCGCTCTCGACGATCACCCCCGCGAACATCACCGCCACCTTGTCGCAGTAATGGGCGACAACGCCGATGTCGTGCGTGATCACCAGCAGGCTCGCGCCCTCCTCGCGCACGAGCGATGTCAGCAGGTCGAGCACTTGCGCCTGCACCGTGGCGTCGAGCCCCGTGGTCGGCTCATCGGCCACGATCAGCCGAGGCCGATTGGCCAGCGCCATGGCGATCAGCACGCGCTGCGCCATCCCGCCGGAGAACTGGTGGGGATAGGCCATGGCACGCCGCTCGGCGTCCGCGACGCCCACCTTTTCCAGCAGGTCGATGGCCCGGCGCCAGGCCTGCGCGCGGCTCACCGGTGCATGGGCCTGCTGGATTCGCACGATCTGATCGCCAATGCGCCGGACCGGGTCGAGCGAGGTCTTGGGGCTCTGCACCACCATGCTGATCGCAGCGCCGCGCAGCCGGTTGAACTTCGCCTCATCGAGCGCGAGGAGATCGACGCCGTCGAACAGCGCCCGGCCCCGGACCAGCCGCGCCGGCGCGCGCAGCAGCCCCATCAGCGCCTGCACGGTGAGCGACTTGCCGGCGCCGGTCTCGCCAACGAGGCCCAGACGCTCGCCCTGCTCCAGCATGAGCGAGACGCCGTTCAGCGCCCGCGCCGTAACGGGACGACCCAGCCTGTCCTCGCCGACGAAGTGGACATGGAGGTCCTCGATGGAAAGCAGGCTCATCGGACCCCCGTGCGCCTGCGCGGGTCGAGCCAGTCCTGCACCGCGTCGCCCAGGAGGTTGAAGCCCAGCACCAGCAGCACCAGCGCCAGGCCGGGGAACAGCGCCACCCACCATTCGCCCGTGACCATCTGCTCCGCCCCCTGCCGGATCATCGCGCCCCATTCGGGCGTGGGCGGCTGCACGCCGACGCCAACGAAGGCGAGAGTGGCACTGACCCTGATCGACCAGGCGAGCCTGACGGCCGACTGTGCCAAGGCTCCACGCATCGCATTGGGCAGGATGTGGATGAACAGGATGCGCCAACGCGTGTTGCCGGCTGCCACCGCGCTTTCGACAAAGCCGGAATGGCGCAGGCTCAGCACCTCCGCCCGCACCAGCCGCGCGAAGATCGGCGCGTCAACCAGGCCGATCACGATGATGATGTTGCCCAGCGACTTGCCGGTTGCCGCCACCAGCGCCAGTGCCAGGATGATCGAGGGAAAGATGCGCAGCGCGTCCATGGCCCTCAGCAGGACCTCGTCTGGCATTCCTCCGCGATAACCCGCGAAAAGGCCAAGCGGCACACCGATCAGCATCGCCACCGCCACGGCCGGAACCGCGATGCCGAAAGCAAGGCGCGAGCCATGAATAATTCGGCTGAACACGTCCATGCCCGCACCGTCGGTGCCGAACCAGAATTGCCCGGAGGGGGGCTTCAGCACGTCATAAGGGTTGGCCTGCATCGGATCGTGCGGGCTGATCAGGGGCGCGAACAGCGCCAGAAGCGCGAAGCCGCCGACGATCAGTGCACCGGCAAAGGCTGTCGGTGCGTGGCGGGCCATGACGCGCAGCCGCAACGGCAGCGTGCGCAGCCAGGACCCGGCCGGCGGGGAGCTGGCGGCGTCGCTCATGAGGCCCTCGACCGTGGCTCGAGCAGGAAGACCAGCAAATCCACCACGATGAAGATCGCCAGCGAGAAGGTCGTGACGTAAAGCACGTAGCCCTGCACGGCGGTGAAGTCGCCCTCAAGGATGGCGGTGAGCCCGTATTGGCCCGCCCCGCCCCATGCGAAGACCAACTCGATCAGCGAGGAGGTGCCGACCAGCCCGGCCAGCTCCGCTCCGATGAAGGTGATGACCGGCACAAGGCTGTTGCGCAGCACGATGCGGCGAAGGTCCCGCCGTGGCAGGCCGGAAGCGCGGGCGAAGCGGACATAGTCCGTGGCCAGCACGTCAAGCGCGATCGCCCGGGTCTGCTTGATGATCGGCGCGGCCGCGACGATGGCGAGGCAGAGCACGGGCAGCACGAGCTGCCCCAGCGCCGACCAGAGCGCCTCGGGATCGCGGGCCAGCGCCGAGTCGATCACGTAGCTGCCCGTGACAGTGGGAGGCTCGACCGCCATCAGGCTGATCCGCCCCATCGGTGCGGGTGCGAGGCCCAGAAGCGAGAAGAACACGAAGATCATGATCAGCCCGAGCCAGTAGGTCGGGATGGAGAAGCCGAAGAGAGAAACGATGCGGCTGATCTGATCGAAGGCGCGGCCCGAGCCGAAAGCGGCGGTCAGCCCGACCGGCACGCCGATGAGCGCGCCGAGGCCCACCCCGAGGAACAGCAGCTCGAGCGTGGCCGGCAGGCGCTGGCGCAAATCGGCCAGCACGGGCCTGTTGTTGAGCCATGAGCGGCCCAGATCGCCCTGCGCCACCTTGGCGACGTAGATGCCAAACTGAATGAGGATCGGCTTGTCGAGGCCGAGTTCAGCCCGAACCTCCTCGATCTGCTGCGCGCTCGCCGTGGGGCCGGCGAGGCGCACGACCGGATCCTGTCCGCCGAGCCGCACCAAAACGAAGGTGAACAGCAGCACGCCGAACAGGATTGGCGTCACCATGGCCAGCCGCCGCAGCAGGAAGCGGGAGGCCGGCCCGAGCGCCGGCAGGAGCCGGCGCCGCGGCGGAGCGAACCCCGGCGCCGGCGCGCTCGAGGCGGCGGCGTCATCGCTCATCGGTTAGCGCACGACCGTGAGATCGACCCAGCGCTCATGCAGGTCCGGCTGCCAGACCCAGCCGCGGATGTTCGGGGCCATTGCCTCGAAGCTGCCGGGATAAAGTGTCATCAGCCAGGTGGCGTCGGTGGTGTGCAGTTGCTGCGCATCGCGGGCAAGCTGCAGCCGCTTGGCCGCGTCGGTCTCGATCAGCGCCTGGTCGATCAGCGCGTCGAACTTGGGGTTGTTGTAGCCGTTGCGGTTCGAGGCCCCGGCGGAATGCGCGTTGAGATAGAGCGCATAGATCGGGTCGAGCACGATCGGGTTGTCGAGGAAGGTGAAGAAAGGCAGGTCGCGCCGGTTGGGCGCGGTGCGGGCGCGCATGTCGGCATCGGTGATCTGCTTGAGCTCGAGTTCAATGCCAGCCCGCGCCAGCTGGGTGCGCAACTGGATGCAGAGCTGCTCCTCCCAGAAGAAGATCTGCGAATACTCCACGGTGATCTTCAGGTTTGGCTTGCCTGCCTCCGCCAGCAACGCCTTGGCCTTGTCGATGTTGGTGCCAAACACCCATGCGTCCGGGAAAGCGCCGTCGATCATCGGCGGCACGATGGATCTGGCCTGGCTGCCGAGGCCCTCGAACACGGACTTGTTCAGCGCGTCGTAATCCGTGGCGTAAAGGATCGCCTGCCTGACCCGGATGTCGTTGAAGGGCTCGAAGCGCGGGTTCATGCGCACAGAGGCGTGGCCCGTGCCCTCCTCCCCTTCCACCCGCACGCGGCGGTCCTGCTGCAGTTCGACGATCTGGCGCTGGGTCAGTTCCTCGGTCCACTGCGCCTGGCCAGCGCGGATCAGCGCAAGACGGTTCGCAGCGGACGGCACCTCCCGGTAGACCACGCGCTCGAAATGTGGCTTGCCCTTGAAGTAGTTCGGGTTCGCGACGAACACCGCATCCTGCCCCGCACGCAGCGACTGCAGATGGTAGGCGCCGAAGCCTGCCGTGTTGGTGTCCAGCCACTTCAGTGCCCAAGGGTCGTCGGCACTGACATGCTGCTTCATGACCGTGGAGTCGTAGATCGAGGGCGTGTAGAGCGTCAGCGCCCGCAGGAAGATCGCGTTCGGCCCGGACAGGGTGAACTTCACCTCATAGCGCGAGACCGCCTCGACCTTCGTCACTGAGGAGACGCGGGCGATGAACGCGCCGGTGCGGTTCTGCGCCAGCGACTTCTCCCATCCCCACACCACGTCGGCCGAGGTCAGTTCGTTGCCATGGAAACTCTTCACGCCCTGGCGCAGCTTGAACACCCAGGTCTTGCCATCCGGCGAGGATGTCCAGCTCTCGGCCAGGTGTGGCTCGACCCGCGAGGCATCGATCCGCACGCGCCCGTCAGGGCTCTGGCGCGTGGCATAGCGGGTCAGCCCCTCATAGGTCTGCACCACCACATTCTGGGTGTTGGGCTTGAGCGCGTCGCCGTCGAAACCGCCCGGCGTGCGCGTCGCGGCAACCACCAGTGTGGTGGCGGCCTGCGCGTCGGCGGGGCGGATCAGGTAGGGCGCGGCGAGCGCGGCGGCGGCGGTCTGGCCAAGGCGACGACGGGTGATCATGCTGCTTCCCCTCACTGTGTTGTTCGTTGACGAAAGACGCTAGAGATCCATGCTGGAGACGGGCACACGGAAGCCCGGCTTGAGCTCGTCCATCAGGTTGATCACCCGATAGGCGTGGCTGATACTGCGGCCGAGCACCGGATCGGTCATTTCGAAAGCCCAGTCCGCGCCGAACCCCATTGTCTTGTCGAGGCTCGCGATGGTGCCGCAGAACACCATGAAATCGCGCTTGGGCAGCGAGAGCGTGCGCTCCGACAGAATGCGCAGCATGTCTTCCGGGCGCAGAAACGCGGCCACCGAGCAATCCTGATAGAGCTTGCCGCCCACATGGCTGGTCATGCGGCATTCGTCCCAATGGGCGGCGATGTCCGCGAAGCGCCAGAGCGTGGGGGCCAGCACGTTGGCGCAGGCCTGCTTGCTCCAGACAATGCTCACCTTCTCAAGCGCACGGTCGGTGTGGTCGCTGCCAACACCGACATAAAGTTCGTCGGCCATGTAAAGCACGATCTCGACTTCGCCGGAGCTGCGGCCGGTCTGTACCGTGACCTCGCTGGCGGTGCTCACCCCTTGGGTCGACATCGGGTAGATGCGCGGCGCAGGCACGTCGAACGCGATGGTGATGCCGATATGCTTCACCTCGTCCTGATGGGCCCGGGCGGTCTCCGGGTCACGCGTGGCCGAGCCGAGGTTGAACACCCGCGACAGCTCCAGCTCAGTGCGCTTCACGCCCCCGGACGAAACCAGATCTACTGCAACGCCCATCACCCAGTCCCCCCTGGCCGCGTTCGGACGCTCGCGCGGCATCCGTCGAAGCTAATGCGGGCGCGGCGCTGGCGCAACAGGAAATGTATCATGGATAGAACAGCTGACCGCCGTTCACCGGGAGGTCGACGCCGGTGATGTAGCTGGCCTGGTCCGAGCACAGGAACAGCGCCGGACCGGCGACGTCCTCGGGTGCGCCGAGCCGGCGCGCCGGCAGCGCCGAGGGATCGGGCTTGGGCAGATCGGCGTTCATCGCCGTCTCGATCACCCCGGGCGACAGGATGTTGCAGCGCACGTTGCGCGCCGCGCCATTGCGCGCGACATGGCGCCCGAAGGCCAGAAGCGCGCCCTTGGAGGCCGAGTATTCCGCCCCTGCCAGAAGTCCGCCCTGCCGCGCCGCCACCGAGGAGACGAGCAGGATGCGCCCATCGCCACGCGCCTCCATGCCGGGGTAGCAGGCCGTAACCAGATGGCGCGCGCCGTCCAGATTGACGCGCAGCACCGCCCGCCATTGCGCGAGGCCGGAATCCACCGCGCCGCGCGGCATCACCCCGGCGGCGCAGACCAGGATCGAGATCGGACCCAGAGCCGCCTCGGCGGCGGCGACGGCGGCCAGGCAAGCAGCCTCGTCGCCCACGTCGACCATCCAGCCCCGGCTCGTCGCGCCAAGCGCAGCAGCAGCCGCCACCGTTTCATCGGCATCGAGCGCGTCGAGCACCGCGACTGCCGCCCCGTCACCCGCCAGCGCGAGGGCGATGGCCGCGCCGATGCCGCGGGCGCCGCCGCTGACAACGGCAACATGCCCCGCCAAGGAAGCAGCGCTGGCCACGGGTGGGAAAGCCCTCATCCGAAGAACACTCCGCCATTGATGTGAAGCACCGCCCCGGTGACGTAGCTGGCGGCAGGCGAGCAGAGAAAGGCGATCGGCTCGGCCACATCCTCCGGCTCGCCAAGGCGGCCGAGCGGGATGGCGTCCGCGTCATAGGGCAGCCCCGCCACGAATGGCGTGGCGATGAAGCCTGGCGCGACGGCGTTGACGCCGATGCCGTCGGGGCCGCCATGCAGGGCGAAATGCCGGGCGAGGCCGATCAGCCCGGCCTTCGAGGCGTTGTACTCCGGCCCGAAATGCAGCCCGCCGCGGTAGGCGCCCATGGAGCTGACGATCACCACCCGGCCTTGTCCAGCGGCCTTGAGATGCGGCCAGGCGCCGCGCAGCGTCGCGAACGTGCCGGTCAGGTTTGCGCCGACGACGCGGTCCCAGTCGGCGTCATCGGCCAGCAGCGGGCCCTTGAAGCCGACTCCGGCGGCGCAGACGAGAATATCGAGATGCGCGCCGCCCCCAGCCTCGCCGGCCGCCTTCTCCACCGCACGCGCGACGCTCCCGCGGTCCGAGACGTCGAAGGTGATCTCGTAGCCGGAGCCGCCGGCGGCCCGCAGGCGCTCGAGCGTCGCTGTGGCGGGCTTGATGTCGGCGCAGGCCACATGGGCACCGCGGACAGCGAGCGCCAGCGCCGTGGCCGCCCCGATGCCGCTGGCCGCTCCAGTGACGAGCGCGACCTTGCCAGTCAGATCGCCGCGTGGGCGCGCCGCCATCGCCTCAGTCCATCCTCACGCCGCCATTGACCGGAATCACCGCGCCGGTGAGGTAGCTCGCTTCCTCCGACAGCAGGAAGCGGATCGCTGCCGCCACCTCCTCGGCACGGCCGTGACGACGCAACGGCACAATGGCATCGTAGCGGGCCTTCTGCTCGGCCGGATGCCGCGCGGTCATCGGCGTGTCGATTGCGCCGGGCGAGACGCAATTGACCGTGATCGAGCGCGGGGCCAGCTCCTGCGCCATCGACTTGGTCAGCGCCTCGACCCCCGCCTTGGAAGCGGCGTAAGCCGCGCCGGTGATGACGCCGCCTGTTCGGGCCGCCAACGAGCTCAGGGTGACAATCCGGCCTCCCTCGACCAGCAGCGGCGAGGCCGCTCGGCAGCACAGGAAGACACCGGTCAGGTTGACGGCCAGGATCTCGTTCCAGCGCGCGACATCCAGGCTCGCCAGCTTGCCGGTATCAACCACGCCAGAGGAGACGACCAGCCCATGCAAAGGTGCTTCGAGCGCGGCAAAGGCATGCGCGACGCTGTCGGCGTCCGCCACGTCGAGCGTGATCGCCCGCGCGCCAATCGCGGCCGCCAGCGCCGCCGCCGCTTCTCCGTCGCGGTCGAGGATGATCACCGAATCACCCGCCGCCGCCAAAGTCCGCGCGGTCGAGGCCCCGATGCCGCTGGCCCCGCCGACCACGGCGATCGTGCGCGCCGGACTCATCGTGCCGCCTCCGCAGGGCTGGCGCGGCGGAAGATCGGGGCAGGCGGGAGCGTGAGGGGCACAGTGAGCATGGGCACCGATCTTAGCCGCCGGCCTCAACCCGTCAAATGCGGCGGACGCAGGGGCCTACGCGCCAAGGGCTCTGTTGCCGCAAGGGGACAGGGCCAGTTTTCTGGCTACTGCATCGGCTCCGTCACGGAAATCATGCGGGAAGTTGAGGAAACGGATTTCGCCTTTTGCCGCCCGGATAGCCTTGAAGCCACGCACCTTTCGGATCGTGGGGTTGGGCGCGCCGTGATCGGCCTGGCGACAGACAACCGCCAGCATGATCGCGTGAAGCTTCATCAACGAACAGACGCCGGCCAAAAAGCACTGCGCCTGTTCAAGCGGTGGCGCTTTTGCGAAGGCAGGCCTAACCCGGTGCAAAAATCGGAAAGCTCACGCCCACCGCCCACGCGAGGATAAGGCCAAGTGCCAGACCCGTCGTTGCCGGTGATTGGGGGCGCCTGCCAACCCAGCCTGCCATCGTTCCGAAGACGGCGAAGAACAGCACGATCACGGGAATGATGATCAGCAGGAAAAACAGGCGCGAGAAATCGAGGGCGACGGCGGCACCCAGCGAGGACAGAAACGCGATCCGCGCCACCATCACACGCCAAACCCGCGCGCGACCGCCCTCGATCGCCAGGCTGTCGGCGAGCATGTAAGGTATTGCGCCGACGGCGATCGCCGCAATGATCGGCAGGCGTTCGGCATTTGGCATGAATGAGGCCGCGTAGCGGTCGAGTGCGCCGCCAAAAACGAAGATGCCATAGGCGGCAAAGGCAATGGCCGAGGCCCACGCGACGCGTCCGATCCGAACGCCATTCCAGGCCAGAATCGCCAAAGACAGCAACCCGTAGACGAACAGATGCACCGCCAGATAGTCGGCCACCAGGACGGGCAGGAACCGCGTGTCGAAGAGCACCAGCAGCGGCGGCGTCAGCACGGCTGGCGTCAGGATGGCGGCGACGAACACACCCAGCTTCACCGGCTCGGCAGGCGCCATGCGACGCGGCAGCAAGCCCGCCAAAGGCCAGGCCAGCAACACGAGTCCCACCATCAACAGCACGATGGCGCCACCCGTGGCGGCAACTGGCCCGTTGCTCACGCGCCCGAACGCGGCATCGAGCCAATTGCGCGCCTCGAGCAAAGCCGTCCCCGCATAGAGCACGCCGACATGTTCCACATTCGGAGCCACGGCCGCGCGCCGGCCGCTGCCGGCGGCAGGATCGCCAATTGTGGTTCCTTCGACCGCCGCCGGGTCGGCGCGCCGGGCATTCTTGAGCGAATTGGCGCGCAGGAACGATTCGAATGCGCCTGAGACCATCAGCAGGTTGCGCGGCTCGCTCGCCGTGACGGCTTCGGAGAACATCGAAATCGCGACCGTGGCGCCGACACGCGGATCTCCGAGCGCAGCCCGCACGACGATATCGGACGCCATCGAATGGCCGAGGAGTGCGACACGGCCGTCGACCTCGGGCAATGCAAGCGCGGCGTCGACGACGCGGCGGGTTTCCCGCATGAGCATCTGCGTGGTGCCGTCAATCCGCGAAACATCGCCAGACATTGGCAAAGGATTACGGCCATGACCTTCGAAATCGAACGACACCGCAACGTAGCCTGCACGCGCAAGTGTGAGTGCGTAGGCCTCCATGAGCTGCCGCGATCCCGCAAAGCCGTGCGCGATGACGACGGCCGGTGCGGGTGCGGCATTGGCACGCCGATAGACAGTGGCGGGCGTGGTGCCGACGTGAAGCGGGGATATCATCAGGCCTGAACGCGCCTCTTCGAGACGCCATATGCCTGTGCCGCACAGCACAAGCCCAACAAGCGCCGCAAGCAGCGGCCGAATGAGACGGCTCAAATTCGTGCCTCCGGCGATCGGCTCAAACTGCGACCGCGCTCGCCATCATGCCAAGCACGTAGAGAGGCACGCCGAAACCGCTGTACCAATAGGCTTCCTTGACGGGATCGCGCAGCAGCCGTCGCATCATCCATATCTGACCGCAGAGCAAGGCGACGACGATGCAGGCTTCAATCGGCCGCCCCCAGGCCAGCAGCAGCATGATCACGATCACCTGCGGCACGACCATGATCGCGCAGGCAACCATTGCCGCACGGTCCGGCCCCAGCAGCACCGGCAATGAGTTGATCCCCATTTCGCGGTCGCCCTTGATGGCCTTGAAGTCATTGAGCGTCATGATGCCATGCGCACCGGCTCCGTAGAGAAGGGCAAGGGCCAGGATCTGCGAGTTCGGCAAGGCACCGCCGAGCATCGCGGCTGCACCCGTGATCCAGGCAAGGCTTTCATACGAGAAGCCGCACGCGGCATTGCCGAGCCAGCCGTTTCGCTTCAACCGCAGCGGCGGGGCGCTATAGGCCCAGGCGAGCACGAGACCGACAACCGTCGCGACAAATACCCAAAAACCCAGCGTGGCCGCAACGAGAAGCGACAGCACAGACCAGATGCCCGCGATGTAGAGCCCCCATTTGCCCGGAATGCGGCCCGACGGGATCGGACGCTGCGGTTCGTTGATCGCGTCCACGTCGCGGTCGTACCAGTCATTGATGGCCTGGCTCATGGCACACACAAGTGGCCCCGCCAGCACGATGCCAGCCAGTGCGATGTACCAGTTTGCCAGAAGCGGCACTCCCGATGACACCACGCCGCATGCAAACGCCCACATCGGCGGAAACCAAGTGATCGGCTTCAGCAGTTCCAGCACGGCCGAAGGGGCCGGATAGGCCGGGCGCGGGGAAGCGTTCCGCATGTCGGTGCTCACCTCGGCGTCTCCACCATGTCGCTGCAATCGTCCCAAAGCCGGGCACCCAGTTCGAGATCGGTCGCTTTTGCCGACAAAGGCTGCGCAAATGGATTGCGGCGCTCTTTCGGGCGGTTGGCCCGGCTCCCAAGGTTGCCGGACGCCGCGAATTCGGCTTCCACGACTGATCGGCCCCCACTGAAGGAACCGGTCGGAACACTAATGTATTGATGGCCTCGACGCCAGCATGGGCGGTGGTCGGCTTGCAGACGGATAGGGTTGCGATGCCGCCTGTGTAGCCTTGGCAGGCACAAAGACAGCCAAAGCCGGTGGCCTGAGTCCCTGCGACCGTGCGGCAGCGGCGTATTGCAATGGTTCGACGAGCAATGCGCCGTCGGAAACCCCTCGGCGCAATGGTGACGGGCATAACTCGTCACCGATGCCACTTGGCTCTTCCGCCCAGAAGGGCTTAAGTTATTGATATAATGGGAAAAAAATGGTGGGTGATGTAGGGCTCGAACCTACGACCCGCTGATTAAGAGTCAGCTGCTCTACCAACTGAGCTAATCACCCGCCGACAGCATGGACCAATGAGGGGGTCTGCTGAAAAAGCAGCGCGGAGGCTTACACCTCCGCGCAACGACGTGGGCATTAGCAAAGGGGTGCGGTCCTGTCCAGCCCCTTCTTGCCAGCATGGGTAACGGAAGCGGACGCTTCGTGGAGGCCCTTGGGCGGGGCGTGCCGAACGGCGGAGCGGATGACGGCATAGCATGGTGCCCGCCCGACGTGACATGGCGACCGCGCTCAGCTACAGCATCGCGCGCGGCGCGCGGATGGCCTTCTGCGCTCGTGGCGTTGACGTGCGGTGCTGGCCTGGTCCTGGCCCAAGCCGCAGGTCAACACGTCTCGTTTCCGGCCCTCCCTCAGCCTTGCCCGCTTCACTCTCGCGAACTCCGATGCGCTCCTTGATGACATCCCGCCCGGTGCTCGCCGGCATCCTGTTCATGCTGGTCGGCATGTTCATGTTTTCGGTCAACGACGTGGTCGGCAAGTGGCTGGTCGCGACCTACACGGTTGGGCAGGTGCTGCTGATCCGGAGCATTGCTGCGATGGCCGTGCTGGCACCGGCCGTGGCGCGCGAAGGCGTGTCGCAGGTCATGAACCCGCCAAGCCCCGGGCTTCAGGCCGTGCGCGTGGCGATGTCGACGCTGGAAGTCGCCTTCTTCTACTGGGCGGTGACCTACCTGCCGCTGGCGGAGACGGTGACCTTCTACATGGCCGGACCGATCTATGTGGCGCTGCTGGCGCGCACATTCCTGGGCGAGGCCATCAGCACGCAGCGCTGGATTGCCATCGCCATCGGCTTTGTCGGCGTCATCATCGCGCTGAACCCGGGCGGGGCCGCCTTCGGCTGGCCGGCGTTGATCGCCATCGCCGGCTCACTCGCTTTTGCCGGCATGATGATCATCACCCGCAAGCTCAAGGGCACGCCGGACACGACGCTGGTGTTCTGGCAGACGGCGGCGGCGCTCGTTATGGGGGCCGTGCTCGCGCCCTTCGGCTGGGTTGAGCCATCGCTGCGCGATTATGGCCTGCTGGGCCTGCTCGGCGTCGTGGCGCTGTTCGCCCACATCGCCACCAACAAGGCGCTGAAGCTGGCCCCGGCCTCGACCGTGGTTCCCTACCAGTACACGCTGATCGTCTGGGCCGTGATCCTGGGCTATCTGGTGTTCGGCGATGTCCCGCCCCTGTCCACGCTGGTGGGCGCGGTGATCATTGTCGGAGCCGGCGTCTGGATCTTCTGGGACGAGCAGGGCAGCCGCAAACAAGGCTGAGCGGTTTCGTCGGGCCGCGCGCCTCCCGCGCCGTCAGGCCTTTTTCGCCCGTGCTTCGGCCACGAGGTTGATGACCACGCCACAGATCACCACCAGTGCACCGAGCAGAACCGGCAGTTCCGGAGTCTCGGCATAGAACAGCCAGCCGATCAGCGCGATCAGCGGCACGCGCAGGAAGTCGATCGGCACGACCAGCGTCGCATCGCCATGGCGGAAGGCGTTGGTGAGGCAATAGTGCGCGAGGAAGCCGGTGATGGCGATGCCGAGCACTGGCAGCCAGATGCCCCAGTTCAGGTTGCCGACGATCAGCGGCGAATGGCCCATGCTCCAGTTGGCCAGCATGTTCATCGGCAACTGCATCAGGTTCATCCAGAACATGATGGTCCAGGTCGAATTGGAGCCGGTCAGGAATTTCGTGGTCGTGATCTGGATGCCGAAAAACACGGCGGCCAGCACCACGGCCAGCGCCTCAGGCCTAAAGCTGTCGAGGCCGGGACGCAGGATGATCAGCACGCCCGCGAAGCCGAGCGCGATCGCCAGCCCCCGGAACGACGTCATGCGCTCCTTCAGGAACAGCACCGCGAACAGCGCCACCCAGGCGGGCGTGGTGAACTCGATGGCGAAAACGGTCGCCAGCGGCAGCACTGTCACGCCCCAGACCCAGAGCGCCTGCCCGATGAAATGGGCGCCATTGCGCAACAGGTGGAGCATCGGCCGTGCCATGCGCACGACCTGATCCGGCCCCGGCGCCAGCAGCATCATGCCGGCAAGGATGGCCATGCCGCCGATGTTGCGGATGGCCAGCATCTCGAACACCGTCAGCGCGCCTTGCAGGCCGCGCACCGACAGGGCCACGCCGGCAAAGGACACCAGCGAGCCAAGCATCCAGAACAGGACGAGCAGGGAGTTGCGTGACAGCGACATGGGTGAAAGCATCCGGTTTGTGGTCTACCCGGACGCAGCGGCGAAGCCCGCAAGTCCTTCCTGCCATCCTGCGCCAGAGGCAGGTGTCATCCCGGCTCAGGGCCGGGATGACAGCATCCATCGATGGCTTACTCCGCAGCGCGCTGCGGATGCACCCGCGCGCCCCGCGCTTCGAGCTTGTTGAGCGCCATCAGGTAGGCGCGGGCGGAAGAGACCAGTGTGTCCGGATCGGCACCGCGCCCGGTCACGGAGTTGCCGTCACGGCTGAGCCTGACCGAAACCTCGGCCTGCGCGTCCGTGCCCTCGGTCACCGCATGGACCTGATAGAGTTCGAGCGTGACCTCGTGCGGCATGATCGCCTTGATGCAGTTGAAGGTCGCATCGACCGGCCCGTTGCCTTCGGCTTCTTCGGTGACGACGCGCCCGTCGATCTCGATCTTCATGGTGGCGCGCTGCGGGCCGCGGGTTCCGGCGATCACCGACAGCGAAACCAGCTTGGCCCGGTCATGGGCTGTGGCGATGTTGTCGTCGACCAGCGCCTCGATGTCCTCGTCGTAGACGTGCTTCTTGCGGTCGGCGAGGGCCTTGAAGCGCACGAACGCATCCTCGATCTGGTTGTCGCCGAGGTCGTAGCCCAGCGCCTTGAGCTTGTCCTTGAAGGCGGCGCGGCCCGAATGCTTGCCCATGACCAGCGAGGTCTTCTGCACACCCACGGATTCGGGCGTCATGATCTCGTAGGTCGACTGGTTCTTGAGCATGCCATCCTGATGGATGCCGCTCTCATGGGCGAAGGCATTCCGGCCGACAATGGCCTTGTTGTATTGCACCGGGAAGGAGGTTGCGGTCGATACCGTCTTCGAGGCTCGCGTCAGCATCTTGCTCTCGATGCCGGTCTGATACGGGTACATGTCGCCGCGCGTGCGGATCGCCATGACGATCTCTTCGAGCGCGGTGTTTCCAGCCCGCTCGCCAATGCCGTTGATGGTGCATTCGATCTGCCGCGCGCCGCCTTCCAGAGCCGCCAGCGAGTTGGCGACGGCGAGCCCGAGGTCATCATGGCAATGCGCCGAGAAGATCGCCTTGTCGCTGTTGGCGACGCGCTCGCGCACCTGGCGGAACATCTCGCGATGCTCGTCGGGCGTCGCATAGCCGACAGTGTCCGGCAGGTTGATGGTGGTGGCGCCGGCCCTGATGGCCGCGTCGACGCACTGGCACAGGTATTCGATCGGCGTGCGGGTCGCATCCATGGCAGACCATTCCACATCCTCGACCAGGTTCCGGGCCCGCGCCACCGTGGCCAGGATGATGTCGAGAACCTCTGCCTGCGTCTTGCGCATCTGGTGTTCGAGATGGATCGGCGAGGTCGAGACAAAGGTGTGAATGCGCCCGCGTTGCGCCACACGCACAGCCTCTCCGGCCCGGTCGATGTCGGCATTGATGGCTCGCGCGAGGCCGGCGACCGTGGCCCGCTTCATCCGCTTGGCGATCGCGTGCACGGCCTCGAAATCGCCGATCGAGGCGATCGGGAAGCCGGCCTCGATGATGTCGACGCCCATCGCATCGAGCATGTCGGCGATGTCGAGCTTCTCCTCGAAGGTCATGGTCGCGCCGGGCGATTGCTCGCCGTCACGCAAGGTGGTGTCGAAAATCAGGACCTGGGATTTGGCAGTGACGGTCTGGGAATGGCTGGACATGGGACGTTCCTCGTGGCGGTGGCCCGCTTCGCCTTGTCAGCGCTCATAGCTGATTTGTGGCAGGCGTGCAGCGGGCAATTGATCGGCTGTGACGGAGGGCAAGCGCTCAGGCGGCGATGCGCCCTTGGCTTTGCTATGCGATCCCCTGAGAGCCCAGGCACACGCCCGGACGGCCCTCAGGGGCTGCTAAGCAGCAGGCCGAGGCCAAGCGACGGAGCAGCCAGCCGCGAGCCTGCGAGAAACTCGCAAGGCAGGGCGCGGGAAGTGGCGGCGTCGAACGTCATGCTCTAGTGATACGGTGCCACAACCGATCTGGCAAGGCTGACATGAGACGCGACGACTTCAACCGCTTCTGCCGGTTCCTGCCCCACACCAGCCATGTCGTGCAGTGGGGCGGGGCTGATGTCTGGAAAGTTGGTGACGAGGGCCAGACCAAGGTATTCGCCATCGGCATGGGTGATAATGGCACCGGCGATTGGCTTGCCGTCTCCTTCAAGTGCTCGCGCATGAGCTTTGACATGCTCAAGGACGCACCCGGCTTCCGCCCAGCCCCCTATCTGGCCTCACGCGGCATGATCTGGCTTCAGCGCACATCGCCAGAGAGCATGGATGATGACGCCTTCGGGGCCTACCTCGGCGAAAGCCATCGGCTATCCTCGCTGAACCTGACAAAGGCGTGCCAGCGCCGCCTGGGCTTGAACCAGACCGCGGCAGGGCGCCCTTAAGGCTGGGGCCGGGTCCGCGGCTGGCGTGGCTGCACGCGGGCATAGCCCTCCGGCTCGTCGAAGCGCGCCGGATCCTGAGGCCCGAATGCCACGCTGATCGCCTCGCTGCCGCCGGTAATCCCGGACATCGTGGCCAGCGTGCGCAGCATCACGCCCTCCGCTGTCAGGCAGGTCGTGCCTTCGCTGTTCTTGTCGCGGTAGCGCCAGATCGTGCAAGCCATGCCGGCCACCTGCGCCGTGCCCTCCTTCGTGAAGGTGGCATCCGGCGCGGGGCCAAGCTGCGCCTGCTGCACGAGGGCCGGCATATCCATGATGCGGCGCGCCTCCTGCATCACGATGAAGCCACGGCCCTTGCCATGGTCGGCAACGGACCATCCGATCCCCGGAACATCGACGCGCAGTTTCTGGAGCGATTGCGACCATTCCATGCGGGTGGTGATCGCTTCGGAACCGGCTGGCCCGCCAATCGCCCTGTAATCCACCGCCACATCCCGCACAGGCCGCAGCACAGGCTTATCCTGCGCCATTGTCGGGGCGGCTACCAAAAGGGTGGGCAGCAGCGCCGCAAGCTGCACGGCGGTTGAGACAAGCTTGGGCATGGCAGCGCTCTCCGTTGTGCGGCCAGTACGGGCGCGAGTGCGCGCTGCGTCCAAGCAGGATCAAGGCTGACACCCTCAACGGGCCGGAACAAGGCTTTTCTTGGTGCTGGCCCCGGCACCCTGAGCTTGACCCCACTCTGCCCTTGCATCGGACGCCGCCACAGTCCACTTGGGCGACCATGGCCCCTCCCCTTCTCACCCTCAAGGATGTCCGCCACGGTTTTGGCGGCCAGCCCTGCCTCGATGGCACCGAGCTTGCCGTCTCGCCGCGCGACCGCATCTGCCTGATTGGCCGGAATGGCTCCGGCAAGTCGACCCTGCTCAAGATCGCAGCCGGGTTGATCGACCCCGAGCGCGGGGAGCGTTTCGTGCACCCCGGCGTGACCATGCGCTATCTGCCACAGGAACCTGATTTTGCCGGCTTCGCCACCACGCGCGCCTATGCGGAGGCAGGCCTCGCGCCGGGTGATGACGCCTACCGGGTGAGCTACCTGCTCGAACAGCTCGGCCTTTCCGGCGAGGAAGACCCGTCCCGCCTCTCTGGTGGCGAGGCCCGGCGCGCGGCGCTGGCCCGCACGCTGGCGCCCGAGCCCGACCTGCTGCTGCTCGATGAGCCGACCAACCATCTCGACCTGCCGGTCATCGCCTGGCTAGAACAGGAACTGGCCTCCTCGAGGAGCGCGCTGGTGCTGATCAGCCATGACAGGCGTTTTCTTGAAAGCCTGTCGCGCGCCACCGTCTGGCTTGATCGCGGCAAGGCACGGCGGCTCGATCAGGGCTTCGCCAGCTTCGAGGCCTGGCGCGACAAGGTGCTGGAAGAGGAAGAGCTTGAGCGCCACAAGCTCGACCGCAAGATCGCCAACGAGGAACACTGGCTGCGCTATGGCGTGACCGCCCGGCGCAAGCGCAACGTCAAGCGGCTTGGCAACCTTCACGCTCTGCGCGAGGAGGCCCGCACCTATCGCCGCGCCCAGGGCAACATCACCCTGGCCGTGACCGAGGCCGAGACCGCCGGCAAGCTGATGATCGAGGCGAAATCCATCGCCAAGAGCTATGACGGCCGCCCCATCGTCGGCGACTTTTCGATCCGCATCTCGCGCGGTGAACGTGTCGGCATCGTCGGGGCCAACGGCGCGGGCAAGACCACGCTGATCAACATGCTCACCGGCGGCCTGGCCCCCGACAGCGGCACGGTCGTGCTCAGCCCCTCGACGCAGCTTGCCACGCTCGACCAGCGCCGCGACAGCCTGAAGGACGAGTGGACACTGGCCGAAGCCATGACCGACGGGCGCGGCGACGTCATCGATGTCGCCGGCGAGCGCAAGCATGTCATGGGATATCTCAAGGACTTCCTGTTCACGCCCGAGCAGGCCCGCACGCCGATCAAGGTTCTCTCCGGCGGCGAGAGGGGCCGGCTGATGCTGGCCCGCGCGCTGGCGAAGCCCTCCAACCTTCTGGTGCTCGACGAGCCGACCAACGACCTCGACCTCGAAACCCTCGACCTGCTCCAGGAAATGATCGCCGACTACAGCGGCACCGTCATCCTCGTCAGCCATGACCGCGACTTTCTCGACCGCACGGTCAATGCCGTGATCATGGCGGATGGCGCAGGCCGGTTCACCACCTATGCCGGCGGCTACACCGACATGGTGACCCAGCGTGGCGAGGGTGTGACCGCCCGCAAGGGTCAGGGCAACCGGCTCTCCGCCATGGCCAAGGGCGCAGAAGCCTTGCCTGTTGCCCCCGCCCGCGAGGCCAAGGCGAGGCTGACCTTCAAGGACCGCCACGCTCTCGAAACCTTGCCTGTTACCATCAACAAGCTGCATGCCGACATCGACAAGCTCAACGCGCTGCTGGCCGGGCCTGGCCTGTTCGAGTCCAATCCGGGCCGTTTCAACAAGGCGGTCGAGGCATTGGCGCTGACCCAGACCCGCCTTGGCGCCGCCGAGGAGGAATGGCTCAGGCTGGAACTGCTGCGCGAGGAAGCGGAGGGGTAAAGCCCACCTGCTTGCCTGTGCGCAGCACAGCAAGCCCGATCCCCACATGCCGCCTGCATGAAGCGGCGGGATTCGTAGTTTCCCGTAGCAGGAAATACAACTTTAACGTTTATCTTGCAATTTTATAAACTCTGGATTGCTCTTGAACTCAAGGTTCTGGCTCATGAAACTCACGTTCTTCACGCGTATCCCAATGGCGACACGCATCGCTGCCTTCGGCGTTCTGATGGTCTGTATGGGTATTTCCTTGTCATTGGCCCTGTCTTACCGAAGCGCACGCAGCGAGATGCTGGAAGTCGCGGAAGCCAGCCTCAAGACCAACATTGCGCTTCTCCGAACCTTGCTGATGGAACACGGCGCCCCGAAGCTTGAAAACGGCAAGCTTCGTTTCGGGGCCTATGTGACGAACGATGACGTCGAGGTGGTCGACAAGGTCAAGGAAATCGCTGGTGGCACTGCAACCATCTTCATGGGTGATGTTCGCGTATCGACCAACGTCAAACGGCCAGACGGCAGCAGGGCAATCGGAACGAAACTGGCCAAAGGGCCAGCCTATGAAAGCACTCTGACCAATCGAAAAGCGTTTTCCGGCGAAGTTGATATTCTCGGATCAACCTTTCTGGCCATCTACGAACCGATCATTCAGCCATCCGACAACGCTGTTATCGGCGTTCTTTACGTTGGCATCAAGAAATCCGAGTTTCTCGAACACGCGGAACACATGCTGCAGAACAGCATCGTTCTCGGCTTGGTGATGATGCTTTCAGCTGGTCTGATCCTGTTCTTCATCGTGCGTCGCATGATGCGTCCCCTTCGCGATCTGAAAGGCGTGATGCACAGCCTCGCCTCCGGAGACCTCGAACAGGGGCTTCCAACACTGAAGTTCAAGGATGAGATCTCCGACATTTGCGAGGCAGTGGGGGTCCTCAGGAACGCTGCGATCGAGAAAGCGCGGCTGGAGGGCGAAGCGAAGCAAAGCGCGGCCGAAGCGGAGACATCACGCATGCTGACCGAGGCCGAGCGTCGCAACTCCGCAGAGCGGCAGAAGCAGCAGGCCGCCGAACTCGAGCAGATCATCATGACGATCGGGGAAGCTCTTGAGGAACTCGCCGCAGGCAATCTCACGAAGCGGATCACCACCGACCTGCCCTCGGAGTACCAGCGCTTGCGCGACAACTTCAACAACGCGCTCGAACGACTGTCCTCGGTGATGCAGACCATCCAGGGGACCGTCAACGAGGTCGGCTCCGCTGCCAAGGAAATTGACATGGGTGCCGGCAACCTCTCGACACGCACAGAGGAACAAGCCGCCGCACTTGCCGAGACATCCGCCACCAGCGACGGAATCACCAGCCTTGTGAGAAAGACAGCTGGCTCATCGCAACATCTCGATGCGATTGCAAAAGACGCCATCAAGGCCGCAGAGGGCGGCGGGATCATCGCCCGGCAGGCGGCTGAAGCGATGGCGCGAATTGAATCTGCTTCGCTGAAGATCTCCGAAATCACCAGGATGATCGACGACATTGCCTTTCAGACCAATCTTCTGGCGCTGAATGCCGCCGTGGAAGCGGCGCGTGCCGGCGATGCGGGCAAGGGCTTTGCGGTCGTGGCGTCCGAAGTGCGCGTGCTTGCGCAACGCTCGGGCGAGGCGGCCAAGGACATTGCAAGCCTGATCAACGCATCGAACACCGAAGTCCAGGAGGGGGTGGAGCTTGTCCGCGAGGCGAGCCAGGCCCTCAGCGAGATCCTGACCCACAACCGTTCTGTCGCTGAGACCGTTACCGAGATATCGGGCTCGGCCGTCGAACAGGCGCATGGAATCGAGGAAATGGGCAAGGCGCTTGGCCATCTTGACGAGATGACCCAGCAGAATGCAGCGCTTGCAGAGGAAAGCGCCGCCGCTGCAAGCCTGCTGACGAGACGTGTCGAGCAGCTTGACACACTGGTTGCCGCTTTCCGGACCAGCCCCGCGCCCTCCGGCAAGGCAACCCAGAGAGCCCTTCAGACCTTTGCGAAAGCATCCTGAGAGGTGCCGGGCCTGTTCGGGGCCAACCCGAGCCGCTTCAACAAGGCGGCAGCCGAGCATGAGTGGCTCGGACTGGAGTTGCTGAGCCAGGAAGCGGAGGGGTCGCGCGTCATGCCGGCCCAGTTGCCCTCGCCTGAGCTTGTCGAAGGATGAACTCCGGCGCCTGCCATCTGGAGCCTCACCCTTCGACAGGCTCAGGGTGAGGATACGGTGGATGTTGGCTGGCAAAAGGAATTGGGACCGGGCCTGCCCTACCCACCCACCAGCGTCAGCCAGCCATCCTCGTCGATGACCTCGATGCCGAGGTCGCTGGCGGCCTTCAGCTTCGAGCCGGCGCCGGGGCCGGCAACCACCAGATCGGTCTTCTTCGAGACCGAACCCGCCACCTTCGCCCCCAGCCGCTCGGCCATCGCCTTGGCTTCATCCCGCGTCATCTTTTCAAGCGCGCCCGTGAACACCACGGTCTTCCCGGCGACCGGTGACTCGGCCACTGCTTTTTCCGCATCGACAATGGTCAGTTGAGCCGCCAGACGGTCGACGATGGCGCGGTTGTGGTCCTCGCCGAAATAGGCCCTGATCGCCTCGATCACGCTTTCGCCGATCTGGTCGATGGCATCCATTTCGAGCATCGCATCGGCCTCGCCAGCCGCGACGCGCATGCAGGCCGCATCGAAGGCCGCCCACGACCCGTAGTTTCGGGCCAGCATCTTGGCCGTCGTCTCACCGACATGGCGGATGCCGAGCGCGAAGATCAGCCGTTCAAGGCCGATCGTCCGCCGCGCCTCGATGGCCGCGAACAGGTTCCGGGTCGAGACCTCGCCGAAACCCTCATAGTTCTGGAGGCGTTGCAGGTTGCCCGGTGCCTCGTCCCGCGCCTGAAGGGTGAAGATGTCGGCAGGCTCACGGATCAGCCCCTTCTCGAAGAAGAAGGCGATCTGCTTGTCACCAAGGCCTTCGATGTCGAAGGCACGGCGCGAACAGAAATGCTTCAGGTGCTCGATGCGCTGGAACGGGCAGGCAAACTCGCCGGTGCAGCGCCTGACCACGCTGGCGATACCGGCGGCGGTCGTCTCCTTGACGACATCGGTTTTCAGATCGCACGGGCACACATGCGGGAAGAGATAAGGCTCCGCATCGGCCGGGCGCTGCTCCGCCACCACCTCGACCACCTGCGGGATGACATCACCGGCCCGCTGGACCACCACCATGTCGCCGATGCGCACATCCAGACGGGCGATCTCGTCGGCATTGTGCAAGGTGGCGTTCGACACGACGACGCCGCCCACCGTGACCGGGCTGAGCTTGGCCACCGGCGTCAGCGCCCCGGTGCGCCCTACCTGGATGTCGATGGCCTCGATGCGGGTCATCGCCTTCTCGGCGGGGAACTTGTGGGCCGTCGCCCAGCGCGGCGCACGCCCAACAAAGCCCAGTCGCTGCTGCCAGTCGATCCGGTCGACCTTGTAGACCACGCCGTCGATGTCATAGCCGAGTGATGCCCGCTTGGCCTCGATGGCGGCATAATGGGCCAGCAAGGCTTCGACGCTGTCGCAGCGCCGCATCAGCGGATTGATCGGCAGACCCCAGCCGCCGAATGCCTGGACGATATCGAACTGGCTGGCGGCCGGCAGCCGCTCCACGTCGCCCCAGGCATAGGCGAAGAAGCGCAGAGGGCGCGCAGCCGTAATGGCCGGATCAAGCTGGCGCAGGCTGCCCGCGGCCGCATTGCGCGGATTGGCGAACTCCTTGTCGCCGGCCTCGCGCTGGCGGGCATTCAGCGCGGCAAAATCGGAATGGCCGAGATAGACTTCGCCGCGCACCTCGAACACGGCGGGCACATCGCCGCTGAGCCGTTGCGGAATGTCGGCGATGGTGCGGGCATTGATGGTGACATCCTCGCCCTCCACGCCATCGCCGCGCGTGGCGGCCTGCACCAGCCGCCCGCCCTCATAGCGGAGGGACAGCGACAGCCCATCGATCTTGGGCTCCGCCGTCAGCACCACGGGCTCCTCCGCGCCAAGCCCGAGGAAGGAGCGGATGCGCCCCACGAAATCAGCCACATCCGCCGCACTGAAGCTGTTGGCCAGCGACAGCATCGGCTCGCGGTGACGCACCTTGGCGAACTTGTCCGACCGGGGTGCCCCCACCATGTAAAGCTGCGAAATACTATTTTTTAAATTCCTAAAAGAAGTCTCTAGATCAAAAATTAATTTTTTAACTTCATCATATTCAGCATCAGAGATTATTGGGTTATCATTTTGATGATATTGTATATCAGCTTCACGTAATAAGGCATTTAAACGTAAAGCAACCTGATTCATACGTTTTTCATATTGCACAACAGGATTCTTAATATATTTTATTTTGTCTTCACGATTTAAATGAGCAATAGGATCGTGTATATTATTGTAAAGATTTTCGATGGTCCGATCATGTAGAATTTTAAATGCTGATGAAATCTCTATTTTTCTGCGCTCCGGGTTGATGAGCAGCAAATCATCCAAAATCAAATTGATTTTTTCAGCACGAGTTAAATCATTTGATCTCACGGGAGCACCTCATATCAATATATCAAGCAATCCGCGCGCCGCTACGCGTGCATAGTCGGCAATCGTGGCACCGGCGAGCATGTTGGCCAACTCCTCGTGCTCGATCTGCGCTTCCAGCGGCAGGAGCCTGTCGGGCGGCGTGGCGAATGTGGCAGGGCGCTTCTGCATGGAGGTGTCATAAGCCCGCCGATGCCGGCGCGGAAGAGGGCAATTCAGCAGCCTGCGCTAGCGCCCCAGCGCTGTCTCCAGCAGGCGGCGCGCTGCCGCCCGTGCCTCGTCGGTGATCGTGGCGCCGGCCAGCATACGGGCCAGTTCCTCACCACGTTCGTCACCTTCCAGCGGCGTGATCCGCGTGGCCACGCGTTCGGGCGTGATAGCGTGCTTGGAAATCAGGAAATGCTGCCCCGCCTTCGCCGCCACCTGCGGCGCATGCGTCACCGAGACGACCTGCACCTTCGCCCCCAGCCTCGCCAGCCGCTCGCCGATGGCATCGGCCACAGCCCCCCCCACACCCGTGTCGATCTCGTCGAAGATCAGTGTCGGGGCCGAGCCACGGTCGGCCAGAACCACCTTGAGTGCCAGCATGAAGCGGGACAACTCCCCGCCAGACGCCACCTTGACCATCGGGCCAGGCCGCGTGCCCGGATTGGTCTGGACCCAGAACTCGATCTGGTCGATCCCTGTCGCGGCCCATGCGTCGGGGTCGGTTGTGACCTGGGTGATGAAGCGCGCCCGCTCCAGCTTGAGGGGTGGCAACTCTCGCGACACGGCCTCATCGAGCCGGGCCGCCGTGGCATGCCGTGCCGCGCTCAGCGCCGCCGCAGCCGCCCGATAAGCCTCGGCCCGCACCACAAGCGTGCTCTCCAGCCCCTTCAGGTGCTCCTCACCGGCGTCAAGCGCGGCAAGATCGGCAACATAGCGGGCCTGAAGCTCCGGCAATTGGTCCACCGGCACGTCATACTTGCGCGAAGCGGCGCGCAGCGCGAACAGCCGCTCCTCGCAGGTTTCCAGCTCGCGCGGATCGAACTCGCTGGCCCTGAGCGCCCGCTCCAGCGCCGTCGCCGCATCGTCAAGCGCCAGCAGGGCCGCTTCCAGCGCCTTGACAGGGGCCTCGACCAATTGCGGGGCCTGCACGGCGCGGCGCTCGAGCCTACGCATCAGCGAGGACAATTCGGGGATGGGCGAGCCTTGGCCGCTGAGTGCCTCGCTGGCCTCGGCCAGATCCTTGGCCACCTTCTCCGATTGCATCATCAGATGCCGTCGCTCGGCCAGCGCGTTCTCCTCGCCAACCTCGGGGGCGAGCGAGCCAAGCTCATCCGCCGCGTGGCGCAGGAAGTCTGCCTCCTTGCGCGCCGCCTCGACCTTCGCCCTCGCCCGATCAAGCTCGCTGCGTGCATCGCGCCAGGCCCGCCAGGCATCCGCAACAGCAAGGCTCTGGCCGCCGAGATCACCAAAGACATCGAGCATCGTCCGGTGCGTCTCCGGCTCGATCAGCGCCCGGTCATCATGCTGCCCATGGATTTCGACCAACGTGGCGCCGATGGCCTTCAGCACCTGCACCGAGACCGGCTGGTCATTGACGAAAGCACGGGTGCGCCCGTCGGCCACCTGCACGCGACGCAGGATCAGGTCGCCGTCGACCTCGATGTCATGGCTGCGTGCCAGGGCACGGGAGGGATGGTCCGCGCCGGGGTCGAACACGGCGGTGACCTGCCCCTGCTGCTCGCCATGGCGCACGAGCCCGCCATCGCCACGCCCGCCAAGGGCCAGCGCAAAAGCATCGAGCAGGATGGATTTGCCGGCGCCGGTCTCGCCAGTAAGGACACTCAGGCCGGAGGCAAGACCAAGCTCAAGCCGATCAATCAGGACAATGTCGCGAATCAGCAGCTGCGCGAGCATGGCTCGCTCATCGTGCCAGGCCGACTGTCCGCGTGAAGCCCTGGAACGCCCGGCTGATCCACGAGCCTGACTGCTCGCGAGGCTCCAGACCGCCCGACTGCAGCAAGCTGTAGGAGTCGCGATACCATGGGCTTTCGGGGAAGTTATGCCCGAGCACGGCCGCTGCCGTCTGCGCCTCGTTGGTGACGCCGAGCGCGAGATAGGCCTCGGTCAGGCGCGCCAGCGCTTCCTCGACATGCCGCGTGGTCTGGTACTTCGACACGACGTCGCGGAACCGGTTGATGGCCGCCGGGAAATTGCGCTGCTTCAGGTAGAAGCGGCCGACATTCATTTCCTTGCCGGCGAGCTGGTCCTTGGCGAACAGGATCTTCTCGCGCGCATCCAGCACGTACTCGGACTGCGGATAACGATCGATCAGCTCCTGAAGCGCCACAAGTGCCCGCTCGGTGCGCTCCTGATCGCGGCCGATATCGGGAATCTGGTTGTAGTTCGACATGGCCAGCAGATACTGCGCGTAGGCAGCATCCTTGTCGCCCGGATGCAGCGTCAGGAAGCGCCGGGCGGCAGTGATGGCCTCGTCATAGCGCTTGCCCTCATAATGGGCGAAGGCGGTCATGATCAGCCCGCGCTTGGCCTGCGGCGAGAAAGCGGCCTGCCGGTCGATGTCGCTGAACGCCTTGGCGGCACCCGCCGTGTCGCCGCTCTGCAGCCGGGCCAGACCCTGATTGTAAAGCGTGTCGGGCGCGACCTCGGGCAGCAATTCCTGCTTGTAGCGCGAGGCCGTGTCGAACGGGTTCAACGACGAAATGGTGTCGCAGCCAGCGAGCCCGAGGGCTGCCGTGACCACGACCAGCTGCGTCATTTTCAATCGGGCCATACAACCTGCCTCAAAACATGCGGCTTCGCAAAACCGGCTTCACTCAACCACCAAGCCTGAATGGCGAGCATGTAACCCATTGCAGGGCGCTTCGCCAAGCTGGATTTCACCAGACTGGATGATGCTCCCGCATGGATGCCTGCATCAGACCTGCCTCGATGAGGGTAACTTCAGGCTAGAGCAGGACAATCCAATGGACGGTGCCCTGAAACGCTTCAAGCATCGGGCCTGTGTCGAATTCAAGGCCGGCAGGAAGAGTGCAGCAGCAAAACGGCAGCAAGGCGCGCTGGCTAGCCTTAGCCCAGCGAAGGTGCGTAGGCCGCAGCCGACATCTGGACGCGGCGGGACGGCACCACATCCTTGGCTTCGACGATCTCGAAATTGGCAGGATCGGAGAACAGTTCGCGCAGAACGGCGATGTTCAGGCGATGACCGCCACAATGGGAGCGGAACAGGCCGATGATCGGCAGGCCGGCCATCGCAATGTCGCCGACGGCGTCGAGCAGCTTGTGGCGCACGAACTCGTCCTCGTAGCGCAGGCCCTCGGGATTGATCACACGCTCATCGCCAATAGCGACGGTGTTTTCCAGCGACGCGCCGAGCGCAAAACCGTTCTTCCAGAGCAGTTCGACATCGCGCATGAAGCCGAAGGTGCGGGCGCGGGCGACTTCTGCGGCAAAATTATCCGGATCGAGTTCGAGCACGCGGCGCTGGCGACCGATTACCGAGGTCTCGAAATCGATCGAGACATCGAAATGCAGGCCGTCCTCGTCATGCGGCAGAAGCTCGCTGCAGGCATTGCCCTTGCTGGCCGAGACGGGGCGCAAAACGCGCACATAACGGCGCGCGGCGGACAGGTTGACCAGCCCGGTCTCGCGGATCGCCTCGACGAAAGCCTCGGCGCTGCCATCCATGATCGGCACTTCGGGACCGTCGATCTCGACAAGTGCGTTGTCCACACCCAGGCCATAAAGCGCGGCCATGATGTGCTCGACCGTTGAAACGGCGCCATGTTGCGGGTCACCCAGCACGGTGCACAGCTCGGTCATGCTGACATTGCCGTAGCGGGCGGGAATACGACGCTGCAAACCGCCTTCGAGGCCGGTGCGCAGGAAAATGATACCGTGGTTGATGGCGGCAGGACGAATGACAACAGTGGCCTGATTTGCGGTGTGGACGCCATATCCCGCGAGAACGATGGCGTCCCGCACTGTTGTCTGGCGTCCGGATGTCATTCTGTCAGTCCCTTGAACACCAAACTTCCGTCGGCTTTTCGCCATGGATCGGAAGCAGGATCATGCCCCAGTGATCTACTGAGCGCGCGATGAGTCGCGCTTTGTCAGCGGCTGCAACATACCGGCGCCAGCGCATTGCACAAAATCACGCTTCTTATCGCTCTGTTACAATTTGAGTGATTGAAGCGCAGTGATCATTTGTTCATGATCATCAAGGTCTTGTTAAAAACGGTTCACCCGCCTTGTGCAAGGCGGGTGATGGTTAACAGCGTATAAATTTCAAGCGGTTTTCAATTCGCCTGCCGCCTCAGGAAGGCCGGAATTTCGAGTTGGTCATCCTCGGCCGGGCGCTGAGTCTGAGGACGCCCACGCACATCGAGCTGTCCTTCGGCGGCCCTTGCGGGCTGCGGCTGGACCGGACGGCGCATGTACTCGGCATGGGCAGCGGACGGCGCGGCAGCAGGTGCGGCCACGGCGCGCGGCAGCGGCGGCGCGGCCTGCGCCGGCGTCTCCGCGATCTCGTGCTCGTCGCGGCGGCCAAAGCCGACCGAAGCCAGCCTCTGCATCAGCGACATGCGCTTCTGGTCAGCGGCGTGGGCCGGCTGCGGCACTGGCGGCGCAGCGCGCGCGGCAAGCTGGTTCTGCGCGGGAACCGGCAGATCCTCGACACGTGGCAGGCGCACCGGGCGGATGCGCTCGGCCTGCGGCGGGATGAAGCTGTCCCGCTGGAGATCGGCGGCCTCGTCGATGTGGCGCTGGGCCGGTTCGGGCATCGGCAGGTCAGCGGCCATCACGACGCGCGACGGTGCAGGCTCGATCCGCACGGTTTCAGCGATGATCGTCGGCTGGACCGGGGCCAGATCGGCCTGCACCGGTGCTTCTTCAGCCAGCGGCATGGCAATTGGCTGAGGCGCCGGCGTGCTGATCACCGAGGCCATCGGCCGGAAGGCCGGGGCGGCTGCATTGGCCTGGGCCCTGAGACGGGCTTCGGCCTTGAGACGCTCGGCGACTTCGGCGATGCGCTTGTCGATGGCCGAAACCTCGGGCTGCATCTGGATCGAGGCAGCATCGATGCCGGTCGCCACCACTGAGACGCGCATCACCCCTTCCATGCTTTCATCAAAGGTCGCGCCGACAATGATGTTGGCTTCTTCGTCGACCTGCTCGCGGATGCGCGTGGCAGCTTCGTCGACCTCGTAGAGCTTCATGTCGCGCCCGCCGGTGATCGAGATCAGCAGCCCGCGCGCACCGCGCATCGAGACTTCATCGAGCAGCGGGTTGGAGATGGCGGCCTGGGCTGCGGTCTCGGCGCGCTTCTCGCCGGAAGCCTCGCCGGTGCCCATCATCGCCTTGCCCATGCCGCGCATCACGGCGCGCACGTCGGCGAAGTCGAGGTTGATCAGACCCGGCTTGACCATCAGGTCGGTGATGCAGGCGACACCGGAGTAGAGCACCTGGTCGGCCATGCCGAACGCGTCGGCAAAGCCGGTGTTCTCGTTGGCGATGCGGAACAGATTCTGGTTCGGGATCACGATCAGCGTGTCGACGGACTGCTGCAGTTCCTGGATGCCCGCGTCAGCCATGCGCAGGCGGCGGGTGCCTTCGAACTGGAACGGCTTGGTCACGACACCGACCGTGAGGAT
>CALRRR020000008.1:0-149179 GCA_943370645.1 Hydrogenophaga intermedia | reverse complement strand
GAGTGCGGCCTGCTTGACCGCGTCGAGCGGCTGTCCCGAGCGCGTGGCATTGGCATTGTCCAGTTGCTCGACACGCTCCGTTTGTATCCGCCCCGGCAGGACCATGTTGACGGTGATGCCGTGCTTGGCGACTTCGCTGGCCAGTGTCTTGGACCAGCCGAGCACTGCCGAACGGATGCCGTTCGACAAGGCCAGATTGGGAATCGGCTGCTCGATGCCCGACGAGGCGATCGTGACGATTCGGCCCCAGCGCTTGTCGACCATGGCCGGCAGCAACGATTGCGTGATGTGGAACAGGTTGGCGGCCATCGCCTCGAACTGAACCAGCCAGTCCGCGCGCTTCGCATCAAGGGCGCTGCTGGGCGGCGGGCCGCCCGAGTTGTTGATCAGGATATCGACACCGCCGGACGCCACCATGTCCGCGATGAGACGTTCGACCGAGCCGAAATCCGCCAGATCGAGAGACTTGGCAGTGACGCGGGTGCCGGCCTCGCCAAGCTCTTTGGCCCAGGCTGAAATCGCGTCCGTGTTGCGCGCGGCAGCGACCACATGGGCGCCTTCGCGGGCCAGACCTTCGGCGATGGCGCGTCCGAGCCCCTTGCTGGCACCCAGAACGAGGGCGCGCTTGCCGGCAATGTCGAGATCCATGGTGTTCTCCTGAGATGCTCTGGAATGAATGGTTATGAAGTTGGCATGGCCTTGGCCGCTCGCATGGGCCTTTGCCAGACGATCGATCAATCGGGTTCGATCACGCCGACCTGTCCTGTGATGCGGCCATAGTGTTCGATGCGCCGATGGCGCTTGAAGTCGAAGATCGTCTCCTTGCCGAAGCGTGTGGCATCGAGATCGCACGGGTGGATCAGAACGCCATCGTCCTCGCCTTCCAGTTCCGCCACGATGTGGCCGTCCGGATCAACGATCAACGTGCCGCCCATCAGGTGGTGGCCATCTTCTGTGCCGGCCTTGGCGACGGCCACGACCCAGGTGGCGTTCTGGTAGGCACCGGCCTGAAGCGAGAGCCGGTGATGGAACATGCGCTCCTCCAGCCCTTCGGCAGCCTTCTGGCTGTTGACCGAGGGCGTGTTGAAGCCCAGCAGCACCATTTCCACGCCCTGCAGGCCCATCTCCCGAAAGGTCTCCGGCCAGCGCCTGTCATTGCAGATGCACATGCCGAACAGTCCGCCCATGCTGCGCCAGACCGGGAAGCCGAGATCGCCCGGCTCGAAATAGCGCTTCTCCAGATGCTGGTGTGTCCGTTCCGGATCGAATTCGACATGGCCCGGCAGATGGATCTTTCGGTAAAGCCCGACGATGCGGCCTTCGTCATCGACAAGGATCGAACTGTTGAAGTGCCGGCCGTCGGCCGTGAGCTCCGCATAGCCGAAACTCATGGCCATTTTCAGAGTCCTGGCCCGGTCGAACAGGGGTTGAACTGCCGGGTTCGGCATCGCCGCCTCAAACCAGTGGTCGGCTTCAGCCCGGTCCTCGCAGTGCCAGCGGGGAAAGAAGGTGGTCAGCGCCAGTTCCGGATAGACGATGAGATCAGCGCCGCGCCGGTGGGCATTGTCCATCAATGCCAGCATGCGTTCGACGACCGAGGCGCGGGATTCCGCTCTCTGGATCGGACCAAGCTGGGCCGCTGCCACTGTGATGATTCGCGCCACGTTCAGTCTCCCGATGCCGCCCGAAACCCAGCAGACACAACCGCGCCCGCTGCCGCAAGCCACAGCATGCATGCACGGCATGCGCGGCCAAGGGTATGGCCATCAGGACGCAACCCGAAAATGCTTTGCAGCGATGGTGGGAAAGTAAAGTGGCGCGGGCGACGGGGCTCGAACCCGCGACCTCCGGCGTGACAGGCCGGCACTCTAACCAACTGAGCTACGCCCGCGCTTGGACCGCAAGACGGGTAACCCGTCGGCGATGGAGGCGGGATAAGCGAGGGTGCCGGGAGTGTCAAGCCGGCTTGTGGGACCAAGTGCAAATAGGCCCTTCGGTCCGGGCCTGTCCGGCAGGGGGCTACCATGTCCGCCACGGGCCGGTATCGACGTGAACGAGGCCGTTCCAGTAGACCTTATGGCCCCCGGTCTCATCGAGAGTCTTGACAAAATCGAGCACAGTGCGCGGCGCCTGGCCGGGTATCCTGAAGTCCATGGCCTGGCAGCGGCGGTGAAACGAATTGCGCCGGGCGCGCCAGGCCGGCCTGTAGGTCGACGTCACGCGGACTGAGCCATAGCGCTTGACCAGCCGGTCGAGGACCAGCTTGAGCTGTGCCGGCAGGCACGAGATCGAAGTGCCCGGATCCGTGCTGATTCCGTTGGCGATGACATCATCCTTCGGCGTGACGCGCGGCTCGAAGTCGAGGCTGCGCTGGCCCGGCGTGCGGCGTGGCCAGGCACCGTCCGGCTCCTCTTCTTCGTCCTCGGGTCGCGAAACCGGGGCAATCTCCGGCCGGCGTGGCGGCACAGGCGCGTTGGCGACCGCCCGCGGGGCCGGATCGGGCGATGCTGTGCCGGAGGCAGGCGCTTGCGATGCGGGTGGTGCAACCGTTGGAATCGGCAACCCGCGCGTGGCCGTGCCCCCGGGGATGAACAGATCGAATGGCCGGGGAGGGGGGAAGGGGACCGTCACTGGCTTTGCCCCTGCCGAAGGACTGCCTTGCGCCAGAGCCATGCCGGCGAGCGCCAGCGGCAGCATCGCGAGCATGGCGATGGTGGCGGCAGCCAGAAGGGCAGGACGGCACGGTCTCATGATGGCGGATGGCGATCCCGGACTGGCTGGTGACAACGGCATGCCGGACAGCCGGCAGAGCACTCGGGCAAGTCCCGCAGCACGCCCGTATAGACAGTCGGCTTGCCTTCGTCACTATTCGCGATTGCGTCCTTTGATGCACTTGCGAACAGGGTGACCGTGGGCTATCCCACGAACAAGGCCTTCGTTTGAAATGGTTGAATTTCAGACGGGCAGGTCGCTCAAGGGCTCGATCAAGAAGCCTCGAAACCGGAAAACCGAAGCGTTTTCGCGGACGGCATGGGTGAAGTGACAATGACAGGTGTCATGGCGACAGGGGTTCTGGCGGACTATCTCCCGCTGGTGATCTTCATCGGCATTTCGGTGGTGATCGGCATCGCATTGCTGGTCGCGCCCTTTGTGGTTGCCTACAAGGCGCCCGATTCTGAAAAGCTTTCAGCGTATGAATGCGGCTTCAACGCGTTCGATGACGCCCGCATGAAGTTCGATGTGCGTTTCTATCTGGTCGCGATCCTGTTCATCATCTTCGATCTCGAAGTGGCGTTCCTGTTTCCGTGGGCGGTGGCCTTCGGGGAACTGGGCTGGTTCGGCTTCTGGTCGATGATGGTTTTCCTCGGCGTGCTCACTGTCGGCTTCATCTACGAATGGAGGAAGGGCGCACTGGATTGGGATTGAGCGGCGTGCGTTCGCCGAATCCCTACCTTGCGAGATCAGCACCATGAACACACTCGTTTCCCCCGCGCCCAAAGGCATCATCGATCCTGCGACAGGCAAGCCGGTCGGCTCGAATGACCCCTTCTTCCTCGAGATGAACAACGAGTTGGCCGACAAGGGCTTTCTCGTCACCACCACAGATGACCTGATCAACTGGGCCCGCACCGGCTCGCTGATGTGGATGACCTTCGGGCTGGCCTGCTGCGCGGTCGAGATGATGCAGCTGTCCATGCCGCGCTACGATGTCGAGCGCTTCGGATTCGCCCCGCGGGCCTCGCCACGTCAGAGCGACGTGATGATCGTGGCCGGCACGCTGACCAACAAGATGGCCCCGGCGCTCCGCAAGGTCTACGACCAGATGCCCGAGCCGCGTTATGTCATCTCGATGGGTAGCTGCGCCAATGGCGGCGGTTACTACCATTACAGCTATGCCGTGGTGCGCGGCTGCGACCGCATCGTGCCGGTCGACATCTACGTGCCCGGCTGCCCGCCCACGGCAGAAGCCCTGCTCTACGGCGTGCTCATGCTGCAAAAGAAGATCCGGCGCACGGGGACGATCGAGCGGTGATGTGATGTCTGCGCCGCCCCGTCATTCCGGGGCTGAGCGCAGCAAAGGGCCCGGAATCCAAGGACGCCAGGGCTGGGGATAAGGAATATCTCTCACGTGTCATGGCCGGGCTTGTCCCGGCCAACTCGATACGGAGAGGCCAGAAGTTTGGGTTTGCAGGGCATCGCCCTTCTGACCGAGATGGCCGGGACAAGCCCGACCATGACACTGTGGGGACGACTGACATGACCGAAGCGCTTGCCGCCCTCGGCGAACACATCAAGGCGGCGTTGCCCGGCAAGGTGACGGATGCGGCCGTGTCGTTCGGCGAACTGACGGTTCAAGCAGAGGCTGCCGACATCGTCGCCGTGCTGCGCTTCCTGCGCGATGACGCGGCTTGCCTGTTCTTCAACTTCACCGACCTGTGTGGCGCTGACTATCCGGCCCGCGAGAAGCGCTTCGATGTGGTCTACCACATCCTCAGCCCGCGCCTGAATCACCGCATCAGGGTCAAGGTGCAAACCGATGAAATGGCTCCGGTTCCCTCGATCATCGAGATCTTCCCGGCCGCCAACTGGTATGAGCGGGAGGCTTACGATTTCTACGGAATTCTGTTCACCGGCCACCCTGACCTGCGCCGCATCCTCACCGATTATGGCTTCGAGGGGCACCCGCTGCGCAAGGACTTCCCGCTCACGGGCTTTGTCGAGGTCCGCTACGACGACTCTGAAAAACGTGTGGTCTATGAGCCCGTGAAGCTGGTGCAGGAATTCCGTAATTTCGACTTCCTGAGCCCCTGGGAAGGCACTGAGTATGTGCTTCCCGGCGATGAAAAAGCGAAGGTTGGGTGACATGATCCGAGCCTTGGCAATTAGCGTTGTTGCTACAACTGTTCCCGCACTTGCAGCCAATGCGTGTGATCGAGAGCGTTTCGTGGCAGCGCTTCAGGCCTTCGAATTCTTGGAAGGCCGAGCCAAACAACCAGCTGATCGTGCGACATGCCAGACATTATATCGTTCAGTTAGAGAGACGGCGGATGATCTTCGCGGGATGGGCTTTAATGGATGTGTAACACCAAACGACTGGCCAAAATTTCGATCCCAGCTTGAGCAGGTCGAGCAAAATACTCGTTCTCAGGTCAATAGAACCTGCGGGATACGCCCATGACCGAACACAACATCCGCAATTTCTCGATCAATTTCGGCCCGCAGCACCCGGCGGCGCATGGCGTGCTGCGCCTTGTGCTGGAGCTTGATGGCGAAATCGTCGAACGTGTCGATCCGCATATCGGCCTGCTGCATCGCGGCACCGAAAAGCTGATCGAGGCCAAGACCTATCTGCAGGCCGTGCCTTATTTCGACCGGCTCGACTATGTCGCGCCGATGAATCAGGAGCATGCGTTTGCGCTGGCGGTCGAGAAACTGGCCGGCATTGCCGTTCCGCGCCGTGGCCAGTTGATCCGCGTGCTCTATTCCGAGATCGGCCGCATCCTCTCGCACCTGCTCAACGTCACCACGCAGGCCATGGACGTGGGCGCGCTGACACCGCCGCTCTGGGGCTTCGAGGAACGCGAGAAGCTCATGATCTTCTACGAGCGTGCCTGCGGTGCCCGCATGCATGCGGCCTATGTGCGCCCCGGCGGCGTGCATCAGGATCTGCCGACAAAGCTGGTCGAGGACATCGCTGCCTGGTGCGATCCGTTCCTGAAGGTCTGCGACGACCTTGAGACTCTGCTGACCGACAACCGGATCTTCAAGCAGCGCAATGTCGACATCGGCGTTGTCGATCTCGAAACCTGCTGGAAGTGGGGCTTTTCGGGCGTGATGGTGCGCGGCTCCGGCGCGCCCTGGGATCTGCGCAAGAGCCAGCCCTATGAGTGCTACGAGGAGATGGAGTTCGACATCCCCATCGGCAAGAACGGCGATTGCTACGACCGTTACTGCATCCGCATGGAAGAGATGCGCCAGTCCGTCCGCATCATGAAGCAGTGCTGCAACCTGCTGCTCTCATCCTCTGGCGATGGGCCGATCTCATCGACAGACGGCAAGATGGTGCCGCCCAAACGCGGTGAGATGAAGCGCTCGATGGAAGCGCTGATCCACCATTTCAAGCTCTACACCGAAGGCTACAAGGTGCCGGCCGGCGAGGTTTATGCCTGCGTCGAGGCGCCCAAGGGCGAGTTCGGCGTCTATGTCGTGTCCGACGGCACCAACAAGCCCTATCGCTGCAAGATCAAGGCCCCCGGCTTTGCGCATCTGCAGGCTATGGATTTCATGTGCCGCAAGCACATGCTGGCCGATGTCAGCGCGATTCTGGGCTCGATCGACATCGTCTTCGGCGAGGTGGACCGGTGACCCTCGAAACCATTACCAGCCTGATGATCTACATCGCTGCCGGCTTTCTGGGCCTGTGCGGCATGCTGATCCTGCGGCAGGGGGAGCGGGCACTGTCGACGCTGGCCCATACCAAGGCCTCTTTGGTTGAGACGTTCGCGGCACGTTATCTCGCCATGGCATTCATCATGCTCGGGCTGGTCTCGTTCCGCGAGTGGCGGGCGCTGGCCATCGTGCTTCTCGTCGGCGCGGTGATGGCGGCGCTGGATTATCATTTTGTCGGCAAGGCCGGCGGCAAGACATTGCCGCATGCCGTGGCCGGCGTGGCCTGTTTCGTGCTGGCGGCGTGTGCCTACTCGCTGTCGCGTGCCTGAGGTGAGATGAATGTCGGTCCGTCGTTTAGCCCCTGACGCCGTGCAGCCCAAAGAGTTCGCCTTCTCGAAGGCGAACGACAACTGGGCCGATGGCCAGATCGCCAAGTATCCCAAGGGCCGGGAGGCTTCGGCGGTGATTCCGCTGCTGTGGATGGCGCAGGAACAGGCTGGCGGCTGGCTGCCGCAGAAGGCCATCGAAGCCGTCGGGCGCAAGCTCGGCATGCCTTACATGCGCGTTTTCGAGATCGCCACCTTCTACACCATGTTCAACCTCCAGCCGGTGGGCGAGCATTTCGTGCAGGTCTGCGGCACCGTGCCGTGCCACCTCAAGGGCGCGCGCGAGATCATCAAGGTCTGCGAGGACAAGATCGGCCCGCAGTCCACCGTCAGCAGCGATGGCAAGCTCTCATGGCTTGAGGTCGAGTGCCTCGGCGCGTGCTGCAACGCCCCGATGGTGCAGATCAACTACGACTACTACGAGGATCTGACGCCGGAGAATTTCGCCGCGCTCCTCGACAACCTGCGCGCCGGCAAGCCTGTGAAGACCGGCCCTCAGGTCGAGCGCTCCTGCTCCGAGCCGCTTGGTGGCGGCGACACCCTCAAGGACAAGGCGCTCTATGACGGCTCGGCCGTTGGCCGCGGCGACTGGCAAAAGCGTATTGCGGCTGATCGTGAGGCTGCGAAGAAGGCCGCCGAGGCTGCCGAAGCGGCCAAGGCTGCTGCCGCCGCAATAGCGGCTGCGGCGCCGGCTCAGACCCCTGCAGTCGCACCAGCCCCCGCCGCTGTTCCGGCTCCCGTGCCCGCGCCTGCTGTTGCTGCCAAGGCACCGAGAAACGCGCGCGCCGCATCGCCCACCGCGCCTGTGCAAGTGGCAAGCCCCCCTGATTCCGACGCACCGAAGCTGCTGGCCAAGGCACGTAGCGGCAAGGGCGATGATCTCAAGCTGATCTGGGGTGTTGGGCCCAAGCTGGCGAAACTGCTCAACACGCTCGGCGTATGGCATTTCGACCAGATTGCCGCGTGGACGCCAAAAGAGCTGGCTTGGATCGACAGCAAGATGGAAGGCTTCAAGGGCCGCGCCGTGCGCGACGCCTGGATCGAGCAGTCGCAGAAGCTGGCAACCGGCTGGCGTCCCGATAACGCCGTCGGCGATAAGCCCAAGGGCAAGTGAGGATAACGCACCATGCTCGCCGATAAGGACCGTATCTTCACCAATCTCTATGGCCGGCAGGACCGCTCCCTGAAGGGCGCGAGGGCGCGCGGGCAGTGGGATGGCACGAAGTTCATTCTCGACCAGGGCCGCGACTGGATCATCGACGAGATGAAGCGCTCAGGCCTGCGCGGACGCGGCGGGGCAGGATTCCCCACCGGCATGAAGTGGTCCTTCATGCCGAAGGTGAATGATGGCCGCCCGCACTATCTCGTTGTCAATGCGGACGAGTCCGAGCCCGGCACCTGTAAGGACCGCGAGATCATGCGCAATGATCCGCACACGCTGGTCGAGGGTTGCCTCATCGCCAGCTTCGCCATGGGTGCACATGCCGCCTACATCTACATCCGCGGCGAATATGTGCGCGAGCGTGAGGCCCTGCAGCGCGCGGTGGACGAGGCCTATGCCGCCAAGCTGATCGGCAAGGACAACGTCCACGGCTATCCGTTCGATCTTTATGTGCATCACGGGGCAGGCGCCTATATCTGCGGCGAAGAGACGGCGCTGATCGAAAGCCTCGAAGGCAAGAAGGGCATGCCGCGCCTCAAGCCGCCTTTCCCGGCGAACGTCGGCCTTTATGGCTGCCCGACGACCGTCAACAATGTCGAGTCGATCGCGGTCGCGCCAACCATCCTGCGCCGGGGCGCAAGCTGGTTCTCCGCCATCGGCAACCCCAACAATGTCGGCACCAAGCTGTTCTGCGTCTCCGGCCACGTCAACAAGCCGTGCAATGTCGAAGAGGCGATGGGCATCCCGTTCCGCGAACTCATCGACAAGCATTGCGGCGGCGTGCGCGGCGGCTGGGACAACCTCAAATGCGTCATCCCCGGCGGATCATCGGTGCGCATGGTGCCAGCAGCCCAGATCATCGACACGCCGATGGACTTCGACTCGCTGTCAAAGCTGCGCTCCGGCCTCGGCACGGCGGCGGTGATCGTCATGGACAAGTCCACCGATGTGGTCCGCGCCATCGCCCGCATCAGCTATTTCTACAAGCACGAGAGCTGCGGCCAGTGCACGCCTTGCCGCGAAGGCACCGGCTGGATGTGGCGCGTGCTCAACCGCATGGCCGATGGCCGCGCCCAGAAGCGTGAGATCGACATGCTGCTGGATGTGACCAAGCAGGTCGAGGGCCACACCATCTGCGCACTCGGCGACGCGGCGGCCTGGCCGATCCAGGGCCTGATCGCCCATTTCCGTCACGAAATCGAAGAACGCATCGACCAGTATGCCGCCAATCCGCATGCCGAACCGGCACGCATGGCGGCGGAGTGAGATCGAACTGATGACAAAACTCCTCATTGACGGCATCGAAGTCGACGTCCCGGCGGACTACACCGTCCTGCAGGCCTGCGAGGCTGCGGGGGCGGAAGTGCCGCGCTTCTGCTTCCACGAGCGGCTGTCGATTGCCGGCAATTGCCGCATGTGCCTTGTCGAGGTGAAGGGCGGCCCGCCCAAGCCCCAGGCCAGCTGCGCCATCGGCGTGCGCGACCTGCGCCCCGGCCCGAATGGCGAGCCACCGGTCGTCTCGACCAAGTCGCCCATGGTCAAGAAGGCGCGCGAGGGCGTGATGGAGTTCCTGCTCCTCAACCACCCGCTCGATTGCCCGATCTGCGATCAGGGCGGCGAGTGCGATCTTCAGGACCAGGCCATGGCCTACGGCGTGGACTCATCGCGCTATGCCGAGAACAAGCGCGCGGTCGAGAACAAGTATATCGGCCCGTTGGTCAAGACCGAGATGACGCGCTGCATCCACTGCACGCGCTGCGTCCGCTTCACCACCGAAGTGGCCGGCGGCACCGATCTGGGTGCCATCGGGCGCGGCGAGGACATGGAGATCACCACCTATCTCGAACAGGCGATGACCTCGGAATTGCAGGGCAATGTCATCGACCTGTGCCCCGTCGGTGCGCTGACTTCAAAGCCCTATGCCTTCAATGCCCGGCCATGGGAATTGCAGAAGACCGAGAGCATCGACGTGATGGACGCGGTCGGCTCGGCCATCCGCGTGGACTCGCGCGGGACGGAAGTGATGCGCATCATGCCGCGCACCAACGAGGCCGTGAACGAGGAGTGGATCTCCGACAAGACCCGCTTCATCTGGGATGGGCTGAAGAGCCAGCGTCTTGATCGCCCCTATCTGCGCAGGAATGGCAAGCTGGAGCCCGTGTCTTGGGCTGAGGCGCTGCAGGCCGTGGCCGACAGGCTGAAGGCAGCTGCGCCGGCCCGCATCGGCGCACTCGCCGGCGATCTGGCGGCGGTCGAGGAAATGTTCGCGCTCAAGGCGCTGATGGGCTCGCTCGGCTCGGCCAATATCGATTGCCGTACGGACGGCGCGGCGCTCGACCCATCCGCCGGACGCGCCGGCTATGTGCTGAATGCCGGCATCGCTGGCATCGAGGATGCTGACGCGATCCTGCTGATTGGCACCAATCCGCGCATGGAGGCCAGCCTCGTCAACACCCGCATCCGGAAGCGCTTCCTCAAGGGCGGCGTGCTGATCGGGCTGATCGGCGAGAAGGCCGATTTGACCTATGATTACAACTACCTCGGTGCTGGTCCGGGTTCTTTGTCCGAACTCGTCAAGACCTACGAGAGCATCAAGGCCAAGCACCCGCTGGTAATCGTCGGGCAGGGCGCGCTCGCCCGTCCCGATGGCGCGGCAGTGCTGTCGATGGCAGCCCAGTTTGCCAGCCAGATCGGGGCCGTGCGCGAGGATTGGAACGGTTTTGCCGTGCTCCACACCGCAGCGTCCCGTGTCGGCGCGCTTGATCTCGGCTTCGTGCCGGGCGAGGGCGGGCTCGACGCCACCGCCATGCTCCAGCCCGGAGCCCTCGATGTGCTCTGGCTTCTGGGGGTGGACGAAGTCGAGGTCCCCGCCGGCAGTTTCGTGATCTATCAGGGCAGCCATGGCGATCGCGGCGCGCACCGTGCCGACGTGATCCTGCCCGGCGCGGCCTACACCGAGAAGTCCGGCACCTATGCCAACACCGAAGGCCGCGTGCAGATGACCAGCCGCGCCGTGTTCCCGCCCGGCGAGGCCAAGGAAGACTGGGCCATCGTGCGGGCATTGTCCGGCTCGCTCGGCAAGGCGCTGCCCTTCGATACGTTGCAGCAGTTGCGCAAGGCGCTCTATGCCGCCCATCCGCATTTCGCCGCCATTGGCGCTGTCGCCGCTGCGGATCCGGCTGCGGTCGCAACGCTGGCCAAGCGCGGCGGCAAGATCGGCAAGGCTGCGTTCGCCTCGCCGGTGACAGCCTATTTCCAGACCAACCCGATTGCGCGCGCCTCTGCCGTGATGGCTGAGTGCCAGTCGCTGGCCGATGGCCGGGCGCAGCAGGCGGCAGAATGAGGACATGAGCCGATGATCCCCGAACTCCTCATCGCCCTGGCCATCATCGTCGGCAAGACCTTGCTGCTGATTGCCTGCCTGCTCGTCTTCATCGCCTACATTCTATATGCCGACCGCAAGATCTGGGCGGCCGTGCAGCTTCGGCGCGGGCCTAACGTCGTCGGCCCGTGGGGGCTGCTGCAATCCTTCGCCGATCTGCTCAAGTTCGTGCTGAAGGAGCCGATCATTCCCTCCGGCGCTAACAAGGGCGTGTTCCTGCTGGCGCCGCTGGTCACGGTCGTGCTGGCGCTCTCGGCCTGGGCCGTGGTGCCAGTCAATGCCGGTTGGGCGATTGCCGACATCAATGTCGGCATCCTCTACATCTTCGCCGTGTCCTCGCTGGGCGTTTACGGCATCATCATGGCCGGCTGGGCTTCCAATTCGAAGTATCCCTTCCTCGGCGCTTTGCGCTCTGCCGCGCAGATGGTGTCCTACGAGGTCTCCATCGGGTTCGTCATCATCACCGTCCTGCTCTGCGTCGGCTCGCTCAACCTGACGAAGATCGTCGAGGCACAGGCGAGCCCCTACGGCCTGCTCGGCTGGTACTTCCTGCCACTGTTCCCGATGTTCGTGATCTTCTTCATCTCGGCGCTGGCGGAAACCAACCGGCCTCCGTTCGACCTGCCAGAAGCGGAATCGGAGCTGGTGGCAGGCTTCATGGTCGAATACTCGTCCACGCCGTATCTGCTGTTCATGCTCGGCGAATACGTGGCGATCATGACCATGTGCGCCATGGCCACCATCCTGTTCCTCGGAGGCTGGCTGCCGCCGTTCCCGTTTGCGCCGTTCACCTGGGTGCCGGGCGTGGTCTGGTTCGTGCTGAAGGTCTGCCTGGTGTTCTTCGGCTTTGCCATGGTGAAGGCTTTTGTGCCGCGCTATCGCTACGACCAGCTGATGCGTCTTGGCTGGAAGGTGTTTCTGCCGCTGTCGCTGGCCATGGTGGTGGTGACGGCGCTCGTCCTCCAGCTCACAGGCTGGGGGCCGGTCAAGGGTTAGGGCATGTCCGTCGCCGCGCTGGCTGGCGCAGCGCTCGGGGCCATGCTGGGCTATCTGAACGCATCCATCATCTCCCGCGTCGTGATCAGGGCGCTGGAGGCGACGGACCGTTCGCAGAATGAGACCGAGCGCGCCGATTATCGCGCACGCATCCGCCTGTTCTGGGCGATCGTGCACGGCGTGTTCATCACAGGCGGCATTGTTGCCGGATATGGACTTGGCCACTGGCTTTTCGGCTAGCTGGCAAACGGGAAGGGGAGACGCGGATGGCGTTTCGACTGGATCAGGCGGCAAAGTCGCTGCTGCTGAAGGAGTTCGTCGGGGCGTTCGCGCTCTCGATGCGCTATTTCTTCAAGCCCAAGGCGACCTTGAACTATCCGTTCGAGAAGGGGCAGCTCAGCCCGCGCTTCCGTGGCGAACATGCCCTCAGGCGCTATCCGAACGGCGAGGAGCGCTGCATTGCCTGCAAGCTGTGCGAGGCGATCTGCCCGGCCCAGGCCATCACCATCGAGGCCGGTCCGCGCCGCAATGACGGCACGCGGCGCACCACGCGCTACGACATCGATATGACCAAGTGCATCTATTGCGGCTTTTGCCAGGAGGCCTGCCCGGTCGATGCCATCGTCGAGGGGCCAAACTACGAATTCGCCACCGAAACCCGCGAGGAGTTGTTCTACGACAAGGAACGCCTGCTTGCGAACGGCAACCGTTGGGAACGGGAGATCGCCCGGAACATCAAGATGGATGCGCCGTATCGATGACCGCGGTGTCATCCCCGGCGGGCTCACTAAGCCAATTGCCGGGTTGTTGCCGGTTGAGTCGGGGACTATAGACCACGCTGCGCAGGTCACATTGCGCCGCACAAGAACAAGCCGCCAAAGGGGCGGGGGAGCGTTGGGATCATGACCGCAGCCGCGGCCTTCTTCTACATGTTCGCATCCGTCACGGTTGCGTCGGCGGTGATGGTCATCGCCTCGCGCAATCCCGTGCATTCGGTGCTGTTCCTGATCCTCGCCTTCGTCAATGCGGCAGGCCTGTTCCTGCTGCTCGGGGCCGAGTTCCTGGCGATGATCCTCGTCGTCGTCTATGTCGGCGCGGTCGCCGTGCTGTTCCTGTTCGTGGTGATGATGCTCGATGTCGATTTCGCCGAGCTTCGGCAGGGTTTCCTGCAATATCTGCCGATCGGACTGATCATCGGTTTCATTTTTCTCGTGCAGCTTGCGCTTGTGGTGGGTGCCTGGACCATTGATCCGGGCGCGCTGAAGGCGGGGCTGTCACCCATTCCCGACCCGGCCAAGGTGACCAACACCGAGGCGCTCGGCCTCGTGCTCTACACCAAGTATGTCTACTATTTTCAGGCTTCCGGCCTCGTGCTGCTGGTCGCCATGATCGGAGCCATCGTGCTGACGCTGCGCCACAAGGATGGCGTCAAGCGCCAGAACGTTGCTGATCAGGTGGCGCGCACCAAGGCAACAGCCATGGAGGTCCGCAAGGTGCCCTCCCGGACCGGGGTGTGAGGGGGCGATCATGATCGGACTTGGCCACTATCTCACCGTCGCTGCGATCCTGTTCACGCTCGGCGTGCTCGGCATCTTCATCAACAGGAAGAACGTCATCGTCATCCTGATGTCGATCGAACTGATCCTGCTCGCCGTCAACATCAACCTCATCGCCTTCTCGACCTTCCTGAATGACATTGTCGGGCAAGTCTTTGCGCTGCTGGTTCTGACAGTGGCCGCTGCCGAAGCGGCCATCGGCCTCGCCATCCTCGTCACCTATTTCCGCAACCGCGGCACTATCGCGGTTGAGGACATCAACATGATGAAGGGCTGAGCGGCATGTATCACGCCATCGTCTTTCTGCCGCTGGTCGGCTTCCTGATCGCGGGCTTCTTTGGCCGGATGATCGGGCCGCGTCCGAGCGAACTCATCACCACCTCGCTGCTGGTCATTGCGGCTGTCCTGTCCTGGGTTGCCTTCGTCCAGGTCGGCTTCGGGCCCGGCACCACGCGCGTGCAGATCGCGACCTGGATGCAGTCGGGCGGCATGCAGGTCGATTGGGCATTCCGCATCGACACGCTGACGGTCGTGATGCTGGTTGTCGTCAACACCGTGTCGGCGCTCGTGCACCTTTATTCGATCGGCTACATGCACGAGGACGAGCACAGGCCGCGCTTCTTCGCCTATCTGTCACTGTTCACCTTCGCCATGCTGATGCTGGTGACATCTGACAACCTCGTGCAGATGTTCTTCGGCTGGGAGGGCGTGGGCCTTGCGAGCTATCTGCTGATCGGCTTCTGGTTCAAGAAGCCCTCTGCCAATGCGGCCGCCATGAAGGCCTTCGTGGTCAACCGGGTCGGCGATTTCGGCTTCGCGCTCGGCATCTTCCTGGTGTTCTGGCTGACCGGCTCGGTCGCCTATGACCAGATCTTCGCCCGGATTCCGGAACTGGCCACGACCACGTTCCGCTTCATCGGCTTTGAGTGGAATGCCATCACGCTGGCGAGCCTGCTGCTGTTCATGGGCGCGATGGGCAAGTCGGCCCAGTTCCTGCTCCACACCTGGCTGCCGGACGCGATGGAAGGCCCGACACCCGTCTCGGCCCTGATCCACGCCGCGACCATGGTGACCGCCGGTGTTTTCATGGTGGCGCGCCTGTCGCCCGTTTTCGAGTATTCGCCGACGGCGTTGACGGTCGTCGTCATCATCGGGGCGATCACGGCCTTCTTCGCCGCCACCGTCGGCCTTGTGCAGAACGACATCAAGCGCGTCATCGCCTATTCGACCTGCTCGCAGCTTGGCTACATGTTCGTGGCGCTCGGTGTTGGCGCTTATGGCGCTGGCATCTTCCACCTCTTCACCCACGCCTTCTTCAAGGCGTTGCTCTTCTTGGGCGCAGGGTCCGTGATCCATGCCATGCACCACGAGCAGGACATGCGGAACATGGGAGGATTGCGCAAGCACATCCCGCTCACCGCTGCCGCGATGACCATCGGCACGCTGGCACTCACCGGCTTTCCGTTCCTCGCCGGCTACTTTTCCAAGGATGCGATCATCGAAAGCGCCTTCGCCAAGGGCACGGGCATCGGCTCCATGGCCTATGTGCTGCTCGTCGTGGCAGCGGCCTTCACCTCGTTCTATTCATGGCGGCTGTACTTCATGACGTTCGAGGGCAAGCCGCGCTGGGGCGGGGACGCCCATCAGGACCACGGCGCGGCCCCAACCATGCTGGCCGGCGCCCATCATGGCGCGCATGCCGATCATGGGCACGATGCCGGTCATCACCATGCGCATGTTCCGCACGAGAGCCCATGGGTGATGCTGGTGCCGCTCGCGGTGCTGTCGATCGGGGCGATTGCGGCCGGTTTCGTCTTCAAGGAGGCCTTCATCGGCCACAACTACGAGAGCTTCTGGAAGACGGCCCTGTTCACGGGCAAGGACAACCACATCATCCACGACTTCCACAAGGTGCCGAAATGGGTGGTCTGGTCCCCGTTCGTTGCCATGGTGCTGGGCTTTGCCGGCGCGTTCTACTGCTATGTGCTGAGGCCCCATGTGCCCGGCGAGATCGCGAAGCGGCATGAGTTTCTCTACCGGTTCCTGCTCAACAAGTGGTATTTCGACGAGCTTTACGATTGGCTTTTCGTCCGCCCGGCCAAGTGGCTCGGCCGCTTCCTGTGGAAGAAGGGCGACGGCATGGTGATCGACGGTCTCGGCCCCGATGGCATTTCGGCGCGGGTGGTTGGCATCACCAGCCGGGTTGTCCGGCTCCAGACCGGCTACGTCTACCATTACGCCTTCTCGATGATCATGGGCGTGGGTGGTCTGATCACCTGGTATCTGTTGACGCGCGGGTGATGTGATGTTCGGTTTCGGTATCCTCTCGGGTCTGCTCATCCTGCCGCTGGTCGGCGCGGCCTTCATCCTGACCCTGCGCGGCGACGAGGCATCCGTGCGCTCGAACGCCCGCATGGCGGCGCTCATCACCACCATCATCACCTTCGCGCTGGCGCTGGTGGCCTGGAACCGCTTCGACACGGCCAGCCCGCAATTCCAGTTGCTGGAGAGCCACGCCTGGCTGTCGGAGACGATCCGCTTCAAGCTCGGCGTTGACGGGTTCTCGATGCCGTTCGTGCTGCTCACCGCCTTCCTCATGCCGTTCTGCATTCTCGCTTCGTGGGAGAGCATCGAACACCGCATGAATGAATACATGGTGGCGTTCCTTGTGCTGGAAACGCTGATGATCGGCGTGTTTGTGTCGCTCGATCTGGTGCTGTTCTACATCTTCTTCGAAGCTGGCCTGATCCCGATGTTCCTGATCATCGGCATCTGGGGCGGCAAGCGCCGCATCTATGCCTCGTTCAAGTTCTTCCTCTACACGCTGCTTGGCTCGGTGCTGATGCTGCTCGCCATCATGGCAATGTATTGGAGCGCCGGCACGACCGACATCACCCAGCTTCTCGCGCACCGGTTCGGCAAGGAGTTGCAGACCTGGCTCTGGCTGGCCTTCTTTGCCTCGTTCGCCGTCAAGATGCCGATGTGGCCGGTGCATACTTGGCTGCCCGATGCCCACGTCGAAGCACCGACGGCAGGCTCCGTCATCCTGGCCGGCATCCTGCTCAAGATGGGCGGGTATGGCTTCATCCGGTTCTCGATCCCGATGTTCCCGGAAGCCTCGGCCATATTCGCGCCGATGGTCTTTGCCCTCTCGGTCATCGCCATCATCTACACCTCGCTGGTGGCGCTGATGCAGGAGGACATCAAGAAGCTGATTGCCTATTCCTCAGTGGCGCACATGGGCTTCGTCACCATGGGCCTGTTTACCATGACGCCGCAGGGCATCCAGGGCGCGATGTTCCAGATGATCAGCCACGGGCTGGTTTCCGGCGCGCTCTTCCTGTGTGTCGGCGTGGTCTACGACCGCATGCACACCCGGGAGATCAAGGCCTATGGCGGCCTGACCAACCGGATGCCGATCTATGCCGTGCTGTTCATGGTGTTCACCATGGCCAATGTCGGCTTGCCGGGCACGGCCGGGTTTGTCGGCGAATTCCTCACGCTTCTGGGTGCGTTCAAGGCCAATCCGTGGGTGGCCTTTTTCGCGACCTTCGGCGTGATCCTGTCGGCAGCCTATGCGCTTTGGCTATATCGCCGCGTCATGTTCGGCGAACTCGACAAGCCGGAACTCAAGGGCATCACCGATGTCAGCCGCCGCGAGATGGTGTTGCTGGTCCCGCTGGCAGCGCTGACCGTGTATTACGGCGTGCGCCCCGGCCCGATCCTCGACGCCTTCGCCGCGCCCACCGATCTACTGCTCAAGAACTATCAGGCCGCCGTCAGCGCTGCGAAGCTGGCGATGCTGGCTGCCCCGTGAGGATGTGACCCGATGGCGGCTGTTCCCGATCTGATGCCTGCCCTGCCTGAGCTGATGCTTGCGGTCGGGGCGCTTGCCATGGTCCTGATCGGCGCCATGCAGGGCGAAAAGTCACTGCGTATGCTGGAGATGCTGGCCGTCATCCTGTTTGGCGTTGCCGGTCTCATGGTGCTGACCCAGACCGGCAAGATGGTGACCTTCAATGGCGCGTTCGTGGTCGATGGGTTTGCGCGATTCATGAAGGTGCTGACGCTGATCGGTGCGGCTGCCGCCGTGGTCATGTCGTCGGACTATATCCGCCGCGAAGGCATCGCCCGCTTCGAATTCCCGATCCTCATCGTGCTCGCCACCATCGGCATGATGATGATGGTCTCGGCCAATGACCTGATCGCGCTCTATGTCGGCGTCGAATTGCAGTCGCTCGCGCTTTATGTCGTCGCCGCCATGAACCGCGACGATGCCAAGTCCTCGGAAGCCGGCCTCAAGTATTTCGTTCTTGGCGCCTTGTCCTCCGGCATGCTGCTCTATGGCATGTCGCTGGTCTATGGCTTCACTGGCACAGTCAGCTTTGAAGGCATTGCGGCATCGCTCAGCCATAGCGCGGAAGGGGGCCACAAGATCGGGTTGGGTCTGGTCTTCGGGCTGGTGTTCATCGCGGCCGGCCTCGCCTTCAAGATCTCGGCTGTGCCGTTCCATATGTGGACGCCTGATGTCTACGAAGGCTCGCCAACCGCTGTCACGGCCTTCTTCGCCGCCGCGCCCAAGATGGCGGCGATGGCGATGACCGTGCGCGTTTTCGTCGGCGCCTTCCCGGCTGCCATCGGTGACTGGCGGCAGATCATCATATTCGTGGCCGTGGCCTCGATGATCCTCGGGGCTTTTGCTGCCATCGGCCAGCGCAACATCAAGCGCCTGATGGCCTATTCCTCGATCGGGCACATGGGCTTTGCGCTGGTCGGGCTCGCTGCCGGAACCGTCAACGGCGTGCAGGGCGTTGCCATCTACATGGCCATCTATCTGGTCATGACGCTCGGCACTTTCGCCTGCATCCTGTGCATGCGCCGCGACGGCCAGATGGTCGAGGACATCGAGGAACTCGGCGGCCTGTCGCAGTCGCAGCCTCTGCTGGCCTTCTGCCTCGCGATGCTGCTGTTCTCGCTGGCGGGCATCCCGCCGCTGGCCGGGTTCTTCGCCAAGTTCTATGTCTTCACCGCGGCCATCGAGGCCAAGCTCTACTATGTCGCGGTCATCGGCGTGATCGCCAGCGTGGTCGGCGCCTATTACTACCTCCGCATCGTCAAGACCATCTACTTCGATGCCCCGAAGGGCGCGTTCGAGACCATGACGCCGGCATTGAAGGGCGTTCTGGCTGCATCCAGTGCGGCTGTCCTGCTGTTCTGGCTGGTGCCGGGCCCGCTTGTTTCCGCCGCGCAGGCTGCCGCCCGCTCACTGTTCTGAGGGCAGGGGGCTCATGCTCTCGCTTGGCCCCGGTGCGCTCGCCGCCGGGTACGGCCTGGCTCACAGCGCCTCGGTCAGCTCAACGATGGACGAGGCCCGCAGCCATATCATGGTCTCGCGCGATCCGTGCTGGTTCGTCGCCGACGAACAGACCGTTGGCCGGGGCCGTCATGGCCGCACCTGGACGTCGCCGCCCGGCAATCTCTACGCCACGCTGGCGCTGACAGCGCCCTGCGAAGCGGCGCGCGCGGCTGAACTCAGCTTCGTGGCGGGTCTGGCCCTGCACAGGGCGGTCTCGGCTGCAACAGGGCTGGGTCATCCCGGGCTGGCCATCAAGTGGCCCAATGACCTCCTGCTCGGCTCGGCCAAGCTGGCCGGCCTGTTGCTCGAAGGTGTGCAGGTTCAGGGGCGCTTTGCGGTGCTGGTCGGCTTCGGCATCAACATTGTCTCGGCACCGCGCGAAACACCTTATCCGGCGGTTTGTCTCGCGGACATGGCGCCAGCTGTCTGCCGCGATGCTGTCTTTGTCGCTTTATCCGAGCATTGGCTGGCGGCCATGGCACAATGGCAGGGCGGCTTTGCCGCCACGCGGGCGGCATGGCTCTCCTGCGCCCACGGTCTCGGCACCAAGGTCCGCATCCGGCCACCGGGCGGCGAGGTCTCCGGCATCATGCGCGGCGTCGACGCCCGCGGCTGTCTGGTTCTGGACACAGCGGACGGCGAACGCACGTTTGACGCGGGCGATCTGTTCTTTGGTGATTGACCACAGCGCCAATCCCCTTACTGACAAGCCCATGGCAAAATCAGATCAGCTCGTCTTCTGCCCGCTCGGCGGCCTTGGCGAAATCGGCATGAACGCGGCGCTCTACGGCTTCGGCCCGGAAAAGACCCGCAAGTGGATCCTGGTTGATTGCGGGATGACCTTCGCAGGCCCCGAGGCGCCCGGTGTCGATATTGTCCTGCCCGATCTGGCTTTCATCGAAGAGCGCCGCAAGGATCTGCTGGCGATCATCATCACTCATGCGCACGAGGACCATATCGGTGCGCTGGCCACCTTCTGGCCGAAACTGCGCGCGCCGGTCTATTGCACCCAGTTCGCCGCAGGGCTGATCTCGACGCGCAAATTGCAGGAGCCCGGCTCGCCGAAGGTGCCGCTCCATGTTGTCGTGCCCGGCGTTCCGCTCGAACTCGGTCCTTTCTCGGTCGAGTTCATCAAGGTCGCGCATTCCATTCCGCAAAGCTGCGGCCTGGCCATCCGCACGCCGGCAGGCCTCGTCGTCCATACGGGCGACTGGAAGATCGACGACACGCGCCATGTCGGATGGCCTACGGATTCAAAGCGCCTCACCGAATTGGGTGACGAGGGCGTTCTCGCCATGATCTGCGACTCGACCAATGTCATGCGCGAGGGCATCAGCCCCGGCGAGGCAGACGTGGCCAAGACGCTGGAAGAACTGATCCGGTCAGCGCCGGGCCGCGTGGCCGTGACCACATTCGCTTCGAACGTCGCGCGGCTTCGGTCTGTTGCGGAAGCAGCGATCGCCTGCGGGCGCGAAGTGGTGGTGGTCGGGCGTGCCATGGAGCGGGTCATCGATGTGGCGCGCGATTGCGGCATGCTCGAAGGCCTGCCTGATTTCCGCTCCGCCCAGACGTTCGGCTACCTGCCGCGCGAGAAGGTTGTGGCCCTGCTCACCGGCAGTCAGGGCGAGCCGCGCGCGGCGCTGTCACGCATCGCCATGGATGAGCATCCCGAGATCGCATTGTCGCCCGGCGACCGCGTGATCTTCTCGTCCCGCACGATTCCCGGCAACGAGAAGGCCGTTGGTGCCATCCACAATGCCCTTGCTGACCAGAACATCGAGATCATCACCGACAGGCAGGCCTTGGTGCATGTCTCCGGCCACCCGCGCCGCGAGGAACTGAAGCAGATGTATGGCTGGGTGCGCCCGCGCATCGCCATTCCTGCCCATGGCGAGCCGCTGCATCTGCACGAACATGCCCGCCTTGCGACCGAATTGAAGGTGCCGCATGTGCTCGTCGTCACCAATGGCGACATGATCGCGCTCGATCCAACAGGGCCCGTCAAGGTCGACGATGTGCCATCCGGCCGCATCTTCCAGGATGGCGAACTGCGCATCGGGGCTGGCGAGAAGACCGTAACTGACCGCCGCAAGCTCTCGTTCGCCGGCATCGTCTCGGTGGCGATCGCCATCGATGACAAGGGCAACATCGCCGGCGATCTGGAGATCGCCTGCATGGGTCTTCCGCCCAAGACGGTGGACGGTGATACCTTCGATGATGTCGTGAATGACGCTGTGCTTGATCTGGTCGAGAACATGCCGAAACAGCGCCGCCGCGATCCCGAAGGCCTGCGCAATTCCATCGAGAAGGCCGTTCGCGGCGCTGTCGGCGAGGAGTGGGGCAAGAAGCCCGTCGTCCATGCTCTGGTGATCGAGGTCTGACACCGCGTCGGCTTGCATCTGCCGGCCTTGAGGTAACGGCCATCCCGAGGCAAAAGGGCGATCGTCGGGAAGGGTGCGCCGGGCTGCTGGCCAAGCCGACCGGTCCCATCGGTATGCCGTCACACCAGCAGGAGGTTTCATGATCGGGCGTCTCAACCATGTCGCCATTGCGGTGCGCGACCTTGCTGCCGCTTCGGCGCGTTATCGCGACACGCTCGGGGCGCATGTCACTGCGCCGCAGGCCTTGCCGGAGCATGGCGTGACAGTGGTTTTCATCGAACTGCCCAACACCAAGATCGAGTTGCTGGAACCGCTTGGCGAAGCTTCGCCTCTTTCCCGCTTCCTCGACAAGAACCCCGATGGCGGCATCCACCACATCTGCTACGAGGTTGAGGACATTCTCGCCGCTCGGGACCGGATGCTGGCCGCCGGTGCACGCGTGCTGGGCAATGGCGAGCCGAAGATCGGTGCGCATGGCAAGCCGGTGCTGTTCCTGCACCCCAAGGATTTCTGCGGCACTCTGACCGAGTTGGAACAGGTCTGAGCCGCCCCATATCAGTGCAAGGGGAATCGCCGATGTCTTTGCTTGCCGCCTTCGCTGTCTATTTTGTCATCTGGTGGACGGTGCTGTTCTGCATCCTGCCGCTGGATATCCGCAGCCAGGTCGAAGCTGGCGAGGTCTCCCATGGAACCGAGCCCGGCGCGCCTGTGGCCCCGCAGCTTGTCCGCAAGGCCCTGATCACCAGCGCTGTCGCGCTCGTGGTCTTTGCCGGGGTCTATGTCGGTTGGAACTATCTCGACGTTTGAGCGCAGCCGGCCAGACATCTGACATCGTTCGGCTTTCAGCGAAAACAGAGCGTGCAAAAAGAAAAAGCAAGGCCGGAGCCTTGCTTTGCGAATTTGCTTTTTTTATCCCGCCCCATGGCGCGCTTGGACAGCGCGTTCTCATGACGAACAGGTGTTTGCTCCTCCCGAGACCTGGACCGCTAGGTGCTTTCAAAAGCGCCATTGCTGACCAATTTCAAAACGCTACATGAACTTCTAATGACTGTCATCTTTTTTAGCAGGCTTGCCTGAAATTTCTGCATGCCGGAATGTGATCCAAATTTTGGCAAAGGATTTCGGTCTGATTGGCCACCTGTAAGGCCCGAAACACGCATGTTCGCCTTGTCATGGCCCGGTTCAATCGCTACGCCACCTGCCAAAGCAAGATGCAGAGGATCATCGTCATGTCTGTGAAAGCCCTTGGTCTCACCGTTTCCCTGCTCGTGGCCACGGCCGTTGCCTTGCCTCAAGCGGCCAGTGCTCAGGCGCCGGCTGATCCGCAGAACACCATCGTGCTGACCACCAAGGACGGCCCGGTTACGATCCGGCTTCGGCCCGACCTTGCTCCGAAGCACGTCGAGCGCATCAAGGCGCTGACCAAGCGCGGATTCTATGACGGCATCGTCTTCCACCGCGTGATCGACGGCTTCATGGCGCAGACCGGCGATCCAACCGGCACCGGCACCGGCCGCTCCGATCTGCCGAACCTGCCTGCCGAGTTCACCCGCGAGCCTTACAAGGTGGGTTCTCTGGGCATGGCCCGGGCGCAGGATCCGAATTCCGCCAACTCCCAGTTCTTCATCTGCTTTGAAGGCTGCGGCCCGCTGACTGGCCAGTATACCTTGTTCGGTGAGGTCGTCTCGGGCATGGACAATGTCCGCAAGATCAAGAAGGGCGACAGCGCGGCCAATGGCGCCGTGCGCGGCCCTGACAAGATCATCAGCATGAAGCTCATGGCGGATGCCCGCTGAGCCGCCATCCCATCCCGCCCCATATCACCCTCCTGAACAGAGAATTCCCATGAGCCTTGATCCCCAGAACACGCTTGTCGTCGAAACCACCAAGGGCAAGATCGTGATCGCGCTGCGGCCCGATCTTGCGCCGAACCACGTCGAGCGCATCAAGACGCTGGCGCGCGCCGGCTTTTACGATGGCATCAAGTTCCATCGCGTCATCGACGGCTTCATGGCGCAGACCGGCTGCCCGCACGGCACCGGCACCGGCGGCTCCGACATGCCAGACCTGAAGCAGGAATTCTCGGCAGAGCCGCATGTGCGCGGCACCTGCTCGATGGCCCGCTCCAGCAATCCGAACTCCGCCAATTCGCAGTTCTTCATCTGCTTCGAGGAATCGGTCTGGCTCAACAAGCAGTACACCGTCTGGGGCCAAGTGGTGGAAGGCATGGACAATGTCGACAAGATCAAGCGCGGCGAGCCCGTGCGCGATCCCGACAGCATCGTCTCGATGAAGGTGATGGCCGACGCCTGATCCCGCGCGCGGACAAGGCCAGATATCGGACAAGGCCAAATTCCTGACAAGGCCAGTTCGCACCATGGACGTTGCCCTGTTCGATTTCGACCTTCCGGAAGAGCGGATCGCGCTGAGGCCCGTCAGCCCGCGCGATTCGGCCCGTATGCTTGTCGTGCGGCCTGATGCCGGCGCGCAGGCCTTGGCTGATGCGGTCGTGTCGGAACTGCCGGGTCTGTTGCAAGCCGGCGATGTCCTCGTGCTCAACAATACGCGCGTGATCCCCTCGCGCCTGTATGGCCTGCGCCTCAAGGGCGAGGGCGGTGCCCGCGTCGAGATCATGCTGCACAAGCGCGAAGCCGCCTCACGCTGGCTTGCCTTCGCGCGTCCTGCCAAGAAACTTGGCGTGGGGGACATCGTGCGTTTCGGTGGCAGCGATGCTGGCGAGGGCCCGGTTTTCGCCGAAGTCATCGCGAAAGGCGAGGGCGGCGAAGTCGAGCTGGCATTCGATGTTTCCGGCCCCGCGCTGGACGAGGCGATCGCCCGTCTCGGCGAATTGCCACTGCCGCCTTACATTGCCGGCAAGCGCCGTCTCGATGCCAGGGACAAGGCCGATTACCAGACCGTGTTCGCCCGCGAGGATGGGGCGGTGGCGGCCCCGACCGCTGGCCTGCATCTCACAGATGAGCTTCTGGCCGAACTGGCATCAAAAGGCATCGATCACGTCTTTGTCACGCTGCATGTCGGCGCCGGAACGTTCTTGCCGGTGAAGGCGGACAACACCGCTGATCACCGCATGCATGCCGAGTGGGGCTGCATTCCCGCGGCTGTTGCCGACCGCCTGAATGCGGCGCGCGCCCGCGGCGGGCGGATCATCGCAGTCGGCACGACCTCGCTGAGGCTGCTCGAAAGCGCCGCCGAAGCATCCGGCTTGATCCAGCCCTTCTCCGGTGACACCGCAATCTTCATCACGCCGGGGCACCGTTTTTCCGGTGTCGATGCGCTGATGACCAATTTCCATCTGCCGCGCTCGACCCTGTTCATGCTGGTCAGCGCCTTCAGCGGCCTTGCCACGATGCAAGCCGCCTATGCCCACGCCATCGCCCGGAACTACCGCTTCTATTCCTATGGCGATTCGAGCCTGCTCTTTCCGGCGCGCTGACGGCGTGGTCACGCCGCGCCGGATGCCCGTGCATCGTTGCCTTGTTGCAATGCCGAAGGTTCTCGCGTTGCTCGGCTGGCTGTGCTAACCGCAGCCTCTGTCCTGCAAACCGGTTGCTTTCGCTCCATGTCCGACAATTTTCTCCGCGAGATCGATGAAGAGGTCCGCCGCGACAAGGCGGCTGACCTCTGGAAGAAGTATGGCAATCTCGTCATTGTCCTGCTGACGCTGCTGGTGGTTGCCGTCGGGGGCTGGCGCTTCTGGCTCTATCGCCAGGATCAGGCCGCGCAGGCGGTCAGCGCCCGTCTCGAAGAGGCACTGAAGGCCTCGCGCGAGAACCGTGGCGAGGAAGCCGAGAAGACCCTGACCGAGCTCACGAAGGAAGGCAGCGACGGCTACCGCCTCGTGGCCCGCTTCCGCCTTGCCGCCGAAGCTGCCCGCCGCGAGCCTGCCGACGGGGCCAAGGCGTTCGACGCGCTGGCCAATGATGCAACGGTCGAGCAGGTGTTCCGCGATCTTGCCCGCATCCGCTCCAATCTTCTCAAGGTCGACAGCGCGCCTTATGCCGAGATCAAGGCTGCGATCGAACCGCTCGCGGCACCAGCCGGCACATGGCGCCACACGGCCCGGGAAATCCTGGGGCTTTCCGCGCTGAAGGCCGGTAATCTCGATGAGGCGGGTCGGTGGTTCGACCAGATCGTGGTCGATCCGCAAGCGCCGCAGGGTCTGCGGCAGCGGGCCGACATCTATCTCGGGCTGGTCAAGGCCGGCACGGTCGAGATCAAGTAGACGCGCCTTCGGCGCGAACCGTGAAAGTGTGGCGTATCCAGCATGACCGCGACCATCGCCATCATCGGCCGGCCCAATGTCGGCAAGTCGACCCTGTTCAACCGGCTGGTCGGGCGCAAGCTTGCGCTGGTCGATGACACGCCCGGCGTCACCCGCGACCGGCGCGAAGGCGCTGCCACGCTCGGCCCGCTGCGCTTCACCATCATCGATACCGCAGGGCTGGAAGAGGCGCAGGAAGGCTCGCTGGCCCACCGCATGCGCGCCCAGACCGAAACCGCGATTGCAGATGCCGACATCATCCTGTTCGTGATCGATTCTCGCGCAGGCATCACGCCGACAGACCGGCCCTTTGCCGAACTGGTCCGCCGTTCCGGCAAGCCCGTCATCTTGCTCGCCAACAAGGCGGAAGGCAGCAAGGGCGCGGCCGGCACCTACGAGGCTTACGAGTTGGGCCTTGGCGAGCCGATCCCGTTTTCCGCCGAGCATGGCGAGGGTACAGCTGATCTGGCTCAGGCCCTGATCCCGCTGATCGGCATCGAGGACGATGAAGAGGCGCAAGGCGAAGATGACGGCCTGTTCGACGACGAGATCGTCGACGGCGACATCGAGATCAGCACGGCCCCGCCCGAGAAGCCGCTGCGCGTCGCCATCGTCGGCCGCCCCAATGCCGGCAAGTCGACTCTGATCAACGCCATGATCGGGGAAGAGCGCCTGCTGACTGGGCCGGAAGCCGGCATCACGCGGGATTCGATCTCGGTCGATTGGGAATGGCGCAATCGCCGGATCAAACTGTTCGACACTGCCGGCATGCGCAAGCGCGCCCGTGTCACTGAAAAGCTGGAAAAGCTGTCCGTATCGGACGGGCTGAGGGCGGTTCGCTTTGCCGAGGTCGTCGTCGTCCTGCTCGATGCGACCATCCCGTTCGAGAAGCAGGATCTCACCATCGCCGACCTGTGCGAGCGCGAGGGTCGCGCCGTGGTCATCGGCCTCAACAAGTGGGATCTGGTGGCCGATCAGCCCGGTCTGCTCAAGCAACTCCGCGAGGAATGTGACCGCATGCTGGCCCAGCTCCGCGGCGTGCAATGCGTGCCGTTGTCAGGCCTGAGCGGGCAGGGACTTGACCGGTTGATGGAGGCAGTCATCAAGGCCGCCGACACCTGGAACACCCGCATTTCGACCGCGCGGCTGAACAAGTGGCTGGCCGATGTGCTCTCGCACCATCCTCCGCCAGCCGTGTCCGGTCGGCGCATCAAGATCCGCTACATGACGCAGGCCAAATCCCGTCCGCCGACCTTCGTGCTGTTCGGCAATCAGTTGCTCGACCTGCCGAAGGCCTACTCGCGTTATCTGGTCAACGGCCTGCGTGAGACCTTCAACCTGCCCGGCGTGCCGATCCGCATCAATGTGCGGGCCAGCGACAATCCCTATTCGGACGGGCGCGGCAGCGGCAGCGATCGGGACAAGAACCGATAAGACGGGCTCAGGCCGGCGCTTGCGGGGCCTTGATCGTGCCGGTCGGCACATCATAGATCATGCCGCTCTTCGTCCAGCCCGGTGACAAGAGATCGGCAATGCCGCCAGCTACCTCTTCAGGCGTGCGCAGGGTCTTGGGATCCTCGCCCGGCATCGCCTCTGCCCGCATGCGGGTGCGCAGAGGGCCGGGATTGACCAGCATCACGGTCATCGCAGTCGTGGCCGTTTCGGCGGCATAGGTCCGTGCCAGCGCCTCGACAGCGGCCTTCGAGACCGCGTAAGGGCCCCAATAGGCCGTGCACTTGTGGGCCGCGCCTGAGCTGACAAACGCCGCGCGCCCTGCGTCAGACGCCCTGAGCAGGCCATCCATTGCCTTGATCAGGCGCCAGTTCGCCGTGACGTTCGTCTCCATCACGGCGTGCCACTCCTTGGGCAGCACATGGCCCAGCGGCGACAGCGGCCCCAGCATGCCGGCATTGCCGAACAGGATGTCGAGCCGGCCCCAGCGCTCGGCAATCGCCTCGGCCAACCGGTCGAGAGCCTCGAAATCGGTGAGATTGAGCGGCACCAGCGTGGCCGTGCCACCCAGCGCCGTGATGTCGTCGTCGAGGTCTTCCAGCGCGCCCTGGGTGCGGGCCAGCGCAACCACATGCGCCCCGCGGCGGGCAAGCTCCAATGCCACAGCGCGGCCAATGCCGCGCGAAGCGCCGGTGACGAGGGCAACACGATCCTTGAGAATGGCCACAGTCCGCTGCTCCTCAGCCTGCTTCGGCCAGCAGCGACAATTGCTGCTTGCTGTCGCCGGTCTGGTCAGTCAGGCCGGTGGGGTAGTCCCCCGTGAAGCAATGGTCGGTGAACTGCGGGCGCAAGGCATCGCGGCCGCCCGGATGGCCCATGGCGCGGTAGATGCCGTTGACCGACAGGAAGGCCAGCGTGTCGCAGCCAATGAAGGCGCGCATCTCTTCGAGCGAATGGGTTGCGGCGAGAAGGTTGTCCTTCTGCGGCGTGTCGATGCCGTAATAGTCGGGATGCGTGATCGGCGGCGAGGAAATCCGGAAATGCACCTCGCGGGCACCCGCCTCGCGCATCATCTTGACGATCTTGACCGAGGTTGTGCCGCGCACGATCGAGTCATCAAGCAGCACGATGCTTTTTCCGGCAACGACGCTGCGGTTGGCGCTGTGCTTCATGCGCACGCCCAACTCACGCACAGACTGGGTCGGCTGGATGAAGGTGCGGCCGACATAGTGATTGCGAATGATGCCAAGTTCGAACGGGATGCCGCTGGCATGGGCATAGCCCAAGGCTGCGGGCACGCCGGAATCCGGCACAGGGATCACCACATCCGCGTTGGCGGGTGCCTCGGCGGCCAGTTCCGCGCCCATGCGCTTGCGGCGTTCATAGACACTGACGCCCTTCATCAGTGAGTCAGGCCGCGCAAAATAGATCGCTTCGAAAATGCAGGGACGCTCCTGCACGGGCGGGAACGGCTTGTGGCTCTCGATGCCGTCATCGGAGATAACCACGACCTCGCCATTCTCCACCTCGCGCACGAATTGCGCGCCGATGATGTCGAGGGCACAGGTCTCGGATGCCAGGATGAAGCGGCCATCGAGTTCGCCAATCACCAGCGGGCGGATGCCGAGCGGATCGCGCGCGCCGATCAGCTTCTTGTTGGTCAGGCCAACCAGCGAATAGGCACCTTCGATCTGACGCAGCGCGTCGACGAAGCGGTCGATGAATTGGGTCTTGCGGCTGCGGGCCACAAGATGCAGCACCACCTCGGTATCGGAAGTGGACTGATAGATCGCCCCGTCACGGATCAGTTGGCGGCGCAGGCTGAGCCCATTGGTCAGGTTGCCGTTGTGCGCCACCGCGAAGCCACCCTGGTCGAGTTCGGCGAACAGCGGCTGGACATTGCGCAGGATGGTTTCGCCGGTGGTCGAATAACGCACGTGGCCGATGGCTGCGAGGCCGGGCAGGCGATCGATCACCCTCTTGTCGGAAAAGGTGTCACCAACCAGCCCAAGGCGGCGTTCGGAGTGGAAGCGCCCTGCATCAAAGCTGACGATACCGGCAGCCTCCTGCCCACGGTGCTGGAGCGCGTGCAGGCCAAGCGCCGTGATCGCGGCAGCATCGGGATGGCCGAAGATGCCGAAGACGCCACATTCCTCGCGCAGCCTGTCGCCATCGACATCGCTTGCGGGATTGCCTGCCAGATTGCTTGCTCTTGCCATCAGATCCACCTCAACCTCCGTTTCAGTGATCATTGCCATGCCCGATCACGCCAATCAGGGCGTGCCCGGATCATGGCCGTGCCGGTTGGGCACCTTGCCGTTGCGCATTGTCGATCGTCCGCTGGAGGGCGGCGCGATCAACCTGCGCTCCTTGTGTTGGTGCCGGCGCTTCGGTGCGGCGCTGCGGTGGCGCGACCGTGCCAGGCGGACGCGGCTCTTCCGCAGGTGCGTCGGTCGGCGCGCCCGTCTTCGGTGCGAGGTTCTTGATGAAGCTCGTGTCGATGTCCTGCGGCAGCATCGACAACAGCGACTTGCCCGAAGATTCGAGCAAAGGCTTGGTCTTCGCGTCGCGCACCCAGTCCGGCTGGCGGCTATCCGGAACCAGCGTGGTCCACAGCAGGAAGCCGACGACGGCCAGAAGCACGCCGCGCGCCGCACCGAAGGCAAGACCCAGCGTGCGGTCCAGCGCGCCGATCCGCGAATCAAGCACGAAGTCCGAGATGCGCGCGGTAATCAGCGATACGATCACCAGCGTGACCAGGAAGATCGCCGCAATCGCGATCACGAGAGCGATGGTGTCCTGCTTCACGTGCTGCTTGACGAAGGGCAGCAGCATCGGATGCAGGCTCCAGGCCGCGACCGCTGCCGCCACCCACGAGGCAATCGACAGAACTTCGCGCGTGAAACCCCGCACGGCTGCCAGAAGAGCAGACAGTACGACCGCGCCAAGGACGATCAGATCAAGGATGGTCAAGGACATGGGAGAGTTCGCCGCTTCTGGAACCGGGACACGCCAGCGCGTCGAAACCGGCGCTGCAACGTCTCGTCTATAACTGCTGTTCGGGTCTGCGTCACGTCTTGCCGCTTATGTTTCCTCATCTGTGCGAGAGGTGCGCTGTGCCCGCTTCGGGCTGCGGGCCGCGATCGAAGCCACCAGTTCCGAGACATGCGGCGTCGCGGTCAGCCGCATGCCCCGCATGTCTGTCGCATCGGCGGCAGCTGGAGCAACGACGGCCGCAAAGCCAAGCTTGCCGGCCTCCTTGATGCGGGCGCTTGCCAACGAGACGGGCCTGACCGCACCAGACAGCGCAATTTCACCGAAGAAGACGGCGTCCGGCGGCAAGACGGCCCCGGTCATCGACGAGATCAGCGCGGCGGCCACGGCGAGGTCTGCGGCTGGCTCCTGCACGCGCAGCCCGCCCGCCACGTTGAGATAGACATCGTGTCCCGACAGGCGCAGCCCGCCATGGGTTTCGAGCACGGCCAGAACCATGGCCAGCCGGCTCGGATCCCAGCCCACCACGGCGCGGCGCGGTGTGCCGAGGGCTGTCGGCGCGACCAATGCCTGAATTTCCACGAGAACCGGCCGCGTGCCTTCCATCCCGGCAAAGACCGCAGCGCCCGGTGCCGAGAGATCACGGCCGGCAAGGAACAGCGCCGAGGGGTTGGCAACCTCCGCCAGCCCGCGACCGGTCATCTCGAACACGCCGATCTCGTCGGTCGGCCCGAAGCGGTTCTTCTGGGCGCGCAGCACCCGGAAGGCATGCCCGCCTTCACCCTCGAAGGAAATCACCGCATCGACCATGTGCTCGACCACGCGCGGGCCAGCGATCTGGCCATCCTTGGTGACATGCCCGACGAGGATGAGGCAGGCTCCGCTGGTCTTGGCGAAGCGGATCAGCGCCTGCGCCGAGCCGCGCACCTGCGTCACCGTGCCGGGTGCGGATTCGACCTCGCCGGTCCACATCGTCTGGATCGAATCGATCACCACCAGCGCTGGTGCGCCTGCCTGTGACAGCGTGGCGATGATGTCCTCGACATTGGTCTCGGCGGCCAGTTCCACCGGTGCATCGACAAGGCCCAGCCGTTCGGCCCTCAGCCTGACCTGCGCCACAGCCTCTTCGCCGGAAACATAGACGACGCGGTGGCCGGCTTTGGCGAGCGCGCCACAAGCCTGCGTCAGCAGCGTGGATTTGCCGATGCCGGGGTCGCCGCCGATCAGCAGCACCGAGCCGCGCACGAAGCCGCCGCCCGTAACTCTGTCCAGTTCGGCCATGCCCAACAGGGTGCGCGGCGCATCGCGCGTCTCGCCCTTCAGGCTTTCAAGCGCGAATACCCGGCCCTTGGCCCGTCCGGAGGGGGAACGTCCGCCGCCCGGCAGGGGCGGTGCGGCTCCCTCCTCAACGACGGTGCTCCACTCGCCGCAGGCATCGCAACGGCCCTGCCAGCGCTGGTAGACGGCGCCGCAGTTCTGGCAGTTGAAGGAGGGTCCGCGCCGCGCCATCACTGGCCTTTATAGGTGCGCTGGTAGCGCCGGCCGAGGCTCGTCAGCATCTCATAGCCTACCGTCTTGGCACCGGCAGCCACCGTGTCGAGATCGAGCCCGTCGCCAATCAACACCACCTCAGCCCCGCGCACGCTGTCTGCTGCCGGCACATCGCTGACATCGAGGATGATGAGGTCCATCGAGACGGTGCCGGCAAACGGGCAGAGGACGCCGCCAACCATGGCGTGGCCACCGGGGAGGGCATCGGTGTAGCTGGCATTGCGCGGATAGCCATCTGCATAGCCCAGACAGATCGTGGCCAGCTTGCGGGAGCCACGCGCATGCCAGCGGCTGTTGTATCCCACGCCCTCGCCGTCGGCGACGACGCGCGTTTGCAGGATGCGTGCGGTCAGTCGCACGACGGGCTGCATCGGGTTCGGCTGCCCCGGCACCGGATTGCCTCCATAGAGCGCATATCCTGGGCGGGTCAGATCATAGGGTGGTGCGATATCGAGGAAATGGCCCGATGAGTTGAGCAACGACTTGCCAGCCTCCGGGAACATGTCGGCCACGTCGGCAAAGCGTGTCACCTGCCTGAGATTGGCCGGATCATCCGGCACTTCGGCGGCGCTGAAGTGCGTCATCACCAGCCTGATGTCGAGCCGCTCGCGCACCGAGCTGTCGATCATGTGCTCAAGGTCACTGTTGCCAAGACCAAGCCGGTTCATGCCGGTGTCAACGTGCAGGGCGCATTCCCGGCCCCGACCTTCCAGCGCCCATTCCGTGATCTCTTCCGGCGCGCCCAGCACGGGCCGCGCGCCGATGGCGTGGTACGCGGATGCAGAACCGGGCCGCAGGCCGTTGAGCACATAGATCGTGGCCGATGGCGCGACCTTGCGCAAACGCCTGGCTTCAGAGAGATGCGCCACAAAGAAGGTGCGGCACCCGGCCCAGCCCAGCGCCGGCACCACTTCCTCGATGCCGCAGCCATAGGCATTGGCTTTAACCACGGCACCACATTCGGCGTTGGGCACACGGCGTGCCAGCCGTCGCCAGTTCTCGGCCAGCGCGTCGAGATCGATGGTCAGATGTGCGCCAAATTCGCTGCCGGAGGCCTGGCTCATGTCATTCGAGCCGCTCGGGCAGATGATCGGCAGCAGCCAGATCCGAGAAGCGCGTTACTTCCGCATCGAACTGGAGCTGCACTGTCCCGGTCGGCCCATGGCGCTGCTTGCCGATGATCAGCTCGGCCTTGCCGTGGATCGAATCCATCTCCGCCTGCCACTTGAAGTGCTCCTCGGTGCCGGGCTTCGGTTCGCGGTTCTTCACATAGTATTCCTCGCGGAACACGAACATCACCACGTCGGCATCCTGCTCGATCGAACCTGACTCGCGCAGATCCTGCAATTGCGGGCGCTTGTCGTCGCGCGATTCCACCCCGCGCGAGAGCTGCGACAGCGCGATCACCGGCACGTTGAGCTCCTTCGCCAGCGCCTTCAGCCCGGTGGTGATCTCCGTCACCTCCTGGACGCGGTTGTCGCCCTTCTTGGCCGAGCCTGACAGCAGCTGCAGGTAGTCGATGAACAGGATGTCGAGCCCGCGCTGGCGCTTCAGCCGCCGCGCCCGCGCCACCAGTTGGGCAATCGAGATGCCGCCGGTCTGGTCGATGTAGAGCGGCATCTTCTCGATCTGCGCCGCTACATCGGAGAGCCGGAAGAACTCGTTCTCGGTGATCTTGCCCTGGCGGATCTTGTAGGAAGAGATTTCCGACTGCTCTGCGACGATGCGGGTCGCCAGCTGTTCCGCCGACATTTCGAGTGAAAAGAACCCCACAATCGCACCATTGGTGGTCTTGAGGGTGCCGTCAGGCAGGCGTTCGGAGGCATGCGCTTTGGCCATGTTGAAAGCGATGTTGGTGGCCAGCGAGGTTTTGCCCATGGCCGGGCGGCCCGCGATGATGATCAGGTCGGAATTCTGGAAGCCGCCCATGCGCTGGTCCAGATCGCGCAGGCCGGTGGCAATGCCCGACAGCCCGCCATCGCGCTCATAGGCCCGCGCCGCCATGTCGATGGCCGTGGTGATCGCGCTCGAAAAGGGCTGGAAACCACCCTCGTAGCGACCCTTTTCTGCCAGGGCGAACAGCTTGCGCTCGGCCTCCTCGATCTGCTCGCGGGGAGGGGCATCGACGGGAGAGTCGTAGGCAGTGTTGACGAGTTCCTCGCCAACCGTGATCAGGTTGCGGCGAATGGCCAGATCATAGATCGTCTGGCCGTAATCCTGTGCGTTGATGACCGTCGTGGCCTCTGCCGCCAGACGGGCGAGATACTGAGAGACCTTGAGCCCGCCAAGATCGTCATCCTGCAGGAAGGTCTTGAGCGTGATCGGCGTCGCGATCTTTCCGGCGCGGATCAGGCTGGCCGTGGTCTCATAGATCTTGAGGTGCACGGGCTCGAAGAAATGCTCAGGCAGCAGGAAATCCGAGACCCGATAGAAGGCATCGTTGTTGACCAGGATCGCGCCCAGCAGCGCCTGCTCCGCCTCGATGTTGTGCGGCGCGACGCGGTAGGTCGTCTCGTCGGCCGAATCGAGTTTTGCCGCCAGAGCGGTCACGGTCGCCATTGCTCATCCTGATTCTGTGGGACCTGATTGTAGCATCAGCGCCGTTGGTGAAAGGGCAAATCCGCGCTGCACAGATATTCACAGGCGCAAGAAAAAAGGCCGCCCGAAAGCGGCCTTCTGGTTGCATGTGGTTCCGATGCCGCAGCACGCGGCGTCGGGCCTCACATTTCGGCGTTCGGGCCGGCTTCTGCGAGAGCTGCACCGACTTCGAGGCCGAGATCGTCGAGGTTGAACTCCTCGCGCACCGAGGCCACTTCGCCGCGTGCCTGACGCTCGGCTTCTTCGGCGCTGCGAGCGACGTTGACGGTGATCTTGGCGTCGACTTCCGGGTGCAGCACGACCGCGATCGTGTACAGGCCGAGGGTCTTGATCGGGGAATTGATCACCACCTGGCCCTTGTCGACGCTGAAGCCGGCTTCGGTCAGCGAAGCAGCAATGTCACGCGCCGTGACCGAGCCGTAGAGCGAACCGGATTCGCCAGCCTGACGGATCAGCACGTAGCTGGTGCCGTCGAGCTTCTCTGCGACGGCCGCTGCTTCGCCCTTCGCTTCGAGGTTGCGGGTTTCAAGCTGGGCGCGCTGGTCAGCGAAGCGCTGCTTGTTGGCAGCAGTGGCGCGCAGCGCCTTGCCGCGCGGCAGCAGGAAATTGCGGCCATAGCCGTCGCGGACGCGGACGACTTCGCCCATCTGGCCGAGCTTGGCAACGCGTTCGAGCAGGATCACTTCCATGGGGTCTCTCCTTGGTGTTCGTCTGAAATCAGGTGTCGGATCAGATCGGGCTGGGGGTTGAAGGTGGCGGGGAGCCGCGCCGTGCCCTGAGGCGCAGCAGGCAATCGACAAAACCGAACACGGCGATCAGCGGCAGCAGGATCGTCCCGCCGATAACCAGTCCGAGATAGACGGCGACCAGCAGCCCGCCGCGCATGGGCTTGCCCATCGACATCTCGTGGATGCCGGCAAGGCCATTGAGCATGAAGCCGGAAAGGGCGGCGCCAAGGATGGCCATGCCGAAGAAGCCGAAGAAGCCGGGCATGAACGCCAGAACCAGCGCCGCAGCAGTGACGGCAAGCGCCTCTTGCGGCAGGTTCGTGGCCGGCAAGAAGGGCCATGGCCGCGGCAGACGGCCGGACAGGTGAACCGCCTTGGCCGCCATCCACAGGTTGGCGGCAAGCATCGGCACGAACGCCGCGCCAGCAAGAAACGGAGCCCAGACCGCGAGCACCGAGGCCACATCGTCGACGGTGAAGCCTGTTGGCAGGTTGGGCGGCGGCATGCCGGGAACCGACCCGGACAGCACGGCGGTGATCGAACGCTGCATGGCAACGCGGTAGGTCTCGTGATCGCCGGCAACAGCCATCGCCCCCATCAGGGTCACGAGGGCCGAGGTGCCGATCACCCACAGCAGCAGCCGGCCGACAGGATACCATTCGGTCGTGCCGTTCTGGTCGGTGCGGCCGAGCAAGGCTTGATAGGAGATAGCCCAGGCCGGCAGAGCGATACCGATCGCGAAAGCGAGGCCTGCCTGATAGCGCAGTGCCAGCGCAATCGCCGCCGCGCCGGCAATGGCTGCGACCAGCCCCGACAGGTGCCGCCAGCCGAGGGCCACGATGAAAACGGGAAGGGGAGCTGCATAGGACAGCAGAAAGGCCAGCGGCGATCCTGTGATCACCACCGCAAACAGCAATGCGGAAACGAGGCCTGCGCCGATGCCGGCGACAACGAAGCTCATGGTCTGTCCTGCTGTCCCGCAACTCGGACGTATCCGGTGCGGTGAGAAGCGTTTCGCTTCAACGAACCCGGCGGGTTTTCACCGCCGGGCGACTGAGGTGTGTCCGTGCACGATTGGCGCGGACAGAAGCCGTGATCAGCTGATCACGTAAGGCAGAAGGCCCAGAAAGCGCGCGCGCTTGATGGCGGTCGCCAGCTCGCGCTGCTTCTTGGCGCAAACGGCCGTGATGCGCGAAGGAACGATCTTGCCACGCTCGGAGATGTAGCGCGACAGCAGCTTCACGTCCTTGTAGTCGATCTTGGGAGCGCCTTCGCCCGTGAACGGGCAGGACTTGCGGCGGCGGAAAAACGGACGGCGTGCACCAGCGGTCATGATCAGAACTCCTCGCCAACTTCTTCTTCGTCACGACGGCGTGGCGGACGGTCATCCCCGAAACGCTCACGATCGCGGCGCTCGTCGCGCTCGCGCTTCTGGAGCATGGCGGACGGGCCGTCCTCGTGCTCTTCGACGCGGATCGTGATGAAGCGCAGCACGTCTTCGCTCAGGCGCATCTGCCGTTCCATTTCGGCAATGGCCGAAGGGGGGCAGGCGATGTTCATCAGCGAATAATGAGCCTTGCGGTTCTTCTTGATGCGATAGGCGAGGGACTTGACGCCCCAGTATTCCACCTTGCCGACGGTGCCACCGCCGGTTTCGATGATGCCCTTGTACTGTTCGATCAGGGCCTCGACGGCCTGCGCGCTCACGTCCTGGCGCGCCATGAAGATATGTTCGTAAAGATGAGCCATTGGCCTTCCTTCTGTTTCAACGCTGCCGCCCGGCGCAAAGCCCTTCGAGCCAAATCCCATGCGGGAGAACCCGCGCGGAAGGCCCGATTTGCTGTCGAAGGCGGAGACAAGGAGTGTCGGGGACGAACCCCTCGCGTGACTGACAACGGGTGTCACACGCACTCTTTCAGCCTCCGGCCGAGGCAATCAGTGCCGTGCAGATACATGAGCCCGTTCGGCAATGCAACACGCCATGCACGGAAGGGGCCTCTCCAGGAGCAGCCATCGATCCCCCGCCATGGCCAAGACCTTCCACACCCGCGGGCATTGCAGTCCTTGACGTGCATCGGCAAAACCGTCACTTCCCCGCCACCTGTTGCGCGAGGAGTGTCGCCATGACAACCGCATTGATCTTTCCGGGCCAGGGCAGCCAGGTTGTTGGCATGGGCAAGGCGCTGGCCGACGCATTTCCAGTTGCAGCGTCGGTCTTTCACGAAGTCGATGACGCACTTGGCCAGAAGCTTTCGGCGATCATCTGGGATGGTCCGGCGGAAGCCCTGACGCTGACCGCCAACACCCAGCCGGCCCTGATGGCGGTTTCGGTGGCTGTAACCCGTGTCCTGCAAGCCGAAGCCGGACTTGATCTGGCCCGCGATATCGCTTTCGTTGCCGGCCACTCGCTGGGCGAATACTCGGCATTGGCTGCTGCCGGGACATTTTCGGTGGCAGATGCAGCGCGCCTGTTGCGCATTCGTGGCGACGCCATGCAGATGGCTGTCCCGGCAGGCGAGGGGGCCATGGCGGCCCTGATCGGCGTCGAGCTTGATGATGCCCGCGCCATCGCTGCTGATGCGAGCCAGGGCGAGGTCTGTCAGGCGGCCAATGACAATGGCGGCGGGCAGGTCGTGCTGTCCGGCTCCAAGGCTGCTGTCGAGCGCGCCATGGCACTTGCGTCCGAGCGCGGCGTGCGCCGGGCTGTCCTGCTGCCCGTCTCCGCTCCGTTCCATTGCGCACTGATGCAGCCCGCTGCCGACGCCATGCAGGCGGCGTTGGCCGATGTCACCATGCAGGCCCCAGCCGTGCCGGTGATGGCGAATGTCGGCGCCGCGCCCTTGTCCGATCCGGCCGCCATCCGCGCCAGTCTGGTCGCGCAGGTCACCGGCACCGTGCGCTGGCGTGAATGCGTCGCTGCCATGGCCGGAGCCGGCGTCGGCCAGTTTCTGGAACTCGGCGCTGGCAAGGTTCTCACCGGTCTTGGCAAGCGCATTGCCGCCGACGCCACGTTTTCGTCGATCGGCGGGCCGGACGAGATCGCCGCCTATATCGCCACGCGCAACTGAAGCGCGCAACTGAAGGATGACGGCCATGTTCTCTCTGGCAGGCAAGACGGCGCTGGTGACTGGCGCGACCGGCGGCATCGGCGGCGCGATCGCGCGGGCCTTCGCAGCGCAAGGCGCTCGCGTCGCCGTCTCCGGCACGCGCATCGAGGTGCTTGAGGCATTGGCAGCCGAGTTGGGCAACGGCGCTGTCGCGCTACCCTGCAATCTTTCAGATCCGGCCTCGGTCGAAGCCCTGGTGCCGGCTGCCGAGGCGGCCCTCGGCCAGCTCGACATCCTCGTCAACAATGCCGGCATCACCCGCGATAACCTCTTCCTGCGCATGAAGGACGAGGAGTGGGATCAGGTCATCGCGGTCAATCTCACGGCGTCTTTCCGGCTGATGCGCTCGGCGGTGAAGGGCATGATGCGCCGCCGCTCCGGTCGCATCATCTCGATCGGCTCGGTTGTCGGCACCACCGGCAATCCGGGGCAGGGCAACTATGCCGCCTCCAAGGCCGGCCTGATCGGCATGTCGAAGGCGCTCGGGGCCGAGGTCGCCAGCCGTGGCATTACGGTCAACGTGATCGCACCCGGCTTCATCGAGTCGCCCATGACCGACGGTCTGAACGACAAGCAGCGCGAGGCAATCCTTGGCAATGTTCCCATGGGTCGGCTTGGGACCGGCTCGGACATCGCTGCTGCGGCTGTCTTCCTGGCCAGTCCGGAAGCGGCCTACCTGACCGGTCAGACGCTGCATGTGAATGGCGGAATGGCAATGATCTGAAAGACTTGCGTCGGAGGTCCGGGTTCTCCCCAGCCTTCGGCGAAACGGCTCGCCAGCGCCAACCCGGCATGCTATTCAGCCGATGAGTGGGTGCAAGGGCTTGACGCGCGCCCCTGTGTTGGGCTTTTGCAGCACTGTCGACAACAGGACGGGGTCAGCCGTATTCGGCTTTCCGGCCACCAGAACAATCACACGCGGCAGCTTGCAGCGTAAAACAAAGTGAAGAGGACGTGTCCATGAGCGATGTCGCGGAACGCGTGAAGAAGATCGTCGTTGAGCACCTCGGCGTCGATGCCGAGAAGGTTGTCGCCGGCGCGAACTTTATTGATGATCTGGGTGCTGACTCGCTCGACACGGTCGAACTCGTCATGGCGTTCGAAGAAGAATTCAACGTCGAGATTCCGGACGACGCCGCAGAAACCATCGTCACCGTTGGCGACGCCGTGAAGTTCCTCGAAAAGAGCGCTGCAGCCTGACAGGCAGCGCCGACCCGTCCACATTCTCCAACTGTTGATACGGAGCTCGAACGATGCGGCGCGTCGTCGTGACGGGACTGGGAGCAGTGTCGCCGCTTGCCTGCGGCGTCGAAGAGACGTGGTCGCGCTTGCTCGCAGGTCAAAGCGCAGCGCGGCCCATCACCAGCTTTGATGCGAGCGACCTGCCAGCCCGGATCGCCTGCACCGTGCCACGCGGCGACGGCACGGACGGCACCTACAATCCCGACCAGTGGATGGAGCCGAAAGAGCAGCGCAAGGTAGACGAGTTCATCGTCTTCGCGATGTCTGCTGCCAGGCAGGCTCTGACCGATGCGAACTGGAAGCCCGAAAGCTACGAGGACCAGACCCGCACCGGCGTGATGATCGGTTCTGGCATCGGCGGAATTGGCGGCATCTACGAGGGTTCGCTCGTCCTCCACGAGAAGGGTCCGCGCCGGCTCTCGCCATTCTTCATTCCAGGCCGGCTGGCCAATCTCGCATCAGGGTATGTCTCGATCGAGCATGGGCTCAAGGGGCCCAACCATGCCGTGGTCACGGCCTGCTCGACGGGCGCGCACGCGATCGGCGATGCCGCCCGCATGATCGCGCTCGGAGATGCCGAGGTCATGCTCGCGGGTGGCTCTGAATCCGCCATCAACCGGATCGGCATTGCTGGCTTCTGTGCCTGCCGCGCGCTTTCGACCGGCTATAACGACACCCCCGAAAAGGCATCGCGCCCCTATGACAAGGGCCGCGACGGTTTCGTCATGGGCGAAGGTGCTGCCGTGCTCGTGCTCGAAGACATGGAGCACGCGTTGCTGCGGGGCGCGCGGATATACGCCGAGGTCATCGGCTATGGCATGTCCGGCGATGCCTATCACATCACCTCGCCTTCGGAAGATGGCGACGGGGCCTTCCGCTGCATGACCGCTGCCCTCAAGCGGGCCGGCATTTCGGCTGGCGACATCGACTACATCAATGCCCACGGCACCTCGACACCGCTCGGCGACGAAATCGAGCTTCGGGCAATCGAACGTCTTGTTGGCGCCCACGCCGACAAGGTGGTGATGTCTTCAACGAAATCGGCCATCGGCCATCTGCTCGGTGCAGCCGGCGCCATCGAGGCGGTCTTCTCCATCCTGGCGATCCGCGACGGCATCGCGCCTGCCACGCTCAATCTCGATGATCCGTCCGTCGAGACACCGATTGATCTGGTGCCGCATACCCCTCGCAAGCGCCGGATCGATGTGGCATTGTCCAACTCGTTCGGCTTTGGCGGAACCAATGCCTCGCTCGTGTTCCGGCGCTTTGCGGCGTGAGCCGCAACCCGGCATGGCGATGAGCGAGCTTTGGCCACATTCGGGGCCGACAAGACGTGACCGAGTCCACGCCGGCAACGGCGCGAGGCCGGAAAACCATGAACAGGCCGAGAGCACGCGATGAATGGCAAGCCTGCTAACGGGCGCGGATCGGACATTGCCGAGATGAGCCAGCGGGCGTCGCCGCGCAGCCCGTCCGAGGCGATGAAGCCGAGCGCTCCACCGCCACCGCCGAAAAAAACGCGCCGTCGCCGCAGTGGCTTCATCGGCTTTCTCAGTGCGTTGTTCACCCTTGGCCTGTTGGGTGCCATCGTTATTGGCGGATCGTTCGTCGTGATCCAGCGGCAAGCGGCCGAGCCTGGCCCCCTTGCGGTCGACAGGGCGCTGATCGTGCCGCCCGGCAGCGGCCTTGCCGACATCGCCGAACAGCTTGATCGGGAAGGTGTTATCCGCAATCCGCTGATGTTCCGCATCGCCGGCTACATTAGCGGGGCATGGTCGCAGCTGCGGGCGGGCGAATACCTGTTCAAGGCCAACATCAGCCCGCGCGAGGCGCTCGATGTGCTCACCAGCGGCAAGCCGGTGCTGCATTCGGTGCTGATTCCCGAAGGCCTGACCAGCGAGCAGATCGTCGCGCGGCTCAAGGAAAACGATCTGCTATCCGGCGATATCGTCCAGATGCCGCGCGAGGGCGCACTGTTGCCTGACACCTACCGGATCGAGCGCGGCACGACCCGCCAGCGCCTGATCCAGACCATGGCCGAGAAGCAGCGCGAGGAACTGAACCGCATCTGGGCGCGCCGCGTCGCCGATTTGCCGATCAAGACGCCGCAGGAACTGGTGACACTCGCCTCGATCGTCGAGAAGGAAACAGGCCGTGCTGATGAGCGGCCGCGTGTCGCCGGCGTCTTCGTCAACCGGCTCAACCGGCGCATGAAGCTGCAATCGGACCCCACCATCGTTTACGGGCTGGTCGGTGGCAAGGGCACGCTCGGGCGCGGCATCCTGCGCACCGAGATCACCCAGCCGACGGCCTACAACACCTATGTCATCGACGGGCTGCCGCCCGGTCCGATCGCCAATCCGGGGCGCGCCGCCATGGAAGCGGTCGCCAATCCTTCCCGGACGCGCGATCTGTTCTTCGTCGCCGATGGCACCGGCGGGCACGCCTTCGCCGAGACGCTCGACCAGCACAACCGCAATGTCGTGCGTTGGCGGCAGATCGAAGCCTCGCGCCGTGAAGCCGGCCGGCCATCGCCTGAAGCCAGTGTTGACCGGGCCGAGCCGCCGCCTGCGCCATCGCCTACTGCACCGACAGCAGCCCCGGCCAGCCCGGTGCCTGAGCGCCGCACCGAGACGTCCGATCCGGCATCGCCGCGCGCCGCGTCCTTCGCCGATCAGGAGCAGCCAAACGATCTTGAGACCTTTCCCGTGCCGGCCAGCCGCCGCGCCGGCATGAACCAGCCGGCGCCGCAGCCGCTGCGCGCTGCCCCTGCTGCTCCGCAGGCAGCAGGCCTGCCGGGACAGCCTCGCCCGCGCGGTTTCGATGCGTCGGAAGGCACGACACGCGATCCGTTGTTGAACCGCAGCTTCGATCTCAACTCGTCCAAGGCAATACCTGCGCTGCGGCCATAAGGCGGCGAGCGAAAAGCATTGCCGTCCTTTCAGCGCATGCTCTACGGTCCGCCCGTGAACAGACGATTCCGGACCATTTTCCCATGATTTCCAGCATGACAGGCTTCGCGCGCGAATCAGGGGCAGCCGGCACCCTGAACTGGGCCTGGGAACTGAAGTCAGTCAACGGACGCAATCTCGATGTGCGCGTCCGCGTGCCCCCCGGCTTCGATGCAGTCGGCGAGGAAGCGCGCAAGCAGGTCAGCGCGGTGCTGGCCCGCGGCGCAGTGCAGGTCGGCCTCACCGTCCAGCGCGTCGAGACCCGCCGGACGGCCGTGCGGATCAACACGGAGGTGCTGATGTCGCTGGCTGAGGCGATCAGGGCGCTCCCGCCTGAGCTGCCGTTTCAGCCGGCCACGATGGACGGGTTGCTCCAGGTGCGCGGCGTCGTCGAGGTCGACGATCAGGATGAGCAGGATCTCGGAGCACTTCTCCAGCCGGATCTTGTGACCGCAATCGGCCGCGCTGCTGCCGCACTTGCTAAGGCCCGCCGCCAGGAAGGCGCAGTGCTCGGTGAGGTCCTGTCCGCCCAGCTTGCCAGCATGCGGGACCTCGTGGCGCAGGTCGAGAGCCATCCGGCCCGCACGGTTGAAGCGATCCGGGCGCGCCTCAGTGCACAGGTCAACGCCATCATGGAAGGGCAGGCCAGCCTTGATCCGGCGCGGCTTCATCAGGAAGCAGCGCTGCTCGCCACGCGCGCCGACGTCCGCGAAGAGCTTGATCGCCTCAAGGCACACATCGATGCGAGCGCAGCCTTATTGGCCGAGGGGGGAGCCATCGGCCGAAAGCTGGATTTTCTGGCGCAGGAGTTCGGCCGCGAGGCCAGCACGTTGTGCGCCAAGGCCAACCATGTCGAGTTGTCGCGCATCGGGCTGGAACTCAGGGCGCTCGTCGACCAGTTCCGCGAGCAGACGCAGAACGTGGAGTAAGCCGGATGTCTGCCATTCCCCGTCGCGGCCTGATGCTGATCCTGTCCTCGCCTTCCGGCGCAGGAAAATCGACCCTGACCCGCCAACTTGTCGAGGACCAACCCGACGTGCGCCTGTCCGTTTCGGTGACGACGCGCCCGAAACGCGCCTCGGAAATCGACGGCAAGCACTACCGGTTCATCACGGTCGATGAGTTCAAGGCCCTCAGGGATCGCGGCGATCTGCTTGAAAGCGCCGAGGTCCACGGCAACTTCTATGGTACGCCGCGCAAGCCGGTCGAGACCGCGCTGGCCGCCGGCCACGATGTCCTGTTCGACATTGACTGGCAGGGCACCCGTCAGATCATGGCCAAGATGCGCAAGGACGTGGTCGCAGTGTTCGTGTTGCCGCCATCCATGGCTGAGCTGAAGATGCGGCTCGAACGCCGCGCGGAGGATGCGCCCGACACGATCCGCAAACGGCTGCGCAATGCCCGCGACGAGATCGCACAATGGGGCCTTTACGACTATCTGATCGTCAATGACGATCTGGGCCGGGCTTTCTCCGGCGTTCAGGCCATTCTGGCGGCGGAGCGCATGAAGCGCGAGCGGCTGGTCGGTGCCAAGGCCTTTCTCGACACGCTGCTGGGCGTACCGGATGCGTGATTCAGCCTGATTATGCCTGGACTTGAGCGCGCCGCTGCGCCGCAGCCGCGTTGGCCAGTTCGACAAATTTGCTGACGGGAATCGTCTCGGCCCGCGCCGTTTCGTCGATACCCGTCGCGGCGAACAGCGCCGGCAGGTCAAGGTTGAGCCCCTTCAGCGATTGCCGCAGCATCTTCCGCCTCTGCCCGAAGGCTGTCAGCGTCAGCCGTTCCAGTTCCTTGAGGTCGCACGGTTCCGGCGCCTCCCGCGGCACAAGGTGTACGACGCTGGAGGTCACTTTTGGCGGCGGCACGAAGGCGCCCGGGGCCACATCGAACAGGATCTCGGCCTCGGTGCGCCAGCCGCACAGCACGCCGAGGCGGCCATAGTTGGATGGATCGTCGGCATCAGCCACGATCCTCTCGGCGACTTCGCGCTGGAACATCAGGGTCAGCGACGAGAACCACGGCGGCCACGGCGTCTTGCTCAGCCAGTTGACCAGCAGCGCTGTGCCGACATTGTAGGGCAGGTTGGCGATGATCCGCGCCTGTCTCCCGGCGAGGCGAGCCGCAACGTCCTCCCGCATGGCATCGCCCATCACGATCTCCAGCTTGCCGGGCCAGCGCGCCGCGATCTGTTCGAGCGCAGGCAGGCAGCGCGCGTCGCGTTCGATCGCGATCACCTTGTCTGCTCCCTCAAGCAGCAGTGCTCGTGTCAGGCCGCCCGGGCCCGGCCCGATCTCGACCACGCATTGCCCGGCCAGCGGGCCGCTGGCGCGCGCGATGCGGCCTGTCAGGTTGAGGTCGAACAGGAAGTTCTGCCCGAGCGAGCGCTTGGCCATCAGGTCGAGGCTGCGAACCACATCTCGCAGCGGGGGCAGGCCATCGGGCGTGTTCATGTCACCAGAACTCCCGGTGCCTGAATGCGTGCCGTCAGCCGGTCGGCAAGGCGCAGAGCCGCAAGCAGGCTGTCTGGTCTGGCGATTCCCTTGCCTGCAATGTCGAAGGCCGTGCCATGGTCCGGCGAGGTGCGGACAAACGGCAGGCCGAGGGTGACATTCACCCCCTCGTCGAATGCCAGCGTCTTGACCGGGATCAGGCCCTGATCGTGATACATCGTCAGGGCGACATCATAGCCGGCGCGGGCGCGGGCATGAAACATCGTGTCGGCCGGCAGAGGACCGCGTGCATCGATGCCCAGCGCCCGGAGCGCAGCAACCGCGCCAGCGATGATGCTGCCATCCTCGTGCCCCAGAGCCCCGCCTTCGCCGGCATGGGGGTTCAGCCCTGCCAGCGCGAGCCGCGGAGCGGCCACGCCGAAGCGTTGCCTGAGGTCGCGGTCGACGATCACGCCGGTCTCTATGATCAGCGCCTCGGTCAGGCTCAGCGGCACGTCCCGCAACGGGATGTGGATGGTCACGGGCACAACCGCGAGGGTTTCGCTCCAGATCATCATCACGGGGCGTGGGGGTGGCTCCGGGCCATCTGCTGCCAGCGCTGCGAGGAATTCTGTATGTCCCGGATGACGGAACCCGGCTTCGTAAAGCACTGATTTAGCGATCGGATTTGTCACGATGGCCCGGCCCTGGCCGGTCCGAACCAGCGACACTGCCATTTCGATGGCCGCGAGCGTTCCAGGTGCACCATGCGGGGAGGGCTGCCCCGCCACGATCTTGGCCTCGTGGCCATGGTCGATCACAGGCAGGCCATGTTCAAAAGCTGCAACAGCCTCATCTGGTGTGGTGATTGGCACGATCGGCACGGACAGGCCAAGCAGTCCGGCACGCTGCCGCACGGAATTTGCCGACGCGATCAGCACGAAGTCTGGCAAGGCCAACTGCCGCCGCGCATTCCAGAGGGCAAGGGTGAGTTCGAGGCCGATCCCGGCAGGGTCACCTTGCGTGACCAGCAGAGGCTGAATCGGCGCATCCGTTGTCCGGACGCGGGAAGCGGAGTTGGCCGGCACCCTAGTTCTTGATGCCGTCGGCCACGCCGCCATAGCCCTCATCCTTGAGGGACTGCCGGAAGCCGACACCGCCGAGGGTGCGCAGTTCAAGGCGGAACAGGACGCCCTGATTGGTGCGTGCGCGCGTGCCTTCCGAGGTGTCGCGGAACGAGGTGAAATAGCTCACGTCGAAGGTGGTGCATTCATCCTCATAACGCGTGCCCACGCTCGCCGAGGCGAGGGTGAAGCGCGGCGTGTCGAGCTTCGGAACCGCGAGGGCGCGGTCCGTGAGATACTTGTCAAGATCATAGAGCACGCCGCCACGCGCGCTCCAGAACTGACCAAGCTTGATGCCGGCATTGATGCCCAGACCTTCGCGGCGGAAGGGCTGTGCACGCTCTGGCTGCGCTTCATAGCGGGCATAAGTCACAGATGCCCATGCCGGCTCAAAATTGGCCCGCGCCGTGATTTCCAGCGCGCGTGCGGTGAAGGTGCGCTCATCGAAGCGCCCCTTGGCCGTGATCGAGCCGAACGGTGTCGGTGCCAACTGGACGCGGGCGACATAGTCGGACTGGCGCGTCTCGAGGCCGGTATTGGCACCCGTGTTGATGCTGTCCTGCACGGCAAAGGAATTGAGACCGGCCAGATGATAAGATTGGCCGAACATCGCATTGGCATAGGCGCCATTGTTGAAGGTGCCGGCATAATTGACGCCGTAGCTCATGCGGATGCCGCCTTCATTGCGGTCATAGCCGGAGAAGCGGTTCCACTGGAACAGGGTCGTGTCGTCGAATACGAGGCTTTGCGAATCCTCGTTCGGCGTGCGGGCGATGTTGGTCTCGTTCGGGCGCGCGATGATCTGGGCCACAGGCGAGATCACATGGTTGCCGGAGGCCGATGTCAGCACAAACGGATAGGCGTAGCTCATTCCGATGGCCGGCATGATCCGGGTCGTGGTACCTTCCTGGATGCCGAACGCGTTCTGGAAGCTGTTGTTGAAGCTGCCCGCGTTGAGCGAAGTGTAGAACGCATCAGCCCGCACCGAAGCGAACGGGGTCCAGACCTGGCCAATCGGATCGATCATCTGGCGACGCCATGACACGCCGATCGACGCGCGCGACGCAGTGCCGCCAACGCCTCGGAGCAGGCACTCACTCTTGTTGTAGACGAAGCAGCCTTCGTAATAGGCCGCCGTCGGAGTGTTCACCAGATAGTTGGTGTTGGCGAAGTTGCGGGGTGCGGTCGGGATGGTCTGGAAGGCGGACTGCTCGCGGCTCAGGCTGGTGATGTTGGCATCGACCGTGATCTCGCCGCCAAGCAGGCCCGGCCCTTCCATGCGCTTGTTGTAGTCGATGACAGGGTGGACGATCGGCTGCTGCTTCTGCCAATCGACATAGTTCAGGGTCCGGAAATGATAGGCGCGGGCGTCGAACCACGCGTTCGAGGTCTGGCCGTTGAGGTAGACTGACGATGTCACCTCGCGGAAGAAGGTCGAGGTCAGGCCTTCCGTCTGGATCCGGTAGTTGCGGTAGAAATAGCGGTCGGTCGAGCCGGATATGTCCCAGCCGAAACGCCACTTGTCGTTGATGTCGAACGTGCCGAAGGTTTCCAGCGAGCCGCGGAAGCGGCGGTCTCCGGCTCCGAGAGGGGCGGCGGCATAGGCGCCGGGATCGCTCTGGAAGATGCCGGCTGCGCGGATCGTATAGGAGCCGTTGACCAGCCGGTGACGCCATTCGCCGACACCGAGAAAGCCCTGCCGTGACAGCACGGTCGGCGTCAGGGTCAGGTCATAGTTCGGCGCGAGATTCCAGAAGAAAGGCACACCCATGCCAACGCCAAGCTGCGTCGACGAGTAGACCGTTGGTGCCAGGAAGCCGGTCTTGCGCTGCACCGTCGAATCGGGAGCCCAGAAATACGGGATATAGGCAATCGGAACGCCGGCCAGTTCGAGGGTCGATCCTTCGAAATAGATCGTCTTTTCTTCGCCGTTATGGATGATCCGTTGCGAACGGACCTGCCACAGCGGCGGCTTTTCCGGATTGTCCTTGCAAGGCTCGCACGCGGTGTAGGTACCGCTCTGGAATGTGACCGTATCGCCACCTGAGCGTTCGGCGCGGGGCGCGGCAAAGCGGCTCTTGTCGGGGTTTTCGGTGCGCAGAGTGTCGATGAAACCGTCGCGGAAATCGTCTGTCAGGTCAAAACGCGAGCCAGTGACAACCTGCCCGTTGGCCTCGGTGAGGCGGGCATTGCCCTCGGCCGAGACACGCTTGGTCGCGCGGTTGTAGGTGACCCGGTCGGCTTCGAGCGTCCGGCCCTGATAGAAAATCTGAACATCGCCAACAGCTTCGACTGTGTTCTTGTCGTTGTTGTAGACGAGTTGCTTGGCTTCGATGAGCATGCGCTCTGGCGCGGCCTGCGCGGCAGCCGGAGCTGGCTTCGGACGCTGTGGGCCACGTGTCTGGGCATGGGCGTGAGTCAACGCCAGCACCAGCACAAGCCCTGTGCCGGCTGCAAGACGCCCCATCCGCCTCGTGTGAGAGATCATTCTCTCAGTCACCCATTCCACGCGCGCCCCACGCACTCAGCCATCCTCCAGATGGAGGAGGGCAAGCACGCCCAGCAAACTCCCCAAAATCGCCGGCAACCAGGCAGCCATTTCGGGCGCAATTATCCCGTTGGCTCCGAGGTCTTCGGTGAGCTCAGTGGCGACGTAAAGCACGAACCCGGCAATAACGCCACCCAGCACCATTCGGGCAATCCCACCAAATCGGAAAAATCTTAAGGAAACGGTCGCGGCGACCAGAATCATCGCCACCAGCAGCAGCGGGCGCGAGGTCAGTGCCGCGTGATGCAGCTTGTAGCGGGTCGCGTCGAGCCCGGCCTTTTCCGTGCGGTCGATGACCTCCGCGAAATCCCAATAGGAGACCTGCTCCGGCGGGGTGAAGCTGCGCCGCACCTGCTCGCGTTCGAGGTTCGTGGCGATGACCGATGTGGCATAGGTCTGCGGCTCGTCGAGCGTGGAGACCACCCGCACGTCGCTGAGCTCCCAGTAACCGTCGAACAACACCGCACGGCGGGCTTCCACCCGTTCCAGGAATCGTCCTGCGCTGTCGTAGTTGAAGAAGGTCACCTGGTTGAGCTGCCGTCCGAGTTCGGAAGCCGAGACCGCGCGGATCACGGATTGTCCATCGAGGCTCTTTTGCCTGAGCCAGAGTTCCTTGTCCGTGGCGGCCTTGCCACTGCGGGCAAAAATCTTGGCCTCGATGTTGGCTGCGCGCTGCTTGAAGTTGGCCGCCATGGGGTTGAACAGCGTCACCGCCACGATGCCGATCACGGCGCCCGTGACCAGACCCGGCTGGAGGAATTGCCAGGCCGAGACGCCGGCAGCCCGCGCCACCACCAGTTCCAGCTTGCGGCTGAGACCCAGCAAGGCCGCCATGGCGCCAAACAGAACGGCAAAGGGCAGCACCTGCTCCGCGATGGAGGGCGTGCGATAGAAGGCCAGCGTGGCCATGATCCCGGTCGAAGCATCCTGCGCGTCACCCGCGCGCCGCATCAGTTCGACGAAATCGAGGGTGAACACCAGCATGTAGATGGTGAAGAACACACCAGCGATCATCTTGAGAAAGCGCAGCGCGACATAGATCCCGAGCGTCCGGCCGATGATCATGCCGCCCTCGCAAATCTGAGGCGTGCCGCTGCAATCAGTCCGTCACTCACGCTGCCCAGACGTGCGAACAGCGGCCTGAGCCGCGGACCGGCTAAGATGATGAGCACACAGGCCGCGATGCTGAGCAGTGGCAGCGCATAGGACAGATAGACTGCCGCATTGGAGCGCACCATCATGCTCGACAGCGCAAATCCCGCGATGCGCAGGCCGATCACAGCCAGGCCAGCTGCCGCCATTGCGGTGCCGCGCCCCTGTCGGGTCGTGCGCGGCTCGCCCAGCGCGGCGAACCCGATCAAGATGAAGGCCACGACATAGATCGGAGCCAGGAACCGGTCATGAAGTTCGGCCCTGAAGCGACCGCGCACCTGCCGGTAATAGGGCTCGTTCGGGTCGGGAAAAAGCAGCGCATGGGTCGTGCGCTCGCGTGGCTTGAGGATCACATTGGCCCCATCCTGCCCGAATGAGGACAGATCGACGCCATAACGCTCGAATGTCACGATCGAGCTTTCCTGCGACTTGCCGGATTGCTGCTGGATCGAGCCCTGTTCGAGTACGAGGAATGGCTTTCCTTCGATCTCCAGCGTCTGTCCGCGTTCGGCGATGTAGACCATCGACTTGGCTTCGTCGCGGCTGTCCTGGAAGAAGATGCCCAGCAGGGCCTGCCCCGACCGCTCGCGGTAGTGGAAGGTGATGCCCTGGTCGAGGGTGATGAACTGGCCCTCCTTCACCACATTGGCGATGAAGTCGCCGCGGATGCGGGTGATCATGTCCCGGAGTTCGCGGAAGCTGGCTGGCATCACATGCAGCGTCATGAAGGCCACAAGCGCGGCTGCGATCACAGCCATCAGCGCGAACGGCTTGATCAGCATGCGCGGCGAGATTCCGGAGGCGCTCATCACGATCAGTTCGGAATCGCTGTTGAGCTTGTTCAGCGTGTAGAGCGTCGCCGCAAACACCGCGACCGGCGCGATCACGATGACGAGAGCCGGCAGGGAAAGTGCCGTGAAGTGCAGGAACACCAGGAAGGTCTGGCCCTTGCCGGTTACCAGACTGAGCTCACGCAGCGCCGAACTGATCCAGATGACACAGGTCAGCCCGATCAGGCCAGCCAGCGCCGCCACGGTCATCGTCTTGAACAGGTAGCGGTCGAGCAGGCCAAAACGCATGAAGTGAAGAAAATCCTGAGCTGACCCGGCAAGCGGGCAGCGGCTGACATGCAAGCAACAGACCGGCTCTAGGCCCACCAAACACGGCGAGTTTGTGACCCGCGCTTGTGACCGGCTCCGTTTGCGCTAGAACTGCTGCAAGGTCCAGAATCTTTCATGCGTCGGCAAGCCCCGCATGGATATCCAGACTGCCCCAGTTCACCACGCCCGCACCGCCAGAGCGCAAGAGCACATCATGGTTGACCGTCTCCGCATTGAATTCAAGCCTTCTGCGCTGCCCGCCTCCGGCGATCTTGCGCTGCTGGTGTTTGACGATCTGGCCTTGCCTGAGGCTGTTCCGGCCGAGGTTGCCGAAGCTGCGAAGCGTGCGCTCGGCATCGAGCAGTTCAAGGGCAAGGCGCTGTCGGCGAGCCAGAGCCTCGCTCCCGCCAGCAGCGGGCTCGACCGCATCGTCGTGGTCGGTCTTGGCGCGCGCGCCGAGGCCGACAAGATCGATTGGGTCTCGGTTGGTGGTGTTCTCGCCGGCCGCATCGCCTCGGGCCGTCCGCTCGCAGCGCTGATGGCCACCGATCAGGGCGCCATCAGTGCCGATCAGGCTGGTCAGGTCGCGCTGGGAGCCCGCCTGCGTGACTACCAGTTCGACCGCTACAAGTCGAAGAAGGCCGATGCGGACAGCAAGCCCGGCGGTGCGCTCGCGCTGCATGTCGCCGACACTCTCAAGACCAAGAAGGCCGTCAAGCTGGCCGATGCCATTGCTGACGGCGTTTGCCTCGCGCGCGATCTCGTCAATGAACCGCCGAATGTGCTCGGACCCGAGGAGTTCGCGGCCCATGCCGAGGCCCTGTCGAAGCTGGGCGTCGAGGTCGAGGTTCTGGGCGAAAAGCAGCTCAAGAAGATTGGCATGCGCGCCTTGCTGGGTGTGGGGCAGGGCTCCCATCGCGAGAGCAAGGTCGCGATCATGCGCTGGAACGGCGGCAAGGACGGCGCTCAGCCGGTCGCCTTCATCGGCAAGGGCGTCGTGTTCGACACCGGCGGCATCTCGATCAAGCCGGCTGGCGGCATGGAGGACATGAAGGGCGACATGGCGGGCGCAGCCTGCGTGGTCGGCCTGATGCACACGCTCGCGGCGCGCAAGGCCAAGGCCAACGTCATCGGTGCCATCGGGCTGGTCGAGAACATGCCGGACGGCAAGGCCCAGCGGCCGGGCGATATCGTCACCTCGCTCTCCGGCCAGACGATCGAGATCATCAACACAGATGCGGAAGGCCGCCTCGTGCTGGCGGACGTGCTGTGGTATGTGCAGGACAAGTACAAGCCGCAGTTCATGGTCAACCTGGCTACCCTCACAGGCGCGATCCTGGTCGCGCTCGGCAAGGAAAATGCCGGCCTGTTCTCCAACAATGATGACCTTGCTGCGCGCCTGTTTGAGGCCGGCAAGGCCACCGGCGAGACGGTGTGGCGCATGCCCATGTCGGCGGCCTACGACAAGATCATCGACTCGAAGTTCGCTGACGTGAAGAACTCCGCCGGGCGCGATGCCGGCTCGATCACGGCGGCGCATTTCCTCAAGCGCTTCGTCAATGACACGCCCTGGGCGCATCTCGACATCGCGGGCACGGCCATGGGCTCCCCGCAGACCGAGATCAACAAGGGTTGGGCATCCGGCTGGGGCGTGCGCCTGCTCAACCAGCTCGTCGCCGCGCATTACGAAGGCTGATCGGTGGCCGGTCTTCGGGCAAGGCGATCACGGCAGATTCCATGGACCTGATGTTCTACCATCTCGAACGCCAGCCGCTGGAAAGCGTTTTGCCACTACTTCTCGAAAAGACGCGCGAGCGCGGCTGGCGGGCTGTGGTCGAGGTCTCCGGCGAGGCCCGCAAGGCAGCGCTGGATGACGCATTGTGGACGTATTCGGAGCGCAGCTTCTTGCCCCATGGACCTGATGGCGAGCCCGGCTGCGAAACCCAGCCGATCCTGATCACCGCGGGTGCCGGCAACAGCAATGCCGCTGAAGTGCGTTTTGTGGTGGATGGGGCGCGGCTGCCGGCCGATCTGTCCGGCTATCAGCGCATCGCAGTCCTGTTCGACGGAGAGGATCCGGTCGCGCTTGATGCCGCACGCGCTGACTGGAAGAGGGCCAAGGCAGCCGGGCTGACAGCCAGCTATTGGCAACAGAATGCCGAAGGGCGCTGGGAGAAGAAGGCATGATCAACCGGACCTGTCGCCTGCTGGCCGCGCTGTTCGTGGGTGGCCCCTTGCTGGCTGCCTGCTCGGTCGACATGGGCGGCTTTGCCTTCGTCAATGACCAGACCGCCTCGGTGCGTATCTCGACCAGCGAGGCGCTGCTGGATGCGGACGGCTCATGCGGTGGTGATGCCAACCTTGATCCAGCCTCGCTGCGCAACCGCCCGTCGGCCATTGCCGTCGGCATCAGCGAATGCGATCTCGTACGCCTCAAGCGCGAGAAGCCCACCGATGTGCTGATCGGCGAAAGCGGACGCGGCCAGCGCGAGGTGCAGGTTCTCTATTCTGAGCCAGGCGGTCGCGAAATCTACCTGTTCACCGATAACAAGCTGACGCGCATCGTCAAACCCGGGCAGGGCTGACCGCGCTGGAGCCTGCGCGACGGGTCAGCCTTCGCCCAGTTCGGTGCTGACGACAAGCCAGTCATCCTCAAGGCGCGCGATCTTGTCATCAAGCGCCGCGCGGTCACCTGACAGGCGCCCGGCTTTCTCTGGCTCCTTGACGAAGATGTCAGGGTTGCCAAGGGCCTGATCGATGCGCCGGCGCAGGCCATCGAGCTTGGCAATCTCCTGCTCGATCTCCTTCAGGCGCTTTTCGAGCTTGCCGCGCGCCGGTCTGCCCTTGTCCGGGGCGGCTGCGGGCGCGGGCGATCCGTGGCCGAAGGCTCCGTCACGCCGCGCCGGTTTTGATGGCCCGCCCAGAACCTTGGCGCGATACTCGTCAAGATCGCCATCGAACGGCTTGACCGTTCCGCCTTCCACCAGCCAGAGCCGGTCGGCGCAGGCCTCGATCAGGAAGCGATCATGGCTGACCAGCATCACCGCGCCCGGATAGTCGTTGATCGCCTCCATCAACGCCGCACGGCTGTCGATGTCGAGGTGGTTGGTCGGCTCGTCGAGGATCAGCAGGTGAGGGCCCTTGAAGGTGGCGATGCCAAGCATCAGCCGGGCCTTCTCGCCGCCCGAGAGCTGCGCCACCTTGGTGTCGGCCTTCGAGGCGGGAAAACCCATCTGTGCGGCGCGCGCGCGGATGCGGGCCTCGGTCGCGTCCGGCATCAGCGGCGCAATGTGCTGCACCGGCGTCTCGCCGAGCCGGAGTTCATCGACCTGATGCTGCGCGAAATAGGCGACCTCGACCCGCTGCGAATGGCGTACTTCGCCCGTCATCGGCTTAAGCTTGGCGGCCAGCAGCTTGCAGAAAGTCGATTTGCCGTTGCCGTTAGGGCCGAGCAGGGCGATCCGGTCGTCGGGCTGGATGCTGAGGTTCAGCCGGCTGAGGATCGCGGTGTCGCCATAGCCGACAGATGCGCCGTCGAAGGTGTAGAGCGGCGGCGACATTTCGCGCTGCGGTTCAGGAAAATGGAACGGCAGCACCTGGCTGTCCACGATGGCCGAGATCGGCGCGAGCTTCTCCAGCCGCTTGACGCGGGACTGCGCCTGTTTCGCCTTCGAGGCCTTGGCCTTGAAGCGGTCGACGAAGGCCTGCAGATGCTTGCGCTCCGCTTCCTGCTTGTCCTTCATCTTGCCGAGCAGCACCATCTTCTCGGTGCGCTGCCGGTCGAAAGACGAATACCCGCCGCGGTAAAGCGTCAGCTTGGACTGGTCGAGGTGCAGGATGTGGTCGACGCAGGTGTCGAGCAGTTCGCGGTCATGGCTGATCACCAGCACCGTGTGCGGATAGCGGCCGAGATAGTCGTAAAGCCACAGCGTGCCTTCCAGATCGAGGTAGTTGGTCGGCTCGTCGAGCAGCAGAAGGTCAGGTTCGGTGAACAACACCGCCGCCAGCGCCACGCGCATGCGCCAGCCACCCGAGAACGATGAGCATGGCCGGCGTTGCTGGGCTGCATCGAACCCCAGCCCGTGCAGGATCGAGGCGGCCCGAGCCTCGGCGGAATAGGCCCCGATATCCACCAGCCGCATCTCGATATCGGCCCGGCGCATCGGGTCTTCGGTGGTTTCGGCTTCCGCCAGCAGGGCATTGCGCTCCGTGTCGGCAGCCAGAACCACCTCGATCAGGCTTTCGGGTCCGCCCGGTGCCTCCTGTGACACCGCGCCGATCCGCACGTTCTTCGGCAGGCCGACGCCGCCGCTCTCCGTGGCCAACTCGCCAAGGATGATGCGAAACAGCGTGGTCTTGCCCGTGCCATTGCGGCCCACCAGCCCCACCTTGGCGTTGGGCGGCAGGGCCACGGTGGCCTGATCGATGAGCAGGCGGGGGCCGAGGCGATAGGTCAGGTCATTCAAATGAAGCATGCCGGCTTTTCGCCGAGACGCCGCCAAAAAGCCAGCCCGCAACGCAGCCTGTGCCGATCTTTCGGCAGGGCCAGGCGCGAAAGCCCTCTCTCGTCTCGCATTTGCCGACGCTTTGAGGTATCTGGCCCCGATGAATTACGATTTCGCCGCTGCGGCTCTCGTTACCCTGCTTGTCACGCTCGATCCGCCGGGTCTGGCACCGATCTTCCTGTCGGTCACGCGCGGCATGACGGCGGAGCAGCGCAAGGTTGTCGCGGTTCGTGCCTCGATCATCGCCTTTGCCCTGCTCGCCTTCTTTGCCCTGGCAGGGGATATCCTGCTCAGGGCGCTCGGCGTGTCGCTGCCAGCGTTCCGGATCGCGGGCGGGCTGCTGCTGTTCTGGATCGCCTTCGAGATGGTGTTCGAGCGGCGCAACGAGCGCAAGCAGGCCACGGCCGACATCGCGATCACCAAGGACCATATCCAGAATGTTGCAGCGTTCCCGCTGGCGATTCCGCTAATGGCAGGGCCGGGCGCGCTGACGGCGATGATGCTGCTGGCGGGCAGAGCTGCTGGCGATCCGGTTCAGCTCGGTCTTCTGGTTGGCATCGCTGCGCTGGTGGTAGCCTCGTGCACGATCACCTTCTTCCTTGCAACCCCGATCTCGCGGCTGCTTGGCGTCACCGGCAATGTCGTGCTGACCCGGCTGCTGGGGGTCATCCTGGCGGCGATGGCTGTGCAGTTCGTCGTCGACGGTATCAAGGCGACGATCCGCGCGATCTAGAGGCTCGACAGCAGGCGGCGCATCAGTTCCCGACGCGGCGCAATCGACGAGATCAGTGCGTACTCGTCGAGCGTATGCGCGCCGTCGCCGTCTATGCCGAGACCGTCGAGAGTCGGCACGCCCAGCGCAGCTGTGAAGTTGCCATCCGAACCGCCACCGGTCATCGGGCAATCCTTCAGGTCGAAGCCGAATTCCGCCGCCATGCTGCGGGCCTTCTCGTAGAGCGCCGCCACATTGGCGGACTTCTCGTAAGGAGGCCGGTTCATGCCGCCGAAGACCTTCACCTTCACGTCAGGGTCATGCGAGGCGAGGGCCAGCAGGCGCTTCTCGAACTCGACGCCATCGGAGGCAGTCCGAACGCGGAGATCGACCGTGAACCAGGCATGCTGCGGCACCACATTGGGTGCCGTGCCACCATTGACCAGTGCGACCGTGGTCGTGACTCCACGGCCATAGTCGGTCATGGCCTCGATGGCCAAGATCTGGCGCGCCGCCTCGCGGATGGCACTACGGCCATCCTGATGGCGCGATCCCGAATGCGCAGGGCGGCCTTCAACCGTCACCTCGAACCGGCCGACACCCTTGCGGGCTGTCACGATGCACCCACCATCGCGCGCCGGTTCCGTGACCAGAACATGGCTCGCCTTGCGGGCCTCTGCCTCGATCAGGCCGCGCGTCGTCGGGCTGCCGATTTCCTCATCCGGCGTGAACAGGAAGCGTATGGGGCGCGTTGCCAGCGGGGCGACATCCTTGAAGGCCTGAAGCGCAAGCCAGGCTCCGCCCTTCATGTCGTAGACGCCGGGTCCATAGAGCCGGTCGCCCTCAATCCGGACCATCAGATCCTTCGCCGATGTGCCAATCGGATGAACCGTGTCCAGATGCGACATCACCGCGAGTGCGGGCTGGCCCGTCTCCGGTCCGGCTTTCAGCAACAGCGCGTCGCCCAGCCCGTCGCGTCCGGCAATCCGCTCGATTCCGATCGGCATTCCGGCGATATCCTGCGTCACCAGGTCCATCATGGCATTGACGCCGGGCGTGTGCCGGGTCGGGCTTTCGAGCGCCACCCATTTGATCAGCGGCTGCAGGTCGGTTGCGTTCATGTGGGGACGGTCTTTTCTGTCCGCAGTCATGCGGGGCTACGGTTCTTTGCTGATGAGATCAGAGCGTCGAGGCTTCAGAACGGAATGTCATCATCCAGCGTCGAGGCGCGACCGGCAGGAGCCGCCGGGCGGCGCTCCATCGGGCTTGAGCGTCCGAAATTGCCGCCGCCCGACCGGTCCTCAACCATGCCGCCAGATGCGCCGCCGCCCATTTCGCCGGTCTCGCCGCGCCCGCGGCTGTCGAGCAGCGTGAGTTCCCCGCGATAGCGCTGCAACACGATTTCGGTGCGGCGGCGCTTCTGGCCCGATTGCTGGTCGTCCCATTCGCGCGTCTGGAGCTGGCCTTCGATGTAGACCTTCGATCCCTTGCGCAGATAGCTTTCGGCAACCTTGGCAAGGTTTTCGTTAAAGATCACCACATCGTGCCACTCGGTCTTGTCCTTGCGCTCGCCGGAGGTCTTGTCGCGCCAGCTTTCGGTGGTGGCGAGCGAGAACGACACGACGGCATCGCCCGAGGGCATGCGCCGCACTTCCGGGTCCTTGCCAAGGTTGCCGACCAGTATGACCTTGTTGACGCTGCCTGACATGCCGAACGCTCCTGTGCTCACGTGCTGGAATGGGCGTTGCCGCCCCACATGCCTGTCTTCATAGGCCATGGACCTTGCTCGAATCAAGATGTTCCTGTTATGTTCCGAAGAAAGACATGGGGAGAACCTGAAATTGGGCGAACCGCCATTTGCCGATCATTGCGGCTCCATCCTGCGCGGCACATGGCCGCTGTGCGTGACGGGAGGCAAAGCGGGATTGGTCATTGCCGCTTTGCACCCTATCTGCATGTAAAACCCTGATCCTGAGACCGAGCACCCCATGCCCCGCGCCCGAGACCCGATCGAAGACCTGTTCGACAAGAACCCGATGGCGGACCCGAATGCCCGGATGATCACGGTGCGCGGCGCGCGCGAGCACAATCTCAAGAACGTCGATCTCGCCATCCCGCGCGACAAGCTCGTCGTGTTCACCGGCCTGTCAGGCTCGGGCAAGTCCTCACTGGCCTTCGACACAATCTACGCCGAAGGGCAGCGGCGCTATGTCGAATCGCTCTCGGCCTATGCGCGGCAGTTCCTTGAAATGATGCAGAAACCCGATGTCGACCAGATCGACGGGCTTTCTCCGGCCATCTCCATCGAACAGAAGACCACATCGAAGAACCCGCGCTCAACCGTGGGCACCGTCACGGAGATCCACGATTACATGCGCCTGCTTTGGGCGCGCGTCGGCATCCCGTATTCACCAGCTACCGGCCTGCCGATCGAAAGCCAGACGATCAGCCAGATGGTCGACCGGGTGCTGGCCTTGCCGGAAAAGACCCGTCTGTTCCTGCTGGCGCCCGTGGTGCGCGGCCGCAAGGGCGAATACCGCAAGGAGCTGGCCGAGTTCCAGAAGCGCGGCTTCCAGCGCGTCAAGATCGACGGCCAGTTCTACGAGATCGCCGATGCGCCGGCGCTCGACAAGAAGCTGAAGCATGACATCGATGTGGTGGTCGACCGCATCGTGGTGCGCGCCGATCTGGCGGCACGGCTGGCCGAGAGCTTCGAGACTGCGCTCGAGCTGGCAGATGGTCTGGCAACCATCGAATTCGCCGACGAGAAGACCGACAAGGGCGAGGCCCGGACCACGATCTTCTCCTCGAAATTCGCCTGCCCGGTTTCCGGTTTCACGATTTCGGAAATCGAGCCACGCTTGTTCTCGTTCAACAACCCGTTCGGGGCCTGTCCCACCTGCGATGGTCTTGGCCACGAAATGCGCATCGACCCTGACATGGTGGTGCCGGACCGCACGGCAACTCTGAAGAATGGCGCGCTCGCGCCCTGGGCCAAGTCGAGCTCGCCCTACTATGGCCAGACCCTGACGGCGCTCGCCCGCCACTTCGGCTTCTCGATGACCAAGCCATGGTCAGACCTGCCGGAGGGGGTGCAGTCCATGCTGCTGCACGGCAGCGGCAGCGAGGCGGTCCGTTTCTCTTATGACGACGGTTTGCGGTCCTACGAGGTCAACAAGCCGTTCGAGGGCGTGATCACCAACCTTGAGCGCCGCTATCGCGAGACCGAGTCCGACTGGTCGCGCGAGGAGATCGGCCGTTTCATGAGCGAAACGCCCTGCGCAGCCTGCAAGGGTTTCCGGCTCAAGCCCGAGGCGCTGGCCGTCAAAATCGGCATGAAGCACATCGGCGAGATCAGCCAGCTATCCGTGCGCGATGCATTGGCGTGGTTCAGCGCCCTGCCGGGGCAGTTGTCGGCCAAGCAGATGGAGATTGCCGTCCGCATCCTGAAGGAAATCCGCGACCGACTGACCTTCCTGCTCGATGTCGGGCTCGAATACCTGACCCTGTCGCGGGCCTCCGGCACCTTGTCGGGCGGCGAAAGCCAGCGCATCCGGCTGGCCTCGCAGATCGGCTCGGGGCTGACCGGCGTGCTCTATGTGCTGGATGAGCCCTCGATCGGCCTGCACCAGCGCGACAACGAGCGGCTGTTGGGCACGCTGCGCCGCCTGCGCGACCTCGGCAACACCGTGATCGTGGTCGAGCATGACGAGGATGCCGTGCTGCAGGCCGATCACGTCGTCGATGTCGGTCCTGGCGCCGGCATCCATGGCGGGCAGATCGTGGCACAGGGCACACCTGCCGAGGTTATGGCGAACCCAGTATCGCTGACCGGCAAGTACCTCACTGGCGAGATGTCCGTGCCGGTGCCCTCGCGCCGGCGCAAGCCGCAGAAGGGCCGCGTGCTGAAGCTCATCGGTGCGCGCGGCAACAATCTCAAGAATGTCTCGGTCACCTTGCCGCTCGGCACTTTCACCTGCATCACTGGCGTGTCCGGCGGTGGCAAGTCGACGCTGATCATCGACACGCTCTACAAGGCGGTGGCCCGCAAGCTGAATGGTTCGATCGAGCATCCCGCCCCGTTCGATCGCATCGAGGGGCTTGAACACCTCGACAAGGTGATCGACATCGACCAGTCCCCGATCGGGCGCACGCCACGCTCCAACCCGGCCACCTACACCGGGGCGTTCACCCCGATCCGCGAGTGGTTCGCCGGCCTGCCTGAGGCCAAGGCGCGCGGCTACCAGCCGGGCCGGTTCTCTTTCAACGTCAAGGGCGGGCGCTGCGAGGCCTGCCAGGGCGACGGCCTGATCAAGATCGAGATGCACTTCCTGCCCGATGTCTATGTCACCTGCGATGTCTGCAAGGGCAAGCGCTATGACCGCGAGACGCTTGAAGTGAAGTTCCGCGACCACTCCATCGCCGATGTGCTCGACATGACGGTCGAGGAGGCGGCGGAACTGTTCAAAGCCGTGCCCGGCATCCGCGACAAGATGGAGACGCTGGCGCGCGTCGGCCTCGACTATGTCAAGGTCGGCCAGCAGGCCACGACGCTGTCGGGCGGCGAGGCGCAGCGGGTCAAGCTCTCCAAGGAGTTGAGCAAGCGTGCCACCGGCCGCACGCTCTACATCCTCGACGAGCCGACCACCGGGCTGCACTTCCATGACGTCGCCAAGCTGATGGAGGTGCTGCATGAGCTGGTCGACCAGGGCAACAGCGTGGTCGTGATCGAGCACAACCTGGAGGTCATCAAGACCGCCGATTGGGTGATTGACATGGGCCCGGAAGGTGGCGACGGCGGCGGCATGGTCGTGGCCGAAGGCACGCCCGAGGATGTTGCCAAGGTTGGTGCCAGCCACACTGGCCGCTTCCTCAAGGAGGTGCTGGCCCGCCGTCCGCTGAAGCCGTCGGGCGCTGCGGCCACGGCAAGCGCGGCGGAGTGACGGCAATGGGCGTCCAAGTCATCGACCAGATCAGTCTTGGCGGCTTCCGCGACAGGCCCAACGAGGACAGGATGGGCCTCAGCATGGGCCATGCCTGGGTCATTGATGGCGCGACCGGTCTCGGCGAGCCTTTCATGGGTACCGGCAGCGACGCGGCCTGGCTGGCCCAGCGGGCGCATGAGGCTTTCACACGCCATGCCACCATCGCCGATCCGCGTGTGCTTCTGGCCCATGCGGCCGATGATCTCGTGGCGGCCTTCGAGCAGGAGCGCTCACGCCCCCTGAAGGAGCCCTGGGAGCTGCCTTGCGGAGCCTTCATGCTGGCCAGCCTCGGTGAGGCGGGCCTGACCATCACCTGGTCGGGCGATTGCCGCGCGCTCGTGCAGGATGGTGATGGGCCTGTGCTGAGCTTTGGCGCGACGCCTGTCAGCGAGGAGGCGGAGGCTGCGCTGGTGGCCCGGCTTGGTCGCGGCGGCGATCCGGCCCGTCGCTATGCCCAGCCCGAGGCGCTGGCGGAGTTGCGCGCGGGCAGGGGGCTCGTGCTGGCACCGGATAACGCTTTCATTCTCGCTCCCGATCGGGGCTTTCTGAAGCATCTCAGGCAGGCAACCATTGCCATAAAGCAGGCGCGCCTTCTGATGATGACCGACGGCTTTGCCGCTGCCGAACTGCGATATGGCCTGTTCGCTGGACCTGAGGCCATGATGCAGGCCGCGAATAGCGAGGGGCTTGCAAGGATGGGCGAGCAATTGCGCCGATTCGAGCATGAGACCGATCCGGACGGCGTGCTCAAACCGCGCTGGAAATGCTGCGATGACGCCACTGCGATCTGGCTTGAAATCAGCGTCTAAAACATTGATTTCAAATATCTTGTTTGGCTGTGTGTTTCGATCTGTTTCGCTGGCTTCGAGCGCCTGAATCGTCTAGACCGTCCCGACAGGCAATCGACGACGGACAAGCGCAGTGAGCGACGACGACAACAAGCCGGTTGATCCCCCGGCGCCGGCATCGGGCAGCGACATCAAGCCGATCTCGATCACCGACGAGATGCGCAAGAGCTACCTCGATTACGCCATGAGCGTGATCGTCAGCCGTGCGCTGCCGGATGTGCGCGACGGCCTGAAGCCGGTACACCGCCGCATTCTCTACGCGATGTGGGAAAACAGCTTCACGCCGGACCGGAAATACGTGAAGTCGGCCCGCATCGTCGGCGACGTGATGGGTCAGTATCACCCGCATGGTGACCAGGCCATCTATGATGCGTTGGTCCGCATGGCGCAGGATTTCTCGATGCGCCTGATGCTCGTCGACGGGCAGGGCAACTTCGGCTCGGTCGACGGCGATCCGCCAGCGGCGATGCGCTACACCGAGAGCCGGCTGGCGCGTCCGGCCATGTCGTTGCTGGAGGATCTCGACAAGGAGACCGTCGATTTCCAGGCCAACTACGATGACAGCAAGGAAGAGCCGTCGGTGCTGCCGGCGCGCTATCCGAACCTGCTCGTCAACGGGGCCGGCGGCATCGCGGTCGGCATGGCAACCAACATCCCGCCGCACAATCTCGGCGAAGTGATCGATGCCTGCGTGGCCTACATCGATGATCCGGAGATCAGCATTGATGACCTGATCGAGATCGTGCCGGGTCCGGATTTCCCGACCGGCGCCTCGATCATGGGCCGGGGCGGCATCCGCGCTGCCTATCATCTGGGTCGTGGCTCGGTGATCATGCGGGCCAAGACCTCGGTTGAGGAAATCCGCAAGGATCGCGAGGCGATCATCGTCCACGAGCTGCCCTATCAGGTCAACAAGGCCAGTCTGCTGGAGAAGATCGCCGATCTGGTTCGCGAGAAGCGCCTCGAAGGCATTTCCGACCTGCGCGACGAGTCCGACCGCGATGGCATGCGCATGGTCATCGAGATCAAGCGCGACGCCATGGCCGAGGTCGTGCTGAACCAGCTCTTCCGCTTCACGCCGCTGCAGTCGAGCTTCGGGTGCAACATGGTGGCGCTGAATGGTGGCCGCCCGGAAACACTGAACCTCAAGGATTTCATCAAGGCCTTCGTGGATTTCCGCGAGGAGGTCATCTCCCGGCGCACCAAGTTCCTGCTCAACAAAGCGCGGGAACGGGCCCACGTGCTGTGCGGCCTGGCCATCGCTGTCGCCAACATCGACGAGGTGATCCGCATCATCCGGACCTCACCCGATCCGAACGCGGCGCGTGAATCGCTGACGGGCCGGCTCTGGCAGGCATCCGATCTCGCGCCCCTGATCCGTCTCGTCGATGATCCGCGCTATCCGATCAACGAGGACGGCACGTATCGCCTGTCGGACACGCAGGCCCGCGCCATCCTCGAATTGCGCCTGGCCCGCCTCACAGCTCTCGGCCGTGACGAGATCGGCGACGAACTCACCAAGCTTGCCGCCGAGATCGAGGATTTCCTCGCCATCCTGCGCTCGCGCGAGCGCATCTTCGGGCTGGTCAAGACCGAACTGGCCGAGATCCGCGCGGCGCATGCCACCCCGCGCAAGACCATCATCCAGGATTGGGATGCCGACCTCGAGGACGAGGATTTGATCGCCCGCGAGGACATGGTCGTCACGGTCAGCCATGGCGGCTACATCAAGCGCGTGCCGCTCTCGACCTACCGGGCCCAGCGTCGTGGCGGCAAGGGCCGCTCCGGCATGGCGACTCGGGATGAGGATTTCGTCTCGCGCCTGTTCGTGGCCAACACCCACACGCCGCTGATCTTCTTCTCGTCCCACGGGCAGGCCTACAAGGAGAAGGTCTGGCGCCTGCCTCTGGCAGCGCCGAATGCCCGCGGCAAGGCTCTGGTCAACATGCTGCCGCTCGAACAGGGCGAGCGTATCACAACCGTGATGCCACTGCCCGAGGACGAGGCGAGCTGGGAAACGCTCGACGTGATGTTCGCCACCGCATCGGGCAACGTCCGGCGCAACAAGCTGTCGGATTTCGTGCAGGTCAACCGCAACGGCAAGATCGCCATGAAGCTCGACGAGGGCGATGCCATTGTCGACGTGCAGATCTGTTCGGAAGCCGATGATGTGCTGCTGACCACGGCGCTCGGCCAGTGCATCCGCTTTGCTGTGCCGGAAGTTCGCGTCTTCAAGGGCCGCGACTCGACCGGCGTGCGCGGCATCAACCTGGCCGATGGCGACAAGGTCATCTCGCTCGCCATCCTGCATCATCTCGATGCCAATGCCGATGAGCGGGCCGACTTCCTGCGCAAGAGACGTGCGGTGACAGGCGAGGGGACAGAGGATGCCGGTGTGCCAGACAGCGATGGCGCGGACGCTGATGGTGCCGGCGATGCCGCAACCGCAGGTGCCAGCATCTCGCCCGAGCGCTATGCAGCCATGTCGGCCGCCGAGCAGGTCGTGCTCACGGTGTCCGAAAACGGCTACGGCAAGCGCACGTCGTCGTTCGAGTATCGGGTCACGGGTCGCGGCGGCAAGGGCATCGTGGCCATGGTGGTCAACGACCGCAACGGGCCGCTGATCGCGTCTTTCCCGGTGGAGGACAGCGACCAGATCATGCTTGTCACCGATGGCGGGCAGTTGATCCGTGTGCCAGTCGCCGGGATCCGTGTTGCCGGACGCTCGACACAAGGCGTGATTGTCTTCGATACGGCGGATGGCGAGCGTGTGGTTAGCGTCGAGCACATCACCGACGATGGCGCTGACAATGGGGACGGAGACGGCGCGGAAGCATGAGGAGCGGCGGCCTCTGAGCCGTTGCCTCACCGTACACGCGTCGCCAGTTCCCGGTCAGCATTCGTGCAGCAAGCCGGATTTACGGAAGTGTAATGACGACAACCTAAGGTTGTATCCACAAGATGGAGACAGCTTCATGTTTCGTTCCATGTTCCAGAAAGCTGGACCATCCGGCTCCCGCAAGGCTCTGACAGCTGGCGCCCCGTCCATGTTGGCTGCTCCAGTTTGGCCTGGTGTGCTGGCTCCTGCCGTCCTCATGGCTGTGATGTCGATCGCCGATGCTGGCGTTGAGCAACGCGAACGCTGGACCTTGTCGAGTGCATCGGGCACGGCGACACTGGCCCTGGTACGGGAACCGGGTGGCCGTCCGCTGATCATGTTCATCTGCGGGGCACGCTTGCCGGGCTATGCGGAGGTGGTCGTCAGTGCCGGTCCGGAAGACCTGTCCGCACGCCACTTGCGCATGGACATCGAGGCCGGCTCGGTCACGGCTATGGCCTCTGCCCAGTGGTCATCCGGCACATCGACGGCGCCTTCGATCGTAATGGCCTCGATCCCGGTGCAGAAGATGACCGAGTTGATGAAGGCCAATGCCAGCACGCTGAGCTGGCGCGTCGAGGTTTCCGATCGCTCCGATCACCCGTTGGCATCGGCCCCGATGCCAAGTCCCTTTGGCCGGCACCGCACGGAGTTCCTCCGCTTCTGCGCCTGAAGCCCTGTCGCCCCTCAGGCCCGCATGGCGCCGGGGCCAGGGCGCGCACCGGGCGGACATTTGCCGAGAATGATCATCCCGAGCACCTCGTCCTCGGTGACATCGGCCACGGCAGCAGAGCCGACGACCTGCCCGTTTTTCATCACCACCACACGGTCCGCCAGGTCAAACACGTCATGGATATCGTGGCTGATCAGGAAGATGCCGATCCCCTGTTGCTTGAGTTGCTTGACCAGATCGCCGACCTGGCGCGTCTCCGCCGGGCCAAGGGCGGCAGTCGGCTCATCCATGATCAGGATACGGGCATCGAAATAGATCGCCCGTGCGATGGCGACCGACTGGCGCTGCCCGCCCGATAGTGCCCTGACCGGCTCCTTGAAACGCCGGAAGTGCGGGTTGAGCCGGGCCATCACCTTGCGGGTTTCCGCTTCCATCGTGGCGTCGTCGAGCGTGCCCCAACGGCTGACGATCTCGCGGCCGAGGAAGATGTTGGCCGCAGCATCGACATTGTCCGCCAGCGCCAGCGTCTGGTAGATCGTTTCGATCCCGTGGCGCTTGGCGTCTCTCGGGCTGGCAATATCGGCCTTTTCGCCACGGATATGGATCTCGCCCGAGTCAGGCCGATAGGCACCCGACAGGATCTTGATCAGGGTCGACTTGCCGGCGCCGTTATGGCCGAGCAGGGCCACGACCTCTCCGGCATGCAGGTCGACATCGACGTGATCGACAGCCTTGATGCCTCCGAAGGCAATCGAGATGCCGCGCATGTCGACCAGTGGAACGCCGGCACCTTCTGACCCTTCGGTTCGGGCTTGCGTCGTCATGCTCGCCTCACTTCACGCGCTTGTTGTAGATCGTGTCGAGCCAGACCGCCGTCACCAGCACGAGGCCGACGACGATGTTCTGCAACGGTGTGTCGACACCAAGCAGCACCATGCCAGATTGAAGCGACTGCATGATCAATGCCCCCAGCATTGCGCCGACAATGGTGCCCATGCCGCCTGCCAGCGAGGTGCCGCCGATCACGGCAGCGGCGATGACATAAAGCTCGTCAAGCGTGCCGGCGGCGTTGGTGGCGGCATTGAGCCGCGCTGTGGAGATACACGCCGCGATCCCGACCAGTGCGCCCATCAGCGCATAGACCAGCATCAGGATCCGGCGGGTGTTGACGCCTGACAGATCAGCAGCCTCGGGATTGCCGCCAATGGCGAAAACATACCGGCCAAAGCGCATCCGCGTCGCCAGGATGGTCACGGCAATGCCGACCGCGACAGCGATCAGGACAGGAATGGCAAGGCCGTGGGGCATGAACACACCGCCTTGCGGCCATGTGCCGCCCGCAGCCTCGATCAGCCGACGCGCGACGCCGGCAGGCAGAGGATAGCTGTTGGCGATCAGCACAGCCCCAAGCACGCCAGCGCACAGCAGGCCCGCGACCAGCAACTCGCCCCAGAGCGGGCGCAGGTGAAAGCCGAATGTCTCACGCCGCCGGCGCGTGACAAGCGTCAGCGCGATGATGACAAGGCAGGCACCGATGCCAATCACCCATGACGCCGTTGCGCCGATCGCGCCCTCGATGCCGCCACCGATCGGTCTGAAGCGCGAATCCATCGGGGCCAGCGTCTGGCCTTGTGTCACCCACCAGGCGGCACCGCGCCAGATCAGCAGGCCGCCAAGCGTAACGATGAAGGACGGAACGCCCAGATAGGCGATGATCGAACCTTGCAAGCCCCCCAGCAAGGCTCCGACTGAAATGGCGACCAGCACCGCAACCAGCCAGGTGGCCGGATGCTCCAGCCCCCAGATCGCCGGAAGATACTGCGCCTGCACGATGCCGATGATCATGCCGATGAACCCGAGCATCGAGCCCACCGATAGATCGATGTTGCGCGTGACGATGATCAGAACCATGCCGCAGGCCATGACGGCAATCGACGCGGTCTGCACCGACAGGTTCCACAGGTTGCGCGGTGTCAGGAAAGAGCCGCCCGAAGCGAGGTGAAACCCGGTCCAGATGACGGCCAGCGCCACAAGCATGCCGACCAGTCGCGGCGAGATCTCAAGGCTCTGGAGCAGTTTGGACAAGGGATGGACACCTGCATTCGGGCGGCAGCTCGGGATCGCTACCCCACAACATGGATCGGCGTGCGGCCGGCCTGGAGGGTGCCGCCGGAAGCGGCACCCCACAGAGGGATCAGTTGCAGGCCGGCACTTTGCCGGGGGCGACGCCCTGGCAGACGGCTGCCTTCGGAGCCCATCCCGCATCGATCACGACGTTGAGATTGGCCTGGGTGACCGGAACTGGCTTGAGGAAGATGGCCGTCATGTTGGCCTTGTTCGGGCCCTGGTTCCACGACATCGCGCCGGTCACTTCGTTGAGCTTCTTGCCACCTGCGAGCTGAATGGCGATTTCCGCGGCATTGCGGCCAAGATCGCGCGCATCCTTCCAGATGGTCACGGTCTGCTGGCCGAGAGCCACGCGGTTGAGAGCAGCCCTGTCCGCATCCTGTCCCGACACTGGCACCGAGCCGGCGAGCCCCTGGGCAGCCAGCGCAGCGACAACACCGCCCGCCGTGCCGTCATTGGCTGCGACCACGGCATCGACCTTGTTGTTGTTGCGCGTCAGGAACTGCTCCATGTTGCGCTGGGCGTTGGCAGGCAGCCAGCCATCAGTGAAGGCCTCGCCGACATTCTTGATCTTGCCGGCATCAATGGCAGGCTTGAGCACTTCCATAGAGCCCTGGAACAGGAAGTTGGCGTTGGGGTCAGCGCCGGAGCCCTTGATGAAGACATAGTTGCCTTCCGGCTTGGCCTTGAGAACCTCGCGCGCCATCATCCGGCCGACCTCGACATTGTCGAAGGTCAGGTAGAACACCTGCGGGATCTCGATGAGCCGGTCATATCCGACGACCGCCACGCCTTCGTTGATGGCCTTCTCGACGGCCGGACGAACGGCGGCGGCATCCTGCGCCAGCACGATCAGCGCCTTGGCGCCGCGCGCGATCAGGCTTTCGATGTCGGTGAGTTGCTTGCCTGGCGATGACTGCGCATCGGCTGACAGATAGGTGCCGCCGGCTTTTTCGATGGCGGCCTTGATGGCGGCTTCATCGGTCTTCCAGCGCTCTTCCTGGAAGTTTGACCAGCTGACCCCGACAACAGGGCCCCTGGACTGCGCGAAGGCAGCAGTTGAGCTGATGAGGCCAGCGGTAACAGCCCCGGCAAGCAGGAGATGACGACGATCCATGGTGCGTACTTCCCGTGTCTGACTTTTTTCTTCGAGGCAGCATCATGTCTGCCACTGCGATCCGAAGTGTCCCGGATTTGACCAGATGATGAAATTGCAGCGCCGGCGTCAACCCGGAAAACAACCGGCCAATCGTTCAACGCCAGTGGCAGCTTCACAACGAAGCGAGGCGTGGATTTCACATGCGTTTGCCCGGACCCCTGCATTGCAGGAAGCTTTGTGATGAGAGAAACCTCATTGCAATTTGCAATGCCAAATGCGCAGCTTGTATCGATCAGCCCGACGCGCTCGCACAGGAAAGCTGAGAGACATGACCTCCCGCCTTGATCTCGATCTGCTGCGGACCTTCGTGATGGTGGCCGAGCTGGGGAGCCTCACGCGGGCAGGCGAGCGGCTGCTGATCAGTCAGCCGACAGTCAGCCTGCAGTTGAAGCGCCTTGAGGACGGGCTCGGACGGAGCCTGATGTGGCGTTCCCCGAAAGGTGTGCAACTCACCGGCGATGGCGAGATATTGCTCTCCTATGCGCGCCGCATCCTTGCCCTTGCCGAGGAAGCGCTCGGCAAGATCAGCGAGCCGGTCATCCAGGGGCTGGTGCGGCTTGGCACGCCCGAGGACTTCGCGACCACGCATCTGTCCGGCGTGCTGGCGCGCTTTGCCCAGAGCCATCCTGGCGTCGCTCTTGAGGTCACCACGGACCTGACGCTCAACCTGATCGAGCGTTTCAAGGATGGTGAATTCGATCTGGTGCTGATCAAGCGCGAGCCGATGGGGCCCACCGAGGGTGTACGTGTCTGGCGCGAACCGCTGGTCTGGGCCGGGACCAGGCCGGAGATATTCACCAGCGAGGGACCGTTGCCGCTGGTCGTCTCGCCCCATCCATGTGTCTACCGCAAGCGCGCCACCGCGGCGCTCGACCGGGCCGGCCGGTCCTGGCGCGTGGCCTACACCTCGACCTCGCTGGCCGGAGCGCAGGCCGCTGTGCGTGCCGGTCTTGGCCTGACCGTGCTGCCCAAGGAAATGGTCCCGCCGGATTTCTATATCATCGACGTGGCAGAGGGCGCGCCCGACCTGTCCGACACCGAGATTGCCCTGATGCAGGCGCGGCAAATCTCGCTTCCCGCCCTGCGCCTCGGGCAACACATCATGCGGTCCCTTGAGAAGAAGGACACGGCGCATTAGGAGGAAAGGCCCTGTCACCCGGAATGCGCCCGTGCCCCACGATCTGATCATCTACGATTGCGACGGCACGCTGATCGACACCGAGACGATCTACGCCGAGATCAACCTGAGGGCCTATCACAGCATCGGCCTGACGCACTGGACGATGGACTCCTACGTCGATGCGATGGTCGGGATTCCGGTGGCGGCGGGCCGCAAGGTTCTTGAAGCCGACTATGGCGGGCCGCTCCCTGCCGAATTTGAGGAAGGCATCGAGCGCGAGGTCCACCGCCGCTTCACCGAGGAATTGCAGAGCCTGCCGGGTGTCCGGGAGGCTGTGAGCCTGATCGAGGGGCCGCGTTGCGTCGCCTCGTCCACCAGCCTCGTGCCGCTCAAGCGCAATCTCGCCACGGCCGGGCTGATCGACCTGTTCGATCCGCATGTCTTTTCGGCCAGCCAGGTCTCGCGCGGCAAGCCGCACCCTGACGTCTTCCTGTTTGCAGCGGAGACAATGGGTGTCCGCCCCGAAAAATGTCTCGTCATCGAGGATTCTGTTCCCGGTGTTCTGGCCGCACGCGCCGCCGGGATGCCGGTCATCGGCTTCACCGGGGTTGCGCATGACCGGGCCCGCATCAGCGCGCGCCTCAAGGAAGCGGGCGCCATGGCCGTGATCGACCATATGGACGAGTGGCCGGCCATGGTGAAGGCCATCCGGGCAGTCTGAGGCCCTGGCGGCGCAATGATGTCCGATTTGCCAACGCAGAAAACCTGTCTTACCCATCTGTCATGACCCGCACCGCACTTTACACCGGCTCGTTCGATCCCCTCACCAACGGCCACGTCGACGTGGTGCGGCAAGCCTGCGGCATGGTCGATACGCTGGTCGTGGCAATTGGTGTGCACCCCGGCAAGGCGCCGCTGTTCAGCGCCGACGAGCGGGCCGCCATGATCCGTGAAATCTGCGTGCCGATGGCAAGGATCGAGCAGACCCGGCTCGAGGTCGTCACCTTCTCTGATCTTGCGGTCAATGCTGCCCGCCGGGCAGGGGCCTCGATGATGATCAGGGGCCTGCGTGACGGCACCGATCTTGACTACGAGATGCAGATGGCCGGGATGAACGGCGTTCTTGCGCCCGATATCCTGACCGTGTTTCTGCCAGCGTCTCCGCGGGTTCGCCCGGTGACGGCCACGCTCGTGCGCCAGATCGCCTCGATGGGCGGTGACATCACATCCTTCGTGCCTGAAGCCGTCGCCGCAGCCCTGAAGGCACGCTTTGCCAAAGACTGACGGCCCGGCTGGCCGCTGAATCTGCCAGCCCGGCATCAGCTGCCCTTGCATTTTTGGCCCATGGATGGTGTCAGTCGGGTGCTATCGATGCGTGCTGACTCGCGGGATTCGCCGGGTCGCGCGCGCTCAACAGGGTGTCCCATGCGTCTGTCCCGCTATTTTCTGCCGATCCTGCGCGATACGCCCAAGGATGCCGAGATCGTTTCGCACAAACTGATGCTGCGCGCCGGCCTGATCCGCCAGCAGGCAGCGGGGAGTTACACGCTGTTGCCACTGGGCCTGCGCGTGCTCAACAAGATCAATGCGGTTATCCGCGAGGAGCAGAACCGCTCCGGAGCAGTCGAACTGCTCATGCCGACCATCCAGTCCGCCGACCTGTGGCGTGAGAGCGGTCGCTATGACGCCTATGGCAAGGAGATGCTGCGCATCAAGGATCGCCATGATCGCGAGATGCTGTTCGGCCCGACCAATGAGGAAATGATCACGGAGATCTTCAGATCCTACGTGAAGTCCTACAAGGAACTGCCTCTGAACCTTTATCATATCCAGTGGAAGTTCCGCGACGAGGTCCGCCCCCGCTTCGGCGTCATGCGCGGCCGTGAGTTCATGATGAAGGATGCCTACTCCTTCGATCTCGATCAGGCCGGGGCCGTGCACGCCTACAACAAGATGTTCGTGGCCTATCTGCGCACCTTCGAGCGGCTGGGTCTTAAGTCGATCCCCATGCGCGCCGATACTGGCCCCATCGGCGGCAATCTCAGCCACGAATTCATCGTTCTTGCCTCCACCGGCGAGAGCGAGGTGTTCTGCCACAAGGACTTTCTCAGCTATCCAGTGCCCGGCCCCGACACCGATTTCGACGATGTCGCCGGCGTGCAGGGCATTGTGGATCGCTGGACCTCGCTCTACGCCGCCACCTCCGAAATGCATGACGCAGCCGCTTATGAGGCCATTCCGGAAGCCTCGCGGGTTTCGGCACGCGGCATCGAGGTCGGCCATATTTTCTACTTCGGCACCAAGTATTCCGAGCCCATGGGCGCGACGGTCGCAGGCCCTGATGGCAAGGACACGCATGTGCACATGGGCTCTTACGGCATCGGTCCCACCCGCCTGATTGCGGCCCTGATCGAGGCCAGCCACGACGAGGCCGGCATCATCTGGCCAGACGAGATCGCGCCGTTCTCGGTATCCTTGCTCAACCTCAAGATGGGCGACGCCGGCACCGATGCCGCCTGCGAGACGCTCTACGCTGGCCTGCTCGCCGCCGGTGTCGACGTGCTTTATGACGACCGCGACGAGCGGCCCGGCGCGAAGTTCGTGGTCAATGATCTGATCGGCTCGCCCTGGCAGCTGATCGTCGGCCCCAAGAGCCTCGCCGAAGGCAAGGTCGAACTGAAGCGGCGGGCCACTGGCGAGCGTGAAAGCCTGTCTCCGGCCGCCGCCCTCGACAAGCTCACCGCAGGCCGCCCAGCGCAATGATCGACGCCCCCGCCGACACCAGGCCGTTTGCCCGCTTCGAGTGGATGCTGGCCTCGCGTTATCTGCGCACCCGCCGCCGCGAGGGCTTCGTCTCCGTCATTGCCGGTTTTTCGTTCCTCGGCATCATGCTCGGCGTCGCGACCCTGATCATCGTGCTGTCGGTCATGAATGGTTTCCGCAAGGAGCTTCTCGACAAGATCGTCGGCGTCAATGGCCACATCTTCCTGACCCCGATCGAGCGCCCGCTCGACGATTACGCCGAGGTCGCGACCAAACTGATGGCGATCAAGGGCGTGACACTCGCCATTCCCATGGTTGAAGGGCAGGCGCTCGCCTCGTCGCAATATGGCAACAGCGGCGTGCTGGTGCGCGGCATGCGCGAAAGCGACATCCAGAAAATCCCGTTCATCGCCAAGAACATCAAGCAGGGCACGCTCGAAGGCTTTGATGCCAACAACGGCGTTGCCATCGGCATCCGGCTGGCCGAGGCCCTGTCGATCCGGGCGGGCGACCAGATCACCATCATCAGTCCGCGCGGAGCGGCAACACCGTTCGGAACGGCCCCGCGCATCAAGGCCTATCCGGTTGTGGCCGTGTTCGAGATCGGGATGTCCGAGTTCGATGGCACCTTCGCGTTCATGCCGCTGGGCGAGGCGCAGGCCTATTTCAACCGCGATGACGATGTGAACGTCATCGAGGTCTTCATCGAGAACGCCGACCGCACCCAGACCGTCCGGGACGCCATCGAGGCCAATGCCCCGCGTCCGCTCGTGCTGACCGACTGGCGGCAGCGCAACCGTACCTTCTTCTCGGCACTGGAGGTGGAGCGCAACGTGATGTTCCTGATCCTGATGCTGATCGTGCTGGTTGCGGCCCTCAACATCGTCTCCGGCCTGATCATGCTGGTGAAGGACAAGAGTTCGGATATCGCCATCCTGCGCACCATGGGCGCGACCAGTGGCTCGGTGTTGCGCGTGTTCCTGATCACGGGGGCTTCGATCGGCGTGGTTGGCACCATCGCCGGCTTCGGCCTCGGGCTTCTGGTCTGCGCCAACATTCAGGCGATCCAGAGCTTCGTCTCGCGCATCAGCGGAACCCAGCTCTGGGATCCGACCGTTCGCTTCCTCACCGAGATTCCCGCCGAGACCAACCCGACCGAAGTCGCAGCCGTCGTCGGCATGGCGCTGGTCCTGTCGCTGCTTGCCACGCTGTATCCGGCGTGGCGCGCTGCCCGGCTCGATCCGGTCGAAGCGCTGAGATACGGGTGAGGCGGGCATGACTGAAACCGGCACAAGCCCGCCCGTCACACCCGCGCTGTTCCTGTCGCAGGTCGATCGCAGCTATCCGCAGACGGGCGGCTCGCTCGATATTCTCAAGAAGGCCGATTTCGCCATATGGCCCGGCGAACTGGTCGCGCTTGTCGCGCCCTCTGGCACAGGCAAGTCGACGCTGCTGCATGTGGCCGGCCTGCTGGAACACCCCGATGCCGGCGAGGTTTTCATTGGCGGCGTCGCCACGGCGAAGCTCGATGACAGCGCCCGCACGCGCCTGCGCCGCACGGAAATCGGCTTCGTCTATCAATTCCATCACCTGCTGCCGGAATTCTCTGCGCTTGAGAACGTGGTGATGCCGCAGCTGATCCGCGGTCTTGGCAAGGCAGAAGCCGCAAAGCGCGCCTCCGACCTGCTCGATTTCCTCGGTCTCGGCGCGCGCCTCAAGCACCGCCCCGGCGAGTTGTCTGGCGGCGAGCAGCAGCGTGTCGCCATCGCGCGCGCTGTTGCCAATGCGCCGCGCCTGTTGCTGGCCGACGAACCGACCGGCAATCTTGACCCGGTGACATCGTCGCACGTCTTCCGAACCCTGACTTCTCTCGTCCGTGCCTCAGGCCTGGCGGCGCTGATCGCCACCCACAATCTCGACCTTGCCGCGCAGATGGACCGACGCGTGACGATCAAGGGCGGACAGGTCGTGACAATGGACTGAGCGAGGCTGGCCACGCTCAATGGGTCGGCGAAAGCCGCGGCAAGGCGCGTGATCCGGTGAGACGTCCATCAAGATCACTGTGGTTTCTTGACGATCCGCGCTGGCGCGTTGCCGGAGAGCCGGTCCGCGAAACATGATTGGCGCCGTCCGCCGTCGTGGAAATCCACTGGCAGGGTCATGCAGCAGATCGCACCGGTCAGCCTGTTGACATAAGAACAAAACAGATACATAAACGGACATATCATAAACAAGGAGTTCGGACATGACCCGACGTCTGGTTGTTGGTTTCACCGAAGTGGCATCCCTCGGCACCTTCATCGCCATGATCCTGACATGGGCGGCGATTTTCTCGGGCCCCGGCGTGTGAACAACCTCGCCATGGCCGGCAAAAGCCCTCGACCTCGGGAGCCTTCGGCGCGATAGCTGGAGCGGGTGTCGCGGGCGAGAGTCGCCCGGCGAGGAACGCTGGGGAGGCGCTGAACATGGCTTTTGCTGCGTCCGAAGCGGGGTTCGTCCACCTGCATGTCCATTCCAGCTATTCGCTGCTGGAAGGTGCGATGACCATCGCGACGTTGAGCAAGCTGGCCATTGCCGACCGTCAGCCCGCGCTGGCCCTGACGGACACCAACAACCTGTTCGGTGCGCTTGAGTTTTCCGAGAAGCTGGCCGGGTCGGGCGTTCAGCCCCTGGTCGGCATCCAGCTCAACGTTGATTGCGAGGACATCGCCGCGGATGCCAGAAAGCCGCTGCATGTGGTTCATCCGCATGTGGTGCTGCTTGCCGCCAGCGAACGGGGTTATGCCAATCTTCTGGCGCTTGTCAGCGCCGCCTACATGGTGCCGGAGCTTGGCGCGTCGCCGGTCGTCAAGCTCGGGTTGCTTGCGGAGCATGGCGAGGGCGTGATCGCGCTGACCGGCGGGGCTGGCGGGCCGGTTGACCTTGCCCTTGCGGAGGGGCGGCATGAATTGGCTGGCACTCGGCTTGGCGTGTTGCAGGCCGCATTCGGCGACCGGCTCTATGTCGAGGTCCAGCGCCCGGCAACGAGCGGCAGGCTGCCGACGGAACAGGCCCTGCTCGGTCTTGCCTATGCGGCCAATCTCCCCATCGTTGCCACGAACATTCCATTCTTTGGCAAGGCCGCCGATCATGAGGCGCATGACGCGCTGATGGCGATTTCGTCAGGCCGGCTGATGTCCGATGACGAGCGCCGCCGCGTCAGCGAGGGCCAGTTCTTCGCATCGCGCGCGGAGATGGCGCGGCGCTTCGCCGACTTGCCGGAAGCGCTGGCAACCACGCTCGAAGTGGCCATGCGTTGTGCCTGGAGGCCGGTGGTGCGCAAGCCGATCCTGCCACGATACGAGACAGCCGATGGCCGCGATGAGGCATCGGAGTTGCGGGATCAGGCCGAAGCTGGACTGAAGGCCCGGCTCGCAGCTCATGGTCCATGCGCGGATTTCACAATCGAGGACTATGAGAAGCGTCTCGCGTTCGAACTGTCGATCATCGAGCGCATGCAGTTCCCGGGCTATTTCCTGATTGTGGCTGACTTCATCAAGTGGGCCAAATCCGAGGATATCCCGGTGGGTCCTGGCCGTGGTTCGGGGGCAGGCTCTCTCGTGGCCTACGCACTGACCATCACCGATGTGGACCCGCTGCGGTTCGGTCTGCTGTTCGAGCGCTTCCTCAACCCGGACCGGGTGTCGATGCCGGACTTCGACATCGACTTCTGCCAGGACCGGCGCGAAGAGGTGATCGAGTACGTCAAGCGGCGCTATGGCGATGAGCGCGTGGCGCAGATCATCACCTTCGGCACATTGCTGGCGCGCGGCGTCATGCGCGATGTCGGGCGCGTGCTCGAAATGCCCTATGGCCAGGTCGACAAGCTGACCAAGCTGGTGCCGCAAGCGCCGGGCAAGATCACGCCGCTGGCAGAGGCGATCGCGGGCGAGCCCAAACTCCAGATGGCTGCCAACGATGAGCCCATCGTGGCCCGCATGCTGGAAATCGCGCAGAAGCTGGAAGGGCTGCACCGCCATGCCTCGACCCATGCCGCCGGCGTGGTGATCGGCGACCGCGCGCTGGATCAGCTTGTGCCGCTTTACAGGGATCCGCGCACGGGCGCGCGCGTCACCCAATACAACATGAAGTGGGTCGAGCAGGCCGGCCTCGTCAAGTTCGACTTCCTCGGCCTCAAGACGCTCACGGTGCTGACCACGGCGGTGCGGCTTATCGCGCAGCGCGGCATTGCGGTTGCGCTCGATGCGTTGCCGTTCGACGACCCGAAAACCTATGAGATGCTGGCACGGGGTGAGACGGTCGGCGTGTTCCAGGTGGAAAGCGCCGGCATGCGCAAGGCGCTGGTCGAGATGAAGGCCGACCGTGTCGAGGACCTGATCGCGCTGGTGGCGCTGTATCGGCCCGGCCCGATGGACAACATCCCCACGTATTGTCGCCGCAAGCTGGGGCTTGAGAAGGCGACCTATCTTCATCCCAAGCTGGAGCCCTTCCTGTCCGAGACCCACGGCATCATCGTCTATCAGGAGCAGGTGATGCAGGTCGCGCAGGCGCTGTCAGGCTACTCGCTCGGTGAGGCCGATCTGCTGCGCCGCGCCATGGGCAAGAAGGTCAAGGCCGAGATGGACGCGCAGCGCGACCGTTTCACGCGCGGGGCCGTCGAGCGCGGATTGTCCAATGATCTGGCCTCGGAAATTTTCGATCTGCTGGCCAAGTTCGCCGATTACGGCTTCAACAAGAGCCACGCGGCTGCCTATGCGGTCGTGTCGTACCAGACGGCCTATCTCAAGGCGAACTTCCCGGTCGAGTTCATGGCGGCGTCGATGACGCTCGACATGTCGAACACCGACAAGCTGGCCGAGTTCCGGCGCGATGCCGAACGCATGGGCATCAAGGTCGAGCCGCCGTCGATCAACCGCTCGGGCGTGCACTTCGATGTGCGCGATGGCAAAATCTTCTATGCGCTTGCCGCGATCCGGGGCGTCGGGCAGGAGGCCGTGGCCTCGCTGGTGGCCGCGCGCGGGGAGGGCGGTCCCTACCGGGACTTAGGGGATCTCGCCCGCCGGCTCGACACGCGCAAGGTCAACAAGCGCACGCTTGAGGCCCTGATCGCAGCCGGCGCCTTTGATGAGCTGGAGCCGGACCGGGCCCGCGCCATTGCCGCCATCGATGGCATCGTGGCGCTGGCCCAGCGCACGCGCGAGTCCGCCGAGGGCGGGCAGGATGAGCTGTTCGGCTCTGGTGCCATTGATGCGCTGGTGATCCCGCCGCATGTGCCGTGGCTCGCTTCCGAGAAGCTGCAGCGCGAGCATGCGGCGGTCGGCTTCTTTCTCAGCGGCCATCCGCTCGACGATTACGCCAGCGTGCTCCAGCGCATGCGCGTGCGGCGCTTTTCAGAGTTCGCCGCCACGGTCAGGCAGACCGGAGCCTCCATGGGCCGCATCGCCGCTTCCGTGATCGACCGCTCCGAGCGGCGCACCCGGACAGGCAACAAGATGGGCATCGTGCAGCTCTCCGATCAGAGCGGGCATTTCGAGGCGGTGCTGTTTTCGGAAGGCCTACAGCGCTTCCGCGATCTGCTGGAGCCGGGCAAGGTCGTGCTGCTGATGGTCTCGGCCACGCTCGATGGCGACGAGGTCAAGCCCCGCATCGAAAGCGTCGAGCCGCTCGATGCCGCCGCCGCGCGCCAGAAACAGGACATGCGCATCTTCGTGCGCGACGACAAGCCCGTCGCGGCTCTGGCCGAGCGGCTGAAGCAGCAGGGCGATGCCCGTGTCTCGGTCGTGGTCATCGTCGATCAGGGCGACGAGGAGATCGAGATTGAGCTGCCCGGCAAACGCCTCGTCAGCCCCCAGATCGCCGGCGCCTTGCGCGCCGTGCCGGGTGTGGTGAGTGTGGATCTGATGTGAAGGGGGCAATGGTCGGGGGCAATGTGCCTTTCGGGGTTGCCAAAACCTGCAATCGATTGTACTCGCGCGTCATCCCACATGCGGGCTTTATCGGGCGGAAGCTTATTCCGTCCATCCGGTGGCTGATCCTGGCTCTGCCCTGATCCGCCGCACTGGTCCGCAGAGGCACTCGTAACCGGAGAAGACCCATGGCAGTTCCTGAATTTTCCATGCGCCAATTGCTTGAGGCTGGCGCGCACTTTGGCCACCAGTCGCACCGCTGGAACCCGAAGATGTCGCAGTACATCTTCGGCGAGCGCAACAAGATCCACATCATCGATCTGGCCCAGTCCGTGCCGATGCTGCACCGCGCCCTCCAGGCCGTCAGCGACACCGTGGCCCGTGGCGGCCGCGTGCTGTTCGTCGGCACCAAGCGTCAGGCGCAGGATCTGGTCGCCGATGCGGCCAAGCGTTCGGCCCAGTATTATGTCAACTCGCGCTGGCTCGGCGGCATGCTGACCAACTGGAAGACCATTTCCGGTTCGATCCAGCGCCTGCGCAAGCTCGACGAGATGCTCGCGGTCGGGGCACAGGGCCTCACCAAGAAGGAGCGCCTGATGCTGTCGCGTGAGCGCGACAACCTCGAAAAGGCTCTCGGCGGCATCAAGGACATGGGCGGCACGCCGGACATGATCTTCGTGATCGACACCAACAAGGAGCAGCTTGCCGTCAAGGAAGCCCAGCGCCTGAACATCCCGGTCGCCGCGATCGTCGACACCAACTGCGACCCCGATGGCATCACCTTCCCGGTTCCGGGCAATGACGACGCCGGCCGCGCCATTTCGCTGTATTGCGATCTGGTGGCACGCGCCGCTCTCGACGGCATCGCGCGTGGCCAGGGCAACAGCGGCGTCGACATGGGCGCATCCGAAGCCCCGATGGTCGAAGTGCTGCCGGTCGAGACCGCAGCCACCGGCTTCGAGCTGCTCACCGCGCCACGCGGCGCTCCGGACGATCTCACCAAGCTGACGGGCGTTGGCCCTGAGCTCGAGAAGAAGCTGAACGAAGGCGGCCTGTTCCACTATTGGCAGTTTGCCGCGATGTCCCCGGCCGACGAGATGACGGTTGATGCGTCGCTCAAGCTCAGCGGGCGCATTGCGCGCGATGGCTGGATCGCCCAGGCCCGTTCGCTCGGCGACGCCTGAGGCCACGGGGCGTCAGCGCCCCGGCCACGCCAGATCCACACGCGCCGGCGCGCCTTAAGGGTGCGCCGGTTCTCGTTATCAGCATGCCCGGTTCAGCCGGGCCCTCCGTTCGAAAGGTGAAAAGAGATGTCCGTGATTTCGGCTGCTCTGGTGAAGGAACTGCGCGACAAGACCGACGCAGGCATGATGGACTGCAAGTCCGCGCTGGTGGAAACCGGCGGTGATATGGAAGCCGCTGTCGATTGGCTGCGCAAGAAGGGCCTCTCCAAGGCCGCCAAGAAGGCCGGCCGCGTCGCCGCCGAAGGCCTCGTGGCCATTGCGGTTGCCGGCACAAGCGGTGTGGTTGTCGAGGTCAATGCCGAGACCGACTTCCTCGCCAAGAATGAACAGTTCCAGACGCTGGCTCGCAACGTTGCCGGTGTCGCGCTCAAGGTTGGCGACGATGTGGAAGCCGTGAAGGTTGCGGCCTATCCGGGCGGCGGCACCGTGCAGGATGCCATTGCCAATGCCATCGCCACCATCGGCGAGAACATGGCGCTGCGCCGCGCCCGCAAGTTCGATGTTTCCGCCGGCGTTGTCGCGTCCTACCTGCACAATGCGGCCGGCGAAGGCCTTGGCCGCATCGGCGTGCTGGTGGCGCTTGAATCGCCCGGCAAGGGTGACGAACTGGCCGCCCTTGGCCGCCAGCTTGCCATGCATGTGGCAGCGGCCAACCCGGTCGCGCTCGATCTGGCCTCGGTCGCCCCGGAGGTTCTGGCGCGCGAAAAGGCCATTCTGGCCGAGAAGAATGCGGGCAAGCCAGCCCATGTCATGGACAAGATCGTCGAGTCGGGCATGAAGTCCTACGCCAAGGAATACTGCCTGCTCGAACAGACCTACATCCACGACGGCTCGAAGTCCGTGAGCCAGGCGCTCAAGGATGCCGAGGGCAAGGTCGGCGGTCCGATCAAGCTCACGGGCTTTGCCCGATTTGCACTCGGCGAGGGAATCGAGAAAGAGGAAAGCGACTTCGCGGCGGAAGTCGCGGCTGCGGCAGGCGGCAAAGCCTGATAGCCGGAACCACCAAAGCGGCGCCGGGTGCGCCGCTTTTTTTTGACCGATGCAGGGCAGCATTCGCCCTGATGCAGGAGGAGGCCGGGGCATGACCAGGTTCAAGCGCGTGCTGATCAAGCTCTCCGGCGAAGCCCTCGCGGCGCCGGACGGCTACTGGCTTTACCCGCCCGTGCTCAACACGCTGGCTGCTGACATCGCCGAAGCGTCCAGCGCCGGCATCGAGATCGCGCTGGTGATCGGCGGCGGCAACATCATTCGCGGCGCCCGCGTCAGTTCGGCCGGCTGGATCGACCGGGCCACGGCCGATTCCATGGGCATGCTGGCAACCGCGATGAACTCGATCGCCCTCGAAAATGCCGTCAATGCCGCCGGCGTCACGGCGCGCACGATGTCGGCTGTGTCCATGCCCACGATCTGCGAGACCTATGCCCGCCAGCCTGCGCTGCACCATATGGAGCGCGGCCATGTGGTCATCATAGCAGGCGGCACCGGCAATCCGTTCTTCACCACCGATACCGCAGCGGTGCTGCGGGCCGCGGAGCTGAAATGCGAGGCCGTGTTCAAGGCAACCCAGGTCGACGGCGTCTATTCCGCCGACCCGAAGAAGGACCCGACCGCCACGCGCTACGACCAGTTGACCCATGTCGAAGCGATTTCTAAGGAACTGGGCGTGATGGACACAGCAGCCTTTGCACTGGCCCGCGATGCCCAACTCACCATCGGCGTGTTCTCGATCGCCCAGCCCGGTGCGATCTCCGCCGTGCTGCGCGGCAATGGCCGTGCCACCTATGTTGTCCCGTGAAGACATTTCGTTGCCCGGTGCAGAAGGCTTGACCGGCTCTGGTCCGATCAGCATGGTCATCCGGGATGCGTCGCGCATGCCGGGGCTTGCCACGATCTGCTTGTCCCGCGAAGCACGGTCCCCGTTCCAGATGACAGAAGAAGGCCCCGTCCATGGCTCCTCCGATCTTTGATCTCAACGACGTCAAGCGCCGCATGCAGGGCGCAGTGGCCTCGCTCAAGCACGATCTCAACTCGCTGCGCACGGGCCGGGCCTCGGCAAGCGTGCTCGACCCGATCATGGTGGATGCCTACGGCTCGAAGATGCCACTGAACCAGGTGGCAACTGTCAGCGTTCCGGAAGCCCGGCTTCTCAGTGTCGTGGTCTGGGACAGGGCCATGGCCGCTGCGGTCGACAAGGCGATCCGTGATTCCGATCTTGGCCTCAATCCGCAGACCGAAGGCCAGACCATCCGCATCCGCATTCCTGAACTGAACGAGCAGCGGCGCAAGGAACTGGTCAAGGTCGCCCACAAGTATTCCGAAGAGGCGAGGGTGGCTGTGCGACACGTGCGCCGTGACGGACTCGAAATCCTGAAGAAGCTCGAAAAGGACGGCCACATGTCGGAAGACGATGCGGCCCGTCAGTCCGATCAGGTGCAGAAAGCCACGGATCAGTCAGTCTCAGACATTGATGCGGCCCTGGCAACAAAGGAAAAGGAGATCATGCAGGTCTGATTCTGCTGATCTTTGTGTGGCTGACACTGGTTCAGGCGGCGCCTTGGCCTCAACCGGTTCATCAAGTGCCTGTGTTGCGTGCCGCGCCGATGGCTTGACGTCGGCTTTCACCGAACCACCTCTGACGGGATCATGAGCCCTTCAACAGAACCCCTTCGGCAAACGCCCGAGCCGGCCGCGATCGGCCCGCCGCCACCTCGTCATGTTGCCATCATCATGGATGGTAACGGGCGCTGGGCGCAGGCGCGCGGTCTGCCTCGCACGGAGGGGCATCGCCGCGGCGTCGAAGCACTCCGGCGGACGGTGCGGGCGGCAAGCGATCTGGGTGTGTCCTACCTCACGATCTTCAGCTTCTCGACCGAGAACTGGCGCCGGCCCGCCATGGAGGTCAGCTTCCTGCTGGCACTTTTCAAGCGGTTCGTCCGCAATGACCTGGCCGAGTTGCATGCCTCGAATGTGCGCGTCCGGATGATCGGCGATCGCGATGGCACGCCCGCCGACATCCGCGAATTGATCGATCAGGCGGAGGCACTGACGCGCGATAACACCGCCCTGACGCTGATCATCGCATTCAACTATGGCGCTCGCGACGAAATCATGCGCGCGACCAACCGGTTGCTGGCAGATCGGCTGGCGAAGGGCGACGACACGCCGATCACTGCGGCAGAGATTTCGGCAAGTCTCGATACAGGCGATGTCCCTGATCCGGATCTCGTCATCCGCACATCCGGCGAGGTCAGGCTGTCGAACTTCCTGATGTGGCAGGCCGCCTATTCGGAGCTTGTGTTCACGCCGGTTCTCTGGCCCGATTTCGATCACGGTGCGCTGGAAGCTGCGATTGCCGAGTTTCGGATGCGAGACAGGCGCTTTGGCGGACTGGCACAGAAAGCCGTGTGAACGTGAATGGCATGGCGAGGGTCCGGCCAGTCGGATGAATTGCCGGAAACGGCCAGTTGAGGTCAGGAATACCCCATGTCCGGTGACGCCAAGTCCGGTGACGCAAAGTCTGGTGATGTGCCTTCAGGCCAGACTTCGGGCCCGCCGCCTGGTGTTGCGTCTGCAGCGCGCAATGAGTTGAGCCTCAGGGTCCGGTCCGGACTGGTCATGGTTGCGGTCGCTTTGCTGACCTTGTGGTGGGGCGGCTGGCCCTTCGCCCTGCTCTGGATCGCCGTCGGTGCCGTTGCTGCCATGGAGTGGCTCAAGATTGTATCACCGGATGGCGAGCGTCCTGTCCGGCTGCTGGCTGCAGCGGGTGCGGCGCTGGCCGGCCTTGCGGCCCATCTTGGCTGGGAAGCGGCCGGACTTGCCGCCTGTGCGCTGACCGTGGGCGCGGTGATGGCCGCGACGCTAAAGCCACTCCGGCTGGTGGCAGGCGCAGGCGTAATCTACGCTGCCGCTATCGCCATGGCCCCGATCATCGTGCGTGCCGAAGTGCAACTGGGTTTGGCCCTGATTGCCTGGTGCTTCGCCGTGGTCTGGTCAACGGACGTCGCTGCCTACTTTGCCGGACGGGCCATTGGTGGGCCCAAGCTTTGGCCAGCAGTCAGCCCCAAGAAAACCTGGTCCGGCGCGATCGGCGGGGCGGTTGCCGGCGTCGCTGCCGGGCTTCTGGTCGCCTGGGTCTCGCGCCGCTTTGGTGCGGCCTGGAGCCTTGGCTTCCTTGCCACGGCGGGTTGCGCCCTGCTGGCCTCCGCCGCCGGGCAAATGGGCGATCTGCTGGAGTCTTCACTCAAGCGCCATTTCGGCGTGAAAGATTCCGGCTCGATCATTCCGGGTCATGGCGGCGTGCTCGATCGTCTTGACGCCTTCGTGGTTGTGGTCACACTCGTCGCCATAGCCGTCGCCATTTGGCGGTAAGCTGCGGGCAGGGCACGCAAGGACCGATCATGAGGCGTGTCACCATTCTGGGAGCTACCGGCTCGATCGGACGTTCGGCGCGGGACGTGATCCTCGCCAATCCCGGTCATTTTGCCGTCGAGGCCATGGTGGGCGGTCATGATGCCGCCGCTCTTGCCGCCATGGCGCGCCAGCTCGGGGCCCGCTTTGCCGCACTTGCCGATCCCGCGGCCTTGCCGGCCCTGCGCGAACACCTTGCCGGCAGTGGCATCAGCTGCGGTGCCGGCGAAAGCGCCGTGCTTGATGCCGTCGAAAGGCCTTGTGACGTGGTTGTCGCCGGGATCAGCGGCGTGGCCGGCCTCAAGCCGACGGTCGCAGCCCTCAAGCCCGGCCGCCGCATTGCTCTGGCCAACAAGGAGACGCTGGTTTGCGCTGGCGCGTTCTTCATGGCCGAAGCGCGGCGCATTGGTGCGATCATCCTGCCGCTGGATTCGGAGCACAACGCCGTCTCCCAGGCCCTGGCCGGCCGTTCACTCGCCGATGTGGCGCGCATCACGCTGACCGCATCGGGCGGACCGTTCCGCTCCTGGAGCAAGGCCGAGATCGACAGCGCCACGCGCGAGCAGGCGCTGAAGCACCCCAACTATGCCATGGGCTCAAAGATCACCATCGACTCGGCTAGTCTGATGAACAAGGGGCTCGAACTGATCGAAGCCCACCATATCTTTGGCATCGGGCCTGACCGACTGGGAGCCGTCATCCATCCGCAGCAAATCGTGCATGGTCTCGTCAGCTTCAACGATGGCAGCGTTATCGCGGGCATGGCGCTGCCAGACATGCGCGTGCCTTTTGCCGATTGCCTGTCGGACGGCAGGCGCCTTGTCAGCGGTGTCGCACCGGTAAACCTTGCCAGCATCGGCACCTTGAGCTTCGACGAGCCGGACCTCGCGCGTTTTCCGTCGCTCGGTCTCGCCCTGGAAGCGATGGCCGCAGGCGGTGCCGCCTGTGCCATCCTGAATGCTGCCAACGAGGTTGCTGTTGCCGCGTTCCTCGATGGCCGGCTGAGGTTCGGGGAGATGGCAAACGTCGTGGCGATGACCTGCGACGTTGTTGCAAAACATCGCCACGATGCACCATCGTCGGTTGATGAAGCGCTCGAGATCGACCATATCACGCGCAGCGCTGCGCAGGACGTGTTGGCGCGTCGAGGCCACGGTTCGGCCTGATTGGCATGGTTTGAGAGCTGGTTTTCGGCGCTCGGCGGGAGTTTTGAATGGATATTCTGACGTCTCTCGTCACCCTTGGATCGAACATCCTGTTCTATCTGGTGCCGTTCCTGTTCATTCTCACCATCGTCGTGTTCGTGCACGAATACGGGCACTACAAGGTTGGCCGCTGGTGCGGTGTCGATGTCACCACCTTCTCCATCGGCTTCGGCAAGGAGATCTTCGGCTGGACCGACAAGCATGGAACCCGCTGGCGGTTCGCCGCTATTCCGCTGGGCGGCTATGTCAAGTTTGCCGGGGATTCCAACGCAGCCAGCCAGCCGGATGCCGAGGCTGTCGCAGGTCTTTCACAGGCGGAACTCAGCCGCACCTTGCCCGGCGCAACAGTGGCCCGCCGCTCTGCCATCGTGGCCGCAGGCCCGGTGGCCAACTTCATCTTCGCAATTCTGGTGTTTGCCGCGATCGTCATGGCCTTTGGCCGCACGACCATTGCACCGCGCATTGACCGCGTGACGCCGGCCAGTGCCGCTGCCCAGGCCGGCCTTGCGCCGGGGGATTTGATTCTGTCGGTGGACGGGGTCCAGATGTCCAGTTTCGACGAGGTCCGGCGCGTCATCACCATCAATGCCGAGAACACGCTGCGCTTTGTCGTGGTCCGCAACAGCGTCGAGACGACCATTGATGTCACGCCGGCGCTTGTCGAGCGCCGCCACGCGCTGGGCGTCGAGCGTGTCGGCGTCATCGGCGTCACCGCGGCGAACAAGCCTGAAGACGTGCGCCAGGTCAGTTACGGGCCGGTCGAAGCCATTGCCTATGGCGTTCGCGAGAGCTGGTTCATCGTCACCCGGACTTTCGATTATCTTGGTAAACTTTTGACCGGGCGCGAGAAGGCCGACCAGCTTTCGGGCGTCATCCACATCGCGGAGGTGTCGGGCCATGTCGCCTCGACTGGCGGAATCGTCTCGCTTTTGACACTTGCGGCCGTGCTTTCCGTCTCAATCGGACTGATGAACCTGTTTCCAATTCCCATGCTCGATGGTGGGCATCTGGTATTCTATGCCTTCGAGGCCTTGCGCGGACGCCCTCTGAGCGAGCGGGTTCAGGAATATGCCTTCAAGGCAGGGATCGCTTTCGTGCTCATTCTGACGGTTTTCGTCACATGGAACGACATCACGCGGATTGTGAGCAGGGCGGCTGTGGGATAAGCAGGCTGGCGCGTGGCTTCCGTGTCACGCCGCGCGACATTTGATTTCTCTGACCGGTTTGCGTGTTTGCATCCGGTTGGAAACTTTGTAGAAGCAATTTGACTCGTATTGTCTGCAGCCGGGGATACCCGGTTCGTGGTTAACGGACGGTGTATTGAACCAATGAAGATGACGGTGCCAAATCGCCGCCTTGCGGCACGCCTCAGGATGTCAACGGCCGTCGGCCTTGCCGTTCTGGCCCTCACAGGGACCGCCGCTCTCGCCCAGGCCGTTGTGGTCCAGGGCAATCGCAGGGTCGACGCGGAAACCATCCGTGGCTACGTGAGCCGTGCCGGATCTCCTGCAGCCATCCGCGGCGAGCTGATGAACACCGGCATGTTCTCTTCGGTGAACGTATCGCGCCGTGGTGGCCAGACTGTGGTCACCGTTCGCGAGAACGACTCGATCAACAACGTTGCCTTCGAAGGCAACAAGCGCCTGAAGAGTGACTTCCTCTCCGGCGAAGTGCAGTCCAAGTCCCGCGGTCCGATCAGCGACAGCCTGATTGCCTCCGACGTGGAACGCATCCGCGCGCTTTACCGTCGCAGCGGTTATGGTGTGACGGTGAGCTCGCGCATCGTCCCGTTGCCCAATGGCCGGTCCGATGTGGTTTTCACCATCGTCGAAGGCGGCAAGACAGGCATCCTGGCGATCAATTTCTCCGGCAACTCGGAATACGGCACGTCGCGCCTCAAGGGCCTGATGAACTCGACCGAGATGAACCTGCTGAGCTGGTTCAAGACCTCCGACGTTTATGATCCGGACCGTATCGCTGCCGATCTCGAGCTGGTCCGCCGCTTCTACCTGCGCAATGGCTATGCCGATTTCCGCGTCGTATCCAGCGATGCGACGTTCGACGCCGAGCGCGGCGGCTATGTCGTCAACATCGTTGTGGAAGAAGGCATGCGCTACCGCATCGGTGGCGTCCAGGTCTCGTCCCGCCTGCGCGATGTCGATCCGGACACGCTGCGCCGCGTTGTCAGCACCAACGAAGGCGACACCTATAACGCCGAGGCTGTCGAGCGCTCGCTCTCAGCCATGACGGTCGAGGTCGCTCGTCGCGGCTACGCCTTCTCGCAGGTTCGTCCGTCGGGCCAGCGCGATCAGGTCAATGGCACGGTTTCGATCAACTACGTGGTTGATGAGGGCCCGCGCGTTTATGTCGAGCGCATCAACGTGCGCGGAAACACCCGCACTCTGGATCACGTCATCCGCCGTGAGTTCGACCTCGGCGAAGGCGATGCCTACAACAAGGTGTTCATCGATCGCGCCGAACGGCGCCTGAACAACCTCGGCTTCTTCAACCGTGTCAGGATCACCAACGAGCCTGGCAGCGCGCCAGACCGCGTGGTCATCAATGTCGATGTCGAAGACAAGGCCACGGGCTCGTTCTCGATCGCTGCCGGTTATTCGACGGCTGACGGCGTCCTCGGTGACGTGTCTTTGTCGGAATCCAACTTCCTCGGCCGTGGCCAATTCGTGCGCATCGGCGGGTCGCTGGGGCAGCGCTCCCGCGGCCTCGAGTTCTCGTTTACCGAGCCCTATTTCCTCGGCTATCGGATCGCGGCCGGTTTCGACCTGTTCTCGAAGTTCTCCGACAACAACGCGACATCGCGCTTCACGAGCCAGACCACGGGTGCAACGATCCGTGCGACGCTGCCGATCACCGAAGAATTCTCGGTCACGGCCCGCTACTCGCTCTACCAGACCGAGATCAAGGTGCCGAACAAGGCTGACCTGCCTTACAATGACTGTCTTGTCGGCGTGAATGGTGGTCCCGGCATTGGCTCTCCAGCCTGTTTGAACAACGGTGAGGCCTCGATCGCGATCAAGGAAGCCCGCGGCGACCGGATCACGTCGTTGGCCGGCCTGACCTTCGCCTACAATTCGCTCGACAACGCGAAGAACCCGCGCAACGGCTTTTACGCCGAACTGCGGCCCGAGTTTGCCGGCCTGGGCGGAGACTCGAAGTTCTTCCGCATTTCCGGCGACGCGCGCTACTACCGCGAAGTTTACGACGATGTGGTCGGCTTCGTCCGCCTGCAGGGCGGGCACACCATGGGCTTTGGCAATGAGCCTCTGCGCATCATCGACCACAACTTCCTCGGTCCCAACCTCGTTCGCGGCTTTGCGCCGTCCGGCATTGGTCCGCGCGACGTGTCGAGCCCGTCTACGGCTTCGACGGCGGCCCTTGGCGGCACCACCTATTTCGGTGGTTCGCTTGAAGTGCAGTTCCCGATCCCGTTGCTGCCAAAGGAAATCGGCATTCGAGGTGCCTTGTTTGCCGATGCCGGCACCTTGTTCAACTTCGATGGTGGTCGCTCGGCAGCAGGCGTTTGCCCGGCTGGCGCAAAGGCGCGCTTCTTCGACGTGAACAACAACGGCGTGGCTGACCCGGGCGCTGTTGGCATCAGCGAAGTGGCTTGCGTCCGCGACAAGAACACGCTGCGCTCATCGGTCGGTGCCAGCATTCTGTGGCAGTCGCCACTGGGCCCGATCCGCTTCGACTATGCCCACGCCCTGACCTACGACAAGGGTATCAATACCCCGACCGGTCGTTACGGCGGCGATCGCCTGCAGGCGTTCCGCTTCTCCGGCGGCACCAGCTTCTGATGAGCAGAGGGGCAGCACTAAGCCGCCCCTCATGCTGTAACCGGCCCGCGTGCCGGTCGGGACGCTGGTCCTGAGCCCTGATCGCGGACGGGGTATCCCGTCCCCGGGTTGTCCAGCGGGCGGCGCAGGTCTCCTGCTCAGGATCAAGTGACCATGCCAGCGCCCGTTTTCTTCCATGATGTCAGATCGTTGACGCTCTCCGGTGTCGCCAGTCTGGTCGGCGCGGGCTTGCCTGAAGGGCTTGATCCGGATCGGCTCGTCGCGTCCGTTCGGCCCCTTGATGAAGCCGGGCCACACGATCTCTCGCACATGGACAACCCGCGCTATCTGGATCAACTGGCCACCACGCGCGCCGGCGTGGTTCTGGTCTCGAAGCGCTATCGGGCGCGCGTTCCAACCACGTCGATCGCGCTCGAATGCGAGGATCCCCAACGGGGCTACGCACGCTGCCTTGCCGTCATGGTGCCTGAGGCGGCGCGGCCCGCCACATTCTTTGCCAGCACAGCGATCAGCCCCGGAGCCGTGATCCATCCGACCGCCCGGCTCGAACATGGGGTCGTGATTGATCCGGGCGTGGTGATCGGCCCTCGCGCCGAGATCGGCGCGGGCACCGTCATCGGCGCACAGACAGTCATCGGCCCCGATGTGCGCATCGGGCGCGATGGTGCGATCGGTCCGCATGTCACCATCCAGCATGCCCTGATCGGCAACCGCGTCATCCTGCATCCGGGTGTGCGCATCGGGCAGGATGGTTTTGGATTTGCCATGGGGGCGAGCGGCCATCTCAAGGTGCCGCAGATCGGGCGTGTCATTATTCAGGATGATGTTGAGATCGGAGCCAATTCGTGCGTCGACCGCGGCACGATCCGTGACACCACCATCGGCGAGGGCACCAAGATCGATAATCTCGTGCAGATTGCCCACAACGTCGTGGTTGGTCGCCATTGCGTGCTGGTTGCACAGGTCGGCATTTCTGGCTCCACTGTCCTGGAAGACCATGTCGTGCTCGCCGGCAAGGTTTCGGTCATCGGGCATGTCCGCATCGGCAAGGGCGCGCAGATCGGTGCAACCAGCAATGTCGCCACGGATGTGCCTGCCGGCGCACGCTGGGGCGGAACCCCGGCCAAGCCGATGCGCGAGTGGATGCGCGAGATTGCGCTTGTCAATCAGCTTGCGACCCGCAAGGACAAGACGGCAAAATCAGGTGGGCTTGAGGAACCATCCGAATGAACGAACAATCAGCAAGCACCGGCGGCACAACTCCGGAAACTCTCGGGACGGCCAACATCCTGAAGATCATGGAGTTGCTGCCGCATCGTTATCCGTTCCTCCTGATCGACAAGATCGTGGACATGCGTGGCGATAGCTATGGTGTCGGCATCAAGAACGTCACCATGAACGAGCCGCAGTTCCAGGGGCATTTCCCAGCCCAGCCGGTTATGCCGGGCGTCATGATCATCGAAGCCATGGCCCAGACGGCTGGCGCGATGTGCGTCTACGGGCGTGGCACTGACAGGCCGCCGCCGAAGCTGGTCTATTTCATGACAATCGACGAATGCAAGTTTCGCCGCCCGGTCGTGCCAGGCGACGTGATGAAGCTTTACATGACCAAGCTTCGCCAGCGCCGCAACATGTGGTGGTTCAAGGGCGAGGCCCGGGTCGATGATGAATTGGCGGCTGAAGCGGTGATTTCCGCCATGCTCGTCGAGAATGACGCCTGAGCAGGCTTCCGGACCGAACTGATGGCCATTCATCCCACTGCCCATGTCGCCAGCACAGCCCGGATCGGGCAGGGCACTTCGATCGGTCCATTCTGCGTGATTGGCCCGAAGGTCGAGATCGGCGAGAATTGCGAAATAATGAGCCATGTCGTCGTTGAGGGCTTGACGACAATCGGCGCGGGCACGCGCGTGCATCCTTTTGCCGTGCTTGGCCATGGACCGCAGGATTCAAAGCCGATTTCGGATGAGTCGCGGCTGACGATTGGGCAGAACTGCATTATTCGCGAACATGTCACGATGAACACCGGCACTGTGCGCGGTGGCTCCCACACCCGGGTCGGTGACAATGGGTACTTCATGGTGAACGCCCATGTCGCCCATGATTGTGTGGTCGGCAACAACGTCACGCTGGTCAACAACGTCATGCTCGCAGGCCATTGCGTCATCGGCGACAACGTCATCATGGCAGGCGCTTCTGCGGTCCACCAGTTCACGCGCGTCGGACGCAACGCCTTCATCGGCGGCATGGCCGCCGTGGAGCATGATGTCATTCCGTTCGGCATGGCGCTGGGAAACCGGGCCTATCTCGGTGGTCTCAACATTATCGGGCTGAAGCGAAGCGGCATGGGCCGTCCCGACATTCATGCCTTGCGTCACGCGTTTCGCATGTTGTTCCATGCCGGCGGCACCCTGCAGGATCAGCTGGGTGCGGTTGAGGCTCAGTATCCGGACCACGCAATCATCGCCGAGGTGCTGGCCTTTATCAGGGCAGGCGGGCGGCGTTCGATCCTGACGCCGCGCTCCGGCCAGCAGTCTGACGAAGGCTCGGCGCAGCAGGACGGCACCGTATGAGCATTGCGCCTCCGCGCGCGATAACGCCTGGCCCTGTGGCGATCATAGCCGGCTCAGGCACTTTGCCCCTGCATGTAGCGGCAAGCGCGGAGCGAGCTGGCCACAAGGTGTTCGTAGCCCTGCTGGCAGGCTCTGCCGACGCTGCCGATTATGCCGCCTTCGACCATCAGACCTTCGGGCTGGGCCAGTTCGGTGCCCTGTCGAAAGCCCTGACCAGCCGGGGTATTCTCGACGCGGCCTTCATTGGCGCCGTGGTCCGTCCGGGAATCACCGACATCCGGCCCGACATGGGGTTGATCCGCCATTGGCAGACGATCACGGCGGCGTTTCGTAAAGGTGATGATGGCCTGCTCAGCGCCGTGGTCGATATTCTGGAGGCGCACGGCGTCAGGGTCGTGTCGGCGCTTGATCTTGCACCGGACCTTTCAATCGCCAATCCCGGTCCCGTCGGGGCGCGTCAGCCGGAAGGGGCAGCGCGCGGCGAAATCGACCTCGGCCTTGAATTGATTGCGGCGCTGTCTCCCTTCGATGTCGGCCAGTGCGTCGTGGTCAGCGATGGCAGGCCGGTGGCGATCGAAGGAGCGGAGGGCACCGATGCCATGCTTGCACGGGTGGCCGAGATGCGCCGGAACGGTCGGCTCAAGCGCGAGACGGGCGGCGGCGTGCTGATCAAGGCCCCCAAGCGCGGCCAGAACATGCGGATCGATATCCCCACCATCGGCCCGGAAACTGTGCGCCGCGCTGCCGAAGCGGGCTTGCAAGGCATCGCCATCACGGTTGGTGAGGTCATCGTCGCAGACCGCCAGGAGACCATCGCACTGGCCGATGCCAGCGGGCTTTTCATCGAGGCCACGCGATGAATGAGCCGCTTCCAACTGGCGAGGCGCCGTTCCGATTGTTCGTGATCGCCGGCGAGCCTTCAGGCGATCATCTGGCAGCAAGCTTCATCACCGCTCTCAGATCCCGTCTGGCGCCAAGGGCGCTGGAGATCAGTGGCGTTGGCGGCTTGCCGCTGCAGCGGCTGGGGCTGGTCTCGCGTTTTGCGCAGACCGACATCCAGATCATGGGCGTGCTGGCGGTACTGAAGAGCCTGCCGACCCTGTTGTCGCGCATCACGGACACGGCCGATGCCGTCGTCGATCAGCGCCCCGATCTGCTGCTGACCGTGGATGTCCCGGATTTTTCGATGCGGGTGGCGCGCAAGGTGCGCAAGGCTGACCCGTCCATCCCGATCATGCACTGGGTCGCGCCGTCGGTCTGGGCCTGGCGACCCGGGCGAGCCCAGGCCATGGCCCCACATGTCGATCGCCTGCTGGCGCTGTTGCCGTTCGAGCCGGCCGCCTTCGAGCGACTGAAGGGGCCGCCCACCCTCTACGTCGGCCATCCCCTGCTTGACAGCTCGGCGAGCATACGGCCCGACCCGGACGAGCAGCGCCTGCGCGACAATGCCCTGGCACCTGTCATCCTTGTGCTGCCCGGCAGCCGCCGCTCGGAGATCCGGCATCTGCTGCCCGTTTTCCGCGAGACGATGCGGCTTGTGGCCGCCCGCTATCCTCACGCGCATGTGGTCATTCCCGCCGTTCCGCATTTGGCCGAAGCCATCTCCGCCGATGTCGCGGGCTGGCCGGTCAGGGTCGAGGTTGTCATCGGCGAGGATGCGAAGCGTGCCGCCTTCCGTCGTGCGAGGGTAGCACTCGCCACCTCTGGCACAGTGACGCTCGAACTGGCGATTGCAGGCATTCCGCTGGTCGGGGCTTACCGCGGCAATGCCTTCGAGGGCTGGCTGGCCGGCAAGCTGGTGAAAAGCCATAGCGTGCTGCTGTGCAACCTCGTCCTCGGCCGCAACATCGCGCCGGAGTTCATGCAGAATGCGGCGACAGCGCCGGCCCTTGCGTCAGCGTTGATGGCGATCATTCCGGAAGGCCCGGTCCGTGAGGCGCAAACGCGCGCCTTCGCCGAACTCGATGGCATCATGGCACTGCCGGATGGCCAGGCATCGGCCGATGCGGCGGCAAGCGCCGCGTTGGAGTTGGTGGCAAACCGGCGCAAGGCCTGAAGAGATCGGACTGCCCAAAGAAAAGGGCGGGACCGAGCCCGCCCTTCCAGTTCGGATGCGTTGTCTGACCGGCTCAGCGGCGCTTGCCGATGGGCGCATAATCCCGCTTCGGAGAACCGGTATACAGCTGCCGCGGACGGCCGATGCGCTGCGACGGGTCCTCGATCATTTCCTTCCACTGGGCAATCCAGCCGACCGTGCGCGCGAGAGCGAACAGGACGGTGAACATGGAAACCGGGAAGCCCATCGCCTTCAGCGTGATGCCCGAATAGAAATCGATGTTCGGATACAGCTTCTTCTCAATGAAATACGGATCGGAAAGCGCGATCCGCTCCAGCTCGATGGCGACATCGAGCAGCGGGTCATCCTTGATTCCGAGTTCGTTGAGCACCTCATGGCAGGTCTTCTGCATGATCTTGGCGCGGGGATCGTAGTTCTTGTAGACCCGGTGGCCGAAGCCCATCAGGCGGAAAGGATCGTTCTTGTCCTTGGCCTTGGCGATGTACTTCGGGATGTTGTCTACATGCCCGATTTCCTCGAGCATTTTCAGCGCTGCCTCGTTCGCGCCGCCATGGGCAGGGCCCCACAGGCAGGCAATGCCCGCCGCGATGCAGGCGAACGGATTGGCTCCTGATGAGCCGGCAAGCCGGACTGTCGAGGTCGAGGCGTTCTGCTCATGGTCGGCATGCAGGATGAAGATCCGGTCCAGCGCACGCGCCATCACCGGGTTGACCTTGTAGTCCTCGGCCGGCACGGCATAGCACATGCGCAGGAAGTTCGAGGAATAGTCGAGGCTGTTGAGCGGATAAACGAAGGGCTGCCCGATCGTGTACTTGTAGGCCATCGCCGCCAGTGTCGGCATCTTGGCGATCATCCGCATCGACGCGATCATGCGCTGCTGCGGGTCGGAGATGTCTGTCGAGTCGTGATAGAACGCCGACATCGCGCCGACGGCGGCCACCATCACGGCCATCGGGTGCGCATCGCGGCGGAAGCCCTGATAGAACCGGGCCATCTGCTCGTGGACCATGGTGTGGCGCGTCACGCGGTAGTCGAAGTCTGCCTTCTGGGCCGCTGTCGGCAGTTCCCCGTAAAGCAGCAGATAGCAGGTCTCCAGAAAGTCCCCGTGCTCGGCGAGCTGCTCGATCGGATAGCCGCGATGCAGCAGGATGCCTTCGTCGCCGTCGATGTAGGTGATCTTGGATTCGCAACTCGCGGTCGAGGTGAACCCGGGATCATAGGTGAACATGCCAGTCTGGCCGTAGAGCTTGGCAATATCGATCACGCTCGGCCCGATCGTGCCTTCCTTGACCGTGACTTCGACCGTCTTGCTGTCGACGACAATCTGCCCCGTCAGTCCGCTCATTGTATGGTCACCTTTCCCACAGGCTTTTCGCCTTGTCTTGTCATGTTGGCAGGCTGCAAGCAGTCCCGGCTTCCCGACGAGGAGACCCAGCTTCGCTGCCCCAAGACCAAGTGCTAGCGCATCAGCCGCAGTGCAGCAACAGCGCCAAAGGTGTGAGACCGCGCGCCAGAAGCAGGGTGGCTCAGGCGGCCACGTCCCGAAGGCGCAGGATGCTTTCATCGCGCCCGAGCACGGCCAGCACATCGAACAGGCCCGGTGACGTCGACTTGCCCGTCAGGGCCGCACGCAGAGGCTGCGCCACCTGGCCGAGCTTGAGGCCATGGGCATCGGCAAAGGCGCGCACCGCCGCCTCGGTTGTCTCGACAGTCCACTCCCCGAGGGCTTCGAAGCTGCCGATAAGCAGCCCGAGCCGCTTGCGGGCCTCGCCATCCAGCAATGCCGCGGCCTTGTCCTCCAGCGCCAGCGGCCGAGGGCTGTAGAGATAGGCGGCACTGTCGAGCAGTTCGACCAGCGTTTTCGCGCGCTCCTTGAGCCCGGGCATCGCCATGACCAGCCTGGCGCGCACATCGCTGGACAGAGCCTGCCCCAGCCCGCGCGGTGGCCCCAGTTCGGGCATCACCTGATCGAGCGCAGCCAGAATCTCGTGGTCAGGCGCGGCGCGCATGTAGATGCCGTTGAGATTCTCCAGCTTGGCAAAGTCAAATCGCGACGCTGACCGTCCGATCGCCGAAAGATCGAAGGCCGCGATCATCTCGTCAGTCGAGAAGACCTCCTGGTCACCATGCGCCCAGCCCAGTCGCACAAGGTAGTTCCGCACAGCAGCCGGCAGGTACCCCAGCGAACGATAGGCATCGACACCAAGAGCGCCGTGCCGCTTCGACAGCTTGGCGCCATCGGGGCCATGGATGAGCGGAATATGTGCCATGACCGGCACATCCCAGCCCATGGCCTGATAGATCTGCGTCTGGCGCGCGGCATTGGTCAGATGATCGTCGCCGCGGATGATGTGGGTCACGCCCATGTCGTGGTCGTCGACCACGACCGCCAGCATGTAGGTCGGCGTGCCGTCCGAGCGAAGGAGGACCAGATCATCGAGGTCCTTGTTCTGCCAGACCACGCGGCCCTGCACCTGGTCGTCGACGACAGTCTCGCCATCAAGCGGCGCGCGCAGCCGGATCACCGGCCTGAGGCCGGGAGGGGCGGTCGCAGGGTCGCGGTCGCGCCAACGGCCGTCATATTTCATCGGGCGCCCCTCGGCACGGGCCTTCTCCCGCATCTCGTCGAGTTCAGCCGGTGTCGCGAAGCAGCGATAGGCGCGACCCCGCTCCAGCAGGTCATGTGCGACCTCTGCATGGCGGCTTGCCCGTGCGAACTGGAAGATCGGGTCGCCATCCCAATCAAGGCCAAGCCACTTCAGACCATCGATGATGGCATCAATGGCCGCCTCGGTGGAGCGCTCGCGGTCGGTATCCTCGATGCGGAGCAGCATCTTACCGCCGAACCGGCGCGCATAGAGCCAGTTGAACAGCGCTGTCCTGCCGCCGCCGATATGCAGGAACCCAGTCGGGGAGGGTGCGAAACGTGTGACGACAGGCTTGGTCATGGAGCAGTCTTTGCAAACGGCGGCAGGATAACGGCGGCGGGGCAGGAGGGGCGAGACAGGGGACGACACCTGACGTGAGCACGGCGCGGTCCCCGCCCGGCGGCCGCCGCGCCTGAGTCCACATTTCGTGAGCGGTGCTCTAGCATGCTGTGCCATGGAAGGTAAGCAGCACGAACAACCCCGGTCGCGGCCATCGGCCCGCGCCCGCTCGGCAGTGCGGCCTGCCGATTTTGCGTTGACGCCTTCGCTCGCAGCGCGCTGGCAGGTTTTGCGTGACATTTGGTTTCGGCATCTCGGGGCAGCTTTCGCGCTCGAAACCGAGCGCAGGACGTGGTTCAACTGGCTTCCCGTGGCGTTCGGGCTTGGCATCGCGGCCTACTTTGCCGCCGACCGCGAACCCTTGTGGTGGGGCCCTGCGGCGGCTTTGGTGCTGTTCGGCACCGTTGCCTTCGCGCTAGGTCGGCCCGTCGCACGTACCGTCCTGATCGCGCTCTGCGCCGCAATAGCAGGCATGGCGGCAGGCCAGTGGCGCACCGAGCGCGTGCTGGCGCCCTCCCTCGATCGGATCAGCATTGCCAAGCTGAGTGGCCATGTTGAAAGCGTCGAACTGCGCACCGGTGACATGCGACTGGTCATGCTGGTCACCGCGTTCGGCACGCTGGACGCAGCGCAACTGCCACACAAGGTCCGGATCACGCTCAGGCAAGGCACTGTCCGGGCTGGCGAGCACATCGCGCTGACCGCGAGGCTGATGCCGCCGCCGGAACCTGCGCGCCCCGGGGGCTACGACTTCGCCCGCGACGCCTTCTTCCGCGGCATCGGCGCGGTCGGCTCCGGGCTGGGCACGATCGAACGCACGCCGCCGCCATGGCCCGCACCGGTCGGCGTCAGGGTCAATGCCGCCATCGACGAAGCGCGCAATGCCATGACCGAGCGCATCGCGCGTCTGATCGGGGGGCAGGCCGGGGCTGTCGCCGCCGCGCTCGTGACCGGCAAGCGCGGCCTGATCAGCGAGGAGACCAACGACATCCTGCGCGGGGCAGGAATCTACCACATCGTTTCGATCTCGGGCCTCCACATGGTGCTCGCCGCCGGCTCGATCTTTTGGCTGGCCCGCGCCCTTCTGGCCCTTATGCCGATGCTCGCACTGGGCTGGCCGCTGAAGAAGATCGCGGCGCTTCTGGCGATGCTCGGGGCCAGCGGCTACTGCATCTTTTCCGGCTCGGAGGTGGCGACCGAACGCTCCCTGATCATGACCTTGATCATGCTTGGGGCTGTTCTCGTGGATCGGCCCGCGCTGAGCATGCGCAATCTCGCCTTCGCCGCGCTCGCCGTGCTGGCGCTGGAGCCGGACGCGATGCTGGGTCCAAGCTTCCAGATGTCGTTTGGCGCGGTGGCGGCCTTGGTTGCCTACGCCGAGTGGCACCGGCACCGGGCTCGACCGGATGGCGTTGAGCCCGGGCTGACGGCCCGTCTTGTCCGGACAGTGAAACTTGGGCTGGCCGGCATGTTCATCACATCGTTGCTCGCGGGTGTCGCAACGGCCCCGTTCGGCGCGTTCCATTTCCAGACCTACAATCCGTTCGGCGTTCTCGGCAACATGCTGGCGTTGCCGTTCGTGTCGCTGGTCGTGATGCCGGCTGCCGTGATTGGCGCGTTGCTGTATCCGCTCGGCCTCGACGCGCTGGCGTGGTGGATCATGGGACTGGCAACAGAGCCGGTGCTCCATGTCTCGGCCCTTGTTGCGGGGCTTGGCGGTTCGACACAGGTGGTGCCAGCCTTCGGACTGACAGCCCTTTCCTGTCTTGGTGTGGCGCTGTTGACCATCACCTTGCTCACCACCTGGCTGCGCTGGCTGGGGGCCATTCCGCTTCTCGCAGGGCTGGCACTGGGAGTTCAACCGGTCCGGCCGGACATCTACATCGACCGGGAGGGCAATGGCGTTGCAGCACGGGCGAGCCATGGCAACCTTGCGGTCATGGGACGGCCGGGCGCTTTCGTGCTCGCCCAATGGCTGAAGGCCGATGGCGACAGCCGGCCCCCCGACAACGCAGGGCTGCCAGCCGGAGCCACCTGCGATGCGTCTGGCTGCGTCATGCGGATGGCACATGGCCACAGCGTCGCGTGGTCCCGCTCGCCGGCCAGCATCAGCGAGGACTGCCAACGCGCCAGCCTTGTGGTCACGCCGCTGCGCTGGGACGGCGCATGCAAGGCCCTGATGGTCGACCGGCGAACACTCGACCGCTATGGCGCGATGTCGATCAGCGTCACGGCCGCAGGCCTTCAAGCTCGCACCAGCCGAAACCCGGATGCACCAAGGCCCTGGTCCCGACGTGAAAGCCCGCGGCCTGAGCCTCCGACTGCGCCGACAAGGGCGATCATGTCCGAAGAGACTGCGCCTGACCCGACGCTCGACCTGCGCGTTCAGTAGCGCCGGACTAGACTGATCAGCTTGCCCTGGATCTTGACCCTGTCCGGCCCCAGCACCCGTGTCTCATAGGCGGGGTTTGCGGCTTCGAGCGCGATCGAGGTTCCGCGCTTGCGCAAGCGCTTCAGCGTCGCTTCCTCGTCATCAATCAGGGCAACCACGATCTCCCCGGTGTTGGCTGTGTCCTGCTTGCGGATCACCACCGTATCACCATCGAGAATGCCGGCTTCGATCATCGAATCGCCCTGCACCTCGAGGGCATAGTGCTCCCCGGAGCCCAGCAGGTCGGGCGGCAGCGAGATCGTGTGGCTGCGATTCTGCAATGCCGTGATCGGCACGCCCGCCGCAATCCGCCCCATCACGGGGATAGCGACATTGCGGCTTGCCTCGTCCTCCGCCATGCGCGGGGCCGGGCTGCGCCCGAGACCACCCTCCACCACCGAAGGATTGAACCGCTGCCGGGCCGCAGGCGTCATGCTCGCATCAGGAAGCTTGATCACCTCCAGCGCGCGTGCCCGGTTGGGCAGGCGGCGGATGAAGCCGCGCTCCTCAAGTGCCATGATCAGCCGGTGAATGCCGGATTTCGATTTCAGATCCAGTGCATCCTTCATCTCGTCGAACGAGGGCGGCACACCGGCCTCGCGCAGACGTTCATGAATGAAGCGCAGAAGCTCATGTTGCTTGCGGGTCAGCATCGGAACTCCATGGGGCGAGGCTTGCTGGACGGGGAAGGGCACAAGGGCGGTGCTACCTGAATCAAAACGTAACGTGAACATCACTACATGTTCCTGCTGTGTTCCGCAAGCGCCTTCCTGCCATCTACGACCGGCAAGCGGACACAATGCGTCAGGCGTGGCCATCAGGTCTCAGAGACGGATGATCTCGCAAGGCTCGCCGGCGCGGGCGGCGGGAGCATGGGCCGGGCGGACGAGAAGGGCTTCGGCCTCGACGAGCAGGCGCTGGATCGAACTGTCCTGCGTTGCAAACGGCGTCGCGACCAGTCCCGCTTCGGTGCTGTGGAGGCTGGCGCGCATGTATTCTTCGCGCAGGTCGTTGGCGGGCAGGTCCCGGCCAAGCAGGGCAGGCTCGCGTCCGGGGTCCGCATGGCCCGGACGGCCCAGCAACTTGCCGATCAGCGGGACAACAAAGAGCAGCGTGCAGACAAGTGAGGAGACGGGGTTGCCAGGCAGGCCGATGCACAGGACCTCGCCGCGCGTACCGAACATCAGGGGTTTGCCGGGCCTCACGGCGACCTTCCAGAAGCCCATGGCAAAGCCGGCTGCGCTTAGTGCGCCCTGCACGAAATCATGGTCGCCAACCGAGGCGCCGCCGCTGGTCAGGATGATGTCGGCCACGTCGCTGGCTTGCTCGATGGCAGTCCGCGTCGCCTCAGCGGTGTCCGGCACGATTCCGAGGTCGATGGCCTCCGCGCCGGCAGCGGTCACCTGTGCGGCCAATGCGAAAGCATTGGACGAGACGATCTGTCCGCTCCGGAGTTCGGTGCCGGGCAAGGCCAGTTCATCGCCGGTAGACAGGATGGCGACGCGGGGGCGCTGGCGCACCGGCAAGGCGGCATGGCCCATACTGGCCGCAAGGCCGATGCGCCGGGCATCCAGCACGCTGCCGGCGGGAAGCAGCACATCGCCTTCGGCGAAGTCGAGCCCCGCAGGGCGCACAAAACGGCCTCTGGCCTCGGTCTGGTTCGGCACAAGGTGGTGTTCGTCGACGCGTGTCGCGTTTTCCTGGATCAGGATCGTGTCGGCCCCGTCCGGCACCACAGCGCCCGTGAAGATGCGGACCGCCTCGCCAGTGCCGAGCTTGCCTGAGAACGGGTGCCCTGCTGCCGCTTCGCCGATGACACGCAAGGGACAGCCAATCGAGAGGTCACCGGCCCTGACCGCGTAACCATCCATCGCGGAAGCGGCAAAGGGAGGCTGCGTCCTGAGCGCCACAAGATCGCTGGCCAGCGTTCGGCCATGGGCTTGCGTGAGCGCAACAGTTTCGCTTCCGGTGACGCGCGTGGCAGCTGCAAGGATGCGCCGCCGCGCCTCGTCCGGTGCCATCAGGCTCATCGCGCTGAAGGCCCGCGCTCGTAGACACCGGATTTTCCGCCCGATTTGTGCAGAAGCTGAACGGCTTCGATGCGCATGCCGCGATCCACTGCCTTGACCATGTCATAGATGGTCAGGCAGGCGACGCTGACAGCGGTGAGCGCTTCCATCTCGACACCGGTCTGCCCACCCACGCGCACCTCGGCGGTCACGCGCACCCCGGGCAAGGTGTCGTCGAGCGTGAGTTCGAGCGACACTTTCGACAGCATCAGCGGATGGCACAGCGGGATCAGTTCGTGTGTGCGCTTGGCCGCCATGATGCCGGCAAGGCGGGCGGTCCCCAGCACATCGCCCTTCTTGGCATCGCCGGCGCGGATCAGGTCAAGTGTGGCCGGCTCCATCACCACGCACCCCTCGGCGATCGCCCGCCGCGATGTCATGGCCTTGTCGGCGATGTCGACCATGTGCGCCTGGCCTTGGGCATCGAGGTGGGTCAACCCGCTCATGCTGCAACTCCAGCAGCGGCGTCGCCGGTCAGCAAGGCTCGGGTCGCGGCGGTCACATCAGTCTGGCGCATCAAGCTTTCGCCAACAAGGAAGGTGTTCACACGGCTGGTCTTGAGCCGGGCCAGATCGGCATGATGGAAGATGCCGCTTTCGCTGATGACGATGCGATCCTCGCCAATGGCCGGGGCCAGCGCCTCGGTCACGGCCAGATCGACGTGGAAACTGCGCAGGTCGCGGTTGTTGATGCCGATCAGCGGTGATGGCAGCGCCAGCGCGCGGCTCAGTTCGGCCGCATCGTGGACTTCGATCAGGGCCGCCATGCCCAGCGCATGGGCTGTTTCCACCAGTGCTTGCGCATCGGCGTCGCTGACGCTGGCCATGATGACAAGGATGCAATCAGCCCCCCAGGCACGAGCCTCGAACACCTGATACGGCTCGAACATGAAGTCCTTGCGCAGGCAGGGCAGGCCGCTGGCGAGACGCGCTTCGGCAAGGTAGCCGGGTTTGCCCTGGAAGGATGGCTCATCGGTCAGCACGGACAGGCAGGCCGCACCACCATCGCGGTAGGCTGATGCCAGCGAGGCAGGGTCAAAATCGGCGCGAATCACGCCCTTGGACGGGCTGGCCTTCTTGATCTCGGCAATCAGCGCGAATTCCCCGGCTGCATGCTTCGCACGGATCGCGCCGATGAAGTCGCGCGACGGTGCGGCGGCCTCGGCAGCGGCGCGGATATCAGCCAGCGGAAGCCGGGACTTGGCTGCCGCGATCTCGACGCGCTTGTAGGCTTCGATGCGGGCGAGGATATCGGCCACCATGTGCTCCACGGTTCAGGCGTTCGACGCTGCAACCAGCCGCGCCAGCGTGCCCTTGGCGGCCCCGGTGTCAAGCGCCGACTGCGCCCGGGCAACACCTTCCGGCAGCGTTCCGGCAGCGCCGGCCACCACCAGGGATGCACCAGCATTGAAGACGGCAATGTCCCTATAGGCGGTCTTCGCCCCATCCAGCACCGCCATCAGGGCCTTGGCATTGACCTCGGCATTGCCGCCACGCAGATCACCGGGTTGGGCAACGGCGAGGCCGACATCCTGCGGGGCAATGGTGAAGCGGCGGATGACGCCATTTTCGAGCGCCACCACATGGGTCGGGCCGGTGGTGGTGATCTCGTCGAGACCATCAGAGCCGTGGACGGCCCAGACCCGCTCGCTGCCGAGCGCTTGCAGCACCTCGACCATCGGCAGCAGCCAGCTTTCGGCAAAGGTGCCGAGCAGCTGCCGCGTCACACCCGCCGGGTTCGACATCGGTCCGATCAGGTTGAAGATCGTGCGCGTGCCAAGCTCCACCCGCACCGGAGCCACATGGCGCATGGAGGCATGGTGGGCCGGCGCGAACATGAAGCCGAGGCCGGCCATGGCCAGGCAGCGCTCGACACCGGCAGGGTCGATGCCGACCTTGACGCCCAGCGCGCCAAGCACGTCTGCCGTCCCGGACAACGAAGAAGCGGCGCGGTTGCCATGCTTGGCAACCGGCACGCCGCAGGAGGCCACGATGATCGAAGCCAGCGTCGAAACGTTGTAGGAGCCCGAATTGTCACCGCCCGTGCCGACGATGTCGATCGCATCGGCCGGGGCGGATACGCGGACGGCACGCGAGCGCAGGGCACTGACGGCTCCGCTGATTTCAGCCACGGTCTCGCCGCGCACCCGCAGGGCCATCAGGAAGCCGGCAGACTGGGCGGGCGTCACCTCGCCCGAGAGAATGGTGTCGAACGCATCGCGCGCTTCCGACGCTGTCAGGCTGGCCCCGGTTGCCACCTTGGCAATGAATGGCTTGAACGTATCCATGGAACTCAGGACCTGTCTGGCAAGGCTTCAGCCCGGATGGCTGGCGGGTTCGCGTCGCGCCAAGTGGCAGCGATGTCAAGGAAATTGCGAATGATGGTGGCACCGTGCTCGGACATGATGCTTTCGGGATGGAACTGCACGCCGCAGATCGGCCATGTCCGGTGCGCCGCAGCCATGATCAGGCCGTCATCCGTTTCAGCCTCGATGGTGAGCGCATCGGGGCAGCTTTTCCGGTCGATCACCAGCGAATGATAGCGCGTAGCCTCGAATGGCCTGTTGATGCCACGAAACAGCCCGCCGCCGCGATGGTTGATCAGGCTGACCTTGCCATGCATCGGGGCAGGGGCGCGGATCACATCGCCGCCGAAGGCCTGCCCGATCGCCTGTAGTCCGAGGCAGACGCCGAAGACCGGCTTTCGCCCTGCCGCACCTTTGACGACATCAAGGCAGATGCCGGCTTCGTTCGGCGTGCAGGGGCCGGGCGATAGCAGGATCGCGTCGGCCGGGTGATCGATCGCCTCCGCCGCGCTCATGGCGTCGTTGCGCACCACATCCACCGTCACATCCTGTGCGCCCACGAGCTGCACGAGGTTCCAGGTGAACGAGTCGTAGTTGTCGATCAGCAGCAGCCGCACGAGGATGTTCCAGGGTTCGGACCGGATGGCCCGGGTGCGTTGAATGCCTGTGCGAGCTGGTTCGGTCAAGTTTTGGCGCGCTATGTTGTGCTCATCGAGCCCGCGCGAGCGGCGAGACTTTGGTTAAACCTACCTTGCGCGCAACCCATTGCATTTGATCGCAGCTTTCACGGTTTCTCGACATCTGCCTGCTAGAAAAGATCCACTGATATTCCGGTGTCGAAGGAATCGACCATGAAACGTCCTGTAGGAAACATAGCGAAGCGTTTCGGCAAGGACGAGCGCGGTGCAGTGGCTGTGATTTTTGGTATGGCCTTGCTCCCCCTCATGGGTTTGACCGGCGCAGCGGTCGATTACTCGCGCGCCTCGCAATTGCGCTCCAAGATGGCGGCCGCGTCTGACGCGGCTGTGCTCGCTGGCGTCAAGACCAAGGGCTCACTCGGCGACAAGCAGAAGGCCGCCAATGCGGCCTTTGCGGCCAACCTCGGCACCGATCCGAGCCTTGCGGGCGTGGCAGGAGCGCTGACTGCCCTCCTGGGCAATTCGTATCGCTACGAAGTCTCAGCGGACTATTCCTATGCGATCATCGGCATCATGCCTGGCATGCCCGGCTCGACCAAGCTGAGCGTGTACTCCGAGGCGAATGCCGGCGACGGATCGGTCGAAGTCGCGTTGGTGCTGGATAACACCGGCTCGATGAAGTCCGACATGGGCGCCCTGCGCAAGGCCGGCGAGAGCTTCACCAACATCCTGTTTGACTATGCCGCCAACGGCGCAGACCTCAAGATGTCGGTCGTGCCCTATGTGGCTGCCGTCAATCCGGGGCTGCTCAATCTCGGCATGTCGTCTGTCGACACCCGCGGTGACAGCGAGTGGCAGGCCCGCAACCTGCGTTGGCGCTGGATCGGCTTTCTCCCGGACTGCACCAATGACCCGTTCTGGAAGCCCGGCCCGGGCGGCGGCGGCGGCGGTGGTGGCGGTGGCGGCCCTGGCACTGGTGGCGAAGGGGCCTGGCTCCAGGACGCTACACGCAAGCTTGGCGAGATCGGACGCGAACTGTTCGGTATCAAGAGCGCATCGGCCCAGGTCGGCACCTATGGCACCCCAAACCGCAAGGCTCCATTCGCCGGCAAGGAAATAACCGTCAACAAGCCCTACACCAAGACAGATGGGGTGAAGGCTTTTGTGCCTAACGGTTTTGGCCATGATCCTGTCTGGTCGCGATGCGTTATCTCGAATCCAAGCAAGATCGCCAACCTCGACCTGTTCGACGGCATCCGCACCAAGACCGGAACTGCCCAGTGGAAGGGTTGCGTCGAGGCGCGTCCCGAACCATTTGACGTGACCGATGATCCGCCGAATGCAGCCGATCCGCGAACGCTGTTCACGCCGTATTTCTGGCCCGACGAGCCCGGCAAGGGCAAGGACGGCAACTCGCTCGGCTATGCCAACAACTACATGGACGATGGCGACATGCCCAGCGGCTGGACCAACGGCTGGGAATGGGAATGGCAGGCCAACCTGTTCAAGTATGATGGGCAGAACAAGAATGTGAACTTCAGCGAGAACCCGCCGAACACCAGCGGCCCGAATATGGCCTGCCCGGACGAACTGCTGCGCTTGAGCGATGATCGCGCCAAGGTTCTGAACAAGATCAAGGGTCTGTCGCACTGGAATGGCGGTGGGACTGTCTCATCCGAAGGGATCATGTGGGGTTGGCGCACGCTGTCACCCAAGCTGCCGCTGGCCGATGCCAAGCCCTACGGCACCAAGAACCACAAGAAGATCATGGTGGTGATGACAGACGGCGAAAACCTCATCGGCGCCAACAAGCCGAATGGCCCCGTCATGTCGCATTACAATGCCTACGGTTACATGCGCTGGGGCCGCTTCCCCAAGGAGAACTATCAGGAAGTCTCGAAGTATCTCGATGGCCGCATGTCGCTGGCCTGCGAGAACGCCAAGAAGGCCGGAGTGCAAGTGATTACCATTCTGTTCCGTGTCGACACGGCCAACTCCAAGTCCCTGCTTGAGAAGTGCGCCTCGAACAACAAGCTGTTCTACCTGGCCAAGGACACCAACGAACTGCAGAAGGCCTTCACCGATGTGGCCGAACTGATCGGCAAGATCCGGCTGACACGCTGATCGCCAGACAGCACTACGACGCAAGACTGGAGCCCCGGCCGCAAGGTCGGGGTTCTGTCGTCTTCGACGTGCCTTCGGTTGCTCGCTTGGCCGCGGCGCCGCCTATTGCCCGCGCACGCTGCGAGCGGCAAAGCGGACCGCTTCCTCGGCGGCCTTGAACAGGGCCTTGGCCTTGTTGATGCATTCCTGATGCTCGGCCTCGTTGATCGAGTCATGCACGATGCCAGCGCCTGCCTGCACTGACATGACACCGTCCTTGATGATGGCTGTCCTCAGCACGATGCAGGTGTCCATCTCGCCATTCGATCCGAAATAGCCGATGCAGCCGCCATAGGCCCCGCGGGCATCATGCTCCAGTTCGTCGATGATCTCCATGGCACGCACCTTGGGCGCACCCGACACGGTCCCGGCCGGGAAACCCGACACCAGCGCATCGAGCGCATCTTTGCCCTCAGCGATCTTGCCCTCGACGTTGGACACGATGTGCATCACCTGACTGTAACGCTCGATGAAGAACCGGTCCGTGACCTCGACCGTGCCGATCTTGGCCACCCGGCCCACGTCATTGCGACCCAGATCGAGCAGCATCAGGTGTTCGGAGCGCTCTTTCGGGTCGGCCAGCAATTCGGCAGCCAGCGCCTCGTCTTCGCTCGGCGTGCTGCCCCGCCGCCGCGTGCCGGCAATCGGGCGGATGGTCACGGTCTGATCCCGGAGCCTCACCAGGATTTCCGGGCTGGAGCAGACGATCTGGAACGTCTCGAAATCGAGATAGCACAGGAACGGTGCCGGATTGACCCGCCGCAGGGCCCGGTAGAGCGAGAACGGCGGCAGGCTGAACGGAGCGTCGAAACGCTGTGACAGCACGACCTGAAAGATGTCGCCTGCGCGGATGTAATCCTTTGCGGCGTCGACCATCGCCGAATAGCGCTCGGGCGTTGTGTTCGAGATGCCAGCCGGCGAGGGCAGGCCGGCTACATCCAGTCGCGCATCAAGCGGAAGAGGCGCATCGAGTGCCGCAACCACGGCATCGATCCGCTCGCGCGCCGTCTCATGGGCCGCCCGCGCGCTGATGCCGGCGGCAGGGCGGACAGATGCAACCACCGAGATCTCGTCCTTGACCGCGTCGAAGATCACCATGACCGTCGGCCTGACAAGGATAGCATCGGGGAGGCCGAGCCCCGTCGCCTTGCGCGCCGGCAGGCGCTCCATCAGCCGCACCATGTCATAGCCAAGATAGCCGAACAGCCCCGCCGCCATCGGCAGATCAAGCTCGCCGGTCTCGAGGCGGCTTTGCGCGATCAGGCTCCTCAGGCTTGTGAAGGGTTCGTCGGGGAGTGCCTGGAAATCCGGAGAGGCAGCGAGCGGGCGTGCCACGCTGACCTGTCCGAGATCGCAGCGCCAGACGAGGTCAGGTTGCAGCCCGATCATCGAGTAGCGCCCGCGCACAGCGCCACCCTCGACCGATTCGAGCAGGAAGGCCGCTCCCTTGGCGAAGGCCCGGAGCTTCAGGAAGGCGGCGACCGGCGTCTCGCAGTCTCCGACCAGCACATCGCGCACGATCTGGCCCTTGCCGGATGCGTAGGCCTCCGCGAAGCGTGCAAACTCATCCGATGCTGGCATACGGCGCGCGCCTTTGCGGTCAGCTCTCGCCGCCGCCGGTGGCGTTGCGCAGCGTGGTCTGGTTGATGCGCACGCCAAGCCTGTTCTGCAAGGCCGTCACATACTGCGACAGCAGATCGTCACCGATTGCGATGCCCAGTTGCTGGCCGACATTCTCGGCCTCCTGTGTCGTGCGCAGGAACGGCGAAACAGTTGCGGACTGGACCTGAAACACCATCCGCCCACGCTCGCTACCCATGTCGGCTGACGATGCGCCATTGACGGCCGTGCCGAAAGCGACCGTCAGCACATTGGCGGGAAACTCCGGCAGGCTGCTGGCGCGCGTGAGCGGCGGGGATGTCTCGACGGTGAGAGCCAGCGTCGCTGCAACCGCATCCAGCGTCTCACCCTTGCGGATACGGTCGGTGATCTCGCGAGCCCTTGCCTGGAGGCGGCTCGCCACTTCGTCCTGCCGCCATTGGGCAGTGACGAGAGCCTTCACCTCGTCGAACGTGCGCTCGCGCGCCGGCTCGATGGTGGTCACGTCGAACCAGACATAGCCATTGTCGGGAGTCCGCACCGCCTCGTTGTCTGTGCCCACATCCGCACGGAACATCGCCTCGACCACTTGCGTTGCAGCGGGCACAGGCGTCAGCGGCAGGCCAGATGCTGTCTGTCGTGCGCGGTCGACCGGCCCGAGTGCCACCATCGCCAGCTTCATTTCATCGGCGATGTCTTTGAGGGGTCTGGCGCTGGCACGCATGTCCTCGATCTTGTCATGCACATCGGCCAGCGACTGGACGGCGCGGCTGAGCGCCAGATCGTTCCGGACCTCGCCTGCGACCTCTGCGAAAGGCCGGACCTTTTCCGCCTCGATCAGGGGCGTGCGCAGCAGCGCATAACCGAAAGCACCCTGGACCGGCGCGCTCACGGCATTGGGGGCAAGACCGAAGGCAGCGGCTGCGGCAGCCTGATCCAGCATTTCCGGCCGCGTGAAGCTGCCAAGTGTGAGGTCAGAGTCGGAGATGTTTCGCTCGCGGGCCACATCCTCGAAGCTTGTCCCGCTGCGAATGCGTTCGGCGGCGGCCTCGGCCTCTGCCTGGCTGGGAAACACGATCTGCTGCACGGTGCGGCGCTCGGGCGTGCCGAAACGGGCTTTGATGCGCTCGTAATGCGCCATCGCATCGGCGTCCGTGACGCTGCCCGGGTTGGCCAGCGTCTGCGGGGTCAGCGCGAGGACATTGGCCGTGCGATATTCCGGCGCGCGGAAGCTGGCCTTGCGCTCCTCGAAGAACGTGCGAAGCACCGCCTCAGCAGGTTCATCGATCGTGCCGATCGCTGCAGGAGGCAGCGCCACAAAGCGGATCACACGCTGTTCGTTGCGATAGCGGTGCGCGGCCTCCTGCACGGCAAGAGGCGCCTGGCTTTGGCCGGAGAGGGCTTCGGCAAGCTGATTGCGAACGATCACGGCGCGCTGCTCGCGCACATAGCCTTGTTCGTTGAGCCCGGCCTGACGCAGCAACTCGTTGAACATGTTGCGGTCAAAGGTGCCGGTTGCACCGCGGAAATTCTGGTCTTCGAGAATCGATCTGGCAACGGCCTCGTTGCTGACGGTCAGGCCGCGCGTTGCGGCATCGGCGTCCAGTGCAGCTTCCGTCACCAGCCGCGACAGCACCTGCTGATCGACCCCGAGTGCCCGCGCCTGATCGGGCGTGATGTTCTGCCGGAAGCGGCGCGACAGGCGTTGCACCTCGTTCTGGTAGGCGGTGCGCACCTGCTCGATGTCGATGTCCTTCTTGCCAACGGTCGCGACTGTATTGCGCCCCTGACCCCGGAAAATGTCGCCGATGCCCCAGATCGCGAACGAGCCGATCAGGATCGCGAACAGAATGCCGACGAGCAGCTTGCCGAGCCATGTCTGGCCGGCGTTGCGGATACCTTGCATCATCATGGCTGCGAACCAGCTCCAACCTGTTTGCCGGACTTATAGGGAGCCGCCCGCGCTGTCGCAATCAGGCAATTGCAGCAAACCCGGCGGGTTGCTACGAGGTCGCGGGGAATTGTCCCCCTTCACCGTTCTGCGAGCATGCCCATCATGGCCCTGACACACCTGATTGCCGGCAACTGGAAGATGAACGGCGTCGGCGCATCGCTGGATGAAGCCCGTGCCATTGCCGAAGGCGCGGCAGCGCTGACCAAGATCGACATGCTGATCTGCCCGCCGGCAACGCTGATTGCGCGCATGGCGGCGATCTCTGCCGGCACCCGGCTGGCGATCGGCGGACAGGATTGCCACGCAGCCGCATCCGGCGCCTTCACCGGCGACATTTCGGCAGCCATGCTGGCCGATGCCGGCGCGAGCCATGTCATCGTTGGCCATTCCGAGCGGCGCACTCTCCACAGCGAAACCAGCGCCGAAGTCAGGGCCAAGGCCATGGCGGCACTGGGGCAGAACCTCGTTCCGATCATCTGCATCGGCGAAACCCTGGCCGAAAGAGAAGCCGGCGAGACGCTTGCCGTCGTCAACGGCCAGCTGCGTGCCTCCCTGCCTGACAGTGCCAGTGGGAGCACGGTCGTGATCGCCTATGAGCCAGTCTGGGCCATCGGGACAGGCAAGACCCCGACCAGCGCCGATGTCGCCGAAGTCCATGCGTCCCTGCGCACTGAACTCGGCAACCTGCTCGGCGTTGGCAATGCAGGCCTCGTGCGTCTGCTCTACGGCGGCTCGGTAAAGCCCTCGAACGCAGCCGAGTTGATGGCGCTGCCGAACGTCAACGGTGCGCTGGTTGGCGGTGCCAGCCTGAAGGCCGCCGACTTCCTGGCGATTGCAGCAGCGGTCTGAGGGGAAAGGACCCCTCAAAGGCGCCCGCTTGCATCACGCGGGTGCCCGAGCCGGCTCTTTTGCATGCTGGCCTAGATGCGCGATCGCCGCAGCGGTGCCGCCGGCCCCGTGAGGAATACCGAGCGACTGCAATGCCATTTCGACCGCAGACAGCGTGCCAAGCACCATGGCTGCGTTGCTGTGGCCCATGTGGGCGATTCGGAAGGCCTTGCCGGACAGATCGCCGATCCCGAGCCCAAGCGTGACGCCGCAAACGTCTTTCGTAAAGTTGCCGATAGTCTCGGCCTGATTGTCGGCGACCAGAACCGGGGTCACCGAGGCTGCGCGCTCCCGTCCATCCTCAATGTTGAAGGACAGGATTCGCCCTTCGGCCCATCGGGCGACCGCGGCATGGGTCGCACCTGCCAGCAGGGCATGGCGATGCCACACGGCTTCGATACCTTCCTCAAAGATCATGTCGAGTGCAGCCCTGAGCCCGAACATCAGGTGTTCCGGCGGCGTGCCGCAATGCTTCATGTAGTGCAGCGGGCTGCTGCGAGAGGTCCAGTCCCAGTAGGCTGTTCGCATGTTTGCGGTCTTGTGCGCCTGCATCGCCTTGTCGTTGGCAGCAACAAAGCCGAGACCGGGCGAGCTCATCAGCCCCTTCTGCGAGGCCGACATGGCGACATCGATGCCCCATGCATCCATCTCGAACGGCATGCAGGCCAGCGAAGCGACGCCATCGATCATGAACAGGGCAGGGTGCCCGGCCGCATCGATGGCACGCCGCACGGCCTGCACATCGTTGACGGCGCCAGAAGCCGTATCGATCTGCACCATGAGAATGGCCTTGATGCTGTGGTCCGCATCGAGCCTGAGCCGAGCCTCCACGGCGGCAGGATCAACCGCAGCGCGCCACGAGCCGGCGATGACCTCGATATCCGCGCCCATGAACCCGGCCATCTCGCCCCAGCCGCGCGCGAAGCGACCGCTGGCCAGAACCAGAACCTTGTCGCCACGCGAGAGCACGTTCGTGAGCGCGGCTTCCCACGCACCGTGCCCATTGGCGGCATAAAGAAACGTCTGCCCACTGGTGCGAAACAGCTTTTGCAGATCTGCCAGGATGCTGAAGGTGAGATCGACGATCACCTTGGTCTGCAACTCCTCGGCCGGGCGCATCATGGCCTGAAGCACGCGGTCGGGCAGGTTGGTCGGTCCCGGCGTTGCGAGCAGGGCCCGTCCATTGGCAACACTCATCAAGATCTCCTGATATTAAGGCAGTCAGCGCCACAAGCCTAAGGGCATCGCAGCGGCTTTTGCCACTGACAGTTTTGCAGGCCCGCGTGCAACCCGCCCGCGCTGGTTGCATGGACGTCGGCGGCTCCGCCCCCGGCAGCGCGATGCGGCTTTCCTTCCTTTCACCCCCATGCTAATGCCCCCGCCAGCAGTCGGGGCTGGCGCTTTGCCGGCCCGCGCCCCATGTTTGTGAGACCATGCAGACCGTCCTTATCGTCATTCACCTGATCGTCGTGATCGCGCTCGTCATTGTCGTGCTGCTCCAGCGTTCGGAGGGCGGCATGGGTCTTGGCGGCGGGGGCGGCGGCGTGTCCGGCTTCATGACCGGTCGCGGGCAGGCCAATGCGTTGACCCGGACCACAGCCATTCTGGCCGGTATATTCTTTCTGACCAGCATCACCTTGTCGGTCCTCGCATCCCAGAACCGCGCACCGCGCTCCATCCTTGATGGCGCTGCTACAACGGCTCCTGCGGTCCCCGGTGGTCCGTCCGCGCCGGCGCCAGGCAGCAACGTGCTTGATCAGTTGCGCCAGCTGCAGGACCAGAGCGGCGCGCAGCCGCCAAGGCCGAGCGCTCCCGTTCAGTGATATATCCGCCCGAACAGCAAGGGCCGGCAGGACACGCGTCCGCCGGCCCTTCTCTTTTGTGGACAAGCAAAAATTGGATGGCGCAACCGCAAAACATGCGCTCCCCGAATCGCTTTGACAGGTTTAGAGGTCGAATCCCATGACGCGGTACATCTTCATCACCGGCGGCGTGGTCTCCTCACTTGGCAAGGGAATCGCGGCTGCCGCCCTCGGGGCGCTCCTGCAATCGCGCGGCTATACGGTCCGCCTGCGGAAGCTCGACCCCTATCTCAACGTCGATCCCGGCACGATGAGCCCTTACCAGCACGGCGAGGTCTTCGTGACGGATGACGGGGCCGAGACCGATCTAGACCTCGGCCACTACGAGCGCTTCACCGGGCGCGCGGCCAAGCGTGATGACAACATCACCACGGGCCGCATCTACATGGACATCCTGACCAAGGAACGGCGCGGCGACTATCTGGGCGCGACGATCCAGGTCATTCCGCACGTGACCAACGCGATCAAGGACTTCGTGCTGCGCGGCAACGAGGACTACGACTTCGTGCTCGTCGAGGTTGGCGGCACCGTCGGTGACATCGAGAGCCTGCCGTTCCTCGAAGCCATCCGGCAGGTGGGGCAGGAGCAGCCGCGCGGCTCGGTGATCTTCATCCACCTGACCTTGCTGCCCTACATTCCCAGCGCCGGCGAACTGAAAACCAAGCCGACGCAGCATTCGGTCGCAGAATTGCGCTCGATCGGCATCCAGCCGGATATCCTGCTGTGCCGCACCGATCGGGCCATTCCGGTTGAAGAACGCCGCAAACTGGCGCTGTTCTGCAATGTCCGGCCCACCGCCGTAATCGAAGCCCGCGATCTCGGCTCGATCTATGATGTGCCGCTGGCCTATCACGAAGAGGGTCTGGACGACGAGGTGCTCGCCGCGTTCGGTATGTCCGAGGCGGCTAAGGCCCCGGACATTGGCGGCTGGAAGCGGATTTCCGATCATATCCATGCGCCCGAGGGCGAGGTCACCATCGCCGTCGTCGGCAAGTACACCGGCATGAAGGATGCCTACAAATCGCTGATCGAGGCCCTGACACATGGCGGTATTGCCAACAGGGTCAAGGTCAACCTCGACTGGATCGAGAGCGAGGTGTTCGAGAAGGAAGATCCGTCGCCGTTCCTCGAACACGTCCATGGCATTCTGGTGCCCGGCGGCTTCGGCATCCGTGGCGCCGAGGGCAAGATCCGCGCGGCCCGCTTCGCGCGCGAACGCAAGGTGCCTTATTTCGGTATCTGCTTCGGCATGCAGATGGCCGTTATCGAAGGCGTCCGGTCCCTCGCCGGCATTGAGGCCGCCAACTCATCGGAGTTCGGCCCCACCACCGAGCCGGTTGTCGGGCTGATGACCGAGTGGCTCAAGGGCAACGAACTGGAGACTCGCGCCGCCGGCGGCAATCTCGGTGGCACGATGCGGCTGGGAGCCTATGAATCGGCACTGGCCAAAGGTTCGCGCATCGCTGCGATCTATGGCTCGACCACGATTTCGGAGCGGCATCGCCACCGCTACGAGGTCAATATGGCCTACCGCACGATGCTGGAAGCCAAGGGCATGCGCTTTGCCGGGCTGTCGCCTGATGGTCTGTTGCCTGAAACCATCGAGTACGAGGACCATCCCTGGTTCATCGGCGTGCAGTACCATCCCGAGCTCAAGTCACGCCCGTTCGAGCCGCACCCGCTGTTCGCCAGCTTCATCGAGGCTGCAAAGGCGCAGTCGCGGCTGGTGTGATGGCACGCGGTCTCGATCATCTCGTCTTCGGTGTCCATGATCTTGATGCTGCGGCGAAGGTCTTCGAGCAGATCGGCTTCACCGTGGGGGCGCGGAACCGTCACCCTTGGGGCACGCACAACCGCATCGTGCAATTCCCCGGCTTTTTCCTCGAACTGATCACCGTCGGCGATCCCGCTCTCATCCCGGAGCATGCCGAACGCCGCTTCTCGTTTGGCGCGGCAGTCCGCGACGCGCTGGCAGTCGGGGAGGGCTTTTCGCTGCTGGTGCTGGAAAGCACCGACGCTCTGGCCGACAACGCCGCCTTCCACGCGCTCGGCCTCGGCGACGCCGAACCCTTCTTCTTTGAACGGCAGGCGCGCCGGCCAGACGGTTCCGAGGTGCGGGTCGCCTTCACCCTGGCCTTTGCCAGCAAGCCGGGCGCGCCGGCGCCGGGCTTCTTCGTCTGTCAGCAACACGAGCCGCAGAACTTCTGGAACCCGCGTTTCCAGATCCACGCCAACGGGGCAATGGCGGTGTCGGCGGTCACGCTGGTCTCACCGGACCCCTCCGCCCACAGCCACTTCTTCGAGGGCTTCACCGGCGCAGGCGAGCCGGTCAGGCACGAGGCCGGTTTGTTGCTGGAGTTGCCGCGCGGGCGCATCGAGGTCGTCACGCCGGATCATGCTGAGAAATCCATGGGCATTCGCCGCCACGGCGCACCCAGTGCTGCTCTGGCCCTCACCGGTGTGACGCTGTCCGTGTCCGATCTGGCTGCCCTGCAACGTCGGCTGGACGAACAGGGCATCGCTCACGCAAGATGCGGGTCCCGAGTCGTGGTTGAGGCTTTCGGTGCGGTGATCGCATTCGAGCAGGCCTGACACGCGGGCGAAAGAGGCCCCATGCTCTACACATCCATTCAAGGACTGCCCGATTTCCTGCTGTTCTTCAGCGCCGCCATGGGCCTGACAGCGGCCTATCTCGTGCTCTACACGCTCTCGACCACCCACAACGAGTTCGAGCTGATCCGTCAGAACAACGTGGCGGCCGGGGCCTCGCTGGGGCTGAGTCTGATGGGGTTCGCCATCCCGCTGTCGAGCGCCATCGTCAATTCCAAGACTATTGTCGACCTTCTGGTCTATGGCGTCGTCGCGCTGGTGATCCAGATCATGGTTTATTGGCTGGTCAGGCTTCTGCTGACCAACCTGTCACAGCGCATCGCCAATGGCGAAGTGGCGTCAGCCCTTTTCCTCGGGGCGGCATCACTCGCAGCCGGCCTTGTTACTGCCGCCGCGATGATCTTCTGACGCGATCCGGCGCGGGCGTCAGCGCGTCACGATCGGGCGTGTGCCGCTGGGGCCATCAAGCTGCTTGAGCAGGAACAGCAGGGCGCGGTCGTGCAACACGATCATGCGCTCCTTGGGCTTCAACCAGGCCATAGCCTCTTCGATCGTCTTTGCATCGACGAGCTTCGCCTGTGCCAGCGCGCGGTCAGCCTCGATCTGCCCGCGGGGCCGCGAGACAGCGGCCGGCAGCATCGCTTCATGCGCGTCGGCAATGTCCGGGTGCTGGTGGATGGCCAGCAGTCCGTCCGCATCATCAAAGCCATGCCGGGCGAACTCGACCTGCAACTGGTTGGCCCGCGTCGCGATGGCCGGAGGCGCGCCTTCCTCGGGCGTCAGCAGGAGCTTGTGGCGCTTGAGCCAGAGCCCGATGGCCAGCTGGCCACTAGCCCAGGACAGTGGAATGGCCAGCAACAACCCCAGGATCGTCGGCGACATCCAGGCAAACAACGAAGTTGCGATCAGGAAGGCGATGATGCCCGTGAACACGCCAAGCGCCGTGTGAACGCGGTGTCGCCGCACGATGTCGTGGAACGGGATCGAGCCATCATCCCGGCGCTGCGGGTTCCAGCCTGTGTCGCGCCCCGCGATGATCTGAAACACCGATCCTGACTGGATCACCATCATGATCGGCGCGAGAAGCGCCGACATGATCACCTCAAGGATGGCCGACAGCGTCAGGCGGATGCCGCCGCCGCAGGCCCGCCGCTCTGCCCCGTTGAGCAGGGTCAGAAGCCAGCCGAACAGCTTGGGGGCCAGCAGGATCGCCATGGTCAGCCCGAACAGCGCCAGCGAGCGCTCCGGATCGAAGCGTGGCCAGACCGGCACGAGCGTGAACTCGTTGGTGAAATACTCGGGCCGAGCATACTTGACCTGCAGGACCAGCGCGATGCCGACGACAAGCTGCATCAACCAGAAGGGCGAGGCCATGTAGGCCATGATGCCAGTGGCGAAATGCTGCCGCGTCGACCATTTCAAGCCGCTCGCGAACATCACTCGGCTGTGCTGCAGGTTGCCCTGGCACCAGCGGCGGTCACGGGCGGACAGGTCGATCAGCGATGGCGGGCTTTCCTCATACGAACCATTGAGGTCCGGCAGCATGTAGACAGCCCAACCGGCACGCCGGATCAGCGCCGCCTCGACGAAGTCATGGCTCAGGATATGCCCGCCGAACGGCGGCTTGCCCTTCAGGTCCGGCAGGCCGCAATGCGCCGCGAAGGCCCGGGTGCGGATGATGGCGTTGTGGCCCCAATAGTTGCAATCCCGCCCCGCCCATTGCGCCAGCCCGGTGGCAATCACCGGACCATAGACGCGCGCTGCAAACTGCTGGAGCCGGGCAAACAACGTGTTGCGGTTGATGATCAGCGGCAGCGACTGGATAATCCCCGCATCCGGGTCCGCCTCCATGGCAGCTGCCAGCCGGACAATGCAGGTGCCGGTCATCAGGCTGTCGGCATCGAGCACCACCATGTGCTCGTAGTGACCGCCCCAGCGCGTCACGAAGTCGGCAATGTTGCCGGCCTTGCGATGATGGTTCTTCGGCCTGTGCCGGTAGTAAAGCCGGGCATCCGCGCCAAGTCGCTCGCGCAGGGCAACGAAGGCGCGCTCTTCGGCAATCCAGACATCGGGATTGGTGGTGTCCGACAGGATGAAATAGTCGAAATGCGCGCCAAGCCCCGTGGCATCGACCGACTCCCGAATGGCGGCGACGGCAGCAAAGGTCCGTGCCGTCGACTCGTTGTAGATCGGCATCACGATCACGGTGCGCTGACTGAGCGAGGTGGCGCGCTGTGTCTCGCCGCGTTTGAACAGCAGCACCACGAAACCGAGGATCGAACTGGTGAAAGCCAGTGCAATCCATGAGAAGTTGATCGTGAACAGCACCAGCAGGACATACTGCAAGGCAGTCGTGCGGCTCACCGACACGACCTCATACATTTCGCGCGCGCCATAGGCCGTCAGCAGCAGCGCCGATCCGAAGACCAGCAGCCGCGAGAGCCACGGTGTCCGCCACGCCGACAGCCGCTTGCGCTCATCGGTCGATGACCAGCGCCGCAGGGACTGCGTTGGCATCTCGAGACGCGCTTCGGGCGGCAGCGCGGCAAAGGGCCGGCCGGACGGGTCAACATCGCGGGAGGTGTCAGCGGCGGCTGCCGGGCCGCTGGAGGTCACGGCGTCCATCGGTTCAGCCACGTTTCCGAGATCGGTTTTCCGGCAACATCGAGTTGCAGGCGCAGTTCGCAGGCATTTTCGGCCCCCGGATCAAGCTCGAACGAGACCCGCATTGTGCGCCGCTCGGGATAGGGAATCAGGCGCATACCGTTGATGGTGCCCGGCGTGGCCGACAGGATGACCTTGACGTTGGCGCCGAGCGCAGGATCGGCCAGCGCATCTCCGGCAAAATCGACAAAGAAGCGCCGACGCCGCCCCTGCGAGCCGCGACCTTGCCGGACCGACCGCACGATGGCGACCGGGGGCGTCTCGGGCGGCTGCCAGCACCAGAACTGCCGATAGGACATCGTTGTCTCGGACCCCGCTGCGATAGGTTGGCGAGGTCGCCAGTGGGCGATGATGTTGTCGTTGATTTCCGAGTCGGTCGGAACCTCCAGCAACTGGACCGTGCCAGGACCCCAATCTCCCAGTGGCTCGACCCAGACGCTTGGCCGCAACTCGAAGCGCTGGTCGTCGTCCTGGTAAGCGTTGTAGTCCCGCTCGCGCTGGACCAGCCCGAACCCCTTGGGATTGTTGTCGACGAAGGCCGAGATCTGCAGCTGTTCCGGGTTGTTGAGCGGGCGATAGATCCACTCGTCCGCGCCGGTCCGCAGCTGCAGGCCCGAGATTTCATGGACCGCGGGACGCACATCGTCGAACACCCGGCGACGCTGGGGCGCAAACAGAAAGCTGCCAAGCATGCCGCCGAAGCCGACATTGTCGAGTTGCGTCCGGGCAAACAGCGTCAACTCGATATCGTTGATCGTCATGTCGCCGGGGCGGATCGTCATGCGCACCGCCGCCGTTGCACTCTCGGAATCGATCAGACCATGCACGGTGAGCGCCGGCGCGGCCGGGCCGGGCCGCTCGATCCAGAAGCCGCGGAAGTAGGGAACTTCCTCGCCGCGTTGTTCGCCAGGGCGCAACACCAGCGAGCGCGCTACTGCTCCGAACATCTGGCCGCGCGCCATGGCCCGGAAGAAGGTCGCTCCCTGGAAGACGGCGACGTCCTGAAGCCGTTCGCCGGCCACATGGAGGCGGAAACCGGAAAACCCGAGATCACTCTGGCTGGCCGGCACCGGCGTCCGGCCATAGTCGAAGCGGCTCTTGTCGAAGGCAATGCGTCGCACGATGCCTTCCTCGACCACGAACAGACTCACGGGCTGGCTGAAAATGCCACCGCGATGCAGCGGTTCGATCACGAAACCGCGCGACTCGCCGGCCCAGATCATCGCCTGTGGCTGCAGCCTGATCCCGGCCATGGCGTCCAGCGAAAGCGCACCCAGTCCGTCCGGCAGGTCCGCCGGATTGGGCACCATGGGACGCTTCGCCAGGGCCCTCGCCAGATCGACCACAAGGGCGGCATCGAAGCGCTGTCCGTCGCCGATCGGGCCGGGAAAGCTGATCGCCGTCGCGTTCGTTCCGTTCTGCTGGGCACTGGCAGGGGCGGCAGACAGCAATCCTGCAGCCGCAAGGCCAGCCATGGTACCGCGACGCGTCAGTTGGATGGCCATAGGTCAGATAAAAATCGCCAAATCGGGAAAACCACGTTCGCCGCGACCGCTCATAGCATGCTTTGTGCCATGCGCCAGTCGGGTTTGAAAACACGCACTTGGTCGGTTAGTGAATCTTCGGATTTTTGCAGGAAGCTGCCGACGTCATCTCCCTTCGGGCCCGCACTCGCACCGTTCAACATCAGACAAGAGGCAGCAATATGATCGCCCCGAGCCAAGCTCCCGCGTCAGGCGCCCGCTCATGCCTCGCCATCGTGCTGGCAGCAGGCGAGGGCACTCGGATGAAGTCCGATCTGCCCAAGGTTCTGCATACCATCGCCGGCAGGAGCATGCTCGGTCACGCCATCGTGGCGCTGGTCGGCGCGGGCGCGACCGATGTCGTGGTGGTGGTCGGCCCCGATCGCGATGATGTTGCGAGGGAAGCTGTGGCCGCGTTTGGCGGAGCGCGCATCGTCGTCCAGCGCGAGCGTCTCGGAACCGCGCATGCGGTGCTGGCGGCGCGCGAGGCGCTGATGGAGGGGCATGACGATGTGGTCGTGGCCTTCGCCGACACCCCGCTGATGACGACCGAGACCTTTACCAGCATGCGGGCAGCTATCGCAGGGGGCAACCATGTGCTTGCCGTTGGGTTCGAGGCCGCCGACCCGACCGGCTATGGCCGTCTGGTCATGGCTGATGACGGTCTTGCTGCCATCGTCGAACACAAGGATGCCAGCGAGGCCGAGCGCAGCATCCGCCTGTGCAATGCTGGTCTTCTGGCACTGTCAGGCCCGCACGCGCTCGACATCATTGCCCGCATCGGCAACGACAATGCCCAGCGGGAATACTATCTGACGGACGCCGTGAAGATTGCGCGCAGTCTCGGACTATCGGCACAGGTGCTGGTCGCGCCGGAGGATGAAGTGCAGGGCGTCAACGATCGGGTGCAACTGGCGCGGGCTGAAGCGACGATGCAGAAGCGACTGAGGGACGCCGCGATGCGCGCCGGCGCAACCTTGCTGGCGCCAGACACGGTGTACTTCAACCATGACACGAAACTCGGGCGTGATGTCATTGTTGAACCCAATGTTTTCTTTGGTCCCGGTGTGATCGTTGAAGATCAGGCCGTCATCCATGCCAGCTCCCATCTGGAAGGCGCGCATGTCGGGCGCAAGGCCAGTGTCGGACCGTTCGCGCGCCTCAGGCCTGGTGCTCATCTCGGGGAAAAGGCCAAGGTCGGCAATTTTGTGGAGATCAAGTCCGCAAGCCTGGGAGCCGGTGCCAAGGTCAGTCACCTCAGCTACATTGGTGATGCGAGCGTCGGGGCGGGGGCCAACATCGGGGCGGGGACCATTACCTGCAACTATGACGGCTTCTCCAAGTTCCGCACGATCATCGGCGAAGGCGCGTTCGTCGGCTCCAACTCATCGCTGGTTGCGCCCGTGAGCATCGCGGCAGGGGCTTATGTCGGGTCAGGCACGGTGGTGACCAAGGACGTCGCAGCTGATGCCCTCGCGGTAGGGCGGGCGCAGCAGGTGGAGATCCCCGGCTGGGCCAGCAAGTTCCGCGCACGCAAGAAATCATTCCCGAAAGCCTGAAAAAGGCCGGATTAACCCCGCTTTGTTGGGGAATGTTCACAACTGGTCATTCATTGTGATTGGTGCAGGCTGACTGAAGCCGCTACCGCTCGCCGCCTGAAACCGGCTTGGTGGCGGTGAATCGGCGAGATCGCGGCGCGCCCGCGTTACCTGTCCTGCGAACAGGCTGGCGAGGTTGGCCGGCAAGCGAAGGGTGATCAGACGGAATGTGCGGCATCGTTGGAATTCTCGGCAAAAACCCTGTGGCGCTCGATGTCGTCGAGGCTTTGCGCCGGCTCGAATATCGCGGCTACGATTCAGCCGGAGTTGCCACACTTGAGGATGGCCAGCTCACCCGCAGGCGCGCCGAAGGCAAACTCCGCAACCTTGAGCAGAAGCTGTCCCGCGAGCCGCTCAACGGTCTGATCGGCATCGGCCACACCCGCTGGGCCACGCACGGCCGCCCAAGTGTCCCGAATGCGCATCCGCATGCCACCGACAAGCTGGCTGTGGTCCACAACGGCATCATCGAGAATTTCGCCGAGTTCCGTGCCGAACTGGAGGCGGAAGGCTTCCGCTTCGAATCCGAGACGGACACCGAGGTTGTTGCGCACCTGGTAACCCGCGAGATCAACCGTGGCCTGAAGCCGATCGAGGCGGTCGGCGCCGTGCTGCCGCGCCTGCGCGGGGCGTTCGCGCTGGCCTTCCTGTTCAGCGGTGAAGAGGATCTGCTGATCGGCGCTCGCAATGGCCCGCCGCTCGCGGTCGGCATTGGCGACGGCGAGATGTATCTGGGCTCGGATGCCTTCGCGCTGGCGCCGTTCACCAACATGATCGCGTATCTTGAAGACGGTGACTGGGCGATCCTTCACCGCAACGCCGTCGAGTTCCGTGATGTCACCGGCAAGGTCGTGCAGCGCCCGGCGCAGATGGTGGCGGCGGGGGCGGCGCTGGTCGACAAGGGCAATCACCGCCATTTCATGGCGAAGGAGATTCACGAGCAGCCTGAAGTCGTCACCCATACGCTGACCACCTACATCGACATGGTGTCCGCAAGCGTCCGGATGCCGTTCAAGGAGACGCTGGACTGGAGCCAGGTCGAGCGGCTCTCCATGTCCGCCTGCGGCACCGCCTATCTGGCCGGTCTGACAGCGCGCTACTGGTTCGAGACACTCGCGCGCGTGCCGTGTGACATCGATGTCGCCTCCGAGTTCCGCTATCGCGAGCCGCCGCTTGTACCCCGCAACGGTGTCGCGATGTTCCTGTCGCAATCAGGCGAGACAGCCGACACGCTCGCCTCGCTGCGCTATGCCAAGAGCCAGAACCAGACGATCCTGTCGGTTGTGAATGTGCCGACTTCCACGATTGCGCGCGAAAGCCACATCGTCGCGCCAATCACGGCAGGGCCGGAAATCGGCGTTGCCTCGACCAAGGCCTTTACCTGCAAGCTGGTGACGCTGGCCAGCATCGCGATTGCCGCCGGGCGGGCTCGCGGGACCATATCGCGGGAGCGCGAACAGGAACTCGTGCGCGAGCTGATCATGTTGCCGGGGCTGATGACCCAGGCGCTCAAGACTGAGGTCCAGATCGAACGCCTTGCGCACAAGCTGAGCAAGGCGCGCGACGTGCTCTATCTGGGGCGCGGCACGAGCTATCCGCTGGCGCTCGAAGGCGCGTTGAAGCTCAAGGAAATCTCCTACATCCACGCCGAGGGCTATGCTGCCGGCGAACTCAAGCATGGGCCGATCGCGCTGATCGACGAGGATATGCCCGTGATCGTGGTTGCTCCGCACGACCATCTGTTCGAAAAGACCGCCTCGAACATGCACGAGGTCGCAGCGAGAGGCGGACGCATCATCCTGATCACCGATGAAAAGGGCGCTGCTGAAACCACGATTCAGACCGAAGCGACGATCATCATGCCGACCATGGCACCGACCTTCAGCGCGATGGTCTATGCCATCCCGATCCAGCTCATCGCCTATCATACGGCGCTGGTGATGGGCAAAGACGTCGACCAGCCGCGCAACCTGGCAAAGTCCGTCACCGTCGAGTGACGCATCGCCAAACGCGGGGCAGGCAGTGGCATGGTACTCGCATCTGTGCCATCAAGCTGCCGCCGTCAGTTGCAGCCATGATTCCATCCCGGCGAGGCCTTGGCGCCGCTGGCATGCACAACGAGGGGCTGAGACAGATCGATGGATCAACCGCCTGATCCCCGGCATGTCGGTGCGGTGATCCACGACATTGCCAGCGAGCACCCCCGCACGCACGGCGCCATCGGGCGGTTGCGGCGCTATCTGCTGACCGGCGTCGTCATTGCAGGCCCGCTGGCGATCACCGCAGCTGTCACCTGGTGGTTCATCAGCCTGGCCGATGGCTGGGTCAAGCCGCTGATCCCGGCAACATGGCTGCCCGAGAGCTACCTTCCCTTTGCCATTCCCGGCTTTGGTCTTCTGGTAGCCCTTCTGGGGCTGACGCTGCTTGGCTTCCTGACCGCCAACCTTGTTGGCCGCGCCCTGATCGAGGCTGGTGAGGGGCTGCTTGAGCGCACACCCGTGGTCAGCGGCCTGTACAAGGGCATGAAGCAGATCTTCTCAACGGTGTTCTCCAGCAGCGGCACCACGTTTCGCACCGTCGGTCTGGTCGAGTATCCGGGGAGGGGCATGTGGTCGATCGTGTTCATTTCCAAACCTGCCGCCAGCGAGATCGCCGAGCGGCTGCCGGGCCCGGATGATCAGGTCGGCGTGTTCCTGCCGTGCAGCCCCAATCCGACCACCGGATTCTTCTTCTACCTGGCGCGCAAGGACGTGATCGAAGTGCCGATCAGTGTCGAGGAAGCGGCCAAGCTCATCATGTCCGCCGGGCTGATCCAGCCAGAGACGCTGATGCGCAAGGTTGCCAAGGCGGAGAGCGGCGAGGCAGAGCCCAAACCTCAGACGTGATGGGTGTGGCATGCAGCCGGGTGAGGCAATTCCAGCCAGCCCTGCACGCCACCATTGCGGTCCCCCATGCGGCAAAGGCGGGTTGACCGGGTGCCTGCGCGCGGATGACCATGTCATCATGTCGATCGAAGAACTCTCGGCCCGGTTTCTGCCCAACCCGGCGCTGCAACGCCTGAAGCCATATGGCGTGGAGGAACGCGCCATCCTGTCGATGGCGGGCGCTTCCGATGCGCTGGCAGCCATCAGCCAATGGGAAGGCTACAAGCCCACGCCGCTGCTGTCCCTGCCAGCCATCGCCAGCGCATGCGGTGTTGCCTCCGTGCATTACAAGGATGAGGGGCGCCGTTTTGGCTTGAAGAGCTTCAAGGCCTTGGGGGGTGCCTATGCCGTTCAGCGGCTGGTGGAGCGCCATGGCGCGGCGGGCCTGACCGTGACCTGCGCCACCGATGGCAACCATGGCCGTGCCGTGGCCTGGGGTGCGCGCCGCGCTGGCATCCGGGCTGTGATCTATGTGCACGAGGGCGTCAGCGAGGGGCGGGCAGCGGCCATTGCCGGGTTTGGAGCCGAGGTCCGGCGCGAGGGCCGCACCTATGATGACAGCGTGCGAGCCTCCGCCGAAGCGGCATCCGCCCATGGCTGGCACATCGTCTCGGACACATCCTGGCCGGGTTATGAGGACACGCCGAAGGATGTGATGCAGGGCTATGCCGTGCTGGCCATGGAGGTCGAGGCGGAGCGCGTCAGGCCAAGCCACGTCTTCGTGCAGGGTGGCGTTGGTGGCCTTGCCGCCGGTGTTCTCTCATATCGCTGGGAAAAGTTTGGTGCCGACAGGCCCGTGATGACCGTGGTCGAGCCCGAGAACGCGGCATGCCTGTTTGCCAGTGCCAGTGCCGGCGCGCTGACTGCGGTGGGCGGCGATCTCGACACTGTCATGGCTGGTCTGGCCTGCGGCGAGCCATCCTTGCTTGCATGGCGAATCCTTTCGCCGGGGGCTGATGCGTTCATGGCCATTCCCGATGCCGCAGCCATCGCGACCATGCGCGATCTGGCAGAGCTTGGCATCGTTGCCGGGGAATCCGGCGTTGCGGGCCTCGCCGGCTTTCGGCTGGCCGCGCAGGATGCGGCCACGCGCACCGCGCTTTCGCTGGATGCCACATCGCGCATCGTGGTCTACGGCACGGAAGGCGCCACCGACCCTGATGTCTACCGCACCCTTGTCGGGCGCTCACCTGAGGATGTTGCCGCATGAGCCATGATCTGATCCTCAAGGGCGGACGCGTCATCGACCCGTCGCAGAACCTCGATGGCATCCGCGATGTCGCGTTCACCGCCGGCAAGGTTTCGGCCATTGGCAAGGATCTGGCCACCGGTCCGGATACCGAAGTCCGCGATGTCTCAGGCTACATCGTATCGCCCGGACTGATCGATCTGCACACCCATGTTTACTGGGGCGGAACCTCGCTTGGCGTTGATGCGGACGAGTTCTGCCGTGCTTCCGGTGTGACCACATCGGTGGATACCGGCAGCGCCGGCCCGGGTAATTGGGCAGGGTTCCGCAAGCACGTCATCGAGCGCTCCGAGGCCCGCATCCTGGCCTATCTGCATGTTTCATTTGCGGGGATTTTCGGATTCTCGAAGACGATCATGGTCGGCGAGAGCGAGAACGTCCGCCTCATGGCCCCGGCGGAATGCGCCGAAGTGGCGGACAAGAACCGCGACCTCATCGTCGGCATCAAGGTGCGTGTCGGTCGGAATTCCTCCGGCGATCAGGGCACAGCTCCGCTCAATGCCGCTCTGCAGGTGGCCGAGCAGGTCGGCATGCCGCTGATGGCCCATATCGACTATCCGCCGCCGTCCTACGAGGAAGTGGTCGACATGCTGCGGCCCGGCGATGTCCTCACCCACTGTTTTCGCCCTTTTCCCAATGCGCCTTGCACCGGACAGGGTAGCGTCAAGCAGGCCGTGCTGAACGCGCGCAAGCGTGGTGTCCTGTTCGATGTCGGGCACGGCGGCGGCTCGTTCGCCTTCAAGACCGCCCGCGCCATGCTGGCCAACGGCTTCGAGCCGGACACGATCTCATCCGATGTCCACACCCTGTGCATCGATGGCCCCGCCTTCGATCAGGTCACCACCATGTCGAAGTTCCTGTGCATGGGCATGAGCCTGTCCGATGTCATCAAGGCGTCGACGCTGAATGCCGCCGTCGCCCTCCAGCGCATGGAGTACGGCTCGCTGAAGCCCGGCTCGCTCGGCGATGCCACGATCCTGTCAGTCCGAGAAGGGCGCTTCGACTATGTCGATGTGGTGGGCGAACATCTGATCGGTGACCGCCGGATCGTCTCCGAAGGCGTTGTGCTCAAGGGCCGTTGGTGGCATCCCAAGCGCTCGCAGAAATTCCGCAAGGGTCCATGAGGAGCAGGTAATGAGCGCAGAAGAAAACCTGAAGAAGCTCGGTCTGACATTGCCCGAGATGCCTTCCCCGATTGCCAACTATGTCCGCTTCAAGCGGGTCGGCGATCTCGTGTTCCTGTCAGGGCAGGGGCCGCGCAAGCCGGATGGCAGCAACCATACTGGCAGGGTGGGCGCTAACGTGACCTGGGAACAGGCCTATGAGCATGCCAGGCTCACCGGCCTCGGGCTTCTGGCCGCCATGAAGCAGGCAGCAGGCTCGCTGGACAAGGTCGAGGTGGTCAAGCTGCTCGGCATGGTCAATGCCACGCCTGACTTCGCCGATCACCCCAAGGTCATCAATGGTTGCTCGGATCTTCTGGTCGCAGTCCTTGGCGAGAATGGCCGCCATGCCCGCTCGGCCGTCGGCATGGGCTCGTTGCCGAACAACATCACGGTCGAGATCGAGGCCATCATCCGCGTGCTGTGACGGCTACTGGCATGACGCCTTATCAAGACAGGCCCAACGTCATACCCTGGCCGCCAATCCTGTTTCTTGGCGCGTTGGCTTTGGCCAACGTGCTGAGCCGCACGCTGCCGCTCGCATTCCCCGGCCCAGCCTTGTTGCTGGAGCCAGTAGGTTGGTTTCTTGTTGCCACCAGTTTCGGATTGATGCTGTGGGCCTTCCTTGCCTTTCGCCAGCATCAGACGTCTGTGCTGCCAAACAGACGCTCAGAAGCACTGATCACAGCCGCGCCATTCAACCTGAGCAGAAACCCGATCTATCTCTCGGAGGCCGTTCTGCTGTTCGGGCTCGCGCTGGCCAACGCATCACTGTGGTATGCGCTGGTGATCGCCCCCTTCATGCTGGCGGTCACCCGGATGGCGATCATCCGCGAAGAGGCGCATCTGGCCGCACGCTTCGGTGCGGAATGGGCGGCCTACGCGGCGCGCGTCCGGCGCTGGCTCTGACGACGAGCTACCTTCCGCCTCAGCGCTGCTCGCCTTCGCTGGAGCGCACGATGCTGCCAGTCACGCCAACGCTACGCGGCGGGCGCAGGTCCATCGGGCCTGACAGCCGCGGTGTCGTCGCCCCCGAGGCCTGCGCCGGACGGCGCGGAACAGGATCGACAGGAACAGGCTGTGCGATCCGCGAGTTGGCATTCATCGGCCGCCGCGCGCCGATGTCATAGTGCCCCGCGATCCAGTCGGTGAACTGCTTCTCGCTGCCAAAAAAGGCATTGCGGTCCACATCGCCGGTGATTCCCGGCACACGGCCGGTGGTGGTGAACTGCCAGAATTCCCACGGGCGATTTTCATATCGCTTCTCCGGCCTGGCAGCCGTCGAGCGGATCCAGAACGGATAGTCATCGAACTCGGTGGTGCCTTCTAGAACGTCAGCGTGAAAGTTGATGTCCGTGTAGATGATCGGCTTCTTGCCATAGTGGGCTTCGAAAGCACGCAGCATCTCGCGCATCTTCTGGCGGGCCTTGGCAGGCTCTGTCCTTGCGCAACTCGAATGGTTGTTCCACTCGACATCGAGGACCGGCGGCAGCGCGTTCGGCTCCTTGGGCACATTGCGGATGAACCAGCGGATCTGGTCACGCGCGGGGCGGCACCAGAACACGAAATGATAGGCACCGCGCGGGATGCCGGCGGCACGTGCGCCGTCCCAGTTTTCGCGGAAACGCCGATCAAGCAGGTCGCCGCCTTCGGTGGCCTTGATGAAGGCGAAGCGGGTTCCGGCACTCTTCACGCGGTCCCAATCGATATCCTGCTGCCAGCGGGACACATCGATGCCCTGGATGGTCTTCTGCTTGGCATCTCGGACGCCATGGTGCGGCTCGGCATCGCCCTTCTTGGGGAAGGGCGTGCGAGCTTCGACCGGCACGGACAGCAGCATGGCGCAGACAAGTGCTGAGAGCGAGGCAAGGGCACGGCCCTGGCGGCCAAAGGCGAAAGCAACCATGTCGATAATCCCGGTTGCTACAGCCATGCCGCAGTCATGGTAAATGGCAGGTTTCCGGAATGCATGGAGATGCGCTCACGGTGAACGAAGCCCTAATGGCTAAAGCATCGGAACGCGAAACGCGCCCCGCCGTGCACCCTCGCGGTCGTCAGTCCTCGACGATGGCAGCTGCTGCCGGAGCAGGGCGCGTTGCAGGCGTCGCCGCAGCAGGATTTGCCGGCGGGACACGCCGCCAGGTGCGGCTGGCAATATCGAAGTCACCACGCAACCAGCCGGAGAATTCCTGTTCAGTGCCGTAGAAGGCGTTACGGTCAACATCGCCGCGAATGCCGGGAATACGCCCGGTGGTTGTGTACTGCCAGAAGGCCCAGGGGCGCCCAACATAGCGCTCTTCGGGACGTGCCGCGACGGAACGCAACCAGAAGGGGTACCGATCGAACTCGCGCTCTCCCTCCAGGACCTCCTTGTGGAAGGTGATGTCAGTGTAGATGATCGGCACCTTGCCGGTGTGCGCCTCAAGCTCACGCAGCATGACGCGCGCCTTCTCGAGCGCAACCTCGCGCGGAACCTTGCGGGGGCAGGTGCGGCTGTGGCCGTTCCATTCCAGGTCGAGCACTGGCGGCAGGGCGTCAGGATCGCGTGGAATGTGCTGCACGAACCATTGCGCCTGCTCATGCGCCGGTCGGCACCAGAACACGAAGTGGTAGGCCCCGACGGGGATGCCGGCGGACTTGGCGCCATTCCAGTTCTGGCGGAAGCGCTCGTCCTCGTGGTCGCCGCCTTCCGTGGCCTTGATGAAGGCAAACCGTGTGCCCGCCGCCTTGACGGACGCCCAGTCGATATCGGCCTGCCACTTCGAGACATCGATGCCGTGGATCGGATACTGCCGGGCCGTGACCACGCCCGGGTGCGGCTTGACGTCCGTCTTGCTGGGATAGTTGCCGCTGAAATCCGGCGACAGCCCGCACGATGCAAGAACCACGGCCAACACCGACACAAAACTCAGGCTGCTGATCGGCGACATCGGACGACGGGACATGGAGGGCTCGGATTCCAGACAGGCCAAGACAACGTTTGGCAGAGGGCGTTGATGTGGAAACATCCGCAACCGGGCGGGCTTCAGACGTCGTGCGCGGCCATTGGAAAACAATCCCGAAAGGCCGGCCCGTTCATCTCACGCAAACCATTGCGTTTGGGTTTACGGAAGCTTGACCGGTCGGTAAAGCCCCTCTCTCCGCGGTCCAACCGGACAGGGCTGAGGTCCGGCTCCGGTTCCTGCTGCGGTGAAGTCGGCCATGCGAACAACAGGCAGGGCGTTCGCCTAAGCCCCCGAAAAACAACAGGATTCGGGTGTGAATTTGGAGTTCCGCCGCCTGTTTTGCAGGCTTTTCGAGCCCCATTTCTGGCACTTTGCCATTTTCGCGTGCAACTGTTCAACTTTTTGGATGGTTCGCATCAGTTTTTGTGACACGCCCACTTGAATCGCTTTCAAATTGCGCAATCTGGTGTCGAGCTTCGCCCTTACTGGTTTGCGGCGACAGCGATTTCACCGTGTTTTCCGGTCATATAACCGGGCCTTGAGGGAGCAAAAAATGAAAAACTGGCTCATGGGGATCGCCGCCGTTGGCGCGATGCTTTTCGGGACCACCGTGGCCGAGGCAGGCCGCGATCTGGATCAGATCAAGCAGCGCGGGACGCTGCGCTGCGGCGTGCAGGGCCCGTCCAATCCGGGCTTCGGCGTGCCCAACGCCCAGGGCGTCTGGGAAGGCTTCAACGCCGAGATCTGTCGCGCTGTCGCGATCACGATCTTTAACGATCCGACCAAGGTCGAGTTCGTGCCGGTGACAACGCAGTCGCGGTTCCCCGCGCTGACAAATGGCGAAGTGGACATGCTGTCCAACAACACCACCTGGACGCTGACCCGCGATACTGGCGTGAACCGCTTCAACTTCCCTGCGATCGTTTTCTATGACGGCCAGGCCGTTATGGTGCCACGCCGCCTCAACGTGACCACGGCCAAGCAGCTCAATGGTGCAACCGTCTGCGTGCAGCCCGGCACGACGACCGAGCTGAACCTTGCGGACTTCTTCCGCCAGAACAACATTACCTTCCGCCCTGTCGTGATCGAAGCGCTTGATGAGCTTCGCCGCGCCTATGACCAGGGCCGTTGCGACGTTTTCACCAATGACTTCGCCGCGCTCGCCGCGCAGCGCACGCTGCTGACCAACCCGCGCGACCATGTGATCCTGCCGGAGCGCATCTCCAAGGAGCCGCTCGGCCCGACCATCCGTCAGGGTGATGAAGAGCTGACAAACATCGTGGCCTGGACTGTGTTCGCCCTGATCGACGCCGAGGAGTTCGGCATCACCAAGGCCAATGTCGATCAGTTCGCTGCAACCAACACCGATCCGCGCGTGCGCCGTCTGCTCGGCGTCGAGCCCGGCATGGGTGCTGCCATCGGCGCGGCCAACGAGAATTGGGCCCGCACGATCATCAAGACCTATGGCAACTACGGCGAGATCTTCGACCGCTGGCTTGGCCCCAGCACGCCACTCGGTCTCGAGCGCGGCCAGAACAACATCTGGACCAAGGGCGGCCTGCTCTACGCTCCGCCGGCACGCTGAAGCCGACCTGACCATCCGACCCCGGGCCTCGTGCCCGGGGTTTCCTGCCTCCAGCTTGCGCAAGCCGTTCTGGAACGTTTTTCGCAAGGTGGATAAATCCATTCAGGACCCGCCGCCATCATGACTGACCTCCCCTTCGAGAGCCGGCCGCAGCCTGCAGTCCCTTTCTGGAACGATCCTGCCAAGCGCGGCATCGTGTTGCAGCTCGGCTTGGCGACTTTCCTGCTGTTTGTGATCTGGGCAGCCTGGACCAACATGCTCGACAACATGTCGGCGCGGGGGCTTGTGTTTGGCTGGGATTACCTGGCGCGTCCCGCAAACTTCGCAATTGGGGAATCGCTGATTCCCTTCAGCGCGCAGGACACCTACGGACGCGCGCTTGCAGTTGGCATCCTCAACACGATCAAGATCGCCCTGGTCGGCATCATGCTGACAACCTTGCTTGGCATCGCGCTCGGCGTGATGCGGCTGTCGAGCAATCCGCTGCTGGCGCGGCTGGTCTCCGGCTACATTGAGGTTGTGCGCAACACACCGCTGCTGCTTCAGCTTTTCCTCTGGTATGCCATCATCAACTCGCTGCCCGGCCCGCGGCAGGCGGTGCATTTCGGCCCGGGCATGTACCTGTCCAATCGCGGCATGAAGGTTCCGTGGCTCGAGTGGTCGCCAGCCCTCTGGCCGATGATCTGGGCGCTTATTGCCGGGATCATTGGCGCAATCGTTGCCGGCCGCATGTTGGCGCGCCGCCGTGAAGCAACGGGCCAGGCGCCACCACTTTTGCCGATCGCCATTGGGTTGATCCTCGGGCTGCCCTTCCTCGCGTCCGCAGCACAGGGTTTCCCCGCGACGTTGACCATTCCTGTCCTGCAAGGCTTCAACTTCTCCGGCGGCATCGAACTTTCGCCCGAATTCGCCGCCCTGCTGACCGGGCTCGTGCTCTACACGGCGGCGTTCGTGGCCGAGATCGTGCGCGGCGGCATCCAGTCGGTTTACAAGGGGCAATGGGAGGCGGCGCGGTCGCTGGGCCTGTCCGCCGGCCAGTTGATGCGGCTGGTGATCCTGCCGCAAGCGCTGCGCGTGATCATTCCGCCGCTCACCAGCCAGTATCTAAACCTGACCAAGAACTCGTCGCTGGCTGTAGCGATCGGCTATCCGGATCTGGTTCACATCTCGAACACGACCATGAATCAGACGGGCAGGGCGGTGGAGGCCATCCTCGTCTTCGCCTCGATCTACCTGACAATCTCGCTGCTGACTTCCGCGTTCATGAACTGGTATAACGCGCGTGTCGCGATCATGGAGCGTTGAGATGAACGCATCGCTTCCGACTGCGCACTCCTTGTCGTTCCTGCGTGGCGAAACACTTCCCCAGATGCCGCCACCCGATGATGTGCGGCTGAGCCTTTCCCGGCGCGTTGCCCGCACCTATTTCGGCACCCCGGCCAATGCCGCCATCACCATCGGCTGCATCTTGATGTTGGCCTGGCTGGTGCCGCCGCTGCTTAACTGGGCCCTGTTCAAGGCAACCTGGACCGGCAGCGCCGCCACCTGTCGTGAGGCGGGCGGGGCCTGCTGGTCCTTTATCCGCGAGAAGTTCTGGTTCTCGGTCTTCGGGCTCTATCCGTTCGAATTGCGCTGGCGTCCCGGGCTGGTGCTTGTGCTGTTTGCGGCCATGGTGACGGTGTCGGTGCAGCGCCGCTTCTGGAGCATCAAGCTTGTTTACGCTTGGGTCGCCACGCTTCTCGCGATGCTCGCCCTAATGGGAGGGACGGTACTTGGCGTGCCGGTACCCGGCCTGACGCCAGTTCCGACAAGGCTCTGGGGCGGCTGGCTCGTGACGATCTTCCTCGCGGTGTTCGGGTTGGCATTGGCCTACCCGATCGGGATTATGCTGGCGCTGGGGCGGCGTTCGGAGCGAGCTTTCGTGCGACTGGTTTGTGTCTGCTGGATCGAATTCATTCGCGGCGTTCCGCTGATCTCGCTGCTCTTCATCGCCACCTTCATCGTGCCGTTGTTCATGCCCACGGGCGTGGAACTCGACCGCCTGATCCGCGCACAGATCGCCTTTGTCATGTTCGCCGCCGCCTACATGGCGGAGGTCTTCCGTGGCGGCCTTCAGGCCATCCCGAAGGGGCAGTACGAGGGCGCCGACTCGATTGGTCTGAACTACAGTCAGAAGATGCGGCTGATCGTGCTGCCGCAGGCGCTGAAGATCACCATTCCGGCGCAGGTGAACACCTTCATCGGCTTGTTCAAGGACACGACGCTGGTGCTGATCATCGGCATCTTCGATTTCTTCACGACGCTGCGCTCATCGCTCGGCGACGCCAACTGGCTCGGCTTTGCGACCGAGGCCTATGTCTATGCTGCAGCCGTCTATTTCGTCTGCTGCTATGCCATGTCGCAATACAGCCAACGGCTGGAAATTACCCTCAACGAAGGCCAGCGGCGCTGAGGCCCTGATTCACAAGCCGAACCACAACGTGGCAATCCCGAGGAAGGCGAAGAAACCGACCACATCGGTGACCGTCGTCACGAACGTTCCGGAGGAAACCGCCGGATCAATTCCGAGCTTGTCGAGCGCAATCGGGATGGCGGCTCCGGCCAGTGCCGCCGCGAACAGATTGACGATGATGGCAAGGCCGATCACCAGTCCAAGGCCCTGATTGCCGAACCAGACGGCTGCAACGACGCCCGTGATCAGTGCGAAAGCCGCCCCGTTGATCAGGGAAACCGTCAATTCGCGCGTCATGAAACGGCTCATGTTCCAGTTGCCCAACTCGCCGGTTGCCAGAGCGCGCACGGCCACTGTCATGGTCTGCGTGGCTGCATTGCCACCCTGGCTGGCTACGACAGGGGCCAGCACGGCCAGCGCAACCATCTTTTCGAGGCTGCCCGAGAACAGCTTCATCACGCTGGCAGCAAAGAAAGCTGTCAGCAGGTTGATGAACAGCCACTGGAACCGGCTGCGTGCGATGGCGGGCACGGTGTCGGACAACTCCTCGTCGCCCTTGACGCCGCCCAGCGCCTTGATCTCGTCATCGGCCTCGCCTTCGAGGATATCGACGATGTCGTCGATGGTCATCACGCCAACAAGCCGCTCCGCTTCGTCCACAACGGGTGCGGAGACGAAATTGTAGCGCTTGAACATCTGCGCCACATCGGTCAACTCGTCGGTCGCCGCCACCGTCTTGCGCTCGGGGTCGGCCAGCGCGGAAATCCGGACCGGCCTTTTCGACCGCAGCAGCTTGTCGAGCGCCACCGTGCCCTTGAAGTGATGGGCTGGGTCGACAACATAGATTTCGTAGAACGTCTCGGGCAGGTCGCGCGTGTCGCGCATGAAGTCGATGGTCTGCCCGACCGTCCAGAAGGTCGGCACGGCGATGACCTCGGTCTGCATCCGCCGGCCTGCGGTGTCATCCGGGTAGTCGAGGCTCTTTTGCAGCGCGATGCGTTCGCTGGCCGGCAACTTGTCGAGGATCTCGGCCTTGTCGGCCTCGTCCATGTCTTCAAGGATGTAAACGGCGTCGTCCGAATCGAGATCGCGCATGCCTTCCGCGACGGTCTCGGGCTCGAGTTCCTCCAGGATCTCTTCGCGCACAGCGTCGTCGACTTCGGTCAGCGCCGTGAAGTCGAAGTCCTTGCCCAGAATCTCGATCAGCTTGGGCCGGTCTTCGGCTTCCAGTGCCTCAAGCAGGCCACCAAGGTCTGCCTCGTGCAGGTCTCCTGCGACAGCAACAAGTCCATCATGGTCACCAGCGGCCACCAGCTTGGCCACCAGCGCGACAAATGCCGGATTGACCTCGCCGTCATCATCTCTGAAGGCCATCTCGGCCATCGGATCGAGGACTTCGGCGCGCGCGTCAGACATCGGCATTCCGGGTTCGAGGGTCTGTGTTTTGGTCTTGTGTCAAACACTGCCATGAATGACAACGCCAGAAAGCACGGCGAGGCAAAGGTGGCCATCGTGCCGGCTTGCCCGCTGCCTCCAAACGGCCTGAAGGACACACCTTTGACGGTTGCCAGTAACCCGGAACGAGGCGAGCGCTCCATCACGGTGCGCCATGCTGTTTCACCCGATGTGGCGTCGGGCACGGCTGGCGCTGTTGCTGCGCCAAGTCGGCGGCAGGTTCTGGCCGGCGCGGGCGCATTGGCGTTGGCGGGGTCGGCGGTTTCACCCGTCTGGGCAGAGGCGCGGTGCCAGCTTGGCGGACGAACCTTGTCAATGGGTGCGCCGGGCGGGCTGTTCATCGGCACCCAGAGCCATCCGCGCACGCTGGACCTCGCTGACCGCGAAGTGGTGCTGACACTGGATGACGGTCCCTTGCCCGGACCGACCGGACGTGTCCTCGACGCCCTGAAGCTCCATGGCGCGCGGGCCACCTTTTTCCTGATCGGGCGCAACGCCGCTGCTCATCCGGCTCTGGTGCGACGCATGGCGGCGGAAGGGCACACGCTTGCCCACCATACCATGAACCATCCCTGGACCTTGCGGCAGCGCTCGTTCGAAACCGGCACGCGCGAGATCGAGGATGGAATCAGGGCTGTGCAGGACGCCGCAGACCAGTCGCAGGCCGGCGTGGCAACACCGTTTTTCCGCTATCCAGGCTTCGCCAACACGGCAGCGCTCGATGGCTGGCTGGCCGAACGCAACTTTGCCGTCTTTGGCTCCGATCTGTGGGCCAGCGACTGGACGCCCATGAGCCCCGAGCGTCAGCTCTCATTGCTGATGAGCCGCCTCAACCGCAGGGGGAGGGGAATCATCCTGCTGCACGACGTGGTCGGACAGACGGCGCAGATGTTCCCGGCTTTCCTCGCTGCACTCTGCGCCGGAGGCTACCGGGTTGTCGATCTGAAGCCGGGTCTGCTCGCGCCGCCGCTGGCTGCCGCGCCTGGCAACTGGCGTTCTTATACAGAACGCATGATCGCCGGCAGGCGCTAGAAACACGAACGGCGACCGTTACCGGTCGCCGTTCGGTGAGCTTTCACTCTGAAATGGTGCGGCCAAGAGGACTCGAACCTCCACTAGTTTCCCAACTAGCACCTCAAGCTAGCGCGTCTACCAATTCCGCCATGGCCGCGGAGTGCCGCCTCGGCGCAAAGCCGGCGCGGCGTCAGGGGGCTTAGCAAATCGGGCCGGAGGCCACAAGCACGAAAACCACCCTTCGATGCCGGCCGGACCGGCGAACCTGCGTCAGGTTACTGAGGAACGGGTCTTCGAGCGAACGCTGCGATCAGGCAGCTTCGGCTTCCGGCTCTGGTTCAGGCTCCGGCTCGTTGTCCGCGCGCAACGCTTCGCGGATGATCCGGGGGCGCTTGAGCAACTCGGTGATCTCGACCTGGATGCGGGTGCCGGCGACGATAACCTGGCCCATGGCAAAGACCTGACCATTGGCCACGACCTCGACCTGATCGGATTCGCCGGCTGCCAGTTCGACAACGGCGCCACGGCCCATGCGGAGCAGTTTGTGCACCGGCATGATCGTCTGGCCGAGGATCACGCTGACATTGATCAGCACCTTGTCGAGATCGGTCTGCAACGCTTGCCTCCAGGCCGCCGAATTGCAACATCAGTTCCACCAAGACACTGCCCCAAACATGGTTAACTGGTTGTGAATCTTTCGGCTGCCCAAGCCATTCCGCGTCACGAACTTGCCTTGCCCTCCATGGGCGGCAAGGCAGTGGAATGGCGTGTCCAGCCCGGCCTCATGGCGTATCCGGAGGCCGTCGCCGCCATGGAGGCGCGTGTGGCGGCGATTGCCGAGGGGCTGGCCCCTGAACTTGTCTGGCTGGTCGAGCACCCGCCGCTCTACACCGCGGGCACGTCGGCCGACCCAGCGGATCTCATCGCCCCGCACCGATTCGATGTGTTTGAGACCGGACGCGGTGGCCAGTATACCTATCACGGGCCCGGCCAACGCGTGGCCTATGTGATGCTGGACCTCAGGCAGCGTGCCCCGGATGTGCGGCGATACGTGGCCGCGCTCGAAGCCTGGCTGATTGGCGCGCTCGCAGCCTTCAACATCACTGGTGAACGCCGCGAGGACAGGGTCGGCGTCTGGGTCAGGCGCCCCGAGCGTCCGGCGCCTCCTGGCGAGGTCGCAGAAGACAAGATCGCGGCGATCGGCATCCGCGTGCGCCGATGGGTGACGTTCCACGGTGTATCGCTCAACGTGGCGCCGGAACTCGATCATTTCTCGGGCATTGTGCCATGTGGCGTGACGGCCCACGGCGTGACGTCGCTGGTCGACCTTGGCCTGCCGGTCACCATGCCGGAGGTCGACATGGTGCTGCGGGCTGAGTTCGAGCGGTTGTTTGGGCCAACCACTATGGCGCCCGCCTGAGGCTGCGCGCCACAGCGCCAGCCGCGCGAAACGCTTCGTTCACCATCTTCACGCACGATGGCGACGGGTTGGGTTTCTCGTTCCAGGTGGATCATCACATGAAAAAGCTCGTATTTGTCGTGGCTCTGGCCGCTCTTTCGGCCGCCTGCACAACGACCGACCAGCGCATTGCCGGCGCAGCCGCCGGGGCCGGCACAGGGGCTCTGGTTGCTGGCCCGATCGGAGCCATTGCCGGCGGTGCCATTGGTGCTGTCGCAGCCCCCACCGTCACGGGCACAGTCCGCCGCGCCCAGCGCTGACGGATCGAACGTCGTCACGCGCCATGCCCAGTGGCGCGTGCATCGTTGCGTCATTGCGCTGTTCCCGCCTGCACGCCATAACCGCGTCAGGAAAGCGAGGGGCGGGCTCATGGCGGTTCTGACCAGCAATGTCGATGTCGGTTCGCCCGCGGCGCAGGGTTATCTGGCCGATTGGGCCCGGCTGCGCGGGGAACTGATTGCCAGGCGCGCGGACGCGGCAGCCGGCGGCAATGAGAAGGCGCGCGAACGGCATACGGCCCGCGGCAAGCTGCTTCCGCGCGAGCGCGTTGCTGGCCTGCTCGACCCCGGCTCCCCCTTTCTCGAAATCGGCGCGCTCGCAGCCTTCGGGATGTATGACGATGACATCCACGGGGCTGGGATGATTGCCGGCATCGGCCGTGTCTCCGGCCGCGATGTCATGGTTGTCTGCAACGATGCCACCATCAAGGGTGGCACCTACTATCCGATGACCGTGAAGAAGCATCTCCGCGCGCAGGAGATCGCCCGCGAGAACCAGCTCCCTTGCGTTTATCTAGTCGATTCCGGCGGTGCGAACCTCCCGCACCAGACCGACGTGTTTCCGGATCGCGAGCATTTCGGGCGCATCTTCTACAATCAGGCGACCTTGTCCTCGCTCCGCATTCCGCAGATCGCCGTCGTCATGGGCTCATGCACGGCAGGCGGCGCCTATGTGCCCGCCATGTCGGATGAAACCATCATCGTCCGCCGGCAGGGCACAATCTTCCTGGGTGGGCCACCGCTGGTGAAAGCGGCCACTGGTGAGGTTGTCTCGGCAGAAGACCTCGGCGGTGGCGATGTTCATACCCGGCTCTCGGGCGTTGCCGATCATCTGGCCGTGGATGACCGCCATGCGCTGGCGCTGGCCCGCCGCATCGTCGGAACGCTCAACACCACCAAGCACCCCGCCATCGACCTTCAGGTGCCGGTCGAGCCGCTGCTTGACCCTTCCGAACTTGAGGCGATCGTGCCGACCGACCTCCGGAAGCAGTATGACATCCGGGAGGTCATCGGCCGTCTGGTCGATGGTTCCGCCTTCGACGAGTTCAAGGCCCTTTACGGCACCACGCTGGTCACCGGCTTCGCCCGGCTGCATGGCATGCCGATCGGCATCATCGCCAACAATGGCATCCTGTTCTCCGAAAGCGCGCAGAAGGGGGCTCATTTCATCGAGTTGTGCTGCCAGCGGCGCATCCCGTTGCTGTTCCTGCAGAACATTTCCGGCTTCATGGTCGGGCGTGAATACGAGGCGCGCGGCATCGCAAAGGATGGTGCCAAGCTGGTGACCGCCGTGGCCTGCGCGCAGGTGCCGAAGATCACGCTCCTGGTCGGTGGTTCGTTCGGGGCCGGCAACTACGGCATGTGCGGTCGGGCCTATTCGCCGCGCTTCCTGTTCAGCTGGCCCAACAGCCGCATCTCGGTGATGGGTGGCGAACAGGCAGCCAGCGTGCTGGCCACGGTTCGCCGCGACAACATCGAGGCCGCGGGCCGCACATGGACAGCCGATGAGGAGGAGGCCTTCAAGGCCCCTGTCCGCCAACAATATGAGACCGAGGGCAGCCCCTATCACGCCACGGCGCGGCTGTGGGATGACGGCATCATCCTGCCATCCGAGACCCGTCGGGTGCTGGCTCTCGCCTTCTCGGCCTGCCTGAATGCACCGGTTCCGGACACGCGCTTCGGCGTGTTCCGGATGTAGGTCGCAACGCGTCAGCCCGTGCACGCGGCTTCGAAGCGGGGTCGCCCACCCTGTGCGGCAGCAGCAGTCGCCGCGCAGGCCGGACAGCAGCCTCCGCTCAGACTGGCCGAGCGCCGGCGCGTGCCGTACCAGCTGAACACCCTGTCGCCGACATCGACATGGACAGAACGTGTGTGGCCATAGGTGCCGACACCGCCCACACCCGGCATGGCGCGTGCGTGGCGGGCGATGGTGGATGGCGAAACGCCGGCGATCTGCACATCTGCCGCCTGGCAGGAGCGATGGAACGACCCTCGTCGCCCACCGCCACGGTGCCCCGACGTGACAACCACGGGCTTGCCGAAATGCACCGAAATCTGCTTCAGGACGGCACGCAGATCATCAGGAAAGCACCCGATCCGGACAGAACCGGTCTGCGTCAGGATCGTGCCGGCGGCCCCTGTCGCGGCTTCGGCAGGCAATTTGTCGTGACGCACCTTTTGCGGGGCGACCTGAAAAGCGGCATCCGATACCGATCCTTGGTCGGGGACAGACTCCGTCACAACAGGGAAGGGGATTGTTTCGTTCTCGTTGGCGATGGCGCCGGACGACAGAAACGATGAGGCTAGGCATGCAGCGGCAAGAGCCGCCACGCCGGGCAGGCGCAGGGAAGGTGTCATGATGTCCAGGGTTCTGGAGCGTCCATGATGCCGCAATCAGGGCAGGGACACTCGACGAGGCCAGTTGCCGGAGCGTATGGTCGCGCTCGTTCGACGCCTCATTCAGCCCGCAAGCCATTCTGGGCGCGGACAGTCGGAAAGCCGAGACCAAATCAGCCTCAAGCAATGGTGCGTCTGATATGAGACAAGTCTGTCAAAACAAAGGCATGTCGCGTAGCAGGCAGCTACCCCGCTTGAAGGCAGCTGGTGACATGCGAGCATCGCCCCGTTCATGCGCGTGACGATTACACCGGACATCTTGCTCAGAGCCTATGCCGCCGGCGTCTTTCCCATGTCCGAAGGCGCCGACGATCCGGGACTATTCTGGGTCGATCCGGATATCCGTGGCATCATCCCGCTGGACGGCTTCCATGTGCCGCGGCGTCTCGCCCGCACGGTGCGGCAGGAGATCTACGACATCCGCACGGACACGGCCTTTGATGCTGTGATCGCCGGCTGCGCCAGCGCCCGCGAGGGGCGCGGCGATACCTGGATCAACGCGCGGATCCGGGCCCTTTACGGAGATCTGTTCCGCATGGGCCATGTCCACACCGTCGAGGCCTGGTCCGGAAGCGAGCTGGTCGGCGGGCTTTACGGTGTGGCGCTTGGGCGGGTGTTCTTCGGCGAAAGCATGTTCCACACCGCAACCGACGCGTCGAAGGTGGCGCTGGTTCATCTGGTGGCGCGGCTGATCGCAGGTGGCTACCAGTTGCTGGACACCCAATTCCAGACCGAGCACCTGTCGCAGTTCGGCACCAGCGAGGTGGAGCGCGAGGTCTATCAGCAGATGCTCTCTCTGGCGCTCGACCAGGGGGCGGCAGACTGGCAGGCGGCGGGACCTTCCATGGGGGGAGCCGATGCCCTGGCCCTGATCGCGGCACACGCCATCAGGCAGGCATGACGCTGCCGGAGCGCAGCCGCAGCGTTGTCAGCCGCCACCGCCCCCGCTGGGGAAGTTGAGCGGCGCCTGATTGCGCGGCGGAGCCTGATTGGTCGGGAAGAAGCGTTGTGTCGGCTGCTGCGGCGCGACCGGCACGCCCTGCGGCGGGCGGACATCGATGCGCCCATCGGCGGCGGGCTGTGTGCGCGGCTGCTGGGCTCGGGCGGGCCTGTCGCGGCGAAGCTCGGCTGCGGGGGCATTGCCCGGCAGGTCGCGTGGCTCTGCGATCACCTCGGTCCCACCTTTGCAGTCCGTGGTCCAGACATCATAGATAGCATGCTCGACGCCGTGCAATCCGGGGCTGGCAGCATACATCCAGCCGGAGAAGATGCGTCGATAGTCGTTGTTGTTGCCGACCTCATCGACCTCGACGAAGGAGGTGGTCTGCGGCTGTTCTGTGGCAGGGCGCGTCCAGCACACGCGTGGTGTGATCTGGAGTGAGCCGAACTGTACGGTCTCGTTGATGTTGACCTCGAACGCTATGATGCGTCCCGTGATCTTGTCGAGCCCTGCAAACACGGCGATGGGGTTCCGGATGCGGTCTGCCTGTGCAGAGGTTGCGGCCAGTATGGGCAGCGCAATCAGCGGCAGCACCATCAGGGACAGACCCTTCGGCCGTAGGCCAAGAATGCCCGCATGAGCGGCGCCGGCGAGCGACAATGTGGATCGGTTCATGCGCGGTCTCTGTTGATGAAGGTCGATCTGTGCTCGGACGGGGCATCTGTCTGCCTCGGACGTCCGGCAGGACGTAGGGAACGCAAATACACCACGAAAGCGACCGAAGCATGGACACTTTTCCGCGCGCCAACCCGTGATCCGATGAATCGGACAGGCCGAAAGGCGGTGTTCCGTCATAGACGTTTGCCGCAGGCCGCACAAAAGGAAAACGCTGGCGTCGTGCTGACTCGAAGCAGCCGGCGGACTGTCGCCCGGCCTTCAGCGGCCAGGGCTCCAGGGTTCATAGGCCCCTTCGGCCTTGGGGTGCGCCGATGCTGTGACCGCCGATCCGGCTGGCCGCCAGGCCTTGGCTGTGCCGGTCATGTTGGCCTGATGCGGCTCCTGCCAGGAACGCGGCTCGTAGCTCTCCTGCGACGGCGCGACATCGACGGTATGATGCAGCCAGCCGTTCCAGCCGGCTGGAACGTTGGAGGCCTCGGCCAGACCATTGTAGATCACCCAGCGCCGCTCGTGGCCGAGCGCCGGATCGGCCTTGCCACCTCGCGAACGGTAATAGACGTTGCCGAACTCGTCCTCGCCCACCTTCTCGCCATGACGCCACGTGTTGAAGCGCGTGCCGAGTGTCTGGCCATTCCACCAGGTGAAGAACTGGAGCAGGAAGGTTTTCATCGCGGCCTCTCGATCAGGTCGTCATCATGACAGCGTCTGGCTGGCATTGCGGCATGGCGCTCCGCCCCCGCGCGTTATGCCGCCACCGGGCCAAACTGTCCAGCGCCGCCCATGTCGCGCTCAAGGCATTGCTCTGTCCGGTTTCTGAGCAGACGGACAGAATCAAGGGCTGTCTTTTGCAAGCAGGGGCGATCGGCCCTGCGACGTGACCGCAGCGCCGAGCCTCCAAGGGAGGGCTGTCATGATTCGGCCACAGATGCGGCGCTTTTGGGGCGGTCGTTCAATCGATTTTGGTGCGTTATCAGGTGCTTGCCGTCCAAGCGTTCGCGCGCTGTGGCAGCATCCGCCAGGCCTTGTCGGGCGGTGCACGATAGCCTGGTTGCGGATGACGCCGGTGAGGCGAAAAAACTCTTTTCAAGGCTGCCGATCTGGCTCACTCTTTGAGCGTCGGTTTGATTCCTCATGCGATTTCCGAAGCTTAGCGCCGGTGCCTTGAAGTTATCCCCACCATCCACAACTCCCCACAAGATGTAGTGGTTTGCGTGCCGGCTACGTACAAAACCTTGACGCGCGCCGGGGCTTGGGCATACCTTGTGATGGTCGCGTTGTCCGCAGCGTGACCGGTCTGAAAGGGCCGGGCAGACTTGAAGAGTTTACAGGTCCAGGCGTTGCGCAAAAGGTCCGTTGGCCAGCGCGAAATGGATCGTCGGCGCTGCGAGATTGCGGTCAACAGATACCAGATGCCCTGCGGAACCAACCGCGGGCTGACAGGGCTTCACAACAGGGCTGACATTGAGCCGCACATCATGGTGCGGGCCGGCATTGCTGTCGGCAATCCCAAGGGGACTACGAGATGAAGATCGCGCGTCGCTATACCAAGGCCGGCCAGTCGCCCTATGCCGCCATCGCGTTCCGCCACACGGTCAGCGAGATCCGCAATCCGGACGGCTCGATCGTGTTCCGCCTTGATGGCGTGGAAGTGCCCGAGACGTGGAGCCAGGTCGCGTCCGATGTTCTGGCGCAGAAATATTTCCGCAAGGCCGGCGTGCCGGCAGCCCTGAAGAAGGTCGAGGAAAACGACGTGCCGTCGTTCCTCTGGCGCTCGGTGCCGGACGACAAGGCCCTCGCCAAATTGCCCGAAGACAAGCGTTTCGTCTCCGAGATTTCCTCCAAGCAAGTCTTTGACCGCCTTGCCGGTTGCTGGACCTACTGGGGTTGGAAGGGTGGTTACTTCACCTCCGAGGCCGATGCACAAGCCTTCCTAGACGAGCTTCGCTTCATGCTGGCCCGCCAGATGGTGGCGCCGAACTCGCCGCAATGGTTCAATACGGGCCTGCATTGGGCCTATGGCATCGACGGGCCGAGCCAGGGCCATTTCTATGTCGATTACCAGACCGGCAAGCTGGTGAAGTCGAAGTCCTCCTATGAGCACCCCCAGCCCCATGCCTGCTTCATCCAGGGCGTGGCCGATGATCTCGTCAACGAGGGCGGGATCATGGACCTGTGGGTTCGCGAAGCACGCCTGTTCAAGTATGGCTCCGGCACGGGCTCGAACTTCTCGGCCCTGCGCGGCGATGGTGAGCGGCTTGCGGGCGGCGGTCGCTCTTCCGGCCTGATGAGCTTCCTCAAGATCGGGGATCGCGCGGCTGGCGCCATCAAGTCCGGCGGCACCACCCGCCGCGCAGCAAAGATGGTCGTGGTCGACGCCGACCATCCGGACATCGAAACCTACATCGACTGGAAGGTGAAGGAGGAGCAGAAGGTCGCAGCGCTCGTGACCGGCTCCAAGATCGTCCAGAAGCACATGAAGGCCGTGATGAAGGCCTGCATCAACTGCGATGGCGATGGCGATTCCTGCTTTGATCCGGAGAAGAACCCGGTCCTGAAGAAGGAAATCAAGCTCGCCCGCCGCTCGATGGTGCCGGACAACTACATCAAGCGCGTCATCCAGTTCGCCAAGCAGGGCTACACCGAGATCTCGTTCGACACCTATGACACCGATTGGGATTCAGAAGCTTACAACACGGTTGCCGGCCAGAACTCCAACAACTCGGTCTCGATCAAGGATGACTTCCTGCGCGCCGTTGAAACCGATGCCGACTGGAAGCTGACAGCCCGCACCACCGGCAAGGTGATGAAGACGCTGAAGGCGCGCGATCTGTGGGAAAAGATCGGCTACGCCGCCTGGGCCTCGGCTGATCCGGGCCTGCACTTCAACACCACCATGAACGACTGGCACACCTGCCCGGCCTCCGGCCCTATCCGCGCCTCCAATCCGTGCTCGGAATACATGTTCCTCGACGACACGGCCTGCAATCTGGCCTCGGCCAACCTGCTGCAGTTCTACGATCGCGAGAGCCGGGCTTTCGACCACGAAGGCTATGAGCACCTGTGCCGGCTCTGGACCATCGTTCTCGAAATCTCGGTGATGATGGCGCAGTTCCCGTCCCGCCCGATTGCCGAACTCTCCTATGAGTATCGCACGCTGGGCCTCGGCTATGCCAACATCGGCGGTCTTCTGATGACCATGGGTCTCGGCTACGACTCCGACGAGGGCAGGGCGCTTGGTGGCGCGCTGACCGCGATCATGACCGGCGTGGCCTATGCCACCTCTGCCGAGATGGCGAGCGAGCTGGGTCCGTTCCCCGGCGCGGTGCGCACCTCCGCCGACGGCAAGACCAACACCGAGCACATGCTGCGCGTGATGCGCAACCATCGCCGCGCGGCCTATGGCGAGGCCACGGGCTATGAGGGCCTGTCGGTGGCACCGGTGCCGCTGGACCACGCCTCATGCCCGCAGGCCATTCTCGTCGAGCGCGCCAAGCACGCCTGGGATCAGGCACTGGCGCTGGGCGAGAAGCACGGCTACCGCAACGCTCAGGCCACTGTGATCGCGCCAACCGGCACGATCGGCCTGGTGATGGACTGCGACACGACCGGGATCGAGCCCGACTTCGCGCTGGTGAAGTTCAAGAAGCTGGCCGGCGGCGGCTATTTCAAGATCATCAACGGCGCCGTTCCCGACGCGCTGCGCTCGCTCGGCTACAGCGAAGCGGAGATCGCGGAAATGGAGGCCTATGCGGTCGGCCACGGCTCGATTGCCCAGGCTCCGGCCATCAATCGCACCACGCTCGCTGCCAAGGGCTTCACGCCCGAGAAGATCGAGGCGGCCGAGAAGGGCATGAAGAGCGCCTTCGACATCAAGTTCGTCTTCAACAAGTGGACGCTCGGCGAAGATTTCCTGACCGGCACGCTCAACGTGCCGATGGACAAGCTGAACGAGCCAAGCTTCGACCTGCTGGCTTTCCTCGGCTTCTCCAAAGCCGACATCGAAGCTGCCAACGTGCACGTTTGCGGCGCGATGACGCTCGAAGGCGCGCCCTTCCTGAAGCTGGAACACTACAACGTCTTCGATTGCGCCAATCCGTGCGGCCGCCTCGGCAAGCGCTATCTGTCGGTGGAAAGCCACATCCGCATGATGGCGGCTGCCCAGCCGTTCATCTCGGGGGCGATTTCCAAGACCATCAATATGCCGAACGAGGCCACGGTCGAGGATTGCAAGAGCGCCTACATGCTCTCCTGGCGCCTCGCGCTGAAGGCCAACGCGCTGTATCGCGACGGCTCGAAGCTCAGCCAGCCGCTGAACTCGGCCCTGATTGCTGACGAGGACGAGGATGCCGATGACGCCATCGAGGCGATCATGGCCCTGCCGGCCGCTGCCAAGGCTGCGGCCCTGTCGGAGAAGATCGTCGAGCGCATCATCGAGCGCGTCGAACGCAACCGCGAGCAGGAAAAGCTGCCGACGCGCCGCAAGGGTTACACCCAGAAGGCCAAGGTCGGCGGGCACACCGTGTTCCTGCGCACCGGGGAATACGATGACGGCCGCCTCGGCGAGATCTTCATCGACATGAACAAGGAGGGCTCGGCCCTTCGCGCGCTGATCAACAACTTCGCGATCTCCGTGTCGCTGGGTCTGCAATACGGAGTGCCGCTGGAAGAATACGTCGACGCGTTCACCTTCACCCGCTTCGAGCCGTCCGGCTTCGTGCAGGGCAACGAGGCGATCAAGAACGCGACCTCGATCCTCGACTACATCTTCCGCGAGCTCGCGATCAGCTATCTGGGCCGCTACGATCTCGCCCATGTCTCGCCGGAGGAGGCGCGTTTCGATGCGCTCTCCACCAACGATCCTGACACCACAGCTCCGGCAACGCCGCCGGCCAGCCCTGCTGACCGGATCGTCTCGCGCGGCCTGATGCGCGGCAAGCCGACCAACCTGATGGCAATCCCCGGCGGTGCGGACGGCAAGCCTCTTGTCGTGCGCTCCAATGACCTCGCCAGCATCGGCGGTGCCACGGTCTATGCCTTCGCAGGTTCCAATGCCCTGAAGCCCGAGGAAGCCGCGCTGGGCGAAGCCGAACTCGCCAGGCTCGGCTTCGCAGCCCCTTCCGCCGAGCCGACAACGGCAGACCGCCGTGCCGAAGCCAAGATGAAGGGCTACGTCGGCGACTCGTGCGGCGAATGCGGCAACTTCACGCTCGTGCGCAACGGCACCTGCCTGAAGTGCGATACCTGCGGGAGCACGACGGGGTGCAGTTGAGTAGGTTGTGCATCATGGAGAGAACTCCAATGAACACACCCGGACAATCCTCAAATGTTTTTCGGATCATAAACGGAGGAGGGGCAGCAACACCATCTTGGGCACAGTTGCCATCAACCGTGATTGGAAGGTCTCCATTTGATAAGGCTGAGCCCATAGCCTTCAGACTTGCCAAGAATGATGTGATCAGACAACTCGAGGCGGGTCGTCGGCAACCACTGTATGAGGCTTGGGGATCTATAATTGGCAGGCCTCCTCCAGTTCCGAATGTATCCCGGTTAAGCGAGAAACTGGCAAGAATGCCATTGCTCTCTTTGGCAGGGGCACATGCTTGCTTCAGAGGGCTGAAGCGACCCATTGGCAATGACCCTCGCGGGTTTGATCATTTTGCTTACATCCTCAAACCTACCTCTATGGTGGTCTACAGGCCAGACATGGTCTGCCTTGCACACATAGCCGAGGTTCCGCCTGACTTGGTTTTTGCAATTTATTGCAGGATGGATTACCCTCTGGGTATCACGAACCAGAGGGTTCACGGCACCCGTCCAACACGTGGTGTAATCACTCATTGGGGTTTTGTTGAAGCTGACGCGTCTGATCCGCTTTTGCCGGTCGGCTACACGGGGCGCTATCGACTGCGGATGTGGTAACAACTAGTAGGCTGAAAATGTTACCTGACGTTTACCCGGATCGCGGACATTATACGCCTTCGGCGATCTATTATCATGAAGCAGATAGTTTAGAGTATGTCCGCCGTGATGCGCCTTGCGTTTATCGACGCATCGATGAAATACTGACTCTCGTCGTTGAGCTGAGCACTAGAGAGCCACTAGGATTTCAATTTAAAGGATTTCGGAGTTTTTACATCAATCACATCACGCCAAAGTATAATTTCGAACATGAGAAGTTTATCGAAGCGATAAGTCTTATTGAAGAGGCTTTGACGATTGCGGGAGATGGAATATTTTCTCACGCCGAGCGTAGCTCTGCCTACCAGGCGGCAATGCAAATTGCAGACGAGGATCATGTAAGGGTAACTGATTTTCCAAAAGTTGCGTAAGGGCATTGAAATCTCATGTCTTTACTCGAAGAATTGTTGATTTTTTCGAGTGCAGAAATGGCTACTTGATTTGGGCGCACGCATGATTGATCAAGCCGCCTATCCCGTGCCCACGAATAATTCACAGGTTTGAAACGTGGAAACGCGGGATAGCAATGGCACCGTGCTCGGGGAGGGGGACAGCGTCACCCTGATCAAGGACCTCAAGGTCAAGGGCACATTGGTGACACTGAAGCGTGGCACGCTCGTCAAGGGCATCCACCTCACGGACGATCCGGCCGAGGTCGAATGCCGGGTCGAGAAGGTCAAGGGGCTGGTCCTGCGCACCGAGTTTCTCAAGAAGGCCTGATGCGCCAGATGAAAACGGCCAGCCCGATCAGGGCTGGCCGCAAGGCGGCTGACCATCGTTAAACGCGGCCGCCTCAAGGGGAATAAAGGCGAGGGCGCCTGTGTCCGATCAGGCGGCCACCGCGCCGCTGAAGCCGACAACGGCACGGGCAAATTGCTCGCCAGCCCAGTTGAAGCCGCCGCGCCGGACATCGTCATCGAGCGTGACCTCGGCCATGATCGCCAGATCGGCCGACGAGCGCGGCGTCTCCTTGAGGATGGCCACCAGCTTGCCGTGGCGCTCTTCGCCCAGCCTGTTGGCCTCGCCGCCGAGCCGCATCCAGCCGGCAATGCCATCAGCATCAGTGGCGGCAGCAATCGCATCGCTGTGCGCAGCCAGAGCGACACGCAGGCGCTCGGCATCGGCCCAGAGAGCCGCGATCGGCGTGATGCCGGCCACGGGCGCTGCACTGGCGACAGCCGCCGCCGGGAGTGCGGCCAGCGCGCCGCCAGCCACGACCAGCGCGCGGCGGGACAGGGTGCGGGGAGTGTTTGTGGTGTCTGTCATGGCATGGGGTCCAGTCTGATTGGGGATGGTAGAAAGCCCGAGGTGTGGTGGCGGCACGCACGCGCGGGCCCGCTGCTTCCTCCGCATTCGGCCCCGAACCGGCAGCATCGTATCCATCCGGCGGCGGCCGCCTTGTTTGGGGGCCGAAGAACCACTCTTTTGAGCGCTCGTAGGAGTGCGAACAGGAGCGGTCGGTGGGCCAGATCACTGTGTTTTCGGGACCGGAGCGTCGTCGGCGTTGGACCGACGAGCAGCGGC
>CALRRR020000007.1:0-152831 GCA_943370645.1 Hydrogenophaga intermedia | reverse complement strand
TGACTGATCGTCGATCATGGCAGCTGGCGAGGTCCGGAACATTTGGCGTGAAACCACAGTTGATGAGGGTGTTGTAACAGCCAGATGCCAACAAACCGTTGAATGTTTGGTCGAATCCTCTTGCAGGCGTTTCCCGCATCTTAACCAAGCGCTGCGATGCTTAGGCATGGCCAAACGCTCTACCTCCATCCGCGCGCGCCTGCTGCTTCTGGTCGTTGCATCGATCACGCTGGCGCAAGGGGCCAGCCTCGGGCTGTCCCTGTGGCAGGAAGTAACACGCTATGCGCGCTCCAAGCATGACGGGCTGGTCTCCACCGCCCAGGTGATCGCCGCCGCCGCAGCCCGCGCCACGGCGGAGCGCGACATCGACGCGGCCTATCAGGCCATCCGCTCGGTGGGCAGCATCAGCGGCATGACCTTCGCCGGTCTCGACAGTGCCGACGGACGGCCGCTCGCCGATGTCGGCGCCACCGAACAGTTGACCAGCGATCTCGTCATCGAGAAGCCCGGCGAAGCCTTGCCGCTGCTGGCCTTGCTGCGCAGCCGCTCGGTGGAGATCAACGTGCCGGTGATCTTCGCCGGCGAGACCGTGGGAAGCCTCAAGCTGATCGCCGACACCGCAGACCTGCCGGCGCGCATCCGCTCGGCTGTCGGCATCACAGCGGTTGGTGCCCTGATGGCGCTGGTGCTGGCTCTGGCGCTGGCGCTCAGGCTGCAAGGGGCCATCACCGGCCCGCTGAAAGCACTCACCGGGGCCATGGCGCGCATCTCGAAGAGCCATGACTACCGCATCGCCATGCCGGCCCGCAGCCATGACGAGATCGGCGTGCTGGTCGACGGCTTCAACACCATGATTGCCGACATCCGCGAGCGCGACGGCAAGCTGGCGAAGCACCGCGAGAGCCTCGAACGCGATGTGGCCGACCGCACCGCCGACTATCGCCGCGCCGCATCCGAGGCCGAGGCGGCCAACGCCGCCAAATCGGACTTTCTGGCCACGATGAGCCATGAAATCCGCACGCCGATGAACGGGATCCTCGTCATGGCGGAATTGCTGGCGACAACCGAGTTGCCGGCCCGCGCCCGCCGCCAGGCCGACGTGATTGCCCGCTCCGGCCAGAGCCTGCTGGCGATCATCAACGACATTCTTGATTTCTCGAAGATCGAGGCCGGCAAGCTGGAAGTCGAATGCCTCGACGTCGATGCCGCCGAAGCGGTCGACACGGTGCTGAGGCTGTTCGCCGACCGCGCCGTGGGCAAGGACCTCGATCTGGCGGCCTATACCAGCCTGCCGCGCCGCGCCGCTGTCAGCGCCGATCCGGTCAGGCTCGGGCAGGTGCTGGCCAACCTCGTCAACAATGCGCTGAAGTTCACCGCCACAGGCGGCGTGCTGGTCTCGGTCACGCCCGATCCGGTGCGGCTCGACCATGTGCGCTTCTGCGTCAGCGATACCGGGATCGGCATTGCTGAGGACAAGCTCGCCACCATCTTCGAGGCCTTTTCGCAGGCCGACCAGTCAACGACGCGGCAATATGGCGGCACCGGCCTTGGTCTTGCCATTGCCCGCCGCCTGGTGGCCGCCATGGGTGGGGAACTGGCCGTGACCAGCGTGCCGGGCCAGGGGACGAGCTTCTTCTTCAGCGTGCCGGCAGCCCCGGCAGCGGCAACCACCGACTGGCCGCGCCTGATGGCGGGCACGGCGGCCCGCGCCGTCCTCGCCATCGATGGGGCGCAGAGCACAGCGGCGCTCGAAGCCTATCTGGTCGAGGCCGGCTACAGTGTCAGCGTCGCCACCGTTGATACGCTCGGTGTCGCAGCGCGGCAGGCGGATCTGGTCATCGCCGGGCTTGATGCCCTTGCCGACCGGCCACGGCTCGCCGTGCCGGCTGGCGGAGGCGTCATCGCGCTCGCCCGCCCGGATGAAGATGGCAGCACGTTGGTGGCCGGACAGCGGGCTGACGCCGCCTTGATGTGGCCGATCCTCAGGGCAGACCTTGGCGACATGATCGGCTGCATCAGGGATGGCAAGCCGCTCGATGCTGCCCAGAGTGCTGGCACATTGCGCAAGGAGACGGCGACCTTTGCCGGGCTCAAGGTGCTTGTCGCCGATGACAGCGAGGTCAACCGCGAGGTCGCCGCCACCGCGCTGCAAACCCTCGGCATCACGCCGGACCTCGTCAATGATGGCCGCGAGGCCGCTGACGCCATTCTGGCCGGGCAGTATGACCTCGTGCTGATGGATGGCTCGATGCCAGTTCTGGACGGCTTTGCGGCGACGCGGCTGGTGAGGGCCGAAGAAGAGGCCACATCACGTGATCGCACGCCGATCGTGGCGCTGACAGCCCATGTCATCGGCACCAGCGCCGAAGCCTGGCGCGAGGCCGGCATGGACGGCGTGCTGCACAAGCCGTTCACGCTGGCTGGTCTCGCTGCCTGCATCACCGCACATGCCAGGATCGGGGCAACGATGCCGGCGCAGGCAGCACCGGCCTTGCCGGAACAGGCCGAGGCCACCTCGTCGCATCTCGACCGGACCGTGCTGGACGAACTCAAGAGCATGGCCAATGGCTCCAGCGAGATCGTGGCTCGGATCGGCAGGCTCTACCTCAGCCAGTCAGCAGAGCGTGTGAGCGAGGTGCTGGATGCGGTTCGCAACCATGATCTGGAGCGCCTCGCCATGGCGGCGCACGCGCTGAAGTCGATGAGCTACAACATCGGGGCGCGCGGCATCGCCGAACGCGCGGCAGCTTTCGAGCAGAGCGCACGGGTCGAGCAGCGCATGATCACGCCCGCAGCCGCGAGCGCGCTGGAAGCGGAACTGGCGCAAGTTCACACCGAACTGGCCCGCCTGATCGCCTGACGCACTGTTCGCCCTTTATTGGGCCGCCAAAGCCATCGGCAGGTCGGGCATGGCAAACGGCTGGTCGGCGGCAAAGGCACGGCCGAGCAGCAGCACGCCGGGGCCAGCCTTTCGACACGCCGCCACCTCGGCTGCAATGGTAGCCGCCGTGGCCACGATCACGACCTCCTCGGGCCGCGTGGCATTGATGACGAAGCGCGCCGGTGTGGAGGGCGACAGGCCGGCCGCCACGGCATGGGCCATCGTGTCACCAAGATTGCTGCGCCCCATGTAGATGCAGGTCGAGGCATCGGGATCGACGATGGCGGACCAGTCGAGGCTGTCCGGCAAGAGACCGCGCTCGTCATGGGCGGTGATGAACTGCAGCCGCCGTGCCACGCTGCGCAAGGTCAGCGACGTCGCCATCGAGGCTGCAGCCCCCATCGCCGCAGACACACCATTGACGACGGTCAGCGGCACGCCGGCAGCACGGGCCGCGGCGATCTCCTCGTCGGCCCGCCCGAAGATAAGGGGATCACCGCCCTTGAGGCGCACCACCCGGTTGCCCTCGCTGGCCAGCAACACCGCGAGATCGCAGATGTCGCCCTGATGGCAGGAGGCCTCGCCACGACGCTTGCCGACATGGATCTTGCGGGCTTCGCGGCGGGAAAAGGCGAGGATGCCCTCCCCGACCAGATCATCATGCAAGATGACATCGGCCTCGCGCAGCAGCCGGACGGCCTTGAGCGTGAGCAATTCAGGATCGCCCGGCCCGGCTCCGACCAGCGCAAGATGACCGCTGCGCGAGACTGGTCCGGCTTGTTCGATCCCTGCGATCAGCGCCTCGCGCTCAACGGGGCAAGGCGGCTCATGGGGCCGCGCCATCGCCATCGCTGCAAAGCTGCGCCAGAAACTCTTGCGCTGGCTGCCATCGAGTCCGGCGTCGCTGACCCTGGGTCGCCACGCCTTGGCGGCACGCGCCCAGCCGGCAAAGCCCGCCGGCAACAACGTCTCGATCAGCGAGCGAACGGCCTGCCCTAGGGTCGGCGCGCCGCCATCGGTCGAGATGCCGATGACCAGCGGCGACCGGTTGACGATGGCTCCGAACTGGAAATCGCAGAAGGCTGGCTTGTCGACGACGTTGACGGGAATGCCGCGCGCGCGCGCCGCTGCCGCGAAGTCCGCGGCCTCGGCATCATCCTCCAGCGCGCCGATAGCCACGGCGGCATCCGCAAAATCACCATCGACAAGGGACCGCTCGACCAACGTGACCCGCTCGGGCCAATCGGCGGCCAGCAGGCGGGCCTCGGCGTCAGGCTCGGCCCAGACCAGCCGCACCCTTGCGCCCGTTGCGGCCAGCAACTCGGCCTTCCAGGCCGTGCCAGCCGAGCCGCCGGCGACCAGCACGGTCTTGCCGGCGAGTTTGAGGAAGACCGGCAGGACGGCCAGGTCGCCCATGCGCGCCATGGTCTCACGCGGCGGACGGATGCGCGGGGCGGCCATCTCAGTAGACATCGGCCTGATAGCGGCCCGCCTTGCGCAGGCCGGCCACGTAGGCCACGGCCTCGTCGGCCGAAAGCTTGCCATGCTCGGCGGCGATATCGACCAATGCGCGCTCCACATCCCTGGCCATGCGCTTGGCATCACCACAGACATAAAAGTGCGCGCCCTGCTGCAGCCAGTTCCAGAGTTCGGCACCGTTCTGCCGCATGCGGTCCTGCACATAGATCTTCTCGGCTCCGTCCCGCGACCAGGCCAGCGTCAGCCGTTCAAGCTGGCCGGCCTCCTTCATGGCGTTGAGTTCGTCGGCATAGAAGAAGTCCGTCGCCATGCGCTGATGGCCGAAGAACAGCCAGTTCCGGCCCGGCGCGCTGGTGGCGGCCCGCTCCTGGAGGAAGGCGCGAAAGGGCGCGATGCCGGTGCCGGGACCGACCATGATCACGGGACGCGACAGATCCTGCGGAAGGGCGAAGCCATGGGCTTTCTGCACATAGACGCCGAGCCGGCTGCCCGGCTCGATGCGCTCTCCCAGAAAGGTCGAGGCGACGCCGAAGCGCTGGCGCTGGCCAAGCCGGTAGCGCACTGCATCGACCGTCAGCGACAGCCGTCCAGGCCGATGGCGCGGCGAGGAGGAGATCGAATAGAGGCGCGGCTGGAGTTCATCGAGCGCCTCGACGAAAGCCTCCGGGCTGAGCCTCAGGCCGGCGAACTTGTGCAGCGTGCCGAGCACATCGAGCAACGCCAGATCACCGTCCGGGTCCTCGCCGCGCGCCAGGGCCTGCGCCCTGACGCGGGCGGCACCACCGGTGACGAACGAAAGCAACTGGAAAAGATTGTCCGGCGCAGGCCCCAGCGCACGGCGGTGGATCAGCGCCTCGCGCAGGCTGAAGCCGCCAAGATCATGCTCCGGGCGGGCGCCGATCAGAGCGATGACGGCATCGGCCAACCGAGGGTCGTTGGCCGCGAACACGCCGAAGGAATCACCTGCCTCGTAGCTGATCCCGCTGCCTTCCAGATCGAACTCGACGTGCCAGGTTTCCTTCTCTGAGCCTTCGCCATTGAGCTTGCGCCGCGACACGAAGATCGCACTGGCAGGGTTGTCGCGGCCATACCCCGGCGCGGTGGCGGGCGCTGCCACGCTCGCGGTGCCAGCGGCGACCGATGCCGCGTTGCCGTCTGCGTTGCCAAGCTCCTCACTGAGGCTCTTGAGCATCCGGAGCGTCTCCTTGCCACCGGGTGCGCACAGGTTGAGGCGTGGCTCCTTGCCTTCCGCGATGGCGGCGGAATAGGTCTCGCACAGATAGCCGCACTGGCCGCAATCCTGCTGGGCCATGGCAGCAAACATCCGGCGGCGCGTGCTCTTGCCTTCCGCCAGCTTCATGCGGTCTGCGATGGCCATGGCCGGATCATGCCAGGGCACGTCATCGCCTTCGCCGGTATCCGCGGCGAGCAGCGCCGTCGCCTCGCCGTTCGACAGCGCCGTGACTGCCGCCGTGTCGAGGTTGAGGTAGCCCGCGAAAAAGCCGCTGAGCCAGACCCGCTGCTCGGGCGTGAACGGCGCGCTCTCGGGCAACAGGTCATAGGACCTGATGGCGGGCAACTGGATGCTCACGGTGCCCCCTCTGGCATTCCGGCCAGGGCGACCAGCGCCGCATCGTCGTGGCGGTTCGCGAACAGATGGAAGCTCTCGTCAGGGCTGGCGCGATGGTCCATCCAGGCCCTGAGCAACCGCTCGACATGCGCCGGCGCATCCTCGGCCCGGATGCCTTTCCAGACCTGCCGGCCGATCTTCGCTGCATCGGCAAATCCGCCGCCGACCACGATGTCATAGCCGGCGACGGTATCGCCATCCTCGTTGATCGGCACCTTTGCACCGATCAGCCCGATGTCGCCGATGTAGTGCTGGGCGCAGGAATGGTGGCAGCCTGTGAGGTGGACGTTCACCGGCAGGTCGAGCGTCAGGCGCGCATCGACATGGGCCGCGATCGCGAGGGCATCCTCCTTGGTGTGGGCGGCGGCAAACTTGCAGCCGGTCGCGCCGGTGCAGGCCACGAGGCCGGCTTCGAGCGAGGTGGCGCGCGTCGAAAGGCCCAGCGCCGCAATGGCCTCGATCACCACTGAAAGATCGGCATCGGCAATCCCGGACAGAAGCAGATTCTGCCAGACGGTGAGCCGGATGTCGCCATCGCCATGGCGGGCGGCGAGATCGGCGAGACCGCGCATCTGGTCCGTGGTCAGCTTGCCCACGGGCAAGGTCACGCCGAGCCAGTTCAGGCCGGCCTGCCTTTGCGGCCATGGGCCAATGTGGGCGCTCCGGTCGAACGGCGGGCGCGGCGCGATGTCAGCCTCGGCGATGCGCTGCAGAGGGCGGCCGAGCAGCGCCTCGGTCTCGGTGATGAAGCGCTCGAAACCCCAGGCATCAAGCACATACTTCAGGCGCGCCTTTGCCCGGTTGGTGCGATCGCCATGGGCGATGAAGACGCGGATCATCGCGTCGGCCACCAACGTGCAATCCTCAGCCTTGCAGAACACGCCGGTCGGGCGGGCGAGATCCCGGTGGCCGGAGATGCCGCCGAGCACGATGCGCCACCACAGGCCAGCGGGCGCGCCGCTGCCCTCGGGCACCAGCACAGCCTGAAAGCCGATGTCGTTGGTCTCCTCGAGCGTGGGAATGATGCCGCCGCCATCGAAAGCGACGTTGAACTTGCGCGGCAGGCCATAGAGCGTTCGCGCGTTGAGGATGTGATGGTGCCACTCGCGGGCCAGCGGCCGCGTGTCGGCCAATTCCTGCGGATCAATGCCGGCGGTGGCAGAGCCGGTCACATTGCGGATGTTGTCAGCACCGGATCCGCGCGAGCACAGACCGAGGTCCTGCACACCTTCGAGGACCGCGATGGTCCGGTCGGCCGGGATTTCGCGGATCTGGAGATTGGCGCGCGTGGTGACATGAGCATAGGGCCCTGCGTGCTGGTCAGCGAGTTGCGCCATGCCGCGGAACTGGTGCGCCGTCAGGATGCCATTGGGGATGCGCAGACGGCACATGTAGCTGTCCTGCGCGGGTGCCACATAGAACAGCCCGAAGTAGCGCCAGCGGAAGTTGTCCTCCGGCTTGGGGAATTCGGCCTGGCGTGCCTGTCCCTTGAGACGGCCATAGGCATCGAACGGGTGTTCGGCGCGTTTCCACTTTTCCTGATCGACCAGCTTGCCGCCCCGCGCCACGACCGCATCCTGCGCCTTGATGTGGGGCGCATCCGGGCCGGTCGGTTCCGGTGCGGCTTTGGTGCCGCCTCCGGCCAGCTTGCCAGCCTGGACGCCGGAGACAAAGCCCTCCAGATAGCGCTTCTGGTCGGAGCCGAAATCGCCGGTCATGGTCAGGCCGCGATCGACGGCGCCTTGTGGCGCGCATAGAGGAACTCGATCACGGCCGCGCGGCAATGGGTGTAGGTCGCGTCCTCGACCAGATCGAGGCGCTTGCGCGGCCGGTCAAGCGGCACATCGAGCACCTCGCCGATGGTCGCCGAAGGCCCGTTGGTCATCATCACGATGCGGTCCGACAGCAGCACGGCCTCGTCGACGTCATGGGTGATCATGATCATCGTATTCTTGAGGCGGCTGTGGATCTCCATCACCGAGTCCTGGAGGTGGGCGCGGGTCAGCGCATCGAGCGCACCGAATGGCTCGTCGAGCAGCAGGATCTTGGGCTCCATCGACAGGGCACGCGCTATGCCGACGCGCTGTTTCATGCCGCCGGAAATCTCCGAAGGCCGCTTGTCGAGCGCGTGAGTCATGTGGACCAGCGCCAGATTGTGGCGGATCCACTCATCCCGCTCGGCCTTGGACTTGCGCGACCCGAAGACCTTGTTCACGGCCAGCGAGACGTTTTCATAGACGGTCAGCCAGGGCAGCAGCGAATGGTTCTGGAACACCACCGCACGATCGGGGCCCGGGCTGTTGACCTCGTGGTTTTCGAGCAGCACCGCGCCCTTCGTCACCGGCGTGAGGCCAGCGATGATGTTGAGCAAGGTGGACTTGCCGCAGCCGGAATGCCCGATGATGGCGACGTATTCGCCATGGGCAATCGACAGGTTGATGTCGAGCAGCACCTCGGTCGTGCTGGCGCCGCGCCGGAAGCTCTTGTTGATGTGATCGAGCTTGAGGTAGCTCGCCTTGGGGGTCGTGCTCATGGGTCCGGTCCTGTTCAGGAGGCTGCTGTGCCGCGGGTGACGATGTTGCCGAGCGCGCCGACCAGCTTGTCGAGGATGAAGCCGACAAGTCCGATGTAGAGCAGGGCCACCACGATGTCGGACAGGCGCGAGGAGTTCCACGCATCCCAGATGAAGAAGCCGATGCCGACGCCGCCGGTGAGCATCTCGGCTGCCACGATGGCCAGCCAGGACAGGCCGATGCCGATGCGCAGGCCGGTGAAGATGTACGGTGCGGCGGAAGGCAGCATCACCTTGAAGAAGAACTCGATGGAATTGAGCCTGAGAACCGCCGCGACGTTGCGATAGTCCTGCGGGATGTTGCGAATGCCGACCGCCGTGTTGATGATCACCGGCCAGATCGCCGTGATGAAGATCACGAAAATCGCGGATGGATTCGCATCACGGAAGGCGGCCAGCGAGATCGGCAGCCAGGCCAGCGGCGGCACGGTGCGCAGCACCTGAAACACCGGATCAAGCCCGCGCATTGCCCAGACCGACTGGCCGATGATCGAGCCGACGAGAATGCCGACCAAGGACGCAAGGCCGAAGCCGATGGCGACGCGCTCCAGCGAGGTCAGCACGCGCCAGCCAAGGCCGATATCCTGGGAGCCAGCCCAGTAGAACGGTTGCAGGATCAGGTCATTGGCCTCCTTCCAGACGGTCGTCGGCGGCGGCAAGGTTGCGCCCGGTCCGGAAAAGGCCAGTTGCCAGATCAGCAGCAGCAACAGCACCGTCATCAGCGGCGGCAGGACATTGACCAGCGCCCAGTTGCCGGCAGAGCGGGCCAGCCGGCCGATGTTGGGCGCATCCTTCTTGATCGGGATCACCTTTGCCACCTCCTTCTGGCCGGGCTCGCCCGCTGCGGGTCCGGCCGACGCCGAGGCAGGCTTGGCATCCTTGAATGTGGCGAGAGCCATGGGTGGTCTCCTGACAATCCCCTGGCTCATGCCGGGGCGGTGAATGGCCGGACAAACCGGGCCGGAGCGGGGAAGTCTGACCCCGGAACCGGCAAAGCCGCCGAAAACGAAAAAAGGCTGCGCAGTTCGCGGATGGTAACCATCCGAAACCACGGCAGCCTTGCCGATTGGGTCCGGCACTGGACCCTCAGCCTGCACCGAACCCTCTGGCGGGATCGTGCGGACAGTCTCCTTCCAGCAAGGCGCGTGCCAAGCCGGACCTGCCGGATCTCACGGCGCGCCGGGGCAATGCGCGACCCTGCGCAGGCAGTATTGAAGGCGGGGATGGCCCATCCTGTGCGCCTGTCGATGGGAAGAAAGCCGGATCGGGCATTGAATCGGCGGCGCGGCGGCCAATGCTCTGCACGCTCAAGCTGCCCTGCAAAAAAGCAGGCAGCGCCTTCGCGTGCTGCCCAAAAATGCGGCAGGGAGCCGGGCAGCGTTACTTCAACAGATCGGCCGCTGTGATGATCGACTGGGCAACATCGATGATTCGGCGGTTTTCGTTCATCGCCGTCCGCCGGATCAGGGCATAGGCCTCCGCTTCGGCGATGCTCCTGCGCTGCATCAGGATGCCCTTGGCCTTGTCGACGACCTTGCGTTCCTCCAGTTCGGAGCGCGCCTGCGCGAGCTCGCTCTTGAGTTTGGCGAAGACCTTGAAGCGACTGATGCTCATGTCGAGGATCGGCTTGATGCGCTCCTTCTTCAACCCGTCGACGATGTAGGCAGACACGCCCGCCTCGACTGCCGCCTCGATCATGCTGGCATCGGACTGATCGACGAACATCGCCACAGGGCGCGGCACATGGCGGCTGATCTGGAACATCTGCTCCAGCGAATCGCGGCTGGGGTTTCCCAGATCGATGATGACCATGTCCGGATCGAGGCGCGACAGGTCGCGCAGCAGCGCCGGCGAGGTGGTCAGCCGCGTGATATCGGCATGGCCCGCCTCGCGCAGGCCCTCTTCCAGGATGGCGGCGCGAACCGGGTTATCATCGATCAGCGCAATCCGGAGCGCCTCGGGCCGGACGGGTGGCGAAACAGGTGTGTGCACGGAACCTGCCAAGCAAGACCCAGACCAGCAGCGCCAGCCTGATGCGACGTCAGGTTCAGCCCGCGTAGCCGAACTGGCGCGGCAGCCAGAGCACGATGTCTGGTACGAGGATCAGGAGCAGGAGCGAGGCAATCAGCACAGCCACCCATGGCCAGATCGCATCGATGATCACCTTGAGCGGGATGCCGGTGACGGCATTCAGCACGAAGAGCAAGACGCCATAGGGCGGCGTGATCAACCCGATCATGCAGTTGATGATGGCGACGATGCCGAAATGCACCAGATCGATGCCCAGCGCCTTCACCGTGGGGATGAACACCGGAATGATGACAAGGATGATGGTCGAGGCATCGAGGAAGCAGCCCAGAACCAGGAAGAACAGGTTCAACAGCAGCATGAACATCAGCGGCGAAATCTCGACGCCTTTCATCAGTTGCTGCACCTGGGCCGGAATGTTCTCGCTGGCGACGATGTAGTTGAAGATCAGCGCCGAGCCGATGATCAGACCCACCGACGCCGAGGAGCGCACACTGTCGTGCATCACGGTCCTGATCGCGGAGAAGCTCAGGGCGCGGTAGACCAGCGCTGCCACGAGAAACGCGTAGGCAGCGGCGATTGCGGCCGCTTCGGTCGGTGTTGTTGCTCCGCCATAGATGCCGGCCAGCAGGATCACCGGCATCAACAGGGCCGGAAGGGCGCGGAAGGTGATGCCCGGCACTTGCCGGAGCGGCACCGGCTCTTCCAGCGGCACATTGAGCTTGTGGGCCGTGTAGGTGTTCAGGAGCATCATCGCGGCGGCCATCAGCAGGCCCGGCATCACACCGCCCAGGAACAGGTAGCCGATCGAGGCGTCGGAGACGATCGAGTACAGCACCATGGGGATCGAGGGCGGAATGATCGGGCCGATGACCGCCGTTGCCGCCGTGATCGCGGCTGCATAGCCGAGCGGATAGCGGTTGTCCTTGATCATCATGTCGATGGACATCTTGCCCATGCCGACCACATCGGCCACGGCAGAGCCCGACATGCCGGCGAAGATCACGCTGGTGACCACGTTGACATGGCCCATGCCGCCCTTGAGCCGTCCGACGATGACGAGGCAGAAATCGGTGAGACGCGCCGAAATCGTGCCGGCATTCATGAAGTTGGCCGCGACGATGAACAGCGGGATCGCCAGGATCACGAACGAATCGTAGATGCCCTGGATGATCTGCTCGGCGGCGAGGCCAAGATCCTGGCCCTTCACGGCAAGATAGATGATGGCCGAGACGATCATCGACAGCGGGATTGGCGCGCCGATGGTGGCAAGCGCAATCAGCGCGCTCAGGCAGGACAGCAGCGCGATGCTCATTGGGCGTGATACCCGTCACCGGCCTGCCGGCCGTCAAGCGCATCGGGATCGGCCCCACGCGCGAGCAGCCAGATGCGCCAGCCATAGCGCAGCACGAGCATGACGGCGAAGATGCCGTAAATGCTGAACACGATGTCGAGGCGGATACCGATCACGGCGCTACGTTTGATCTGGTAGAAATCGATGTAGCTCCACGTCGCCGGCAGGGCTGCCAGAAACCCACCTGCGATCGCCACGGCGGAGATCAGCGCCAGCCAGCGCCGGATGCGCGGCCGAACGGCCGAGTAGATCACATCGAAGCGGACGTGATCCTTTTCCTGGAGCACAAAGGCGCCACCCCAGAACACAACCCACAGCCACAAGGTGAGGCAGGCTTCCAGCGTCCAGAGCAGCGGCGCGCCAAAGACATAGCGCGCCGCGATCTGGAGCAGGAAAATCAGAAACAGGGCCCCGAGCATCAACGCTGCGATGTCGAGAGCCGCGAGGCGCAGCCGGGCCAGAAGTCGTGTCATCGTCGCCAGCGCCCCGCTGGTCCGCCCTGCGCCGCCCGGTCCCGGCTCAGCGAACCGCGTTGATGCGGTCCACGAGGCCGGCTGGCCAATCCGCCGCGAACTTGGAGGCGGCATACTCGGCCTGTACCTTCTTGCGGAAGGCCTCGACATCCGGCGTGTAGACCTTGAGGCCCTTCTCCTTGAAGAAGGCTTCCAGCTCGGCTTCGAGCGCAAGCTGACGCTGACGACCGCGCTCGGCTGCGTCATCGGACGCCTTCTGGATCACCGCCTGCTGGGCCGGGGTGAAACGGTCCCAGACGCGCTTGGAGATCGCCAGATAGTTCTGGTCGACCAGATGGCTGGTCAGCACGATCTGCTTGGTGACCTCGTAGAACTTGGAGTCGCGCACCGTCGGCAGCGGATTGTCCTGGCCATCGACTGCGCCCGACTGCAGCGCGGTGTAGATTTCGGTGAAGGCCAGCGGCAGCGGATTGGCGCCGAGCGCCTTGCCGAGGAAGAGCCAAGCCTCGGTGCCGGGCATGCGCAGCTTGAGGCCGGCCATGTCCTCGGGAGTCTTGATTTCCTTCTCGGTGCGCAGGTTCACCTGGCGGCGGCCCAGATACATCACCGAAAGCAGCTTCACGCCCAGACGGTCCTCGGCCATCTTCTTGACGCCGTCCATCACGTCGGAGGCAAACACCTTCTTCTGGTGGTCGGCATCGCGCAGGAGGTAGCCGGCGGTGAAGATCGACCAGGCCGGGATCAGAGCCGCCAGTTCCTGCGCCGAGGTGATCGACATTTCGAGGTTGCCGCGGGCAATGGCTTCAAGCTCGGTGCCCTGCTTGAACAGCGTGGCGTTCCAGTGCGGCTGGAAGGTCGCGATGTCCTTGATCGCCGGGCCGAAGACCTCGAGCAGCGCCAGAGCGCGCTGGTCGGTCGCCGATGAGGGCGAGGACAGGCGCAGCGTCACGCCCTGGGCGGAGGCGGGGGCAATGCCGCTGGAAAGCGCCGCAGCGCCAAGGCCGGCAACAAGGGCAGCGCGCAGCGTGGCGCGGCGCGAAATCGAAAAGCTCATGACGTTTCTCCCGAAAGCTTCTGTCTGGCGACCTCTGAGGGACCGCTTGACTGATGTTTTGGCAGGAACATCGCGCCACCGCAAATGCGAATTGCGCAAGGGCTGCAACATCTTTCATGCCCAGTTGCGCGCGACGCTGCACAAGGGCGGTGGTTGACCGATCCGGCCGCGCCCCACATGCTGCAGCCTGACACCTTGCCGAGTGCCCGCCATGCTGCCCATCCTGCCCCTGCCGCGCGCCGTGGTGTTCGATGCCTATGGCACCTTGTTCGATGTGCATGCCGCCGTTCAGCAGCATGCCGCGCGGCTCGGGCCCCAGGCGCAGGCGGTGTCGGACCTGTGGCGGGCGAAGCAGCTTGAATACAGCTGGACGCGCTCGCTGATGGGCCGCTACCGCGATTTCTGGAGCCTGACGCTGGAGGCGCTGGACCATGCGCTCGCCCGCTTCGGCATCGCCGACAAGGCCCTCAGGGATGATCTGGCCAGCGCCTACCACGCCTTGCGCGCCTATCCGGAAGTGCCGGCCATGCTCGCAGCCTTGCGCGGACGCGGGCTGAAGACGGCAATCCTGTCGAACGGCTCGCCCGACATGCTGGCCGGCGCCGTCACCTCGGCGGGCCTTGCGGCGCTGTTCGATGCGGTGATCTCGGTGCATCCGCTCGGCACCTTCAAGCCGCCGCGCGCGGCCTATGAGCCGGTGGGCGCGGCGCTCGGGGTGGCGGCGGGGGATGTGCTGTTCGTCTCGTCGAACCGCTGGGATATTGCCGGCGCCACGGCCTTCGGCTTTGCAGCCGTCTGGTGCAACCGCGCCGGCCTGCCGGACGAGTATGACGACCTTCAACCCGTCGCCGTGCTGCGCGATCTGGCGGCCCTGCCGGGGTTGATCGGCTAACCGCGGGTCAGCCCGCGATCTTGCCGAAATCCGCGACGGCCAGTGTCGCCGCGCGCAGGCTGGCGAGCAGCCTGAGGCGGTTGGCACGGATCGCCGGCTCCGGCGCATTGACCATCACCGCCTCGAAGAAGGCATCGACCGGCTGGCGCAAGGCGGCCAGCGCCCGCATGGCACCGGCGAAGTCCTCCGCTTCGGCGGCCCTGGTGGCGGCGGGCAGCGCCGTCATCAGCGCCGCGTGCAGCGCCTTCTCGGACGGCTCGCTCAGCAGGGCCTGGTCCGCCTCGCCGGCGAAAGCGCCCTCGCCGTCCTTCTTTTCCTCGGCTTTAAGGATGTTGGCGGCGCGCTTGACGCCGGCCAGCAGGTTCGCGCCGTCCTCGGTGGCAAGGAACGCCGACAGCGCCTCGACGCGGCGGGTGATCAGCAGCAGGTCGTCATTGTTGCCGCCAGCCCCGATCACCGCATCGACGAGATCATGCCGCGCGCCAGCGTCGCGAAGCATGCCCTTGAGGCGCTCGTGGAAGAAGGAGAGGAGGTCGGTAGAGAATGGTGCATTGCGATAGCGGCTGAGCGTCTGACGTGGTGTTTCGCCGGGCTCGCCTGGAAGCCAGAGAGAATTCAAGCTTCGGTTCGTCTGGCAATGATGGTGGAAAGCTTGCGCAAACGCCTCCAGCAGACTGAGCCTTACCCCATTCTCAACCACCAGCCGGATCACCCCCAGCGCCGCTCTCCGCAGTGCATAGGGGTCCTTGCTGCCGGTCGGCTTTTCGTCGATGGCCCAGAAGCCGACCAGGGTGTCGAGCTTGTCGGCCAGCGCCACCGTGATCGCCACCTTGTCTGTGGGCACGCGGTCTGAGGGCCCGAGCGGCTTGTAGTGATCCTCGATGGCGGCACACACGGAGGGGTGCTCGCCTTGCAGTTCGGCATAGCGCCGGCCCATGAAGCCTTGCAGTTCGGGGAATTCGCCGACCACCTCGCTTTGCAGGTCGGCCTTGGCCAGCACGGCGGCGCGGGCGCACAGTTCGGGGTCAGCGCCGGTGGCTTTGGCGAGTTCGCGCGCCAGCGCGGCGATGCGCTGCACGCGCTCACCTTGCGTGCCGAGCTTCTCGTGGAAGACCACACCGAGACGGTCGAGCCGCGCCATGCGCTGATCGAGCGGCTTGGCGAGATCAAGGCCCAGTTTCTCGGCGCTCGCCGCAAGCTTTCCGACATCCGGCAGCGGCTTCTGGTCGGTCTTCCAGAAATGCAGCGCATCGGAGAGGCGGGCGCGCACGACACGTTCGTTGCCGGCGACGATGGCCTTGCCGCCATCGGGCGCAACCTGGTTGGTGACCAGCAGGAAGCGGTTGGCCAGCTTGCCGGCACCATCGCGCAGCACGAAGCATTTCTGGTTGGCGCGGATGGTGGCGCGGATCACCTCGCCCGGAATGGCAAGGAAGGCCTCGTCGAAGGAGCCCATCAGCACGGTTGGCCATTCGACCAGCCCGGCGACCTCACTCAGCAGGCCCTCATCCTCGATCAGGTCGAGCCCCTGCGCGAAGGCAAGGTTTTTGGCCTCGTTGAGGATCAGCCCCTTGCGCCGGTCGGCATCGAGCACGACGTGGGCCGCTTCCAGCTTGGCGGTGTAGTCCTCCAGCCGCCGCACGGGAATCGGCTGGCCATCGGACAGGAAGCGGTGGCCGAAGGTGACATTGCCGGATGCGATGCCATCGACCTCGAAGGGCACCACCTCCGGCTCCTCGGTTTCCGGCCCGAAGGTGCACAGGATCGACTGCAGCGGGCGGACCCAGCGCAGGCTGGCCCCGGCCGCGGAGGCCGCGCCCCAGCGCATCGACTTGGGCCAGGGAAAGCTGCGCACGATGGCCGGCACGATCTCGGCGATGACATCCGCCGTCAGCCGGCCGGGCCGCTCGATGAAGGCGACATAGCTGTCGCCCTTCTTCGGATCGCTCTGGATCGTGGCCTGATCGAGGCTGGTCAGCCCTGCCGCCTTGAGGAAGCCCTGGATGGCGGCCTCGGGCGAGCCGACGCGCGGGCCCTTGCGCTCCTCGCGCACATCGCGGCCCTTGAGCGGCAGGCCGGCCACATGCAGCGTCAGCCGGCGCGGCGTGGCGAAGGCGCGCGCGCCCTCATAGACGAAGCCGCGCTCGACCAGCGCGTCGGTGACGAGCTTTTGCAGGTCTTCCGCCGCCTTGCGCTGCATGCGCGCGGGGATTTCCTCGGAGAACAGTTCAAGCAGCAGATCAGGCATGGCAACGCGTATCCTTCGCGCTCCCTGAAAACCTGTCTGACCGCGAAAGGCAAGAGCGGTGGCCGGTCTTTTCGCGGCGCAGGGCCAGGATGACGGGCGCTGGCGGCGTCAGGCAGCCAGCTGCGCCCTGATGGTACCGCGCAGGTCGTCGATCAGCACGGGCTTGCCGGCCCGCTCGACATGCCAGAAAGTCCAGCCATTGCAGGCTGGCAGCCCTTGCGCCAGTGCGCCGATCTTGTGGATCGAACCCACCGCCGGGCCAAGCGCCAGCGTGCCGTCGGCGCGGATGGTGGCGCTGAAGCGCTTGCGGTCATCGCTGACAGTCTCGCCGGCCTTCACAAGGCCAGCCTCGATCAGCGACAGGAACGGCACGCGCACTTCGGTGCGCTTTGACGGCGCGATGCTGAACGCCTCCGGTGGCAGCGGCCTGACCGCCGCGATGCGGGCAGCAGCCCCGGCGATGTAGCCCGGATCGCGCTCGATGCCGATGAAATGACGGCCCAGCGCCTTGGCGACAGCGCCGGTCGTGCCGGTGCCGAAAAACGGATCGAGCACCACATCACCCGGATTGGTGGACGACAGCAGCACGCGTGCCAGCAGTGCTTCGGGCTTCTGGGTCGGGTGGAGCTTTGCGCCATCCGCGCCCTTGAGGCGCTCCTCGCCGGTGCACAGCGGGATGAACCAGTCGGACCGGACCTGAAGATCCTCGTTGCCGCCCTTCAGCGCCTCATAATGGAAGGTGTATTTCGACTTCTGCTCGCGCGCGGCCCAGAGCATGGTCTCGTGGGCATTGGTGAAGCGACGCCCGCGGAAATTCGGCATCGGGTTGGCCTTGCGCCAGACGATGTCGTTGAGCATCCAGAAGCCGACATCCTGAAGGATCGTGCCGACGCGAAAAATGTTGTGATACGAACCGATGACCCACAGCGCGCCATCGGGCTTCAGCGCGCGGCGGCAAGCCAGCAGCCAGGCCCGCGTGAAGGCGTCATAATCGGAAAACGAGGCAAACTTGTCCCAGTCATCGTCGACGGCGTCGACAAGGCTGTCATCGGGGCGACGCAGATCGCCCCCCAGTTGCAGGTTATACGGCGGATCGGCGAAGACGAGGTCCGCGCAGCCAGCCGGCAGCTTTTCCAGCTCGGCAATGCAATCGCCGGCCAGGATCTGGTCTAGTGGCGGGCTGACTGGCCCGATCCGAGACGCCGATGCAACTTGTCCGGTACGCTGAACACCAATCCGGACAGAAGCATCGGCCGCCCCGGTACGCGAAGTACCCATGGTGCTGCACCGGTTACGCAACTCAACTCAACGAGCCGGACGATGCCGCAACAGGGTAAAAACCCCGTGCACCGGTGTGAAAAATCGGCGTCCCGTTTTGGGGCTGCAAAATTTGCCGGGTAGGGAATTCTTGCCGACCGGGTGGCCGGGACAGCGGCCTGTCAGGTACGCAGCCAGCGGCCTCTGATCGGCGCGAAGCTGAAGCGATGATGCGGGCAAGGCCCGTGGGCCAGGATCGCGGCCCTGTGGGCTTCGGTGCCGTAGCCGGCATGGTCGGCAAAACCATAAGCCGGGAAGGCCTGCGCCAACCGCTCCATCAGTCGGTCGCGCAGCACCTTGGCGATGATCGAGGCCGCCGCAATCGACGGCTCGCTGGCATCGCCCCTGATGATGGCGCGGCAAACCATCGGCACCGCGATCACATCGCGGCCATCGACCAGCACGAGGCCGGGCATGACGCCAAGGCCACGCACGCTGCGCGCCATTGCGGACAGGGTGGCGGCGCGGATGTTGGTGGCATCGATGCTGGCGGCACTGGCAGAAGCAACCGACACCGCCAGCGCGCGCGCCGTGATCTCGGCAAACAGCATTTCGCGCCGCGCGGCGCTCAGGGTCTTGGAATCAGCCAATCCCGCCGGAATGTCGTCGGGATCGAGAATGACGGCTGCCGTTACGACAGGCCCTGCCAGAGGCCCGCGCCCAACCTCGTCGACACCCGCCACCAGCGGCTTGCCGGAGGGTGCGTTGTGCTCAGAAAACAGGGACGGGACGCGGTCCATCATCAGGCAAGCTGCGCCAGATGTGTCGGCCGCCGTCAAGTCAGAGCAGCGACAATTGCGCCGGGCTGGTGCTGGCCGGGCGGAACAGGTCAGTGCGCAGCTTGAGACGCGCCTTGTTGAAACCGGCACGCTCTGCGGCGAGCTCGAAGCGCCGCCCGATCATCCAGGCATAGGGGCCGGAGCCAACCTGGCGCTGGCCCCAGGCGGGATCGTAATCCTTGCCGCCCCGCGTGGACTGCACCAGCGACATCACGTGGCGGAGCTTGTCGGGATAGTGGGTCAGCAGCCAGTCGCGCACCAGATCCTTGACCTCGAGCGGCAGGCGCAGCAGCACGTAGCCCGCCTCGCGCGCGCCGTTGGCATAGGCGGCATCGAGAATGCGCTCGATTTCGGCATCATTGACCGCTGGAATGATCGGCGCGACCAGCACCGTGACGGGAATTCCCGCATCGGTCAGACGCCGGATCGTCTCCAGCCGGCGGGCCGGGCTCGCTGCGCGCGGTTCCATGGTGCGGGCAAGGCTTGGATCGAGCGTTGTGACCGAGATGGCAACCTTAGCCAGCCCCTCTGCAGCCATCGGGGCCAGCAGATCAGTGTCGCGCTGGATCAGCGCCGATTTGGTAACGATGCCGACCGGATGGCGGAAGCGCCCGAGCACCTCCAGCAGGCCCCGCATCAGCCTGAGCTTCTTCTCGATCGGCTGATAGGCGTCGGTGTTGGTGCCGATGGCCAGCATGCGCGGGGCATAGCCGCTTGCCGACAGTTCCTTTTCCAGCAGGGCAGCCGCGTCGGGCTTGGCGCTCAGCCGGCTTTCGAAGTCGAGCCCCGGCGACAGGCCGAGATAGGCGTGGCTCGGCCGGGCATAGCAGTAGACACAGCCATGCTCACAGCCACGATACGGATTGATCGACCGGTCGAAGGAAATGTCAGGCGACTGGTTTCGCGTGATGATGGTGCGGGCCTTCTCGATGGCGACCTCGGTCCGGAAGGGTGGCAGTTCGCCCAGCGAACCCCAGCCATCATCTTCCTCGACGCGGCTGATACCATCAAAGCGGGCATCGGGGTTGAGCGTCGCGCCGCGACCGCGCCGCCGTTCCGGATCGAGCCGATGGCCAGCCACCGCAACCGGATCACGCGCCATGACCCGTGGCGAGGCGCGCACCGCGTCGGCTTCGGCGCGCCGCGCCATGCTCTGTGCCGGGGGGATGCCACCCACCTCGACGGCGGGAAACTCGCTGGACGTCGCCATGTGGTCGAACCTTATGTTCTTGATATGTTCTTAACACGACTCATCTCCGCGTCAAGCTCCGGTCGGCAATCGCGGCATTCCGGACCGCTCCTTCTGGCTCCGCAGCGATGTGGCAATGCACAAAAGCTGTGCTTTCAGCCGCGGCAAACCGTGTCTAAAAGGCCAACCATGCTGACCGCCCTCGTCCATGCCAGATCGAACCCCGGAGCGCTTGCGGTCACGCTGGCAGCGCTGGTTCCGGCTGTGGCCGAGGGGCTCGTCAGCCATGCGGTCGTGATGCTGGCCGGCAAGGACAAGGACGGCGAACGGATTGCCGATGCCATGGGCGCGACCGTGATCCAGGCGGGCGACGCACCGTGGCGCGAGGCTGCGGCGATCGCGCGCGGCGACTGGGTTGTCCTGCTTGATGCCGGTGAGACCCCTGATCAGGGCTGGATCACGGCGATCGAACGTCATCTTCTGCAACAATCCTCGGCGCGGCAGAGGCCGGCTTTTCTGCCCATCCGCGGCCTTGCGGCGGGGCTGGCGGAGCGGGCCGCGCTGTGGCTGGCCATAACCCGTCTGCGCAGTGGGCTTGTCGCCCCGCGCGCCATGATCGCTGCCGGGACAGTGCCGCCCGCGCCGGTACGCCTCGCCATCGGGCGGCAGCGCTTGTCCGACTGACCGGCGAGGCCAGCAGGCAACGGGTTATGCCGCTGTCAGCCCTTGGCGTGGGGGCTGCCGGCTCCACGTCTCAGATGCTCGTCGAGCCGAGGCATGATCTCGACGAAGTTGCAGGGCCGGTGGCGCATGTCGAGCTGGAGTGAGATGATCCCGTCCCATGCGTCCTTGCAGGCTCCCGGCGAGCCGGGCAAGCAGAACACATAGGTTGTACCGATCAGCCCCGCCGTGGCGCGCGACTGCACCGTCGATGTGCCGATCTTGGCGAATGAGATCTGGTGAAAGACCCACGAGAAGCCATCCATCCGCTTGTCGAACAGCGGCTCCAGCGCTTCGGGCGTGACATCGCGCCCGGTAAAGCCGGTGCCGCCGGTGGTGATCACGACATCGACCGTATCATCGGCGACCCAGGCCCGGACCTGAGCCTGGATGGCCGCCTTGTCATCGGGGACGATGGTACGGTGGGCCAGCCGGTGCCCGGCATCACCCAGGCGCTGGACCAGCGTGTCGCCCGAGCGGTCGTCGGCCAGGGTGCGGGTGTCCGAGACGGTCAGCACCGCAATGCCGACAGGGATGAAGGGCCTGCTCTCGTCGATCCGCGACATGGCTCAGATCGTGCGGCTGGAGAAGGTGTCGCAGGATTTCAGCGTCCCACTGCGCATGCCTGTCAGGAACCAGCGCGTTCGCTGCTCGGACGAGCCATGGGTGAAGGAATCGGGCACGGCATAGCCCTGCCCCGCCTTCTGCAGCTTGTCATCGCCGATGGCGGCAGCGGTGTTCATTGCCTCCTCGACATCGCCCTGATCGAGCCGGCCCATCTGCTGGATATGGAAGGCCCAGACGCCGGCGAAGCAATCAGCCTGCAATTCGACCCGCACCGACAGTGCATTGGCGTCGCGCTCCGAAGCGCGGCGTTTCATCTGCTCGACGCGCGGCAAGATGCCGAGCAGATTCTGGATGTGATGCCCCACTTCGTGGGCAATCACGTAGGCATAGGCGAAATCACCACCACCGCCGAGCTTGCGCCGCATCTCGTCGAAGAACGAGGTGTCGAGATACACCCGCCGGTCCGGTGGGCAGTAGAATGGCCCCATGGCGGCCTGCGCCGTGCCGCAGCCCGACCGGTCGACCCCACGAAACAGCACCAGCGTCGGCGGCTCATAGGGCTTGCCCGTGTCGCGCGGCATGATCTTGGCCCAGACATCCTCGTTCTGGGCCAGCACCACGGAGATGAAGCGGCCCATGTCGTCGCTGGGGCGGGAGGTCTGGGTTTGCGTCTGCTGGGTGGGCGCCCGCGCGCCCTGCAGCATCTCGGCCCCGCCGATCAGGATGCGCGGATCGATGCCGAGCGCATAGCCAACCAGCCCGAGCACCAGCATGGTGCCGAAGCCAAGACCCGTGCGCCCGCCGGGCACGCGGCCCATGCCGCCGCCGCTGCGCCGGTCCTCAAGGTTTTCGGACTGGCGATAGTCATCCCATTTCATGGCATCTCACCTGATTGGCCGCCCGGCCGGTGAAGCAAGCATCGCGTCTTCTGCGGCGAGCTGCAAGCGCCCTGCCCGGTTTTTCGGCAGAACCCCGCGAAGCGAGGCCGGAGGAGCCCCGTGCAGCTTCTGTTCAGGAAGGTTTGATTAACTTCATTCCCGATCACCGGATCGCGCGGATGGTCCGCCGCGGTCCCGATGGGAGGAGACTCACGATGAAGCGAATTGTGAGATGGGTGGTTGCAGCCGGTCTTTGCCTTGCTGCCGGACATGGTGCGGTCGCTGCGCCGGTTTCGGCCGCCGCAGGCCCGATGACAGAAGCCGCGCGTGACAACCAGCGCGCGCTGACCAGCGAGGTTGGCTATTACCACCGCAGGGTCTATCGCACCCGGCCTGTCCACTACCGGCGCGTCTATCGCCCACGTCCGGTCTACTACCGCCCGGTGCGCTACAGGCCGGTCTATTACGCCGCGCCGGTCTATCGCAGGCCCGTCTATTATGGCCCGCGCTGCTACACCAAATGGCGCACGGTCTACACGTGGCAGGGCGTTGTCCATAAGCCGGTGCGTCGCTGCCATTACTGATGCCGCCGGCCTGTGGCCGGGACCTGAGCAGGCTTTTTCGCAGCCCCGGCACATCCTGCCGGGGCTGTTCCTTTTGGTCTCAGGATACGTCAGCTAAACGGCGGCTGAACGCCACGCTCGGGGTGCATTCAGCCAGCCTGTGCGATGGTCCCGATGTCGCGAGGCGCACAGAGCGGACATGGTGTCCGGCCAGCCTTCGCAACAGACGGGTTCCAGATTCATGTCGCGTCAGCTTTTCCTCGGAATTGCCGCTGCGTTTGCCCTAAGCGCAGCCACGCTCGCACCCACCACAGCAACGCAGGCACAGTCCTGGTCGTTCAGCATCGGCACAGGCGGTTATCACGACGGCTATGGCCACCAGCCGCGCCGGCGGCATGATGGCTGGGGCCGTTCGCAGTGGAGCGGCTTTGGCGGCGGCCACGGCGGCTGGCGTTCGCGCCACGGACATGGCTACGGCTATGGCTCGGACTATGGCTATTCGCAGCCACGCTGCCACGTGCGCAGCGTGCGCTACTGGGATGGCTGGAGCTGGGTGGTCGACCGCAGGCGCGTCTGCCGTTGATGTGATGCGCGCTGCGCGCTGACTCTCAGAACGCGATCTGGCCTTCGCCGGCGTGGATGGCAGCAGCCTCGTCGTTGAAGCTGCCATCGGCGCGGTGCAGCACCAAGGCCGGGCACAGCCTGATCGGTGCCCGGCTGCCCAGCGTGCCGGAGATCAGCACGCGCCGGGCCGGCTCGCCGCTTCTGGCATGGACCGGCACCAGTGCCAGCCCCCGGAACCGGCGCTCCAGCAGTGGCAGCAGCCAGGCCAGAGCCTCGGGACGGTGGATCAATATGAAGCGGCCTCCCGGCTTCAGGGCGCGCGCGGCCGCACGGCACCATGGCTCGAAGTCGGCAGGCATCAGGGCGTGGGCGTCGGCGCGGCGCGCATCGGGGGAGGCCCGGTGCCGGCCCGGCGTGTTGTAGGGCGGATTGGCCACGACAACATCGGCCTGCCCGGCTGGCAAGCCCGCTGCGGCGAGAGTGCGGGCCGGAGCTGTGACATCGGCTTCCACCACCTGAGCCGAAGCGCCTAAGCCGTTCAGCGCGATGTTGCCGCGCGCCAGCGCCGCCGTCTCCGTGTCGCGCTCGACGAGGCTGACGAAGCCTGTCCGGCCGAGCCGCGCAAGACCGAGGCCCGCCGTGCCGACGCCGCTGCCCAGATCGACCATGCGTGCGCCCTGCCCTGCTGCCGCGATCAGCAGCACGGCATCAGTGCCGGCGCGATGACCCTGCGCCGGCTGGCGCAGCAATAGCCGCTGGCCGAGCAACCGATCCTCGGTGATATCCGCCGGCATCGGGCTGGACGCCGGAGCGTCGGGTGGGATTTCGTCAGCGCGTCCGGACATCGCGCAATTCCGCGCCGAGACCGGCCTCGATCAGGAGTGCGCGGGCTTCCTGCTCCTCGTCGTCGACAACCATGACACGCCGCTGGAAGGCCCCGATGCCGCCTTCGAGCGCACTGATATAGCCATCGAGCACAAGCACATGAACGCCGGCAGCGGTCAGGATCGCCTCGGCTGCGCTGATCGTCACAAGGTTGTTGGTGCGCATCAGTTCGACCATCGGCAACTCCCGGAAGGCGGCCCTTTGCCGCAAGTGGTGATGACAGGACATCTTGCAGCCGCCTGCCAATTGTCGCATGGACGACACAGTTGCAAGTCGAAGCGCACGAAGGTGGCCGTTCCTGCCCCGGCGAAGCATGTCGACAGGCTGGGTGCCGGCGGTTTGGGCCTGGGGAGTTGGTCTTGGGACTGGTTTTGCCATTCGAAGAGAAGGACGCCGCGCGCGATGGCGTCGCAGCGCTCGTTGCCCTCACCCGACCGGACATGGAGCGCGTCAATGCGATGATCCTGTCTCGCACGGGCTCGCAGGTCACGATGATCCCAGAGGTCGCCAACCATCTGATCTCGTCCGGCGGCAAGAGGCTGCGACCGATGCTGACGCTGGCGACCGCCAACCTGTGCGGCTATCGCGGCGAAGGCCATGTCAAACTCGCGGCCTCGGTCGAGTTCATGCACACCGCGACGCTGCTGCACGATGATGTGGTGGACCAGAGCGACATGCGCCGGGGCAAGCTTGCGGCCCGCATGCTCTGGGGCAACGAGGCCAGCGTGCTGGTCGGAGACTTCCTGCTCGGCCAGGCCTTCCGCATGATGGTCGAGGTCGGCTCGCTGCGCGCGCTCGACATCCTGTCCACGGCTGCGGCCGTGATTGCCGAGGGCGAGGTGATGCAACTCGCTGCGGCCAAGAACACCGAGACCACCGAGGACGAGTATCTCGCCGTGATCCGCGGCAAGACGGCCGAACTGTTCGCCGCAGCTTGCGAGGTTGGCCCGGTGATCGCCGAGCGGCCCAAAGCCGAGCATACGGCCTGTCGCGGCTTCGGCCTCAACCTCGGCATCGCCTTCCAGTTGATCGACGATGCGCTCGATTACGGCGGTGTCGCTTCCAAGCTCGGCAAGAATGTCGGCGACGATTTCCGCGAGGGCAAGATCACCTTGCCGGTGGTGCTGTCCTTCCGGCGCGGCAACGCCGAAGAGCGCCGCTTCTGGCAGCGCACCTTGCAGGAGGGCGACGTGCAAGAGGGCGATCTCGATGCGGCCATCGCCATCATGAAGAAGCACCGGGCGATCGACGACACCATCGAACGGGCGCGCCACTATGGTGCCATGGCCCATGATGCGCTGGCGCTCTTCCCGGACAGCGAGATGAAATCGGCCATGCACGCCACCGTGGAATTCTGCATCGCCCGCGCCCATTGAGAGCAGCGGTCCGGAAGCCGGGCTGCACTGCCTCGCTTCAATCAGCGCAGGATGGTGGGTTTGACCCACCAGTTGGGGTGAGCAGCCCTGATCGCGCGCGCCGCATCGGCGCTTTCGCCACATGAGCCGAACAGCCCGAAGCAGGTCGCGCCCGAGCCGGACATGCGCGCCAGCCGACAGCCCGGAGCAGCGGCCAGCCGATCGATCACCTCGCTGATGACCGGCGCAAGAGCACGTGCCGGCGCTTCGAGATCATTGGGGAGCGGCGCGAGCACCCCGGCGATGAAAGCATCCATGCCCATGGCGGCGAGGTGTTCCGATGGCAGCGGATCAGGCTCAGGCGCCGGCAACATCGCGCCCGGCGCAAGCCCGAGCCTGCCGAAGACAGCCGCTGTCGAGACCGCAACACGCGGGTTGACCAGAACGGCGAACAGGCGGGGCAGGCGCAAGGGCGGCCCGAGCACCTCGCCCGCGCCTTCCATAACGCGCGCTCTGGACGCCAGGCACACCGGAACATCGGCCCCGGTCCGGGCTGCGGCCTCGCGCAAGGCGGGGTGATCGGGCGACAACCGGCTCAGCCGGGCAACGAGCCGCAATGCCGCCGCCGCATCAGCCGATCCGCCACCGATGCCGGAGGCGATGGGCAGGCGCTTGAGCAAGGTGAAATGGCCCGCCTGAAGGCCGGGGATCAGGCTTGAGAGGTGCGCGACGGCCCTGAGCACGAGGTTGCCGTCATCGGTTTCCAGGCCTTCGCCAAACGGGCCAGACACGGTGAGCCCGGTCACGCGGCCCGGGGCGAGCGAGAGCAGATCGCCGACGCCGGCGAAGGCCACGAGACTGTCCAGGCGGTGATAACCATCCGTCCGGCGACCGAGGACACGCAGGCTTAGATTAACCTTCGCAGGCGCGCGGCTCGACAGCATCAGCGCGCCGAAGCCGCCTTCACCATGGCAGCAGGGCTGGCCACCATCCGGTCAGCCATCATTCTTCTTCGGCGGCTCGGCCACGGCCGATGCCGGCTTGACCTCATCCTCAAGACCATTCTCGATCTTCTGCAGAATCTTTGGCAGATCCTCAGGCTCCGGATTGAGATCGCGGGCGTGGTTCCACTGGAAGCGGGCCTCCAGCTTGCGGCCCACGCGCCAATAGGCATCGCCAAGATGGTCATTGATCACCGGATCGGCGGGGCGCAACTCGATGGCGCGCTCCAGTTCACGCACCGCATCCTCGTAGCGGCCAAGGCGGTAAAAGGCCCAGCCGAGGCTGTCGATAATATAACCGTCGCGCGGCTTCAACTCGACGGCCTTGCGCAGCATGGCGAAGGCCTCATCGAGATTGATGCCCTGATCAACCCACGAATACCCTAGGTAGTTGAGCACGAGGGCGCGGTTCGCGCCCATGCCCTCGGGAATCAGCTCCAACGCCTTCTTGAAATCCACCTCGGCCAGCGCCCAGCGCTTGGTGCGCTCGTAGGTGATGCCGCGCGCATAGAACAGGCTCCAGTGGTGCCGCTCCGGTGTCTTGATGGTGGCGATCGCCCGCTCGTAATAGGTCGCCGCCCGCGCGAAATCCTTGCGGGCACGATAGACGCCGCCGATGGCCGACAGGGCTTCCAGATCGTCCGGATCTTCCTTGATCGCCGCTTCGAGATGCTGGATCGCCTCGTCCTTGCGGCCGAGCGTTTCGAGCCCGAGCCCGATCTGGACCTCGGCATTGGAGCGCAACGGCGAGTTGGCCGGCATGCGGTCAAACACGGCGATGGCATCGTCGGGCTGCTTGGCCCGTTCCAGCGTGTCGCCCAGTGTCAGGATGGCCAGTTCGTGGGCCGGGTCGAGATACAGGGCGAGCCTGAGGTAGATGATAACGATTGCCGCTTCGTTGTCGTCGCGATTGCCGGCGCTGCCAAGGCCATAAAGCGCCTCGGCGGCTCCCTGCTGTGCGTTTGACACCGTGCGCGACAACGCGCGCGGGGCTGTGCCGGGCTTGGACGGGTTCAGCGTCTCCAGCGCATCGCGGATGATCGGGTGGTTGGGCAGGAGACGGTTGAAGCGCTCATAAGTTTCGCGCGCACCGGCGAAGTCGCCACGGCGCGACTGGAAACGCCCCCACGCATCGACAATGCGCAAGGTGGCGGGGTCGTTATCATGGGTCGCCTTCAGGCGTTTTTGCGCCTCGGCGGTGTTGCCCAGCACGTCATGGACCAACCCTGCGTGATAGTCCCGGAAGGTGGTGATCGAGCCATCGCCGCGCAGGCGCTCCAGTGTCTCGATGGCGCGGGTCTGCTCGCCCGCGCCGGCGAAGGCCCAGGCAGTCAGCAAGGTGGAGGTGATGTCTGCTGCCCGGCCGCGTCCGCCGCCGCGCAGCCGCTCGCGCGCCTGCTGGAACTGGCGGTTCTTGATGGCTCGCACGGCCAGCGTCATCTGCGCCAGACCGTTGGTCGGGTCACGCTGGAGGATGCGCTCCGCCACGCGGAAGGCATCGGGCATCGCGCCATCGGCGAGGAAGGCGATGAACGAGCGCTCGACCAGCTCCTGATTGCGCGGATCGGCCCTCAGGGCCTCGCGCAGAAATGTCGCGGCAGCGCTGGTATCGCGTGACGAGCCGGCGATCAGGGCCGCAAGGTAGTTGCCCTCGATGCTGTCGGCGGGCTCGAAGCGCTCCGGCTGGCGGCTCTGCGCATTGGCCAATGCTGCGCCGCCGGCAAGGGTCAGCGCGCCAGCAAGGCCGATGGCACGCAGGAATCGCGCCGGACCGGTGAGCGCGCGCATGATGCGCGCAGGACCAGGACAGGCTCCGGCCTCGGCTTCGGCCTTCCTGAGCTCTTGATGATCGGTCACGGTGGTCCCTTTCACGGGCCGCATGTCCGGGTCAGGCTGCACAACAAAGCCTGTCCCGCGCATGCGCCCTTGTCGTCGGCCGGCGGGCCCTTCGCGCTGCGAAGTTCCTGTGCTGGCAAGATGGCTGCATCGTGGCTTTTGCACAAGTCGCACCCGATGTCACACTTGCGTGGGGCACCGGCAGGTCGCGGCAAAAACCCTCGCGAACCAGCGAGCAGGACCGATGCCCCACGCCGACCAGATCGGGAGGCGGGCACCGGCATGGATAACCGGCAGTTAATCTCTCCGCCCTAGGTTGCCACATCCCGATCTGGCGGGGTGAAAAGGGCAAGCAATCCCGCATGATTGGTCAATGGCTCAGGCGCTTATCGATCTCCGCCCGCATTGGCATGCTGGCAGGGCTTGGTCTTGCTGCCGTTGCATGCGTGGCTGGCTTCGGCCTGCATGCGCGTACCACCTGGCTCAAGGCCGAGGCCGGTATCGCGCGGATCGAGCAGTTGCGGATCGGCGTGCTGGACCTGAAGCTGGAGCAGGCACGCAGCCAGGGCCGCTTTCTCGAGTTCGTCCACACACCGATGGAGCACCTGCTGGACCGGCTGAAAAGCGGGCTGGCCCAGGGAATTGCCGACACTGAAGCCTTGCAGGCGAGGGCTCCAGGCGGCCAGATCGCCCGCCACCTGGCCGAACTGCGCAGGCTGACGGTCGAGGCGCTGGCCGAGGTTGACGTGACCAGAGCAACCCAGATTGCCCTTGGCGCGACGCAGAACACGGGCCTGCGCGGCCAGATGGCGGAAACAGCGACACGGCTCGAAAGCACTGTGCGCTCGGAACTGGACGCTTCAAGCGCGCCGATGCTGGTGCGCGTTTCGACAGCCATCCAGGCTGCGATGCGGCGCAAGGAAATCCTGCTGGCGACGCGTGACACGGCGGCGGAAGCGGCGCTCGATCTCGACCATGCCCGAATCATGCGGCTGATCGAGGCTAGGCAACTGCCGGCAGAGGTGACGGCTCGCATCGCTTCCGAGTTGACTGCCCATGTTGAGGCCGTGAACGCGTGGCTGGCCATGGCGAGGCGGCTCGATGCGGAAATCCTGAGGATCGAAAACATCTTCACCCTGAAGCGCGAGCCGCTGGCCGCGCTGACCGAAGCTGCCGATGGCGTGGTCTCGCAACTCCGTGAGGACGCGAATGCAATCCAGGCCCATGACGACGTCGCGGCGCTGCTGGGCGCGCTGGCGGCCCTGCTGGCCTGCGCCTTTCTCGCCCTCCTGATCATCCGTTCGATCAGTCAGCCGTTGCACGCGCTGAAATCGGCCATGGAACAGATCGCCGAAGGGGATGCGTCCATCAACCTCTCCGGCCAGTCGGCGCGCGACGAGATCGGTGCCATGACGCGGGCGACGGCGATCTTCCGCGACCAGATGCTCGCACGCCAGCGCGCCAGCGAGAATGCCGCTGAACAGGCCGAAGCCCGCAGCCTTCGGGCAGCGGCGATCAGCCTGTCCGTCTCGGATTTCGACCAGGCGATGGGCGAAGTGCTGTCCGCGCTGGAACAGGCCGGCGACAATCTCGGCACCTCGTCCGGGCAACTCGACGAGGCCTCCCGCGTCGTGGCCCGCAGGACGCAGATAGCGCAGGACGCTACCGAAACCATGACCAACCGCATCTCGACCGTGGCTGCGGCGACCGACGAACTGACATCCTCGATCGCGTCGATCACCGAGGGCACGAGCCGCGCGGCGCTGGCTGCGGACGTGGCGATCCGCCAGGTCGACCAGACCGACCGGCGCATGGCTGAATTGCTCGCGACATCGGCGCAGATCGGCGATGTCGTGGTCCTGATCCGGCAAATCGCCAGCCAGACCAATCTGCTGGCCCTCAATGCCACGATCGAGGCAGCGCGCGCCGGCGAGGCAGGACGTGGCTTTGCCATCGTGGCCTCTGAGGTCAAGACCCTCGCCGCCCAGACCCAGACCGCGACAGAGGAAATCAGCCGCAAGATCGAGGCGATCCAGAGCGGTGCGACAAACATGTCGCAGTCGATCCACGACATGGCGCTGGTGGTTCAGGACATGCGCGGCATCGCCGTCGAGGTAGCCGCCGCGATCCGCCAGCAGGACGCGACCGTGGTGGAGATCGCCGCGACCATGGCGATGCTGGCCGACGATGCCAGCCTCAACCTCAGTTCCGTGCGTGACACAGCCCAGGCGGCCACTGCAGCCGATGCGGTGGCGCGCGAAGTGGGCGGCACGGCTGCCAGCATGCGCCGGATGGCCACGCGCCTGTCCGGCGATGTCGGCACCTTCATCGACCGCGTGCGCGCGGCGTGATTTGCCCTTAGGCGCTGCGCGCTGCCTGAGGGGAGTTTGTTCCCCTAACGCGCTTTGCGCTGCCTGAGGGGTTACATGTTCGGGTAATTGGGGCCGCCGCCGCCTTCGGGTGTGACCCAATTGATGTTCTGTGACGGATCCTTGATGTCGCAGGTCTTGCAGTGGACGCAGTTCTGCGCGTTGATCACGAAGCGCGGATCGGCCTTGGTTGCCGGGTCTGCGTAAACCACCTCATAGACGCCAGCGGGGCAGTAAAGGCGCGCCGGCTCGCCATAGCGCGGCAGATTGACAGCGATCGGCACCGCCGGATCGAGCAGCTTCAGATGCGCCGGCTGGTCTTCCTCGTGGTTGGTCGAGGACATGAACACCGACGACAGCTTGTCGAACGAAACCACCCCGTCGGGCTTCGGGTAGATGATCGGCTTGACCTGATCGAGCGGCTTCAGCGTCTCGTGGTCGGCCTTGCCGTGCTTCATCGTGCCGAAAGGCGAGAAGCCTGTCAGTTCGTTGAGCCACATGTCGACACCGCCGAGCACCACCCCACCGATGGTGCCGAACTTCGACCAGAGCGGCTTGACGTTGCGCACCGGCTTCAGATCGCGCCCGATGGCCGACGAGCGCCATGCCTCCTCATAGCCGGTGACCTCGTCGTGGGCGCGGCCTGCGGCCAGAGCCTCGCTGACATGCTGAGCTGCGAGCATGCCGGAGATAACCGCGTTGTGGCTGCCCTTGATGCGCGGCACGTTGACGAAGCCTGCTGCGCAGCCGAGCAACGCGCCGCCGGGGAAGGTCAGGCGCGGCACCGATTGCCAGCCGCCCTCGGTGATGGCCCGCGCGCCATAGGACAGCCGCTTGCCGCCCTCGAACACGTCGCGCACCATCTCGTGGGTCTTGAAGCGCTGGAACTCATCGAAGGGAGAGAGCGTCGGATTCTGATAGTTGAGATGCACCACGAAGCCGACCGACACCAGATTGTCGTCGAAATGATAGAGGAACGAGCCGCCCCCAGTGCTCATGTCGAGCGGCCAGCCGAACGAGTGCTGGACCAGCCCCTTCACGTGTTTGCCGGGCTCTACCTGCCAGAGCTCCTTCAGGCCGATGCCGAACTTCTGGGGCTCCTTGCCGCGGGCCAGATCGAAGCGCTTGATCAGCTGCTTGGAGAGATGGCCGCGCACGCCCTCGCCGAACAAGGTGTAGCGCCCGCGCAACTCCATGCCACGCGTGAAACGCTCGGAGATCGTGCCGTCCTTGGCAATCCCCATGTCCCCGGTGGCGATGCCGGTGACTGCACCCTTGTCATCGAACAGAACCTCGGAGGCAGCAAAGCCGGGGTAGATTTCCACGCCCAGCGCTTCGGCCTGTGCCGCCAGCCAGCGGGCCACATTGCCCAGCGAGCCGACGAAATTGCCGTGGTTGTCCATCAGCTTCGGCATGGCAAAGTTGGGCAGCCGAATGCCGCCTGCGGGGCCGAGGAAGTAGAAACGGTCCTCGGTGACCTCGGTGGTCAGCGGCCTTGCCGGGTCGCTGCGCCATTCGGGCAGCAATTGGTCGAGGCCGAGCGGATCGATCACCGCCCCTGACAGGATATGGGCACCAACCTCGGAGCCCTTCTCGACCACCACGACCGTGAGGTCCGGATTGATCTGCTTGAGGTGGATCGCAGCGGACAGACCGGCAGGACCGGCCCCGACAATCACCACATCATAGTCCATGCCTTCGCGTTCCGGCAGGTCGTGGTTTTGCAACTCGCTCATCTGGTCCTCGCATCATGTGCCGGCGCGGCGGGGCGGTTTGGTTACCCGAAATAGTTTAGATATGAACTATCCTGTTCTGGCGAATTTCTCAAGTCCGTGTTTGGGCGACGGCGCGCCTTGGCGCAAGAGGGTGAGGCGATCAGCGCGGGTGGTGACACCAAAGCCATCGCGAGTGCCGCAAAGCCATCCAGAACGATGTGGTCGCACGGCTGGATTGCTTCGCTGCGCTCGCGATGACGGACGCAGCGTGCTAGGTTCATCGCATGCAATCTGCCGATACCCTCACCCTTGCCGAGCTAGCCGACATCCTCGCCTTTCATGCCGAGGTAGGGGTGGATTGCGCACTGGATGAGGCACCGCATGACCGCTTTGCCGAAACCGCAGGCGGTGCATCGAATCGCGTTCCCGGGAGCGCCACAGGACCGGAGCCGGCTGCCGTGCCCCGCAGCGATGGCCGTGTCCTGAACCGTGCTACCTCAGCCGCGCCGGAGCCGCCCAGGCCTGCTCTGGGCGGTGCCGCGATGAGCGCCGACGATGTGGCCCGCAGCGCGACGGCACTGGCCCGTGCAGCGCACAGCCTCGACGATCTGAAGGCCGCACTCGCCAACTTCGAAGGCTGCGCCCTCAAGGCCACCGCCAAGAGCCTGTGCTTCAGCGATGGCAATCCTCAAGCGCGGATCATGCTGGTGGGCGAGGCTCCGGGGGCCGACGAGGACAGGCTCGGCCTGCCGTTCGTGGGCGTTTCGGGCCAGTTGCTCGACCGGATGCTGGCGGCCATCGGGCTTTCGCGCGCCAGCGATGTCTACATCGCCAACATCGTTCCCTGGCGACCGCCGGGCAACCGCACGCCGACGACGCAGGAGATGATGATCTGCAAGCCCTTCATCGAGCGGCAGATTGAACTGGCGGCACCCGATATCCTGGTGACGGTCGGTGGGCCCTCGTCGCAGGCGCTGCTCGGCGTTCCGGGGATCATGGCGGCGCGCGGCAAATGGCGCGAATATCAGGCGGGCGGACGGGTGATCCCGGCCTTGCCGACGCTGCATCCTGCCTATCTGCTGCGCAACCCGATCGCCAAGCGGCAGAGCTGGATCGACCTGCGCAGCCTGAGGCAGGCCTTCGACGCCCTGCCGCCGCGCGGCTGAAGCCCTGCGACACTGCGCCAGCCCCCTGGCTGGCCCTTGCGCCGTTGCTGCCCGCTCCCCATCATCCTGTCATGCCCACCAAAATGCTCTCGCGCTGTTCATCCGACCTTGCCGCCATGCTCGTGAAGGTCATTCCCGCCCGCTATCTGCCGAAGGCGCTGACGGCGCCGCGCCCGCTTGTGCCGGTGGTGCGGCTGTATGGGGCGATCGGCATGGCGTCGATGCCGGGCCAGAGCGGCCTGTCGCTGGCCGGCGTCGCGGCGCAACTGGAAGCGGCCTTCGAGGCCAAGGGTGCCGTGGCTGTTGCCCTGCTGATCAACTCACCGGGCGGATCGCCGGCGCAATCGCATCTGATCCATCAGCGCATCAAGGCGCTGGCAAGCGAGCACAAGCTTCCTGTGTTCGGCTTCATCGAGGATGTGGGCGCATCGGGCGGCTACATGCTGGCCTGCGCCGCCGACGAGATCTTTGCCGACCCTACCTCGGTGGTGGGTTCCATCGGCGTGGTCTCGGCAGGGTTCGGGCTGACCGGACTGATCGAGAAACTCGGCATCGAGCGGCGCATCTATACGGCTGGAGAATCCAAGGCGATGCTGGACCCGTTCATGCCGGAGCGTGACGAGGACGTGGTGCGCCTCAAGGCCCTGCAGGCCGATGTGCACGAGAGCTTCATCGATCTGGTCAAGGCCAGCCGGGGCGAGCGGCTGATCGGCGGCGACGAGGATCTGTTCAACGGGGCCTTCTGGACCGGCCGGAAAGCTGTGGGGCTTGGCCTTGTCGACGGGCTCGGCGATGTGCGCGGCATCATGCGCCAGCGTTTCGGGGAAGAGGTCGATCTGCGCCTCGTGCCGGCAGCGCGGCGCGGCGGCCTGCTGCGTCTGCTGATCCCGAACCTGTCTGCCGGGACGGCCTTGCCGGAAGGGCGCGTCAGCCTGATCGACGCGGAAAATCTGATCGGCTCGCTGGAAGCTCGGGCGCTCTGGGGACGCTACGGGCTCTGAGAGCCCGGTCCCGCCGCCCCTCCGGTATTGCCGTGGCTGGCTTCGCCTTGCCTTGCCGTCACATCGCTGTCACATGACAATGGTGCGTGAGGCCGCGCTGGCGTGTGCCCCGTCGCCAGCCTTCCTGCTGCGGATTGCCCCATGATCATTGCCCACGTGCCATCTGCCAACGGAGCCGGCCTTGAACGGCTGGTGCTGGACGCCGGGCAGCCTGTGCCCGACTCGTCCTTGTGGATCGACCTGATGGAGCCGACCCGCGAAGAAGATCGTCTGGTCGAGGTCTTTCTCGGCATCTCGATCCCGACACGCGAGGAGATGCTCGATCTCGAACCTTCGGAGATCATCTATACCGAGGATGATGCGCGCTACATGACGGCGCGCGTGCTCTGCCACTCCGACACAGACCAACCCAGCCTTGTGCCGGTGAGCTTCATCCTTACAGCCCAGGCACTCGTCACTGTGCGCTATGACGAGCCGCGCTCGTTCGTGCTGTTCACACAGCGGGCCTGCAAACCTGGCGGATGCGGCCATCAGCCGGAAGCGGTGCTCGACGGCCTGATCGAGGCCGTGATCGACCGGGCGGCCGAGATCCTCGGGCGCGTCGGGGACCAGATCGAGGATCTGTCGCGCTCCGTGTTCGAGCGCGACAGTGGCCGGCTCGAGCGCTCGGGCGGCTATCAGGGCGTGATCCGCAAGCTTGGCCGGCAGGCCGGCCTGATCTCGAATGTCCGTGAAAGCATGGTGTCACTCGAGCGCATGCTGATCTTCCTGCAGGCCAATTCGGTGAGGCCGACGAAACGCTCCGGCTTCCATGCCGAGTGGCGCACAGCCATCCGCGACGTGCAGTCGATCGAGGATCATGCCGGCTTCATCAACAACAAGGTTCAGTTCATCCTGAACGCCACACTCGGGCTGGTCAGCCTCGAGCAGAACAAGATCATCAAGATCTTCTCGGTGGCGGCTGTGATCTTCCTGCCGCCAACCCTGATCGCCTCGTCCTACGGCATGAACTTCAAGAACATGCCGGAACTCGACTGGCTTTATGGCTATCCGGTAGCACTGGGGCTGATGGTCGCCTCCGCGGTGGGCACCTACACCTTCTTCAAGCTCAAGCGCTGGCTCTGACCGCCTTGGCGTCATGGCAAGCGCACTGGACTGCTTCGCTGCGCTCGCAGTGACAGGAACGGTTTTCAGCGCCCTTTACAGCGACAGGATCCGGTCGATGGCGGCCTGCAATTCGATCTTATCGTAAGCCGCCATTTCCATGTCGCCATCGGAGTTGATGAAGGCGTTGGCGCGGGAAAACAGATTGCGGAACGCTTCGGCGGCAATCTCGATGACTGCCGCATGCGAGCCGGTTTCGCCACCCTCGTCGAGCGTGATGATGACTGTCTGGACCAACTGGTTCTTGGCGCTGCACAGGGTCTCGAAGGCGCGGCGTGCCGTCGGGTCAAGGGCCAAGTAGGCCTCGCTTGCAACGTCGGAACAGCGCAGGCTCGATGCCTTGAAGTGATCGAGATAGCCCACGGGCTGCCACGCTTTCAGTTCGGACAGCACCTCAGGATCGTGCGCCGCCATCTCGATCAGCATCAGAGCTTCAGCATAGATGTTGAGGTAGTCGGTCGAGAGCCTCGACGACGCAACGAACCCGTCACTTTGCTGGACATCAGGATGCGACACAGAGACAACCAAACGGGACTCGAACGGCCCATGAAGACCACAAAGATGAAAAGAAATGATGTTCGCAATGGGCTGAAAACATAGTCCTGATGGACTAGTCTTGATGGATGTGTGGACGCTACGCGCTGACCTTGCCGCCGGAAGCGGTGCGAAACCTGTTCGGCTACCCCGAGCAGCCGAACTTCCCGCCGCGCTACAACATCGCGCCGACGCAGCCCGTGCCGGTGGTGGTGGCGGACAAGGGCGGGGCGCATTTCGGGCTCAAGCGCTGGGGGTTCCTGCCCGGCTGGGTGAAGGACCCGAAGGCGTTTCCGCTGGTCATCAATGTGCGCTCCGAGACGGCGCGCGAGAAGCCGTCCTTCCGGGCGGCCTTCACGCGGCGACGCTGCCTGATGCCGGCGGACGGGTTCTATGAATGGCACAGGGTCGGCAAGGAGAACCGGGCCTATCTGTTCCGCCGCCCGGACCGGGGGCTGTTCGCCTTCGCCGCGATCCACGAGACGTGGTCGGCGCCTGATGGCAGCGAGATCGACACGGTGGCGCTGATCAACACCCATGCCAACGGCCTGATGTCGGCGATCCATCCACGGAGCCCGGTGATGATCGCGCCAAGCCAGCATCAGGCATGGCTGGACCCGGAGACAACGCCGGACGAGGCTTTCCGCCTGCTGCAGCCACCACCCGATGATGCGCTGGAGATGGTCCGGATCGGGCCTGCCGTGAACAAGGTTGGCCATGACGGACCCGACCTGCATGCGCCATGGCAGCCGGAGCCTGAGGTGTCCGCTCATGACGGCATGGTTGCCGGCGCCTCCAGCACGCCGGCTACGCCGCCGAAAGCCGGACGCCCCCGCGCAACAGCAGCCCGCACCGGTTCAGGCGACGACCAGGGTTCGCTGTTCTGACGGTATGTCGGACCGTCCGGGTCACTCGTTGGGGTGGCGCACGCCCCAGGGACCGCGTGCCTCGACGATCGCGGTGAGCGGCGGACGCAGGGACATCTCGTTGAGACGGGGCGGCAGGCGGCCGCCGGCAGCACCGACCAGCGCTTGAACGCGCTTGGAGATCGACGGATGCGTCGAGAAAATGTCGGACATGTCGTCCGGATCGTTCTCGATGCACATGTCCATGATGCCGGAGGGCACGCCGGCGATGTCGGCCCGACCGGATATCTTGAGCAGGGCCGAGATCATCGCGTCGGGGTTCTTGGTCAGTTCCACCGCGCCGGCATCGGCAAGATACTCGCGCGAGCGGGACAGCGAGAACCGGATCACCGAGGCCAGAATGCCGGCCACCGCCATGATCAGCAGCCCGATCAGGATCGCGGCACCCGCCCCTTTGTTGTCCGATGAGCTGCGCGAGGACGAGCCGGAGAACCGCATCGACCGGAAGGCCACTTCGCTGAGGAAGGACAGCACGCCGGCAATCACCACCGCAACGACCATGAGCTTGACGTCGCCATTGCGGATGTGGGTCAGCTCGTGCGCCAGCACGGCCTCGATCTCGGCATCATCGAGATGGTCGAGTAGCCCGCGCGTGACAGTGACGGTGAACTGGCTGTCCTTGACGCCGGAGGCGAAGGCATTGAGCGCCTGATCCTCGATGATCATCAGCTTGGGCATGGTGATGCCGCGCGAGATACACAGGTTTTCCAGCATTCCGTAGAGCTTGGGGGCATGGGCCCGCTCCAGCCCTCGCGCGCCGGTCACCGCGCCGATGATGGCAACATTGATCTGGTAGCCGATGAAGATCCAGATGGCGACGCCGACCGTGATGAACGGCGATGCCACGATGAAGGTGTTGAGGGCATAGGTGTAGGGGTCGACACCCCGCGGCGTACCGGTGAAGCCGGTTGCAGCAAGGATGCCGCCGAAACTGGCGAGCCAGGCCAGCAGGAACAGCCCCGCCAGCAACAGCCGCGAGCGGATGCGGTTGTTGCGGATGTGGGTGTAGAGGCCGAATGCCTCGCCGCTCATTGCTCACATTCCCCGAGGGCAGCAGGAGCCCATGGCCTGCTCAGAACTTGACGCTGGGTGCCACTTCGATCTCGGCGCGCTTATCTGGCCCGACATCGAAGAATTCGCGCGGGGAAAAGCCGAACTTCGAGGCGAAGAACACAGAAGGCACGGACTCGATCTGGGCGTTGTATTCGCCGACCGCATTGTTGAAGAAGCGCCTCGCCGCCGAAAGCTTGTCCTCGACGCCGCCAAGGTCTTCCTGGAGCTTGAGGAAGTTGGTGTTGGCCTTGAGGTCCGGATAGGCCTCGGCCAGCGCCATCAGGCGGCCCACGGCACCGCTCAGTTGCTGCTCGGCTGCTGCCTGCGCATTGGGGCCAGATGCGGCAACGGCACCGTTGCGGGCCTTGATCACCGCATCCAGCGTCTCTTTCTCGTGGGTGGCGTAGCCTTTCACGGTCTCCACCAGGTTGGGGATGAGATCGTGGCGCTGCTTGAGCTGCACGTCGATGTCAGCAAAAGCTTGGTCGGCCCGGCGGCGCAAGGTGACCATGGTGTTGTAGGCGGTGACCAGATAAATCGCGACCGCGGCGATGATCGCCAGCAAGATCCAGCCTGACATGGGGAACTCCTCGGGGGATTGAACAGCAGGGTTGGCCAAGCGCCTGATGCGGCGCACTGCCGCAGAACATGCCCATCGCACTGGCAACCTGCAAGGGGCAGCCGGAAACCGTGTTTGCCGACAAGGCTTGCGCCCACCCGGCAAAGCTCGCCACTATGCAGCAGCAGGACATGCACAAGGACGGGCAGATGGCGCGGGCGGACAAGGGCAAGGCTGGCAAGAAGGGCTCGAAGGCGGCCAAGGGCAGCCCGTCAAAGCGCAAGGATCTCACCGTGGTTGTGTCTGCGCAGGCACGATCCGACCCGGCCACACACACACCGGTCGCCTTGCGGCCCAAGGTCATCATCGCGGGCGCCGGCATCGGCGGGCTTGTGCTGGCGCTGATGCTGCATCGGCGCGGCATCTCGTGTGTGATCTGCGAGCAGGCCAGCGCAGTGCGCGAGGTTGGCGTCGGCATCAACACCCTGCCCCACGCCATCAAGGAACTGGCCGATCTGGGCTTGCTGCCGGCACTCGATGCTGCAGGCATCCGCACCCAGGAACTGTTCTACATGAACCGCATCGGGCAGATCGTCTGGCGCGAGCCGCGCGGCGTGGCGGCAGGCTTCGAGGTGCCGCAGTTCTCGATTCACCGGGGCCGGCTGCAAAAGCTCATCTTCGATGCCGTGGTCGAACGGCTCGGGGCGGGCGCGATCCGCACGGGCCGGAAGCTTGCCGGCTTTGTCCAGGATGAGGGCGGCGTCACGGCGCATTTCGTCGACAGCATCGATGGGTCAGGCAGCGAGACGTTGCGGGCCGAAGTGCTGGTCGGGGCCGACGGCATCCATTCGGTGGTACGCGGCCATTATGCACCGCAGCAGGGCCTGCCGCGCTGGAACGGCGTGATGATGTGGCGCGGGGCGGCGGATCATCCCGCCTTCCTGGGTGGTCGCTCGATGATTATTGCTGGCGGCATGGGCGCCAAACTGGTGCTTTACCCGATCGCGGATGGCGCTCAGCCGGGCACGCGCCTGACCAACTGGGTGGTGACGGCAAGGGTCAGCGACACGCCCCATCCGCCCGGCAAGGAGAGCTGGTCGCGGCGCGGGAGGCTCGATGAGGTTCTGCCCTATGCCCGGCGCTATGCCATTCCCGGCTTCGACGTGACCGGGCTGATCCACGCCACCGACGCCTTCTACGAGTACCCGATGTGCGACCGCGATCCGCTGCCGCGCTGGAGCCACGGCCGCGTGACCCTGCTGGGCGACGCCGCCCATCCGATGTATCCGGTCGGCTCGAACGGCGCGAGCCAGGCCATCCTCGATGCCCGCTCGCTGGCCGACCATCTGGCACGGGCCGAACATCCCTATCAGGCGTTGCAGGCCTACGAGGCGGACCGGCTGCCGAAGACCGCCGAGATCGTGGCGCTCAACCGCAAGGGCGGGCCGGAGCGGGTGATCGACGAGGTCGAGAAGCTGGCTCCTGCCGGCTTCGCCGACATCGAGCGCGTGCTCTCCCATGACGAGCGCAAGGCCATCGTGCGCGGCTATGCCGGCACGGCGGGCTTTGCGCTGACGCAGGTCAACCGCAAGGCAGGTTAGCCGCGCGAGCAGGCCTGACCGCGTGTCAGGCCCCGGGTGGCGGCAGGAAATCGACCTCGTGCCGGGCCGAGAGGGCAACCACCTCGGCAGGGTTCTGGTCGGCCATCGAATGGATCGCCCAGAACAGGTCGTAGAGCCTGCGCGTCGGTGACACCCAGAATAGGCATTTCACGGTTTCGCCGCTGCGGTTGAAGATGCCATGCGGCAGGCCCATCGGCATCCTGACGAGGTCGCCGGGCCCGGCCTGCATCTCGCGCCCGTCGAGCATAAGCTCCAGCCGGCCTTCGAGCATGTAGATGAACTCGTCCTGGGTCGGATGAATGTGGGGTGGCACGAAGGTGTCGGCCGGGAACGTCGCGTGCCAGGCAAAGGAATGTTCGGAGACCTCCTTGGGCACATAGGTCTGACCAAGGATGTTCCAGGCGATGCCCTCAAGGCCCTCGCCTGCGCGTGTCACGCCCGGATTGAGTGTCATGGCAGCCTCCCGTGCTGTTATGCGGTTGTTGTCTCAGACATGCAGATAGCGGTTCTTCAGGGCAGGGTCAGCCATCAGTTCGGCGGAGGTGCCTGTCCAGACGATGCGGCCCTTCTCGATCACCGCATGATGATCGGCAAGCCGGGCCAATGCATCGACATTCTTGTCGATGACCAGGATGGATTCGCCCTCGGCCTTCAGCATGGCGAGGCAAGCCCAGATTTCCTGCCGGATCAGCGGGGCGAGGCCTTCGGTGGCCTCGTCGAGGATGATCAGGCGCGGGTTGGTCATCAGCGCCCGGCCGATCGCCAGCATCTGCTGTTCGCCGCCGGAGAGCTGGTTGCCCATGTTGGCGCGCCGCTCCTTCAGCCGGGGGAACAGCGCGTAGATGCCCGGCAACGTCCAGCGCGGTGCGCCGAAACGGGCAGCGGCAGTGGCGATCAGGTTCTCCTCGACGGTCAGCGTGGGGAAGACCTGCCGCCCTTCAGGCACCAGCCCGATGCCGAGTTGCGCAATGGCATAGGGCGGCTTGCCGGCGACATCGACACCGGCGAAGCGGACGCGCCCGCCCCTTGGCTTGAGCAGGCCAAGGATGGCGCTGATGGTCGTGGTCTTGCCCATGCCGTTGCGGCCGAGCAGGGTCACAACCTCGCCCTCGGCGATGGCCAGGTCGACACCGAACAGCACCTGGCTGTCACCGTAGGATGCCTGAAGCGCTTCGACCGTCAGCATCACGCGCCCTCTTCGCCGAGATAGGCTTCGCGGACGGCGGGATCATGCCGCACCGCATCGGGCGTGCCGCTGGCGATGATGCGGCCATAGACCAGCACCGACACCCGGTCGGCCAGCGCGAACACGGCGTCCATGTCATGCTCGATCAGCACGATGGTGTAGCGGCCCTTGAGCTTCTGGAGCAGGGCAATGACCGCAGCGCTTTCCTCCGGGCCGGTCCCGGCCAGCGGCTCATCCAGCAGCAGCACGCGCGGCCCGGTGGCCATGGCGATGGCCAGTTCCAGCTGCCGCTTCTCGCCATGGGAGAGCAACCCGGCGGGCAGGTCGGCTCGTCCGAGCAGGCCGACGGTTTCGAGGATGGCGCGCGCCGGAGCGTTGAGCCTCTCCTCGCGCGCCACGGCACCGAACAGGCGAAACGAGCTGCCGAGGCGGGCCTGCACCGCCAGCGCCACATTTTCGAGGCCTGTGAAGCCGGGAATGATCGAGGTGATCTGGAAAGATCGGGCCAGACCCTTCCGCACCCGCGCCGCCATGGGCAAGCCCGTGATGTCTTGCCCATCCAGAAGGATGTGTCCGGAATCGGACCCGGCCAGCCCGGAAATCTGGTGGATCAGCGTCGTCTTGCCTGCGCCATTGGGGCCGATGATGGCGTGCAGTTCGCCGGGCGCAAACTCCAGCGAGACATGGTCGGTGACCTTCAGCGCGCCATAGGCCTTGTTGAGGTCGACCAGCGCGAGGGCCGGTTTTGCGGCTGTGGCAAAGTCTTCGGCTTTTGCAGGAGTGCCGGCCATGTCAGCGCCCTCCCCCGCTCTTGCCGCGCACCCTCGCGAGAAGGCCGAGGAGGCCGCCGCGTGCGAAAAGCACGACCAGCACCAGGAAAGGACCGAAGATCAGCTTCCAGTGCTCGGTGTAGCCGGAGAGGATTTCCTCGAGCAGGAGGAAGGCCGCAGCCCCGATGATCGCTCCATGAAGCGAGCCGAGGCCACCCAGGATGACCATCACGATGAGTTCGCCCGAGCGCTGCCAGGCCATGTAGGCCGGCGCGACGAACTCGGCCTGGTTGGCGAGCAGCACACCGGCCAGTCCGCAGATCATGCCGGCGATGACGTAGGCCGCGAGTTGATAGCGGAACGGCGAGAATCCAACCGCCTCCATCCGCACCGGGTTTTCCTTGGCACCGCGGATGACGCGCCCGAAGCGCGAGGCCACGATGGCGCGCGTCAGGGCATAGCAGCCGATCAGCAAGGCCAGCACCAGCGCGTAGAAGAAGCGGTCGTTCTCCAGCCACGAGAGGCCGAAAAGCTTGCTGCGCGAGGCCAGCGTCAGGCCGTCATCGCCGCCATAAGCCGACAGCGAGATGGCGAAGAAGAAGGCCATCTGCCCGAAGGCCAGCGTGATCATGATGAAATAGACGCCCTTGGTGCGCAGCGAGATCGCGCCGGTGAGCAGGGCAAACAGGCCCGAGGCCAGCAAGGCCACCGGCACCTGAAGCGCCGCATCCTGAACGCCATGGGCCGCCAGGATGCCGACCGCATAGCCACCAATGCCAAGGAAGGCCGCATGCCCGAAGCTGACCAGCGCGCCATAGCCGAGGATCAGATCGAGCGAGATCGCCGCCAGCGCGAAGATCATCACCCGCGTGACAAGGCTGAGCGTGTATTTCTCAGGGCCCAGCATGGCCGCGAATGGCAGCAGCGCCAGCAGCAAGAACAGGACGATCGGCAGCCACTCGCGCCGGACAAAGCCGGGGCGCTGTGCTGGGACAGGCAGCGTGGCAGTGACTGTTGGCTCCGGCAAAGGCGTCATTTCCTGACCGGGAACAGGCCGGCGGGCCGGAAGAACAGAACCGCAGCCATCAGGATGTAGATCAGCATCGGGGCGAGCGCCCGGCCGGTCTGGCTGGCGGCGGAAGGGTCCATGATCAGGCGCAGCAGGAACGGCCCGAAGATCCGCCCGAGCGTGTCGACAAGGCCGACCAGCAAAGCCGCGATGAAGGCCCCCCTGATCGAGCCGATGCCGCCGATGACGATGACCACGAAGGTGAGGATCAGCAGGTTGTCGCCCATGCCGGGCTCGACCGAGAGGATCGGCGCCACCATGGCCCCGGCGAAACCGGCAAGCATGGCACCGAAGCCGAAGACGATCATGAACAGACGGCTGATGTCGACACCGAGCGCCGACACCATCGGCGCATTGGTGGCACCGGCGCGGACCAGCATGCCGATCCGGGTGTAGCTGACGAGGATGTAGAGCAGCAGCGCGATGGCAAGTCCGGAGCCGATCAGCGCCAGCCGGTAGACCGGATACAGCAGGCCATCCATCAGCACGACCGTGCCCGACAGGATTTCCGGGACCGGAACCGAGAGCGGGGCTGCCCCCCACACCACCTTCACGGCCTGATTGAGGAAGATGATGATGCCGAAGGTCGCCAGCACCTGATCAAGGTGGTCGCGTGCATAAAGATGCCGGAAGATCAGGAATTCGAGCAGCAACCCGAACAGCAGGGCCGATGGCAGCGCCAGCATCAGTCCGAAAAAGAAGTTGCCCGTGAGCGCCGTGAACATCGCCGCCAGATAGGCGCCGATCATGTACTGCACGCCATGGGCGAGGTTGATGAAGTCCATCACGCCGAACACCAGCGTCAGCCCGGCGGCGATGAAGAACAGCAGGATGCCGAACTGGAGCCCATTCAGCGTCTGGACCAGAAAGAGCGACAAGGTCATCGCTGCGGCTTTCGATGTGGGAGGTCAGGGCTGCGCCGCACAGGCAGGCGCAGCCCCTTGGCCATGGCAGCCTCAGTTGGTCGGCTTGCAATCCTTGGCGTAGACATCGACGTAGTCGTCGAAGACCTTTTCGCGGATCTCGGTCTGGAACTTGCCGTCTGGGCGCTTGGCGGCCTGAACCAGATAGAAATCCTGGATCGGGAAGCCGTTGACACCCATCTTGAAGTCGCCGCGCAGGGACTTGAAATCAGCCTTGCGCAGGCCGGCCCGCACGGCGTTGCGGTCGGAGACCTTGCCGCCTGCCCCCTTGATCGCGGCGTCGATCAGGAGCGCTGCGTCATAGGCCTGCATGGCATAGGTGCCCGGCACGCTGTTGAAGGCCGCTTCATAGGCTGCAACGAAGGCCTTGGACTGCGGATTGTCCATGTTTGGCGCCCAGTTGGCACCACCGAAGAAGCCAAGCGCCGCATCCTGCTGGGCAGGCAGCGTGGACTCATCCACTGTGAAGGCCGACAGGAACGGGATGTTGGCCAGACCGGCCTGACGATACTGGCGCACCAGGTTCACGCCCATGCCGCCTGGCATGAAGGTGAAGAGGGCATCGGGCCTTGCTGCCGCGATCTGGGCGAGCTCGGCCGAGAAGTCGAGCTGGCCGAGCGGGGTGTAGAGTTCGGCAACGACCTCGCCCTTGAAGTGGCGCTTGAAGCCGGCCATCGAGTCGCGCCCAGCCTGGTAGTTCGGGGTCATCAGGAAGACGCGCTTGAAGCCCTTGTCCTGCGCATACTTGCCCAGAACCTCGTGTGTCTGGTCATTCTGGTAGGAGGTGACGAAGAAGTTCGGGTTGCACTGCGCGCCGGCGAAATTCGAGGTGCCGGCATTGGGGCTGATCAGGAAGGCGTTGGATTCAACCACCGGCTTGTGGATGGCCTGAAGCACGTTGGAGAAGATCGGTCCGACCACGAAGTTGACCTGATCGCGCTCGATCATGCCGCGCACCTTGGTCACGGCCACATCGGGCTTGAGTTCGTCATCGACCACGACAACTTCGGTGTCGACGCCGCCGAGCTTGCCGCCGAGCTGCCGGACCGCGAGCTGGAAGCCATCGCGTGCCTGCTGTCCGAGCACGGCTGAAGGCCCCGACAAGGTGACCATGATGCCGACCTTGAGTTTTTCCTGCGCCTGCGCCGCACCGATCGAAGCCGCCAGAATGCCGGCCGTGGCCAGCCATTTCCACTTCAGAACCATCGCCCAACTCCCTGTGAGACCATTGCCTGCCTGCCCGCCCGAACCTGCGGTTTGACGCGCACGGGTCCGTATCCGGAAGGTATTTTAAGCTTAAAACAATTCGGGTGTGAAGCCCTCACCTGAATGTCCAAGCCACTGCCGGCATGATGACGGTTGCGGGCCGAGTTTCAAGCGCTGACACCGAGGTTCCCGCGATTTGTGCTTGAGATCAGGGCAGATCAGGCGCTTGCACCCCGTCATTGCCGGCGGCAGCGGCGAAAACGGTTGCGTTCGTGCTGGGCTGCCCTACATCAGCCGCTGGTCGTGGTCGCAGGTTCGCTTCGGTTCCTGTTGTTCCCGCGGCCTGCCCTGTCTGCTTCCGCGACAGTTCCGCCACGTCCCTTCCGTTCTCCTTACCCCCGGATCGTCATGTCGTCGTCTGCCTCGTCTCCAAGGGTTCCGCTGCTTCTCGGCGTCGCCGGGCTGATCCCATTTGCGGGTCTCAGCCTGGCGCTGGCGTCCGGCTTTGTCCTGCCGCTGTTTGCCGATGACGACAGCATGCGGGTGGCACTGGTGGGCTACGGTGTCGCGATCCTGTCCTTTCTGGGCGGGGTTCGCTGGGGCCTCGCGATCAGGGAAAGCGAGGCGGGCGACGGCAAGGCCAACCGCGATTTCATCATCGCGGTGGTGCCGGCGCTGATCGGCTGGTTTGCCTGGTTCCAGCCCTCGCCTGCCGACCTGTGGTGGCTGGTCGTGGCGCATATTTTGCTGGCGCTGCTGGACTATGGCCTGGCCTGCCGGATCATCGTGCCGGAATGGTATGGACGGCTCAGGCTCGCCCTTGGCAGCGGCGCCGCCGCCTGCCTGATGCTGGCAGCAATCGTTGCGGGTTGATAACTGAGCTGATCAGTCGGGCAGCAGCAGCGCCGGGCTGACGGCGAACACGCGCCCTTCGCCCATCATCCAGACCTCGCGCGTGCCGGCGAACAGCCCGGCAATCGCCATATCCCGCACATTGAGGCCACCGGCCAGGGAGCCCATCGCAGGCAGGATGAGGCGCGTGCCGTCAGCAATGAAGCAGCGGCGGCGCAAGGTCTTGCCGCGCAGCCTGATGCGGGCCACAGGGTGCAGATGCCCGGCGATCTCCGGCGCGGAGCAAACCGACGAAGGCTCATGGCGCAAGGTCAAGCCCGCCACCTTGGCCTGATCCGCCACATCGCCGCCAAGACCGGGGGCGGCGTCAGGATCGTGGTTGCCGGTCAGCCACAGCCAGTCCCGCCCGGCCTGCAAGGCTGCAAGGGCACCCGCATCGGCCTCGTCCAGCCGGCCGGCCCCATGCCGGTCATGGAAGCTGTCGCCCATGGCGATGATGCGACGGGGGTTGAAGGCCGCGATCGCCAGCGCCACGGCGGCCAGCGTGGTGCGCGTATCGTAGGGCGGCAGGAAAACGCCCCGCCGGGCGTAGGACGAGGCCTTTTCGAGATGCAGGTCCGACAGCAGCAGTGTGCGTTCCGAGGGCATGTAGAGCGCGCCGCTGGCATGGGGCCAGGCCTCGACGCCACCGATCATGATGGCCGGGGGCTGCATCGGCTGGTGCGCGGGCATCGCCGTCATGCGGATGCTTCCTTCATCATCATCGCTTCGGCCTCGGCCAGAATGGCATCCGACGCTTCGCCATAGACCGCCTCGCGGCCGATCTCCAGCATCACCGAGACCCCGAGCGGCGAGACCATGTCCAGCGCTTTGTGGACGATTCGCCCCCGGATGCGCGAGAGGCATTGGCCAAGCCGCTGGATGTCGAGCAGCCCGGTGGCGGCATCGGCGCGGGCGGCGCGGAGCAACAGGTGATCCGGCTCGTGACGCCTGAGCACGTCATAGACCAGATCGGTCGACATGGTGACCTGCCGACCCGATTTTTCCTGGCCCGGAAACCGCCGCTCGATCAGCCCGGCGATCACGGCGCACTGGCGGAACGTGCGCTTCATCAGGGCCGATTCCTGCAACCAGGCTTCAAGATCATCGCCCAGCATGTCCTCATCAAAGAGGTCATCCAGCGACAGTTGCCCTGCCGCGATGGCCGCCGACAGGTCCGACAGGCCCCAGACCGAAAGGCCATAGTCGTTGCAGACGAAGCCCATGGGTTTCAGCCTGAGCCGTTCGAGCCGCCGTGTGAGCAGCATGCCGAGGGTCTGGTGTGCCAGCCGGCCCTCAAAGGGGAAGGCCACCAGATAGAACCGCTCACCGCGCGGGAAGGTTTCCACCAGCATCTCGGTGCGCTGCGGGATGATGGACTTGCGCGCCTGGAGGGCGAGCCAGTCGCTGACCTGCCGGGGTAACCTCGGCCATTCAGCCGGGTTGGAAAGCATGCGGCGCACGCGCTCGGCGAGGAAGGTCGAGAGCGGAAACTTGCCGCCGGCATAGGACGGGATCTTGGGATCGGTACCCGCCGGCGTCCGTGAGGCCACGACCTCGTTGCCGGAAATCCCTTCAAAACGCAGCACCTCTCCGCCGAAGATGAAGGTATCGCCGGCCATCATCGTCTCGGCGAAGTACTCCTCGATCTCGCCAAGCACCTTGCCGCCGAAGGCCGGCACGCGCGCAGTCCCACCGCCCGCTCTGGCAGGCCGGGCACGGCCGAGGCGCACCCGGAGCATCGGCGATTCGACGATGGTGCCGATATTCATGCGGTACTGTTGCGCCACGCGGGCATGGGCGATGCGCCAGAGGCCATCCTTGCCGAGCACGATCTTGGCAAAGCGCTCATAGGATTTCAGCGCATAGCCGCCCGTGGCGACGAAGTTCAGTGCCGCGTCGAAGCTCTCGCGCGGCAAGGCCGCGTAAGGGGCGGCGGACGTGACCTCGGCATAGACATCGTCGGCCCGGAACGCTTCGGCGGCGGCAAGGCCGAGCAGGTGCTGGGCGAGCACATCGAGGGCGCCGGGTTTTGCATCCGGTGTGTCCTGCGCGGCTTCCGCCACCGCTTCGAGCGCCGCGTGGCATTCCATGATCTCGAAGCGATTGGCCGGCACAAGATAGGCCTTGGACGGCTCGTCCATGCGATGATTGGCGCGGCCCACGCGCTGGATCAGCCGGCTCGCCCCTTTCGGCGCGCCGACATTGATGACCAGATCGACATCGCCCCAGTCGATGCCCAGATCGAGGGTTGCGGTGCAGACCACGGCCTTCAGCTTGCCCGCCGTCATGGCCGCCTCAACCTTGCGCCGCTGCTGCACATCGAGCGAGCCATGGTGCAGAGCGATGGCGAGGTTGTCCTCGTTCACGCCCCACAATTCCTGGAAGACATATTCGGCCTGGGCGCGGGTGTTGACGAAAACCAGCGTGGTGCGGTGCGCCCTGATGGCGGCATAGATATCGCCCATGGCGTGGCTGGCCATGTGGCCGGCCAACGGCAAGACGGCATTGGGCTGAAGAATGCTGAGATTGGCCGGAGCCCCGCCCTCCACCGTGACCAGATCGGCCATCGCGCCCGGCGCCTCGCCACTGGCCAGATAGCGCCGGAGCTGGTCCGGCTCGCGCACTGTGGCCGACAGGCCGACTGCGCTCGCCTCGGGAGCAAGCTTGCGCACCCGTGCCAGGCCAAGGGCCAGCAGGTCGCCGCGCTTTGACGTGACCAGCGAGTGGATCTCGTCGAGCACGATGCGCCTCAGGCCCTTGAACAGCGTGCGCGCATCCTTGTGGGCGATGAGCAGCGCCAGCTGTTCGGGCGTGGTCAGCAGGATGTCCGGCGGGCGCTCGAACTGGCGAGCCCGCTTGGCGGCGGAGGTGTCGCCCGTGCGAGTTTCCAGCCGGATATCGAGGCCCATCTCGGCAGCCGGGCGCTCCAGATTGCGCGCAATGTCGACGGCCAGTGCTTTCAGCGGCGAGATGTAGAGGGTGTGCAGCGCCGGCTCGCTGGCCTGTTCGCGCCCTGCCAGCTCGATCAGGCTGGGCAGAAAGCCGGCCAGCGTCTTGCCCGCACCAGTGGGTGCAATCAGCAGCGTCGAACGTCCTGCCCGCGCCTGGGCGATCAGGTCAAGCTGGTGGGTGCGCGGGGCCCAGCCGCGCGCGGCGAACCAGCGCGCGAACAGGGGAGGAAGCAACTCCGTCATCGGGGGAGGGTCAGCACCATGACATAGCCCGGCACGTCGAGCCCGCGATCCTGCCGGGTCGAGACGGCGGCAAAATGGGCAATGGCGAGGCCCGAATCCTCGGCCACGGTGCGCAGGTAGCGATCAGAATGGGCAAAGCGCGAATCGATGCCCAGCTCGAAGCCCTGACCATGGTGCCCTTGTGCGGTGAAGGCGAACAAGCCGCCCGGCCGCAGCACGCGCGCTGCCTCGCGGAACAGCGGGAACAGGTCGCCGAGATAGACGACCACATCGGCGGCGAGGATCAGGTCGGCGCTGGCAGCCGCACGCCGGTCGAGCTCGTCGACCACCTCCCCGACATGGAGCGAGGCGTAAAGGCCCGTGCGGGCCGCAACAGCAATCATGCGCGGGGAAATGTCGACGCCCTCGATGCGGCGCGCCATCGGGCCGAGCGCCTTGGCCATCAGCCCGGTGCCGCACCCCAGATCGAGGGCGAGGTCGAAGGCCGGCTTGCGCCCTAGAGCGGCAGCGGCGGCATGGATGGCCTCGATCAGGATGGTTGGTCCGCGATAGGCCAAGGCCCCGGTCAGATGCTCGTCAAAGCCTTCGGCATAATTGTCGAAGAGGGCGCGGACATAGCCCTCGCTGATGGCCTCGTCCGCATCCAGTGCACCCAGCCGGGCAAGGTCGATGCGGATGCCAAGCTCGTCGTCCGGATCAAGGCGCAGCGCCTCACTGAGGGCGGCGATGGCCTCGTCCTTGCGGCCAAGCGCGGCCTGCGCCCGCCCGAGCGTGGCGTGGGCCGGCGCGAAACCGGGCACAAGCTCAAGGGTCTGGCTCGCCAGATCCACCGCGACCTGCCAGTCGGCCTCGACGAAGGCCGCCATGGCATAGGCAAAGCGGCGGTCGGCAATGGCATCACCCGTGCTGCGGTGGACGGCCTTCAGCGGCATGATGCGCCTTCTTTCCAGAGCGAAACCCGGTATCGTCAGCCCTTGAGGATACACGATTCATGCGTCCGCACGAGCTTCTCACGCCAACGCCGTCCGGGCTCTATTGCCCGCCGGCGGACGTGTACATCGATCCGGTCCGGCCCGTGGCGCGGGCACTGATCACCCATGGCCATGCCGATCATGCCAGGGCCGGCCATGGCGCGGTGCTGGCCACGCGCGAGACGCTCGGCATCATGGCGGTGCGCTATGGCGCGGCCTTCACCCAGCAGCAGCAGGTGGCCACCTGGGGCGAGCGCGTGCGGATCGGCGAGGTCGGTTTCACCTTCCATCCTGCCGGGCATGTGCTCGGCTCGGCCCAGATCGTTGTTGACGCGGGCGGGCTCAGGATCGTCGCATCCGGCGACTACAAGCGCGCGGCGGACCGGACCTGCGCCGCCTTCGAGCCGGTGCGCTGCGATGTCTTCATCACCGAGGCCACGTTCGGCCTGCCCGTCTTCCGCCATCCTGACACGGCGGGCGAAGTGGCCAAGCTGCTCGATTCGCTGGCGCTGTTTCCGGAGCGCTGCCACGTGATCGGGGCCTATGCGCTCGGCAAGGCGCAGCGGCTGGTGGCTCTGATCCGCGATGCCGGCTACGACCGCCCGATCCATGTGCATGGCGCGATGGAAAAGCTGATGGGCTTTTACGAGGCCCATGGTGTTCCCCTTGGCGATATCCGCAAGGTCGTGGCGGCAGAGCGCAAGACACTCGCCGGTGAGATCGTGATCTGCCCACCCAGCGCCGTGCAGGACCTGTGGGCGCGGCAATTGCCCGATCCGGTGACCGCTTTCGCCTCGGGCTGGATGCGGATCAGGGCGAGAGCGCGCCAGAAAGGCGTGGAACTGCCGCTGATCGTGTCGGACCACGCCGACTGGGACGACCTGTGCGCCACCATCCGCGAGGTTGGTGCGCCCGAGGTCTGGGTCACGCATGGACAAGAGGATGCACTGGTGCGCTGGTGCGCGATGAACGGCATCCGGGCGAGGCCCCTGCGGCTCGCAGGCTATGGCGATGATGGCGAGGCGGAGGGCGAGATGCCCGCCGCAGCATCATGACGAGCCCCAGCCCATGAATGCCGATCTCAACAGCTTTGCCTGGCTTCTCGACCGGCTGGCCTACGAGCCGCGCCGGAACGGCAAGCTGGCGCTGATGACCGACTACTTCCGGCGCACGCCAGACCCGGAGCGCGGCCATGCGCTGGCCGCGATGACAGGACAACTCGCCTTCGCCAATGCCAAGGCGGGTCTGATCCGCAGCCTGATTGCCGAGCGAACCGACCCTGAACTGTTCGCGCTGTCCTATGACTATGTCGGCGATCTCAGCGAGACGGTGGCGCTGATGTGGCCGGCGGCCCGCCCCCGCGACGGGATCGGGCACAACCTGCCGGCCCCGACGCTGGCCGGGATCGTGGGCGCGCTCGCAGAAGCCGAGAAGCGGGAACTGCCGACCCTGCTGGCAGGCTGGCTTGACCAACTCGACGAGACCGGGCGCTGGGCGCTGCTGAAGCTGATCACCGGGGGGCTACGCATCGGCGTGTCGGCGCGACTGGCCAAGACCGCCGTTGCCGGCCTCGGAGCGCTGCCGACCGATGCGATCGAAGAGGTCTGGCATGGGCTGACACCGCCCTATGAGGCGCTGTTTGCCTGGGCTCTTGGCGAAGGCCCGAGGCCGGAGGCGGACGACCCAGCGCCCTTCCACCCTGCCATGCTCGCCCATCCGATGGAGGATGCGGACTTCGACCGCCTCGATCCGGCAGCCTTCAGTGCCGAATGGAAATGGGATGGCATCCGGATACAGGCCAGTTCCGGGCTCGATGCGCAAGGCAGGCGCGTGACGCGGCTGTATTCGCGCACCGGGGAGGACATCTCGGGGGCCTTCCCGGAATTGGTCGAGGCGATGCAGTTCGATGCGGCGATCGACGGCGAGTTGCTGGTGCTGCGCGACGGGCGGGTGCAGAGCTTCAACGTTCTTCAGCAGCGGCTCAACCGCAAGACGGTCAGCGCCCGTCTGATGGTCGAGTATCCCGCCCATGTGCGGGCCTACGACCTGCTGATCGACGGCATGGAAGACATTCGCGCGCTGCCGCTCAACGAGCGCCGGCAACGGCTGAAGGCGCTGTTGGACGCCAGGAAGCCTGCACGGTTCGACATCTCCGTAGAATTGCCCTTCACAAGCTGGGACGACCTCGCGGCGGCACGCGCCGACCCCGCCACCGTCGGGGCCGGGGCTGATGCAGACGCCATCGAAGGGCTGATGATCAAGCGCTCGGATGCGCCTTACGTACCCGGCAGGCCGAAGGGGCTGTGGTTCAAGTGGAAGCGCGCGCCCGGTCTGATCGACTGCGTGCTGATGTATGCCCAGCGCGGCCACGGCAAGCGCTCGTCGTTCTACTCCGACTTCACCTTCGGCTGCTGGCGCACGGGCGAGAATGGCGACGAACTGGTTCCGGTCGGCAAGGCCTATTTCGGGTTCACGGACGCGGAACTGACCGAACTCGACCGCTTTGTGCGCAAGAACACGATCAACCGCTTCGGGCCGGTGCGCGAGGTCACGCACACGGCCACGAGCGGGCTGGTGCTGGAAATCGCCTACGAGGGCCTGCAACGCTCGACACGGCACAAGTCCGGGGTCGCGATGCGCTTTCCGCGCATCCATCGCATCCGCTGGGACAAGCCGCCCGGCGAGGCCGACAGGCTGGACAGCATCGAGCGGCTGATGGCGCGCACTTCGGCCACGGCGAGTGAACCTGAAGGCTGATGGCTGCGTAGACAGTCCATGTTGAAACTCATCTGTGCCCTGGGCTTTGCCCTTCTCGCCGGCTCGATCATCTGGGCCTTTGGACGCGCTCCGTTCTGGCCAGCCGTGGCCGAGATCACGGGCAACCCGTGGGGCGTCGTCACCCTGATCGATCTTTATCTTGGTTTCCTGATCTTCGGGATCGTGCTGTGGCGCTTCGAGCCGCAGCGGGCGCTCGCCATTGGCCTGATCGCGGCGATGCCGATCCTGGGCAATGTCGTGCCGCTGGCCTGGCTGGTCTGGCGTGGCCTCGACAGGCTCCAAGCGGTCCGCATGCCATGAACGGAGGCGTTCGGGCGGCGTGCATCGCCGGCATCGCGTTGCTGGCCCTCGCCAAGGTGTGGGCCGGCATTACGGGCGATCTGGCCGCGACCATGGCGGATGCGGGCAAGGATCCTTGGGGCATCGTCGCGCTGATCGCGCTCTACAGCGGCATGGCCGCTTTCCTGATCGTGGTCTTCAAGCTGGAGCCAGACAGGCGCATCGCCTTTGGCGTTCTGGCAGCGACGCCGCTGGTCGGGAACATCGCGCTGGCCGGCTGGCTGGTCTGGCGCGGGCTTGGCCTGATCAGCCGTCGAGCAGGAACGTGAGAAGCTGCACGGCCATCGCCACGGCGAAGCAGACCAGCCCTGCCAGCGCGAAATAGCCCGCAAAGCGCAGGAACACGTCGCGCAGCGTCAGGCCAATCAACTGCTGAGCGAAGCGCGGATCCGGCCTCTCCTCGGGAGCCAGCAAGACCCAGAGTTCGGTGTGTTTGTAAGGCTTGATCGGCGAGCGCTGGGCCTTGACCGCCAGCACCCCGGCGCTCAGCATCATGAAGACAGCGCCCGACTTCAGCGCCAGCAGCGGATATCCCGCCATCCCGATCATGAAACAGAAGATCGCGAGGCAGGCAAACCCGGAGGCGCGCGATACCGACAGATACGCCATGTCGTTCAGCCGTGCCCAGTCCATGGCTCATCTCCCGATGTGCTAAGGGAACGGATGGACGGTAGCACCAACAAGGCAGTAGCCGCCAGATGCGGCGCAATACGATGTCGTGATCCGGATAAGCCTCGCTCAGCCGCTCCGCGCTGTCATGTTCAGCAGAGTCGGAATGGTCAGCATGAAGATCCCGCCGAGCCAGATCCAGAGCGAGGTGGGCGTCGATTCCTTCAGGCCCTTGCTGCGCTCATAGATGGCAGCTGCAACCCCGCCAAAGGCCAGCGTCAGTGCCGACAGGAACAGCGAGGTAAAATAGAACTGCAGGATCGGCGAGGTGATGAAGAACCCTGCGGCAAACGGCTTCATCAGAATGAAAACCGGGTCGAAATACGCGGAAAAGTGCATGCCATTGAGCAGCGACATCCCGGCAATGCCGACAAAGATGCCATCCTTGCGGAGCATGTCCTCGCGATTGTCATTCATGGGAGGCGTCATGGCCGTGGTGCTCCAACAATGGTCGGCATCCAGCCCATGGCCGCGAAGCTGACGAACACAACGAGGCGGATGAACAGCACCCAGACGACCGTCAGCAGCACCACGACACGCTCATGCACGGCAAAGGGCGTGACCAGTTGCACGGCGTTGATGGCAGGCTGCGTGATCTGGCGGAACACGGTCCAGATCACCTTGTCGCTGCCATCGGCAAAGAACAGCGACAGCACAAAGCGGCCCAGCAGCGTGTACATCAGCGCGGCCAGCGCCAGATTGGGGATCTGGTAAAGCCAGAACAGCCCCTGGCTATCGACGTCGGTCATGGCGGGATGATCCTCGGGCGGCGGAAGAGCCGTCACTTAAGATGAAAAAAGGGGCGGAACAAGCCGCCCCTTCAGGTCGATGGATGGGAGGCGGACCGGATGGCCCGCCAACCGTCAGCCAGCCTTCTCGATCATGACAGGCGCGCCGCGGGGGCGACGGATGTCATCGATGAAGCTCTGCATTTCCGTGCTTGGCGCGGTGGTGAACTTCGACACGATGATCATCGTGAGGAAGCCGACTGGCATACCGAACAGGCCAGCCGAGATGTTGGCGACGTTGAAGTAGCCAACCCGCGAAGCCAGAGGATGATTCACGAGAACCATGCCCTGCTGGAAGAGCTGGGGCTGCTCGGCCTTCAGCTTGGCAATGTCAACCAGCGCAGCGCCCGTCACCGGGTTCACGTTGGAATACATGCCCATCACGTTCACGCCGAAGCCCGGGAAGTAGCGGGTCACGACGAGGTAGACCAGTGTGGTCAGGAAGCCGGCCCAGATACCAGCAACCGCAGCTGCGGACGTGGTTTTCTTGGACCAGATGCCCATGACGAGAGCCGGGAACAGACCTGCCGCAGCAAGACTGAAGGCCCAGGCCACCATGGCCACGATGTCAGCCGGACGTCCGGAAGCAACCCAAGCCGCCAGGATGGCGACGATGATCAGAAGGACGCGGGCAATAACGAGCTTCCTCGCCACCGGTGCGTTCTTGTTGATCATGCGGGAGTAGACGTCGTGCGACAGCGCGTTGGCGATGGCGAGCAGCAGGCCGTCAGCGGTCGACAGCGCGGCGGCAAGACCACCAGCGGCGACGAGGCCGGAGACGACATAGGGCAGGCCAGCGATTTCAGGCGTGGCGATCACGATCGCGTCGGCCTGGATCGAGAAGTTGGCGAGACCAAGGATGCCCGTATGACCGGCGATGCGACCGCAAGCTGCGGTGATCGACGCCACATCGACGGCATTGACGCCGCAGATCTGGATCAGACCGATCTTGCCATAGCTGTAGATCCAGCCCGGCAGTTGCGCGAGCGGCTTGCCGATGACGTTCTCGAACACCTCGAGCTTCGCGAAGGCGGCATAGGCCGGCGCCGTGAAGTACAGGATGAAGATGAACAGGAGCGTCCACGCAACCGACTGGCGAGCTTCACGCACGGAAGGCGTGGTGAAGTAGCGCATCAGGACGTGCGGCAGCGAAGCGGTGCCGACCATGAGGCAGAGCACGAGGGCAAAGAAGTTCAGGGGGTCGTAACGAACGAACGGCGTCGTATGCGATGCCGCCGCAGTAACACCAAGAGCGGCTTCCTTGATCTGGATTTCCGAGAGAACCGTGCCGTAGGTCAGCTGCGGGATCGGAATACCATACTTCTGGGCCGAGAGGATCACGACCGGGACAAGGTAGGCGATGATCAGGACGATGTACTGGGCAACCTGGGTCCAGGTCACCGCGCGCATGCCACCGAGCATCGAGCAGACAAGGATGCCGACGAGGCCGACGAACACGGCGAGTTCGAACGACATGCCGAGCAGACGTGCGCCGATCAGGCCCGTGCCGACAAGCTGCGCCACCACATAGGTGAACGAGCAGGCCATCAGGACGGCGATGCCGGCGATACGTGCCGCATTGCCACCGAAACGGAAGGCCAGGAAGTCCGGAACCGTGTAGCAGCCGAACTTGCGCAGATAAGGCGCAATCAGCGTTGCCACCAGCACGTAGCCGCCGGACCAGCCCAGGATGAAGGCGAGGCCGTCATAACCGAGCAGGTAGAGCGTGCCGGCCATGCCGATGAACGAGGCAGCGCTCATCCAGTCGGCAGCGGTTGCCATACCGTTATAGAAGGACGGCACCTTGCGGCCTGCGACGTAGTATTCGTCGACCTGCATGGTGCGGGAGAGAATGCCGATGGCGGCATAGACGCCGATCGTGAAGGCCACGAAGAGGTAGCCAAGGATGTGGTTGGGAACGCCGACGCGCTCCAGGATCGCGATGAAGATCACGAATGCAAGGAAGCCGCCTGTGTAGACGGTGTAAACCCTGCCGAGATTTGAGGTGAAATCGCCACCTTTTGCTTCAGTTGCCATGGTGCTCTTCCTCTCAATCGTCTTCGGCCATGCCGTACTTGCGGTCGACATCGTCCTGGGCCTTCGAGAACCAGAACAGCTGTGCCACGAATACGATCAGCGAACCCTGTGCGGCCATGTAGAAGCCCAGCGGGAAGCCGAGGACCTTGATGCCGTTCAGTGAAGTCGCGAACATGTGGATGAAGAAGGAAAAGAAGGCCCATACGCCGATCATGATGTAGGTCAGTCGCTGGGTCTCTGCCCAGTGCGCCTGCACCTTGTTTGGTTCGCTCATCTTGCGTTTCTCCCGATGAACACATTCCAAGGGATGCGGATGCCCCGAGGCTTATGCGTCGCCAAACCGGAATCGCCGGGATTTTAACCCCGGTTTAACCGATGCGGCGAAACTAGGGCGTAAGCATAACTCCGAATAGTCCTACTAAAGACTCATGCGTCGCTTATTTCACAGCATTTACAGGTGGTTAGGTGCGACGCAACATGGCGGCTCGGTCTGACCGTGCCGCAGTTGCCCACCTTTAAAATTCCACTTGGACAGTCCCCGGAGAGCTCCGGAAAGACACATGGATGTCCGTGCTTGCCAGACGGGGCCAGTCGTGGCCTACTTTGGAAAAGAACCAAGAAAAACAATCCCCGTGGAGAAAAACGGCATGTCGAACGAGACCAGTCCGTGCATTCTGATTGCCGATGACCATCCTCTGTTTCGCGGGGCCCTGCGGCAGGCGCTGACGTCTGCCCTGCCTGGCACAGAGCTGCTCGAGGCCGGGTCGTTCGACGAGGTGACGAAGATGCTGGCGGCGGGCAGCGAGGCCGATCTCATCCTGCTCGACCTGACGATGCCAGGGGTGCAGGGCCTCTCCGGACTGCTGTTCCTCAGGGCAAACTATCCACAGGTTCCGGTGATGGTGGTGTCGGCCAACGACGATCCGGGCGTGGTGCGGCGCTGCATCGAGTTCGGCGCGCTCGGCTTCATGCCCAAGACGCTAGACGCCGACCAGATGGCCGTCGCGGTGCAATCGGTGCTCGATGGCAATGTCTGGGTGCCGGCGGGAATCGACTTCTCCGGCGGTCAGGACAACGAAACGGCCGAAACCATCAAGCGGCTGATGTCGCTGACGCCGCAGCAGGTGCGCGTCCTGATGATGCTGTCGGAAGGCCTGCTCAACAAGCAGATCGCCTACGAACTCAGCGTCTCGGAAGCCACGGTGAAGGCCCATGTTTCGGCCATCCTGCAGAAGCTGGATGTTGACAGCCGGACGCAAGCCGTGATCCTCGCTTCCAAGATTGCCGCGACCGGCTGGAGCCCTCAGGATCCAGCCTCCCAGCAGACCTCCGCCGCCTGAAGCACCGGCGCGGAGCCTGCCAGCCCGAAGGTTCCCCCGATGCCAGATCCCAAGCTTGAACGCGCACTTGGTGGCTCGCCCCTGAGCGTGGTCGTGAAGCTGATCTTCCTGTCGCTGATCGTCGGGGCGATCATGGCCTTTCTCGGCCTGACCCCGCGAAACCTGTTCACGGCCATCGGCAATTTCGTGTCATCCATCCTGAACATGGGGACCGATGCGATCCGCGAGGTCGCGCAATGGGTTCTGGCCGGCGCGCTGGTGGTTATACCGGTCTGGCTGCTGGTGCGGCTGCTCGGACGGCGCTAGCTCCTGGCAGAATTCAGCCCGAAGCTCACGGCTCCCCGGCGGCAATGGCCGCCATGCGGGAGCCTACCAGCGCCGCCATGTCCGGCACGCCGGTGCGGGCCAGATGGGCCAGAAGCCCGGCGGTGATCTCGCCGAACAGGCCGGGGCCCTTGTAGATCATGGCCGTGTAGAGCTGGACGAGGCTGGCCCCCGCCTCGATCTTGGCCAGTGCGCTGCGCCAGTCCTCGACGCCGCCGACGCCAATCAGCGGCATGCGCCCTTCGATCCGGATCGCGGCCTGGGCCAGCAACCGTGTCGACCGGGCAAAGACAGGGCGACCGGACAGCCCGCCTGTCTCGCCACGATGCGGGCTTTGCAGCGAGGCCGGCCTGTCGATGGTGGTGTTTGAGACGATGAGGCCGGCGATGCCGCGCCTGAGGGCGACCGTCACAATGCCGTCCAGGTCGATCTCTGTCAGGTCAGGTGCGATCTTCAGCAGCACCGGCGTCAGCCTGCCTGCGCCGCAAGCCTTGTCGCGCGCTGCGAGCGTACGGACGATCAGGTCATCAAGCGCCGCCTCGCCTTGCAGATCCCTGAGGCCGGGCGTGTTGGGAGAGGAGACATTGATGGTCAGGAAATCGCACAAGGGCGCGAGCTTTTCGGCGAGAACGGCATAGTCCCCGGCGCGATCGGACGATTCCTTGTTGGCACCGAGATTGACGCCGACGATGCCGCCTGAACCTCCGGTGCGCCCGCGCCGCGCCGCCAGCCGGCTGGCCACAACATCGGCCCCCACGCTGTTGAGGCCATAGCGGTTGATCACGGCCTGATCCTCAGTGAGGCGAAACACCCGTGGTCGGGCGTTGCCCGGCTGCGGCAGCGGCGTCACCCCGCCGATCTCGGTAAAGCCGACCCCGAGGCCGAGACAGCCGTCGATGGCTTCCGCATGCTTGTCGAAACCGGCCGCAAGCCCGACCGGGTTCGGGAAGGCAAGCCCGAAGGCGCTGACTGCAAGGCGCGGATCATGGGCGGCCGGCTTGCCCGGCGGCAAGGCTGCAAGGGCGGCGACCGTGAGCTTGTGCGCCGTCTCGGGATCGAGGGCGTGGATCAGCGGGCGGGCAAGATCGAACAGGCCAGCCATCAGCGCATATCCTCCGGGAACAGATGCTGCCCATCGGCCCCGAGCGGCAGCGGCATGACCCATCGCACGGCGGCCAGATCAAGCGGCGCGAACAGATGCGGGAACAGGGCCCCGCCACGTGACGGCTCCCAGCGCAGGGCCGCACCCAGCGCCTCTGCCTCGACCGCGATCAGCAGCAGCCCGCCAAGACCGGCAAAGTGCCGGGCCGCCGTCTCGCGGACCTGGGCCGCGGTGGAAAAATGGATATAGCCATCGGCCAGATCGACGGGCGCTCCGGTGAAACGCCCGGCCTTCTCTGCCTCGGCCCAGCTCGACGCGGGATGAATCTTGTAGATCAATGCCATCGGAACGCGACCATCCCTGCCATCTGCCCGCAGGTGCCGCACGGCCCCGCCGCCACAGCGATAGTCGATCCCGCCAACGAAGGGAATGCGCCGCCAGACAGGAAGATGCCCGGCCCAGCACACATGCGCATCATAGGCATGATGTCTGTTTCAAGGGCTAAATTCCTATGCTAAGATGATGGACACTGGGTTTTCACTCCGGAGCTTCAGGCATGTTGTCCCACGATCAGATCTGGGGCGCGATTGATGCGCTCGCAGACCGTTATCAGATGACGCCATCAGGACTGGCCAAGCGCGCAGGCCTCGATGCGACGACGTTCAACCGCTCCAAGCGCGTGGGCGCGGATGGCCGCGAGCGCTGGCCCTCGACCGAATCGCTGGCCAAGATCCTGGCGGCGACCGGTGCCAACCTCGACGAGTTCATCTCGCTGGTGGCCAGCATCGGGCGGCAGGCGGTGCGGCAGCGCACGATCCCGCTGATCGGCTTCGCGCAGGCCGGCACGGGCGGCTTCTTCGATGACAACGGCCTGCCCTCCGGCAATGGCTGGGACGAGGTGGCCTTTCCGGACATCAGCGACGAGCGGGTCTATGCGCTCGAGATCAACGGCGAATCGATGATGCCGCTTTACCGCGACGGCGACACGATCATCGTCTCGCCTTCGGCTCCGGTCAGGCGCGGCGACCGGGTGGTGGTCAGGACCATCGATGGAGAAGTGATGGCCAAGGAGTTGAAGCGCAAGACGCTGAAGACCGTGGAACTGGCCTCGCTGAACCCGGAGCATCCGGACCGGGTGCTGCAATTGTCCGAGGTCTCGTTCATCGCCCGGGTGATCTGGGCCAGCCAGTAGCCCGCCCGCGGCGGATGCCCTCAGACGCTCGCCATCACCTCGGCGCGAATTTCCTCGACCAGCCGCTCCTTCAGCGCCACGAAGGCGGCCGAGGTCTTGATCGTGTAGGGGCGCGGATGGGGCAGGTCGACCGCGATGTCGGCCTTGATCCGGCCCGGACGGGCGCTCATCACCACCACGCGGGACGCCATGAAGATGGCTTCCTCGACATCATGGGTGACGAACATCACCGTCTTGGCCTCGCGCTCCCAGATGCCGAGCAGCATTTCCTGCATCAAGGCGCGCGTCTGGTTGTCGAGTGCGCCGAACGGCTCGTCGAGCAGCAGGATTTCGGGATCGTTCGCGAGCGCCCGCGCGATTGCGGTGCGCTGCTGCATGCCGCCCGAAAGCTGCTTGGGATAATGGTTCTCGAAGCCCTTGAGCCCGACCTGCTGCGCCCAGCGCCGGGCCACATCCAGCCTCTGCGCTTCGGACACGCCACGCTCACGCAAGCCAAAGGCGATGTTCTCGATGATCGTCAGCCAGGGAAACAGGGTGTAGCTCTGGAACACCATGCCCCGATCGGCACCCGGCCCGGTGACAGGCTTGCCATCGAGCAACACGCGCCCCTCAGACGCCGTCTCCAGGCCGGCCACGATCCTGAGCAGGGTCGACTTGCCGCAACCGGACGGACCCAGGATGGTGATGAAGTCCTTGTCGGCGATCTCGAGCGTGGCCGGCATCAACGCGCGTGTCGGCTGCGATGCGCCTCGCCCGGCAAACAGCTTGCCGACGCCTTCGATGGACAGCTTGTTCATGCAGAGGCCCAGGGAAACAGCCGCTGGTTGGCCCACTTGAACAGGAAATCCGAGATCAGGCCGATGAGGCCGATGATGATGATGCCGAAGATGATCTGGCCGGTGTTCAGCAGGGCCTGACTGTCGGTGATCATGTGGCCGATGCCCGAGGACGAGCCGATCAGTTCGGCCACGATCACATAGGTCCAGGCCCAGCCCAACACCATGCGCAGGATTTCGGCGATCTCCGGCGCAGCATTGGGCAGCAGCACGCGGGCGACCACGGAACGGTCGGATGAGCCCAGCGTGTAGGCCGCATCGACAAGATCACGACGCACCCCGCCCACCGCCACCGCGATCATCAGCACAAGCTGGAAGAACGAGCCGATGAAGATGACCAGCAGCTTCTGGGTTTCGCCGATCCCGGCCCAGAGAATCAGCAGCGGGATGAAGGCTGAGGCCGGCAGATAGCGTGCAAACGAGACGAACGGCTCAAAGAAGGCCTCGATCGGCTTGTAGGCCCCCATCATGATGCCGAGCGGCAGGGCGATGGCCGCAGCCAGCACGAAGCCGCCCACCACGCGCCAGATGGTGATGCCGATGTCATAGGCAAAGCCGTGCACCGTCATCAGCGCCCAGCCTTCCTCGACCATGGTGATGGGCGAAGCCAGGAACAGCTTCGGCACGAAGCCGCCCAGCGTCGCTGCGGCCCAGACTGCAACGAACAGGACAAAGAAGCCGACGCCGTAGCTGACACGCGCCGGCGTCGAGACAGGCTGGAGAGGTTTCATTGACATCCACTGTCAGGGGTCACCCCGGCCTTGAGCCGGGGTGACGTTGTGCAGGTGGCGAAAGGGTTCAGCTGCCGCCGCCCATGACGAAACGGGTGTCGACGAGGCTGGCGATGTCGGGCTTCTGTTTGATCAGCCCGATTTCCAGCAGCAGGTCGGCGGCCTTGGCGGAGAATTCCTGCCAGGGACCGGCAAAGAACTTCCTGTTGTCCTCGGGCCCCTGCCAGCGCAGGAACTTCGCGGAATTGCCGAACTGCTCGGCGCTCTGCTTGACGTCGGCACCCATGATGCCGAAGGCCTTCGCCTCATCAGCCTTGATCATGTCGAGCGCCTCGTAATAGCTCTTCACGAGGGCGCGGACAGCGCCCTCATTGGCCCCGATGAAGGCAGGCGTGCAGCCGAACGTATCCATCACCATCGGGTAATCCAGCGTGGTGGCGATGATCTTGCCGGATTGCGGCGCGGCGCGCACCGCCGACAGGAAGGGCTCGTAGGTCATGGCGGCATCGTTCTGGCCGGCCACGAAAGCCTGCGCAGCCGGGCCGGGCTCCATGTTGACGATGTTGACGTCCTTCAGGCTCATGCCGTTTTCCCTGAGGAACCATGCCAACGTGAAGTAGGGCGCGGTGCCAGGCGAGGAGGCCGCCACCGTCTTGCCCTTGAGATCCTTGATCGAGGCGATGTTGCCGCGCACAGCCATGCCATCCGCGCCATAACTCTTGTCGAGCTGGAAAAGCTGCTTGGTGGTGACGCCGGCGGCATTCCAGACAATCCAGGTCTCCACCGTGGTCGCGGCGCACTGGATCGCACCCGAGGCGATGGCAAGATGACGGGATGCCTGCGGGATCTTCTGGATCGTCACGTCGAGGCCGTTCTTGGCGAAGATGCCGGCCTCCTTGGCCAGCGTCAGTGGCGCAAAGCCGGTCCAGCCGGAAATGCCGATGGCCACCTTGGTCTGGGCCTGGGCGGCGCCCGGCTGGCCGAATGTGGCGAGGCCAAGCGTGGCCAGAGCCATGCCTGCAAGCGCCGCCGTGTGCCTGAACGTTGTCTTCATCCCCGTGATCCTTCCCTGTGATGACCCATGCCGGACCCGCGCTGGCGGCAGCAACGGCGAACCGTTGCCGGGCAGTGCCGCCAAGCAAGGCTTGCGCCAGCTTAACCGGACCCCAGGGGTGGTCAAGGATGCCCTGCCCCGCATCAGTCCTGCCGAGCTGTCCACGACGATTCGTTGCCTATGCCTTGTGCAATCCGCACACCGTTCTAGCTATGGAGCGGTTCCACATGGAAATCCCGCCAATGCCGACCGACATCGAGATTGCCCGTGCCGCCCGCCTGCTGCCGATCCAGCAGGTTGCTGACAAGCTGGCCATTCCGGCCGAGGCGCTCAGCCCGCATGGCCGGCACATCGCCAAGGTCGATCTGGACTGGCTCGATGCCCGGCCGGAACGCGCCAACGGCAAGCTGATCCTGATCAGCGCCATCAATCCGACACCTGCCGGCGAAGGCAAGACCACCACAACGGTTGGCCTCGGCGACGGGCTGAACCGAATTGGCAAGCGCACGATGATCTGCCTGAGGGAGCCCTCACTGGGGCCCTGCTTCGGGGTGAAGGGCGGGGCTGCCGGCGGCGGGCATGCGCAGATCGTACCGATGGAGCAGATCAACCTGCATTTCACAGGCGATTTCCACGCCATCACCTCGGCCCACAACCTGCTGTCGGCCCTGATCGACAACCATATCTACTGGGGCAATGCGCTTGGCCTCGACAGCCGGCGCATCGTCTGGCGCAGGGCACTGGACATGAACGACCGCTCGTTGCGGGCGATCAACTCCTCGCTCGGCGGCGTGAAGAACGGCTTCCCGCGCGAGGATGGTTTCGACATCACGGTCGCGTCCGAGGTGATGGCGGTGTTCTGCCTCGCGAACGGCCTTCGCGATCTTGAGGAGCGGCTGGGGCGCATCGTCATCGGCTACCGGCATGACCGGACACCCGTCACCGCCGCCGACCTTCAGGCGCCAGGCGCCATGGCGGTGCTGCTCAAGGATGCCTTGCAGCCGAACCTCGTGCAGACGCTGGAGGGCAACCCCGCCTTCGTCCATGGCGGGCCCTTCGCCAACATCGCCCATGGCTGCAATTCGGTGATTGCCACCAAGGCGGCGCTGAAGCTGGCGGACTACGTCGTCACGGAAGCCGGCTTCGGGGCCGATCTGGGAGCCGAGAAGTTCTTCAACATCAAGTGCCGCAAGGCAGGCCTCGATCCGGCAGCCGCGGTCATCGTGGCCACTGTCAGGGCGCTGAAGATGCATGGCGGCGTTTCGAAGGATGCTCTCGGCGCTGAAAATCTCGCAGCGCTGGAAGCCGGCCTCGTCAACCTCGAACGGCATGTGCGCAATGTGCAGGGCTTCGGCGTGCCGGTGGTGGTGGCGATCAACCACTTCACGGGGGATACGCCAGCCGAACACGAATTGATCAGGCGCTTCTGTGCTGATCGGCTCGGGGTGGAGGCAATCATCTGCCGGCACTGGGCCGATGGCGCGGCCGGCAGTGCGGATCTGGCGCGCGCCGTGGTGGCCCTGGCCGAAGGCCAGCGCGAAGGCTTCAGGCCGCTCTATCCCGATGCGATGCCGCTGGCCGAGAAGATCCGCACCATCGCAACCCGCATCTATGGCGCTGCCGACATCGCGCTTGACGCCAAGGCGTCCGACCGGCTGGCGGAGCTTGAAGCGGCCGGCTACGGGCACCTGCCGATCTGCGTGGCCAAGACGCAGTATTCGTTCTCGGCCAATCCGGCCCTGCGCGGTGCGCCCTCGGGGCATGTCGTGCCGGTGCGGGACATCACGCTGTCGGCGGGGGCTGGCTTTGTCGTGGCGATCTGCGGGGATATCATGCGCATGCCTGGCCTGCCGCGATCACCGGCAGCGGAGCGCATCCACATTGATGCCGCCGGCCGGATCGAAGGCCTCTTCTGACCGAGCCTGCTTTCCGGCCCCCTTTGGGCATGGAGTTGGCCATCGCGAGATCGCCGCAAATCGGCAATAGGTTTGAGCGTCCTGACCGATCCGCCCAAAGGAGCCGCAAATTGCGGGCATGTCCATGACACCAAAGCGAGCGACACCACAGCAGGCGACGATCCAACCGGAGGCACCCCAACAGGGCGCGGTCAGCTTCGCGATCTATTCCGACCTGATCTGCCCGTGGTGCTATCTCGGCAAGCGGCGGCTGGAAGAGGGGCTGAGACTTGCCGGCATCGCCGACGCACAGATCGCCTGGCTGCCCTATGAACTCAATCCGTCGATGCCGGAGGAGGGCATGGACCGTGTCGCCTACCTCGACGGCAAGTTCGGGCCGGGCAAACGGGCCGATATCGAACAGCGCCTGTCGGACGCAGCGCGCGAGGATGGGCTGGCGTTCAACTGGCATGCAGTCAGGCGCACCCCCAACACCCGCAAGGCGCACATCCTCATCGCGCTGGCTGCGGGGCATGGGGCGGCTGACGCGGCCAAGGGCGCGTTGATGGCCGCCTATTTCGAGCAGGGCCGCGACATCGGCGCCTTCGAGGTACTGGCCGATATCGGGGCCGGCGTCGGCCTGTCGGCTGCCGAGCTGAAGGCGGCCTTTTCCGATCAGGCGCTGAATGGGGAGATCAGCCAGCTTGAAGCGCAGGCCGCCTCGATGGGCGTGCAGGGCGTGCCCTTCTTCATCGTCAACAACCGCTATGGCGTCTCGGGCGCGCAGCCGGCAGCGATGTGGGCCGAGGTGCTGCCGCGCATGATGGCCGAGCCCGCCTCCGCAGACTGACATCCCGGCGGCGGACAGCGCAGCCCGCATTGCGCTGAGGGCAACGGGACCCTATCGTCCCGACAACAGGGGCTCGCCGTGTGGTGCCCGCTGAACTTGCCCTTGTGACCGGACCTGATGATGCGTTTCATCGACTTTCTGCGCAGACGCGGCGTTTCCTGTGCGTGCCGCCGGCAGGGTGCGGCGAACGCGCTTGCCGTCTTGGCCATCATCCTAGGCCTGATCACGCTGCCGGCGTCACCGCAGGCGCAGCCCGCGCCTGAGCGCATCGTCAATGTCTATAACTGGACCGACTACATCGATCCGTCCGTGCTCGACGCCTTCACCCGCGAGACCGGCATCAAGGTTGTCTACGACATGTATGACAACAACGAGATCGTCGAGACCAAGCTGCTCGCCGGCAAGTCTGGCTATGATGTCGTGGTGCCATCGGGCCCTTTCCTGTCGCGGCTGATCCGGTCGGGGCTGTTCCTGAAGCTCGACCGGAGCAAGTTGCCAAATTCCCGGCATATCTGGCCTGACATCGCCGCGCGGCTGGCCAGCCACGATCCGGGCAACCAGTTCGCTGTCAACTACATGTGGGGCACGACCGGTATCGGGCTGAACCTCGCCAAGGTCAGGGAGCGGCTGGGCCCCAATGCTGCTCTCAACTCGTGGGATCTGCTGCTCAAGCCGGACGTGTCGGCCAAGCTCAAGGACTGCGGCATCCACGTGCTGGATGCCCCGGAAGACATCCTGCCCGGCGTGCTGCGCTATCTCGGGCTCAACCCGGATTCCAAGAACGAGGCCGACCTGCGCAAGGCAGCTGACGCCTTGGCGCGGGTTCGCGGCAACATCCGCACCTTCCACTCGTCGGAGTATCTCAACGCGCTCGCCAGCGGCGAGATCTGCATGGCGGTCGGTTATTCTGGCGATATCCTGCAGGCGCGGCGCCGCGCCGAGGAAGCCCGCAACGGCATCGACATCCAGTTCATCGTGCCGCGCGAAGGGGCGCAGATGTGGTTCGACTCCATGGCCATCCCGGCGGATGCGGCCAACCCGGTGGAAGCCCACGCCTTCATCGATTTCATGCTCAGGCCTGACGTGGCCGCCAGAAACAGCAATCTCGTTTCCTACGCCAGCGGCAACCTGCCGGCCCGCGAACTGATCCGCCCCGAGATCAAGGGAAACCCGGGAATCTACCCCGACCAGGCCACGTTCACACGGCTGTTCACCACCACTGCCTATGATGAACGCCTGCAGCGCGCCGTCGGCCGGTTGTGGACCCGCGTCAAGACCGGGCGCTGAAGGGTTACGCCAGTTCAGGCCAGGCTGAGCATCAGCAACAGGCCGGCTATTGCCAGACCCTGCATCACCTTCAGCCTGACGGCCTGTGTGGCCCACGGCACCACGGCAACAACGACCAGAACGGCCAACGTCATAAGGATCGTGATCGCCGGCAGCATGTTCGATGACCGGTCGATCAGAACGGCGATGCCGAGGCCCAACCCCCAACCGGCGGGAAGCGCCAGCAACAGGGTCCAGGCCATCGGCATGGAGCGGATCAGACCCGCATCGGCATCAGCACATAGAGCGCGCTTGCGCCTTCACGGTCCTGGATGACCGTCGGCGAGCCCGGATCGGCGAGGCGGAACAGGGCGGTGTCGCTGTCGAGCTGGGCCGTGATGTCGAGCAGGTAGCGCGCATTGAAGCCGATATCGAGCGGGCTGGCATCGTAGTCCACCTCGATCTCCTCGGTTGCGGAGCCTGAATCGGGGTTTGTCACGGCCAGGGTCATGCGGCCATCGGCCATTGACAGCTTCACAGCGCGGCCCCGCTCGGAGGAAATCGTCGACACGCGGTCGACCGAGACCGCGAATTCTGCCCGGTTCACCGTCAGCCGCTTGTCATTGCCTGAAGGAATGACCCGGCCATAATCGGGGAAAGTGCCGTCGATCAGCTTCGAGGTCAGCACCACATCGCCGATACTGACCTTGATCTTGGTGGCCGACAGCTGAATCTCAACGTCGCCATCGGCGCCCTCGAGAAGCTTCTGGATTTCCGCAACAGCCTTGCGCGGCACGATCACGCCCGGCATGCCACTGGCACCGGCAGGCGCCGGCGTCTCGACGCGGGCCAGGCGGTGGCCATCCGTGGCAACGGCGCGCAGCAGCGCGCGGCCCTCGATCTCCAGCGTGTGGAAATAGATGCCGTTGAGATAGTAGCGCGTTTCTTCCGTGGAAACGGCGAACTGGGTCTTGTCGATCAGGCGCTTGAAGTCACCCGCCGGCAGCGAAAAGACATGCGGCATCTCGCCGGCCGTGATGTCGGGGAAGTCGCTCTCGGGCAGGGTCTGCAACGTGAAGCGCGAGCGCCCGGAGCGCAGCACCATCTGCCCGGTCTCGCCGGTGGTTTCGAGCGAGACCTGCGCGCCCTCGGGCAGCTTGCGCACGATGTCGTAAATGACATGGGCCGGCACGGTGATCGCGCCCTGCACGCCAACATCAGCCTGGATGGTCTCCACAACCTCGATGTCGAGATCGGTCGCCTTGAGCTTGAGGCCCATCACGCCGGCGTTCATCAGCACATTGGACAGGATCGGAATGGTATTGCGCTTCTCGACCACGCGATGGACGTGGCCGAGGGCCTTGAGGAATTGCGACCGTTCGACGGTAACCTTCATGACCAACCTGGCTTGCATAACAGACGGTGGGACCGGGCAGGACGCTGCATTGCAGCGGGGATGCCAGCCGATTGATGAGACCATGCCCAAGCTGGCGAGCCGGTGCAAGTCCGGCGCAGGTCAGCCTGCCGCCCATCAACAGGATTGGGCCGGAAAACAGCCTCTGCCCGGCATCCTGCCGGGCCTTTTGCCGTCAATCCATCAGCATGCGCTTGAGCAGCTCGACCTCCTCGGTCAGCACGCGGTCGTCGGTCAAAGCCTTTTCGATCTTGCGCACCGCATGCAGGACGGTGGTGTGGTCGCGGCCTCCGAAGCGGCGGCCGATCTCGGGCAAGGACCGCAAGGTCAGTGACTTCGACAGATACATCGCGATCTGGCGCGGCTTGACCACGGCAGCTGTCCGGCGTTCGGAGAGGATGTCGGCACGGCTGACATTGTAGCGCGCGGCGACAAGCTTCTGGATATCCTCGATCTTGACCCTTCTGGGCTCGCGCAGGCGCACGAGATCGCGGATGGCTGCCTCTGCCGTCTCGATGGTCAGGATCGCGCCCGACAGCGTGGAATGGGCGAGCAGCCGGTTGGCCGCCCCGTCCAGATCACGGCCGTTGGTGACGATGACATGGGCCACATAGGCGGCAACTTCCGGCGAGACATGGAACGTCGGATGGACGGTGCTCAGCGTTGCCAGCCTGGCCGACAGGATCTTGAGACGCAGTTCCTCGTCGAGCGGACCGATCTCGACCACCAGCCCGCCAGCCAGCCGCGAGCGCACCCGCTCATCGAGGCTTTCAAGCTCGCCGGGCATGCGGTCGGCGGCCACGACGACCTGCTTGCCGGCGTCGATCAGGGCATTGATGGTGTGCCCGAATTCCTGCTGCACGGAACGGCCCTGGATGAACTGGGCATCGTCGATGACCAGAAGATCGATACCGCGCAGCTGCTCCTTGAAGGTCAGCGCCGTCTGCGCCTTCAGTGCGGAGACAAAGCCATACATGAACTTGTCCGCGGTGAAGTAGGCCACTTTCTTGCCGAGGCGAATGGCTTCCTGGGCGACAGCCTGCACCAGATGGGTCTTGCCCAGCCCGACACCGGCATGGACATAAAGCGGGTTGTAGGGCGAGGGCTGGCCAACCAGCGCCGCGATCCGGTCAGCGGCGGCAAAAGCCAGCGCATTGGAACGGCCCACCACAAAAGAGGACAGTGCGAGCCGCCGGTCGAGCGGCGAGCCGAGATGATCGGACAGCATCGCCGCCATGGGCGGCGGGGTGATCGGCGCGCGGGCGGCAGGAGCCTGGCTGGCCAGCGCGGTGCGCGGCCCTGATGCTGCGCGGGCCGGCTCGCGGTTCACCGTGCGCACCTCGACGGCAAAGCCGCCTTCGATGCCCAATTCGGAGGTCACCAGCATCTTCACCCGCTCGACATAGTGGGTTTCGATCCAGCTCTTCAGGAAGCGCGTCGGGACCGACACGATGGCCACGTCCGCTTCGATCCGCTCGAGTTCCATGCGGGCGAACCAGCTTGAGAACACGTCCTCGCCAAGCTCGCCCCTGAGCCTCTGGCGAAGCCGCTCCCATGCACTGGACATCGGACCCGGATCAAATCGGCCATCGTCTTTCATGCGTTCGCTATCTAGAAACATAGGGTACCCTTCGCGCGCAGCTGCCGCCAGCCACGCGTGTTTGTCTTCCTCAACGATCAAGGTGTGTCCGGTGCCCTCAGCCCCCGACGCCGGCGGGATAGGTCATTCCATGAACCGGAGTTGCAACTCAGGCATGCAAGCCACAACCTGTCTTGTGGTCATGCCGTTCTGCCCCAGCCAATCAACAGCCGTCATCATTCCCCGCCCCCACTTGAAACGCGCGGTCTCAACATTTGGTATTTTGGTGATCGGGTGGGGGTGAGGCCCCCATCCGTTAAAAAAACCTTAACGGGTCGTTTCGAGGGAGGGCAAGGGGTGAGTTTGCGGGCTGCGGCGCGCCTGCCGAGCCCAGATGCAGAACGTCCCGAGGAGGCTCGACGATAACTGTGAAAACCCTCGACGGAGGCATGGGATTAAACCGTTTTAATGCCGCCAAAAAAATTTCTGCTGCGAGTCTCCTGGAGCCCGACTTCCAGGGGTGGCTTATGGTAAAAACCCTTATGCCGGATTTCTTTCGATTTAAATGTCTGTTTTGTATAGCTTATATTTGCGCATTCTGTTTTTCTTAGCAGGCTTTGGATGCCTGCTAGTCCGCTTGGCGGGAGTCAAGCGCGAAGCTCGGTCACGGCTGCCGATTTGTTGAGCTTACGGTTAATCCCCCACACCGGGGCAAATTCAGGGTGGCCTGAGGGTCTGGTCGGCGAGGGCCAGGCGCGCGGTTTCTGCGATGCGGCAACGCCATGCAAAAAGGCCCCGCGCCGCAAGGAGCAGGGCCTTCACAAGGGCAGGAGAGGCGCCGGCACGAAGCCGAGGCGCCAGAAGCAATCAGCTGGCGAGTGCCTTCACGCGCTTGGCCAGACGGGAGACCTTGCGCGAGGCGGTGTTCTTATGGGCAACGCCCTTCTGCACGGCGCGCATCATGATCGGCTCAGCGGCCTTGAGCGCGGCAGCGGCAGCTGCCTGATCGCCGGACTCGAGCGCTTCCTCGACCTTGCGCACATAGGTACGCATCTGGCTGCGGCGGGACTTGTTGACTTCGGTGCGGCGAACGGTCTGGCGGGCAGCCTTCTTCGCAGATTTGGTATTCGCCATGGGCGTCCTCGTTTGTGACCGGTTTCCACGCAACGTAATCGGATGATACGCATCCGCGTGGAAACGGCATCATGACATGAAATGGGGTTCCGGGCCATCTCGCGAGGGCCAGAAGTTGGCTGGCGTATAATCCGAACCTGCGGCAGCGTCAACGCGAAACCGCCGCTTCCGGCAACACCGGCGCGGCGACGGCGCGCTCAAGCCGTCAGCAGCCGGCAGAAGCTGGCAAGATCGGTGTTTCCACCCGAGATGATGACGCCGACACGGAGGCCGCGCACTGGCACCTTGGCCGTCAGGGCAGCGGCAGCAGCGAGGCATCCGGTCGGCTCGACCACCAGTTTCATGCGCTCGGCGAAGAATCGCATCGTCTCGATCAACTCGGCATCACTGACGGTGACAATGTCGGCGACATCGCGCTGGATGAGGGGGAAGGTATAGTGGCCGAGAGCCGCGGTCTGGGCACCGTCGGCAATGGTCTTGGGCACGGCAATCTTGACGATGTGGCCGGCGCGCAGCGACTGCTGGGCGTCGTTGCCGGCTTCAGGCTCCACCCCGATGACGCGGATTCCCGGCGACAGGGCATGGGCTGCCAAGGCGCAGCCGGAGACGAGCCCGCCGCCGCCGAGGCAGACCAGCAGCAGATCGAGCGGGCCGGTTTCCTCGATCAGTTCCATCGCTGCTGTTCCCTGCCCCGCGATCACCTCGGGATGATCGAAGGGCGGGATCAGGCTGAGGCCGCGCTCGCCGGCGATCTGCCGGCCAAGGGCCTCGCGGTCCTGACTGTAGCGATCGAACAGGATGACCTCGGCGCCATAGCCCCGCGTCGCGGCGATCTTCGCCTCGGGCGCATCGAGCGGCATCAGGATGGTGACGGGCACGCCGAGCAGCCGGCCCGCCAGCGCCATGCCCTGGGCGTGGTTGCCGGAGGAGAAAGCGATGACGCCGCGCTGGCGCACGCCATCGGGCAGACTGGCGATGGCGTTGTAGGCCCCGCGGAACTTGAAGGCGCCCATGCGCTGCAGGTTCTCGCACTTGAAGAACAGGCGTGCGCCGGTGGCCTCATCGGCCGTGCGCGAGGTCATCACCGGGGTGCGTGTGGCGATGCCCTGCAGCCGCGCTGCGGCGCGCTGGACGGCGGCGAAATCCGGGAGGACCATGGGCGCGGCGGTATCCGTGGCGATGGGGTCTGACATGATGGCGGTCACTTGTTCCTGAAGGCAGCCTTGCGCTTCTCGACGAAGGCAGCCATGCCCTCCTTCTGATCGGCGGTGGCAAACATCGCCGAGAACAGGCGGCGCTCGAAGCGCAGGCCCTCGGCAAGGGTGGTTTCGAAGGCGCGGTTCACGGTTTCCTTGGTCATCTGCAAGGCGACCTGCGACTTTTCAGCCATCGTGGTCGCGGCCTTCATCGTCTCGGTCATAAGGTCAGCCAACGGCACGACGCGGGCAACAAGGCCCGAACGCTCGGCCTCGGCGGCATCCATGAAGCGGCCTGTGAGGCACAGGTCCATGGTCTTGGCCTTGCCGATGGCTTTCGCCATGCGCTGCGTGCCCCCGGCACCCGGCATCACGCCGAGGTTGATCTCGGGCTGGCCGAAGCGGGCATTGTCGGCGGCAATCACCATGTCGCACATCATCGCCAGTTCGCAGCCACCGCCGAGGGCAAAGCCGGCCACAGCCGCGATGATCGGTTTCCTGCGCTGGCCGATGCGGTCCCACTCGGCGAACTTGTCGTCGAGATAGTTGCCGGGGAACTTGCGCGACTGCATTTCCTTGATGTCGGCACCGGCGGCAAAAGCCTTCTCGGAGCCGGTGATGACGACGCAGCCGATCGTCTTGTCTTTCTCGAAGCCATCAAGCGCCTTGTTGACCTCGGCGATCAGCTTGCCATTCAGCGCGTTCAGCGCCTGCGGGCGGTTGAGGGTGATGACGCCGACGGCTCCGTTCGTCGTGACCAGGATCGTCTCGTAAGCCATGGCTGCCTCCTGAAAGCTCTGATGTGCACGCTGGTGGTGTCGTTCGGCTAGGGCTAGCGCAGCGCCGAATAGAGGTCCACCGGCAAACGTGCACGCTTCGCACCGAATTGCGCATGGCAGGCCCTTGACCCGGCGCGCCGCAGGCTCGACACCGCAGGCCATGACGGGCCTTGCTCACCTCGCGCTCAGCGACTTCCGGTCCTATGCCGACCTGGCCTTGCCGGTGGACGCGCCGCTCATCGCGCTGGCCGGCGAGAACGGGGCCGGAAAGACCAACATTCTGGAGGCGATCTCGCTGCTGTCGCCGGGGCGCGGGCTCAGGCGGGCCGAGTTCGCGGACATGGCCCGCAGCGGCGCGGGCGGCGGCTTTGCCGTCTCGGTCCGGCTGGCCGACGACACGCAGATCGGGCTTGGACTTGGCGAGCCGGATGAAAATGGCCGGCGCAGCCGCATCCAGCGGATCAACGGCGCCCCCTCATCCTCGCTCACCGCGGTGTCGGAGCATGTGCGCGTGGTCTGGCTGACACCCGAGCAGGACGGGTTGTTTCGCGGCTCGGCCGGCGACCGGCGGCGCTTTCTCGACCGGTTGGTGCTGGCCATCGACGCGGAACATGGCGCGCGCGTCAACGCACTGGAGCGGGCCCTGCGCGACCGCAACCGCATCCTCGACGAGCGTCCGCACGATGCTGGCTGGCTTGATGCGATCGAGCGGCAGGTGGCCGAACTGGGCGTGGCTGTCGCCGCCGCGCGGGCCGAGGCGGTGACGCGGCTGGGAGCACTCATAGAGGAGACACGCGACAACGCCTCGCCCTTCCCATGGGCAATGCTGGCGCTCGATGGCGAACTCGACCGGCTCGTGGCTGCGCTGGCCGCCGTCGATGCGGAAGATGCCTACCAGGCGCTGCTGAAGCAGAACCGGCCACGGGACAAGGCGGCGGGGCGAACCCTGATCGGCGCACAGGCCACCGACCTGAAGGTGCGCCACGGACCCAAGGACATCGCGGCCGAGCAGGGCTCGACCGGCGAGCAGAAAGCTCTTCTGGTCGGGCTCGTGCTGGCCCATGCGCGGCTGGTCGCGGCGATGAGCGGGTTTGCCCCGATCGTGCTGATGGACGAGATCGCGGCGCATTTCGATCCGCGCCGGCGCGCCGCCCTCTATGACGCCCTCAGCGACCTCGGTTGCCAGGTCTGGATGACTGGCGCGGATGAAAGCCTGTTCAGTGACCTGCCCGCTGGCTCTGCCCGGCTGTTGGTGACGCCGGGGCGGGCGGAGCGGCTGGCATGAGCGAGCCCGACAGCCCCGGCACAGCCGGCCACTACGCACCATGGCTGGCCGACACGCACCAGCGCGTCCGCGCCGGGCTCGCCCGCTTGCACCCCTGGCTGGCCGAGTTCATCATCTTCGGCTTCAAGCAGGGCTGGGCCTGCCTGTTTGGCGGGCTCATGCTGGGCATGCTGATCGTCAGCAAGCTGATCTGGCAACCCCATTGGCCGATTGCCCGTTACGACGCCCTGCTGGTCGCGGCATTCCTCGTTCAGGCCGCCATGCTCGCCCTCAAGCTGGAGACCTGGGAAGAGGCGAAGGTCATCTTCCTGTTTCATCTGGTCGGCACGGCGATGGAGGTTTTCAAGACGGCGATGGGCTCATGGTCCTATCCGGAGCCAAGCCTGATCCGCATCGGCGATGTCCCGCTGTTCACCGGCTTCATGTATGCCTGCGTCGGCTCCTACATTGCGCGCGTCATCCGCATCTTCGACATGCGCTTTGTAGGCTATCCGCCGTTCTGGGCGACAATGCTGCTGGCGGGTGCGATCTATGTGAACTTCTTCAGCCATCACTACGTTTGGGATGCGCGATATGTGCTGTTCGCCTGCACGTTTCTGGTGTTCTGGCGCACGCGCATCTACTTTACGGTGGATGTCTCCGCGCGCTGGATGCCGCTTCTGCTGGCTGCCTTCCTGACATCGGTCTTCCTGTGGATCGCCGAGAACATCGGCACCGTGACCGGGACATGGCTCTACCCGAACCAGAAAGGCGCTGGCTGGCGACCGGTGACGCTGCACAAGATGGGGGCATGGTATCTGCTGCTGGTGATCTCGTTCGTGCTGGTGACCCTCGTTCATCGCCCTGACAGGCGTGACGGGCCTGCCAACCCTGGCTAACGTGCTGGCCTGATCGGAGACGCCATGGACCTCGCCCCGTTGCTGCTTTTTGCCGGTGTCTATTTCGCTGCAGTGGCCTCGCCCGGGCCGGGTCTGGCCGCTGTGGTAGCGCGCGGCCTTGGTCAGGGTCTTGCCGCCGGGCCCGCCTTCGTGGCCGGTTTTGTGGTCGGAGACCTGATCTGGTTCACGATCGCTGCGACGGGACTTGGCATGCTGGCAAGAAGCTTTGAGATGCTGTTTCTGGCCATCAAGTATGCCGGCTGCGCCTACCTGCTTTATATGGCCTGGCGGATCTGGACAGCACCCGTGAAGGCAGCACAGATCGAGGCCGCCACAACGAAGGTGCGCGCATGGCCATCCTTCTTCGGCGCTCTGTCGCTCACGCTCGGCAATCCCAAGGTGATCGTGTTCTTCCTGTCGATCATGCCACTGGTGATCGACCCGAAGGCGATCACGCCGCTGGTGTTCGTCGAGATGGCAATCGTGATCGTGCTGGTGATCACGCCGGTGATGGCCAGCGCCCTCGTGCTCGCCGACCGGGCGCGCCGGGTGTTCACCTCCGAGACGGCACTGCGGCGCATCAACCGCGCCACGGCGGGCGTGATGGCGGGCGCAGCCGCCCTGATCGCGGCGCGGGGCTAGTAGCTTCCCGAATCCGGGGTCTTCAATCGTTTGATCTGGCGCAAACTGCCCTGGGCACGCACAAGGCATGCTGCTCCGCATGATTCGCCTTGTTTCGATGACAAAGACCGCCGGATCGCGCCAACTCGCCCTTGTTGGCCTTGCCGCGATGGTTGCGCTTTGGACCGGTCCCGGACATGCCGCTCCCGACATCCGTGCAGGGCAGGCGCTGGCGCGGGTTCACTGCGCCGAGTGCCATGCCATCGGGCGCAGCGGGCGCAGCACACGGCCCGCCGCCACACCCTTCCGGCTGATCCAGCAGCGCTATCCGGTCGAGGCACTGGAAGAGGCTTTCGGGGAAGGCATAACCGGCAGCCACAAGGGCATGCCGGATTTCGCCTTCTCGCCGCGCCAGGTCGATGACCTTCTGGGCTACATCAAGAGCCTCGGACGGCGGCGCTGAGCTGGCGTATCCGCCGGCGCAAGTGCCGGCCCTTGCATCGTCCGACCAGCTGCCTAAACCGGTTTCATGCCCGATTCGCTCCAGGCGGCCCGCAGCACGCTGAAATCCACCTTCGGCTATGATGACTTCCGCTCCGGGCAGCGCGAGGTGATCGAGGCTGTGCTGGCACGCCGCGACGTGCTGGCGGTGATGCCGACCGGGTCAGGCAAGTCGATGTGCTACCAACTGCCGGCGCTCGTCGAAGGCGGGCTGACGGTGGTGGTTTCGCCGCTGATTGCGCTGATGCGCGATCAGGTCAAGCAGATGGCCGCCGTCGGCGTCGGCGCGGTCACGCTCAACTCTCAGAACAGCGACGAGGACAATGCCGCCGCCTGGCGCGCCCTGCGCCATGGCGACACGCACCTGATCTACGTGTCGCCCGAGCGACTGGCCGTCGATGGGCTGGCGACACGGCTGGCCGAACTTGGCGTCGCGCGGCTCGCCATCGACGAGGCGCACTGCGTGTCGCAATGGGGCCACGACTTCCGGCCCGAATATCGCGAATTGCGCCGCCTGCGACGGGCGCTCGGCTCGCCACCCGTGCTGGCCCTGACCGCGACCGCCGATGAGGCCACGCGCAACGACATCATTGCTCAATTGTTCGATGCCGACCCGGCCATCTTCGTGCATGGCTTCGACCGGCCCAACATCGCGCTGCGCTTTGAGGCCAAGGACCAGCCACGGCGGCAGATCGAGGCCTTTCTCGCGACGCGCAAGGGCCAGTCTGGCATCATCTACTGCTCGTCACGCAAGCGCACCGAGGCCCTGGCGGAATGGCTGAGCGGCAAGGGCTGGCGTGCCGTCAGCTACCATGCCGGCATGGAGCAGGAGAGCCGCAACCGCAACCAGGACATCTTCCAGCAGGAGGATGGCGTGATCGTCTGTGCCACCATTGCCTTCGGCATGGGCGTCAACAAGCCCGATGTGCGCTTTGTCATCCACGCCGACATGCCCGGCTCGATCGAGAGCTACTACCAGGAGATCGGACGGGCCGGGCGCGATGGCCTGCCGGCTGCGACGCTGACGCTCTACGGCATGGACGACATGGCGCTGCGCCGGCGGCAGATCGACGAAAAGGACATGCCGGAGGAGCGCAAGCGCGTCGAACACCGCAAGCTCGATGCGCTGCTGGCCCTGTGCGAAGCCTCGCAATGCCGGCGCGGGGCGCTGCTGTCCTATTTCGGCGAGAGCAGCGTCAATTGCCAGGGCTGCGATCTGTGCGGGGCCGGGCAGAACACGCTCTATGACGGGCTGGTCGACGCGCAGAAGGCGCTTTCCGCGATGCTGCGCACGGGCCAGCGCTTCGGGGCTTCCCATATCGCCGACGTGCTCGTGGGCAACCGCACCGAGATGGTGGCGAAGCAGAAGCATGACGAGATCAAGACCTTCGGCGCGGGCAAGGACAAGGGGCCGAAGAACTGGGTGAGCATCATCCGCCAGCTGTTTGCGGCAGGCGCCGTGGCGCATCGCGACGAATTCGGCGGGCTGGTCGTGACCGAGAAGGGCGAACATCTGCTGCGCGGGCAGGATGGCATCCGGCTGAGGGCAGAGACACAGACCGAGAGGCTGGCCCGCATCCGGAGCCCGTCCGGCCCCTATGGCGGGGATCTCGACGAGACCGACGATGCTGTCTTCCAGCGCCTGCGCAAGCTCAGGGCCAGCATTTCGCGCGAGGAGGGCATCGCGGCGTACATGGTGTTTCCGGACCGCACGCTGCTCGACATGGTGCGCGAGAAACCGCACGATCTGGACGGCATGGCCCGTGTCAGCGGTGTCGGCGAACGCAAGCTGAAAGCCTATGGCGATGCCTTCCTCGGCGCGCTCTGGGAGGCGTGAGACCTGCGTCTTTCAGCCTTGATCTTCGTCACGGTTGCCTCGTAATCCCGGCCCTGAGCCGGGCGCGTTGTGGGCATCCGGGACATCTGCCGTTTGCGCGATGCAGCGCCGGGCGATCCCGGCTCAGGGCCGGGATGACCCGGGATGGGCGCACGCGATCAATGTCATCCACAAACAATCTCTAACCATCTGATTTTCATTCGGTTTTTTGGCGCCTTTGGGGGTGAAATCCGGGGCATGAGGCACTATGTTCAGTGATCGAATCATTTCCGCGACCGATCCGAGTTGAGCCATGTCCGACACCAACCCGCCGATAGACCCCGCCGATGACTATGGTGCGGATTCCATCAAGGTTCTCAAGGGCCTGGATGCCGTGCGCAAGCGCCCCGGCATGTATATCGGCGACACCGATGACGGCTCGGGCCTGCATCACATGGTCTACGAGGTGGTCGACAACGCCATCGACGAGGCGCTCGCCGGCCATGCCGACCTGGTCACGGTAACGCTGAATGCCGATGGCTCGGTCACGGTTTCAGACAATGGCCGCGGCATCCCGACCGACATCCACACCGAGGAAGGCATTTCCGCCGCCGAGGTGATCATGACCCAGCTGCATGCCGGCGGGAAGTTCGACCAGAACTCCTACAAGGTCTCCGGCGGGCTGCACGGCGTCGGCGTCTCGGTCGTCAACGCCCTTTCGATCTCGCTCAAGCTCAAGGTCTGGCGCGCGGGCTTCGAGCACTTCATCGAGTTTGCCCATGGCAACGCTGTGGCCCCCCTGAAGGTGGTCGGCCCGGCCGGCGACAAGCGCGGCACGGAGGTGACGTTCACGCCGTCTCAGGAAACCTTCACCATGGTGGAGTTCGACTACAAGACGCTCGAACACCGGCTGCGCGAACTGGCCTTCCTCAATTCCGGCGTGCGGATCATCCTCACTGATGCGCGCCATTCGGAAGTGGTGCGCGAGGAGCTGATGTATGAGGGCGGGGTCGAGGCGTTCGTGCGCTATCTCGACCGGGCCAAATCCGCCATCGGGCCGGGGCCGATCATGCTGAAGTCTGACAAGGACGGCATCGGCGTCGAGATCGCGCTGGAGTGGAACGACAGCTACCACGAGAACGTGCTGTGCTTCACCAACAACATCCCGCAGCGCGATGGCGGCACCCATCTGGCCGGCTTCCGCGCCTCGCTGACGCGCCAGCTCGTTGGCTATGCCGAGAGTACCGGCCTGTCGAAGAAGGAAAAGGTCGCCCTGACCGGCGAAGACTGCCGTGAAGGGCTGACAGCCGTGGTCTCGGTCAAGGTGCCAGACCCGAAATTCTCGTCGCAGACCAAGGACAAGCTGGTCTCGTCCGAAGTCAGGCCCGTGGTCGAGAATATCTGCAATGACACGCTCGGCGCATGGCTGGAGGAACATCCCGGCGAAGCCAAGGCGATCATGGCCAAGGTGATCGAGGCCGCCGCCGCGCGCGAGGCCGCCAAGAAGGCGCGCGAACTCACCCGCCGCAAGGGCGCACTCGACATCGCCTCCCTGCCCGGAAAGCTGGCCGATTGCCAGGAGCGTGACCCGGCCAAGTCCGAGCTGTTCATCGTCGAGGGGGACTCGGCCGGTGGCTCGGCCAAGCAGGGCCGCAACCGCGAGTTCCAGGCCATCCTGCCCCTGCGCGGCAAGATCCTCAATGTCGAGCGGGCGCGCTTCGACAAGATGCTGTCCTCCGACCAGATCGGCACGCTGATCACGGCGCTGGGCGCTGGCATCGGGCGCGAAGAGTTCAACATCGAGAAGCTGCGCTACCACAAGATTATCATCATGACCGACGCGGATGTGGACGGATCGCACATCCGCACGCTCTTGCTCACGTTCTTCTTCCGCCAGATGCCGGAACTGATCGATCGCGGCTTTCTCTACATCGCGCAGCCGCCGCTCTACAAAGCCCAGCGCGGCAAGAGCCAGACCTACCTCAAGGACGAGCGCGCCCTCGACGATTACCTGATCGATGCCGGTCTTGACGGCACGATCTATCGCATGGGTTCGGGCGAGGAGCGCGCCGGAGCCGACCTGAAGGCGCTGATCGACGAGGCGCGCACTGTCAGGGCGCTGATCAACTCGATGCACTCGCGCTATGACCGCCCCGTGGTGGAGCAGGCCGCCATTTCCGGCGCGCTGCGCCCGCTGATCAATGAAACTGATGCCGAAGCCAGCGCCAAGGCCAACGAGATCGCCCGCCGGCTCGACGCGATTTCCGACGAGATCGAACGCGGCTGGGAAGGCGTGGCCAAGGATGGCGGCTACACCTTCACCCGCTCACTGCGCGGCGTGAAGACCGTGTCTGTGCTTGATCCTGCCCTGCTGGCTTCCGCCGAAGCGCGCAAGATCGATGAGCGTGCCGCCTCGCTGCACGATGCCTATGCCAACCCCGGCCTGCTCTCCCGCAAGGGCGAGGAGGTGCTGGTGGCCGGCCCCTCGACACTGTTCAACGCCGTCACCGCGATCGGCCGCAAGGGCGTGCAGATGCAGCGCTACAAAGGCCTTGGCGAGATGAACGCCGAGCAGCTCTGGGAAACCACGCTCGACCGCAATGCCCGGACACTGCTCCAGGTCCGCATCAAGGAGGTCGACGAGGCCGACGACCTGTTCGTCAAGCTGATGGGCGACGTGGTGGAGCCCCGCAAGGACTTCATCCAGACCAACGCGCTGAATGCGACGGTAGATGTGTGACGGCTGACGGCGCAGGCTGCCGGAGCTTGTTGCTCCGGGCTCAATCGTCCTGCTTTGCCCCTCCCAGCTTGCGCCGTTCTCGAAGATGCGCCGATGCATCTGCGAGAATCTTGAGCGCCACCAGCAGCGCCAGCGCATAGATCGGCTGGCCGATCGCCACGAAGATCGCTGCACCGATCACCAGGACGACATGCATGAGCATGATGCGGACATAAGGCGCCCCCATCAGGGTATCGATGCTGGTGCGGCGCCATTCACCGGCCCACAGGAAATTGGCCAGGAACGAGAACAGATGGCTGGCGGCGATGGCGATCAACCCCCAGCGCAGCGTCGGCTCGCTCAGCAACTGGCGAATGATCTCGAAGAACCCGCTTGCGCCCAGAACCTGCGCAGGGCTGAGCCCGGTATCGGGAGTGCTGAACACCAGCACCAGGATCAGGCCATGCACGGCGCAAAAGCCAAAATAGTGCACCGTGAAGAAGGGAATGAGCACCACGCCCTTCAACTCCCCCGCGCCGAACAGCCGAACGGCCATGCGCAGCAGGTTGATGGCGCCGATGACGACGCTCTCCATCCAGAAGAGCATCAGCACGTCGAACATGCGCCAACCGAACCAGAGCACGCCTGCCAGCGGCACCAGATTGACAAGGATGAGCGCCGTCAGGGACATGACGACGGGAATGCGCAGCCGACCCACCATCAGCCCATGAAGCACAGATGGATGACCGAATGGAAGCGCACCTGTGCAGCCGGTCAGCGTCCGGCTTCGATGCGGCGTCCTTCCAGCGGATAGGCCGGGTCGTTGTAGCCGGGCGTCGAGGGATGGCCGGGGGCGACCAGCCCGTCGATGAAGGCTTCATCGGCCTTGTTCCAGCTGTGGTTCAGCGCGCCGAGATAATCGCTCCACTGCTCCATGGTGCGCGGGCCGGCGATCACCGATGAGATGATCGGGTTGGCCAGAACCCAGAGGAAGGCGAACTGGCCCGGCGTCATGCCGCGCTTTTCGGCGCGGGCCTTGACCTTCTGGGCGAGCCGCAACGATTCAGGCCGCCACTCGGTCTGCAGCACGCGCTTGTCACCCCGGCCCACGCGGCTGCCTTCGGGCGCGGCTGCGCCGGGGGCGTATTTGCCGGTGAGGATGCCGCGCGCCAGCGGCGAATAGGGCACCACGCCCAGCCCGTAGAAGGCGCAGGCCGGAAGGTGCTCCACCTCGGGCATGCGGTTGAAGGCGTTGTAATAGGGCTGGCTGACCACGGGCCTGTCGATGCCAAGCCCGTCGCAGATGCGGCAGATCTCGGCAACGCGCCATGAGCGATGGTTGGAGACGCCGAAATAGCGGATCTTGCCGGCCCGCACGAGATCGCCCAGCGCGCGCACGGTCTCGTCGAGCGGCGTCGCGTGGTCTTCCTTGTGGATGTAGAGAATGTCGATGTAGTCGGTGCCGAGGCGCTTCAGGCTCGCCTCTGCCGCCTGCAACAGCCACTTGCGCGAGAGGCCCTTCTCGTTGGGCCCGTCGCCCATCGCGTTCGCGGCCTTGGTGGCCAGCACCCAGCGGTCACGGTCTGACCTGATCGCGCGGCCGGTGATCTCTTCCGAGCGGCCCTCGTTGTAGGCATCCGCCGTATCGATGAAGTTGACCCCCGCCTCGCGCGCCGAGGCGATGATGCGCCCGGACGTCGCCTCATCTGTCGCCCCACCGAACATCATGGTGCCGAGGGTAATCGGCGAGACGTAAAGGCCGGAACGGCCGAGCTTCGTGGTGCGCATGGGGAGTCCTCATGACGGGTGGCCGTCACAGCCAGAGATGGCAAGACGTGGATGGTCGGGTCAAGCCCGACCATGACGGCGGTTGTTGCAGTCGCCCGTCATTGCGAGCGCAGCGAAGCAATCCAGTCTTGTTATCAGCACCGCTGCGCACCGAAGCTGGTTTGCTTCGCTGCGCTCGCAATGACGATCAGAGACGAACACCCATCACCGCATGAACTTCTTGTAGGCAATGCGCCTCGGATTGACGCTGTCCTCGCCCAGCCGGCGCTTCTTGTCTTCCTCGTAGTCCTGGAAGTTGCCTTCGAACCATTCCACATGGCTGTCGCCCTCGAAGGCGAGGATGTGGGTGGCGATGCGGTCAAGGAAGCGACGATCGTGGCTGATGATGACGGCGCAGCCGGCGTAGTCTTCCAGCGCCTCTTCCAGCGCGCGCAAGGTGTCGAGATCGAGGTCGTTGGTGGGCTCGTCGAGCAGCAGGAGGTTTGCGCCGCTCTTCAGCATCTTGGCGAGATGAACGCGGTTGCGCTCGCCGCCCGAGAGCATGCCGACCTTCTTCTGCTGGTCGCCACCCTTGAAGTTGAAGGTCGAGCAATAGCCGCGCGAGTTCATCTCGCGCTTGCCCAGATAGATGATGTCGTTGCCGCCGGAGATTTCCTCCCAGACGGTCTTCTTGTCGTCGAGGCTGTCGCGGCTCTGGTCGACATAGCCGAGCTTGACGCTCTCGCCGACGGCGATCGTGCCCTTGTCAGGCTTTTCCGCCCCGGTGATCATGCGGAACAGCGTGGTCTTGCCTGCGCCGTTGGGGCCGATGACGCCGACGATGCCGCCGGGCGGCAGCTTGAAGGTGAGATCGTCGATCAGCAGCTTGTCCTGGAAGCCCTTGGACAGGCCGGTGAAGTCGACCACGTTGTTGCCCAGCCGCTCGGCGATGGGGATGATGATCTGGGCTGTGTCCGGGCCCTTGTTGGCCGCCTGCTTGACCAGTTCGTCATAGCGCTGGATGCGGGCCTTGCTCTTGGCCTGCCGAGCTTTCGGGGAGGCCTGCACCCAATCCTGCTCGGCAGCGATGGCCTTCTGGCGCGAGGCTTCCTCGCGGCCTTCCTGCGCCAGCCGCTTCTGCTTCTGGCCGAGCCATGAGGAGTAGTTGCCCTCATAGGGGATGCCCTGCCCGCGATCGAGTTCAAGGATCCAGCTGGTGACATTGTCGAGGAAGTAGCGATCGTGGGTGACGATCAGGATCGCGCCGGGATAGTTGCGCAGGTGGTTTTCCAGCCAGCCGGTGGTCTCGGCATCGAGGTGGTTGGTCGGCTCGTCGAGCAGCAAGAGTTCAGGTTGCCAGAGCAGCAGCTTGCACAGCGCCACACGGCGCTTTTCGCCGCCCGAGAGCTTGTCCACAGCCCAGTCATCGGGCGGGCAGCGCAGCGCATCCATGGCCTGATCGACCTTGCTGTCGAGATCCCACAGGCCCTTGGCCTCGATCTCGTCCTGCAGTTTCGTCATCTCGTCGGCCGTCTCGTCCGAGTAGTTCATGGCCAGCTCGTTGTAGCGGTCGAGCACGGCCTGCTGCGCTGCGACGCCTTCCATGACGTTCTCGCGCACGGTCTTGGTTTCATCCAGCTTGGGCTCCTGCGGCAGGTAGCCGACGCGCGCGCCCTCGGCCACCCAGGCCTCGCCGGTCCACTCCTTGTCCATCCCGGCCATGATCTTGAGCAGGGTCGACTTGCCCGCGCCGTTGACGCCGAGCACGCCGATCTTGGCATCGGGATAGAACTGCAGGTGGATGTTGTTGAGGATCTGCTTGCCGCCCGGATAGGTCTTGGACAGGCCGCGCATGTGGTAGATGAACTGGCGGGACATGGATGTGCGGTGCTCCAGAACGGCATCAAGGGCCAAGGTTGCCCCGCAGGTAGCAAGCGTGGCCCGCCGGTTCAAGGAGATTGCGCCTTGCGTGCGGATTTGCGCGCCATGGCCGGCAGGCTTTGCGGCGCACAAGATGATCCCGGCTCAAGGCCGGGATCACAGCGTGGTCATGCACCCACGAACCGGAAGGCGCCATCCTTGCGCTCGACGCGGCCAAGGCCAGGCCAAGGCAGGTGGGTGCCCAGCAGGGCGATGCGGTCGGTAGCCAGCATATCGAGCGTGCGGCGGCGCGAGGCTGCCGCCTTGGCCGCATCCATGTCCGCGCCCCAGCGCCAGTCCGGCCGGGCAAAGGAGACGAGGCTCTGGGTCAGCACGTCGCCGCCGATCAGCAGCTGCTCCGAGCCGCTGGTCAGCAACACCGAGACGTGGCCTGGCGTATGGCCGGACGTATCGACGAGGCTGACACCCGGCGCGATCTCGTCACCGGGTCTCGCGGGCTTGAGGAGATCATCGATCATCCTGAGCCTGCGGGCGGTCCCTGCGGCCATGGCCTGGAAGGCTTCGGGCAGGCGCGATGCGAGGTCCGGCTGACGCCAGTAGTCCAGCTCTGCGACACTCATCAGGTGGGGGGCGCCGGAATAGCGCGAGGTGTCGAAATCGTCGATCACGCCCCAGAGGTGGTCGGCATGGGCATGGGTGAAGATCACCTTCGTGACCTTGTCGGCCTCGATGCCGGCCGCCTTCAGCGCATCAGGAAACTGGCCGAGCCCGGCCATGAAATCCGCACCACCGCCGGCATCGATCAGGATCAGGTCCGTCGGTGTCCTGACCAGCAAGACATTGACCTGGCTTTGCAGGCGCGCCGGGTCCAGTCCGGCTGCGGCAAACAAGGCATCGGTCTCGGCGCGCGGGGTCTCGGGCAGGACAAAGCCGATGGGCAGCGACAGCGCGCCATCGCTGACCACGATGACCTCGAATGCGCCAAGCATTAACCGGTGATGGCGCGCAAGGGCCGGAGCAGGAGCGGCGAGGCCGGCGAGGAGGAGTCCCCCCGCACCGGCCACCACAGCGCGTCGCGATGGCATCATGTGAAGATGTCCGCGACGATGCCGGCATACCAGCCGATGTTCTCGGCCTGGGTCTGCTTGCGCAGGTCGGCACTCTCGCGCAACTGCGAGACGAACGGCACTGTCGAGGTGATCTTGTCAGGACGCGGTTCGAACTGCCCGCCGACCTTGATCGCGTCGTCGTCGTTGAGCAGGCTCCAGCAGGTGTTGGTGTAGCGCGCCGGGAAGACACGCGAGCCGGTGAGTTCACCGCGCACGGTCATGGCCGCGACCTTGGCCTGGCTGTTGGCCGAGAAGGCCGATTTCGGCATGTCACCGGCAATCGACGCATCACCCACAATGAAGATGTTGGCATCGATGGTCGAGCGCATGCTAGCCGGATCGATCGGGCAATAGCCGGAAGCATTGGCGAGGCCGGCGCTGCGCACGATTTCACCGGCGAACTGGGCCGGGATGACATTGACCAGCGCGGCATCCTTGTAGGTTTCGAAGCCGGTGACCACCGTGCCAGTCTTCGGATCGACCGACTTGACGCCCTCGTGGATCTTGGGGCCAAGCCACTCCACCATGCCCGGATAATGCTTGTCCCAACCTTCCTGAAACAGGGCCTGCTTGGAAAAGTTCTCTTTCGGGTCGATGATGAAGATCTTGCAGCGGTCCTTGCCAGCCTTCTTCAGCACATGGGCAAACATCGAGACACGCTCATAGGGGCCGGGCGGGCAACGATAGGGGTTGGGTGGCGCGATCATCACGATCACCCCGCCGTTGGGCACAGCGTTGAGGCGGTTGACCAGCAGCGTGGTCTGCGGGCCAGCTTTCCAGGCATGGGGCATGGCGGTTTCGTGCTCACGGCCCCAGCCGGGCACGCTGTCATAGCGCAGGTCGATGCCCGGCGAGACCACGAGCCGGTCATAGGGCAAGGCCTGCCCGCCGGCGAGCATCACCACCTTGCGGTCCCGGTCGATGCGGGCGGCCATGTCATGGGCCATGGTGATGCCATTGGCCGCTGCCATTTTCTCATAGGAATGGCTGATGTCGGCCATCTGCTTGTAGCCGCCTACCACCAGATTGGAATGGAAACAGGTGACGAACTGCCGGCTCGGCTCGACCAGCGTCACGTTGAGTGCGCCGGCGCTGTCCTTGGCGATGTAGCGCGCGGCGGTGCCGCCACCTGCGCCACCGCCGATGACCACAACGCGGGGCTTGGCCTGGCCGATCACCGCCGGGCTGCCGATGGCGAACACGCCGGCACTCGCCCCCAGTCCGGTCAGCAGGGCGCGGCGATTGAGCGATGATATGGGTGACATGGTCTTCCTCCGGTTCTGTGCAGGCCTCTGGCGTGCCTGTTTCATTTTTCGAGTGTGACGCGACGTGCCGCCTTTTCAAGGGCCATTTTGGTGTCTTTGATGCCGAAACTGTGCTCGCATCCCGTTCCAGGGATGCAATAACGGCTCCCTATTCCGGCTTGAGGCTTGCAAAGTAGGCGGCCAGCGCGGCGAGTTCGTCGCTGTTGAACTTGCCGGCGACAGCCTGCATGACCTGATTGTCCCGCTCGCGGCGCGCATAGGATTCCATGAGCGCGATGAACGAGATCTCGGGCATGCCGGCGATGGCGGGAATGCCGCCGACCTGCCTGCCACTCGGCAGGTGGCAGGTGACGCACTCGCCGGCCAGATACTCGCCGAAAGCCTTGTCGGCGGCATGGGCCGGCAACGCCATGAAACCCGCCATCTGGCAGGCAAGGCCCAGAAACCCGGAAGCGATAAAGCGGCGAACGACCATGCGCTCACTCCACGCGCGGACGGCTGGCGCTGTCTGGCGTGACATCAAGCACCATGGCACGGCCCGTAACCTTGGCAGGCTCCTTGGCACAGTCCTTCATGCAGACCGTGCGGTTCCAGAAGTGCTTTTCCGTCACCTCGCGGTCATCGTCGTAAAAGCCCTTGGCATTGGGCAGTTCGATCTGGGCGAAGTTGCTCTGGTTGAGTTCCTTCTCCGGATCCTTGATGACATCGTTCATGTGCAGGATGTAGGCGGAGATGGCGTAGATCTCGTCCGGCGACAGCGACTGGGCGTTGCCGTAGGGCATGGCGCGGCGGATGTAGTCGAACAGCGTGCTGGTGGCTGGCCAGAACGAGCCGACGGTCTTCTCGGGCCGATCATTCTTCAGGCTTCCAAGCCCTCCTGAGAGCACAGGCCAGCGCGCCACGCCCTCGCCAAACTCGCCGTGGCAGGCCGCACAATTGGTGATGTAGAGTGCCTCGCCGTCCTTGGCGTTGCCCTTGCCGACCGGCAGGCCGCGCCCATCCGGCAGCACGTCGATATCCCAGGCCTTGACCTCCTCGGGCAGGGCGGGCCGGCCGAGCCCGAAAGGCTTCGGCGCAGCGGCCGTGGCGGCGGCGGTGGTTGCCGGCCTCGCAGGCTGCTGCTGCGCCGCCGCAGCGAGAGGGACCAGACCCAGCGCAAGCGCGGCCATCCCGCCGACAATCCTCATCCTGAGGCTGTCGAAAGATGCGGGCACGCGCAGCACGTTGCGGAGTTCATCCTTCAACGGGCTCAGAATGAGGGTCGTGGGGATGGATTGATGGGCAAACAACTCCGCGGAACGGTCATGCGATCTCGACATTTTCCGTCTCCCCGTTGGCGCGCACCAGCCAGGTCTGGATGCCGTTGTTGTGGTAGATGTTGTTGACGCCGCGCACCTTGCGCAGCTCATCCTTGGTGGGCTGCACATAGCCGGTCGAGTCGTGGGCGCGGGACTGGATCATCATCTCCTGTCCCTGCCAGTCGAAGTCGACATAGAAGCGGGTCAGGGACTGGTTGAGGACCGGACCATCGATGCGGGCCTCGCGCCAGTTCCGTCCGCCATCCAGTGTCACATCCACGCGGCGGATCGTGCCCCGACCTGACCAGGCGAGGCCGGAGAGCACATTCTGGCCCTTGGCCAGCAAGGGTGCCTGCGGCGAGGGGTTGGTAACCACCGATTTGCAATCCATCACGAAAGTGAATCGGCGCGAACGGCCATCGGCCATCAGGTCGGTGTATTTCGAGGTTTCCTCGCGGGCGAGATGGGCCATGTCGGTCACTTCGAGGCGGCGGAGCCACTTGACCCACATGTTGCCTTCCCAGCCCGGCACGACGAGGCGCACCGGATAGCCCTGCTCGGGCCTGAGCATCTCGCCGTTCATCCGGAAGGCGACGATGCAATCATCAAGAGCCTTGGCCAGCGGAATCGAGCGGTTCATGCCCGAGGAATCTGCGCCCTCGGCCATCACCCACCTGGCATTGGTGCGAACCCCGGCCTCGTTCAGCAGGTGCTTGAGCGGCACCCCGGTGTACATCACGTTGTGCACCATGCCGTGGGTGAACTGGCAGCCGTTGAGCTGCGAGCCGCGCCACTCCATGCCCGAATTGGCAGCGCATTCCAGGAAATGCACCCGGTTGATGCGCGGAAAGCGCTTCAGATCCTCGATGGTGAAGACCAGTTCCTTGTCCACCAGCCCGTTGATCATCAGCCGGTATTGGCGGGGGTCGATCTCGGCGATGCCGCCGTGGTGACGTTCGAAGCACAGGCCCGACGGCGTGATGATGCCGTCCAACTCATGCAGCGGCGTGAAGTTGACCGAAGACTGGCGGCTGGCGGTGAGCCACTCGACGTCGCGGCGCACGACATGGGCCTCGAATTTCGAAGGCTTGCCATACGGACGGTCGGCGACACCGTCACCGAGATACTTGCTCCAGTCCGGCAACTCGGTGATCGCCTTGTCGGCGGTACGCGCGCCGGCACCCTGCGCGTGCGCGCCGGTCGCCGCGAGCACGCTGCCTGCGGCGGCAGCGGCAAGGAAACCCCGGCGCGAGGTCTTGTCCTGTTCAGCCATCACACATCCTCCTGTGGCACTGGATCGGGGCTAGGCCTGCAAGTGAGAGCCCTGCGGAATGAAGCTGCCGGCCCATCAAACGCCCACCACCTTGACCGCATCGAGGGGGCGCGGCGCAATGACCTTGCGGGCCGTGATGAACTGCTCGACGACCTCCCAGATCGGCGGGCCTTGTGTGTTTTCGTTGATCGAGGCCCAGCCGGCGACCGTGTAGTTGCGCGAGGCGTCAATGGGCTGGCCCGTCTTGAGATGGGTCATGCCGGAAATGCGGCTGCCAATCGCCTTGGTGGGGTCGATGGTGAAGCCCATGCCGCCGACCCGCACCATGTCGCCGCCGCCCTGGAAATAGGGATCGGGGTTGAAGATGTTGTCGGCCACATCCTCGATCACCTCTTTCAGCCGCGCGCCGGTCATCTGCATGCGGTAGCAGGCAGGGTAGGTCATGGCGCAGCCGTTGGTGACATCCTCGAAGGTGATGTCCTGTCCCGGCAGGAGGCTCGCACCCCAGCGCACGCCTGGCGACAGCGCGATTTCGGCATCGCGCACCTCCAGCATCGCATCGGTGAACACGTCGTCGAACGAGCCTTGGAAGTTGCCGCGCCGGTAGAGCACGCCAGTGGTCTTGCCGAGCACGCGGCCAAGGTCCTGAGCGAAGGGTGCACGGTGACGCGCGATCAGCGCCGCCACCTCCGGGTCCGGCGCGATGGCATCGGCAAAGACCGGGATCAGGCGGTAGGAGAAGCCCTTGATCTGCTTATCCCGGACGTCGAGATCGAGCCGCGAAACGAACTTGCCGTGCGAGCCGGAGGCGACCAGCAGCGTCTTGCCGACGCTCAGCACCTGGGGCAGCGCATCATGGGTGTGTGCCGTGAGAATGACATCGATTCCCTTCACACGGCCCGCCATCTTGCGATCCATGTCGAAGCCGTTGTGCGAGAGCAGGACGACCAGATCGGCCCCTTCGGCGCGGGCCTCGTCGACCTGCTTCTGCACGTCGTCCTCGCGGATGCCCATCGTCCACTTGGGAAACATCCAGCGTGGATTGGCAATCGGGGTGTAAGGATAAGCCTGTCCGATCACGGCGATGCGCACCCCGCCCCGCTCGAAGCTGCGGCGCGGCTCGAATACCTTCTCCTCGAAATCGGTGTCGCGGACGTTCTGGGCAAGGAACGGGAATGGCAGCGCCTTGACGATCTCCTCGACGCGGGCCTCGCCGAGGGTGAACTCCCAGTGCCCGGTCATGGCGTCGGGCTTGAGCGCGTTCATCACATCGACGATGTCGGCGGCCTTGGTCTGCAGTGAGGTCCAGGAGTTGGTCCAGGTGTCACCGCCATCGAGCAGCAGCACGCGGTTGCCGCGCTCGGCCCGGATCGCCTTGATGACGGTGGCGATGCGGTCGATCCCGCCCATGCGGCCATGGCTTTTCGCCAGTTCGGCGAAATCCTGATCGGTCAGCGCATGGGCCTCGGGCGTCTTTGCCGCGATGTTGTAGTGGCTGAGGAAACGCTGCCCGGTCAGGTGCGGCGGCAGGCCGGCGGCCTCGCCGACACCAAGGTTCCAGCTCGGCTCGCGGTAGTAGATCGGTACCAGTTGCGCATGAAGGTCAGTGATGTGGACCAGTGTGACGTTCCCGGTGGCCGGAAAGCGCAGTAGTTCGGCCTGGGTCAGCCGGCCTTGCGCGGCGGCTTTTCCGAGCAGTCCGCCACCAAGGCCGGTGACCATGGCCGCAGCGCCGGCAGCCTGCATGAAGTCGCGTCTGGAGATCATGGGATGCGATAGCCTCCGCTCTCGATCGACGGTGTTGATACTACAGCGTCAGCCCGCCCCTGATCCGGGCAGGCGCACCAACCGATGCACGTCAGGTCCTGATCCCGGCCCGTTGGCCGGGATGGCACCACCAGGGGTGGTCAGGCGACCGTGATCTTGTTCTTGGCGACGTAGTTCGATCCGTCATCGTCGGACCATGTGAACTCGAACTCGCCGCTCTCTGTCGCCTTGACGAAGAACGACTGGTAGGGGTTCGCCGAGATCGCCGGATGCCAGTCGGCACGGAAGACCTCCTTGCCATTGAACGTGGCGCGGAAGCCCTTGATGATCTTGCGCGGGATGGCGGCGCCTTGCGCATCGCGGCGCTGCCCGCTCTCCATCTCGTGGGAAATCAGCGACTTGATCTCGATCATTTCGCCGGCCTTGGCAGTGGCTGGCAGGCGGACGCGGGGTGTCGGACGTGTGGACATGGTGTTTCTTCCCTTCCTGTTCGGCGTTCCGGTCGGCCCTTGGGCGGACAGGCTGCCGTATTCCCGGTTGGATTCCTGGCTTTATCTGAGGCGAGAGTGCTGGCTGGACCGCCTGATCGCTGGCGGGACTAGCCGCCGCAACCACCGATGGTCACCTTCACCTCCTGGCTGGCGGTGAAGAACGAGCCGTTGGACATCTCGACGAGTGCCACGATGTTCTGGGTCTGGGCGAGGCGGATGCGTGTCGAGGCCGCAGCCTTGCCGCACTGTGGCGAGAAGTAGAACGACACAACGCCGGGCTGCGGGTTGCCATCGGCAAAGACATGCACGGCCTTGACGTGGTCAGCATCCGTCATCGGGCTGTCGACGTCGACGCCCAGCGGAACAACGAGGCCGTTTTCGGCGATGGCCGGCAGATCGAGCTTGATCCGGCCATCGGATGGTTTCTTGCCGCCGAGCAGTTTGGCGAACTCTGCCTCCACATCCGAGGGCTTGGCGAATGCCAAGCGCGGCGCAATCGCGGCAGCGGCAAAGGCGAGCGCCCCGGCCGCCAGGGCAAACCGCCGGGTCGGCTCTCGTGTCAGGGTGTCCATCCGCGTTTCCTTCCGTGCTTGTTCTTGTTGGTTCGGCGGCACCCGTTCCGGCACCGGCCGCGCTTCCCGTGATCCGATGTTTCCAACAAACCGCGACGCGCTATTGATATTCCATTTCCAGAATGTAAGGTGATCTCTAAGGCGTTGTCGAGGGCAATTCGTCGCTGCGCTGCACAATGAGACGCAATCCTGAACAGCGTCCGATGGAGGGAACCATGAGGATCAGAACGTCGGCGATCGCCGCGTTGACAGCTGCGTGCGCCGTGCTCGGCGCCGGACTTCTGGCGAGTGGCCATGCGCAAGGCCAGCAACCGGAACAGGACCTGAGCGAAAAGGAGATCGAGCGTTATCGCGCGATGATTTCCGACCCGATGTCGAACCCCGGTTTTCTCAATGTCGACCGTGGTGAGCAATTGTGGAGCCTCAAGCGTGGCGCGAAGAACGTCTCGCTCGAAACCTGCGATCTTGGAGTCGGGCCCGGCAAGCTCGAAGGCGCCTATGCCAAGCTGCCGCGCTACTTCGCCGATGCCGGCAAGGTGATGGACCTCGAACAGCGCCTGCTGTTCTGCATGACGACCCTTCAGGAACTCGACACGAAGGACGTGATCGCCCGCCGCTTCTCGGGGCCGGGCCGGGTGTCGGACATGGAGGACCTCGTCGGCTTCATCGCCAACAAGTCGAGTGGCATGAAGATCGAGCCGCAAGTCAGCCATCCCAAGGAGCAGGAAATGCTCGCGGTCGGCGAAGCCATGTTCTACCGCCGCTCGGCCGTGATGGATTTCTCCTGCGCCACCTGCCACGCGGCGGAAGGCAAGCGGATCAGGCTTCAGGGCCTGCCGGACTTCTCGAAACCCGGCAAAGCTGCGCAGGAGACGATGGGCTCGTGGCCGACCTACCGGGTGAGCCAGTCGCAGATGCGGACCATGCAGCACCGCCTGTGGGACTGCTATCGCCAGATGCGGATGCCGGCACCCGACTATGCGTCCGACGGTCTGACGGCGCTGACCGTGTTCATGATGAAACAGGCACAGGGCGGCGAGATCACCGTGCCCTCGATCAAGCGCTGAGGAGAGCTCCCATGACCCGCATCATCACGCTGATCCTTGCCGTTCCGGCCCTCGCGCTCGCACTGCCAGCTGCGGCCCAGAGCCCGGCGCCGAAGGCCGATCCCGCCGTCGTGGAGGCTTTCGTGGCCGCGACCTGGAAAAGCACCACCGGTGACTGGCGCGCCCGCGTCGACCAGGACGAGACGCAGAAGGCCTGCACCGCCAGCAACAACGAGCCGACCGGCCCGCTGTTCGACCAGATCCGGGACCGCGAGAGCGCTGCCGTGGTCTTTCCCGCCGATGGCAAGGTTCTGGGCGACTGGAAGAAGGGCGCGCAGGTGGCCCAGCGCGGCACGGGCGGCCAGTTCACCGATCAGGCCAACACCTATCGGGGCGGGAACTGCTATGCCTGCCACCAGATGTCTAAGGCCGAGGTTTCCTTCGGCACACTCGGCCCGTCACTGAATGGCTATGGCAAGCTGCACCGCTTCGATGCCGCCGAAGCCCGCAAGACCTACGCCAAGATCTACAACTCGATGTCGGTGCTGCCATGCTCGCAGATGCCGCGCTTCGGGCACACCAAGTTCCTCAGCGAGGAACAGATCAAGGATGTCGTCGCCTACCTTTACGACCCCGAAAGCCCGGTGAACAAATAACCGGAACCAGCCTGCGGCTGACGCCCTTGTGGCGTCAGCCGATGCTGCCCAGCCATGGCAGTTTCTCATAGAGCCAGAAGCCGATGCGGTTGATCGTGCCGGTGATGAACAGCAGACCCGTCAGGACCAGCACCAGCCCCATTGCCTTGTCGAGCAACGGCATGTGTTGCCGAAAGCGCTGGATGAAACGCCGGAACGCGCCGGCGAAGAAGGCAGCCGCGAGGAATGGCAGCCCAAGTCCGGCCGAATAGGCCGCCAGCAGCATCGATCCGCGCAGCATGCTGGCCTCCGCGCCGGCGAGCATCAGGATCACCGACAGGACCGGCCCGGCGCAAGGTGTCCAGCCGAAGCCGAAGGCGAGCCCCACCAGATAAGCTCCTGCGAGACCCGGCGGCCGGACCGGCACCGCCATGCGCGCCTCGCGATCAAGCAGGCTGAATCGGAACAGGCCGAGCTGGTGCAGACCGAACAGCACGATGACCACACCGGCGACAACCGACAGCGCCGCCATGTGCTGGTTCAGCAGGCGACCCGCAAACGAAGCCGTGGCCCCGAGGACGACGAAGACCGTCGAGAAACCCAGCACGAACAGCGCTGCGCTCGCCAGCACCCGAAGGCGCGCCCGTCCCGCCTCGTCGAGGCTGATCCCGGCCAGCCAGGCAAGATAGCCCGGAACGAGCGGCAGCACGCACGGGGCCAGAAACGAGACGATACCGGCCAGAAAGGCCGCTCCAAGGCTGACATCAAGGCTCATGGCCGGCTCTCACCTGCGAGCCGGATGGCACCGTCTAGCGACGTTGCCTGCGGCATGGGAAAATCCATCGTGCGCCCGGTCGTCATGTCGTGATCAAGCTGCTCATGTTGACCTCTCCCCATCGGCTGGCATTGATGATACATTCGCTCCAAGGCATATGATATGGTCTTGTGGTGTTCCACCTCTCACGTCCGTCCGGTGCCGCCTTCGCCGGGTTCCGGTTCCGCTGGACTGATCCGCTTGCCTGTGCTCCATCGCGCCCTTGCCCTGTTGCTGCTGATCGCCGGCCTGTTCATGCCGGTGCACGCTCACGCGGCGGAACTTCTGATGTTCGAGGAGCGTGGCTGCCCCTGGTGCCTGCGCTGGAAGCAGGAGGTTGGCGTCGGCTATCCGCGCAGCCCGGAGGGTCAGCGTGCACCCTTGCGCAGCATCGAGATGCCCGCCACAGCCCCTCAGGGCGTGACGTTGGCCCTGCCCGTAAGGATCTCCCCCACTTTTGTGCTCGTCGATGACGAGGGCCGCGAGATCGGACGGATTGTCGGGTATCCAGGTGCCGATTTCTTCTGGGGCCTGTTCAGTGATATGATGTCGAGGCTCCCCCGCAAGCAGGCCGGACAAGCTCCCAATGGATAGATCGCAACCCGCACCGGACGTGTCCGAGTCCGCCGATGTTGACACTGCCAGCGCGCCGGACGTCGCGCGCATGATGCAGAATGCCCGCAATGCCAGCGACTATCTCAAGGCATTGGCCCATGAGAGCCGGCTGATGCTGCTCTGCTTCCTGTCGGAGCGCGAGCGCTCGGTGAGCGAGCTTGAAACGCTGTTGGCCCTGAGGCAGCCCACCGTGTCGCAGCAACTGGCGCGCCTGAGGGCTGATGGTCTCGTGGCCACGCGGCGCGACGGGAAGACAATCTGGTACAGCCTGGCCGACGAGGACACACGCCACGTCATCCGACTGATCTACGACAAATTCTGCAAGCACTGATACTGTATGGTCAGGATAGCGGGCCTTGCGCGCCCGTGGTCAGGCTGGCAACTCCACGATGAACAAAGCAAAGAGCACCCTCAACGGGAGCACGCTTTCAGCGAAAGTCCGCTTCGGTCTTTTCGAATCATGCTCTGGCAAGCAGGCCTGACGGCGTGCCTGCCTTCGTGTCTTGCCTTGCGGCTCAGTGGGATCATCCATGGACTCGTCTCCCCACCCCGTAACGACGCGCCGGCGGGGCACCGTTTGCGTGATCGTAATCGACAATCCGCCGGTCAATGCCGCCTCCCATGCTGTTCGGAGCGGCGTGCTGCGGGCCTTGCTCGCTGCGGAAGCCGACATGGAGATCGTCGCCATCGTCATCCTGTGCGAAGGCCGCACCTTTGTGGCAGGCGCGGACATCCGCGAGTTCGGCAAGCCACCGGGTGAGCCCTCTCTGCCAGCGCTGTGCCAGCGGATCGAGGCCTGCACCAAACCCGTGATCGCCGCCATCCATGGCACCGCGCTCGGTGGCGGCTGCGAAATCGCCCTCGCCTGCCATGGGCGCATCGCCGATGCTGGCGCAAAGCTGGGTCTGCCGGAGGTCAAGCTTGGCCTGATCCCCGGTGCCGGCGGCACGCAGCGCCTGCCACGGCTGATCGGCATGGCGGCGGCTATCGAGATGGTCGCCACCGGGCGGATGATGGGCGCAGCCGAGGCGCTTGAACGCGGCCTGATTGACGCCATCGCCACGGGCGATCTGGCCAACGATGCCACATCCTTTGCCGAACGACTGGCCGGCGGCAAGACTGGCGCACAGGGTGATGCGGCGCAGCCCTTGCCTTTGTCCCTGCGCCGGACCGGAGCCTTGCCCGTTCCGGCCTTCAACGAGATGGCCATTGCCGCACAGGTCGAGCAGATCGAGCGCAAGGCGCGGGGCCAGCTTTCACCCGGCGCGGGCGCGCGCACCGTCCTCGCTGCCGCAACGCTGGATCTGGCGGCGGGGCTTGCCCATGAGCGGGCCGCCTTTGCCAGCCTCATGGCCAGCGAGCAGTCCGCCGCCCTCAGGCATGTGTTCTTTGCCGAACGCGCGGCGGCGCGGGTGCCGGCGCTGGAGGGCGCGACGCCGCGGCCTGTGGCCATCGTCGGGGTTGCCGGAGCCGGCACGATGGGTGCGGGCATCGCGGTTGCCCTCGCCGAGGCGGGCTATCGCGTGATTGTCGCCGAGCGGACTGAGGACGCAGCCGCAGCCGGACGCCGCCGTATCGCTGCCCTGCACCAGCGTGGCGTCGAGACGGGACGCATCACGCAGGAGGTGGCTGCCGCAAGGATGGCTGCCACCGATGTCGGGCACGACCTCACGGCGTTTGCGCCCTGCGATCTGGTAATCGAAGCGGTGTTCGACGATCTGGCCGTCAAGCAGGAGTTGTTCGCAGCCCTGTCCGGCATCGTGCGGCCCGAAGCCGTTCTGGCGACCAACACCAGCTATCTCGACCCGAACCTGATCGGGGGGGCGGCCAGCCACCCGGAGCGCGTGGTCGGCCTGCACTTCTTCTCGCCCGCCAACGTGATGCGCCTGGTCGAAATCGTTGCCACCAGCCAGACCGCGCCCGACGTGCTCGCCACGGCGTTTGTCGTCAGCAAGCGGCTCGGCAAGCTGGCCGTGCTGGCAGGCAGCTGCGACGGCTTCATCGGCAACCGCATCTTTTCGAGCTACCGCAAGCAGTGCGAGTACATGCTTGAAGATGGCGCGCTGCCGCACGAGATCGACGCAGCCATGGAGGCCTTCGGGCTGCCGATGGGGCCGTTCGCGGTGTTCGATCTGGCGGGGCTCGACATCGCCTGGGCCCGGCGCAAGCGCCTTGCGGCAACGCGGGACCCCGCCGAGCGCTATGTGCGGATCGCCGACCAGCTGTGCGAATTGGGCCGCTTCGGGCAAAAGTCCGGTGCGGGCTGGTATGTCTACGAGAATGGGAAGCGTCGGCCCGATGCCGGCGTCACCACCATCATCGAGGCCGAAGCCCGCCGCAGCGGCATCCAGCGCCGCAGCATCGAAGCCTTGGAAATCCGCACGCGCATCATCGCAGCGATGGTCAACGAGGGGGCGCGCATCCTCGGCGAAGGCATGGCCCAGCGGGCCAGCGACATCGATCTGGTGTTCATCAACGGCTATGGCTGGCCGGCCTGGCGGGGCGGGCCAATGTTCCAGGCGGACCGCATGGGTCTTGGTACCATCCTCGCAGAAGTTGAACGCATGCAAGCGCGCGACGGGGCAGGCTGGGAGCCTGCGCCCCTGCTGGTCGAGATGGTGCGGTCGAAGCAGCTTTTCGGCAGCTGACCTGTCGGCGTCAGCGCCGCGCCAACTCCACCGCAAGGCGGGCGGCAAGCCTCGCATTGTTCCTGATCAGCGCGATGTTCGTTGTGAGGCTCCGGCCTCCGGTCAGCTCCAGCATGCGGCCCAGCAGGTAGGGCGTGACGGCCTTGGCCGAAACGCCGGCCGCATCGGCATCGGCCAGCGCCTGCCTGACAAGGCGCGCGATCTCCGGTGCGGCAATCTCGTGCTCGGTCGGAACCGGATTGCAGACCAGCGCCCCGCCCCCGAGGCCGAGTTCCTGGCGCGTGCGAAGCATGGCCGCGATCTGGCCGGGATGATCAAGGCGGATCGGGGAAGGGATGGCGCTGTCACGGCTCCAGAAGGCGGGCAGGTGATCGCAGCCATAGCCGATCACCGGCACGCCAAGCGTCTCCAGCATCTCGAAGGTCTTGGGCAGATCGAGAATGGCCTTGGCACCGGCGCAGACCACCGTGACCGGCGTCCGTGCCAGTTCCTGAAGATCAGCCGAGACATCGAAGGTGCTTTCGGCATGGCGATGAACCCCGCCGATGCCGCCCGTGGCGAACACGGCGATGCCCGCGAGGTGCGCTGCAATCATGGTTGCCGCCACGGTGGTTGAGCCCGGCAGGCCGGCTGCGACCGCGTGGGCCAGGTCTGCCCGCGAGAGCTTGAGCACGCCACTGGCCTGCCCGAGCCAGTTCATCTGCGCATCCGATAGGCCGATGCGGATGCGCCCTTCGATCACGGCAATCGTGGCCGGAACAGCGCCCTCGGCCCTGACATCGGCCTCGACCGCGCGGGCGGTTTCGACATTGGCCGGCCATGGCATGCCATGGGTGATGATGGTCGATTCCAGCGCCACCACCGGCTGGCCGGCATCGAGCGCGGCGGCCACTTCGGGCGAGAAGGCGCAAAGCGGGTGGCGCGGGAGGGGGCCTTGATGGGACTTGCTGCTCATGGCCTTTGACTTTCAGAAAACCTGGACAATGTCCGCCCGGAGACCTCGCCTGCCAGAAAGGCCTCGACGAGTGCGGGTGACAGCGTGTCATCGACACTGAGCGGCGAGGCCACAGTGCGCGCTGCGATGATCGTCCCGAAATGCACGGCTTCGGTTAAGGGCTGCCCGTGGCCGAGAGCCAGCAGCGTGGCAGCGATCATGGCGTCACCTGCTCCCGTGACATCGACCACAGTGGCGGACACTGCCGGAACATGGATCTGACCTGCGCCATCATCGGCCATGCAGCCATCGGGGCCCAGTGTCAGCACCACAGCGGCGGCACCGCGCGCACGGAGCGCTGCCGCCATCGTCGCCGGTGCGTCATCCTGTGAGCCCAGCAAGGCGGCGGCTTCGTCGCGGTTGAGGAACAGGCACCCGACGCCTGTCAGGTCGGACGGCAAGCGCATGGCCTTGGGGACAGAAATCACGTCGAGCGCCAGCCTGATGCCCGTGTCGCGCGCCTGCCCGGCAAGGCCGGCAAGGACCTCGGCAGGAGCGTTGCAGTCGGCGAACAGCCAGTCTGCCTGATCCGCAGCTGCCATGGCCTCGTCGACGAGCGGGCCATAGATGCGGTCAAGGATGGCCATGTCCGCGGCGGCGACATGCAGGCTGCCATCAGGCTGGAGCAACGCGATGTATTCAGCCGTCGCTGCGCCCTTGACCGTGCGCACGGACCCGACATCCACGCCGAGCGCCGCCAGATGGTCGACCAGAGCAGAGCCGGCCGGATCGTCGCCGATACAGGAGGCAAAGGAGACCTTCGCGCCAAGACGGGCGAGGTTCTCCGCCACATTGCGGGCCACGCCACCGAAGCCCAACGTCGCGCGCGCCGGGTTCGAAGTACCGGGGCGGAAGGGCTGGAACGCCTGGAGCTTGCGGTCGATCACCGCTCCGCCAAGACACAGGATGCGCGGGCGTTGCCTCATCGGACGCTCACGGCGTGCGGAGGCGGACTCAGGGCAAGGGCTGGTGCCATGCGGCCATCCTGCGAGGGCAATCCAGCGCTGATAAGGGCTTGAGCCGGTGCGTGCAACTGCACAGGGTCCTGGTTGATGCCCGCCTTGTCCACAGCGTCATCCCGGTGCGAGGCCGGGATGACGGCAAGATGGCGGGTCCACGCTGAATCGGTGGCTTGATGCCAGAACGGGCTTGACGCGCCTGTCACAGCGTCATTGAACTGTCATTTCGGGCCTCTAGCACAACGGGCCAAGCTTTCAGTTCAGGGAGTCTGCCATGACCAGCCTTACGCCACGCGTGTCTCGCCGCCTCGTTCTGGGCGGTCTTGCCGGCTCTGCCGCGCTGGCTTCGCCGGGCGTGCTCAGGGCGCAGGCCAAGCCGGTCGTTGTCTACACCGCGTTCGTGGAATCAGTGAATGCCATCGCGCCGGTGTTCAAGGCCAAGACCGGGCTCGACCTGCAGATCGTAGCCGCAGGCTCGGGCGAGCTGGTCCGGCGGGTCAGGGCCGAAAGCCAGCGCCCGCTCGGCGACTGCGTCATCTCTGTCGGCGGCGAGGGCATTGATGCCGCCAAGGAGCTGTTCACGCCCTATGTCACCAAGGACGATGCGGCGATCCGCCCAGACCTCAAGGTCAGCCCCGCCTGGGTTCCCTTTTCCGTGACGCTGGCCGGCGTGCTCGCGGTCAACACGCGTCTTGTGCCGGAAGCGGAGATCCCGTCCACCTGGGCTGATCTGGCCAACCCGAAGTGGAAGGGCAAGATCGCCTTCGCCGGAGCCGACAAGTCCGGCTCGGCGCTGATCCAGCTGCTGCAGATCATCTACACCGCTGGCGACACCGAAAAGGGCTGGGAACTGTTCGGCAAGATGTTCGACAACTTCGTGGTGACAGGCAGTTCCGGCGCGGTGTCGCGCGGCGCGGCGCAGGGCGAATACGCCATCGGCATCACGCTTGAAGACAACGCCACGCGCTTCATCGAAGGTGGCTCGCCGCTCAAGATTGTCTATCCGAAGGAAGGCATCTCGTTCGCCGCCGACGCGATGACGCTGGTGGCCAACGGCCCCAACCCGGACGGCGCAAAGGCCCTGCTCGATTTCATCGTTTCCACCGAGGGGCAAACGATCATCGTCGAGAAGTTCGGACGCCGCCCGATCCGCAATGACGTCCCGGGGCCGAAGGGCGCGCTTGCCGTGACCGACCTGCCGGTGAAGAACCCGCCTGTGGCTTGGAGCAATGCCAACAGCAAGCCCTTCCTCGACCGCTACCTGCGTCTGGCCCGTCGCTGACGGCATCGGGCATGGCCACAGCGGTTGATGGGCAGGTCAGCGCGGCTGGCCCGCATGTGCGGATTTCCGGCCTGACCAAGCGTTTCGAGGCGTTCCAGGCGCTTGGCGGGATCGATCTCGACATCGCGCGCGGCGAATTGATGACGTTGCTCGGCCCGTCCGGCTGCGGCAAGACCACGTTGCTGCGCACGGTGGCCGGCTTCCTGCGGAACGACGGCGGCAGCATTAGCGTTGGTGGCCGGGTGATCGACGATCTGGCGCCTCACAAGCGCAATTTCGGCATGGTCTTCCAGAGCTATGCGATTTTCCCGCACCTGTCGGTGAAGGACAACGTCGCCTATGGCCTGAAGGCGCGCGGGGTCAGCGGCAAGGAACTGACCAGCCGCGTCATGGAGGCTCTGGCCAGCGTCAAGCTCGAGGCGCTGGCAGAGCGTTTTCCCGACGCCATGTCCGGCGGGCAGAAGCAGCGCGTCGGGCTTGCCCGCGCCATGGTGATCAAGCCCGAACTGCTGCTCATGGACGAGCCGCTGTCCAATCTCGACGCCAAGCTGCGCATCGAGATGCGGCAGGAAATCCGCCTCATGCAGAAGCAGCTTGGCATCACCACGCTCTATGTCACCCATGACCAGGAAGAGGCGATGGCCATCTCGGACCGGGTGGCCGTGATGGATCGCGGCACCTTGCAGCAGGTGGCCGCACCCGAGGCGATCTACGACAACCCGGTCAACGCCTTCGTCACCGACTTCATCGGCGGCTGCAACTGGTTCGACGGGCAGATCATGGCGCTGGGTGCCGGGCTGGGGCTGGCGCTTGCCGGCGAAACACCGGTTCCGCTGCCAGCCACGTCCGGGCTTTCGCCGGGCCAGAAGGTGCGGCTGGCCTTGCGCACGGAGGACTTCTCGCTGGCGCATGGTGAGGCGCGCGCCATCTCCGGCACGGTGCTGATCCGCTCCTATCTCGGCCAGCGCACGCGGCTCAGGCTGCGCCATGCGGCGGGTGGGGAATTTGATGTGGACCTGCCCAGCGCCCCCGGCCTGCCTGCCGAGGGTGACGTGGCCCATCTCGGTTTCCTGCCCGGCCGCACGCGCCTGTTCGCGGCGGATGATGGCCGGCGTCTGGTCTGAGGTGCCGGCATGACACTCGCCGCGCTCCCGCGAAAGGGCCATGCCGAACGGGCCTGGCATGCACTCCGCACCGATCCATGGACGCTGGTGGCGCTGGCGGCGCTGGCCTTTCTGGTGGTGTTCGTGGTGCTGCCGCTGTTCGAACTGCTGCGGCAAAGCGTGATCGGCCAGGAAAGCGGTCGCTTCGGGCTGGAGAACTTCATCACCTTCTTCGAGTCGCGCTACTTTCGGCGCGCACTGGGCAACAGCTTTCTGGTTGCGACGCTGGGCACGGTGCTGGCGCTGCTGATCGGACTGCCGCTGGCCTTCGTGTTCGCGCGCTATGATTTCCCCGCCAAGCGCTGGATCGAGGTGGCGATCCTGATGTCGATGCTGTCGCCGCCGTTCGTCGGAGCCTATGCCTGGATCCTGATGTTCGGGCGCTCGGGACTGGTCACGGAGGCGGGCCGCAGCATCGGGCTGGAGCTGCCCACCATCTACGGGCCGGTGGGGATCGCGATTGCCAGCGCCTTCGGGCTCTACCCGCTGGTTTTTCTGGTGGTGCGCGGCGCGCTCAGCCGCGTCAGCGCCACGATCGAGGAGGCGGCGGCCAGTCTTGGGCGCTCGCCCGTCTACGTGATCTGGAGCGTGACCCTGCCACTGGTTATGCCAGCCGTTGTGACGAGCGCGCTGCTGGTCTTTCTCGGCATCATCTCGGATTTCGGCACACCGGCGATCCTCGGCGAAGGCGAGCGTTACCCGGTGCTCGCCACCCTCGCCTTCTCGCTCTACCTCTCCGAGATCGGGGCAGAGACCGGGATGGCTGCCACGACCAGCATGATCCTGGTGGGGCTGGCACTGGCGCTGGTGCTGGTGGCACGCTTCCTGGCGACACGGCGGCTGGTGGCCAATGACGGCGCATCGAGCCGCAGCCCCGAGCCATTGCCGGCGCGGGCAGCCTGGATGATGGCGGCAGGCGTGGCGGCGCTGGTGCTGATCGCCAACATGCCACTGTTCGTGGTGGTGATCTCGTCGTTCCTTGAGGTGCGCGGGGTGGTGTTCCAGCCGGCGTTGACGCTCGACAACTACACCAAGGCGTTCGGGGCGCTGGGCAACGCGCTGACCAACAGCCTGATCTATGCCAGCGTGGCGCTGGCGCTGACCATCGTGGCGGGCACGGCGCTGGGCTATTATGTCAGCCGCCGCAGCGGGCCATTGGCACGCATGCTCGACCTGTTGATCATGATCCCCTACGTGGTGCCCGGCACCGTGCTCGGGATCGGCTACGCACAGGTGTTCAACGGCCCGCCACTGTTCCTCACCGGCACGGCCGGCATCATCGCCATGGTCTATTTCGTGCGCAAGCTGCCCTACATGATGCGGGCCTCGTCCTCGATCGTCTACCAGATCGACCGCAATCTCGAAGAGGCTTCGCTCAATCTCGGCGTGCCACCCGGACAGGGTTTCTTCCGGATCATGGTGCCGCTGATGCGGCCCGGTGTGCTGGCCGGTGCCAGCATTGCCTGGGTCGAGATCTTCAACGAATTGTCCGCCTCGATCGTGCTCTACACCGGGGCTACGCGCACGTTGCCGATCGCCGCCTACCAGCAATCGCTGGGCGGCGATGTCGGCATGGCGGCAGCCTATGCCACGATGCTGATCGTGGTCACGGCTGCGGCGCTCACCTTGTTCATGCTGGCCAGCCGCGGCCAGAAGGACAAGGGACTGGGGCTGCTGTGAACGATGCAGGCCGAGCCTGAGCTGACCGACTGGCTCTGGGCGAAGCCGAACTCCAACCGTGTCTCGATCCTGTTCGAGGAACTCGGGCTCACCTATCGCGCCGGAGGATTGCGCCACGCTGTTGGGCACCATCATCGCGCTGCCCAACACGGCCGTAGTTGCCGAACTGCTGGTCAACTGCGTGCTGGAGAACATGGTCTGAGACGCACCCGGTGCTGAGATCGCGCACCGGAATGCCGGTCGTGATCCGCGCCGTGCAGTGCAGCGCTCAACGCGCCGGCAGCATGGAGTTGTAGCCATGCGCTGGTCATGGCCGCGGTGACAGGGACAGGGCCGTCGATCAGGCCACGGGCGGGTGGATCATGAGGCAGGCGCAGCGCCGCCACCCTCGATGGCGCGGGCGGCTTCCGAGAACGGCAGGGCGAGCAGCGGGGCGAACAGGGCCAATGCGGCGACGGCCTCGTCGGCATAGGCGTTCTCGGCATCGAGCACGTTCATCGTGCCGATCATCCGGCCCATCACGATCACCGGTATGTTGATGCACGAGCCGCAGCCGAGGCTTTCGATCAGGGCATGGTCGGGGAAGGCCCAGCGAATGTCGGCCATCGTGCGTCCATGCCAGGGCTGGAGGCCCTTGATGACGTGGTCGCCCCATGGCGTCGGACCCATCGGCTTGCGCCCGGTCAGAGGATAGGCGACCGGATCGGACGAGTAGATGCGCTCGACCTCGCGGCCTCCCTCGACCACGACCAGCAGGGTGAAGAGCCGATGGCCGACAAGCGATTTCACGGCGCTGTCGATGCGGGCATAGAGCACCTGCGGGTTTGCCGCACGGATCATGACCTCAGTCGAGGCTGCAAGTTCACGGAGGATGGCGTCTGCGTTGATGGTCATGATGTTGTGCCTTTCGGGTGGACGGCGACAGGTTTTGGTGCCCGTTGATTGCGCTCCGGCAGGAGACCGTCAGGGCGCAGTCGCAGCAGCAGGATCAGGGCAAGCCCGACCATGATTTCGCGCGTGGCAGCAGCCTGCACCGGGGTGACGCCCGGCACGACCTCGGCCATGAAGCGGGTGAGCTCGAGAAAGCCGATCAGCAGATAAGCGCCGATCAGCGCACCGAGCGGACGGCCTACGCCCCCGGCAGTCACGGCGAGAAACACATAGATGGTGATCAGCGGCTGGTAGATTTCGGGCGCGACATAGCTGGTGTAGTGGCCGTAGATCGCGCCAGCGAGCGCGGCGATGGCGGCGGCGATGGAGAAGGCCTGCGCTTTCAACAGCACGACGGGCTTGCCGGCGACGGCGGCCACGACCTGATCCTCGCGCACGGCCCTGAGTGCCCGGCCCCAAGGGCTGGAGGCCAGGTGGTTGAGCAAAAGGTGCACGGTGATGGCGAGGCTCGTGACGATGACCAGCATGGTGATGTGATAGTTAGGCCCCCAGGCGCGCGGGACGATCGATGGCACGCCGGCAATGCCATCGGTGCCGCCGGTCAGCCAGATCTCGTTGGACGCGACCAGCCGAACCACCTCGGCAAAACCCAGCGTGACTATGGCAAGATAGTCGTCGCGAAGGCGCAAGGTCGAGATCGTGACGAGGAAGCCGACGCCGAGGCCGACAAGGATGGCAAAGGCAATTCCGAGCGGGATCGGCCAGCCGGCCCATTTGGTCGTCATCGCCGAGGCATAGGCCCCGATGGCGAAGAAGCCGACCAGACCGAGGTTGACGAGCCCGGTCAGACCCCAGGACAGGGTCAGCGACTGGGCCAGCAGCGCATAGACGCCCGCCACGACCAGAATAAAGATCAGATAGTTGACCATCAGCCGGATTTCTCCCCGAACAGGCCCGACGGGCGGATGGTAAGGACGATCAGAATCACCACGAAGCCGATCGCCGTGCGATAATTGGGTGCGAGCAGCAGCACAGTCAGTTCCTCCACCATGCCGATCAGCAACGCGCCGACCACGGCACCGGGGATGGAGCCGAGCCCCCCAAGCACGGCGGCAGCAAAGACCGACAGGATCAGCCGGAAGCCTGTCAGCGGATCGGCGGCGGTATCGAGCGCCACCAACATCCCGCCGACGCCGGCCAACCCGCCACCCACGACGACCGTGATGGCCGCAACCGTGCCCGGCTCGACGCCCTTGAGGCGGGCCAGATCGGGGTTGTCCGCCGTGGCCCGCATGGCGCGGCCCATGCGCGTGAAGTTGAGTGCGACCCAAAGCAGGGCCATCAGCAGCAGGGCGACGGCGAAGTTCTCGACCTGCTGGGGCGAGATGCGCAGATCGCCGAAGCGGATGTCGCGCATCAGCGGCACGTTGAAGCCGCGCGGGTCGTTGCCGAAGCCGAAGCGGACCATGTTTTCGAGCACGATGCCGACAGCCAGCGAGCAGATCGCCATCATCAGCGCCCCGCTCTTCTCCAGCGGGCGAACCGCCAGCCACTCCGCCGCCACGGCTGCGATGCCGGCCCCGAGGAAAGCGAGCGCGAAGCTCGCTTCCAGCGGCCAGCCCAGACGGACATTGGCATACCAGCCGGCATAGGCCCCGATCGTGGCCAGCGAACCGATGGCAAAGTTCGGGTAGCGCAGCACGGCGAAGATCGCCGTGAAGCCGATGGCCGGGACCGCAAGGATGGTCCCGGACACGAGCCCGTTGAGCAGGGCCTGGACGATGGATGAGAGCATTGCCGATGCGCGATCAGGCGATCCGCACCAGCGCCATCTTGCCGGCCTTCACCTGTTCGTAGCGGAACTTCACCTCGCTGATGTCGCCCAGATCGGTGAAGTCGCAAGGACCGGAAGCGCCGTCGTAGTCGACCTTCTTGCCAGCCACGATGGCCTTCAGACCGTCGACGGCATTGTCGACCCTGTCGCCGCCGCCCTGGCTGATTTTACGCACGTTGTCGCGGATGCCCTGCCCGGTGGCATCCTTGCCCTGCGCCATCGCCATCAGCGCCATATTGACGTGATCGTAGATCTGGCAGGCGAACGGATCGGGGCTGGCCTGCTTGGTCAGGTCAGCGACCTTCTTCCAGCCAGCCGAGCCTTCCTGCGGCGAGGGCAGCATGCCGTAGGCCCCTTCGGTCGCCTCGGGCTGGCCGACATTGTCGACAAGCTTCTGGTTGATCGAATAGCCCGGCCCGACGATCTTGCCCTTGTAGCCGGCGCGGAAGAGGTCACGCATCAGCACGGTGGTGTCGGTCAGGTAGCCGCCGACGAAGATGCAATCGGCATTGTAGCGCATGGCTTGGTCGACTTCGGTGCGCAGGCTCGGCTTCTTGTCGTCGTAGATCAGCAGTTCGGTAGCGCCGCCCACCTTGTCGTAGGCGATCTTGAAATTGTTGAAGGTGGACTGGGTGAAAGGCGTCTGCGGCATCATGAAGAAGGCGCGCTTGCCGCCCGAGACCTCAAGGCAAAATTCGGCGAACTTGCGGCCCTGAAGCGTGGTGTTGGGCTGGGTGCGGACCAGCCAGCCATTGTGCGGCAACTGGGTGATCGAATCGGCGCCCGAGACGGTGAACAGGAAGGTCTTGCTTTCCCAGCACAATGGCGCCACCGCCGTGGTGACCGCTGAGGCCCAGGTGCCCATGATGGCGGTGACCTTGTCGACATCGATGAGCTTGCGGGCGGCGCGCACGCCCGCCTCGGCGTTGGTCTGGTCGTCTTCCGAGATGACCTGGATCTGACGTCCGAGCACGCCGCCGGCGGCGTTGACCTCGTCCGCAACGGCCTTCACCACATTGGCCATTCCTGGGCCATACTGGCCGCCCGAACCGGTGAGCGGTGTCAGGGTGCCGATGCGGATCGGGCCGGCCTGCGCGCGGACGATGGCGGGCGCGGCAAGCAGCGCGGTTCCGGCGGCTGCCCCGGCCAGAAGCTGGCGGCGATGGATGATCAGGCTCATGATTGTCTCTCCTGTTGGCTTGCGGTTGAAGTCGTTGCAGTCGAAGTGGCGGTGTTCCGAAGTCTGGTCATGACAGGCCCGGCGAAGCGGCGGCTGACGCCCCCGCAGCCGGCGGTTTCGATGGTGGCGCCGTGCCTGGCTGCCCATGGCCCTTGCGCCCGCCCAGGAACAGGCGGCGGATATCCTCATCGGCGATAATGGCGCTGGCCTCGCCCTCGCGCACGACCTGCCCGTCGACGAGCACATAGCCGCGGTCGCAAACGTCGAGCGCCTCGATCGCGTTCTGCTCGACCATGATGATCGCGACGCCATCGCTGGCAAGCCCCCGGATGCTGGCAAACAGTTCCGATGCAGCCTTGGGGCTGAGCCCCGCCGTCGGCTCGTCGAGTGCCAGCACGCGCGGCTCGGCCATCAGGGCGATGCCCATGGCCAGCAACTGGCGCTGGCCACCGGACAGCATCCGGCCCAGCGCACGCCGCCTCTCGGCCAGCAATGGCAGCCTTGCATAGACCGCCTCGCGCCGCTGCCGCACCTGCCTGGGTGTGGTGTAGCAACCCATGGCGAGGTTTTCCTCGATGCTGAGCGCAGCGAAGACATTGCGCTCCTGCGGCACCAGCACCAGCCCTGCCGCCAGCACGGCCTGCGGGCTTGCCCCGGTTACATCCGCCCCGGCGACGCTGACCTTTCCGGCGCTGGCGCGCAGCAGGCCGGTGGCGAGCTTCAGCGCCGTGGATTTGCCTGCGCCATTGGGGCCGATGATGGCCACCATCTCGCCGGCATCGGCCGTCATGGACACGCCCTTGACGATATGGTCGGCAGAGGCATAGCCGCCGACGAGGCCCTCTATGGCCAGCACGCTCATGCCGCCATCTCCGCCCTGACACCGAGATAGGCACGCTGGACCTCGGCATCCTCGCGCACGGCATCGAACGAGCCCTCTGCCAGCTTGCGGCCAAGGGCCAGGACGATGACATGGTCGGCGACGCGGGAGACGAGGGCCATGTCGTGCTCGATAAGCAATACCGTGCGCCCTTCGGCCACGATGGCGCGCAACTGGTCGCCGATCTCCTCCGCAAGCGTCGGATTGACGCCTGCCGCCGGCTCGTCGAACAGGATCAGCCGCGGCTCGGCCATCAGCGCCCGGCCGATTTCGAGCAGTTTCTTCTGGCCACCGGACAGGGCGGTGACGCGGTTGTCGAGCAGATGATCGAGCCTGACGCGCCGCGCGACGGCGAGCGCTTTCTCTGCCAGTGCGGCCTCGTGGTCACGGACGGCGCGGGCATCACTGATCAAGCTGAGCAGGCTCTCGCCCGGCTGGCGTGGGCCATAGAGCATCAGGTGCTCGAACACGCTCATCTTCGGCAGGCCGCGGGCGATCTGGAAGGTGCGAACCAGCCCGAGGCGGTTGATCCTGTCAGGCGTGGCGCGCTCCAGCGGATGACGCGTGCCATCGGCGCCCATGAGCACCACGCGGCCGCTATCGGCCCTGAGCAGGCCGGAGATGACATTGAACAACGTGGTCTTGCCGGCCCCGTTCGGCCCGATCAGCGCCGTCAGCCGGCCCGGCATGATAGCGAGGCTGGCACCGTCGAGCGCTTTCAGGCCGCCAAAGGCGAGGTGAACATCCTCGATGCTCAGGAGGGGCTGCGGCGAGGGCTGCGACATGGGCATCAGCGCAGTGTAGAAGCCCAAGTTGTCCGGTCAACTGGAAGATAACAGGAGCATGTCGCCGCCGCACGGCCGGGACTTGCTCACGTCTTGGGCAGAACGGATTTCGGCATCATGCCATGGATGCCTTTCGCGCCATTCACCGTCTGCGTCACGTGGAAATCGGCGATCAGGCTGCACAGCGAATAGGCATCCTCGGGTGTCAGCCCATGAAGTTCGCCTAGCCAGGCGATCATGTCCTTCAGCGCGATGTCCATGGCCCGGTCGAGAGAGGGGTCAAAGCCCATGCTGATCAGATGGGTGGGTGTTTCGGCGCGTGGTATGGCAAGCTTCATGTCCTTGCGCACGATCAGTTCGAAGGTGCCGGTCAGCGCGGTTTCGAGCGCGGTCAGGCAGACCTCGCCATCGCCCTGAACACCATGGCCATCGCCGCAGGAGAACATCGCGCCGGGCACATGGACCGGCAGGTAGAGCGTGCTGCCGGCAACCAGTTCCTTGTTGTCGATGTTGCCGCCATGGGCACGCGGGATGACCGAGGTGATCCGGCCCCAGGAGGGCGGCGGCGCTACGCCCATGACGCCGAAGAATGGCTTCAGGGGCAGAGTCACGCCAAAGGGAAGCGTGCAGGTCATGGCCTTGCGATCGATCGGGATGATCAGCAGGCGCTCATCGGGGTAGCTGTCGGGCAAGGTGCCGCCCAGCGGCCTGATCAGGTTGAAGCCCCAGTCCTGCCGGAGTGTGACCTCGCGGATGCGGACCTCCAGGACATCGCCCGGCATTGCGCCTGTCACAGCCACCGGCCCGGTGAGGATATGGGCTGCGGGATAGGATTCGGCCTGCTCGCGCACGGCCTTCAGTTCGGGCGGGGTGTAGCCGGGCGCCATGGCAATCATCGGCACGGTGCCCGTCAGCGTATCGATGGTGATCGTGTCGCCGCTGGCAATGGTGATCTGCGCCGGGCGCGTCGCGTCGAAGAAGCCGTTTTGGCAGGTGACCGGGGTCGATGTCAGATGGGCGTGGGGCATGATCTGCTTTCGCGAAGGCAGCCTCTGAAGGCTGGGGCCGGCTGAAGGGAGGCAAGAATGGCATGCATGGCCCATGCCGCGACAGGGCAGCGATCAGGATGATGGCATGGACATTGCCGGAAGGGACGAAGGCCGTATCATGGCCGACGCGGTTCCACTCTTCCCGCAAAGTCACGTCAGGACAAGACCATGGACAACACGCCGATGCCCGAGATCGACATTCCCGCCGTGAAGGCTGAGGTGGAGGCGGCTTTTGCACGCTACGAGACCGCGCTGGTCAGCAACGATGTCGAGACGCTGGACGGACTGTTCCATGAAGATGCCCGCACGATCCGGTATGGCGGCGGCGAAAATCTTTACGGCCATGCCGAGATTGCCGCCTTCCGTGCCGGTCGCTCGCCGGCTGGGCTTGAACGGACGCTCGAACGCACCGTGATCACCACCTACGGACGTGACTTCGCGACGGCATGCACCCTGTTCAGGCGCGCATCGCTGGCCGGAAAGATCGGGCGGCAAAGCCAGACCTGGGTGCGCACGGCGCAGGGCTGGCGGGTGGTCGCAGCCCATGTCAGCATTATCCCCGACCCCGCAGCGTGACGGCAACCGGGGTTTCCAGCGCAGGCTGGCGCGCTCAGCCCCTGTCGAGAACCTCAAGGTCGGCGGCGCTCATTGCCATGGGGATGCCGGAGCGGACGAGCTCGGCAAAGCCCTCGTTCGGCACCATGATCGTGAGGCAGTAGAGGTTCTCCGCGCCGGTGTTTTCGACAATGTGGTCATGCCCGGGTCTGACGAGGAACGAGTCGCCGGTCCGGATCTTGTGAGTCAGTCCCTCGCAGTGGGACGCGCCCTCCCCCTTCAACACGAAGAACATCTCATGGGCATGGCCATGGTGATGCAGCGGTGTCGCGCCGCCGGGCTCGAACACCTCGATGAAGGCATTGAAGGGCACCTTGTCGCGGATCGGATCGCAGATCATTGCCATGTAGTTGCCGTCCGAGGCCTTGATGCGAAAGGTCTCGTAGTCGGCGGGGGTGCGGACGATGACGGGGTCTGGCGTTTCCATGAAGATGCTCCGCGGGGATTGGACGGGAAGGGTTCAGTCAGGACAGGGAAAGCACGGGATGTGCCAGCCCCACCGCAGGATAGGGCCGGGTGCCGACCTCAGCGGGCATGCATCCGGTCGAGCCTCACCAGCCGTCCCAGCGCCACCAGGGCCAGTACCGTGGCGATGATGAGCAGCGTCGACACGGCGTGCACCGTTGGCTCCAGGCTGAAGCTGGCTTCGGCGTAGATGCGCACCGGCAGCGTCGTCATGCGCGCAGTGGTGAGGAAGCTGGTGACGGTGACCTCGCCGAAGGAGAGCAGGAAACTCATGATGCCGGCGGCCACCAGCCCAGGTGCGAGAGATGGCAGGACCACCAGCACGAAGCGGCGGACCGGGCCGGCGCCAAGGCTGGCTGCGGCATTCTCCAGTGCCTGATCGAGTTGCTCGACGGAGGCATGCAGCAAGGCGATGCTGAACGGCAGGACCAGCACCACATGCACCGCCATCAGCCCGAAGAATGGCGGCACGGCTGTATAGGTCTGCAAGAGCCGCAGCATGCCGACCCCGATGGCGACGTGCGGCAGGGACAGCGGCAACGTCCAGAATGCAGCCAGAACGCCAAGGCCGGGGAACTTCCAGCGCGCCAGCGCGAAGGCCGCCGGCAGGGCCAGCGCGATGGCGACGAAGGCTGTCGCTGCCGCCAGTTGCACTGACACCCAGAAGGCGGGGGCATAGGCCCCGCCGAAGATGGCGCGATCATACCACTTCCAGGTGAAGGCCCGGAAGCCAGCGACGGTGGCCTGCGGCACATCGTTGAAGCTCTGGATACAGACCAGCACCAGCGGCAGGAGCAGCAGCAGCAGCGCACAGCCAAGGAGTATCCGGCCCAGCACGGGCGCCACCACTTCGAGCAGGCGCATCAGCCAGACCGGCAGCGAGGCGGCGGCCTTCGGTGTGCCGGACAGCCAGGGCGTGAGCTTGCGTGCGACGGCGAAGATCAGGACCGCAAAGGCGATGCCTGCGGCGGTCATCAGCAGCGCGAGCGCCGAGGCAAGAGGGGCATTGAGGTTCTGCAGTGCCTCCTGCCAAACGAGCATGCCGGTGGTCCAGACTTTCTTGCCGCCGAGCAAGGTCGCCGAAACATAGGCCGTCGACGACATCAGGAAGACGATGACGATGCCGGCACGCAGGCCAGGCAGCGACAGCGGCAGATCGACCAGGAAGGTGCTGGCGGTGCGCGACGCCCCGAGGCTGGTCGCTGCCTCGTGCACCCGTGGCGGGATGCCTTGCAGCACGTCATAGAGCGCCAGCACGAGGAAGGGCATGAACACCTGCGCCAGCGCCAGCGCGACCGCACCATGGGTGTAGAGCATGGTCCGGAACGGGGCGATGCCGAACAGGCCGAGGACCTGGTTGACCAGCCCGTCAGGGGCCAGCAGCAGCACCATCCCCAGCGAGCGCACCACGACATTGGTGAGCAGCGGAATGAGGATCACGGCAAAGGCCAGCGGCCGCCACTTCACCGGCAACCGCGCCAGCCAAAGAGCGAGCGGATAGCCCAGGATGACGGTCAGGGCCGTGACACCGATGCCGAGCAGGATCGTCTCGCCCAGGACACGCAGACAAAAGCCGTCGCCAAGGATCGTGGAAAACTGCGCCGGGCTGGGTCTTTGCAGGAGATCGCCGAACGGATCGGGAAACTCGTGCATGGACAGCAACACCACGACGGCAAGCGGCGCGGCAAAGGTCAGCGCCAGCCAGAGCGTGGCTGGCGCTGCGAGGGCAGGCCCGAAGAACCGGGAGAGAAAGCTGGTCAACCAGCAATCTCGCGGTTGAAGCGGCTCGACCATTGCGGCTGGCTGCGGATGACGTTGTCCCAGTCAAAATCGACCAGTTTCTCGACATCGGGGCCCATCACGAGCTTGGGCCTGAGGTCAGCCGGAACCACGAGGTTCTTGACCGTGGGCGAATAGTAGATCTGCTTGGCGTAGGCCATCATGCAGGGCTCGCTGAGGTGGAAGTTGATCCACTCCTCGGCCAGCTTCTGGTTCCGTGTGCCAGCCGTGATGCAGGCCACGTTCATGGCGATGGCCTGGCCTTCGACGGGGTTGGCAATCTCGATGTTCGGGTTACGGGTCTCGGCATAGAAGCGGGTGAAGCTGCCGAACTCGATGGAAATGTCGGCAACGCCCTGATCGAACATGCCGTAAAGCTGGTCCTGGCTGCCCTGAATCGCTGCAAAGGGCTTGAGTTCGCGAATCTTGCCAAAGGCGGCATCGATGTTTTTCTCATCACCGCCCCAGACCTTGGCCGCCATCAGCAGGCCGGCCGTGCCCTGCGCACCGGGATAGGATGGCCAGGCGACGCGGCCCTTCCACTCCGGGTTCCAGATATCCTTCCACGAGGTCACCGGCTTCGAGGCCTTGCGCTTGTCGTAGACGATGGTGACCGGGTTGAAGGCCACGCCATAGCCGCCAAGCTTGGCGACGTCGTGGAGGTTTGCGAAGTTCGGCACGGCGGCTGTCGGAGCCTGCGTGACACCGTCCTTCACCGCCTGGCGGCTTTCGAAGATGTTGAGATAAAGCACGTCGAAGCTTGGACGTCCGCGCTCCGAATAGGCCCGGGCGCGGCGCTCGGGCGTGCCGCCGAGGACGTAGGAGACCTTGCAGCCGTACTTCTCGACCAGCGGCTTCTCGCAGAACTCACGCACGATGCGCTCCTGCGCACCGCCCCAGACGCCGACGACGAGTTCGTCGCCGGGCTTGGGCTGGGCGATGGCCGTGCTGACAAAATGGACAGGTGCCACGGCACCGGCGCCGAACACGAGCTTGCCGAATGTGCGTCTGGAGATGGTCATCGGAGAGATCCTTCTGGGTGACTGGGTTGGCAAAACGGGTTCAGGCAGAAATGAAACTCATCCCGCCCGGCAGGGCGTTGATGCGGCAGGTGCTGCCGAGGGGCGGCGGCGGGGTCTCGGAGGGGCTGAGCACACGCACGCGCCCGGCCTCGGTCTCGACATCGACCTCGAAGACATCGCCAAGATAGGCCGCGCTGGTCAGCACGCCGCCGAGCGCCAGCGGCCCAGCCTGCACATCGGAAAGCCTCAGGCGCGCGGCGCGCAGCACGATGGCCGAGGCGCCGGCCGGCGCATCCGTGCAGGTCAGCCCCGGCGCGGTGAACAGGCCCGCCTCGGTGCGTCCCTCGATCAGGGTGCGTGCGCCCAGGAAGGCGGCAGTGAACGGATGGGACGGATGATCGCACAGCGCCATCGGCGTTCCGACCTCGACCAGCTTGCCGTGATCCATCACGCAGACCCTGTCGGACATGGCCAGCGCCTCCTCCTGGTCATGCGTGACGAACAGGGTGGTGATCGACAGCCGCTGCTGGAGCTGGCGGATCTCGCTGCGCATCTCGGCCCTCAGATGAGCATCGAGATTGGACAAGGGCTCATCGAGCAGCAGGACGCTCGGCTCGATCACCAGCGCGCGGGCCAGGGCCACGCGCTGCTGCTGGCCGCCCGAAAGCTGCGAGGGATAGCGCTCCGACAGCCGCGACAGTGCCACGAGGTCCAGCGCGGCTGCGGCTTTCTCCAGCCGCTCGCGGGTGGCCACGCCGCGCATGCGCAGGCCGAAAGCGACGTTCTCGATCACGGTGAGATGGGGGAACAGGGCATAGGACTGGAACACGACGCCCATCTTGCGCTTGTGCGCCGGCTGGCGGGTGATGTCCTGGCCAGCGAGCGTGATGCGCCCGCCGCTGGGGGCAATGAAGCCAGCCACCATGCGCAGGGTCGTGGTCTTGCCGCAGCCCGACGGGCCGAGCAGCGCCACGAGTTCGCCGCGCCCGACCGAAAGCTGAACGCCATCCACCGCCCGCATCGTGCCATAGTTGGCGGACAGATCCTCGAGCACCAGATGGGCTGCCGGTGCGGCGATTTTCGTGCCGGACGTCATGGCTGCAGCTCCTGGCTGTAGAGGGTGCGCTGCGTGACGCGCGCCATCGGATAAGCCGCGACCTCGCCGCAGAGCTGGATCAGCGCCTTTGCGGCCCGTTCAACGATTGTGGCACCGCGCGCTGCATCGGCGGCGGCGGCATTGCCACAAGCCCCGGATGGCTGGAGATCCTGCGCCTGCCAGCCGAAGCCGACCGCGCCTTCCGCCGTGAGCAGCCCGCCGCCCCGCTCGATCTCGACGGTGATCGGCTCGAAGTCGGCAGCCTGCGTCATGTCAACCTGGCCTTCGTGCAGGTGGAGCATGACGGAGGTCTCGACCTCGCCGCCATGGATGCCATGGGTCAGTTCGGACTTGCTGAAGAGGTCGTCCTTGCGGGTCATGCGCGACCACATCGCGTTGACCACGAACATGCCGTGGCGCACCCTCAGTTCCCTCGCGACAATGTCGATGACCTGTGGCTGACCGCCATGGGAGTTGAAGATGATCAGCTTGCGGCAGCCGGCGCGGTGAACGCTTTCACCGACCTCGATCCAGACCTTTGCCAGCGTCTCGTAGGACAGGGTCAATGTGCCGGGATAAGCATTGTGCTCGTTGGACTTGCCCACGGGCAGCATCGGCAGAACCAGCACCGGCATGTCATCCGGCATGAGCGCGACGGCGCGCTCTACGATGCCGGCATTGATGGCGGCGTCGACCTTGACCGGCAGGTGCGGGCCATGCTGCTCGACCGCGCCCACCGGCAGAACAGCAACGATGCCCGCCATGTCGAGCCCTGCAAAATGACGGGCCGAAAGATCCCACCACCAGTGCGAGGGCAAGGCGACCGTGGTGCTCACGTGCCGCAACCTGCTGCAGCGTCAATGCCGAAGACCCATGCTGTCATGCCAGAAGCTTCCCCGTCCGGCGCGCTCTGCCGCGCCTTCAATCCGGGATCGGCCAAGCATAAGCCGTGCCATGACAGGCCGCCTACGGTGACTTATGCACAGAATTGTCCGGACAGGTTGGCAGCAAACCTGCTCAGCCCGGATGCCTCCGGTTCCAGTCATCGGCATAGGCCGTGCAGCGGCGGTCAAGCTCGGCCCGGTCGAGAACGCCGCCAGGGAGACTCCGCGACGGGCCGGCTGCCTGGAACGGCACATAGCGCTGGTGGGCAATGCGCCACAGGCGGCGAAGCTCGACCAATGGCTCGGGATGGTCATCGACGCGGATGTCGATGGCCGGGAAGACCTCGCTCGACCAGACCCTGAGCGCCGCTGACTGCCGCCCGCGCTTGTCGCCGCCCGCCCGCTCACCGGCATCGAGCGCGGTCAGCAGCCGCTCATCGAAGTCGAGATTGGCATGGGCCAGATAGCTGGCAAGCGTGTCAGCCACCACAGCGGGCCCAGCCAGCATGTTGCCTGCAACAGAGACATGTTCGGCGGCTTGCGATCCGCACCAGTCGACACAGTCCGAGCCGGTGAACACGGCCGTCCGGCCCAAGGCATCGATGATGTGGGCCTGACGCTGGCTGGCACCGGGATCGGCGGCGACAACGATGGCGAGGGCCTCCTCGGCGCTACGGCCTTCCTGCAGCAGCCTGAGGCCATCAACACCGATGAACGGGTTGACGAAGGACTGCGTGGCGACGGCCCCGACCCCGCCACAGCCATAGGGTACACGCGAGCCAACCGCGAAGGCGCACGTGGTGACAGCCACGGCAAAGCGGCCAGTGGCGGGATCTTTCGCGACGATGGACCAGGTCATGCGGCTTTCCTTGTGCTGGGATGATGCGAAGCCAGGTTGCGGACCCGCCGCACCGTGTTCTAGCGACCGATGGCATAAGCCTGCATCAGGCGCGGGGTTGCGGCAGCCCTGAGGATGCCATCCGCGCCCTTCTCTGCCGCCGTCGTACGTCCCACGGTCCAGGCGGCAGCGCGTTCGACCTGATGGCCCTTGGCCGCAAGGGCAGCAATCGTTTCCTCGCCAACGCTCTCTTCGACCATGAGATGGCCGAGGCGGGCCTCGCGCGGATAGAACGACGAGGGCGCATGCGCGGTGTGGAACATCGGCAGGTCGATGGCCTCCTGCAGGTTCAGGCCGTGATGCACGCGGCGCAGGAACAGAGACATCTGCCACTGGTCCTGCTGATCGCCACCGGGCGTGCCGAAGGCGAGGCGCGGGTCGCCATCCTGAAAAGCGAGGCTGGGCGTGAGCGTGGTGCGCGGACGCTTGCGCGGCGCCAGCGAAGCCGGCAAACCTTCTGTCAGCCAGAACATCTGGGCCCGCGAGTTGAGCGCAAAACCCAGTTCGGGGATCACTGGCGAGGATTGCAGCCAGCCGCCTGAGGGGGTCGCGGAGACCATGTTGCCCTCATTGTCGATGGCATCGATGTGCACCGTGTCACCGCGGCGGTTGGCGGCCACCATCGATTGCAAGGTCGGCTCGCCAACGGCAGCGCCACCTCCGCTGGTGCTGCCAGGCAGGCGCAATTCAGCCCACATCCGCGCCACCTGATCCTCGAAGCCCGCAACGATGCCGGGGCGCAGGGTGAGTGACGCGGTCTTGCCGATCAGGGCACGGCGTTCGGCGGCATAGGCTTCCGAGAGCAGCGTTTCCATCGGCACCGACACGAAATCTGGATCGCCGTAGTAGGCCTCACGGTCGGCAAAGGCGAGCTTCAGCGCTTCAGCGACCAGATGGATGAACGGTGCGCCCTTAGGGTCCATGCCGTTCAGGTCAAAGCCTTCAAGGATTTTCAGGGTCTGGAGAAACAGCGGACCCTGCCCCCACGGACCGGTCTTGAAGACCTCCCAACCATGGTAGCTGGCCGAGGCGGGTTTCTCGTAGCTGGCGCTCCAGCGGGCCATGTCGTGGCCGGTGAGCAGGCCCTTGTGGCGACGGCCGGAGGAATCCATCACCTCCTGCGTGCGGCAGAAGCGGTCGATCGCCTCCGCCACGAAGCCCTGGCTCCAGCTCCGGCGTGCGGCCTCGATCTGGTGTTCGCGCGAGCCGCCGGCAGCCTCGGACTCGGCGAGGATGCGGGCATAGGTGGCGCCGAGCGTCGGGTTGGCGAACAGGGCCTTCGCCTTCGGCAGATTCCCGCCCGGCAGGAACACCGCAGCGGAAGTCGGCCACTCGGTCTCGAACAGGTCCTTCACGGCCTTGATCTGGTCAGCCACGCGCGGCAGCATGGGGTGACCGTTGAGAGCGTAGCCGATGGCCGGCGAAAGCACCTCGCGCAGGCTCAGACGGCCATGGTCCCGCAGCATCAGCATCCAGCCATCGAAGGCTCCGGGCACGACCGTGGCCAGCAATCCCGATCCGGGCACCAGATCAAGCCCCAGCGCCTTGTAGGCGGCAATGGTGGCGGCCTCGGGCGACGGGCCCTGGGCACACAGAACCTCGACCTGCTTGGTGCGGGCCGAATAGAACACGGCCGGCATGTCACCGGACGGCCCGACCAGATGCGGCTCGACGATCTGGAGCACGAAGGCCGCCGCAATGCAGGCGTCGAAGGCATTGCCGCCCTTTTCCAGCATCGCCATGCCGGTTGCGGACGCCATCCAGTGGGTCGAGGTGACGACACCGAAAGTGCCGAGGATTTCAGGCCGGGTGGTGAACATGGGGAATGCTTTTCAAATGGGTTTCAGGATCGGCAGGCTGGTGCTGGCGTCAGGGCATCGGGCGGGGCGCTTCAAGCCTCTTTCGGATCGAGCGCATCGCGCAGGCCGTCGCCGAGGATGTTGAAGCCGATCACCACCAGGCAAATGGCAATGCCCGGCGAGACCGACATCCACGGGGCCTGCTCCATGAAATTCTTGGCGGTGTTGAGCATTGCACCCCAGGAGGCCTGCGGCGGCTGCTGGCCGAGGCCGAGGAAGGAGAGCGACGCCTCGAGGATGATGGCCTGCGCCATGAACAGCGTGGACTGCACCAGGATCGGCGGCAAGGTGTTGGGCGCGAGGTGACGCACGAGGATCACGCTGTCGCGGACACCAACGGCCCGCGCACCCTCGATGTAGTCCTCGGCCTTGACGCTGATCGCCTGCCCGCGCGCCAGCCGGATGAAGATCGGAATGGCGGACAGCCCGATGGCGATCATCGCGTTGCTGAGCGAAGGCCCGAGGATGGCCGCGAAGGCGATCGCCAGGATCAGGAAGGGGCAGGCCAGAAGCGCTTCGGTGATGCGCGAGACGACGATGTCGAGCCAGCCGCCATACCAGCCGGCCGCGAGGCCCACCGGCACGCCGACACAGACCGCGATGCCCACCGAGACGACTCCGGCCATCAGCGAGGCGCGCGCGCCATAGAACAGACGTGAGAGGATGTCCCGGCCAAGTTCGTCCGTGCCCAGCCAATACAGCGCCGAAGGCGGCTTGCGGATCAGCAGGAAGTTGGTCTTGTTCGGATCGAAGGGCGCAAGAAGCGGTGCCAGCAGCGCCATGACGACGAATACGCCGACGATGCTGCCGCCGATCCAGGCCGCGCGGCTGCGGCTGAGCTTGCCCCAGACGCGGCTCTGTTTCGGAGCGAGCAGATCGGGCCCGGAGGCCGGGGAAGTAGCGGTGGCCATCAGCGCCCCCTGAGGCGAGGGTTGACGAGGATGTAGAGCAGGTCTGCGACCAGGTTCATCACGATGAAGCCGATGGCGGTGCACAGCACGACGCCCTGCACAACGCCGTAGTCACGGTTGAACACCGCATCGACGATCAGCTTGCCGAAGCCGGGAATGGTGAAGACCTGCTCGGTCAGCACCGCGCCGGCCAGCAATTCGCCGAACAGGATGGTGGACAGCGTGATCACCGGGATGAGGGCATTGCGCAGGGCATGCTTGTTGATGACGACGCTCTCGTCGAGGCCCTTGGCGCGGGCGGTGCGCACGTAGTCGGAGCGAAGCACCTCGAGCATGGCCGAGCGGGTGTGGCGCATGATGAAGGCGGCAAGCCCGGTGCCAAGCACGAAGGCCGGCATGATCAGGGTCTCGATGGCGCCGAGCGGATCGGAGAAGAACGGCACGTATCCGGAGGCCGGAAGCCAGCGCAACTCCACCGCGAAGACCAGGATCATGACGATGCCCAGCCAGAAATTCGGGATCGACAGGCCCGACAGCGCAACCGCGCTGGCGGCATAATCGACGCTCGTGCCCTTGCGCACGGCGGCGATGATCCCGGCGGGCAGGCCGATGGCCAGCGCGACGATCATGGAGGCTGCCGCCAGTTGCAGCGTCACCGGCAGCTTCTGCAGGATCAGCCCGAGCACTGGCTCGCCCGTGCGCAGGCTACGCCCGAACTCGCCCTGCACGACCTGACCGAGCCAGGCGAAGTACTGCACCACGATCGGGTCATCGAGGCGGTAGATGGCCCGGAGGCGGGCAATCGACTCCGGATCGCGCTCTTCGCCGGCCATCACCAGAAAGGGATCGCCCGGCAGCGCATGCTGAAGCGCGAACACGAACAACGACACGATAAGCAGTGTCGGGATCGCGATCAGCACGCGGTTGAGGATCAGCTTCAGCATGGTGATCTGGTGCCAAGAAACAGCAGAAAGGCCCCGGATCCGACCCGGGACATCACGTCACGTCCGGCCGGATCGCAGGTCAGTGCACCGGGTGCTCCCGGCTCAAGGCCGGGAGCACCGCAGGCTGAATTGTGCCGGCCAGGACTCATTGGCGCTTCAGGCCACCAAGGCGGACCATGCCGTCCGGATGGAGCTGGAAGCCGGAGATGCGGGCCGACGTGGCGTAGAACCAGGGCTGGTTGTAGAGATACAGCACCGGGATTTCGTCCTGCGCGATGGTCTGCGCCTCGTCATAGAGCTTCTTGCGCTCGGCCTGATCGTAGACGGCCCGGGCATCGGTGAGCAGCTTGTCGATGGTCGGGTTGCTGTACTTGCCGTCGTTCTGGCCACCGCGCGAGGTCCAGAACGGATGGATATTGCCATCGGGGTCGATGCGGCCGGACCAGCCAACACGGCTGAGCTGGAACTTGCCCTGCTGCTGGTCACGGAGCTGGCTGGCAAACTCCATGGAGCGCAGGGACACGTCAAAGCCGGCTTCCTGCACCATCGCCTGAACGACCTGGCCGAGCTGCGCGTCGACCGGGTTGTTGGTGATCATCATTTCCAGCTTCAGCGGCGTGGTCACACCGGCCTCGCGCAGCAGGGCCCGGGCCTTTGCCACGTCACGCGGCGGCACCACCAGATCCTTGCGGTAATACGGGCTGGAGGGCGGGAAAGCCTGGACAGTCGGCGGATGGGTGTTCTCGAACACGACCTGGTTTATCACGGCGCGGTCGATCGCCCAGGAGAAGGCCTGACGAACGCGCTTGTCCTTGCCGAACGGCGTGTTGGCCAGATCTCCGTTGGCGTGATTGATGGTCATGCCCTGATAGCCGAGGCCGGGCGTGAACAGCACTCTGAGGCTACGGTCGGCCTGCGCCGACTTGACGTCGGTGGCGGCCAGTCGTTCCAGCATGTCGAGCTCGCCCGAACGCAGGTTGGCGAGGCGCACCGTGGTGTCTGGGATGGAGCGGTAGATGACGCGGTCGAAGCTGTAGTTGGCGGCTTCCCAGTGGTCGGCAAACTTGTCCAGCACGATGCGGTCGTTCTGGACGCGCTCGACGAACCTGTAAGGACCGGTGCATACCGGCCTGGCCCCGACATCACCCGTGAAGGTCGCCGGCGACAGCATCATGCCGGCGCGGTCGGCCAGCTGGCTCAGCAAGGTGGCATCACGCTGCTTGAGCTTGATCGCGATGGTCAGCGGATCGACCACTTCAACACTGTCGATGGTGGCCAGCTCGGAGCGGCGCAGCGATTCCGGCAAGGTGCGGGCGCGTTCGAGGTTGGCCTTGGCGGCGGTTGCGTCGAACGCAGAGCCGTCATGGAACTTCACGCCGGAGCGCAGCTTGATCGTGGCTGTCAGGCCATCTGCGGAAAAGCTCCATTCGGTCGCAAGCCGGGGCACGAGCTGAAGGTCGGGGCTGGCATCGAACAGCTTGTCGCACAGGCCCTTGAAGACGATGCGGCCGACAAAGGTGCGGGCCCGGTGCGGGTCCAGCATGTCGGGGTCTTCCTGAAGGCCGATACGCAGGGTCGAGGTCTGGGCGGCGGCTCCAGTGGGAAGTGCCGCAACAACACCCAGTGCCAGCGCACAGGCCGCCATGGTTGAGGTCAGTGTCGGTCGTGTCATTGTCCGTTTCCTGGTCATGGTCATGGTCCTCCTCGTTCTGTCCGGTTCTGGCCGGGCTGGCCTTCTGGTGCCGCCCGGTCTGTTCAATCTGGCTGTCGACGCGAAGCCTCGTTGCTGGCGGCGGCGAAAAGGGCGATCCGCCGCTGGCGGGCCTCGCTACCGGGCACGATGGCAAGCACATCGCGTGCCGGGAACTCGCTCGCCCTGTGGCAAGCGACAACATGCCCCGGCCCGATCGCGGCGAGCGGCGGGGCTGTGGCGCGGCACAGAGCGATGGCATGGGGGCAGCGGGTGTGGAAGCGGCACCCCGGCGGCGGCGCGCTCGGCGAGGGCGGATCACCTTCGAGCAGGGCCGTGTCACGCCGCGCCGCCGGATCCTGCGCAGGGATCGCTTCCATCAGGGCGCGCGTATAGGGATGGGCAGGGCGCTCGAACAGGCGCTCGACATCGGCCATCTCGACGATCTCGCCCAGATACATCACCGCGACCCGGTCGGCTGTGTGACGCACAACGCCGAGATCATGTGACACGAGCAGCATGGTCAGGCCCAGTTCGACCTTGAGATCCTCAAGCAGGTTGATGATCTGCGCCCGGATCGAAACGTCCAGCGCGGACACCGGCTCATCGCCCAGCACCAGTTTTGGCCGCGAGGCGAGCGCACGGGCGATGCCGATGCGCTGGCGCTGGCCGCCGGAGAATTCGTGCGGATAGCGGTCGGCATGTTCCGGCAGCAGGCCGACCAGCGCCAGCATGCGCCCGACCTCTTTGGCCACCCCGGCCCCGGTGGCGAGGCCATGGGTAATGATCGGCTCGGCAACGAGCTGGCCGACGCTCATGCGCGGGTTGAGTGACGAAAACGGGTCCTGAAACACGATCTGCATGTCGCGCCGCATCTGGCGAAGGGCTTCGGGCCGCGCTGCCGTGACATCGCGGCCGTCGAAAATCACACTGCCGGAATCCGGCTCGATCAGGCGCAGAAGCAGCCGTGCCAACGTGGATTTGCCGCAACCCGATTCGCCGACAATGGCGAATGTCTCGCCGCGCCGGATATCGAGGGAGACATCGTCGACCGCGCGCACCACGGGCTCGCGCCGGAACAGGCTGCGCTGGCCGCCGAAATGCTTTGTGAGGTGGCGCGCACTGAGAATGACCTCGGGGTCTGTGGTCACCGGTCGACCGGTGTCCGCGCCTTCCGGATGTGTCGCCGGAGCCGTGCTCATGCCGCGCTCCCCAAGACTGTGCCAGCCATTGCGACTTCCACCGGCGCCTTGAAACAGGCGACTGCGTGACCATTGCCAAGGTCCAGCAGCGGCGGCACCTCGGCCCGGCAGCGCGCATCGGCAAACGGGCAGCGCGTCGAAAAGCGGCAACCTGCCGGCCATTGCGCAGGTGGCGGGACGGCACCGGGGATCGAGGCCAACCGCGCCTGACGCTGGCCGAGCGACGGCAGCGAGCCCATCAGCCCGATCGTGTAGGGATGCTGCGGATCGTGGAATATCTGCTCGACCGGGCCGTGCTCGACAATGCGGCCGGCATACATCACGGCAACATCGTCGGCGACCTCGGCCACGACACCCAGATCGTGCGTCACCAGAACCATGGCCGTACCCGTGTTGCGCTGGAGATCGCGGATCAACCGGAGGATCTGCGCCTGGATCGTCACATCCAGTGCCGTTGTCGGCTCATCAGCGATGAGCAGGCGCGGACTGTTGGCCAGCGCCATGGCGATCATGATGCGCTGGCGCATGCCGCCCGACATCTGGTGGGGATAGGCTTTCAACCGCGCCTCGGGGGCGGGAATGCGCATCTGCTGCAAGACGGCGATGGCCCGCTTCTCGGCCTCCGCCATGGAGACCTTCTGGTGGCGCAGGATCACTTCGGTGAGCTGGTCGCCGATCGTGAAGGCCGGATTGAGCGAGGTCATCGGCTCCTGGAAGATCATCGTCATCCGGTTGCCGCGCAGGTCTGACAGGTCTTCAGGCCCGAGTGTGAGCAGGTCGCGCCCCTCGAACAGGATGCGGCCGGAGGTGATCCTTGCCGGTGGACGGGCAAGAAGCCCCATCAGCGAGAGCGAGACAATCGACTTCCCGCACCCCGATTCGCCCACGAGGCAGAGCGTCCGCCCGGCCCTGACGCGGAACGAGACATGGTCGACCAGCGAAAAACCCGCGGGCAGCCCCGCAAACGTGATCGACAGGTCGTCGACGACGAGCACGTCGGCAGCAGCGTCGTTCGGCGGGGCGTGCGGTGGCATTGACGGCGATAATGTCCGGACAGGTGACGGCGTTCTGGAGCGTCGGCAGGCTGGGCGCTGCCTCTGGAAGAGTCAAGCCGGCTTGCGATATCCCGCCCCTCGCCGCGCGAATGCCTGGCCCGCGTCGATGCAGGTCGGCTGACATTGATGGGCTGTGACCGACGATCCTGTCAGGCCGCAACCCCGCGCAGGCCCAGCATCTGCCGCGCCTGCTGCCAGGTCGCGACAGGGCGCTCGTGACGCTCGCAGATCATGGCAGCGCGGCGCACCAGAGCTGCATTGGAAGGCGCGAGCGTGTCGCGGTCGAGGCGCACGTTGTCCTCCATGCCAGTGCGGGTGTGTCCGCCGCGGGCGATGGCCCATTCGTTCAGCATCACCTGCGCCGGGCCAATGCCGGCGGCACACCACAGGGCATCGGGCGCGAGCCGCTTCAGCGTGGCGATGTACATGTCGAGAATGGCCTCATCGGCCGGCATGGCGTTCTTCACGCCCATCACGAACTGGACATAAAGCGGGCCCCTGAGCCGCCCATCCGCCGCCATGCGCGTTGCCTGGACGATGTGGGACAGATCGAAGGCCTCGATCTCCGGCTTGATGTCATGGGCCAGCATCTCGGAGGCGAGCCAGTCCACCAGATCGGGCGGGTTCTCGTAGACGCGGGTCGGAAAGTTGTTCGAGCCAACCGAGAGCGAGGCCATGTCCGGCCTCAGCGGCAGCATGCCGCCGCGCTCGCGCCCTGCCCCGGAGCGGCCCCCTGTGGACAGTTGCACGATCATGCCCGGACAATGGCGCTCAAGGCCTTCCTTGAGACGCGCGAAGCGCTCAGGGTCCGATGTCGGACGGCCCTCATCGTCCCGCACATGGCAATGGGCAATCGAGGCCCCGGCCTCGAAGGCCTCGTGGGTGCTCTCGACCTGTTCGACGATGGTGATCGGCACCGCCGGGTTGTTCGCCTTGGTCGGCACGCTGCCGGTGATCGCGACGCAGATGATGCAGGGCTGGACGGCGGGGCTCATGGCAGACCTCAGATATCGAGGAACACGGTTTCGCCATCGCCCTGAAGGCGGATGTCGAAGCGGTAGATCGGCTTGCCGTCGCGCAGGCTGAGGCCGGCGATCAGCGTTTGCCGGCGATGCACCTGCTCGATCAGGCCCAGCACCGGATCGGCGGCATTGGCGGTGGCCTCGTCGGAGAAGTAGAGCCGCGTGCTGAGGCCGATGTTGATGCCACGCGCCACGATCCACAGGCTGATGTGCGGGGCCATCGGCCGGCCATCGCGCCCCGCCACCGGTCCGGGCTTGATGGTGTCGAAGCCCCACAGGCCCGTGTCAAAATCGCTGATAACGCGGCCCCAGCCGCGAAAGCCGGGCGCAACCTCGCCGCTGCGCGGATCACCGGGATGGGCGTGGATGCCGTTTGCATCCGCTTGCCAGGTCTCGATCAGCACATCCTTGACCGGCGCGCCCGTGCCATCGAACACCACGCCTTCGATGCGGATGCGCTCGCCGGCGGCGTGCGGGCCGGCAATGTCGTGGCCAAGCTGGTTCCGGTAGATGTCGAAGCCCGCAGCGCCGGGCGCGAGGCCGATATGGACATATGGACCAGCCGTCTGCGACGCGGTTTCCTTCAGTTCATGCAACGCCTGCGGCATGGCTCAGTTTCCTTCCAGCCGGTTCTCGAACAGCGTCGAGCGCGTGCCGCGCAGAATGATGTCGAACTTGTAGGCCAGGCAATCGAACGGCACCGCCGCGTTCATGTCCAGCGGTGCGATGAGTTGCTCGATGGCGCGCGGATCGGGGATCGAGCGCACGATCGGGCAGCGCTGGATCAGCGGATCGCCCTCGAAATACATCTGCGTGATCAACCGCTGGGCAAAGCCCGAGCCGAACACCGAGATATGGATGTGGGCCGGCCGCCAGTTGTTGACCCAGTTGCGCCAGGGGTAGGCACCGGGCTTGATGGTGCGGAAGGCATAGCCGCCGGCGGCATCGGTCAGGGCGCGGCCGCAGCCGCCGAAATTGGGGTCGATGGGTGCGAGGTAAGTGTCCTTGCGGTGCCGGTAGCGCCCGCCGGCATTGGCCTGCCAGATCTCCACCAGCGTGCCCGGCACGGGCCGGCCGCTCTCGTCGAGGACGCGGCCATGCACGATGATGCGCTCGCCCACCGGATCGCCCGTGTGGGCGTAGTTGCGGATCAGGTCGGCATCGCCAGGATCGATGTCGCCATGGCCGAACACCGGACCTGTCAACTCGGAGGCCGAGTTCTCGATCGACAGCAATGCCAGCCGCGGCGAGCGGGCCACGGAGGTCTTGTAGTCCGGCGTCAGGGCCGGTGGATGCCAGGTGCGGTCACGCTGGAAGAAGGCGACGGGCTTGGTCATGGGTCTGTCTTTCGACGAGGTTGGGCCGTTCGGGCGCGCTATGGGCGCGCCTTGGTTCGCGTGGGTGCCTTCGGTGCATCATGCCCTTACTCCGGCACCTGCAAGGCGGCCCTGAGCGCAGCAGCATCAATGCCAAGCCCGGTGAAGATGCGCCAGGCATCGACGCCCTGATGGAAGAACAGCTCATAGCCGGAGATGATCGCCAATCCCTCTGTGGCGGCATCTCGCAGAAACTGTGTTTCGACCGGCGTGTAGACCGCATCGAAAGCCCAGGCTGCGCCGCGCAAGGCGGTTCGCGCAAGGGGCGTTCCCTCAAGTCCGACCATGCCCACCGGCGTGCCATTGATGATGCCATCCGAACCCGGTGCCATGGCTTCGGCATCGGCCCCGGCGGTGGCGACCAGTTCGGGGCGGGCCTGCCGAAGTGCGTCACACAAGGCCTGAGCCTTGGCCAGGTCACGGTCGGCAATGGCGAGGTCGGTCAGCCCGAGCGCCAGCAGGCCGAAGGCGACGGCCTTGCCGACCCCACCAGCACCGATCAGCAAGGTCTTGCCGGGAGGCCGGCTGCCACGCGCCGCGCGATAGGCGGCCATGAAGCCGGAATGGTCAGTGTTGAAGCCGCGCGGGCCATCGGCTTCGAAGATCACCGTGTTGACCGCTCCCATGGCGCGCACCAGCGGATCGTCGATGCGCACCTTTGCCGTCACGGCCTCCTTGTAGGGATAGGTGACATTGACTCCCCGGTAGCCTCCCGCCGCACACAGCGCGAAGGTGCCGTCGAAATCGAGCCCCAGATGGCGCGGCACGATCTGGTCATAGCTCACGATGCGTCGCACCTGCCGACCCGCCAGCCGGTGCAGCTTGGGCGATTGCGACGCGGCGATGTTGTCGCCGATCAGGCCAAGGCGGATGGGGCCAATTTGCACCGCTCAGGCCCTCGTCCCGAAGGCGCGACGCCAGAGCGGTGTCTTGGCAGCGATGATGAGGATGACAGAGACCATCAGCACCAGCGACAGAGGGCTGGTGATGATTCCCTTCAGCAACATCGGCAGGCTCTCCTGTTCCGAGATGACCGCGCGCCGCCAGTTGTCGTCGAGCAGTCGACTGAGGATAACGCCGAGAATGACGGGCCCGAGCTGGAAACCATAGAGTTTCATGAAATAGCCAAGCACGCCGAAGGCGAGCATCCAATAGACGTCACCCAGTGAATTGTTCACTGCATAGGCGCCGACGATGGACAGCAGGAAGATCAGCGGGATCAGGACCGAACGTGGCATCTCAACGATCTTCACGAAGGCCTTGATGCCGGTCAGCCCGAACAGCAGCATGAAACAGTTGGCCATGGTCAGTGCACCGACGATGAACCAGAACATGTCCGGCTTCTCAATCATCAGCATCGGGCCGGGATTCAGCCCGTGGATGAACAGGGCCCCGATCATGATGGCCGTCACCGCATCGCCGGGGATACCCAGCGTGATCATCGGGATGAAGGCGCCCCCCACTGCCGCGTTGTTGGCAGTCTCAGGCGCAACAAGCCCTTCGCGTGCGCCCTCACCGAAGGGAATCTCCGGGTTCTTGGTGACGCGTTTGGCGTGATCGTAAGCCATCAGCGCAGCGATGTCGCCGCCCGTACCCGGCAAGGCGCCGATGATCACGCCAATGGCCGAACTCTGCAGCGATAGCGGCAGGTACTTCACGACCGTGTCCCAGGAGGGAACGATGCGACTGATCTTCTGCTTGATGGCCGCCTTGTTGACGTCATGCAGCTGCATCAACGCTTCGGAGATACCGAACATGCCAATCATTACGGCAATGAACGAGATGCCACCGCGCAGCTCGGGAAGCTGGAAGGTGAAGCGGTCTGCAATTGTCAGCGGGTCAAGGCCGACGGTGCCGATCAGAATCCCCAGCGCGCCGGCAAAGACGCCCTTGAGCAGGCTGTCGCCCGACAACGAACCGACGAGCAAAATACCGAGCACGGCCAGCAGCATGTAGTCGCGCGGCTGAAACTTCAGCGCGAATTCGGACACCAAAGGCGCCGCCACGGCGAGAACGATGATGCCGACAAAGCCCCCGAAGAAGGACATGACTGTGGTGATGCCGATCGCCTCGCCCGCTTCCCCTCGCTTGGCCATGGGGTAACCGTCAAGCGCAGTGGCAATGGCGGCGGGTGCGCCCGGGATGTTGAGCAGAATCGCCGTCCGCGAGCCGCCATAGACCCCGCCCATGAAGATGCCGATCATCAGGCTCAGCGCCGGATAGACATCCCACTTGAACGTGAAGGAGATCAGGATGGACACCGCCATCGTGACCGACAGGCCCGGGATGGCCCCGATGTAGATGCCGGCGAAGGTGCCGATCGCCACCAGCGAGAGAAGTTGCAGGTCAAGAATGGGAATCAGGAAAGCGGACAAGGCCTGCATGTCACCTCACTCCCGAAAAGATCGAGCTGACAAAGGCCAGAATTTCGCGCTCTGGCACAATCCCTTCTGGCATCAACACGTTGAAGATCACGCGGAACACCACGTAGATCAGCAGCACGCTGCTGGCAGAAACGAGGGCACAGAATGCCGGGCTATGGCGTCCCAACAGACGGATCAGGATGGCCACAAACAGGAATGATGTGGGCAAAAAGCCCAGCGGTTTCAGCAACAAGGCATAGATCGCCACCAATGCCACCGTTAGCACGATGGGCATCGGCGCGATGTCCCTGCGAAACGTTTGACCGATGCGGGGCGTGCTGCGCAGCGTTTGCAAGGCAATCACCAGTGAGGTCACCAGCATCGTGCCGGCGGCAGCCATGGGCAGGGCGCCGGGAGAGCTCAGCGCTTCAAAGCCGGCGATGCCGTATGCCGTCCACAGCAGGAAGGCGCTGATACCGGCGAGAAACAACGAGAACACGGCCTCGCCGGGTCGGCGGGTTCGCGCTTCGCGCATGACGCATCCTCCGTGTCGCCGGACTTCAATTGCCGGTGTTGCCCAATCGGCTCATTCGAAAAGGCACTGGCGGCGCATACCGCCAGTGCCCCGTCGCAAAGCCCTCAGGGACGCGGGATATTGAAGGTGGCAGGCGACGCCTTGGTCACGCCGGCATCCTGCAGGAGCCAGGCTGTGTTGGACTGCCACTTGGTCAGGAAGCTGTCGGCCTCGGCTCCGGCGATGTTCATGATCTGGAAGCCGCGGGCGTCCATGAGCTTGACGAAATCGGGATGCCTGACGCCGGCCGCATAGGCGGCCGTCAGCTTGGCAACAACATCCGCGGGCGTGCCCTTCTTCGCGAAGACACCAAAGAACGGACCCCAGGGAAGGAAAGTCCTGAACTCGGGATTGGTTTCCATCACGGCCTTGACGCCGGGCAGCGCCGGGTTGGCCTGAGTGTCGAAGATGGCAATCGCCTTCATGCGGCCTGCCTTGATGTTCTCGATGGCAGCACCGAGCACGGCAGGCATGACATCGATTGCGCCACCCATGAGCGCTGTCAGTGCCGGGCCATCGCCGTCGTAGGGCACGGCGATGACCTGCATCGGTGCCTTGTTGTTGATCATCGCAGTGACGACAGACGGCAGACCGCCAGGACCGGTCGAGCCAAACTTCACGGTGCGTGGATTGGCCTTGATGTGGGCCAGCATCTCGGGGAACGTGTTGAAGGGCGCATCAGCCTTGGCAACAATGATCGGGACGCCGCGGGCGATAATGTTGATCGGCACGAAATCCGAATAATCCTTCTGGCCAAGCCCCATGACCTTGTAGAGCAACGGGTTTTCCGCGCCCAGGAGCAAGGTGTAGCCATCCGCCGGTGCATCGGCCACACGGTTGAGCCCGATGGCGCCGACGCCGCCGGTAACATTCTGCATCACCACTTTTCCGCCCAGAACAGCCTCAGCGTGTGGGGTTACTGCCCGCATCACCACATCTGTAGAGCCGCCCGCGCCCCATTGGATGATGCCCTGGATTTCCTTGTTGGGGTACTGCGCCAGCGCACTACCGGTCATCATTCCGAGCGCCACGACGGCGCCGAGCCAATTCAGCTTCATGGGGTATTCCTCCAGCATTTTCCTCGGGACATCGTCTTCAGGCGATGTTTCACAGCCGGTTTCTGGCAGGCCTTTGCCGCAACTGCAAACACAAAACATTCGAAGAAAACACCATCTTGGTCATTCGGGACGCGGTCGCGGTTCGCCGGCCATATCCCGATTGGTGCGTCCGGTGGACACACCACATGCCGTCTTGCCAGCTTCCGGCTGGCTTTGCTGATGATCCCGGCAGCGGCGACGATGACGGCACGAGCCTGCTCGCGGTGCTGATCGCGGCCGTTGTGAAAGAGACTTTTTTGGCGCCATGGCCGGTTCCCGGACTTTCCATGAATTGGCCGGGGCCGTCCCTGGGGACAGAGTCGCGGTCCGGCTGGGCCGCGAGACGGTCGCTGCGGTCGGCGACGGAACGCTCGTAGCACCAGTGGGCCGATTGACGACCTCCCGGGCCGCACGTATCTCACATGGCGAGGGCCCTTAGCTCAATGGTTAGAGCCGACCGCTCATAACGGTCTGGTTGCAGGTTCGAGTCCTGCAGGGCCCACCACTTCCCGCACGAGCCGTCAGGTCCGCTTGATCCTGACGAGGGTAAAGACCTGGAACGGGGTGATCTTGCGACGTTCGACGATTTGCATGTCGCCGCGAGCCTCGGCCCAGCCGGCGATCCGTGCGAACGGGAATTCCGGACGCAGGCCAAGCGGGCGCGCTACCTTCGCAAGGCCATCCTCCAGCTTCGCCGCGAGACCACGCTCCGAGTAGAAGTGGTTGACGAGGATGATCTCGCCGCCGGGTGCGAGCACCCGGGCGCACTCGTCCAGCACGCGCTCGGGCTGGGCAACAAGGGTGATGACGAACTGGGCTACCACAGCGTCGAAGCAGCCTTCTGTGAAGCTCAGGTCTTCCGCATCCATGACATGCAGGCCATCGACCCAGGGGTAGCGACCTGTCGCCTGCCGGGTGCGGGCACGGGCGATCATCTGTTCCGAGATGTCGATGCCGGTGACGGCATGACGGTCGTCATAATCAGGGAAGGACAGGCCGGTGCCGACGCCGATTTCCAGCACGCGTGGCCCGGCCTGCTTGGCGGCGGCGGTGGCGGCGCGGCGGGCGTTGAGGAAGACCGGCCCGCACAGCACGTCGTAGAGCGGCGCCCAGCGCGCGTAGGCGCGTTCCACAGTCGAACGGTCAAGATCGGCAAGCATGTGGCGATGATCCTCGGTCAGGCGAAATCATCCGGCGGGCATAGCTGCTGCGCGTGACAGTCTTGCGAAGACGGGCGCGCCCGAGCGCCTGTCAAAAAACTGAGACACAAATCACGCATTGACCGGGAGAGCGCAACGAACAGAGACCGGGGACGCATGAACCGCTATCGCGCCATCTTCATCTCGGACGTGCATCTCGGCACCAGAACCAGCCAGGTCGACGCGCTGCTGAGTTTCCTGAAGCATACCGAAGCCGACATGATCTATCTGGTCGGCGACATCGTTGATGGCTGGCGGCTGAAAAAGTCGTGGTACTGGCCGCAATCGCACAATGACGTCGTGCAGAAGCTGCTGCGCAAGGGCCGCAAGGGCACCCGGATCGTGCTGGTACCCGGCAATCACGACGAGTTCCTGCGCGACTTCCAGGACAGCCATGTGGGCGGCATCGAAATCGCCGACCGGACGGTGCATGAGGCGGCGGATGGACGGCGCTATCTGGTGATACACGGCGACCAGTTCGACGCTGTGGTCATGCACGCCAAGTGGCTCGCCTTCGTGGGCGACTGGGCCTACGAGATCGCGCTGATCCTCAACAACCACATCAACTTCGTGCGGCGGCGGCTCGGCCGGACCTACTGGTCTTTTTCCGCATGGGCGAAACACAGCGTCAAGAAGGCCGTCAATTTCATCAGCGCCTTCGAGGAAACGCTGTCAGGCGAGGCCCGGCGCCAGAACACCGACGGCGTGATCTGCGGCCACATCCACCATGCCGCAATCCGCGAGATCAGCGGCATCCGCTACATGAACTGCGGCGACTGGGTGGAAAGCAGCACGGCGCTCGTCGAGCGGCAGGACGGCCAGTTCGAGATCATCGCGTGGAACACCAGCAAGGCGTTGCTGATTGAAGCGGAGGCAACGTCGGAAGGCGGAACCGAACCAGACTCCGGACGACGCGTGGAGCCGCTCGCAGCCTGAAAGGGGTGGCAGATGAAGATCCTGATCGCCACCGACGCCTGGGAGCCGCAGGTGAACGGCGTTGTCCGCACCTTGCAGGCGACAATCGGTGATCTTCGCCAGCGCGGACACATCGTCAGGCTGGTGACGCCGCAGGATTTCCAGACCTTCGCCATGCCGACCTATCCGGACATCCGGCTTGCGATGGTCCCGGGCGGGGCGATGCGCGACGTGCTGTCTTTGGAGCAGCCCGACGCCATCCACATTGCGACCGAAGGGCCCATTGGCTGGGCCATGCGCGGAGCTTGCCTCGCGCAGCGTCGGCGCTTCACAACCAGCTACCACACCCGCTTTCCGGAATATGTCAGCGCACGCGTGCCTGTGCCCGAGTGGATGACCTATGCCATGCTGCGGCACTTCCATGCGCCGGCAGCCCACGTCATGGTCTCGACCAGGAGCATGCGCGCGGACCTTGCGGCACATGGCTTCACGCACCTCGCCCATTGGCCACGCGGCGTCGACACGGAGTTGTTCCACCCCGAGCAGCCTTCAGTGCTCGACCTGCCGCGCCCGATTTTCCTGACGGTGAGCCGCCTTGCGCTGGAAAAGAACATCGAGGCCTTCCTCAGCCTTGATCTGCCCGGCTCGAAGGTCGTGGTGGGTGACGGACCGCAGTCGGAGGCGCTGAAGGCGAAGTTCCCGCTGGCGCATTTCACCGGGCTTAAGCAGGGCGCCGATCTTGCGGCGGTCTATGCCTCGGCGGATGCGTTCGTGTTCCCGAGCCTGACCGACACCTACGGCATCGTACTGCTGGAGGCGGCGGCCTCGGGCCTGCCTATCGCTGCCTTCCCCGTTCCCGGGCCGATGGATGTGGTGGGCGGCAGCGGCGTTGCTTGCCTCGACCAGAACCTCGCCCGCGCCTGCCTGAACGCGCTGGCGATCCCGCGCGCCAGTTGCCGGGACTTTGCGATGACGCGCTCCTGGTCGCCCGCCACCGAGGCCTTCCTTGCCAATCTGGTTTGCGCCAACGGCGAACAAGCAGCGACGGCCGCCTGAGTACGCCAGTCGCCGTCGGGCATGGCGGCCACGCACTGAGCGGTGGATGACCCTGCGGTGACATGGAACCTGCATTGAAACGTCATCGAAGTGTCGCGCAGCCCCGCTAGGCGTCGTCCGGAGACATGGAGGTCTGTGCATGCTTGAGCTGCGAAACGTGAACCGTGACTTCGGCTCGAAGCGTGCCGTCGACGATGTCAGCCTCGATATCGAGAAGGGCAGTTTCGTCGGAGTGATCGGGCGATCCGGAGCCGGCAAATCAACGCTGCTGCGCATGATCAATCGCCTGCAGGATGTCTCGTCCGGCTCGATCCGCTGGAACGGTCAGGACGTCACGGCGCTCAAGGGGCAGCCGCTGCGCGACTGGCGTGCCTCGTGCGCCATGGTGTTCCAGCAGTTCAACATCGTCGGCCGGCTCGATGTGATGACCAACGTGCTGATGGGCCGGCTCAACCACACTTCGCAGATGCGCTCGCTGCTCAAGCTCTGGTCGCCGGATGACCGCGCCATCGCTGTCTCCGCGCTGGAACAGTTCGACATCACCGCGCTTGCCGGCCAACGCGCCGAATCGCTTTCAGGTGGCCAGCAGCAGCGCGTCGCCATTGCCCGTGCTCTGGTTCAGGAGCCCGAGATTGTCCTCGCCGACGAGCCGATTGCGTCGCTCGACCCGCGCAACACCAAGGTGGTGATGGACAGCCTGCTGCGCCTCAACAAGCATTTCGGCATCACCGTGATCTGCAACCTGCATGATCTCGATATCGCCAAGGAGTATTGCGGCCGCCTGATCGGCATGGCGCAGGGCAAGGTTGTGTTCGACGGCGCGCCCGAAGCCCTCACCGAGGATATCGCCCGTGAGCTTTATGGCCTCGAAGCGCATGAGGTCATGACCGTTCTGCCGCCTGCTGCGGTCGGCGGCATCTATCAGCCGCTGACGGCTGTCGCCTGAGACCGGCCCTGCCCTGCCAGTTGCCGGAACTTTCCCCTTTGAAAGCCCAACCCCGTGGAGTTTCTGCCATGACCCTGACACGCCGCATCACTCTGGGGCTCGCTGCAGGCCTTGCGCTTGCCGCAACCTCGACATCCGCCTTCGCCCAGGATTGGCGCACGCGCTTTCCTGAACTCGTCTATGCCGTCGTGCCCGCCGAGAACGCCTCCGGCGTGACCGAGCGCATGGGCCCCTGGATGGAATATCTGTCCAAGGAACTCGGCGTGAAGGTGACGCTGCGCATCGCGTCCGACTATGCCGCCGTGATCGAAGGCCAGCGCGCCGGTTCGATCCACATCGGTGATTATGGCCCATCGTCCTATGTCCGCGCCCACACCGTCACCAATGGCGGCGTCGAGCCCTTCGCCTCGATGCGCGCGCCAGACGGCTCGACCGGCTATTTCTCGGTCGCCTACACCAAGGCCAGCAACCCTGCGACCAAGCTGGAAGACCTGCGTGGCAAGAACCTGTGCCTCGTCGACCCCAACTCGACCTCGGGCAACAACGTGCCGCTCTACATGTTCAGCAAGATGAACATCGAGCCCGAGAAGTTCTTCGGCAAGGTGGTCAATGCCGGCAGCCACGAGAATGCCGTGATGGCCGTGCAGCAGGGCACCTGCGATGTCGCCTTCAACTGGTGGAACTCCGAAGAGGACAGCAATCTGAGCCGCATGGCGAACAAGGGCATGGTCAAGAAGGAAGACTTCAAGATCGTGTTCCGCTCCGACAAGATCCCTGGCTCGCCGTATGCCTATCTCACCTCGCTGCCGGCTGATGCCAAAGCCGCGATCCGTCAGGCCTTCTTTGAAGCGCCGACCCGCAACAAGGCAGCTTTCGACAAGCTGACTGACGGCAAGTCGCCCGGCTTCGCCCCGGCCGCGCACGCCGACTATCAGGTCACCATCGAACTCCAGAAGTTCGTCGACGGCCTGCGCCGCCGCAGCGGTTCCTGAAGCCTGCCGGGAATATCATGAGGGCGTCACACACACGCGTGTGACGCCCTTTTCCTTGTCCTCCGCGTTCCTTGTCCTCCAAGCTGATCGGTCCGCATCATGGCCCACGCAGTTCCGCGCCTTCCCGACACGCAGATCGCGGCCTTGTCGGCGGCCTATCGTGCCGCCCAGGCTGCCAAGCGCCGGACCACACTGATTGGTGTGCTGGTGCTGGCCATCCTCATCATGGTGGCGGGCCGCGTCGCGGAGGTCGATCTCGTCAAGTTCTGGAACAATGCCGGCCAGCTCACCAGCTATCTGGGCCGCATCTTCTATCTCGACAACGGACGCCTGGTCTTCACCGACATTGCCGACTGGTATTGGGGCCTCGGCCGCTGGATGAGCCGGCTATGGGACACGCTGCTGATCGCCTATCTCGGCACGTTGTTCGGTGCGATCGGTGCGTTCTTCCTGTGCTTCGCGGCCACCATCAACCTCGCCGTCAATCCGGCGCAGCGCTTCTTCGCACGCCGCTTCCTTGAATTTTGCCGCACAGTGCCGGAGATCGTGTTTGCGCTGATCTTCGTCGTCGCCTTCGGGCTCGGGCCGGTGCCCGGCGTGCTGGCGATCATGATCCATACGGTCGGAGCGCTCGGCAAGCTGTTCGCCGAAGTGGTCGAGAACATCGACATGAAGCCGGTTGAAGGTGCAATCGCCTCCGGTGCCACACGATGGCAGGCGATCCGCTATTCGGTCGTGCCCCAGGTTCTGCCAAATTTTGCCAGCTATGCATTGCTCAGGTTCGAGATTAATGTGCGCGGCGCATCCGTCATGGGCTTCGTCGGAGCCGGCGGCATCGGGCAGGACCTGATCGAGGCCATCCGCAAATTCTACTACTCGGACGTGTCGGCCATCCTGCTGCTGATCATCGCCACCGTGATGGTCATTGATCTGGTCACCGAACGTATCCGCCACCGCCTGATCTCGCTGGAGCATGGCCGATGAAAACCTCACACCTGTTTCCGGACCAGGCCGCGATCAGGGCGCGTCATGCCGGGCTTGTCGCCGGCTCGCAACGTGAGCGCTGGGTAACGCTGGCCGTCGTGCTGGCCATGGCTGCCGTGGCACTGCTCGCGATTGTCAGGCTGGAATTCTCATTTGCCCGGCTCGGTAGCGGGATCGTGCAGCTTGGCACCTTCCTCGGACTGATGGTGCCGCCGACACCGGGCACGCAGTTGTGGGCCCTGCTGAAGGCATTGGCCGAAACCGTGGCAATTGCCTTTCTGGGCACGCTGCTGGCTGCGCTCATCGCGTTCCCGCTCGGTTTTCTCGCGGCTCGCAACACCATGGCAAACCGGTTGGTGCGCTTCCTGACACGCCGCTTCTCGGATTCGATCCGCGGGGTCGATACGCTGATCTGGGCCCTGATCTGGATCAACGTGGTTGGGCTCGGGCCGTTCGCCGGCGTGCTGGCCATCATGACCAGCGATATCGGCGCGTTCTCCAAACTTTATTCGGAAGCAATCGAGGCCATCGACCGCAGGGCCGGCGAGGGTGTCACCTCGACGGGCGGAAGCAGGGTCCATGCGATCCGCTTCGGCATCGTGCCGCAGGTCATGCCGGTGCTGATCAGCCAGATGCTGTACTATTTCGAATCCAACACGCGTTCCGCCACCATCATCGGCATTGTGGGGGCTGGCGGCATCGGGCTTTATCTGGCGGAGATGATCCGGACCTACGAGTGGGATCAGGTCGCCTTCATCATCCTGATGATCCTCGTCACGGTGGCTGTGATCGACTTTGTCTCATCGCGGCTCAGGCTGGCGATCGTGGGGGAAAGGACAGGCCGACTGTGAGTTCCGTCATCGGGTTGTCATCTGGCATTGGCAAGGCGGGCGTCATGGACGAACAAGACCTTTCGCAGAGCCGCAAGGCCAGCCTCGCCACACTGGCACGGGGCACCGAAGCGGAACTCGCAGGACCGCTGGCGCGGCATTGGCCCGACCTTGCCGTGCGCGATCTCAAGCGCCCGGAGATCGGCCTTGTCATGGTGCGTGGCCGGATGGGCGGCGATGGTGCCGCGTTCAATCTCGGTGAAGCCACGGTGACCCGGGCCGTTGTCGAGTTGGCGTCCGGCCGGCGTGGCCATGGCCAGATGCTTGGCCGCAATTCCAGGCTTGCCCGCATGGCGGCTGTCGCGGATGCACTGTGGCAGGATGCGGCGGAACGGCCATTGGTCGAGCGTGACATCCTTGCGCCGATCCGTGCTCGGCTCGCGCGCGAGTCGGCAAAGACCCGCGCCGAAACGGCTGCAACACGCGTTGATTTCTTCACACTCGTGCGGGGGGAAGGCTGACGATGACCACGCTATCGCCCATCTCGCTTGCCTCAGGCTTTGCCAATCCGGTGTTCGACAGCCAGTCGGCCTTCCGCCGCACCATGAAGGCGCTGTCGCGGCCCGGCCGTGTCCGTACGCTCGGCGAAGGCCTGAGCGCCGAGACGCCGCTCGCTCCAGCTGCTGCGGCCATCATCCTGGCCTTGTGCGATTTCGAGACGCCGCTTTATCTTTCGCCCTCCATCGCGGCGACGCCCGGCGTGGCGGAATTCCTGCGCTTTCACACCGATGCGCCTGTGGTTCGGGAGCCGGCGCATGCTGCCTTCGCGCTGATCGAACTCAGGGTCGATGCGCTTGACCTTTCCGCCTTTGCTCAGGGCACGGCGGAGTATCCCGACCGCTCGACCACGGTGATCGCGCTGTGTGACAGCGTCGAGGCCGGTGCATCGCTGTCGCTCGCCGGACCGGGGATCGCCGGCACGTCCGAGATCTGTGTTGCGCCGTTGCCAGAGGGTTTCACGGCACAATGGGCGGCGAACCGTGCGGCTTTTCCGCTGGGCGTGGACATCCTGTTTGCTGCCGGGGACCGGGTCGTGGCCCTGCCGCGCAGCATACGTCTTATCGGGAGGGCTGGCTGATGTATGTCGCCGTCAAGGGTGGCGAACGGGCCATCGCCAATGCCCATGCCCTGCTGGCTGAGAAGCGGCGCGGCGACACGGATGTTCCTGAGATCGGCATCGACCAGATAGACGGGCAACTGGCGCTCGCCGTCGACCGGGTGATGACCGAGGGCTCACTGTATGACCGCAAGCTGGCGGCGCTGGCGATCAAGCAGGCACGGGGCGACCTGATCGAAGCCATCTTTCTGGTGCGCGCCTACCGCACGACCTTGCCGCGTTTCGGCTTTTCCGAGCCGCTCGATACCGGCGCCATGCAGGTTCGGCGCCGCATTTCGGCGACCTACAAGGACCTGCCGGGCGGGCAGGTGCTGGGGCCGACCTTCGACTACACGCACCGACTGATCGATTTCGCGCTGGCCGCAGACGGCGATGGCGACGCTGTCGCGCCAGCCCCCATGGCATCGCCCGATGACAGCGAGCGCATGGTCCGCGTCACCGACATCATCGCTGCGGAAGACCTGATCGAGGCCAATCCTGCGCCACAGGACAGCCAGCCGGTTGGCGACCTGACGCGCGATCCGCTGGGTTTCCCCGCTGGCCGGGACCTGCGCCTGCAGAACCTTGCGCGCGGCGATGAAGGGTTTCTGCTGGCGCTGGGGTATTCGACGCAGCGCGGCTATGGCCGCAATCATCCGTTCGTCGGTGAAATCCGCATGGGCGAGGTCGAGGTCGAACTGTTTGTCGAGGATCTCGGCTTTGCTGTCCCGCTTGGCGACATCACTGTCACCGAATGCCAGATGGTCAACCAGTTCAAGGGCTCCCTGACCGAGCCGCCCCGCTTCACGCGCGGCTACGGGCTCGGCTTCGGCCATTGCGAGCGCAAGGCCATGTCGATGGCGCTGGTCGATCGCGCTCTCCGGGCTGACGAGTTCGACGAGGAACGCAAGGGCCCGGCGCAGGACGAGGAGTTCGTGCTGTCACATTCCGACAACGTTCAGGCGACCGGGTTCGTCGAGCATCTGAAACTGCCGCACTATGTCGACTTTCAGGCTGAGATTGCCATGCTGCGCCAGATGCGGGCCGAGGTCGCGGCACGTCTGTCCGGCCAGCACCAGGCGGAGGCTGCCGAATGACCGCGCAAGCTGACAACATGCCCTACAACTTTGCCTACCTCGACGAGCAGACGAAGCGGATGATCCGCCGTGCCATCCTCAAGGCCATCGCGATCCCCGGCTATCAGGTGCCGTTCGCCAGCCGCGAGATGCCGATGCCCTATGGCTGGGGAACGGGCGGGGTTCAGGTCACGGCGGCGATCCTCGGGCCGGACGATGTGCTCAAGGTCATCGACCAGGGAGCCGATGACACCACAAACGCGGTTTCGATCCGCGCCTTCTTCGCCAAGACCTCGAATGTTGCTGTCACCACCGCGACAGCGGACGCGACCATCATCCAGACGCGGCACCGCATTCCGGAAGCCGTGCTGGGGCCTGACCAGGTGCTGGTCTACCAGGTGCCGATCCCCGAGCCGCTGCGCTTTCTCGAGCCGCGCGAGACCGAGACGCGCACCATGCACGCGCTGGCGGAATACGGGCTCATGCATGTGAAACTGTACGAGGACATCGCACGGCACGGCCACATCGCCACCGCCTATGCGTATCCCGTCGAGGTCGCCGGACGCTACGTGATGGACCCTTCGCCGATCCCGAAGTTCGACAACCCGAAGATGGATGATTGTCCGGCCTTGCAGCTCTTTGGTGCCGGGCGTGAAAAGCGCATCTATGCCATTCCGCCCCACACAAAGGTCGTTTCGCTGGACTTCGAGGATCACCCTTTCGAGCGCAGCCGCTTCGATGTGCCGTGTGCGCTTTGCGGCGCAAGCGACAGCTATCTCGACGAGGTGGTGACCGACGACCAGGGTGGGCGCATGTATGTCTGCTCGGACACCGACCATTGCGAGAGCCGGCGCGCCAATGGCCATCGCGGCACGATGCTCGCCGATGATCCGGGTGCCGATCCCGCACGGGAGGCTGCAGAATGACGGCTCTTGCCCCAAGAATACCACTGCTCAGCGCCCGGTCGCTGGCCAAGAGCTATGGCGGCCGGCCCGCCTGTCAGCATGTCTCGATGAGCATCGACGAGGGCGAGGTGCTCGCCATCGTGGGCGAATCCGGCTCGGGCAAGTCGACCTTGCTCAACCTCCTGTCGGGCCGACTTCAGCCCGACACCGGCGAGGTGCGCTATCGCATGCGTGACGGTGTCGAACGCGATCTGGCGCAGTTGTCGGAGGCCGAGCGTCGGCTTCTGGCCCGTACTGACTGGGGCTTCGTGCATCAGGACGCGGCACTTGGCCTTCGCATGAATGTCTCTGCCGGCGGCAACATCGGCGAGCGGCTGATGGCGGTCGGCGACCGGCATTATGGCCAGATCCGCGACACGGCGGCGAACTGGCTCACCCGCGTCGAGATCGGCGTTGACCGGATCGACGACAAACCGACCGCCTATTCGGGCGGCATGCGGCAGCGTCTCCAGATTGCCCGCAACCTCGTGACATCGCCACGCCTCGTGTTCATGGATGAGCCCACCGGCGGGCTCGATGTGTCGGTGCAGGCACGCCTGCTCGATCTCATCCGGGGGCTTGTGGCGGACCTCGGCCTTGCGGTGGTTCTGGTCACGCATGACCTCGCCGTGGCGCGGCTCCTGTCCCACCGCATCATCGTGATGAAGCAGGGCCATGTCATCGAGACGGGCCTGACCGACCGGGTGCTGGATGATCCGCAGGCGCCCTACACGCAGCTTCTGGTTTCCTCGGTGCTGGCAGCATGATCACTCAACCCGATACCATCGCACTCGTTGTCGAGGACCTCGGCAAGAGCTTCACCCTGCACATGCATGGCGGAACACGGCTGCCTGTCGTCTTACGGGTCGGATTTGAGGTTCATGCCGGCGAATGCGTCGTGCTCGGCGGGCCTTCTGGCGCGGGCAAGTCGTCGATCCTGAAAATGCTTTACGGCAACTACCTGGCCGGAAGCGGCCATATCCGCGTGCGCCATCGCGGCGAGTTGGTCGACATTGTCGAGGCCGAACCGCGCGCCATTCTCGATATCCGCCGGATGACGCTGGGCTATGTCAGCCAGTTCCTCAGGGTCATCCCGCGCGTGCCGGCCCTTGAGATCGTCGCTGAGCCAGCCCTTGCGGCCGGCGTGGACAGGGCAGCCGCGCTGGAGCGGGCGAGCAGCCTTCTGCAAGCGCTAAACCTGCCCGAACGGTTGTGGCGCCTGCCGCCGGCCACGTTTTCAGGCGGCGAGCAACAGCGCGTCAATATCGCCAGGGGCTTCGCCGGCGAGCACAGCATCCTCATCCTCGATGAGCCCACGGCATCGCTCGATGCCACCAACCGCGAGGCTGTCATCGGCCTGATGGCAGCGCGCAAGGCGACGGGCACCGCCTTTGTCGGCATTTTCCATGATGAGGAGGTCCGCACCCGTGTTGCTGACCGCATCATCGATGTCTCGACCTTTGCTGCGCGGGAAGCCGCATGAGTGCCGAAGCGACAACGGTGCAGCGCGCGACGCGGCTGTCAGAGCTTCCGCTGATCCACCCGACGGCGGCGGTCAATGGCTGCACGGTCGGGCGCTACACCGAAATCGCTGAGCGTTGCACCGTGACCGATTCAAGCATCGGCGACTATTCCTACATGATGCGCGAGTGTGAGGTCTGGACCGCGACCATCGGCAAGTTCGTCAACATGGCCAGCCATGTGCGTCTGAACGCCACCAATCATCCCACCTGGCGGGCAACGCTGCACCACTTCACCTACCGGGCCGGTGACTATTGGCCGGATGCCAGCCATGAGGAAGAATTCTTCGACTGGCGCCGCCGCCATGCCGTGACCATCGGCCACGATGTCTGGATCGGCCATGGCGCGACGGTCTTGCCGGGCGTCACAGTCGGCAACGGAGCGGTGATCGGGGCCGGAGCGGTTGTATCGAAGGATGTTGCGCCCTACACGATCGTCGGCGGTGTGCCGGCAAAGCTGATCCGCGAACGCTTCGATGCGGCCACCGGGGCGCGCCTCGACACGATGGCCTGGTGGGACTGGAGCCACGACAAGCTGCGCGACGCACTCGACGATTTCCGGAGCCTCGACATCGAGGCTTTTCTCAGCAGGTACGAGCAGGGCAGATGACCACCGAGATCTTCGAGAACGCGCTGGTCGTGACGGCGGACGACATGTTCAATGGCTACGTGGTCACCGAGAACGGGCTGATCACTGAGGTCGGCGAGGGCCGCGCGCCCGAACGCGGGCTTGATCTGAAGGGCGACTACCTGCTGCCCGGCCTGGTCGAAATCCACACCGACAACCTTGAAGCCCATTTCCTGCCGCGCCCCAAGGTGCTCTGGCAAGTGGACAGCGCTGTGCAGGCCTATGACGGCCAGATTGCCACGTCAGGCATCACCACCGTGTTCGACAGCCTGAGGGTGGGCACGGACGAACACGAGAACCGCACCGAGTTCGTGACGATGACGATGCAGCTCGCCGATGCGCTGGCGCGCGCCAAGGCCGCAGGGCTCCTGAGGGTCGATCACCGCACCCACCTTCGTTGTGAGGTTCCAACGCTGGATGTGGTTCCTGCGCTGGAGGCCTTCATCGCGCGCTATCCGGTCGACCTCATCTCGTTGATGGACCACACCCCCGGCCAGCGCCAGTTCCGCGATCTGGACAAGTATTTCATCTACTATGGCGGCAAAACCGGCAAATCGATGGATGAGGTGCACGCGGTGGTGAGCCATCGGCAACGTGTCGGCTCTGACCGCGCGGCGCGCCACAGGCCCACCGTGGTCGAGATGGCGCACAAGGCCGGCATCGCACTGGCGAGCCACGATGACACGACGCTCGACGAGGTGCGCGAATCGATCGACCAGCGCGTTCGCATCGCCGAGTTTCCGACGACCGTGGAGGCCGCAGCCGCCTCGCGCGAGGCAGGAATGGCGACCGTGATGGGCGCTCCGAACGTGGTGCGCGGTGGCTCCCATTCAGGCAATGTCGCGGCGGCCACGCTGGCTGAGCAGGGCATCCTCGACATCCTGTCATCGGATTATGTACCGGGCAGCCTGCTCGTGGCTGCGTTCGCGCTGCGTGATGTGCCGGCGGTAGGCGGCTTGCCCGGTGCCATCGATCTGGTGTCGCGCAACCCTGCGAAGGCAACGGGTCTTGAGGACCGCGGCGAAATCCGGGAAGGCAAGCGGGCCGACCTGATCCGTGTCACCATGCCAGGCGATCACCCGGTCGTCCGCGCCGTCTGGCGCGACGCCGTGCGCGTGGCCTGACGGTGGCCCGATGACACCCCGAACGGCCGCGCCGGAGCCTTTGCTGCCGAAGGCCGGGACAGCCGTTGGCAAGGGCATTTTCGTTGCAGTGGCTGGTCCGAGCGGGGCCGGAAAGGACAGCCTGATCGCGGGCGCGCAGGCCATGTTCGCGCAGGACGATCGCATCGTCTTTGCGCGCCGCGTGATCACACGCCCGGCCGACACCAGCGAACCCTACGAGTCCGTCACGCCGCTCGCCTTCCGGCTGAGGGCGGCGGAAGGCGGGTTTGCCCTGTGGTGGGATGCCAACGGGCTGAGCTACGGCCTGCCTGTATCGCTGATGGACGAACTGGACCGGGGCCGGGTCGTGGTGGCCAATGTCTCGCGCGACATGACGCCCGTCATCAGGGACCGGTTCTCGCGCACGCTGATCGTGCATGTCACCGCGTCAGCCCAGATGCTTGCAGCGCGGCTTGAACATCGAGGCCGCGAGGAAGCCGGCGACCGGGCCGACAGGTTGGCCCGCGCGCTGCTCAAGGATCAGGCGCTTGAAGCGGATGTGCGGATCGAGAACAACGGTGCGCTCAGCGATGGCATCGAGCAGTTCGTTGCAGCCCTCCGGTCGCTCCTGCCACGCTGACGAGGGACTTCGATGGACAGCCGATACGCGATCTACCTGGCACCGCCGCAGGACACGCCGCTCTGGGATTTCGGCTCGCGGGTGCTCGGCTACGATGCTGCGAGCGGTCTTGACCGTCCGGGCTTTGCGCCGGAGGGAATCGAGCCGGCGATCTGGCGGCGGATTACGATGCGCCCCCGGAGCTACGGCTTTCATGCCACGCTGAAGGCACCGTTCCGGCTGGCCGAAGGCCGCAGCCGGGCTGAACTGGAACAGGATCTGGTGCGCTATGCCGCCTCGCGCGATGCCTTCGATCTGGGGCCGCTGGCCGTGACCAGCCTTGCCGACGATGCCGGCCATGGCTTCGTAGCCCTGACCCAGACGCAGCCCTTACCGGAGCTGGTGAGCCTTGAGGCAGAGGTCGTGGCCGGTTTCGATCACTTCCGCGCCCCGATGAGCGAGACGGAGCGCGCCAAACGCAAGCCGCAGCACCTGAGCGCCCGCCAGCGCGAGTCGCTCGACCGTTTCGGCTATCCGCATGTCGGGCCTGACTACCGGTTCCACATGACCTTGAGCGGCGAGGTGGCCGATGTCCACGAGATCGCCGACAAGCTCGCCGATGCGATGGCCAACGAGATCGGAACGGCCCACCTTGCGGTTGATGCCCTCGTGCTGTTCGAACAGCCATCGACCGGCGAGCCCTTCCGGATCATCCGGCGTGCAGCCATGAGCAGCCCACTCGACCTGCGCTGACGGGCACAGGAAACGTCCGGTTCAGACTGCCAGCGAGTGTCCGTTCGGACGGCTTGGCAGATAGGCATCGAAGCGCGCGGCGACCGTGCGCAGGAAGTGCCGGCCCCGGCTGGTGATCAGGAAGCCATCCTCGGTGCCGACCACGAAGCCATCGGCATCCTCCTCGACGATCTCGTCAGCCTGCGCGATCAGCGGATCGGCAGCGGCTCCGTAACGCATGCGCAAGTGACGGCGGGAAAAGGCGAGGTCGCACATCAGGCGCTCGATCACCTCGCCGCGCATCTGATCTTCGGTGCTCAGCGCAACACCGCGCACCGCCGCCAGACCTCCCGCTTGCGTGGCGCGGGCATAGCCGGCAATCGCCGGTTCGTTCTGGACATAGCCTTGCGGCAGCTTGCCGATGGCCGAGGCGCCAAGGCCGATCAGTGCATCGGCGGGGTCGACCGTGTAGCCTTGGAAGTTGCGCTGCAGCCTGCCCTCGCGCGCTGCCACGGCAAGCTCGTCGTCGCGGCGGGCGAAGTGGTCGATGCCGATCCGGGCAAAGCCGGCATTCTCCAGCACGGTGGCAGCCAGCTCCGCCTGCGCATGGCGCTCCAGCACGCCGGGCAGCGAAGCGGTGTCGATCTGCGACTGGTGCCGCTTCATCCACGGCACATGGGCATAGCCAAACAGGGCGATGCGGTCAGGAGCCAGCTTCACCACCTCGTCCAGGGTGTGGGTGAGCTGTTGCGCATGCTGGCCCGGCAGGCCGTAGATGGCATCGATATTGAGCGAGCGCACACCGTGCTCGCGGAAGCGCTCGATCACCGCGCGGGTTTCCTCGACGCTCTGGATCCGGTTGATGGCCTTCTGCACGGCTGGATCGAAGTCCTGCACGCCGATGCTGACGCGCGTCAGCCCGCTCTCTGCCAGTGCATCAATGCGGGCCTCATCCATGCCGCGCGGATCAACCTCGACGGCGAACTCCATGGCGTCATCGATGCGGAACAGGCGGCGGATGCGATCGACGAGCCGGCGGCTGTCATCGGGGCTGAGGATGGTCGGCGAGCCGCCGCCCCAGTGCAGATGCGTGACACGCGCCGAGGCCGGCACCAGCGCCGCGATCGTCGCGATTTCGCGCATCATGGCCTCGAGGTAGTCCGCGACCGGCGCATATTGCCGCGTGATCTTGGTGTGGCAGCCGCAGAACCAGCACAGCGTGTCGCAGAACGGCACGTGGACATAGAGCGACAACGCGGCATTCTCCGGCAGGGCCTGAAGCCAGTCGCGATAGCTCGCGGCCCCGACGCCCGCATGGAAATGCGGTGCCGTCGGATAGCTCGTGTAGCGCGGCACGGGCTGCTCGGCGTTGCGCAGGATGGCTTCCGGAGAAAGAGACATGGGCGATCCTTGTCCTGATCGTGGCGACTGCATGGGCCACAGATTGCCGCACCAGAAGCAGGCCCTCTTTGCGCCCGATCAAACCGGCGACGGCCGGGCCTGATGGCCGGGGAGCGGAGGCCCGCGCTTTGATCAGTGTCAATTACAATGGACACTTCATCGGGCGCTATCTGTCGAGACATGCAGAAAGGCAGCGGCCATGCGCATCCTGTTCATCCATCCGAACTACCATTCCGGCGGTGCGGAAATTGCCGGGAACTGGCCGCCGGCCTGGGTCGCCTATCTGACAGGCGCGCTGAAGAAGGCGGGCTTTCCCGATATCAGCTTTATCGATGCGATGACCTATGACATCGATGACGAGGCGCTGAAGGCGAAGATCGCCGAGGCCAGGCCCGACATCATCGGCACCACCGCGATCACGCCGTCGATCTACAAGGCCGAGCGCGTCCTGGAAATGGCGCGGGAGGTCTGCCCGGATGCCGTCACGGTGCTCGGCGGGGTGCATGCCACCTTCATGTACAAGCAGGTTCTGCCCGAGGCCCCCTGGATCGATGCGATCGTGCGCGGCGAGGGCGAGGAGATCATGGTGGCCTTCGCGCAGGCCGTTGCCGATGGTCGCTGGCCCGCCGAGCGCGCCACGATCAAGGGCATCGCCTATCTGGACGATGGCAAGGTCGTGGCAACGCCAGCCGCGCCGACCATCAAGGACCTCGACGGCCTGGCCCCGGACTGGGGCATCCTGAACTGGGACAAGTACAAGTACATTCCGCTGGGTGTACGCGTCGCCATCCCCAACATGGCGCGCGGTTGCCCTTTCACCTGCTCGTTCTGCAGCCAGTGGAAATTCTGGCGCGACTACCGCATCCGCGACCCCAAGAAGGTGGTCGACGAGATCGAGGCGCTGAAGCGCGACCACAATGTCGGCTTCTTCATCCTTGCGGATGAGGAACCCACCATCAACAAGAAGAAGTTCGTTGCCTTCTGCAATGAACTGATCGACCGCAAGCTCGATATCCTGTGGGGCATCAACACCCGCGTCACAGACATCCTGCGCGACGAAGCGCTTCTGCCGCTCTACCGCAAGGCGGGGCTCATCCATGTCTCGCTCGGCACAGAGGCGGCGGCCCAGCTCAAGCTTGACCTGTTCAACAAGGAAACCACCGTCGCCGATAACAAGAAGGCCATCCGCCTGCTGCGTGAAGCCGGCATCGTGGTCGAGGCCCAGTTCATCGTCGGCATGGAGAACGAAACCGCCGAGACGCTGGAAGAGACCTACAAGATGGCGGTCGACTGGAAGCCGGATCTCGCCAACTGGGCGATGTATACGCCCTGGCCCTTCTCGGATCTGTTCCGCGAGCTCGGCGACAAGGTGGAGGTCTTCGACTACGAGAAATACAATTTCGTCACGCCGATCATCAAGCCCGAAGCCATGGAGCGGGGCGAGCTGCTCGACCGGGTGATGAACAACTACCGCCGCTTCTACATGAAGAAAGCGCTGTTCAGTTACCCGTGGCAGGGCACAGGCCAGAGGCGGCGCTACCTGCTCGGTTGCCTCAAGGCCTTCCTCAAGGCCGGCTTCGAGCGCAAGTTCTATGATCTCGGCAAGGTCGATTACTGGGGCCCGCAATCCAAGAAGAAGGTGGACTTCCATTTCGACACCACGCGCACGCGCGCCGTGGACGCCGATGTCGAGTGGCAGACAACCCACAACCGCAAGCGGAAGTCTGCCGAGACCGCCGACATCATGGCCTGCGGCGGCGGCAAGGAGCAGATGGCGGATGATGACGCGCTGCCGGCCATGCCCCCGCCGCTGACACTCAAGGAGCGCGTGCAGTTCTCGCGCGGTGGTCCGCGCATGAAGACCTGACATGGGCCTGGGCGCGACAGAAAAGGCTGCATTGCCGGCGGGCACCGCGCGAAGCCTGCCGCGCCCGGTCGAGGCTGATGAGCCCGTGGGCCGCATCGGGCCGAACGCCCTCATCCAGGCAGCCGCAGCGCTCCGCGCCCACCATGGTGTTCCGTTCTGCGAGCAGGTTTTCCGGGAGGCGGGACTCTCCCATCATCTCGGCAGCACACCGCAGACGATGGTGGACGAAGAGGACGTGGTCAGCCTGCACCGGTCGCTGTTCCGGCTGCTTGGCCCGGGCGAAGCGGCAGCCATCGCCCGCGAGGCTGGCGAGCGCACGGCCGTCTATCTCCTCCGACACCGCATTCCCCGCATGGCCCAGCGCGTCCTGTCATTCCTGCCCGCTTCGATCGGCGCAGACATCCTGTGCCACGCTGTTGGCCGGCACGCCTGGACCTTCGTGGGGAGCGGACGGTTCGTCGCCAAACGCGGCAATCCGCTGGTCCTGACCATTGTGGGCGGTCCATTGGGCGGACCTCGGGAGGCTTGCGCTTCCCTCTGCGCCTACTATGCCGCAACGCTTCACGGCGTGATGGCCGGGGCGTTGGCCAGGCGTGTGACAAGCACGTTCACACTTCGCACGGTCGACAGGCTGCCGGCCTGCGAAACAAGCCTGAGCATTGGTGCACGCGCAGGATAGCGCTTCGCGCGGCAACCGCAGGTGCCTTTTGGCGACGGATAGCCCTGCCGCGTGAGAAAATGGGGGCCAGGCTGCCGCCGTCAACCGTCGTGCTGGTTCCCACACAGCAGCGACATGCCCTCCCTCGCCATGCGCGAGCCAGGCCGGCTGGCAACCAGCCGCGCCTCGCGGCCCCGCATGATCGCATCGGTGTGGCTGGGAGAATGATGAAACCCGACCAGCTGCCGCGCTCCGGCTGCATCGGCGAGCCTGACAGCGGCCTCGGCCGTGGAATGCCCCCAGCCCCTGCGCGTGTCATATTCGGCCTCGTCGAACATCATGTCGTAGACGAGCGTCGAAACGCCCTCGCACAGTGCGACCACTGCGGGGTCATGCACTCCCGACCTGTGCTCGATGTCAGTGATGATCGCGGCCGAGCCGGCGCTCGTATCGAAGCGATACCCGGTCGCGCCCGAGGGGTGATCGAGGGCCACGGTCCGAATGCGGTCCCGCCCGATGCTCAGCGTCTCGCCGGCATGGAAGCCATGGAAGATGAAGCGGGCTGGCATCTGCTCAAGCGTGAGCGGAAACAGCGGCGGCGCGAGCAAGGCCAGCAGTGCCGCTTCGGCGGATGCGCCACCGAGATTGCCACACCAGACATGGATTTCGCGGCCCTTGTGCTGGACCGGCCCGAAGAAGGGCAAGCCCGTGACATGGTCATGATGCAGATGCGTCATCAGCAGGTGGATCGGCTGATCGTCCGGCCAGTGCGTCCGGCGCCCCAGATTGACGATCCCCGTTCCTGCGTCGACGACGTATCGGCCCTGGGGCAGGCGTACCTCGATGCAGGCCGTGTTGCCGCCATACAGGAGCATGTCCGGACCTGGTACCGGACGCGAGCCGCGCACGCCCCAGAACGTCAGTTCCGGAGCACCGGCCGGATCGGAAGCGGGCACGTCGGATCGAGTGTTCACGCCAGCAACTTTTCTGCGGATCGCCAGGTCAGGAGACGGCTGTCCGCCCTGATCGAGGCCTCTGGTTGAACCTGATCGTGCCGAAGCCGCACCGGTTCTGCTGTGTGATTCAACACATGGCCCTGCCATGCCCGCAGCCAATGACAAGGCCCGGCTGCGCTGGCAACCGGGCCTTGCTATGGATCATCGCGTTGCCGCCGCCGGTGACTGGTCAGGACCGGCTGGAGGCATTCCGCACCGCATCAGGAGTGTCAGACACTCCCGCTTCGGTGCGGGATGGATCAGGGTCGCGGAGCGCCCAACTCAGGGTATTCACCGAGCATCGGCGCGCCATTGACCGGCTTCTGGGCACCCTGGTGGCAGGTGGCGCAGTAGGCCTTGGCCGCATCACCCTCAGGACCAAGCTTGGTCGCCGGGTAGGTGGTGCTCAGCGGAGCCAGATAGTTGGCATTGAGTTCCCTGAGCATGCGGATGCCGTGGAAAGCATTGACGCGCTGCGGAGGGGCATCCTTCCACTCGGAGAAGGCCCGGCTGTTGTGGCAGAAGGTACAGTTGACGCCGAGGGATTCCGACATGTGGTTCATCAGGGCGTTCGTGCGCTCCGCTACGGCGATGGTCTCACCCTTGGCAGTCGGCAACGCTGTCTTGCCGGTGACACGGATGGTCTCGGCAAACTGGATCAGAGGCGTGAAAGGATCGGCAGGCAGGGAAGCCCGTCCGACATGCTTGCCTGCCAGGTTCTGGCCGTTGTTCGCGCCAATCCAGCCCCCGGCATCGGCCAGGTTCTTCGG